>NZ_JBIURK010000003.1:0-694388 GCF_044740745.1 Pseudomonas sp. NPDC088322 | reverse complement strand
ACTCGGGCATCCGCCCTGCAGTGAACGCCGGTGTTTCGGTATCCCGCGTAGGTGGTGCCGCTCAGACCAAGATCATCAAGAAGCTCTCCGGTGGCATCCGTACCGCCCTGGCTCAGTACCGTGAACTGGCTGCATTCGCCCAGTTCGCATCTGACCTGGACGAAGCCACCCGCAAGCAGCTCGAGCACGGTCAACGTGTAACCGAGCTGATGAAGCAGAAGCAATACGCTCCAATGTCCATCGCGGACATGGCGCTGTCGCTGTATGCCGCTGAGCGTGGGTTCCTGACCGACGTTGAAATCGCCAAGGTTGGCAGCTTCGAACAAGCGCTGATCGCCTACTTCAACCGTGATCACGCCGATTTGATGGCCAAGATCAACGTGAAGGGTGACTTCAACGACGAAATCGATTCGGGCATCAAAGCCGGTATCGAGAAGTTCAAGGCCACCCAAACCTGGTAAGCCGCGGCGGGGGCTTCGGCCCCCGCTTGCTAACCTGATAGGTGATACATGGCAGGCGCAAAAGAGATTCGCAGTAAGATTGCGAGCATCAAAAGCACGCAAAAGATTACCAGCGCCATGGAGAAAGTGGCGGTCAGCAAAATGCGCAGGGCTCAAATGCGCATGGCTGCTAGCCGTCCCTATGCGGAGCGTATCCGCCAGGTGATCGGTCATCTGGCCAACGCCAACCCGGAATACCGCCACCCGTTCATGATCGAACGTGCCGTAAAGCGCGTCGGTTATATCGTGGTGAGCAGTGACCGTGGTCTGTGCGGTGGCTTGAATACCAACCTGTTCAAGGCCCTGGTCAAGGACATGAACGCCAATCGCGAGCAGGGTGTTGAAATCGACCTGTGCGTGATCGGTAGCAAGGGTGCGACTTTCTTCCGCATCTTTGGCGGCAACGTGGTAGCTGCAATCAGCCATCTGGGCGAAGAACCGTCGATCAATGATCTGATCGGTTCCGTCAAGGTCATGCTGGACGCCTACCTGGATGGCCGTATCGACCGCCTTTCGGTGGTATCGAACAAGTTCATCAATACCATGACGCAAAGTCCGACGGTCGAGCAGTTGGTACCGTTGGTGGCAACCCCGGATCAAGAACTCAAGCACCACTGGGACTACCTCTACGAACCCGATGCCAAAGAGCTGCTGGACGGCTTGATGGTGCGTTACGTGGAGTCGCAGGTCTACCAGGCGGTGGTCGAGAACAACGCGGCCGAACAGGCTGCCCGGATGATCGCCATGAAAAACGCCACAGACAACGCCGGTGACCTGATCAGCGACCTCCAGCTGATCTACAACAAGGCGCGTCAGGCTGCGATCACCCAGGAGATCTCGGAAATCGTCGGCGGCGCTGCCGCGGTTTAACGGTTCAAAAATTCAGAGGATCCAGCTATGAGTAGCGGACGTATCGTTCAGATCATCGGCGCCGTCATCGACGTGGAATTCCCACGTGACGGCGTACCGAGTGTTTACAACGCGCTGAAAGTTCAAGGCGCGGAAACCACCCTGGAAGTTCAGCAGCAGCTGGGCGACGGCGTGGTTCGTACTATTGCGATGGGCTCGACCGAAGGCTTGAAGCGCGGTCTGGCTGTAGTCGACAGCGGCGCTGCCATCTCTGTCCCGGTCGGTAAAGCGACCCTGGGCCGGATCATGGACGTGCTCGGCAACCCGATCGACGAAGCTGGCCCGATCGGCGAAGAAGAGCGTTGGGGTATTCACCGCGACGCACCTTCCTTCGCTGACCAGGCAGGCGGCAACGACCTTCTCGAAACCGGGATCAAGGTTATCGACCTGGTTTGCCCGTTCGCCAAGGGTGGTAAGGTTGGTCTGTTCGGTGGTGCCGGTGTCGGCAAGACCGTAAACATGATGGAACTGATCCGTAACATCGCCATCGAGCACAGCGGTTATTCCGTGTTCGCCGGTGTGGGTGAGCGTACTCGTGAGGGTAACGACTTCTACCACGAGATGAAGGACTCCAACGTTCTCGACAAAGTAGCCTTGGTCTACGGTCAGATGAACGAGCCACCAGGCAACCGTCTGCGCGTAGCGCTGACCGGCCTGACCATGGCCGAGAAGTTCCGTGACGAAGGTAACGACGTTCTGCTGTTCGTCGACAACATCTATCGTTACACCTTGGCCGGTACTGAAGTATCCGCACTGCTGGGCCGTATGCCTTCGGCAGTAGGTTACCAGCCGACCCTGGCTGAAGAGATGGGCGTACTGCAAGAGCGCATCACTTCGACCAAGGAAGGTTCGATCACCTCGATCCAGGCCGTATACGTGCCTGCGGACGACTTGACCGACCCGTCGCCAGCGACCACCTTCGCCCACTTGGACGCCACCGTCGTTCTGTCCCGTGACATCGCCTCCCTGGGTATCTACCCAGCGGTCGATCCACTCGACTCGACTTCGCGCCAGCTGGACCCGAACGTGATCGGCAACGAGCACTACGATACCGCTCGCGGCGTTCAGTACGTGCTGCAGCGCTACAAAGAGCTGAAGGACATCATTGCGATTCTGGGTATGGACGAACTGTCCGAAACAGACAAGCAGCTGGTATCCCGCGCTCGTAAGATTCAGCGCTTCTTGTCCCAGCCGTTCTTCGTGGCCGAAGTCTTCACCGGTTCTCCAGGCAAATACGTTTCCCTGAAAGACACCATCGCAGGCTTCAGCGGCATCCTCAAAGGTGACTACGACCACCTGCCAGAACAAGCGTTCTACATGGTCGGCAGCATCGAAGAAGCTGTTGAGAAAGCCAAGAAACTGTAATCCCGGTGCCCCGCAAGGGGCGCCAATCAGGTTGAGGCAAGCAGATGGCTATGACAGTCCATTGCGATATCGTCAGCGCAGAAGGAGAGATTTTCTCCGGTCTGGTCGAGATGGTAGTTGCGCACGGTAACCTGGGTGATCTTGGTATCGCTCCGGGCCACGCGCCGCTGATCACCAATCTCAAGCCAGGCCCGATCACGCTGACCAAGCAGGGTGGCACCCAAGAGGTGTTCTACATCTCTGGTGGTTTCCTCGAGGTCCAGCCGAACATGGTCAAGGTGCTTGCCGATACCGTGCAACGTGCTGGCGACCTGGACGAAGCTCAGGCCCAAGCAGCCCTCAAGGCTGCCGAGAACGCCCTGAACAGCAAAAGCGCTGATTTCGACTACGGCGCTGCTGCCGCGCGTCTGGCCGAGGCCGCAGCTCAGCTGCGTACCGTCCAGCAGATGCGCAAAGGGAAGTAATCGGCCTAGGCCGACGCTTCCGTTGCGATTGAGTAAAAGGGTAGCCTCGGCTACCCTTTTTCTTTTTCCGAAATTTCTCTTCGGTCACAGCGCTGACCGCCCCGGATTGGTAGCCAGTCAATGTCACTCGATATCGTTATTCTCGCCGCAGGCCAGGGCACCCGCATGCGTTCGGCACTGCCTAAAGTGCTGCACCCGGTAGCCGGCAACTCCATGCTCGGCCATGTTATCCACAGCGCGCGCCAGCTCAAGCCGCAAGGCATTCATGTAGTCATCGGCCACGGTGCCGAGCTGGTTCGTGAACGCCTGGCAGCAGACGACCTCAACTTCGTCCTGCAAGACAAGCAACTGGGCACCGGCCATGCCGTCGCCCAGGCCATCCCGGCGCTGACCGCTGACACCGTGCTGGTGCTGTACGGCGATGTGCCGCTGATTGAAGTGGAAACCCTGCAGCGTCTGCTGGCCCAGGTCAGCCCACAGCAATTGGGCCTGCTCACCGTCAACCTGGAAGACCCGACCGGCTATGGCCGCATCGTCCGCGATGCTCAGGGCCAGGTTGCCGCGATCGTCGAACACAAGGATGCCAGCGAGGCACAGAAGGCGATCACCGAGGGCAACACCGGAATCCTGGCCATGCCGGCTGCGCGCCTGAGCGACTGGATGAGCCGTTTGTCCAACAACAATGCCCAGGGCGAGTATTACCTCACCGACGTCATTGCCATGGCTGTAGCAGACGGCCTGGTGGTCGCTACCGAGCAGCCGCACGATGCCATGGAAGTGCAGGGCGCCAACGACCGCCGCCAGCTGTCCGAGCTCGAGCGTCATTACCAACTGCGCGAAGGTCGCCGCCTGATGGCGCTGGGCGTGACCCTGCGTGATCCGGCCCGCTTCGATGTGCGCGGCGAGGTGACGGTCGGCCGTGATGTGCTGATCGACGTCAACGTGATTCTCGAAGGCAAGGTGGTGATCGAGGATGACGTGCAGATCGGCCCCAACTGTGTGATCAAGAACAGCACCTTGCGCAAGGGTGCTGTGGTCAAGGCCAACAGCCATATCGAAGGTGCGGTGCTGGGCGAGGGCAGCGATGCTGGCCCGTTTGCGCGCCTGCGCCCGGGCAGCGTGCTGGATGCCAAAGCGCATGTGGGTAACTTTGTCGAGCTGAAGAACGCTCATCTGGGCGAGGGTGCCAAAGTCGGTCACCTGACCTACCTGGGCGATGCTGAGGTCGGTGCACGCACCAATATTGGCGCCGGCACCATCACCTGCAACTACGATGGCGCCAACAAATTCAAGACAGTGCTTGGCGCGGACGTCTTTATCGGCTCGAACAACTCGCTGGTCGCGCCTGTGGATATCCTGGACGGCGCCACTACCGCGGCTGGTTCGACCATCAATCAAAACGTCGAGGCCGGTCAGCTGGCAGTCGCGCGTAGCCGTCAGCGCAATATCGACGGCTGGAAGCGCCCTGTGAAAATCACCAAGAACTGATTTATCCACAGCCGTTAATCAGAAAGCCGACTTATGTGAGTAAGTCGGCTTTCTGATTTCAACAAGTGACAATCCGTTTCGAAAGTTACCCACAGGCGCAAGAACGCTTGACGAAGACACCGAGTTAGGTTTTGATTGGCCTACTTATCTTTCGAATCGAAACTTAACCTGTCATGTCGAAACGGAACACCCCCCAGCGCCGTCATAACATCCTTGCCCTGCTCAGCGAGCAAGGCGAGGTGAGTGTGGATAACCTGGCCAAGCGTTTCGAAACCTCCGAGGTGACCATCCGCAAGGATCTGGCTGCGCTCGAAAGCAATGGCCTGCTGCTGCGTCGCTATGGCGGCGCGGTACCGGTACCGCAGGAGCTGCTGGCCGAAGCTGTGCAACCCGTATCCCTGTACAAGCAGGCCATCGCTCGCGCCGCCGTGGAGCGGATCCGCGAGCACGCCCGGATCATCATCGACAGCGGCAGTACCACCGCCGCCATGATCCCTGAGCTGGGCCGCCAGCCCGGCCTGGTGGTGATGACCAACTCGCTCAACGTAGCCCGCGCCATCAGTGACCTTGAACACGAGCCGGTGCTGTTGATGACCGGAGGCACCTGGGACCCGCATTCGGAGTCGTTCCAGGGCCAGGTCGCCGAGCAGGTACTGCGCTCGTACGATTTCGACCAGTTGTTCATCGGCGCCGATGGCATCGACCTGCAGCGTGGCACCACCACCTTCAACGAGCTGCTCGGTTTGAGCCGCGTGATGGCCGAAGTTGCCCGCGAAGTGATCGTGATGGTCGAGTCGGACAAGGTCGGACGCAAGATCCCTAACCTGGAGCTGCCGTGGAGCAGCATCAGTACCCTTATTACAGACGAGCGCCTGCCCATGGCGGCGCGCGAAGCATTCAAAGCCCGCGGCATTAACCTGATCTGCGCCGCGATCAGCCAGGAGCAATAATATGTGTGGAATCGTTGGTGCCGTTGCTGAACGTAATATCACGACCATTCTGATCGAAGGCCTCAAGCGCCTCGAGTACCGTGGCTACGACAGCGCTGGCCTGGCTGTGCTGACCGAGAACGGCGCGCTGCAACGCCGCCGCCGCATCGGCAAGGTCAGCGAGCTGGATGCCGCCGTCGCCGCCGAGCCCCTTGCCGGCAAGCTGGGCATTGCCCACACCCGCTGGGCCACCCACGGCGCGCCGACCGAGCAGAATGCCCACCCGCATTTCTCCAGCGATGAACTGGCGGTGGTGCACAACGGCATCATCGAAAACCACGAAGAGCTGCGCGAAGAGCTCAAAAGCCTGGGTTACGTATTTGCCTCGCAGACCGACACCGAAGTCATCGTCCACCTGATTCACCACACCCTGAAAAGCACACCAGACCTGGCCGATGCCCTCAAGGCTGCGGTCAAGCGCCTGCATGGTGCCTACGGCCTGGCGCTGATCAGCATCAAGCAGCCGGACCGCCTGGTCGCCGCACGCAGCGGCAGCCCGCTGGTGATCGGCCTCGGCCACGGCGAAAACTTCCTCGCCTCCGACCAGTTGGCCCTGCGCCAGGTCACTGACCGCTTCATGTACCTGGAGGAGGGCGACATCGCCGAAATCCGCCGCGACCAGATCACCATCTGGGACCAGGCTGGCGCTCATGTGCAACGCGAAACCGTGCAGTACCACGAAGGCGCTGAAGCAGCCGACAAAGGCACTTATCGCCACTTCATGCTCAAGGAAATACACGAGCAGCCAGCGGTGGTGCAGCGCACTCTTGAAGGCCGCCTGGGCGGTGACCATGTGCTGGTGCAAGCCTTCGGCCCACAAGCCGCCGAGCTGTTCGCCAAAGTGCGCAATGTGCAGATCGTCGCCTGCGGCACCAGCTACCACGCCGGTATGGTCGCCCGTTACTGGCTGGAAAGCCTGGCCGGCATTCCTTGTCAGGTCGAAGTCGCCAGCGAGTTCCGCTACCGCAAGGTCGTGGTGCAGCCAGACACCCTGTTCGTGTCGATTTCCCAGTCGGGCGAAACTGCCGACACCTTGGCCGCCCTGCGCAACGCCAAGGAGCTCGGCTTCCTTGGCAGCCTGGCCATCTGCAACGTCGGCATCAGCTCGCTGGTGCGCGAGTCCGACCTGACCTTGCTGACCCTGGCTGGCCCGGAAATCGGCGTTGCCTCGACCAAGGCCTTCACCACCCAGCTGGTCTCGCTGATGCTGCTCACCCTGGCCCTCGGCCGCGTACGTGGCACCCTCGAAGCCGGTGTAGAAGCAGAGCTGGTCGAAGAGCTGCGCCGCCTGCCGACTCGCCTGGGCGAAGCGCTGGCGATGGACGGCGTGGTCGAGAAGATCGCCGAGCTGTTCGCCGACAAGCACCACACCCTGTTCCTCGGCCGCGGCGCGCAGTACCCGGTAGCCATGGAAGGTGCGCTCAAGCTCAAGGAAATCTCCTACATCCACGCTGAAGCCTACCCAGCTGGCGAGCTCAAGCACGGCCCGCTGGCGCTGGTAGACGCCGACATGCCGGTAGTCACCGTCGCGCCGAACAACGAACTGCTGGAGAAGCTCAAGTCCAACCTGCAGGAAGTCCGCGCCCGCGGCGGTGAGCTGGTAGTGTTTGCCGATGAGCACGCCGGCATGAGCAATGCAGAAGGCATTCACGTGATCAACGTGCCGCACATCGCCGACGCGCTGGCGCCGATCCTCTACACCATCCCGCTGCAGTTGCTGTCGTACTACGTGGCGGTGCTGAAGGGGACTGATGTCGACCAGCCGCGGAACTTGGCTAAGTCGGTTACGGTGGAGTGATGTGAAGCTGGGAGGGCGGTTGGTTGGCCATGCAATATGGCTGACGCGAGATAAACGCCCTCCCGGATACACCACTCGCCCGCGATCCAGAGTAGATCTGTACGCCGCCAGCGGATAGTTAGTGGGAACACAACCGGGGCGACAAGGCTGCTCCGGTTGCGATTGGCTCGCAGCCTGATCCCTTGCCTTCATCGCTACAACTGCGGGCATGTTGCCGCCGACACCGATCTCACCGCCATCTTCGGCCCCCCCACGGTGATATGCCGGCTACTTGCCTTTCCCCAGCGCTCACTCATCTATTCGAAAATTCAGCAGTTGCTGCTTGAATGTAGAGAACGATCGTTCTACATTTAATCCATGGGCAGACCAACGATAGATCATCGAGACCAGATCCTCGCAACCGCCGAGAAACTCATTTACCAGAACGGTATTCATGCCACAGGCATGGATCTACTGGTGAAGACCTCTGGCGTGTCCCGCAAGGGCATCTACAACCATTTCGCTACCAAGGATGAGGTGGCCGCTGCGGCGCTGAGTGCGCGCGATGTGCGATGGATGCAATGGTTTAGAACAGAGTGCGACAAAGCGTCTACGCCGTATGACCGTGTGCTTACTATGTTCTCTGTTTTGAAGGGCTGGTTCGAATCCGAGGGTTTTTGTGGCTGTGCCTTCATCAATACAGCAGGCGAGGTTGGGAATCCCGATGATCCCATCCGCCAGCTCGCAAAGCTGCACAAGCAAAAGCTCCTGGACTACACGCTTGAACTGACCGAGCAATTGAACACCGAGCAACCGTTGGTGTTAGCCAGGCAGTTACTGGTGTTGATGGAAGGCGCAATCACCATGGCGCGAGTTATGGGTGATTATCACGCTGCTGATGATGCAAAGGACGTTGCGCGGATGTTGCTGAAAGAGTTCACGCCCTAACGCTTGAGCTGCAGAGAAAAAACTCAAACTTATCTATCCTGCTCGACTGGAGTCACGACCATGTCCAATGCCCAAACTCGCCCGCCACTTCCTCCTTTCACTCGCGAAACAGCGATTGAAAAAGTTCGACTGGCTGAAGACGGTTGGAACAGCCGGGATGCCGAGAAAGTCTCGCTCGCTTATACGCTGGATACCAAATGGCGTAACCGCGCTGAATTTGCCGCCAATCGCGAAGAAGCCAAAGGCTTTCTCACCCGCAAGTGGAAAAAAGAACTCGATTATCGCTTGATCAAGGAGCTCTGGGCCTTTACCGATAATCGCATCGCCGTTCGCTACGCGTATGAGTGGCATGATGACTCAGGTAACTGGTTCCGCTCCTACGGTAACGAGAACTGGGAGTTCGAATCGGATGGCCTGATGCATCGTCGTTTCGCCAGCATTAACGACATGCCTATCAAGGAAAGCGAGCGCAAGTTCCACTGGCCACTGGGCCGCCGCCCGGATGATCACCCAGGTCTGACCGAGCTTGGCCTGTAAAGCATCTAAACCTCCCGGCGTTGCAGCCGGAATTCCTTCGGCGTCAGCCCGGTAGCCCGCTTGAAGAAGCGCGAAAAGTAAGCCTGTTCGGCAAAGCCCAGACTGTCGGCCACCTGGCCGATGGTCATTGAGGTGTAGACCAGGTTGCGCTTGGCCTCGAGGATTACCCGCTGGTTGACCAACTGCAGCGCAGACTGGCCGGCAAGTTGCCGACACAGCGCATTGAGGTGGGCAGTGCTGACGCCGATCTGCCGGGCGTAGTCATCAATCTGCTGGTGTTCACGGAAGTGCTTTTCTATCAGCTGCGCCAGATGATCAAGGTGCTGCATCCCGCGCTCACGGGGTTTCGCGATGTGCTGAGCGCGCTCGCGAGCACGCCGTGAGATCCAGACCAGCAGGGCACACAGCAGCGACTGCAACATCAAGTCGCGCTCCGGCCGGCGCAACACATACTCCTCGGTCAACTGGGCGAACAACTGCTCCAGGTAGGCTCGGTCTTCGCCAGCCAGGTAGCAGTGTGCCTCAGCCATTGGCTTGCCTTCGAGCAGCGGCGCAAAGCGGTCGAGTACCGGCTTGGCCAGGCTGATCACATAGCCTTGGATGTCCTCGGAAAAGCGAAACCCGTGAATGCTCATCACAGGAACGATCTGCAAGGCACCACCGCTCACTTGCTGTTCGACATCTTCGACCAGGACTCGGGCCTGTCCGGCCTGCACGTAGAGCAATTGCGCCAGATCGCCGTGGCGGTGGGTCTTGATTTCCCAGTCATGCAGACGACTGCGCTCAGGAATCGACTCGCAGTGGATCAGATCTGGCGTCGGCCAGGACGTCTCGCCGTAGAGCTTGAACACCGGGATACCATTCACGTTCGCCATTGCCGATATCCGCAGATCCTCGAAAAGTCCTAAAAATAAAGCAGAAAGTGCCTTCTTATGGAACCTCTATCTGCGAAAAATACAGAACGACTAATCGTAACCCTGAGCCCCGGCTCATGAGGATAAGAACAATGAAGACTCAAATTGCCATTATCGGGGCAGGTCCGTCTGGACTGCTGCTCGGCCAACTGCTGCAAAACGCCGGTATCGACAACGTGATCATCGAGCGCCAGAGCCCTGACTATGTCCTCGGCCGGATCCGCGCCGGCGTGCTTGAGCAGGGCATGGTCGATCTGCTGCGCGAGGCGGGTGTTGGTGCACGGATGGATCAGGAAGGGCTGGTGCACGATGGTTTCAAGCTGGCCTTCAACGGTCGTGTCGAGCACATCAACCTGCGCGAACTGACTGGCGGCAAGACCGTGATGATCTACGGCCAGACCGAGGTCACCCGCGATCTCATGCAGGCTCGCCGGCAAAGTGGTGCGTCTACCTACTACGACGCCAGGGATGTGCAACTGCACGAGTTGAAGGGCGACAAGCCTTACGTCACGTTCATCCAGGACGGTAACCAGGTGCGCATCGACTGCGACCTGATCGCCGGCTGCGATGGCTATCACGGCGTTTCCCGCAAATCGATCCCGGACGGCGTGCTCAAGGAATTTGAGCGGGTGTATCCGTTCGGTTGGCTGGGCGTTCTGGCCGATACGCCGCCGGTCAACGAAGAACTGATCTACGCCAGCCACGAGCGCGGCTTTGCCCTGTGCAGCATGCGCTCGCCCACGCGCACTCGTTACTACGTGCAGGTCGCCAGCGATGAAAAGGTCGAGGACTGGTCGGATCAGCGCTTCTGGGACGAACTCAAGAGCCGTTTGCCCGAAGCCGTTGCCGCCAAGCTGATTACCGGCCCCTCCATCGAGAAAAGCATCGCGCCGCTGCGCAGCTTCGTGGTCGAGCCAATGCAGTATGGCCACCTGTTCCTGGTCGGGGATGCCGCCCACATCGTCCCGCCTACCGGCGCCAAGGGCTTGAACCTGGCCGCCAGCGACGTCAGCACCCTTTACCGAATCCTGCTCAAGTACTACCACGAAGGCCGCCAGGACCTGCTCGAGCGTTACTCGCAGATCTGCCTGCGCCGAGTCTGGAAGGCCGAACGCTTCTCTTGGTGGATGACCTCGGTGTTGCATCAATTCCCCGGCACCGACGCCTTCAGCCAACGCATGCAGCAGACCGAACTGGAATACTTCGTGAGCTCGGAAGCCGGGCGTAAAACGATTGCGGAGAACTATGTTGGCTTGCCGTACGAGGCGGTGGAGTGAATGATGGGCGCCACTCCTATACCCTCGGCAATCCAGCCAGCCATTGCAGCGGAACACTGACATGCACGGGATGACCCCAGAAGTATTAGCCGATCTTGCTCCCGAAGGAACGCTGCGAGTTGCGATCAACTACGGCAATCCGGTCCTCGCCCAGCAGGGCGCTGATGGCACACCCTTGGGCGTGTCCGTTGCCTTGGCCAAAGCGCTGGCCGCTGAACTCGGTGTCGAATTGCAGATAACCGGCTTCGACGCCGCCGGCAAGGTGTTTGCGGCGTTGGACCAAGACCTGTGGCGTGTCGCGTTCCTGGCGATCGAGCCGGTGCGGGCCGCTCAGATCGATTTCACCGAGCCCTATGTGCTCATCGAAGGTACTTATCTGGTCAAGCGTGATTCAGCCTGGCAGCACGTGGACGAGCTCGATCAGGCTCAAACCCGTATCGCTGTGAGCAAGGGCGCGGCCTATGATCTGTATCTGTCCCGTACCCTGCAGCATGCGCAGTTGGAGCGTGCAGACACGTCCCCTGCCGCCGTGGATCTGTTCATCGCCAATGGGTTGGATGCCGCTGCAGGGGTGCGTCAGCCGCTGGAGCAGTTTGCCTTGGGTAACCCTGAGTACCGGGTAATGGACGGCGCGTTTACCGCTATTCGCCAGGCCATGGCAGTGCCACGCGGCAGGGATGCCGGCGCTGCATACGTTCGCGGGTTCATCGAGCGATGCCTGGCGCAAGGCTTTGTTCGTGGGGCGTTGTTGGCGAGCGGTCAGGCCGACGTCAGCGCGCCTCGCTGACCCTGGCCGACCAGCGTCAGCTCCCTGGCTGAGTAGCTGTACTACCCTGTTGCGAAGACGTCCGAACTTCACACGGGGGACTCTTCATGCAAGCGCAACTTCCACCCGCACTGCAGCAGCTGCATTTACCCTTGCGTCTCAAGCTCTGGGATGGCAATCAGTTCGATCTGGGGCCTAGCCCTCAGGTCACCATCCTGATCAAGGAACCGCAACTGATCAGCCAGCTCAGCCACCCCAGCATGGGTGAGCTGGGCACTGCGTTCGTTGAAGGCAAGCTGGAGTTGGAAGGCGATATCGGCGAGGCGATCCGGGTCTGCGATGAGCTCAGCGATGCCTTGCTGGTGGGGCAGCAGGACACCGCACCGGTACGCTCCGCGCACGACAAGCACACCGATGCGCAGGCCATCTCCTACCACTACGATGTGTCCAATGAGTTCTACCAGCTGTGGCTGGACCAGGACATGGCCTACTCGTGCGCCTACTTCAAGGAGCCGGACAACACCCTCGATCAGGCCCAGCAAGACAAGTTCGACCACCTGTGTCGCAAGCTACGCCTGCAGCAGGACGACTATCTGTTGGACGTCGGCTGTGGCTGGGGCGGGCTGGCGCGCTTTGCTGCGCGTGAGTATGGCGCCAAGGTGTTCGGCATCACCTTGAGCAAGGAGCAGCTCAAGCTGGCGCGCCAGCGGGTCAAGGAGGAGGGGCTGACCAAGCGGGTCGATCTGCAGATCCTCGACTATCGCGATCTGCCGCAGGACGGAAGCTTCGACAAGGTGGTCAGTGTCGGCATGTTCGAGCATGTCGGCCATGCCAACCTCGACCTGTATTGCCAGACGTTGTTCGGCGCCGTGCGTGAGGGTGGGGTGGTGATGAATCATGGCATCACGGCGCGGCATGTGGATGGCCGACCGGTGGGCAGAGGGGCGGGCGCGTTCATCGACCGTTACGTGTTCCCCAATGGCGAGCTGCCGCACCTGTCGATGATCAGTAGCAGCATCTGCACCGCCGGGCTCGAGGTGGTGGATGTCGAGAGCCTGCGCTTGCATTACGCGAGGACCCTGCATCAGTGGAGTGAAAACCTCGAGCACCAGCTGCACCGGGCAGCGGCGATAGTGCCGGCCAAGACTCTGCGTATCTGGCGGCTATATCTGGCGGGGTGTGCCTATGCCTTCAGCAAGGGCTGGATCAACCTGCACCAGATCCTCGCGGTCAAACCCTATGCCGATGGCCACCACGATCTACCATGGACGCGCGAAGATCTGTATCGCTGAGCGCCCTCAGAGCACCGGAGATATCAGCCGAGCGATACGCATCCCAAGCTGTTGCAGGCGATGGGTATCGCGGCTGTCCTCGGCAGTGATCTCCTTGGCGTGTGAGAAGTCCTCCTGCAACATAGCCTCGACCTGATCGGCAAACGCCCGGTCAACGGTCAGCAGGGTGATTTCGAAATTCAGCCGGAACGAGCGGTTGTCCAGGTTGGCGCTGCCAATGGCGCTGACCTCATCGTCAACCAACACCACCTTCTGATGCAGGAAGCCTGGCTGGTAGCGGAACATGCGTACGCCGGCGCGCACCGCTTCGAAGGCAAACAGGCTGGAAGCAGCGTAGACCACGCGATGGTCCGGTCGCGCCGGAATCAGCACGCGCACGTCCACGCCGCGCATCACAGCCAGGCGCAATGCGGCAAACACGGCCTCGTCGGGGATGAAGTAGGGCGTGGTTATCCACACCCGGTGCACCGCCGAATGGATAGCCTCGACGAAGAACAGCGAGCAGGTTTCCTGGGGATCAGCCGGGCCGCTCGCCAGCAGCTGGCAGAGCACGCCGTTGTCCGGGTAGTTGTCCTGCAGAATCAGCGGCGACAGCTCGCGCGTTGCCCAGTACCAGTCCTCGGCAAATGACTCCTGCAGGCAGGCCACGGCCGGGCCGTTGATCTGTACATGAGTATCGCGCCAAGGGGACAGCTGTGGGTTGCCGCCCAGGTATTCATCGCCGACGTTATGCCCACCGATAAAGCCGACTTCACCATCGGCCACGACGATCTTGCGGTGGTTGCGGAAGTTGACCTGAAAGCGGTTGAACCAGCCGCCGCGTGTGGCGAAAGCCTTTACCTGCACACCGCCATCGCGCAGTTCCTTCACATAGCTGGCGGGCAGCGCATGGCTGCCGATGCGGTCGTAGAGGACGAAAACCTGCACACCCTCGCCAGCCTTGCGCAACAGCAACTGCTGTAGCTCGCGGCCGATGATGTCGTCGTGGATGATGAAAAACTGGATCAGCACCGCTTGCTGCGCTTTGTCGATCGCAGCAAAGATCGCGTCAAAGGTAGCCCGGCCATTGATCAGCAGCTTGACCTGGTTGTTCGCCAGGCACGGCATGCGACCCAGCTTGGGCATGGCGCGCAGGGCCTTGTAACTGTCCGACTCGCGCGCCGCCAATGCTTCTTCAACCCATGGCCGCCAGTTCAGGTTGGCCATCGCCACGTGCATTTCCTGGTTGGCCTGACGGCGCGCCTTGATATAGGCGTTGAACGAGCGGGCGCCGAAGACTAGATAAGGGATCAATGCCAGATATGGGATGAACAGCAACGGCATCGCCCAAGCAATTGCGCCCTGGGCAGTGCGCACGGTGAGCACGGCATGCAGAGCAGCTACCATCCCCAATAAATGAGTGAAGCCAATCACGTAACCGAAGAAATAGGGGCTGTGGTAATCCATGTGCATCCTGCTTGCTGAGAACACTACTGATAACAGACCACGGGTCTAGTGTAGCGTGCAACCGACTGACAAATTTGACGTCTAAGCTGAGTCCGGCCAGTTGCCCGGTTATGCCAAGGAGCATTTATTGATGAACATCCGCCTGCCCCTGTTCGCCCTGGTCGTGGGTCTGACCAGCCCGTTGGTCCACGCACAAATGCTCCAGCCTGGGCTGTGGGAGCTGACCACCAGCGACATGCAGGTCGATGGCAAAGCGCTGCCCGACATGGGCTTCATGCTTGGTCAGCTGAAGAACCTGCCGCCTGAGCAACGGGCGATGATGGAAGGCGTGCTGGCTAAGCAAGGTATTACCGTTGGTGGCAATGGCGTGCGCTCGTGCCTGACACCGGAGCAGGTCAAGACCGACGATATTCCGCTGCAGGACCCCAAGTCCGGCTGCACCCAGAAGATCACTGACCGCACCGGCAAGGTCTGGAAGTTTGAATTCAGCTGCCCGAAAGCGCAGGGTCAGGGTGAAGCGACGTTCCTCAGTGACCGCGAATTCACCACCAAGGTCAACGGCACCTTCAATGCCTCGGGTGTGGAACAGAAGGGCAGCATGAATACCCGCGCGCTGTGGCTGGGTAGCGACTGTGGCACGGTCAAGCCACGGGTGGGCGGCTAAGCGCTATTGTTACAACCGGCTGCCCCAGCAGCCGGTTGCTGTTTCACCAGCGCCATTCGCTGACGGCTACCGCATCGTGCGCATGCAGGCTCTCTGCGTGCTCGACCTTTACGCTGAATCCATTTGCCCAAGGCAGCGCCTGCATCGCTACATGCAGGCGGCGGGCAGCATCTTCGCAGAACATCAGGTTCTGCCCATTGGCTAAAGCAAAGGCCTGCTCATCGGCGCGCTTCACTGCTGTCTGCACCGCGGTGCCCAGCGCTGCCTCCGTGCTATCTATCAGCACTCTGAAAGGCATTGTGTCGTCGCTCGTGGCTAACCTCACCTTGATGTGTGCTTCGCTGCGCTGGCTGTGCGGTGTGGCGACGATGCCCTCACTGCTGCCGAGCCAGGCAAGCACTGCCTCTTGCTGCAGTTCCACACCAGCGAAATCATCCAGGAACTGCTGCTGAATGAGCTGACGCGCCAGCGCAGCGGAACATGGGCATGTCGAGGAATAGGCAATCCGCACAAATAGTTCCACGTGGAACATTTCGTTTTTGATCGACGCATCAACGGTTACTGGATAGCTCTTCCAGCCGGCTAGCGAGCTGATCAACGCAGGTCGATTGACCAGATAATCAAAACTCAGACTGCAATGAGCGGCCGTAGACAGGCCTTCGTGGGTGTCGAGGAACTCGCTGAGCAGGCGGCGCAAGACAAGAGGCGACAGTTCGTCCTGCTCAAGGCTTTGCAATGCCAGGTACAAGCGCGACATGTGGATACCGCGCGAGCGTCCATCAACCAGATTGACGCCTGCGCTGGCGCGAGCACTCACCCGGTGCCCCTCGATGGTCACGGGCAGCGCGATGCCTTGCATGCCGACCCAATCCAGCGGCAGGGCCTGTGCGTCCATCTGTGCAGCAATATCGGGCAGGATCATGGGTGGCTTCCGGGAGAGATTATTCGCAGGACGGGTTGGCTAAATTGTATTGTTATAATATAACATTAAGCAAATGCATCGTTTCGAATGCGTTCGCCTGATGAGGTTTGCCATGTCCACCCGTCTCCCTGTCACCGTGCTGTCTGGCTTTCTTGGCGCAGGCAAAAGCACCTTGCTCAATCATGTGCTGCGCAATCGCGATAACCTGCGCGTCGCCGTCATCGTCAACGACATGAGCGAAATCAACATCGATGCCAGCGAAGTACAGCGCAACGTCAGCCTCAACCGCGCCGAGGAAAAACTCATCGAGATGAGCAACGGTTGCATCTGCTGCACCCTGCGCGAAGACCTGCTCGAAGAAGTGGCCCGGCTGGCCGAGGACGGCCGCTTCGATTACCTGCTGATCGAGTCGACCGGCATCTCCGAACCGCTACCCGTCGCCGAGACCTTCACCTTCCGCGATGAACAAGGTCGGAGCCTGTCTGACCTGGCCCGGCTCGACACCATGGTGACCGTGGTCGACGGGTTGAATTTTCTGCGCGACTACCAGGCCGCAGATACCTTGGCCAGCCGCGGTGAGACGCTGGGCGAAGACGATGAGCGTTCGATCAGTGACCTACTGATCGAGCAGATCGAGTTCGCCGATGTGCTGCTGCTGAGCAAGATCGACCTGATCGGCCAGGACCAGCGCAACGAGCTGATGGCGATCCTGCGTAGCCTCAATGCCCGCGCGCAAATCGTGCCGATGGTGATGGGCCAAGTGCCGCTGGCGCAGATTCTCGACACCGGGCTGTTCGACTTCGAGCAGGCAGCGCAGGCACCCGGCTGGCTGCAGGAGCTGCGCGGCGAGCACGTACCAGAGACCGAGGAATACGGCATCGCCGCAAGTTCCTGGCAGGCGCGTCGGCCACTGCACCCGCAGCGGTTCTTCGACTTTATCCACACGCCATGGACCAACGGCCGACTGCTGCGCTCGAAAGGCTTCTTCTGGCTTGCCAGCAAGTATCAGGAGGCGGGTAGTTGGTCGCAGGCGGGCGGCATGATGCGCTACAGCTATGCGGGGCGCTGGTGGTGTTTTGTGCCGGAGGACCAGTGGCCGCAGGACGACGCCAGCAAGGCTGCGATCCTGGGTCACTGGAGTGAGGAAGCCGGTGATTGCCGTCAGGAACTGGTATTCATCGGGCAGAACATCGACTTTGCACAGTTATCCACAGCGCTGGATGCGTGCCTATTAACCGATGAGGAGATGGCCGCTGGTTCTGACGTGTGGCTGAAATTTTCAGACCCGTTCGGCGCGTGGCATGAGGATATGGCAGCGTAAAACGATGCCTGTGGATAACCTCACGATACGCAGGCTGGCCTTGACTGCCTGAGCGGGCGGGGCATAGTGGACGCTTCCGGTTACGGGGCCGCTTTGCCTCGCTCTGCGCAGATCCATCGACATGCTCAAGAACATCCCCACCCACATTGTTGCCGGCCCTCTAGGCGCCGGCAAGACCAGCCTGATTGGCCATTTGCTTGTGCAAAGGCCTGCCAATGAGCGCTGGGCAGTGCTGGTCAACGAGTTTGGTCAGATTGGCCTGGACGCTGCGCTGTTGCACCGTGACGAAGACGGCGTTGCCATCGCTGAGGTTGCCGGTGGCTGCTTGTGCTGCGTCAATGGCGTGCCGTTTCAGGTTGGGCTGGGTCGGCTGCTGCGCAAAGCTCGCCCGGACCGGCTGTTTATCGAGCCGTCCGGCCTGGGTCATCCGTTGCAGCTGTTGCAGCAGCTAAGCCAGGCGCCCTGGGCCGGCATACTGCAGTTGCAGCCACTGATGATGGTACTGGATGCGTCAGCATTGGTCAGGGGAGAGCGCTTGGCAGAGGCGCAGCAACAAGCGCTGGCGGCAGCGGAGCTGTTGATAATCAACAAGGCCGACGCTGTGGATAACCCTCAGCGGCTGGCGATAACCGCGCAGTTATCCGGCAAACCCGCTTTCTGGACCGAACAAGGACGGCTGGCGATCGCAGAACTTTTACAGTTTTCCACAGGCCCGACCCATGCTGTGACGGTTGCGCCGTTGCCTGAGGACAACTATCTCCAGCCAGCCGCCTCATTGTGGACAAGTAGCGACAAGCCATTGTTTGCCGCTAAAAAAGGCGAAGGTGGTTGGAGCTGTGGCTGGCGCTGGCATCCATCCCAACGCTTCGAACAAGGCCGCATCGAGCATTTTCTCAGCACCACGGCCTGGCTCAGAGCCAAAGGAGTTATCCACAGCACAACTGGCTGGCAGTCGTTCAACGGGCTAGCTGACGGCGCCTTGAGTTGGCAGCGCAGCGAATGGCGCAAGGATTCACGGCTGGAGCTGATCTTCGAGCAAGAGCAGCCTATAGCTGCGCTGCAGCAGGCCATGACCGACTGCCGTATTCAGCGCTGATCGTTGCTCCAGCGGTTGTGCTCCTGGCGCCACTGCTGCATCTCGATCACGTTGTCGCTGCGCGGCGCCGGTTTGATTTCGAACGGGTAGGGCGCCAGTTCGATCTGCATGGTGTGTGCACCAAACTGTGTGACCGTACCCGGATGGCGCTGCTCGCCCGTCACGGTGAACTCGAAGTTGTAGATCCGCGCCAGGCGCTTGCGGCCGTTGGCGTCGCGGACAAAGCCAATACGCTTGAGCGCTACGGCCTCGTCCAGCAGCTCCAGGTCGAGTTTGGCGCAATGCTGTTTGACCCGCTCGAGGGCTTTCTCGCGCAGCCCGTGGTTATGCCACAGCCAGGCGCCGCCGCTGGCCAGCAGCATCAGGAAGAACAGGTTCTCCAGGGTCAACATTTGCATATGCTCCAAACAGGTAGATCCAGCTTAACTGCGTCCCTGGCCTGTCGTACAGGTGGCAATCGGGTTCATACTGCGCAACGTTCTTATCTTGAAATCAGTTTTGGAAACCTCTGCATGAAACGCACGCCGCACTTGCTCGCGATCCAATCCCATGTGGTCTTCGGCCACGCCGGAAACAGCGCCGCGGTGTTTCCCATGCAGCGCATAGGCGTGAATGTCTGGCCGCTGAACACGGTGCAGTTCTCCAACCATACTCAGTATGGCCAGTGGGCCGGAGAAGTGCTTGCTCCAGCGCAAATTCCTGCGTTGGTGGAAGGCATTGCCAACATCGGCGAGCTGGGCAACTGCGATGCGGTGTTGTCCGGGTATCTGGGCAGCGCCGAGCAGGGACGGGCGATTCTGGCTGGCGTCGAGCGGATCAAGGCGGTCAACCCAAAGGCGCTGTATCTGTGCGACCCGGTCATGGGCCATGCCGAGAAGGGCTGCAGCGTGCCGGCCGAGGTCAGCGAGTTCCTTCTGCAACAGGCCGCGGCCAAGGCCGATATTCTCTGCCCTAACCAGCTTGAGCTGGACAGCTTCAGCGGGCGCAAGGCGCAGTCGCTGGAAGATTGCGTGGCCATGGCGCGCAACCTGCTCGCCCGTGGGCCGCAGGTGGTGCTGGTCAAGCACCTGAGCTATCCCGGCCGCGCCGAAGATTCTTTCGAAATGCTGCTGGTAACCGGCGAAGACTGCTGGCACCTGCGCCGGCCGCTGCTGTGCTTCCCACGCCAGCCGGTTGGCGTCGGTGACCTCACCTCAGGGCTGTTCCTGGCTCGCGTGCTGCTGGGCGACAGCTGGCTGCAAGCGTTTGAATACACCGCAGCGGCTGTCCATGAGGTGCTGCTGGAAACCCAAGCCTGCGCCAGCTACGAACTGCAGCTGGTGCGAGCCCAGGATCGCATTGCCCATCCGCGGGTGCGTTTCGAAGCGCAGCGCCTGAGCGTTTAAATCGAGTCGGTTTTCAGGTCCTGGTAGCGTTTTTCCAGCTCCTGACGAATCTGCCGGCGCTGTTTTCCTTGGAGGAAGCGGCGTTTTTCTTCGCTGCTTTGCGGCAGGCGCGCCGGGACCGGGACTGGCCGGCGATTGTCATCCACAGCCACCATGGTGAAGAAGCAGCTGTTGGAGTGGCGAACGGAGCGCTCACGAATGTTCTCGGTCACCACTTTGATGCCGACTTCCATCGACGTATTGCCGGTGTAGTTGACCGATGCCATGAACGTCACCAGCTCACCGACATGCACAGGCTCGCGGAACACTACCTGATCGACCGACAGGGTCACTACATACGTCCCCGCATAACGGCTGGCGCACGCATAGGCCACCTCGTCGAGGTATTTGAGCAAGGTGCCGCCGTGTACGTTGCCGGAGAAGTTGGCCATGTCCGGGGTCATCAGGACGGTCATAGTCAGCTGGGCGTTTCCAGGTTCCATAGAGTGCTCACGGTGAGGTTGCGCTGAATCGGGGCCGGTATCTGCAGACACTTCTTGGTACCCCTGTTGAATTTCCGATCTAGATACGGGACGCCGCAGAGCGCTCCATCGTCACGCGCATGGGCGGTCAGCGGTGTTGTGCACCACACCCGGGCAGCGGTCACAGCTCACATCACAAAACGTGCAGCAGCACATCAACCGATCTGTTTCTGCATATTGCGCAGACGTTTTGCGTCCGGGCGCGATGGTAACCTGAGTCGGCCCATGCAACATGGGCTTTCCCGCTTTAATCACAGTATGTACTTGCTGCCCGCTCAGGTTCGCCTCAGCGGAGGAGCGGTCTGCTCTGGCACCGTGAACAAGGAGTAGCACGCCATGCATGCCATAAGCTTCATCCAGGATCTTGCCGTAATCATGTTGGTGGCGGGCGTGGTCACCATCCTCTTTCATCGGTTGAAACAGCCGGTGGTCCTGGGTTACATCGTTGCCGGCTTTATCATCGGCCCGCACACCCCGCCATTTGGCCTCATTCACGACGAAGATACGATCAAGACCCTGGCCGAGCTTGGGGTGATCTTCCTGATGTTCTGCCTGGGCCTTGAGTTCAGCCTGCGCAAGTTGTTCAAGGTGGGTGCCACGGCATTTATCGCGGCCTTCCTGGAAATCGTCCTGATGATCTGGATCGGTTTCGAAATCGGCCGCTGGTTTGGTTGGAACACCATGGACTCGCTGTTCCTCGGCGCGATCCTGGCGATTTCCTCGACCACCATCATAGTAAAAGCCCTCAATGACCTGAAGATGAAGAACGAGCGCTTCGCGCAGCTGATCTTCGGCGTGCTGATCGTCGAGGACATCCTCGGTATCGGCATCATCGCCTTGCTCTCGGGTATCGCCGTCAGCGGCTCGGTAAGCTCTGGCGAAGTCTTCTCCACAGTCGGCAAGTTGTCGCTGTTCATGATCGTGGCGTTGGTCATCGGCATTCTGCTGGTGCCGCGGCTGCTGGCCTACGTGGCCAAGTTCGAAAGCAACGAGATGCTCCTGATCACCGTGCTGGGGCTGTGCTTCGGCTTCTGCCTGCTGGTGGTCAAGCTCGAGTACAGCATGGTCCTCGGTGCCTTCCTGATCGGTGCGATCATGGCCGAGTCGCGGCAACTGCTGAAGATCGAACGCTTGATCGAGCCGGTACGCGACATGTTCAGCGCGATCTTCTTCGTGGCCATCGGCCTGATGATCGACCCGCAGGTGCTGGTCGACTACGCCTGGCCGATTGTGGTGATCACCATTGCCGTGGTGCTGGGCAAGATGCTCTCGTGCGGCATGGGTGCGTTCATTGCCGGCAACGATGGGCGTACCTCGCTGCGGGTCGGCATGGGTCTGTCGCAGATTGGCGAGTTCTCGTTCATCATCGCCGCGCTGGGCATGACCTTGCAGGTCACCAGCGACTTCCTCTATCCGGTGGCAGTAGCGGTCTCGGCGATTACCACCTTGCTCACGCCGTACCTGATTCGGGCGGCTGATCCGCTGTCGATCAAGCTCGGCCAGATCATGCCCAGCCGGTTGTCGCGGGTGCTGTCGCTGTATGGCGAATGGCTACGCAGCATTCAGCCGCAAGGTGAGGGCGCCATGCTCGCGGCGATGATCCGGCGCATCCTGCTGCAGGTTGGGGTCAACCTGGCGTTGGTGATCGCGATCTTCTTTACCGGGGGCTACTTTGCCGAGCGGATCGGCCTGTGGCTGAGCGAGTGGCTGGGCGATGTCAGCCAGCAGAAGGCGCTGATCTGGGGCGCCGCGCTGTTGCTGTCGCTGCCGTTCCTGATTGCGGCGTACCGCAAGCTCAAGGCGCTGTCGATGCTATTGGCGGAGATGGGGGTCAAGCCAGAGATGGCCGGCCGGCATACGCAGCGGGTCCGGCGGGTGATCGCCGAGGTTATCCCGTTGTTGTCACTGCTGGTGATCTTCCTGCTGCTGTCGGCGTTGTCGGCGAGTATCTTGCCGACCAACGAGCTACTGCTGGTGATCGTGGTGGTTGCTGCGGTGGTTGTCGCGGTGCTGTGGCGTTGGTTCATCCGCGTGCACACGCGGATGCAGATCGCTCTGCTCGAAACCCTGGAAAACAACCGCGATCAGGCCCACTGACATTCAACGCAATCGCGGTGCAGAGTGCGCCGCGATTGCATTGAGCCGGATCAGCTTTCCAGCCAGACGTCGCGCGCCCAGTGCCAGACCGATTCCCAGCTTTCTTCGGTGACCAGCTCTTCTTCGCCCGACCACAGCACCACGGTGCCGTCTTCTTCGACGCAGTAGTAGTTCTCCCCGTCCTGACAGATCGGGATCAGCTCGCGTGGTACGCCGGCATCCCAGGCGTTGGCAGCAACTTCCGGCAGGTAGGTGTGTGACTGTGGGTCGGTGACGGTGACCGGCTCCAGGCTGCCGTAGATAACGTCGCTGACTGTCAGCAGATATTCCTTGAATACGAACGGAATATTGATGAACAGCTGCTCCTCGACTTCGACCAACTGATCTTCGTCAGGAAGCTCCAGGGGCACCGGCACCGGCTCATTGGCTTCACGCAGTTGTTCGATCACTTCTTCCACGGTTCACATCCTCTCGCTTGATGACAACGCTGCGGGTTATACCCTAGTAGGGCGCTCTGGCAAAAGCAAAAACCCCGGGCAAGCCCGGGGTTTTTTATGCAGCAAGCCTGGATCAGCCGTTTTGGCGGATACCGGCGACCAGCCAAGGCTGGTTGTCGCCTTGGGCGCGCTCCATGTGCCAGCTTTCGCTGAACGCCTCGCCCTGGTCGAAACGCGAGGTTTTCGACACACCGCTGAAGGTCAGGGTGGCGATAGTCTTGTCGGCGCGATCTTCGACACCGTCCAACTGTACTTCGAGGTTGTCGATGTAGGTGGACTGGAAGCCATCACCCAGATCAGCGCGCTCGCGCTTGAGGAACGCAAGCAGTTGCGGGGTCACGAACTCGGAGATCTTGTCCATCTCGTTGGCGTCCCAGTGCTGCTGCAGCGTCTGGAAGTGGCTGCGCGCGGCGTTCAGGAAGCTTTGCTCGTTGAACCAGGCGGGTGCGTTGATCGCAGGTGCGGCAGCAACAGGTGCTGCAGAACCACCGAAGATCGACGGCTGCGCTGCTTGCTGGTTGTAAGCCTCACGCTGGAACGGTGCATGGCCGGCAGCAGCAACTTGTGGTTGTTGCTTGCGGCGACGCGCAGCGATGAAGCGGAACACCAGGAAGGCGATCAGGCCCATGATCAGGAAGTCCATGATCTGCATGCCCTGGAAACCGTCACCCATGAACATGGAGGCCAGCAGACCACCGGCGGCCAGGCCAGCGAGTGGGCCCAACCAGCGCGAAGCACCGCTGGCGGCGGCCGGCGCACGACCTGCAGCATTTGGTGCGGCAGCTGGAGTGTTTGGCGTAGCCTGGCGAGTCTGGTGCATAGGCGCGGCGCCCGAGCTCTTGCCGCCGCCGAAGCGTTTGGCATTGGCGTCCAGGCTCAGCGTCAGGCCGAGGCACAGCGCCAGGGCGATGCTAAGAAAACGTTGCATAAGTGGGATATCCCCTGATTGTGGATTGCACGCGCGTCATGTTGCACATGTTGTAGCAGACATGACCAGCAGCATAATGTTTCGAGCTTTTGCCTGAACGGTCATTCAGCAACCGCTCAGGCATCCGCGTTGGCTTAGATGGCCTCGAGCTTGGCGTAACCAAGCATCAGCCACTTGCTGCCCTCGGCGAAATTCACCTGCACCCGTGCCTGGGCGCCAGAGCCCTCGAAGTTGAGGATCACGCCCTCACCAAACACCGAGTGCTGCACGCGCTGGCCAAGGTTGAACGAGGTCTGCGGGATGTTGGCATTGGCAAAGATACTGCTGGCCGGCGCCTGCGAGCCGCCGAACGGGCGGCTGACCGAGTTCGACAGGCGCACTTCCTGCACCAGCCCAGCGGGGATTTCGCGGACGAAGCGCGAGACCTTGTTGTAGGTCTCGCTGCCATACAGACGACGCGTCTCGGCGTAGGTCATGAACAGCTGGCGCATGGCCCGGGTGATGCCGACATATGCCAGACGGCGCTCTTCGGCCAGGCGGCCAGGTTCTTCCAGGCTCATCTTGTGCGGGAACAGGCCTTCTTCCAGGCCGACCAGGAATACGTAGGGGAATTCCAGGCCCTTGGCGCTGTGCAGGGTCATCAATTGCACGCTGTCTTCGTGTTCATCAGCCTGCGACTCACCGGCTTCCAGCGAGGCGTGGCCGAGGAAGGCCGACAGCGGCGACAGGTCGGCGTCTTCGTCGCTGCTTTCGAAGTTACGCGCAGCGCTGACCAGTTCCTCAAGGTTTTCTACCCGTGCCTGGCCCTTTTCACCTTTTTCTTCCTGGTGATAGATGATCAGCCCGGACTGCTCGATGACGGTCTGGGTCATTACGTGCAGTGGCATTTCGACGGCTTTGGCCGCCAGCCCTTCGATCAACTCGATAAAGGCACCCAGCGCACTCGCGGCGCGGCCTTTGAGGCCTTTGGCGGCGATCAGCTGGCACATCGCTTCCCACATCGACAGCTGCGCATGGCGAGCGTGGTCGCGGATCGCTTCAACCGTCTTTTCGCCGATGCCACGCGGTGGCACGTTGATCACCCGCTCCAGCGCAGCGTCGTTGCCACGGCCCTCGAGCAGGCGCAGGTAGGCCATGGCGTTCTTGATTTCGGCACGCTCGAAGAAGCGTTGGCCGCCGTAGATCCGGTAAGGGATGCGTTCGCGCAGCAGGGCCTCTTCAAGCACCCGCGATTGGGCGTTGGAGCGATAGAGGATGGCGATGTCGCTGCGCGCATGGCCTTGCTTGATCACGCTCTCGATCGACTCGACTACATAACGTGCCTCGTCGTGCTCGTTGTAGGCGGCGTACAAGGTCAGCGGCTCGCCTTCACCGACATCGGTCCACAGCTCTTTGCCGAGACGGTCGGTGTTGTTGGCGATCAGGGCGTTGGCGGCCTTGAGGATGCCGCCGGTGGAGCGGTAGTTCTGCTCCAGGCGGATCATCTCGGCGTCGGGGAAGTCTTCGGTGTACTGATGGATGTTCTCGATCTTGGCACCGCGCCAGCCGTAGATCGACTGGTCGTCGTCGCCCACCGCCATCAGGCTGTCGCCGCCTTTGGCGAGCAGGCGCAACCAGGCGTACTGCACGGCGTTGGTGTCCTGGAACTCATCCACCAACAGGTGGCGGAAGCGCCGCTGGTAGTGCTCGAGCAGGCCCGGGTTGTCGCGCCACAGGTCCAGCGCACGCAGCAGCAGTTCGGAGAAGTCGATCACGCCGGCGCGTTCGCAAGCTTGCTCGTAAGCTTCATAGACGCTGCGCATGGTCGCCAGGAACAGATCGCCGCCCGCTTGAATGTGCTGCGGGCGCAGGCCTTCATCCTTTTGCCCGTTGATGAACCACTGGGCCTGGCGCACCGGCCAGCGCTGCTCATCCAGGCCCAGCTCGCGCATCACCCGTTTGACCAGGCGCTGCTGGTCATCGCTGTCGAGAATCTGGAAGTTCTGCGCCAGCTTGGCTTCCTGCCAGTGTGCCCGCAACAAGCGGTGGGCCAAGCCGTGGAAGGTACCCACCCACATGCCGGCGGGGCTGATCCCCATCAGTTGCTCGATCCGCTGGCGCATTTCGGCGGCAGCCTTGTTGGTGAAGGTCACCGACAGGATCGAGTGCGGCGAGGCCTGTTCGACCTGGATCAACCAGGCGATACGGTGCACCAGCACGCGGGTTTTACCGGAACCGGCACCAGCAAGCACCAGTTGACGCCCGACCTTGGCCGCTACGGCCTGGCGTTGGGCATCGTTGAGGGAATTCAGCAGGAGGGAGAGGTCGTCTGTGCGCATCCGGCCATTCTAGGTTGCTGTGGGGGGAGGGGGCAAATCTCTACTGTATAAATATTCACCTCGGGCGCCAGCCGTTCATCGGTTCTGTGATGTCAATCCGCCGGTAACGGCAGTGGATGACATAGAGCAGTTTGGCCTGCGCCTTCGCTTGTGTAAGATCCGGGCAACTTTTTGTCGCCAGCCAATAACAAGAAAATGACATGACTCAGGATTGCACGGCGGTCGGCGTATTGCCGCAGATGTCGAGGAATGTGCGCAGGCAATTCGCCACTCAGCTTTCCATCGAGCGCACCCGGCTGCTGTATCAAGGCTCGCTGCTGCCTACACTATTGATGCTGTTCAACGGCCTGCTTTGCGCGTGGCTGTTGTGGAGCCCTGGACGCTATCTGCTGCTGGGCACCTGGCTGATCTGGTTGCTGGCGCTGGCGGGGCTGCGCCTGGTGCAGGTCACCGCGTTCGACGCCGCACCGACCCAGCGCCAGGCCAGCCTGAGCTGGCGGCGGATGTTTCTGCTGGGCTCGGCGTTCAGTGGCCTGACCCTGGCCAGCGCAGCGATTGCCCTGGTGCCGGTGGCCAATTTCGTCCAGCAGGCCTGGGTGTTCGGCTTGCTTGGGGTAGCGGCGTTGTCTGCCAGCGTGTCCTATGCCGTCAGCCTGCCGGCGTTTCTCAGTTTCGCCTTGCCCTGCCTGCTGCCGCCGATTGCCTTCCTGTTCTACTTCGACGCCGGCCAGCAACGCGGCTGGGGTTGGTTGGGGCTGATTCTGCTGGGGGCGCTGATGGTGGTCGCCTGGCAGGTCCATCGATTGGTCGATCGCAGCCTGTTACGGCGCTTTCAGAATCAGGCGCTGAACGAAGACCTGCAGCGCATCTACGCGCAAAAGGCGCTTGAAGAACAGCAACGCTTGGCGTCGTCTGTATTTGAAGCCTGCAACGACGGTATCGTGGTGCTCACGGCCGACTTCACCTTGCTTGCCGTCAACCAGGCCTACTGCCAGATGACCGGCTACTCCATTGCCGAGCTGCTCGCCCGCCAGTTGCTCGAGCTGCCCTGCAGCAGCGACGCCCGACGTTATCAGCAGTCCATGGAGCATGCCCTGGCCCAGCACGGCCAATGGCAGGGCGAGCTGGTCGAAGCCCGCCGCAATGGCGAGTTGTATCCGCAGTGGCTGCAACTCACAGCCGTGCGCGGAGCGTCTGGCAAGCTCAACAATATCGTCGGCTTTTTCACCGATCTGTCGGCGCGGCGCGCGTCTGAAGAGCGGCTGCGCTACCTCGCTCACTATGACGAGCTGACCGGCCTGGCCAACCGGGCGCTGTTCCGTTTGCGCGTACATGAGGCCGGCCAGCGCGCGCGGCTGAACGGGCGCAGCCTGGCCTTGCTGCACATCGACGTTGATCGCTTCAAATTGCTCAATGAAAGCCTCGGCCACGAGCTGGCCGACCAGTTGCTGAAAAAGATCGCCCAGCGGATCGCCAATGCCGTGCCCGAAGCCGACACCGTGGCGCGCCTGTCGGGCGACGAGTTTGCCGTGCTGTTCGACGGCTACAGCAACCTGTCCAGCCTCGTCCGGGTGACCACCCGCTTGCTCGACAAGCTGCGCGTGCCGTTGCGCCAGGATGATCATGAGGTGGTGATCAGTGCCTCGGTGGGCATCAGCCTGTTGTCTGACGCGGCGTTCGATGGCAATACCCTGATCAGCCAGGCGGACATGGCCAAGCGTCACGCCAAGCACCTGGGCGGTGACAACTTCCAGTTCTACACCGAGAGCCTTCGCGCCAGCACCCTGGAGCGCCTGCAGCTGGAGATTCAGCTGCGCAAGGCCATCGATGAGGGTCAGCTGTGCGTCTATTACCAACCCAAACTGTGCCTGCGCAGCGGCAAGCTGCATGCGGCCGAGGCATTGGTGCGGTGGCAGCATCCGCAACTGGGCATGGTCCCGCCCAGCGCGTTCATTGGCCTGGCCGAAGAAACCGGGTTGATCGCGCCGATGGGCGAGTTCGTTCTGCGCCAGGCCTGCCGGCAGGCGTGCCAGTGGCTGCGTGAGGGCGTGCAGGTTCGCGTCTCGGTCAACCTGTCGGTCTATCAGCTGCGCCAAGGCAAGCTGGTCAGCCTGGTGCGCCAGGTATTGGAAGAAACCGGGCTGGCGCCAGAGCAACTGGAGCTTGAGCTGACTGAGAGCCAGCTGCTGGATAGCGTCGAGCACATCATCGCCATCTTCGAGCAGCTGCATGCGCTGGGGGTCAAACTGGCGATCGATGACTTCGGCACGGGCTATTCATCACTGAGTTACCTGAAGCGCTTGCCGGTGGACTACGTGAAGATCGATCAGACCTTCATCAGCGGGCTGCACGAGGGCAGTCAGGACGCCGCGATCACCCGTGCGATCATCGTCATGGCCAATAGTCTCGGTTTGAAGGTCGTGGCCGAGGGTGTCGAGACCCAGGAGCAACTGGACGTGCTCACAGCCCAGGGTTGTGATGAGGCGCAAGGCTATCTGATCAGCAAGCCGGTGGATGCGGCAGCCTTTATAGGGTTGCTGAGCAACCCGGCCGCCGCCAAGGCTTAGCTGTACCAGTGCCTGCCGTGGCGGCTGAGCAAGCTGTTGGCCAGCTCTGGCCCATTGCTGCCGGCATGGTATGGCCGCGGCGCCTGGAAGTGCTCTTCCCAACCCTGCAGGATCGGGTCGATCCAGGCCCAGGCGGCTTCTACCTCATCGCGGCGCATGAATAGCGTCGAGTCGCCGTCGAGCACGTCCAGCAGCAAGCGCTCGTAAGCTTCCCAGCGGCGGGTCTGGCCGAACGCCTGAGCGAGGTTGAGGTTCAGCTCGACCGGCTCCAGACGCATGCCTTTGCCCGGGGTCTTGGTCATCATGCGCAGGCTGATGCGCTCATCGGGCTGGAGCTGGATCAGCAATTGATTGACCTGACCGCCGCTGAACAGCTCGTGCGGCACCGGCTTGAACTGGATGACGATCTGCGACGAGCGCCGCGCCATGCGCTTGCCGGTGCGCAGGTAGAACGGCACCCCGGCCCAACGCCAGTTGTCGATCTGCGCCTGAACGGCGACGAAGGTCTCGGTATCGCTGTCGTTGTCGACGTCTTTCTCGAAATAGTAGGCCGGCACTTCCTGGCCGCCGATATGCCCGGCGCTGTACTGGCCGCGCACGGTCTTGTCCTGCACGTCCTGGCCGCTGATGGGCTTGAGCGCGCGCAGAATCTTCACCTTCTCGTCGCGCACGGCCTCGGCCTCGAACTGCGCCGGCGGCTCCATGGCGACCAGGCAGAGCAACTGCAGCAGGTGGTTCTGCAGCATGTCGCGGGTGGCGCCGGCCCGGTCGTAGTAGCCGCCGCGGCTCTCGACACCGAGGGTTTCACACACGCTGATCTGCACATGATCGACCTGGCCATTGCGCCACACCGGCTCCAGCAGGGCATTGGCAAAGCGCAGCGCCATCAGGTTCTGCACGGTCTCTTTGCCCAGGTAGTGGTCGATGCGAAACACCTGCGATTCGGCGAACACTTCACCGATGGCCTGGTTGATCGCGGTAGCCGACTGCAGCGAGTGGCCGATGGGTTTTTCCAGCACGATGCGCGCTTCGTGGTCGGCCAATCCGGCGATGCGCAGGTGGGTGGCGATCGGTACGAACAAGTGCGGCGCGGTGGCCAGATAGAACACTCGGGTCAGCCCGCCAGGCTCGCCCAGATAGCGTGCCAGGCGACCGAAGTCAGCACTCTGCGAGGCGTCCATGGCGAAGTAGTCGAGCCGCGCGCAGAAGCGTCGCCATACCTCTTCATCGAAGTCGTTGCGGGCGATCTGCACCCGGCAATGGCGTTCGGCGAGCTTGAGGAAGTCGTCGCGGTGCAGGTTGCGCCGTGCCAGCGCGATGATCCGTACGGCATTGTGCAGGCGCGCCTCGCGGTACAGGTGATAGAGCGCCGGCAGCAGTTTGTGCAGGGCCAGATCACCGGTGCCGCCAAAGACCAGAATGTCGCAAGGAATCGTCAAGCCACCACTCTCCACGTTCGTTTAACTGGGCGCTTTGCCGGTCATGTAGTATAACTACAAGAAAGCTACATCCCCGGCCAGTCGATCATAACCGAGTCCAGCCCGTGAATCTGTTGCACCATATCGCCCAATCGCGCCACTTGCTGCGTAAATCGGAACTGAAAGTAGCCGACCATGTGCTGCTGGACCCCGCTGCCGTCATGCACAGCTCGATGGCCGACCTTGCCCACAACGTCGGTATCAGCGAGCCGACCATAGTGAGGTTTTGCCGGGCGATTGGCTGTTCAGGGTTTCAGGATCTGAAGCTGAAACTGGCGCAGAGCCTGGCTGCTGGCGCCAGTTTTGGTCAGTTCGCGATCCACGAAGACGACTCGGTTGCCGACTACAGCCTGAAGATTTTCGACACCACCCTGCATACCCTGATGGAGGTGCGCGAGCAGCTCGATCCGGAGGCCTTGCAGCGTGCTGTGGCAGCCATGGCCCAGGCCCAGCGGGTTGAGTTCTACGGCTTTGGTGCATCTGGCGCGGTCGCGGCCGACGCCCAGCACAAGTTCTTCCGCCTGCTGCTCAGCGCGGCGGCGTATTCCGACCCGCACATGCAGGCGATGTCGGCGGTAACCCTCAAGCCCGGTGACGTGGCGGTGTGCATCTCGCAGTCAGGGCGCTCCAAGGACTTGCTGATCACGGCCAATCTGGTCCGTGAGAGCGGCGCCAACCTGATAACCCTGTGCCCAAGCCAGACACCGTTGGCCGAGTTATCCACAGTCAATCTGGCCATCGACGTGCACGAAGACACCGAGATCTACACCCCGCTGACCTCGCGGATTGCCCACCTGGTGGTGATCGACGTGCTGGCCATGGGCGTGGCCATGGCGCGCGGGCCGAGCCTGGTCAACCACCTCAAGAGCGTCAAGCGCAGCTTGCGCAGCCTGCGCCTGTCGCCCAAGTCGATCAAGGCCATGGACGACTGACCAGAAAAGTTAATCGAGCTGTCACCTCACGGTAAACCAGCTCGGTCAGTCTGAAGCTCCCCGCACTCGCTCAGGGAGACAGGCATGACTCGTGACTTCGATGGCTCGTTTCAACCCAACGCCAAAGCGCGCAAACAACAGCAGAAGGATCAGCGCCGGATGGAATTCCGCCGGGCGATCGAAAGCTATTCCGAGCAACGGCAACTGTTGCGCGAAATCGCCGATTATTCCGAACTGAGGGATATCACGGTGTGGCAGGTACTGCCGGGGGCGTCGCCGAAAAACGCTCCACAAGCCCACTGATCAACGCACGTTCGCTGCGGATGAACGCCAGAAACGCCAGGGCAACCGGCGACTGACGCTTGGCTTTGGCCTGCACTACACACCAGCTGCGGTACAGCGGCAGCTCTTCCACTGGCAGCTCCTTGAGCCTGCCAGTGGCCAGTTCCAGGCGCAACGCATGGCGGGTCAGCAGGGCAATGCCGAGGCCGGCGCTGACACACTCGCGCTGCGCTTCTGCCGAGGCTACCTCGAGGGTCTGGGTGAAGTGCACGCGCTTGTCCTTGAAGTATTCTTCACAGGCTTTGCGCGTGCCTGAGCCCTGTTCGCGGATCAGCAGGGTATGCGGCTCGAGGTCTTGCAGGCGCAGCGTGTCGAGCTTGCACAGCGGGTGATCCGGTGGTGCCACGGCAACGATCGGGTTGTTCAGAAACGGCAGAAACTCAAGGCCCATGTCCTGCGGCACCATCGACATGATGATCAAGTCGTCGCGGTTGTCCGACAGGCGCCGGATCACCTGCGCCCGGTTGACCACGGTGAGGGTCAGGTTGACCTCGGGGTGACGCTCCTTGAAGGCCGCAAACAAGTGCGGCACGAAGTACTTGGCACTGGACTCGACGGCCAGTTTCAGCTGCCCCTGCAGCGAGCCCTGCATGTCCGACAGTTGCATGTCGAGGTTTTCCAGGCGGCCGAAGATGTCGCGGCTGGCGCGCTGCAACGCCTCGGCGGCTTCGGTCAGGTACAGCTTCTTGCCGACATACTCGAACAACGGCTGGCCAACCAGCTCTTCCAGCTGGCGGATCTGTAGACTTACGGCGGGTTGCGTCAACGACATCTCTTCGGCAGCGCGACTGTAAGAGCGCAAATCGCACACCTCATTGAAGATCTGCAACTGACGCAATGTCATACGCATCAATGACTTACGCATTTATACCCACCGTTTGGCAAAACCTTGTTACCGAACTATAAGCTTTTGCTAATGCTGCCCCTAACAAATATTGATTTTTGTTTATCGTGCGCTGGCGCTAGGGTGAATGTGCGACTGGCCAGCAGCGTCTGGCCGCGCCGAGCGGTAGAACCGGCTCGTATGTTCCAACGGCTTTGGGAAGAATCCAGTGATAAAAAAAATCCTGATCGCCAACCGGGGTGAAATTGCAGTTCGGATCGTGCGTGCCTGCGCTGAAATGGGCATTCGTTCGGTGGCGATCTATTCCGACGCCGACCGCCATGCGCTGCACGTCAAGCGTGCAGATGAGGCCCACAGCATTGGTGCCGAGCCACTGGCTGGCTACCTGAACCCGCGCAAGTTGGTCAACCTGGCGGTCGAGACCGGCTGTGATGCATTGCATCCTGGCTATGGTTTTCTCTCCGAGAACGCTGAGCTGGCGGAGATCTGCGCCGAGCGTGGGATCAAGTTCATCGGCCCGTCGGCGGATGTGATTCGGCGCATGGGCGACAAGACCGAAGCACGCCGGACCATGATCCAGGCCGGTGTCCCGGTCACCCCCGGCACCGAGGGTAACGTGGCGGATATCCACGAGGCGCTCAACGAAGGTGAGCGCATTGGCTACCCGGTCATGCTCAAGGCAACCTCCGGTGGTGGCGGCCGTGGTATCCGTCGCTGCAACAGCCGCGAAGAGCTCGAGCAGGCGTTTCCCCGGGTGATCTCCGAAGCCACCAAGGCCTTTGGCTCGGCTGAAGTATTCCTGGAAAAGTGCATCGTCAACCCCAAGCACATCGAGGCGCAGATCCTCGGCGACAGCTTTGGCAATGTGGTGCACCTGTTCGAGCGTGACTGCTCGATCCAGCGCCGCAACCAGAAACTCATCGAAATCGCCCCCAGCCCGCAGCTGACCCCGGAGCAACGCGCCTACATTGGCGATCTGGCGGTGCGCGCGGCCAAGGCGGTCGACTACGAGAACGCCGGTACCGTGGAGTTTCTGCTCGCCGATGGCGAGGTGTACTTCATGGAGATGAACACCCGGGTCCAGGTCGAACACACCATCACCGAAGAAATCACCGGTATCGACGTGGTCCGCGAGCAGATCCGCATCGCCTCCGGTCTGCCGCTGTCGGTCAAGCAGGAAGACATCCAGCACCGCGGCTACGCGTTGCAGTTCCGCATCAACGCCGAAGACCCAAAAAACAACTTCCTGCCAAGCTTTGGCAAGATCACCCGTTACTACGCCCCGGGCGGCCCGGGCGTGCGCACCGATACGGCGATCTACACCGGCTACACCATCCCGCCGTACTACGACTCGATGTGCCTGAAGTTGGTGGTCTGGGCACTGACCTGGGAAGAAGCCATGGACCGCGGCCTGCGCGCCCTGGACGACATGCGCCTGCAGGGGGTCAAGACCACCGCCGCGTACTACCAGGAAATCCTGCGTAACCCGGAATTCCGTAGCGGCCAGTTCAATACCAGCTTCGTTGAAAGCCACCCTGAACTGACCAACTACTCGATCAAGCGCAAACCCGAAGAGCTGGCCCTGGCCATCGCCGCCGCCATCGCCGCCCACGCAGGCCTGTGAGGAATACAACAATGTCCAAGAAAATCCACGTAACCGACACAATCCTGCGCGACGCCCACCAGTCCCTGCTGGCCACGCGCATGCGCACCGAAGACATGCTGCCGATCTGCGAAAAGCTCGACAAGGTCGGCTACTGGTCACTGGAAGTGTGGGGCGGCGCAACCTTCGACGCCTGCGTGCGCTTCCTCAAGGAAGACCCGTGGGAGCGCCTGCGCCAGCTGCGAGCGGCATTGCCCAACACCCGCCTGCAGATGCTCCTGCGCGGGCAGAACCTGCTCGGCTATCGCCATTACAGCGATGACGTGGTCAAGGCCTTCGTGGCCAAGGCAGCGGTCAACGGCATCGACGTATTCCGCATCTTCGATGCCATGAACGACGTGCGTAACCTGCGTGTGGCAATCGAAGCGGTCAAGGCTGCCGGCAAGCATGCCCAGGGCACCATTGCCTACACCGTCAGCCCGGTGCACACCATCGACGCTTTCGTGGCCCAGGCCAAGCAGATGGAAGCCATGGGTTGTGACTCGGTGGCAATCAAGGACATGGCCGGCCTGCTGACGCCGTTCGCCACTGGCGAGCTGGTCAAAGCGCTCAAGGCTGAGCAGTCGCTGCCGGTATTCATCCACTCCCATGACACCGCTGGCCTGGCCGCTATGTGCCAGCTCAAGGCCGTGGAAAACGGCGCCGATCATATCGATACAGCCATCTCCAGCTTCGCCTGGGGCACCAGCCATCCGGGTACCGAGTCGATGGTCGCTGCGCTCAAAGGCAGCGAGTTCGACACTGGCCTGGACCTGCAACTGCTGCAGGAAATCGGCCTGTACTTCTATGCCGTGCGCAAGAAGTACCACCAGTTCGAGAGCGAATTCACCGCGGTCGACACCCGTGTGCAGGTCAACCAGGTCCCTGGCGGGATGATTTCCAACCTGGCCAACCAGCTCAAGGAGCAGGGCGCCCTCAACCGCATGAACGAAGTGCTGGCAGAGATCCCGCGGGTTCGTGAAGACCTCGGCTTCCCACCGCTGGTGACCCCGACCTCGCAGATCGTCGGTACTCAGGCGTTTTTCAACGTGCTCGCCGGCGAGCGCTACAAGACCATCACCAACGAGGTCAAACTGTACCTGCAAGGCGGTTACGGCAAGGCTCCGGGTGTGGTCAACGAACAGCTGCGCCGCCAGGCCATCGGTAGCGAAGAAGTCATCGACGTACGCCCGGCCGATCTGCTCAAGCCCGAGATGACCAAGCTGCGTGCCGACATTGGTGCCCTGGCGCAAAGCGAAGAAGACGTGCTGACCTTCGCCATGTTCCCGGACATCGGGCGCAAGTTCCTCGAAGAGCGCGCGGCCGGCACCCTGACTCCTGAAGTGCTCCTGCCAATCCCTGAGGCTGGCGCAGTGGCTGCCCCTGGCGGCGAAGGCGTGCCTACCGAGTTCGTCATCGACGTGCACGGCGAGACCTACCGTGTCGACATCACCGGTGTCGGCGTCAAGGCCGAGGGCAAGCGTCACTTCTACCTGTCGATCGACGGCATGCCGGAGGAAGTGGTATTCGAGCCGCTCAACGATTTCGTTGGCGGTGGCGGCAGCAAGCGCAAGCAGGCCAGCGGGCCGGGCCATGTCAGCACCAGCATGCCGGGCAATATCGTCGATGTGCTGGTCAAGGAAGGCGATGTGGTCAAGGCCGGCCAGGCGGTGCTGATCACCGAGGCGATGAAGATGGAGACCGAAGTGCAGGCGCCTATCGCCGGCAAGGTTGTGGCCATCCATGTTGCCAAGGGCGACCGGGTTACACCAGGCGAGATTCTGATCGAGATCGAGGGCTGAGCAAGGCCTTCATCTACAAGCGGTTAACCTCATTGGGGAGCGGATAGCTCCCCTTTTTTTATCCAATCTCAGCGCTGATAGCCTTTGCTGAAGTAGCGCTCAAGCCTTGCCTGCACCAGTTCCAGCATGATCGACAGCACCCAATAGATCACCGCCGCTGTAGTCAGCATCTCCAGATACCGATAGCTGGAACGCCCATACGACTGCGCCAGAAACATCACCTCCCAAACCCCCATCACCGAAATCAGCGACGAATCCTTGAGCATCGAGATGAACTGGTTGGCGCTCGGCGGGATGATCGTGCGCATCGCCTGCGGCAAGGTGATATGCCAGAAGATCGCTGCCGGACGCATGCCCAGAGCGAGTGCCGCCTGGCGTTGGCCGAGCGCTACGCCGATGATCCCGGCGCGGAAGATCTCGCTCAGGTAAGCACCGTAGTTCAGCGACAGGGCGATGATCCCCGCAGCAATCGCCCCCGGCACCAGCCCCAACTGCGGCAGGCCGAGGTAGATCAGCAGAATCTGGATCAGCAACGGCGTGCCGCGGAAGAACGACGTGTAGAAACTGGCCACGCCAAACAGCACCGCGCTTGGCGACAGTCGCGCCAGCGCTGCGGCAAAGCCCAACAGCACCGACACCAGCATCGAGCACAGGCACAGGAACAACGTCAGCGCCGCGCCCTGCAGAAAGCCGTTAGGGCCCAGCTTGAAGCCCGCTAGATTGGGGAACTTGTCGACGATAATCGCGAAATTCAGATCAAAACTGAGAAAGAAGCCGACAAACAGCAGCAGCAACACCAGCCACGTCAGGTATAGCCGTGTGCGAAAGCCGAACATGCGCAAGGCGGTTTTACCTACGGGCTTGGGAGCGGGTTGATGAGCGTTCATTTACTGATGTCAGCGCCGATCCATTTCTGTGACAGCTTGGCCAGCGTGCCATCGGCTTTCAGCTCGGCAAACACCTGACGCACCTTGGCATCCCACTCCGGGTCGCCTTTTTCGATGGCCACCGAGTTGGGCTCTTCATACAGTGGCGCGCCCGCCAGCTTGAAGCGCTTGTCCTGATTCAGACGCGGTTGCGCGGTCACCAGGTTGGTGAGGATTGCATCCAGGCGTACGCCGGCACCCAGGCCGAGGTCCTGGAAAGCGACGTTGTCGGTGTCATACGGGGCAATCTGGACGAACTCGAACGGGTACTCCAGCTTTTGCTCTTCGGCGCCCTCGATCACCAGGTTCTTGTTCAGATAGCTCTCGTAGCTGGAGGCGCTGGTCAGGCCGACCTTGCGCCCTTCGAGGTCCTTGGCTGAATGAATGCGATCATCCTTGGCATTGACCACGATCACCGCCGGCGAGGCGTAGTATTCAACCGGGAAGTCGAACACTTCAGCGCGGGCCTTGCTCGGCGTCATCGAGCAGATGCACAGGTCATAGCGACCGCTCCAGCGGCCGGCGGCGATCACGTCCCAGGACGGTGTTTCCAGGCGCAGCTTGACCCCGAGTTTCTGTGCGACAGCCTTGGCCACGTCGACGTCAAAACCGTCGAGCTGGTTCTGGTCATTCAAGAAGGAGAACGGCGGATAGCTCTCCATCAATACGTTGACGACTTCCTTGCGCGACTCGACGCGGTCCAAGGTGGCACCGGCAAAGGCAGAGGTAGCGCTCAAGGCCAGCAGGCACGCGCAAAGCAAGGAAGGTAAACGCATAAGGACACCTGCAAAAAGGTTGTTAAAAAAACGCTGATGGTTATTTAATAGTTATAAGTTTTACATCACTAGTGAATATTATTCATATCAATATAAGCGGAAGTTATATGGCCGAGCGAGCGTTGGAAATTCTTGATGGCGGTATGGGTCGGGAGCTGCAGCGCCGTGGCGCGCCGTTCCGCCAGCCAGAGTGGTCTGCACTGGCCTTGAGCGAGGCGCCAGAGGCAGTGATCGCCGTGCACACTGCCTACATCGAGGCCGGTGCCGGGGTGATTACCAGCAACAGTTATGCGGTAGTGCCGTTCCACATTGGTGAAGAGCGCTTCGCCAATGAAGGCTTTGCTCTGGCCGCCACCGCTGGTCAGCTGGCGCGCACGGCTGCCGATGCCAGCGAGCGTGCGGTGAAGGTGGCTGGTTCGTTGCCGCCGCTGTTCGGCTCGTATCGCCCGGACTTGTACGAGCCGGAGCGCGTCAGCGAAGTGCTGTTGCCGCTGGTGGTCGGCCTCGCACCGTACGTCGACCTGTGGCTGGCCGAAACGCAGAGCGCGATCATCGAAGTACAGTCGATTGCCCGGCAGCTGCCGGCGGACGGCAAGCCGCTGTGGGTGTCGTTCACGCTGCAGGATGAAGACGTCGGTGACGTGCCGACCCTGCGTTCCGGTGAGACCGTGACCCAGGCCGCCGAAGCGGTCGCGGAGCTGGGCGTGGCTGCGCTGCTGTTCAACTGCAGCCAGCCAGAAGTGATCGGCGCCGCTATCGACGCCGCCCGTGCGGTATTCGAGCGCCTGGGTGCTGATATCGCCATCGGTGCCTACGCCAACGCCTTCCCGCCGCAGCCCAAGGATGCCACCGCCAACGACGGCCTCGACGAGTTGCGCGATGACCTCGACCCGCCGGGGTACCTGAGCTGGGCGCAGGACTGGCGTCAGCGCGGTGCAAGCCTGCTCGGCGGTTGCTGCGGCATCGGTCCGGAGCATATCGCCGAGCTGAAAAACAACCTGAGCTGATTCAGCTCGGGTTACGACAGGCTTCCAGCGTCTGCGCTTGACCTTCTGGGCGCTGGTTGTCGGCACTCAGCCAACGCTCAAAGCCCGCCGCAACGGTGGGCCATTCGTCATCGGTGATCGAGTACCAGGCCGTGTCGCGGTTCTGGCCCTTGATCACCATGTGCTGGCGGAACACCCCTTCAAAGACAAAACCGAAACGCTCCGCCGCGCGCTTGGAGCGGGCATTGGCGTTGTTGCACTTCCATTCCAGGCGGCGGTTGCCCAGGGCGAAACCCAGCTTGCCGAGCAGATAGACCGCCTCGCTACCTTTGGGCGTGCGCTGCATCGCGCCAGCAAAGGCGATGTGGCCGATCTCGATGCGGCCGTGGTCCTGCACTATCGACATCAAACTGAGAATGCCCTGTACCTGGCCACTGGCGCGGTCGATGACGCTGTAGAACAGCGGGTCGCGGCTGGCCGCGTTGCCGTCCAGCCAGCGATCAAAGCTCGCTCGCTCGCTGAACGGGCCGTAAGGCAGGTAATCCCACAGCGTCGGGTCTGCCTCGGGGCCCTGCAGCACCTCCCACAAGTCATCGCCGTGGCGAGCCGGGTCGAGCTTTTCCAGGCGGATGAAGCGGCCCTCGATCGGCTCGGCTTGCGGAGCTGTCGCGGGTTTCCAGTTACTTGGCTGACTCATCTACGGCTCCTGTCTTACAGCGTTTGCCGGAATTGGATAAAGCCTGGGCGTTCGGCCACCTGCTCGTACAGCTTGATGGCGGTGGCATTGGTCTCGTGGGTCATCCAGTAGACCTTGCAGCAACCGATGGCCTTGGCGGTACTGTGCACATGCTCGATCAACTGGCGGCCGATACCCAGGCCGCGCTGGCTGCCGTCGACGTAGAGATCCTGCAGGTAGCAGGCGTCGCTGACGCTCCAGTTGGTACGATGATAGATCCAGTTGACCATGCCCACCGCCTTGCCATCGACCCAGGCCAGCGCCGAGTGGGTGGGCTGCTGCGGATCGAGTTGGCGCTGCCAGGTTACCGCACTGACCTCGTCGGCCAGCTCGGTTTCATAAAAGCGTAGGTAGGCCTGCCACAGTGGCAGCCAGGCGGCGTGATCGTCGGCGGTGACGGGGCGGATAATAACGGCTGGCATGGGTGATTCCTTCACAGTGGCCGCATCTGCGCGGCGAGTTGGTTGTCTTGCGCGTCGGTGCTGCTGGCCAGGCCGTCGCGCACGCCTGCGACATCTTCGGCGGAGCGGTTCTGGCTAAGCTTGCGTGCGCCCTGTATGCGGCTAATCGGCAAGCGAAAACCGACGATGGCGCGCAACATGCCTTCGATGTAGTCGCTTGGCGCATCGCCTACCTGCCAGGGCGTGTCGCGGCCTTGTTCGTGGCGGTCGGTCAGGTGGCTGACGATGTCGAGCAGGGCGGCGCCATCCTCGATCACTTCAGCGCTACCGTAGGCATGCACGGCCAGGTAGTTCCAGGTCGGCACGACCTTGTGCGTGGCGGCTTTGCTTGGATAGAAGCTCGGGCTGACATAAGCATCGGCACCGGCAAACACCAGCAATGCTTCGCTGCCTTGTTGCAACTCCTGCCACTGGCGGTTGGCCCGGGCCAGGTGGCCATAAACCGTGCCGTACTCACCTTCGCCGGTGTCGATCAGCACCGGGATATGGCTGGCAAGCAAACCCTGTTCGCCGTGGGTGATGAGTACAGCCAGGCGGGTTTCCAGCATCTGTTGCTGCAAGCGCTGTAGATCATGCTCTTGATGGGGTTTGCTGTTGTACATGGTGGGATCCTTGTGCAATGGCTCTATCCTAGGCAGGCTATTGGCTCAGGTTAAGAGCCATTAATGACTGTTTTCATAGGTCCAATGCCATGTGTGATCAGCCGCTTGCACTGCCATTCGACCCGGCCGGGATCGTGCTCGACCGCCGTCGGGGTCTCAGCTTGCAGTTGTATCAGGCGTTGCGCGCGAGGGTGCTGGATGGTCGTCTGAGTAGTGGCACCCGGCTCCCAGCCAGCCGCGATCTGGCCAAGGTGCTGGCGCTGTCGCGCAACAGCGTGGTGCGCGCATACGACCAGTTGTACGCCGAGGGGTACATTGAAAGTCGGGTGGGCGATGGCACCTATGTCAGCCGCCTGCCAAAACTGTCCACAGAAGTATCCACAGGGTTATACCCTAGGTTATCAACAGGGTTATCCACATTTGTGGATAAAAGCACTGAGGATTTATCCAGCAATGCGTCTTCCAGCGTGTGGTTGGACCGTCTGAAAAATCATCATCTACCCGCGCCCCGCAGCGGTCCTCCTCGTGCGTTTCGGGTCGGCGTACCTGCGTTCGACCTGTTCCCCTTCGACGTCTGGGCCAAGCTGCATGCGGGTTTCTGGCGTAATCCCGATCCAGCCCGGCTTGGCTATGGCGACCCGGCTGGTGAACCGCAGCTGCGCGAACTGATCTCCGCTTACCTGCGCCAATCAAGGGGCATCAGCTGCACGGCTGGGCAAATAGTGATCACCAGTGGTGCACAGCAGGCGATAACCCTTTGTGCACAGCTGCTGGTGCAGCCTGGCCAGGCCGTAGCTGTGGAAAATCCGGGCTACCGGGCGGCAGGGCACGCCTTTGCAGTTGCGGGCGGTCAGGTCAAGGGAGTACCAGTGGACGCTGAGGGCCTGGATTGCGCCAGGCTCGAGCAGCTACCGGATTGCCGCGTGGCCTATGTAACGCCGGCTCATCAATACCCCACCGGCGTCACCATGAGCCTCGCCCGGCGCCTGCAATTGCTGGCCTGGGCCGAGCGCAGCGACGGTTGGATCATCGAGGATGATTACGACGGCGAGTACCGCTACAGCGGCGCACCGCTGGCGCCCTTGGCTGCGCTGGATCAGCAGGGGCGGGTGTTGTACGTAGGCACCTTTGGCAAGATTGCCTTCCCGGCCTTGCGGTTGGGGTATCTGGTGTTGCCGCAAAGCTTGGTCGAGCCCTTCAGCCAGGCCCGTGCGCTGGCGGTGCGTCATTCCGAGGTAGGTACGCAGTCGGTGATGGCGCAGTTCATGGCGTTGGGGCATTTCCAGCGCCACATCCGGCGCATGCGGCGGGTGGCACTGAGCAGGCGCAATGTGCTCAAGGCCGGTTGGCCGACCACCGTAGCGGGCTTGGGTGCGATGCCGGAAGTGGCGGCAGGGCTGCACGTGATGGTGCCTGTGGATAACTTTGCCAGAGAACAGGCGCTGGTGGCATTGGCGGAAGCGGCGGGGGTAGAGGTTAATCCGCTGAGCGGCTATTGGCTGGAAGACAGCGATGAACCTGTGGATAAGCGCGCAGGGCTGGTGCTCGGCTTTGCCGCGGTCCCGGAAGCGCAGATTGCAGACGCCGTGATGCGCCTGCGCAAGGCCTGGCGGTAGAAGAACCGCGGTGTGTAGGAGCGGCCTTGTGTCGCGAAAGGGGCGCGTAGCGGCCCCAGATTTCACCTTCGCAGCCGATATCGCCGGGCCAGCTACGCTGGCCTTTCGCGACACAAGGCCGCTCCTACAAAGAGCGGCGTGATGGCCCGAATGCTATCAGGTACCAGATTTGATCCGGGTCCAGGCGCGGGTCCGGGCTCGCTCGGCATCGCGCGCCAAGGGCTTGAGGGTGTACAGCGTTTGCATCGCCTCAGCCGTCGGGTACAGGTTGGGATTGTTGCGAATCGCCGCGCTGACCTTCTCGGTAGCGTCTTTATTGGGGTTGGGGTAACCGACAAAGTCGCTGATCGGCGCGATCACTTCCGGGCGCAGCAGGTAGTTGATGAACGCATGCGCGTCCTCGGCGTTGGCGGCATTCTTCGGAATCGCCAGCATGTCGAACCAGATCGGCGCGCCTTCTTTCGGCAGGCGCATATCCACGACTACGCCATTGTTGGCTTCCCGGGCACGGTTGGCGGCCTGGGAGAAGCTGCCGGAATAGCCGACCGCGACGCAGATATCGCCATTGGCGATGTCTGCCATGTACTTCGAGGAATGGAAGTAGGTGATATACAGGCGAATCTTAAGCAGCAACGCTTCGGCCTTCTTGTAGTCCTCGGCCTTGTTGCTGTTGGGGTCCAGGCCCAGGTACTTCAGCGCCAGCGGCAGCACCTCGGACGGCGAGTCGAGCACGGCCACGCCGCACTGCTTGAGCTTGGCCAGGTTTTCTTCCTTGAAGATCAGGTCCCAGCTGTCCACCGGCGCGTTGTCGCCCAGCGCTGCCTTGACCTTGGCCGGGTTGAAGCCGATCAGCACGGTGCCATACATATAGGGCACGGCGTACTTGTTGCCGGGGTCATTGGCTTCGATCAGCTTCATCAAGGCCGGGTCGAGGTGCTGCCAGTTGGGCAGTTTGCTGCGGTCCAGCGGCTGGAACACGCCGGCCTCGATCTGCTTGGCCAGGAACACATTGGACGGCACTACTACGTCATAGCCCGAGTTGCCGGTCAGCAGCTTGGCTTCAAGCGCTTCGTTGGTGTCGAAGATGTCGTAGATCAGTTTGACCTGGCTGTCTTTCTGGAAATCAGTGAGGGTCTGCGGGGTGATGTAGTCGAACCAGTTGTACACGCGCAACGTGCGCTGTTCGGCCTGGGCCTGAATTGTGCTGCTGAGCAGGCCAACGGCGAGCAACGGGGCGAGCATGTGCTTGAGGGTGATCATGTTCAGGCTCCTGGCTGGGCACGCTGGAAACCTTCCAGCACGTTGACTGCGTTGATGCCGATTTCTTCCACAGCGTAGCCACCTTCCATCACGAACAAGGTCGGCTTGCCCAGCCGTGCAATGTGCTCGCCCATCTCCAGGTAATCCGGGCTGTCGAGTTTGAACTGCGAAATCGGGTCATCCTTGAACGTATCGACGCCAAGCGAGATCACCAGCACATCCGGTGCATAGCGGGCGATGCGCTCGCAGGCCGCCACCAGCGCCTGCTTCCACGCCGTCCAATCACTGCCGGCGGGCAGCGGATAATTGATGTTGCAGCCCTCGCCGGGGCCTTCGCCAAGCTCATCGGCATAGCCGAGGAAGAACGGAAATTCGTCCTGCGGGTCGCCGTGGATCGAGGCGAAGAACACGTCGTCACGCCTGTAGAAGATGTCCTGAGTGCCGTTGCCGTGGTGATAGTCGACGTCAAGGATCGCCACTTTGTTGTGGCCCTGGTCGAGGAATGCCTGGGCAGCGATGGCGGCGTTGTTCAGGTAGCAGTAACCGCCCATGACTTCGCTGGCGGCATGGTGGCCCGGTGGCCGGCACAGCGCAAAGGCGGCGTGGGCGCCTTGCTGGATGGCGTCCTGGGCGGTGAGGGCGACCTGCGCAGCGCTGTAGGCGGCCTGCCAGGTGCCGGCGGTAATCGGTGCACCGGCATCGAAGCTGTAGTAACCCAGCTCACCATGCAGCCCTGTCGGTTTGACCTGGCGCAGAGTGCGCGCCGGCCAGGTGAATGGCAGTAGATCGCCGTCGTGGCCCAGTGCGGCCCAGCGCGCCCAGGCGCCTTCGAAGAAATTCAGGTAGTCGGCGCTGTGGATGCGCTGCAACGGTGCGCGGCCAAAGTCGCGAGGCGCTTGTACCGGGCCAAGATTGCGCGCCTTGACCCGCTCAAGCACATGATCGGCGCGCGAAGGCATCTCGAAGCAGGGCATCAGCTGCCCGTCGATAAGCTCGCAACGGCCGTGGTGCAGGCGGTGATCATCGGAATAGATCGTCAGCATTTTGTTGTTCTCCGAAGTAACTGGCGTGACCCATTGTCAGGGGCGGGCAGCTGAGGGAGAACGGCAGGCATGGCCAAAAGGGGATCAATGTGGCCAAGCTAGCTGGCCACTCAGGGCTAACCGCGAAAGTGGCTCGGCGCTACACCGCTCCAGCGTTGAAAGGCATGGCGGAAACTCGCCGTCTCGCTGAAGCCGAGGGTTTCGGCGATTCGGTAGATGGGCATCTGGTCCTCGGCGAGCAATTGCTTGGCACGCTCGAAGCGCAGGCTGTCGAGGATCTGCTGGTAGCTGCTGCCCAGCAACTGCAGGTGCCGGCGCAGGGTCCGCGATGAGCAGTTCATTTGCCGCGCCAGGCCTTCCAGGCCAGGTGCTGCATCCAGTTGCTGCAGCAACAGCTGGCGAATCCGCCCGAGCCAGGCCTGGCGCCCGGTGAACTCCAGATTTAGCTGGCGGCAGCGCTCGCTCATGGCCTTGTGGGTAATCGGGTCGGCCAGCGGCAGCGGCGTGTCCAGCCAGCGCCGCTCGAAGGCGAAAGCGTTGTCGCGGGCGGCAAAGCCCAGCGGGCAGTCGAAAGTCTCGGCATACAGCCCGTGATAGCCAGGCGCTGGCTGAGCGAAGCGGGCCGCCAGCAACGGTAGCGGCTGGCCGAGCAAGTCTTCGCAGATGGTTTTCAGTGATACCAGGCAGAATTCGGCATTGAAGCTGGCCAAGGCCGGGCTGTCGGCGTAGTCACTGGCACTCAGCCACACCCGCTGGCCATCTTCGATCAGGCGCAGGCTGAACACGGTGCCCAACAACGCCGGGTAGCGCAGCGCCAGGCGCAGGGCGTCACCCAAAGTGGCACTGGAGAGCAAGGCGTAACCGAGCATGCCGTAGCACGACACATGCATGCGCCGGCCGAGCTCCAGGCCGATCTCCTCGCGGCGAGCCACGGCGTTGGCACACACCTGCAATTCCTGCTGGGTGGTGATGCGCGCATCGGCATGGCCAAGGTCGGCCGGGCCAATGCCGCTGCCGGCCAGCAGGCTCGAGGCGTCGTTATGCTCTTCCTGAAAAACCTTGAGGATCAGCGAAACGGCATTGAGGGTGGTCAGGTGGCTGTGCAGCATGCTCGTCTATCCCGTGGCTTGGGAGGGATTAACGAGCAAGTTGTGTGCCGCACCGCAGGCTGATACCCCGCGGCGGCAAAGCGCAGATAAAAAAAGGGCCCGATGCATGCGCTCGGGCCCTTGAAAGGTCGAGAGGTGTCTAGTCCCTCAAACCTGGTGAGACGGGTTACAGCAGCCGGTTATGCCTTGAGTGGCACCAGGCGTGGAGCAATCATGTTTTCCGGACGCAGGATGTCGTTGAGCATCGCTTCGTCGAGCAGCTTCTCTTCACGCACCAGTTCCAGTACGCCGCGGCCTGTTTCCAGGGCGATGCGGGCGATACGGGTGGCGTTTTCGTAGCCGATGTACGGGTTCAGTGCGGTGACCAGGCCGATCGAGTGCTCGACCAGTTCACGGCAACGTTGTTCGTTGGCAGTGATGTCGACGATGCAGTGCTCGCGCAGCATGTCCATGGCGCGCTGGAGCAGGCGGATCGAGTCGAAGATCTTGTAGGCGATCAGCGGCTCCATCACGTTCAGCTGCAGCTGGCCACCTTCGGCGGCGATGGTCAGGGCGAGGTCGTTGCCCATGATCGCGAAGGCGACCTGGTTGACCGCTTCCGGGATAACCGGGTTGACCTTGCCGGGCATGATCGAGCTGCCTGGCTGACGCGCTGGCAGGTTGATCTCGTTGATGCCGGTACGTGGGCCGCTGGACAGCAGGCGCAGGTCGTTGCAGATCTTCGACAGCTTGACCGCAGTACGCTTGAGCATGCCCGAGAACAGCACGAAGGCGCCCATGTCGGAAGTCGCTTCGATCAGGTCGGCAGCCGGTACCAGTGGCTGGCCGCTGATGGCCGCCAGGCGCTGCACGGCGAGCATCTGGTAGCCCGGGTCGGCGTTGATGCCGGTGCCGATGGCGGTGCCGCCGAGGTTGATTTCGGTGAGCAGCTCAGGTGCCAGCGAGCGCAGACGGTTGAGGTCTTCGGTCATGGTCGTGGCGAAGGCGCGGAATTCCTGACCGAGGGTCATCGGTACGGCGTCCTGCAGCTGGGTGCGGCCCATCTTCAGTACGTGGTTGAATTCCTGACCTTTGGCAGCGAAGGCCTGGATCAGGCTGTCGAGGCTGGCCAGCAGAGCGTCGTGACCCAGCAGCAGACCCAGACGGATCGCAGTCGGGTAGGCGTCGTTGGTCGACTGCGCCATGTTCACGTCGTTGTTCGGGTGCAGGTACTGGTATTCGCCCTTCTGGTGACCCATGGCCTCCAGCGCGATGTTGGCGATGACTTCGTTGGCGTTCATGTTGGTAGAAGTACCAGCACCGCCTTGAATCATGTCGACCACGAACTGCTCGTGGTAGTCACCACGGATCAGGCGGGCGCAAGCCTCGCTGATCGCAGCATGCTTGGCATCGCTCAGGTGCCCCAGCTCACGGTTGGCATCAGCAGCAGCCTGCTTGACCATCGCCAGGCCGACTACCAGTTTCGGGTAGTGCGACAGCGGGACGCCGGAGAGGTGGAAGTTGTTGGCAGCGCGCAAAGTCTGGATGCCGTAGTAGGCATCAGCAGGGACTTCAAGGGTACCAAGCAGATCTTTTTCGACGCGGAACGATGCAGCGGAGGACATGATAGATATCATCTCGAGTTTGACCCGGCACCTGCCGGAATGCCGCCAATCCTAGGCTGGAGCGCATTTGTCGGCCAATGCTGTTAGGCGCTATCCTATGCACAAACGGCATAATGATTGATGTGACGTCAACTGACATTCGAGCGTGTTCCATTTTGGTGCATGCCGGGAGATGGCTGCATGAACCTAGAAAGCAAATGGCTGGAAGATTTCAGCGCGCTGGCCTCGACGCGCAGTTTTTCGCAGGCGGCCGAGCGTCGCTTCGTTACCCAGCCTGCTTTCAGCCGGCGCATCCGCAGCCTTGAAGCGGCACTCGGGCTGACCCTGGTAAACCGCTCGCGCACGCCGATCGAGCTGACTGAAGCCGGGCAGCTGTTTCTGGTCACGGCGCGCACTGTTGTCGACCAATTAAGCGAAGTTCTCCGCCATTTGCATCATTTAGAAGGCGGGCAGGGCGAGGTTATCCAGGTGGCTGCGGCGCACTCACTGGCTTCGGGGTTCTTCCCGCGCTGGGTGGCCCAGTTGCGCAACGACGGCCTCAACATCGCCACACGGCTGGTCGCGACCAACGTCGGTGATGCCGTGCACGCCCTGCGCGAAGGCGGCTGTGACCTGATGCTGGCCTTCTACGACCCGGACGCTGCGCTGCAGATGGATGCCGAGATCTTCCCGTCACTGCACATGGGCACCACCGAGATGCTGCCGGTTTGCGCAGTCGGGCCGGATGGTCAGCCACTGTTCGACCTGGAAGGTGAAAACAGCGTGCCGTTGCTGGCCTACAGCGCCGGGGCGTTTCTGGGCCGTTCGGTGAGCCTGCTGCTGCGTCAGCGCAACCTGCGCTACACCACCGTTTATGAAACGGCGATGGCCGACAGCCTCAAGAGCATGGCCCTGGAAGGCATGGGCGTGGCCTGGGTGCCGCGCCTGTCGATGCAGGGTGAGCTGGCCCGCGGCGAGCTGGCGGTATGCGGCAGCAGTGCCTGGCATGTGCCGCTGGAGATCCGCCTGTACCGCTGCGCACTGGTGCGCAAGGCCAACGTAAGGCTGCTGTGGCGCAAACTGGAAGGCGGCACAGTTGACCCGAAAGTCAGCCAAACCCCCGAAAAATAGGCTCGACAGTTGGTCGCCAGGGGTGCCGGGATGCGCTTGCGTTACGTTATACTGCGCGGCCCCTGGACCGGATAGATATTCCGGTCGTGATCAGCATACAAGCCACGCCGGTCGTCCCGCGTGGCTTGTTGTTTTTTGACGCGCCTGCGGGCGCACAAGCGAAGAGGCTCGACGATGAGTGCACTGGTTGGCGTGATCATGGGCTCCAAGTCCGATTGGTCCACCCTTAGCCACACCGCCGATATGCTGGAAAAACTCGGCATTCCCTACGAAGTGAAGGTGGTTTCTGCCCACCGTACTCCGGATCTGCTGTTCCAGTATGCCGATGAGGCCGATGGCCGTGGCATCGAGGTGATCATCGCCGGTGCTGGTGGCGCTGCCCACCTGCCAGGCATGTGCGCCGCCAAGACCCACCTGCCGGTACTCGGCGTGCCGGTCCAGTCGGCCATGCTCTCGGGCGTCGACTCGCTGCTGTCGATCGTGCAGATGCCGGCCGGCGTACCGGTCGCGACCCTGGCCATCGGCAAGGCTGGCGCGATCAACGCCGCGCTGCTGTCGGCGAGCATCCTCGGTGCCAAGTACCCGCAGTTCCACGCAGCGCTCAAGCAGTTCCGCGTAGAGCAGACCGAAACCGTCCTGGACAATCCTGACCCGCGTCAGGTTTGAGGCTTAGCACATGAAGATCGGTGTAATCGGTGGCGGCCAGTTGGGCCGCATGCTGGCCCTGGCGGGTACTCCGCTGGGCATGAACTTCGCATTTCTCGACCCGGCCCCGGACGCCTGCGCCGCGCCGCTCGGCGAGCATCTGCGGGCTGACTATGGCGACCAGGACCACCTGCGCCAGTTGGCCGACGAAGTCGACCTGGTAACCTTCGAGTTCGAAAGCGTCCCGGCCGAAACCGTGGCTTTCCTCTCGCAGTTCGTGCCGGTGTACCCGAGCGCCGAAGCGCTGCGCATCGCACGCGACCGTCTGTTCGAGAAGAGCATGTTCCGCGATCTGGGTATTCCGACCCCAGCCTTCGCCGACATCCTCTCGCAGGCTGACCTCGACGCGGCAGTCGCCAGCATCGGCCTGCCGGCCGTGCTCAAGACCCGTACCCTGGGTTACGACGGCAAGGGCCAGAAGGTGCTGCGCACAGTTGAAGATGTGGTCGGTACCTTTGCCGAGCTGGGCAGCGTGCCGTGCCTGCTCGAAGGCTTCGTGCCGTTCACTGGCGAAGTGTCGCTGGTGGCGGTGCGTGGTCGCGATGGCGAAACGCGCTTCTACCCGCTGGTGCACAACACCCACGACAACGGCATTCTGCGCCTGTCGGTCGCCAGTGAAGACCACCCGTTGCAGTCGCTGGCCGAAGACTACGTTGGCCGCGTGCTCAAGCAGCTCGACTATGTCGGCGTGATGGCGTTCGAGTTCTTCGAAGTCGACGGTGGCCTCAAGGCCAACGAAATCGCTCCGCGCGTGCACAACTCCGGGCACTGGACCATCGAAGGCGCCGAGTGCAGCCAGTTCCAGAACCACCTGCGGGCCATCGCCGGCCTGCCGTTGGGTTCAACTGCCAAGGTCGGTGAGAGCGCCATGCTCAACTTCATCGGTGAAGTGCCGGCGGTGGACAAGATCGTTGCGGTCGACGACTGCCACCTGCATCACTACGGCAAGGCCTTCAAGGCCGGGCGCAAGGTCGGCCACGCCACTCTGCGCTGCGCCGACATGGTCAGCCTGCATGAGAAAATCGCCGAAGTAGAGGCGTTGATCGCAGGCTGAGGGAACCTCTGCCGGTTGCCTGCCCTCTGAGATGGCAACATGCCAAAGCGCTGTCTAGGCTTTGGCATGCCTCATCTTCAAATGCAGAGGGATTGCCATGGGCATCATCGGAACCATTTTCATCGGCCTCATCGTTGGCTTGCTGGCGCGCTTCATCAAGCCAGGCGACGACAGCATGGGCTGGATCATGACCATCCTCCTGGGTATCGCAGGCTCCCTGCTGGCGACCTACGGCGGCCAGGCACTGGGCATCTATCAGGCCGGTCAGGCTGCAGGCTTCTTCGGTGCGCTGGTTGGCGCCGTGGTCCTGCTGGTGATCTACGGCATGATCAAGAAACGCTGATTGCACGGTAGAATGCTCGGCAATTCTCCCCGAGTTGCCGAGCGTTCTCATGCGTGCGTTGTTCCTCCTTCCCCTCCTGCTGGCCAGCACCCTGGCCCATGCCGAGCTGCCCGAAACCGACTGGCTGGAACTGATGCCCAAGTCGGACCAACTGGCGCTGGAGCAGATGCCAGAAATCGACCACGACTCGCCTGAAGCTACCGGTACCTTTACCGACAAGGGCGGCCTCAAGCAGAGCAAAGGCTTGCCGGCAGTGATGTACTCGAGCAAGACCGTGCCGGCCATGAACGGCAAGCAGATTCGCCTCGGTGGTTATCCGGTGCCGCTGGAAAGCGACGCCAAGGGTAACAGCACGTTGTTCTTCCTGGTGCCGTATCCAGGCGCCTGCATCCACGTACCACCGCCACCGCCCAATCAGTTGGTGCTGGTGCGCTATCCCAAAGGTCTAAAGATCGACGATATCTACACACCGCTGTGGGTCAGCGGGCGTCTGCAGGTGGAGAAGGTCAGCAATGATCTGGCGGATGCTGCCTATGCGTTGGAGGCCAAGCAGGTGCGGGTCGTGGAAGATGCGGACCTGTGATGTAGGCCACCAGGATATTTGCAGCACCGCAGAATTTTGGGGCCGCTTCGCAGCCCTTTCGCGACACAAGGCCGCTCCTACAGGGATCGCGCATTACCTGGCAACGCGGTCCCTTGTAGGAGGGGCCTTGTGTCGCGAAATGAGGGCGCAGCCCTCACCGGGGCCAGCAGATCAGAGCGTTTCGCTGGCGATCTGAACGCTCAAGACATTGTGCTCACCAGGCTTGAGCTCGACAACGTCATCCCAGACATTCGCCGTCTCGATGCACAGCATGCGCTGCCAGCCATCGTCTGCCATGTCCGGCAATTCGCGGGCGCGGTCGGTCCAGGGGTTCCAGATCACCGCCGAGCGCGAGCCGCTGCTGGTCAGGCTAATCCGTCGCTGCCAGTGCGGGTCGACAATGCTTAGCTGCTCAGGGCTATCGAGGTAGATGCGGTCGGTTTCGCCGCTGAACGCCAGCGCGCCCTGCTGCGTGCGCTGCTCCCAGTCAGCCAGGGTTTCGATGTAGCTCAGCCCTGCAACACCCTCGACCTGCGCCTGGCGCACATCGCTTACGGCAAAGTAGCTGTGCAAGGCCTGGCTGATGGTGACGCTGTCATCCCCGAGGTTGTGACTGGTGAGGGTGACACTGAGCTGCGCGCCAACTTCGATCAGCAGCTTGAGCTCGACCTTGTGCGGCCAGCCCGGCAGTTCGCCGTTGGCAGCCTCAGGCAGCGAGAACTGGATCTGGACCGTTTCGCCAACCTGCTCGATGCCCAGCAACTGCCAGTCCCGGCCACGCACCAGCCCATGAGCCGGGGCCTCTGTGCCGTTGTACATTTTTTGAACAGGCTGTGGGTTACGTTGCAGGTTGCCAAACCACGGCCAGCATACCGGGACCCCGGCACGCACCGATTTGCCCTGACGAAACAGCGCTTGTTCACTCAACCACAGCAGCGGCGGTTGGCCGATGCGCTGGTAGCTGAGAATCTGCGCGCCTTGCTGAGCAATCAGCAGTTCCGCCTGCGGGCAGCTGACGCGCCAGCAAGCAAGCTCGCCGTGGGTTTCGGTTTCGACCTGAAAGTTAGCCATACGCTCATCTCGTTGTTTGCACCTGGGTTTTCGACCCTGTGCTGTGCAACGAGTTTAACCCCGGCGTGGCTCAGCGACGAGGGACCGAGCGGGTGCGGCCACTGCCATCGATGGCGACGAACACGAACACCGCCTCGGTGACCTTGCGCCATTCGCTGGACAGCGGGTCGTCGCTCCACACTTCGACCATCATCTGGATCGAGCTGCGGCCGATTTCCACCGTTTGGGTGTAGAACGACAGTTGCGCGCCAACCGCCACCGGGACCAGAAAGGCCATGCGGTCGATAGCTACGGTTGCCACCCGGCCACCGGCAACGCGGCTGGCCATGGCGGTACCGGCGAGGTCCATCTGCGCGACCAGCCAGCCGCCGAAGATATCGCCAAAGCCATTGGTTTCGCGGGGCAACGCGGTGATCTGCAGAGCCAAATCGCCTTGCGGAATAGGATCTTCTTGTTCGAGCTCAATCATGCCGTGGGGCCTCTGACCCGTGACGCTTCGTTGGTTGGCGCAATCAAGGTCGCCGTGAAAACGATCAGCTCATACTACGCTGATTTCGTTTTGGAGGGCGGCCGCAGGGAAACTCTGCGAAACCGCCTGAGCATAATGACCGGCGTTTTCGCACAACATCCCACAACGGGAGCATTCTTTTCATTCGAATGGGCAGTATATAGACGCCTGCCGCCAGGCACGACCATGCATTGATGAATATCGAGAGAGTTTTTCTGCCGCTATGAGCGCCGGCAGGCAATTTGTTATCTTCCTCCCTCAACTATCCAGAAGCCGCGTTACAAGCGGCCTGCACGTCCTACAAGAGACCTCCGATGACCTCCGTGCCGAGCAGTATCGAGCAGCCTTCGCGGCCGCTGACCCGCAGTGACTACAAGACGCTCTCGCTGTCCGCCCTGGGCGGGGCGCTGGAGTTCTACGATTTCATCATCTTCGTGTTCTTTGCCACCGTGGTCGGCAAGCTGTTCTTTCCGCCGGACATGCCCGAATGGCTGCGCCTGATGCAGACCTTCGGCATCTTTGCCGCGGGTTACCTGGCTCGGCCCTTGGGCGGCATCATCATGGCGCACTTCGGTGACCTGCTCGGGCGCAAGAAGATGTTCACCCTGAGCATCTTCATGATGGCTCTGCCGACGCTGATCATGGGCCTGCTGCCGACCTACGCGCAGATCGGCCTGTGGGCGCCGATCCTGTTGCTGCTGATGCGGGTGATCCAGGGCGCGGCGATTGGCGGGGAAGTGCCCGGCGCCTGGGTGTTCGTCTCCGAGCACGTGCCGGCGCGCAATACCGGCTACGCTTGCGGCACCCTGACCGCCGGGCTGACCGCGGGCATCTTGCTCGGCTCGCTGGTGGCAACCCTGATCAACACCGTCTACACCCCGGTGGAAGTGGCCGATTACGCCTGGCGCATCCCGTTCCTGGTCGGCGGTGTATTCGGCCTGTTCTCGGTGTACCTGCGCCGCTGGCTGCACGAAACCCCGGTGTTCGCCGAGATGCAGCAACGCAAGGCCCTCGCCGAAGAGCTGCCGCTGCGGGCAGTGCTGCGTGACCACCGTGGTGCGATCGTGCTGTCGATGCTGCTGACCTGGCTGCTGTCGGCAGGCATCGTGGTCGTCATCCTGATGACCCCGGCGCTGCTGCAGACGCTGTACCAGGTCAGCGCGCTGGATTCGCTCAAGGCCAACAGCGTGGCCATCGTCCTGCTCAGCCTGGGTTGCATTGCCGCCGGTAGCCTGGCCGACCGCTTCGGTGCCGGGCGTGTGTTGGTGATCGGCAGCCTGGCGCTGCTGGCCAGCTCGTGGAGCTTCTACCACAGCCTGCCCAACCACCCCGAGCTGCTGTTCCCGCTGTATGCGGTCACCGGTCTGTGCGTGGGCGTGATTGGCGCGGTGCCGTATGTGATGGTCAAGGCGTTTCCAGCGGCGGTGCGCTTCAGCGGCTTGTCGTTCTCCTACAATGTCGCCTATGCGATCTTCGGCGGGCTGACGCCGATGGCGGTGACCGGTCTGTTGAAGATCAGCCCGATGGCGCCGGCTTACTACGTGGCGGTGCTGTGCACGGTCGGCCTGCTGGTGGGCTTGTATCTGCTGGCGAAAAAACGCTGACAAAGGCGTTTCAACTCGAGCAAAAGTGAAAGGCCATCTCGCGGGTGCGATGATGGCCTTTCATCCAATTGTCACATTGAAGTCATAGAGTGTTCATGCGCCCTGCAGATACTGGGGCCCGTTCCATCCAGCACACCCCCTATTCCTGCTAGGAGCAAGGCATGAAACTGAAGCGTTTGATGGCGGCCCTCACGTTCGTCGCCGCTGGCGTTGCAACCGCCAACGCGGTGGCCGCTGTCGACCCAGCGATCCCGACTTACACCAAGACCACCGGTGTATCGGGCAACCTCTCCAGCGTCGGTTCCGATACTTTGGCGAACCTGATGACTCTGTGGGCCGAGGCCTACAAGAAGGAATACCCCAACGTAAACATCCAGATTCAGGCTGCCGGCTCCTCGACTGCGCCACCCGCGCTGACCGAAGGCACCGCCAACCTCGGCCCGATGAGCCGCAAGATGAAGGACGTCGAGCTGCAGGCCTTCGAGCAGAAGTACGGCTACAAGCCAACTGCTATCCCAGTCGCGGTCGACGCCCTGGCAGTCTTCGTGCACAAGGACAACCCGATCAAGGGCCTGACCATGGCGCAGGTCGATGCGGTGTTCTCGTCGACGCGCCTGTGCGGTGCCAAGGCCGACGTGAAAACCTGGGGTGACCTCGGTGTGACCGGCGACCTGGCCAACAAGCCGGTGCAGCTGTTCGGTCGCAACTCGGTATCCGGCACCTACGGCTACTTCAAGGAAGAAGCCCTGTGCAAAGGCGACTTCAAGCCTAACGTCAATGAGCAGCCTGGTTCGGCTTCGGTGGTACAGTCGATCAGCAGCTCGCTGAACGGCATTGGCTACTCGGGCATCGGCTACAAGACTGCCAGCGTCAAGACCGTGCCGCTGGCCAAGAAAGAAGGTGGCGAGTTCATCGAAGACAACGAAGAGAACGCCCTCAACGGTAAGTACCCGCTGTCGCGCTTCCTCTACGTCTATGTCAACAAGGCGCCGAACAAGCCGCTGGCTCCGCTCGACGCCGAGTTCATCAAGCTGGTGCTGTCGCAAGCAGGCCAGCAGGTTGTAGTAAAAGATGGCTACATCCCGCTGCCGGCCAAGGTAGCTGCCAAGGCGCTGGCTGATCTGGGCCTGTCGCATGCCGGCAACGTTGCCAAGCATTAAGTAACACTGGACGGGGTTGGCCTGCGGGCCGGCCCTGTCAGCTATTTTCGGTCCGGCGCCAGGCTTACTGTGCGGCGGGCTTTGTTGCGTCAACGCACTGTCATGTTTTTGTAATATGGGACCGCTAGGGTGTGCGCATGAATGATCTGGCCAACTCCACCATGAGCGACAAGGCTCCGCCGGTGCGCATTGACTTCAATACGCCCGAGTTGCAACGCAAGCGCCGCATGCGCGCCCTCAAAGATCGCCTGACCCGCTGGTATGTACTGGTGGGCGGGCTTGCCGTGCTTGCGGCAATCACCTTGATCTTCTTCTATCTGGCTTACGTGGTGCTGCCGCTGTTCCAGGGCGCCGAGCTGACCCGCAAGCAGGCGTTGCAGCCCACCTGGCTGCAGCAGGATGCCGGCAAGCCGCTGTTGATCGCGCTTGAAGAACAAAACCTGGTTGGCCTGCGCGTGTCCGACCAAGGTCAGGCGTTGTTCTTCGACAGCAAGACCGGTGCCGAGCTGAAACGTGTTGACCTGCCAGTCCCGGCCGCTGCGCACGTGACCTCGATCAGCGCTGATCAACCGGGCAGCCCGCTGATCGTGCTGGGTCTGTCCAACGGTCAGGCACTGGTGTTCAGTCACACCTACAAGGTCACCTACCCGGACAACAAGAAGACCATCAACCCGGGCATCGACTTCCCTTACGGCGAGACGCCATTCGTGCTCGATAGCGCAGGTCGCGCGCTGGAACATGTCAACGTCAGCCTCAATGGTGAGTCGCTGATCCTGGCCGGCTCGCACGGCTCGCAGTTGCTGGTCAGCCAGCTGACCCGCGAAGAAAACATGATGACCGGCGAGGTCAGCAGCGAGCAGACCAGCATCGACCTGCCGCAGATGACCGAAACGGTCAAAGCGATCTATGTCGACCCGCGTCAGCAGTGGCTGTATGTGGTCAACGGTCGCGCCCAGGCCGATGTGTTCAGCCTGCGCGACAAGAATCTCAACGGTCGCTACAAGCTGCTCGAAGACGGCCAGGCAGAAATCACCGCGAGCACCCAGCTGGTGGGCGGTATCTCGCTGATCTTTGGTGATTCCAAGGGTGGCCTGAGCCAGTGGTTCATGGCCCGCGACCCGGATGGCGAGTCGCGCTTGAAACTGATCCGCAGCTTCCAGCTCGGTACCGCGCCGGTGGTGCAGATCGACGCCGAAGAGCGCCGCAAGGGCTTCATTGCTCTGGACAGCGCCGGCCAGCTGGGCGTGTTCCACAGCACCGCGCACCGCACCTTGCTGGTCGAGCCAGTTGCCGATGGCGCAGGCATTCTGGCCCTGTCGCCGCGGGCCAACCGCATCATCATCGAGCAAGGCGGCAAACTGCTGCCGTTGAGCCTGAAGAACCCGCACCCGGAAGTGTCCTGGAGCGCGCTGTGGGGCAAGGTCTGGTACGAGAACTACGAGGAGCCGAAGTACGTCTGGCAGTCGACTGCCTCGAACACCGACTTCGAGCCCAAGCTGAGCCTGTCGCCACTGACCTTCGGCACCCTCAAGGCAGCCTTCTACGCGATGATTCTGGCGGCACCGCTGGCCATCGCTGCTGCGATCTACACCGCCTACTTCATGGCTCCGGGCATGCGCCGCAAGGTCAAGCCGGTGATCGAGTTGATGGAGGCGATGCCGACGGTGATTCTCGGCTTCTTCGCCGGTCTGTTCCTCGCGCCGTACCTGGAAGCGCACTTGCCGGGCGTGTTCAGCCTGTTCCTGCTGATGCCATTGGGTATTCTTCTGGCCGGCTTTGGCTGGAGCCGCCTGCCTGAGTCGATCCGCCTGCGCGTGCCGGACGGCTGGGAAGCCGCGATCCTGCTGCCGGTGATCCTCTTCACTGGCTGGCTGTCGCTGTCCATGAGCCCGTTCCTCGAGAGCTGGTTCTTCGGCGGCGACATGCGCCTGTGGATCAGCAATGACCTGGGCATCACCTACGACCAGCGCAACGCCCTGGTGGTCGGTATCGCCATGGGCTTTGCGGTCATCCCGAACATCTACTCGATCGCCGAAGACGCCGTGTTCAGCGTGCCGCGGAGCCTGACCCTGGGTTCGCTGGCGCTGGGCGCAACGCCCTGGCAGACCCTCACCCGAGTGGTGATTCTGACGGCCAGCCCGGGGATTTTCTCGGCGCTGATGATCGGCATGGGCCGCGCAGTCGGCGAAACCATGATCGTGCTGATGGCCACCGGCAACACGCCGGTGATGGAGATGAACCTGTTCGAAGGCATGCGCACCCTCGCGGCCAACGTCGCGGTGGAAATGCCGGAGTCGGAAGTCGGCGGCAGCCACTACCGGGTACTGTTCCTCGCCGCGCTGGTGCTGCTGATGTTCACCTTTGTGATGAACACCCTGGCCGAGCTGATTCGTCAGCGTCTGCGCAAGAAATACTCGTCGCTTTGATAGAAAGGTAGAGATCCGTGAAAAAGGATTCCCTCAAAGGCTGGTTCAAGAGCGGCGCTCCCGGCGTTTGGATCAGCGGTGGCGCCGTCGCCATCGCCGTGATCATGACCGTTGGCCTGCTGGCGGTGATCGCCGTGCGCGGCCTTGGCCACTTCTGGCCGGCCGACGTGATCCAGGCCACCTACAAGGTGCCAGGGCAGGCCGAGCATATCGTCGTCGGCGAAGTAGTGCAGCAGGAACAGGTACCCCTGGCGCGGCTCAAGGGCGCTGGCCTGCCAGTGCCGGACAACGGCCCGGAATTCATGACTCGGGAGCTGATCAAGGTCGGCAACCGCGACATCAATGGCAGCGACTTCACCTGGGTGGTCGGCGACTGGCTGGTCGATCAGACCGCCCCGGCGGACTTGATCGCCTTGGAGCGCCGCGAGTGGGGCAACTTCTATGGCTACCTGGTCAGCGTCAAGCAGGACGGCCAGGTAGTGGCCCAGGGCGATGCGGCCTGGGGCGAACTGCAAGCCCGCCTGAAACGCGCGAGCGAACTTGCCGGCGAGCTTCAAGACCTTGAGAAGAAAGACATCGGTGCCATCAACCATGGCCTTGAACGCCTGCGCCTGCAGAGCCGCAAGCTGGAGCTGGCGGGCAAGCTGGACGCCACCGCGCAGGTAGACCTTGAGTCCGAGCGTGCCGAGCTGAACAGCCGCTACAAGGCCATCGAAGAACGCCTCGGCGCGCTGCACCGCGATTTCAGCCGGGACAGCCTGGTGGTGCGCGATGGCAATGGCCGCGAGCTGGAGATCAACCTCGACAAGGTCGTGCATGCCTATCAGCCGAACGGCATGGGCATCGTTACCAAGCTGGGCACCTATTTCGCCAAAGTATGGGAATTCCTCAGCGACGACCCGCGTGAGGCAAACACCGAGGGCGGGATCTTCCCGGCCATCTTCGGCACGGTGATGATGACCCTGATCATGGCCATCATCGTCACCCCGTTCGGTGTGCTCGCGGCGGTCTATCTGCGTGAATACGCCCGGCAGGGCCCGGTCACCCGGCTGATCCGCATCGCCGTGAACAACCTCGCCGGCGTCCCGGCGATCGTCTACGGCGTGTTTGGCCTGGGCTTCTTTGTCTACGTGCTGGGCGGCTCGATCGACCGGCTGTTCTTCCCGGAAGCGTTGCCAGCGCCGACCTTGGGTACCCCGGGCCTGCTCTGGGCATCGCTGACCCTGGCGTTGCTGGCCGTGCCGGTAGTGATCGTGGCCACTGAAGAAGGCCTGGCGCGAATCCCGCGGACCCTGCGCGAAGGCTCGCTGGCGCTCGGTGCGACCAAATCCGAGACGCTGTGGAAGATCGTGCTGCCGATGGCCAGCCCGGCGATGATGACCGGCATGATCCTCGCCGTCGCCCGCGCCGCTGGCGAAGTCGCGCCGCTGATGCTGGTGGGGGTGGTCAAGCTGGCGCCGACGCTGCCGGTCAACGGCAACTACCCTTATCTGCACCTTGATCAGAAGATCATGCACCTGGGCTTCCACATCTACGACGTCGGCTTCCAGAGCCCCAACGTCGAGGCCGCGCGGCCGCTGGTGTACGCCACCGCGTTGCTGCTGGTGCTGGTGATTGCCACGCTCAACCTGTCGGCGGTGTGGATGCGTAACCACCTGCGCGAGAAGTACAAGGCGCTCGACCACTGATTCAGCTTCACGCCACAAGCGCCGGGCTCAGCAGCCAGGCGCTTTTGCCCAGACCGCAGCTTGCAGCTCGAAGCCGGCAGCTACAAACGGAGTGAAACCATGCAACATGAAACTCAAGCTCATGGCATCGACATGTCGGCCCTGGGTCGCAACAAGCAGAGCCTGCGCCTGGCTGAAGAAGCTGTAGCCATCGAAGTGCCTGGCCTGTCTCTGTACTACGGCGACAAGCAGGCGCTGTTCGACGTCAGCCTGAATATCCCCAAGCAGCGCGTGACCGCCTTCATCGGCCCGTCCGGCTGCGGCAAGTCGACCTTGCTGCGCACCTTCAACCGGATGAACGACCTGGTTGACGGTTGCCGCGTAGAAGGCGAAATCAACCTCTACGGCACCAACATCTACCGCAAGGGCGAAGACGTAGCCGAGCTGCGTCGTCGGGTCGGCATGGTGTTTCAGAAGCCCAACCCATTCCCCAAGACTATCTATGAGAACGTGGTCTACGGCCTGCGCATTCAGGGCATCAACAAGAAGCGCACTCTCGACGAAGCGGTCGAATGGGCGCTGCGCGGCGCGGCCTTGTGGGATGAGGTCAAAGACCGCCTGCACGAGTCGGCTCTGGGCCTGTCCGGTGGTCAGCAGCAACGTCTGGTGATTGCCCGCACGATTGCCGTCGAGCCAGAAGTGTTGCTGCTCGATGAGCCGTGCTCGGCGCTCGACCCGATTTCCACGCTCAAGGTCGAAGAACTGATCTACGAGTTGAAATCCAAGTACACCATCGTCATCGTCACCCACAACATGCAGCAGGCGGCGCGCGTCTCCGACTACACCGCGTTCATGTACATGGGCAAACTGATCGAGTATGGGGACACCGATACGCTGTTCACCAACCCGGCCAAGAAGCAGACCGAAGACTACATCACCGGTCGTTACGGCTAGTAGCCGCTGCCGGCTTCACGCCGGCACCGACCCGAATACCTTGAAGCTTGCAGCAGCTGGCTTCTGCGCGGAGCGAACGCATGATCAACAAAGAAAGCCTTACCCATCACATCTCCCAGCAGTTCAATGCCGAGCTCGAAGAAGTGCGCAGCCACCTGCTGGCCATGGGCGGGCTGGTCGAGAAGCAGGTCAACGATGCGGTCACCGCGCTGATCGAGGCTGACTCGGGCCTGGCCCAGCAAGTGCGCGAAGTCGATGAGCAGATCAACCAGATGGAGCGCAACATCGACGAAGAATGCGTGCGCATTCTGGCCCGTCGACAGCCGGCGGCTTCTGACCTGCGCCTGATCATCAGCATTTCCAAATCGGTAATCGACCTTGAGCGCATCGGCGACGAGTCGACCAAGATCGCTCGCCGCGCCATCCAGCTGTGTGAAGAAGGCGAGTCGCCGCGTGGTTACGTCGAAGTGCGCCACATCGGCGACCAGGTGCGCAACATGGTCCGCGACGCACTGGACGCATTTGCCCGCTTCGACGCCGAGCTGGCGCTGTCGGTAGCGCAGTACGACAAGACTATCGACCGCGAATACAAGACTGCGCTGCGCGAGCTGGTCACCTACATGATGGAAGACCCACGCTCGATCTCGCGGGTACTCAGCGTGATCTGGGCATTGCGTTCGCTGGAGCGGATCGGCGACCACGCGCGCAACATCGCCGAACTGGTGATCTACCTGGTGCGCGGCACCGACGTGCGCCACATGGGCTTGAAGCGGATGAAAGCCGAGGTCGAAGGCACCGCAGGCCGCGAGGCTGAAATCGCTAATGTTTTGGCTGAATCGGACGATAAATAGGATTGCTCCCGAGCCTCAACGCCCGGCCCAGTGCCGGGCGTTTTCGTTTGCGGTCGAGCAGCCAGCAGGCACCCGCGAACAGTGTGCGACGTCCCGACCTGATTCGCTGCTTGGCAAATGGCCATCAGTGAGCGTTATGCTAGTCGGGATCAAGAGGAGTATCGATGAGTAAAGTCAATGTGCTGGTTGTGGATGACGCCCCGTTCATTCGCGATCTGGTAAAGAAGTGCCTGCGCAACGCCTTCCCGGGTATGGTCATCGAAGATGCAGTGAACGGCCGCAAAGCCATGGCATTGCTCGGTAAGGAGCATTTCGACCTGGTCCTGTGCGACTGGGAAATGCCGGAAATGTCGGGCCTGGAATTGCTCACCTGGTGCCGTCAGCAGCCAGAGATGAAAGCCCTGCAGTTCATCATGGTGACCAGCCGTGGCGACAAGGAAAACGTGATTCAGGCGATTCAGGCCGGGGTGTCCGATTTTGTCGGCAAGCCGTTCACCAACGAACAGCTGCTGACCAAGGTGAAAAAATCCCTGAGCAAGATCGGCAAGCTCGACAGCCTGATGTCGGGCGGCGTGGCCAAGGTCAATTCGGCGTTTGCCAATGACTCGCTGAGCGCCTTGACCGGTGGTCGCCCGGAGGCTGTCAGAGCCGCTCCGGTGGCCGCCGAGGCTGCCCGGCCGCTGGTCGCCGCAGCAGCACCGAAGGCCGCGCCAAGTGCCGCACCGGCCGGTCGTGGCCAAGGCCAATTGCGCCTCGCCAGCGGCGCGCAAGCCTGTGTGATCAAGGCCCTGAGCCTGAAGGAAGCGCTGCTGGTGGTGCGTCGCAGCGCCAACCTGCCGCAGGTGCTTGAAGGCGCGGTGCTCGACCTTGAGCAGGGTGACAACGCTGAAGTCGCGCGTCTGAACGGCTATCTGCATGCAGTGGCGGCGATGGAGCCGAAGCCGGACAGCGACTGGCTGCAGCTGACCTTCAAGTTTGTCGACCAAGACGCGCAGAAGCTCGACTACCTGTCGCGCTTGATTGCCCGCGGCACTACTCAGAAGCACTTCACTCCCGGCGCGTGAGGCGCTGTCCGACGCAGCCGCGGCCCCTGTCAGCACGGGCCGCGGCTGCGCCGACCAACTGCCATACCCAATGGCAATCCGCCTGCTAGGCTTCGACAGAACCCAACTGTCATAAAGCCACCATCCCATGCCCAGCCGCCTGCTGCTGTTCTGTGCCTTGCTCACGGCTTCGGCGTCGAGTGTGGCCATGACGTTGTATCGAACCACTGATGCCTACGGTGTTGTGTCGTACTCCGATCACGACAGCGAAGGCGCCAAGGCCTATGTGATCTTTCGCGAGCCGATCGTCGAGCGCCTCGACGGCCAGGTGCGGCTGTACAGCGAGGTGATTACCGGCGGGATGCGCTTCAGCGCGCACAACGAGCTGTTCGCGCCGGTCGAGGTCGAGTTGCGCCTGCAAGGGCTGAGCAATGCTCAGGGGGGCAACGCGCCGCGGATCGTGCGCAAGGTGCTGCCAGCACGCTCGACCCAGTTGCTCAGCGTGGTCATGGCCCAGCCCGGCAAGCAACTGGGTTATCAAAGCAAACTCGACTACGCCCTCGGCAGCCCGCTGCAGCGGCCGCAGGCATTTCGCTACCCGTTCCCCTGGCGTGGCGGGCCGTTTCGTTTGAGTCAGGGGCCGAACGGGCGCTACAGCCACTTCGGCGCCAAGGGCCGCTATGCGATGGACATCGCCATGCCTGAAGGCACGCCGATCGTCGCTGCGCGCGGCGGGGTGGTGATCAAGACCGAGAACAGCCAGAACGGCCGCGGTACCAATGCCTCAGGCAACTTTGTGCGCATTCTCCATAGCGATGGCACCATGGGCGTCTACCTGCACCTGATGCAGGGCTCGGTGGTGGTCGGCGAGGGGCAGCGGGTCAGCGTAGGGGATGCGCTGGCCAAGTCGGGCAATACCGGCAACAGCAGCGGGCCGCATCTACACTTTGTGGTGCAGCGCAATGTCGGCCTGGCACTGGAGTCGATCCCCTATCAGTTCGACCGGCCCCTTGGCGGGTTGCCTAATTTCACGGCGGGCAATCCGTGAAATTGGGGCCGCTGCGCGGCCCTTTCGCGACACAAGGCCGCTCCTACAGTTGACCGCGCATGACGTACTTGCGCGGACCCTGTAGGAGCGGCCTTGTGTCGCGAAAGGGCTGCGCAGCAGCCCCAAAGATGTGGCAGACCGCTGGTTATTCCAGCTTGAGCACCTTGGCCAGAACGATCTTGGGCCCTTTCATCTTCTTGATGATGATGCGCAGGCCTTCGACTTCGAGCAGTTCCTCTTCTTCAGGCACCCGATTCAGCGTCTCGTAGACCAGCCCTGCAAGGGTTTCGGCCTCGATGTGGTCAAGGTCAACGCCCAGCAGCCGCTCGACCTTGAACAGCGGAGTATCGCCGCGCACCAGCAGCTTGCCTGGCTGGTAGGCGAGGATGCCGCGCTCGGTCTTGCGGTGCTCGTCCTGAATATCACCGACCAGCACTTCCAGCACGTCTTCCATGGTCAGGTAGCCGATCACCTTGCCATCGGCTTCTTCAACCAGCACAAAGTGCGCGCCGCCCTTGCGGAATTGCTCGAGCAACTGCGACAGCGGCATGTGCCGGGACACCCGCTCGAGTGGCCGGGTCAGGTCGTCCAGGTCGACGCTGCCGGGGATATGGTCGAGGTCGGCCAGCTCCAGCAACAGGTCCTTGATGTGCAGCAAACCGGTGAATTCCTCACGCTCGGCATCGTACACCGGGTAGCGGCTGAATTTGTGCCGGCGGAACATCGCCAGGATTTCCTTGAGCGGCGCCTTGGCGTCGAGGCTGATCATGTCCTCGCGCGAGTTGGCCCAGTCGACCACCTCCAGCTCGCCCATCTCGACCGCCGACGCCAGTACGCGCATGCCCTGATCACTCGGGTCCTGGCCACGGCTGGAGTGCAGGATCAGCTTGAGCTCTTCGCGGCTGTAATGGTGCTCATGGTGCGGCCCCGGCTCGCCCTGGCCAGCCACCCGCAGGATGGCGTTGGCGCTGGCGTTGAGCAGGTAGATGGCCGGGTACATGGCCCAGTAGAACAGGTACAGCGGCACCGCCGTCCACAGCGACAACAGCTCGGGTTTGCGGATCGCCCACGACTTGGGCGCCAGCTCACCGACAACGATGTGCAGGTACGAGATAACGAAGAAGGCGATGAAGAACGACACGCCCTTGATCAGCTCCGGCGAGTCGACGCCAAAGTACGCCAGCAACGGCTCGAGCAGGTGGGCGAAGGCCGGCTCACCGACCCAGCCCAGGCCCAGCGAGGCGAGGGTGATACCCAGCTGACAGGCAGACAGGTAGGCATCGAGCTGGTTGTGCACCTTGCGCAGAATGCTGCCGCGCCAGCCGTGCAGCTCGGCGATCGAATCGACCCGGGTCGAGCGCAGTTTGACCATGGCGAACTCGGCGGCAACGAAGAAGCCGTTGAGCAAGACCAGGAACAGTGCAAAAAGAATCATGCCGAAGTCGGCAAACAGGGAGGTGACGCTGATACCAGGGGAAGGGTCCATGATGGGGTTTTACGGGGTCCGTCTGCGAAAATGATGATAAAAAGCCGCCAGCTGTGCCGGCGCAGGACAGCCAATGTAGCGGCTGAGGCGGCAAAAGCAAAGGGGGGGCAGGGCGGCGTCGGTCAGTGCCAGCCACCCGCTGTGGCTATCTGCCCTTGCCGATATCCATCTGCACAGCGGCAAAATGGCAGGTAAAGGTGCTGCCGTGGCCGGGCACGCTGCTGATCTCCAGCCGCGCGCGGTGGCGCAGCAGCACGTGCTTGACGATCGCCAGGCCCAGGCCGGTGCCGCCGGTGTGGGAGTTGCGGCTGGAGTCCACCCGGTAGAAGCGTTCGGTCAGGCGCGGCAGGTGCTTGGCCTCGATCCCCATCCCCGAGTCCTGCACCGACAGGTGCGCGCCCTGTTCATCGGCCCACCAGCGGATGCGGATGTTGCCGCCGTCCTGGGTGTACTTGACGGCGTTGAACACCAGATTGGAGAACGCACTGCGCAGCTCCGACTCGCTGCCCTTGAGGTAGACCCCAGGGCTGGCCTCGAGGCTGATGTTCTGCTGGCGCGGGCCAGACAGCGCCTGGGCATCGGCCTTGATCGCGGTGAGCAACGCATCGACTGCCACGGGCTGGTTGTCCGAGGGGTAGTCGGTGGCTTCGAGCTTGGCCAGCAACAGCAGGTCGTTGAGCAGCGTCTGCATGCGCGACCCTTGCTGGCTCATCTGCTGCAGGGCGCGGGTCCAGCGTGGATTGACGTCTTCGACGTTATCCAAGAGGGTTTCCAGGTAGCCGCTGATCACCGTCAACGGCGTGCGCAGTTCGTGCGAGACGTTGGCGACGAAGTCTTTGCGCATCTGCTCGAGCAGGTGAATGCGGGTGACGTCGCGCACCAGCATCAGGTGCTCGTTGTTGCCATAGCGGGTGATGTGCAGCTGCACCCGCATGCGGTCGTTGATCGGCGAGGGGATTTCCAGCGGCTCAAGGTAGTTTTCTGCTTCGAAGTATTCTTTGAAGCGTGGGTGGCGGACCAGGTTGGTTACCTGCTGGCCGCCATCCTGCGGGGTCTTGAAGCCGAGCAGGGTTTCCGCTGCGCGGTTCCACCATTCCAGATTGCCGTCGCTGTCGAGCATGATCACCGCGTCACGCAGGGCAGCTGTTGACTCCTGGACTCGGTCGATCACTGCCTGCAAGCGCCCGCGCACGCGCTGATCGCGGCGTTGCAGGTGGTAGATGCTGTCGAACACCTCGCCCCACAGGCCGTAGCCGTCGGGTGGTGCTTCGTCGGGTTGATGGTTGCGCAGCCAGTCGTGCAGGCGCAGCAACTGCTTGAGGGTCCAGCCCAGGTACAGCGCCAGGCCGATGGCAAAGCTCCAGCCATAGTAGCCGCTGACCAGGCCGCCAATGATGCAGACGGTGATCAACAGCAGCAGGTGGCGAATCAGGGTCGCATGCCAGTTCTGGTTCAATTGTTACGGTCCTTGTACAACAGTGTGCAGCCAGCTGCGCAGGCGTCGCTCAGCTTTTGGTCGAGAAACGATAGCCAGTGCCGCGCACGGTTTGTACCAGATTTTCGTAGACCTCACCCAGCGCCTTGCGCAGGCGGCGGATGTGCACATCGACGGTACGCTCTTCGACGTAGACGTTGCCGCCCCAGACCTGATCGAGCAACTGGCCACGGGTGTAGGCGCGCTCCTGGTGGGTCATGAAGAACTGCAGCAGGCGGTATTCGGTTGGGCCCATCTCGGCTGGCTTGCCGTCGATGGTGACGCGGTGGCTGATCGGGTCGAGCAGCAGGCCGCCGATCTCGATTGGCGACTCGCTGTCGCTCGGGCCGGTGCGGCGCAGCACGGCTTTCAGCCTGGCGACCAGTTCCCGCGGCGAGAACGGTTTGGTGATGTAGTCGTCGGCGCCGACTTCCAGGCCCTGGATCTTGTTGTCCTCTTCGCCCTTGGCGGTGAGCATGATGATCGGGATGTCGCCGGTCAGTTCATCACGCTTGAGGCGGCGCGCCAGCTCGATGCCCGAGGTGCCCGGGAGCATCCAGTCGAGCAGGATCAGGTCCGGCTTGCGGTCGACGATAATGGCGTGGGCCTGCTGCGAGTTCTCCGCCTCGAGGCAGTCATAGCCGGCCATTTCCAACGCAACGGCGATCATCTCGCGAATGGGCGCTTCGTCGTCGACGATCAGAATGTTCCTGCCAACCATGCTCTCAACCTCTCCTGAATTGGATGTCTTGGCCCGCATTAGATAACGGAATTATTGCAGTCGTGTGACAAGTCGTGGGCTGCCACTGCAAGTATCGACGGCTGAGCTAGGCTGTAAATCCCAACCCCCGAATAAATACGGTGAAATCCAATGACACGATCAACGCTGAACTGGATGGCCTTCTGCGCGGTTTTGGCGCTGCCGGGGGTAGCCCTCGCCGAGCATGGCGGCATGGGCATGGCCAAGGGCGGCATGCTGGTGGATGACAAGGGCATGACCTTGTACACCTTCGACAAGGACAGCGACGGCAAGTCGATGTGCAACGGCGACTGTGCCAAGAACTGGCCGCCGCTGATGGTCAAGGAAGATGACAAGGCTGCGGCAGGCAAGTGGACCCACATCAAGCGCGACGACGGCAGCATGCAGTGGGCCTACGATGGCAAGCCGCTGTACACCTTCGTCAAGGACACCGAAGCCGGCAAGACCACCGGCGATGGCATGAAGGACGTCTGGCATGTAGCCAAGCCCTGACGGCATCGCCGCGCCCTGCGCGAGCGCCTGACAGCGCTGGCACAGGGCGCGCAGTCAGCCCAGGGCGTAATCCAGCACCACGCCGATAAAGATCAGAAAGCCTGCCCAGTGGTTATGCAGAAACGCCTTGAAGCACGCGTCGCGATCCAGCTTGCGCGTCGACCAGAACTCCCAGGCAAAGCACACCAACGCACCCACCAGGCCGAGGTGGAACCAGCCGCCCAGGCCGAACTTGATGCCCGCCAGCAGCAGGCAGGCCAACGACAGCAGCTGCAAGCCAAGAATGATCGCCCGGTCGGCCTCGCCAAACAGGATCGCGGTGGATTTGACCCCGATCTTCAAATCGTCATCGCGGTCGACCATGGCGTAGTAGGTGTCATAGCCCACCGTCCACAGCAGGTTGGCGATGTACAGCAGCCAGGCGCTGGCAGGCAGATCGCCGCCGGCGGCGGTGAAGGCCATCGGGATACCCCACGAATACGCTGCGCCCAGGACCACCTGTGGGTAATAGGTGTAGCGCTTCATGAACGGATAGCAGAACGCCAGGGCGACCGCACCGAACGACAACCAAACCGTCTGGGCGTTGGTGCACAGCACCAGCAGGAAACTCGCCGCCACCAGCACGGCGAACAGCACCAGCGCCTCGCGTGGCTTGACCCGACCGCTGGCCAGCGGCCGGTCGGCGGTGCGTTTGACGTGGCCATCGACCTTGCGGTCGGCGAAGTCGTTGATGCAGCAGCCGGCCGCGCGCATCAGCACTACGCCTAGGCCAAAGATCAGCACATTGGCCACCGTCGGCGCGCCCTGGCCGGCAATCCACACCGCAGTCAGGGTCGGCCACAGCAACAGGTAGATGCCGATCGGCCGATCCATGCGGCTCAGCTGGACGAAGTCCCAGGCGCGCGGGTGCAGGTGGTTGAGTGATTTCAGCAGTTGCAGGTACATCAGCCGGTTACCTCGCTGGAGGCTTGCCACAAGGCCGGCAGAAACACCTCGGCCACCAGTAGTTGCAGGCCATCACGCTCGAAGCGCGAGCGCCGGCCCCACAGATTCGCAGCAGCGACTTCAATCGGTAGCCAGTGCTGCGGGTAGCTGCACACCTCGATAGGGTGGCGCACAAAGGCTTGATCGCAGAACAGCAGCTCACCCAGCGAACGGCTGCCCAGGGTTTCCAGGTCCAGCCCACCGCGCTCCAGCGCGCTGCGCCCGGCCACGCTGCGGGCGAATACCCAAGGCTGGCCATGGCCACGCAGGTAGACCTCACGGACCCAGCCCTGCGCACCAGGCTCAAGGCCAAGCGCCAGGCATTCGTCATCGCGCAGCGGCTGCCAGCCCTGGAACAACGGGGTGACACTGAAATGATCAGCAGACAGGGCAGTCAGGCGGCGGGTCAGCGAGCCTTCATCGAACAGCCAGTCGAGGGTCGGCTGGGCAGGCGTGGTTGCCAGCTGTGGATACGGCAGCCACGCAACAGCGGCTGCTAGCGGGGATTCGTACGACACGTCGGTATGCTTGTTACAGCCAGAGAGGCGCCGAGCTTAGCATGATTGCCTGCGCTGCTTGCATACTGCAGGCTGGGCCAGTAAAAAGCCCGTGGCAGCCGCACGAGCCATAACTCAGCCTGTTGCGTGCAACAGCGCGATAAGCGGCAAGGCCAAGCCTGAACCTGGATGAGGAGCTGTTGATGAAGAAGTGGCAATGCATTGTATGTGGCCTGATCTACAACGAAGCCGAGGGCTGGCCGGATGACGGTATCGCGCCGGGCACCCAATGGCAGGATGTCCCTGAAGACTGGCTGTGCCCGGATTGTGGCGTAGGCAAAAGCGACTTTGAAATGATCGAAATCGCCTGATAGCAACCCTTGGCAACGTAAAAGGAATACGGCATGACCTCCCCAGTAGTGATCATCGGCACCGGCCTTGCGGGCTACAACCTGGCCCGTGAGTTTCGCAAGCTCGACGGCGAAACGCCGCTGCTGTTGATCAGCGCTGATGACGGCCGTTCCTATTCCAAGCCAATGCTGTCCACTGGCTTCGCCAAGAACAAGGACGCCGACGGCCTGTGCATGGCAGAGCCGGGGGCCATGGCCGATCAGCTCAAGGCGGAGATCCGTACGCACACGCGCATCAGCGGCATTGATCCTGGGCACAAGCGGCTGTGGATCGGTGAAGAGGTGGTCGAGTACCGTGACCTGATTCTCGCGCTGGGCGCACAGACAGTACAGCTGCCGCTGCAGGGCGACGCGAGCGATGCGGTGTTTGCGATCAACGACCTTGTCGACTACGCCCGCTTTCGCCGCGCTGCGGCAGGCAAGCAGCGCGTGCTGATTCTCGGCGCCGGGCTGATCGGCTGCGAGTTTGCCAACGACATGAGCCTCGGTGGTTTCCAGGTCGATGTGGTTGCCCCTTGTGAGCAACTGATGCCGACCCTGATCCCGGCTGCCGCCGCAGGCGCGGTGCAGGCAGGCCTGGAGAGCCTTGGCGTGCGCTTCCACCTAGGTCCCGTGCTGGACCGCCTACAGCGCGATGGCGCTAGCTTGCAGGCGCACTTGTCCGACGGCCGCGTGATCGCCTGCGACCTGGTGGTCTCGGCCATTGGCCTGCGCCCGCGCACCGAACTGGCCGCCGCGGCCGGGCTGGCGGTCAATCGTGGGGTGGTGGTGGACCGTCAGTTGCGTACCTCGCACGGCAATATCTATGCCCTGGGCGATTGCGCCGAAGTCGATGGCATCAACCTGTTGTACGTGATGCCGTTGATGAGCTGCGTACGCGCGCTGGCGCAGACCTTGGCCGGCAATCCGCAGGCGGTGGCATACGGGCCGATGCCGATCACCGTGAAGACCCCCGCTTGCCCACTGGTGGTCGCGCCACCGCCGCATGGCCGCATGGGCGTGTGGCAAGTGGAAGGTGACGGCGCCGATCTCAAGCTGACCTGCCGCGATGAGGCGGGTGCGCTGCTCGGCTATGCCCTGACAGGCAGCGCCGTCATGGAAAAACTCGCTCTAAATCGGCAGCTTCCGGCGCTTATGGCGTAAATGGCTGGCGTTCTGTCGCTTATGCCGTTGGCTTGCCGACACAATGGCCGTGCTGATACTGGCGCGGTCCCGGTTGGCGTGCCATTCTCACTCGCGTCTGCCGCAGTTTAGAGCCTGCGGCGCCTTGAGCGCTGCCTCCCCTGGCAGCACGGCAATAACAACAAGAATTCCCGTCCAAGAGGCTTCACTATGCGCAAACCAGAACTCGCCGCTGTCATCGCTGAAAAGGCCGATTTGACCAAGGAAAAGGCCAATGAGGTACTCAATGCGATCCTCGACAGCATCACCGGGGCCCTCGATAAGGATACCGTTACCCTGGTTGGCTTCGGCACTTTCGAGAAGCGTCACCGTGGCGCCCGCACCGGCAAAAACCCGCAGACTGGCGAGCCAGTGAAGATCAAGGCCAGCAACACCGTTGCGTTCAAGCCAGGCAAGGGCCTCAAGGACACGGTCAACCCGACCGGCAAAGCGGCAGCACCGGCCAAGGCCGCAGCCAAACCCGCTGCCAAGGCTGCCGCGAAGAAAAAGTAAGCGGCTCGTTGCTAGCGGTTGCAGAGCCAATGAACGGGCGCCTTTATGGCGTCCGTTTTGCTTTCCATAGGGTAACGGTGGCGGGATTGTATAAAGTGTTCTGAAAGAGGATAAACTCAGCGCTTTCAGTCACATTACAGTCGAGTCTTGCCGATGAAGTTCCGTTTTATTCTGTGGGCCATGGGCTTGTTGATGGCCCGTGCCAGCCGCAACAATCCGGCGTTCCAGCAGCAGCTGCGGGACAAGGATCTGGTGTTCCAGATGCAGACCCTGGATGGCAAGGTCGCCCGTCACTTCATCGTCAGCAACGAGCGCATCAGCAGCAAGGCCGGGCAACATGCGCAGCCAGCCTTCGCGATTGCGTTCAAGGACGCCGCCTACGGCTTCGCCACCCTGCAGGCCAGCAACAAACAGCTGGCGTTCATGCAGGGGATTCAGGACAAGAACATCCAGATCAAGGGCAATCCGGCGCTGGTGATCTGGTTCCAGGGCCTGATGAAGTACCTGAAACCGCGCAAGCGCAAAGCCTGAGCGAGCGGGGCGCCTGACGCCCCGGTGCTGGTCAGCTCAATGCGGAGGGTGGAACTGCGAGGCCAGTTCGCGCAGCAGCGCTTCGGCTTCGAGCACCTTGCTGACGACATCGTCGGCCTTTTCGCGGCTCAGCCCCAAGCGCTCGAGCAGGGCATCGGGGATTTCTTCCTGCGGCCCTGAGCCAATCCCGCGCGAACGCAGCAGGCTGGTCGCCAGGCAGACCAGATTGGGGAACACCGCGAGTTCGCCATCGTAGCCAGGATCGTGCTGGAAGCGCAGCGCGTTGGACAGCTCTTCAGGCATGTCCCACAGCTTCATCAGCCACGCGCCGATCTGCTCACGACTGATGCCGAGCAGATGCTGTTCGATGTAGGTATGGCTCAGGTGCGGGTTGACCTCCAGGTGGCGGCAGATCAGCGAGAAGTGCGGCGGGAACACGTGCGCCAGCAGCAGGTAGCCAAAGTTGTGCAGCAGCCCGGCGAGGTAGGTCAGGCCAGCTTCCGGGCGCTCGGCGCGGGGCATGGCGCGGGTCAGGCCCTCGATCACGGCAGCGGTGTAGATCGACTGCTGCCAGTACGGCGTGGCCTGCTGCGGGTGGTCCTTGGGCAGGCTCAGGGTCTTGCCCAACGCCAGGCCCAGTGCCAGGTTGATCACCAGATCAAAGCCGAGCACACGCACGATGGCGTCTTCTACCGAACGGATCTTGCCAGGTGAGGCGTAGTACGGCGAACCGGCCCAACTGACCACTTGCGCGGCCAGCGCCGGGTCGGTTTCGACCACACCGGTGATGTCGTCGATGCTGGCGTTGGGGTCGACCCGCAGCTTGATGATCTTTTGCGCCGTGTCGGCCAGTGGTGGAATTTCGATGGTTTCTTCCAGGCGCTTCTGGATCCGCCGCGCGGTGAACGCCTGCACCGCCTGGGTGATCTCGTGGGGATCATCGTCAGGACGGTTGAGGTTGGGCTGGATGTCCGCCACGGTCTGGCCGAATTTGCCTGCGCTGGCCTTGCTCAGCATGCGCTTGAACGCGCCGCGCTCGATCTGCAGCAGCAGGCCGCGTTCGCCCGACTGGATCAGCAGCGCCTCGGCCTCGAGCAGGCGTTCGTCATACAGGCAGGGCGAGCTGGTCAGGGCCGGCAGGGCAGGCAGCGCTTTGAGTTTGTGCTTGTCGAGCATCTGGTTCAGGCGCGTCAGCGGCACGGCGTGCAGCTTGCGCCCGGTCAGCTCGGCGAGGCGATTGAGGTCCAGCAACTGAGTGTGCGGGAACAGCACCAGCAGCGCGCCGATTTCGTCATCGAGCAGCACCGCTTGAACACGCGAGGCTGCAGGCAGGGACGGATGCTCCGGCACCTCCTTGTAAGCTACGCCGAGCTTGTCCAGCAGTTGGCGGATAACAGACGGTGCTTGCGGGGATGCGGCGTCCAGGGCTGCTTCAGTCATGAGCTGGATCCAATAGTTTCTTTAAACGCGAAGTATAACCAGTCTGAACGGCAGGCTGGTTGCGTAGTGGGACTTGTGTCACACCTGGCCATATTGCTGGCCATGGCGCAGCCAGCGATCGAGCAACGGGCTGACGTGTGCCGGCCAACGCGTGAGCAGCGCCTGGGCGGCGTCGCGCACGGCTGGCAGCAAGTCGGCGTCGCGCATCAGGTCAGCGACCTTGAACTGGAGCAGGCCGGTCTGGCGCGTGCCGAGCATTTCGCCAGGGCCGCGCAGTTCGAGGTCTTTCTCGGCGATGACGAAACCGTCGTTGGTCTCGCGCATGATGCCCAGACGCTCGCGGCCGACCTGCGACAACGGCGGGTGATAGAGCAACACGCAGTGGCTGGCGGCGCTACCGCGACCGACCCGCCCGCGCAGCTGGTGCAGCTGGGCCAGACCAAGCCGCTCGGGGTTTTCGATGATCATCAGGCTCGCGTTGGGCACGTCGACGCCGACTTCGATCACCGTGGTTGCCACCAGCAACTGCAGGTTGCCCGCTTTGAACTCGGCCATCACTGCAGCTTTTTCGGCTGGCTTCATGCGCCCGTGGATCAAGCCCACGCGCAACTCGCCCAGGGCCGCGCCGAGGTCTTCGAAGGTGCTTTCGGCGGCCTGGCAAGTCAGCTCTTCGGATTCTTCGATCAGGGTGCAGACCCAGTACGCCTGGCGCCCTTCGGCGCAGGCGGCGCGGACCCGTTCGACCACCTCGAAGCGGCGGCTGTCGACCACCAGTACGGTATTCACCGGGGTGCGGCCGGGCGGCAGCTCATCGAGCACCGAGGTGTCGAGGTCAGCGTAGGCGCTCATGGCCAGCGTCCGCGGGATTGGTGTGGCGGTCATGATCAGCTGATGCGGGCATTGCTCGCCGGCCACGCCTTTCTTGCGCAAGGCCAGCCGTTGCTGAACTCCAAAGCGGTGCTGTTCGTCGATGATCGCCAGCGCCAGATGCTTGAACTTGACCTCGTCCTGGAACAGCGCGTGGGTACCGACCACCATCGGCGCGCCGCCGGCGATCTGCTCCAGGGCGCTGACCCGGGCCTTGCCCTTGAGCTTGCCGGCGAGCCAGGCGACTTCGATGCCGAGCGGCTCCAGCCAGCGCTTGAAGGTGATGAAGTGCTGCTCGGCGAGGATCTCGGTGGGTGCCATCAGGGCGACCTGGTAACCGGCTTCCAGCGCTTGCAGGGCAGCCAGGGCGGCGACCACGGTCTTGCCCGCGCCGACGTCGCCCTGGACCAGGCGCAGCATCGGCTCGGGTTGGCTAAGGTCGTAGGCGATCTCGTTGCCGACCCTTTGCTGGGCACCGGTGGGGTTGAACCCCAGGTTGGCCAGGTACTGCGCAGGCAGCCGGCTGGCTTTGGGCAATGCCGGCGCGCGCAGGCTGCGCAAGCTCTCGCGCAGGCGCTGCTGGGACAGCTGGTGAGTCAGCAGCTCTTCGAAGGCGAGGCGGTGCTGGGCCCAGTGATGACCCACCGCCAGCTCTTCCAGATCAGCATCGGCGGGCGGGTTGTGCAGGTAGCGGATCGCCTCGTCGAGCGGCGCCAGCTGATAATCGTTGGCCAGCTCCGGCGGCAGCCAGTCTGGCAGGCTGCGCGGGCCGAGCATGGCCAGGCTTTGCTGGCACAGCTGGCGCAGGCGCTGCTGGGTCAGGCCTTCGGTGGACGGGTAGATCGGGGTCAAGGTCTGCTCGACCGGCGGCGCCGGCTCGCTGCCGTTGAGGGCGCGGTATTCCGGGTGGTAGATCTCCAGCCCCGAAGCACCTGGGCGAGCCTCGCCGTAGCAACGTACATGAGTGCCGCGCTTGAGGGCTTCTTTCTGCGCATTGCTGAAGTGGTAGAAGCGCAGGCTCAGCACGCCGGTGCCGTCGCCCAAGCGCACCACCAGGCTTCGGCGCTTGCCCATGGTCACGTCGGCGCCACTGACCACGCCTTCGATGACCGCGTCCTGGCCTGGGCGCAACTGGCCGATTGGCACTACGCGGGTGCGGTCCTGATAACGCAGGGGCAGGTGGAACAGTACGTCCTGCAGGTTCTCCAGGCCGACCTTGGCAAGCTTTTCAGCCATTGCCTCGCCGACGCCCTTGAGTTCAGTGACCGGCACCTTGGACAGCTCGCTCATGACTCAGGCCGACTGTTCCACGGGTGGCTTGACCACCGAACACAGCCGGATCGAGTCGGCCAGGATCTCGATCGCCTTGGGCCGCGGGAAGCTCGCGCGCCAGGCAATCGCCACCGTGCGGAAGGGCGTCGGTGCGGTCAGCGGGCGCACTTCGATGATGCCTGGTGCGTAGTGATGGCTGTGCACTGCCGACAGCGGCAGGATCGAGATGCCCAGGCCCGAGGCGACCATGTGGCGGATGGTTTCCAGCGAGCTGGATTCGACCGTGGTGTGCTTGGAGCCGTCGTTGCTTTTGGCCAGGGTCGGGCAGGCTTCGAGCACCTGGTCGCGGAAGCAGTGGCCTTCACCGAGCAGCAGCAGGCTCTTGTCGTTGAGCATGGCCGGGTCGATGGTCTTGCGTGCGGTCCACGGGTGATCTGCCGGCATCAGCGCGCAGAACGGCTCGTCGTACAGCGGCAGGGTCAGCACGTCGGCCTCGTTGAACGGCAGGGCGATGATCACTGCGTCCAGTTCGCCGTTGCGCAGTTTCTCACGCAGTACGTGGGTGAAGTTTTCTTCGATATACAGCGGCATCTGCGGGGCGACCCGGTGCAGCTGTGGAATCAGATGCGGGAACAGGTACGGGCCGACGGTGTAGATCGCGCCGACCTTGAGTGGTGCGGTCAGCTGGTTCTTGCCGGCCTGGGCCAGTTCACGGATACCTTGCGCCTGCTCCAGGACCTTCTGCGCCTGGGCGACGATGGTTTCACCGACCGGAGTCAGGCGAACCGCGCTCTTGCTGCGTTCGAAGATCAACACGCCAAGCTCGTCCTCGAGCTTCTTTACCCCGACCGACAGGGTCGGCTGGCTGACGTGGCAACGCTCGGCAGCATGGCCGAAGTGCTGCTCTTGGGCGAGGGTGACGATGTAGCGGAGTTCAGTGAGGGTCATAACGTGCGTCCATGAAGTTGCAGCCCCAGCATAGCGGCTGCAATTGATAGACGCACGTTATCAGACTTGCGCTTTTGTGACAGAAACAAAGTGTCAGCGTTTATCCAGCGAGTAGACGAAGGGTGCTACCACTTCGATCGAGCCATTGGTCAGCAGCTCTGCCGGCGGCTTGGGCAGCGAGCCCGCACGGCGGATCATTTCCATGGTCGCTCGGTCCAGTGCTGCGCTGCCTGAACCACCGGCCAGCGAGTAGGACAACACCTTGCCGTCGGCGTCGACCACGAAGCGCAACCGGTTGATGCCTTGCAGGCCACGCCGGCGGGCGTCTTCAGGGTACCGCTTGTACTTGGCCAGGTGACGCAACAGATCGCTCTGCCAGGTCGGCAAGGCCTTGCTGTTGGAGGCGATGCTTGGCGCTGGCGCTGCCGATTTCTGCGGTGGCGTATTGCTCGGCGGCGTATCGACTACCTGCTCATCGGCGGGTGGCGCTTCCTTGGGCGGCTCAGGCTTCTTCTCGGGCTTGGGCGGCTGCGGTTTGGCCTTCGGCTTGGGCGGCTTGGCAATCGCGATTTTCGGTTTTGGAGCCTCCACCAACTTCGGTAGCGGCGGCTCTTCGACCGGAGTCGGAGGCTGCGGAGCGACCTTGGGCGGTGGTGGTGGCGCTGGCTCAGGCAGCGGTGCCAGCTCGACCATCATCGCTGCCGGGGGCAGTTCGATGGCCTGAGGCACCGACCAATTGAGCGTCAGCAGCACAGCGATGGCATGGACACCCAGCACGATCGCCAAGCTGCCGCTGTAACGCGCCAGTTTGTGCCGCGTCTTGATCATTTTTTGGCTGCCGTCTCGAGACCTACCAGACCGACCTTGAGGTAGCCGGCCGCGCGCATGTTGTTCATCACTTCCATCAGGTCGCCGTAGTCCACGCCTTTATCGGCCTGGAAGAAGATGGTGGTCTCCTTGTCGCCCTTGGTCTTGGCGTCGAGCATCGGGCCAAGCTGGCTGGGCTGAGCAACCATATCGTCGCCGACGTACAGCTTCTGGTCGGCCTTGACGCTGACAAACACCGGTTTCTCCGGCCTCGGCGCCGGTTTGGCGGTCGAGGCGGGCAGGTCGACCTTGATGTCGACGGTGGCCAGGGGAGCTGCGACCATGAAGATGATCAGCAGCACCAACATCACGTCGATGAACGGCGTAACGTTGATTTCGTGGTTTTCGGCGAGGTCATCGCCACCTTCGTTAAGATGCAGGCCCATGGCTTACCCCACTTTCACCATGTGCGGGGCGACGCGTTCGCCACCCTGGTGGTCGAGGTCGCGGCTGACCAGCAGCAGGACTTGCGCCGAAGCGTCGGACACCTGTGCGCGGTAGCCAGCGATGGAACGCGCGAAGACGTTGTAGATGACCACTGCCGGGATGGCCGCTACCAGGCCCAGAGCGGTCGCCAGCAGTGCTTCGGCGATGCCGGGTGCAACTACTGCGAGGTTGGTGGTCTGGGTCTTGGCGATGCCGATGAAGCTGTTCATGATGCCCCATACGGTACCGAACAGACCTACGAACGGCGCGGTCGAACCAATGGTGGCGAGCACGCCGGTACCGCTGCTCATGTTACGACCGCTGGCGGCAACCAGGCGCTCGAGGCGGAAGCTGACGCGCTCCTTGATGCCTTCTTTTTCGCGAGCGTTGGCCGACAGGCGCATTTCTTCGAGGGCGTCATGCACCAGGGTGTGGGCCAGGGTGCCTTCCTTGTTGGACGCTTCAGCAGCTTCCTTGAGGGTGGAGACGCGCTTGAGCGCTGCGATTTCGCCGCGCAGGCGGCGCTTGGCGCCCATCAGCTCGAAGCCTTTGGCGATCCAGATGGTCCAGGTGATGATCGAGGCGATGGCCAGGCCGATCATCACGATTTTCACGACGATGTCGGCGTTCTTGTACATGCCCCATGGCGACAGGTCGTGGGCCATGCCCAGCGAGGTGTCTTCGACCAGCGGCTGCACGTTGTCTTCGGCAGGTGCCTGCGCTTGCCCTTCGGCAGGTGCGGCGGTTGGGGCCTGGCCTTCAGCGGCGGGCGCAGCAGGCGCGGTAGCGGCAGCTGGGGTGGTGGCAGCGGTGGCGTTTGGCTCATCGGCCATGGCGACCGGGGCCAGCACCAGGCTGAACATCAGCGCGGCAATGGCGCGCCAGGCGCGCGACTGGGTTGGCGAAGCGGAGGGTTGAGTACGAGTCATGCTGGCCGGACCTGATGAGTAGAATGAGTTGACGTTCACCACGGCCCCGAGGCAGGCCGAGAACAGATAGGTCGCCATTATTGCAATTAATTCTTGTTAACAAAAGTAATACAGTATCTTTTTTTTACCTTTGTCTAGCCGTTGATCGCGCAATCCGGCTAGCCTGATCCTTTATCAGTGGAGCTGAATGATGTCGGAATTGTCTGCTTTGATCGTCGGCTGCGGCGATGTCGGCGGCCGACTGGCCCTGCAACTGCTTACCAGTGGCTGGCATGTGAGCGGCCTGCGGCGTTCGATCGATCAATTGCCGGAAGGCGTCCAGCCCGTCGCAGCTGACCTCACTGATGCGCAGATTCCTGCGGCCTGGCCTGAGCGTGCACCTGACTATCTGGTGTACTGCGTGGCTGCCAGCCAACATGACGAAGCCGGTTATAAGGCGGCTTACGTCGATGGCCTGCGTAATGTGCTCAGCTGGTTGCAGGTGCGCGGACAACAGCCGCGGCGGCTGCTGTTTGTTTCCAGCAGTAGTGTGTTTGCTCAGCAGGATGGCCAGTGGGTCGACGAAACGGCGCCGACCGAGCCTACGGGTTATTCCGGAAAAATCATGCTTGAAGCCGAGCAAGTGGCGTTGAAAAGCGGCATTCCCGCCAGCGTGGTGCGCCTGACCGGGATCTACGGGCCGGGCCGTGAGTGGCTGCTGAGCCAGGTTCGCCAGGGCTACCGGGTTGCCCAGCAGCCGCCACTGTATGGCAACCGGATTCACGCTGAGGACGCAGCAAGCCTGCTGGCCTATCTGCTCGCCGCGGATGTCCGTGGCGTTACCTTGGAAGACTGCTATATCGGCGTCGACGACGACCCGGCGCCGCTAGCCGATGTGGTCGCCTGGTTGCGCGAGTACCTTGGCGTTACCCAGTGGTCGGACGAACAGCGCGTGCGCCGCACCGGCAGCAAGCGCTGCAGCAATGCCCGGGCGCGAGCGTTGGGTTGGGCGCCGGTGTATCCGAGTTACAAGGAAGGCTATGCGGCGATTTTGCGGGGGTCAGCCGAGCCTTAGGGTGGGCCCAGTAATCGTTGGGGCCGCAATGCGGCCCCAACGCCACCGACTATCAGCTACGTTCCAGCAACCACTGCCGCGGCCCGGGCGCCAGCTGCGGCATCTCGTCCGGCTGGGCACGGTTGATAGCCTGGAAAATCTCCAGTTGGTCACCGCTGTGCTTGAAGATAAACGGCGCGCCACGTTGATCGCGCTCCAGCCACAGGCTGTCGTTGGCACCGCCCATGGTCGCGCAATCGCCGCCCAGGCACAGCGCATAGCGATTCGGCCCGGGCAGCCCGGTTACGCTGCCGGTGTCGCTGAACTGCACGGTCTCACCTTTGCCGGTGCCTTCGATGATCTTCCAGTTGCCACCCAGATACGCGCCATATAGCGCCTTCTCGAAGGTGCTACCGACCGGTGTATCGGCAGCGGCTGGCGTCAGCGCCTTGCTGAATGCCTGCTCTTTGCCGCCTTCGGTAACGGTAACCAGCTCCTTGCCTTTGAGCTGCAGTGGCGCGCTTGGGCCGCCGTCGAAGTCGACTTGCCATTGCTTGTCGCTCAGGCGCAGGCGGCCGTTGACGTTCTCGTAGCCGTTATAGAGGTAGCTGGCCTGTTGGCTGGCGACGTCGACACGGACTTCCGACACCGGGCCGTTGGCTGCCAGCGCCTGGCGCAGGCTGCCACCTTTGGCGGCGGCGTCGATGGCTGCCTGGTTGATCCAGGTGCCGTTGTAGTCTTCAGGTTTGTGGCTGGAGCAGCCGCCCAGAATCAGGGCTGCCAGCGCGAGGGGCAGGGCGTGACGCATGGTGGGGAGACCTTCAGGCAGAGAGGAGGGTGACGGGCAGGGCGCCCGTCACCTCAGGCATCACTCGATGACGAGGATGGCGTCCATTTCGACCTGGGCGCCCTTGGGCAGAGCTGCCACGCCGATGGCGGCACGCGCCGGGTAAGGCTGCTCGAAATAGCGGCCCATGACTTCGTTGACCTTGGCGAAGTGGCTCAGGTCGGTCAGGAAGATGTTCAGCTTGACGATGTCCTTGAACGAACCACCGGCAGCTTCAGCCACCGACTTGAGGTTCTCGAACACCTGAACGGTCTGCGCTTCGAAACCTTCGACCAGCTCCATGGTGGTCGGATCCAGCGGGATCTGGCCAGACATGTAGACAGTGTTGCCGGCCTTGATCGCCTGGGAGTAAGTACCGATGGCGGCGGGGGCCTTGTCGCTGGTGATGACGGTCTTGGTCATGGTGACTCCTTGCGGTTGGCGGATTTACGCACGCATGCGGGTGATGCGGACCACGCCGGTCAGGGTGCGCAACTTCTTGATCACACGAGCCAGGTGCACGCGGTCGTGCACGCTGACCACCAGCTGGACCACGCTGATGCGGCCATCGCGTTCGTCCATGCTGATTTTCTCGATGTTGCCGTCGGCGGCGTTGACGCTGCTGGCGAGCAAGGCAATCAGGCCGCGCTGGTGCTCAAGCTCGACGCGCAGCTCGACGTTGAATTCGCCGGTGACATCCTTGGCCCAGGACAGCTGCAGGCACTTCTCCGGGTTGTGGCGGATTTCACTGATGTTGCGGCAGTCTTCCAGGTGCACGACCATGCCTTTGCCGGCCGACAGATGGCCAACGATCGGGTCGCCCGGGATCGGTGTGCAGCATTTGGCGTAGCTCAGCACCAGGCCTTCGGTGCCGCGGATGGCCAGCGGGCCTTCCGGGCTTGGCAGCTGTTCGCCTTCGGCCGAGAGCAGCCGACGGGCGACCACGTAGGCCATGCGATTGCCCAGGCCGATGTCTTCGAGCAGGTCTTCGATGACTTCCAGGCGATACTCGTTGAGGATCGGCTGGATACGTTCCTGTGGGATCTTTTCCAGGCTGCTGTCGAAGCCGGTCAATACCTTGTTCAGCAGACGCTCGCCAAGGTTGATCGACTCGGAGCGGCGCTGCTGCTTGAGCGCGTGGCGGATGTGCGTGCGCGCCTTGCCGGTGACCACGAAGTTGAGCCAGGCCGGGTTCGGCCGTGCGCCCGGGGCACTGACGATTTCCACCGTCGAGCCGCTCTGCAAGGGCTCGGACAATGGCGCCAGGCGGCGGTTGATGCGGCAGGCAATGCAGCTGTTGCCGACGTCGGTGTGCACCGCATAGGCAAAGTCGACAGCGGTGGAGCCTTTGGGCAGCTCCATGATTCGCCCTTTCGGGGTGAACACGTAGACCTCGTCCGGGAACAGGTCGATCTTCACGCTCTCGATGAATTCCAACGAGTTGCCGGCACGTTGCTGCAGCTCGAGGATGCCTTTGACCCACTGACGGGCGCGGGCGTGGCTGCCCTTGGGCTGCTCTTCCTCGTTGGACTTGTACAGCCAGTGCGCAGCGATGCCGTTGTTGGCCAGCTCTTCCATTTCGCGGGTGCGAATCTGGATTTCGATGGGAACGCCGTGCATGCCGAACAGGGTCGTGTGCAACGACTGGTAGCCGTTGGCCTTGGGGATCGCGATGTAATCCTTGAAGCGCCCCGGCAGCGGCTTGTACAGGTTGTGCACAGCGCCGAGCACGCGGTAGCAGGTGTCGACCTTGTCGACGACGATGCGAAACGCGTACACGTCCATGATCTCGTTGAAGGCGCGACGCTTGCCGCGCATCTTCCGGTAGATGCCATAGAGGTGTTTCTGGCGGCCGCTGATCTCGCCCTGGATGCCGTCGCTGCCGAGGCAATTGGCCAGGGACTGTTCGATCTTGGCGACGATTTCCTTGCGGTTGCCGCGGGCGCGCTTGACTGCCTGGTGGATGCGCGCCGAGCGCATCGGGTGCATCGCCTTGAAGCCAAGGTCTTCGAACTCTACGCGCACATTGTGCATGCCCAGGCGGTTGGCAATCGGAGCGTAGATCTCGAGGGTTTCCTTGGCAATGCGTCGGCGTTTTTCGCCCGACAGCACTTCCAGGGTGCGCATGTTGTGCAGGCGGTCGGCGAGCTTGACCAGGATCACGCGGATATCCCGCGCCATGGCCATGGCCATCTTCTGGAAGTTTTCGGCCTGCGCCTCGGCCTTGGTCTCGAAGTTCATCTGGGTCAGTTTGCTGACCCCATCGACCAGCTCGGCCACCGTCTCGCCAAACTGCTGACTGAGGGCTTCCTTGGCGATGCCGGTGTCTTCGATCACATCGTGCAGCATGGCCGCCATCAGGCTTTGATGGTCCATGTGCATGTCGGCGAGGATGCCGGCAACTGCCAGCGGGTGAGTCACGTAGGGTTCGCCACTGCGGCGGCGCTGCCCATCGTGCGCCTGTTCGGCGTAGAAATAGGCTCGCCGAACCAGGTTGACCTGGTCCGGACCGAGGTAGGTCGATAGCCGTTCGGCGAGGGTGTCTATGCTCGGCATGGGTATACCTCCTGCCGAGGAAGAAGTCCGGTTGCCGCGCGACGTCGACCTGGCATCAATCAGACAGCCTCGTTGGACTCGTCCTCGAACGCGGCGAATACCGGATCTTCGGTGACGATCTCTTCGGCAGCCAGGAATTCGTTGGTGATGATGCCTTCAGCGATTTCGCGCAGGGCAACAACCGTAGGCTTGTCGTTTTCCCATGCAACGCGTGGCTCTTTACCACCGGTGGCCAGCTGACGGGCGCGCTTGGTGGAGAGCATGACCAGCTCAAAGCGGTTATCCACGTGTTCCAGGCAGTCTTCTACAGTTACGCGGGCCATGGTCTTCCTCAGTAGCAATGCGGTAGGGCGTACAGCCCATAATGGGCGGTGGACTGGGTAGTTTAAAAAATCACCAGCCAATAGGGAAGGGCTGTTTTATAGCCAGCCTTGCCCGTCAGTCCTGAAACTGCCTCGATCATGCCGCTTTGGCCTGGCCCGCAAAGGCCGGCCCGCAGCGCGAAAGCACCGTTTCAGACGCCTCGATAGCGCTGACGATAACGGTTTCCGGGGCTGCAATACAACAGCCGCAAACGGCTTATCGCAACAATGCTGCGCGCAAATGTGGGGTCAGCTCCTCAAACAGCGTCTGCACCGAGCGCAGGGCACGGCAATCGGGGCGTGTCAGCAGCCACAACTGCGTGTCGCAGCCTGCCAGCGGTGCGCTCAGCGCCTCGACATCAGGCATGTCGTGAACCATGTAATCGGGCAGTGCTGCCACGCCCAGGCCGGTGCTCACCAGCTGCGCGATGGTCGACATGCCGCTACATTGGTAGCGCGGGTTCAGGCCGGGATACTGCTGGTTGCGCCAGACCACCGTGGGGTGGTCCTGCATCGAGTCATCCGGTGCGATCCAGGCCACGCTGCTGACCGACTGCTCGAGCCGCTCGCGCAGGCTGGCATGGCCGCAGATAACGTAGGAGGTCGAGCCCAGGCAGCGTCCGACCAGATGCTCCGGCGGGGTGTTGGTCAGGCGCAGGGCGATGTCGGCGTCGCGCCGGCTGAGGTTGGCGAAAGTGTTCGAGGTGCCCAGCTCCAGCGACAGCGCCGGGTAATTGGGCATGAACGTCGCCAGTGCCGGCAGCAGCAGGCTGTGCAAAACGGCCTCGGTGCAGGTCAGGCGCACCGTGCCGCTGACCACCTGCTCACCGCTGGTCAGGGCAATCCTTGCCGCTTCCAGTGCCAGCTCGGCACGTTCAGCCTGCTCGGCCAGGGCCTGGGCAGTGTCGGTGGGCAGGTAGCCTTTGCGGCTTTTGACGAACAGCGCGGTGCCCAACGCCGACTCCAGGCGGCGAATCGAGCGGAACACCGTCGAAACGTCGACTTTGAGTAGCTCTGCGGCCTTGGCCAGCGAGCGACCGCGCTCAAGTGCCAAGACTAGCGAAAGGTCGGCATGAGTTATCTGATATTGCATTGGTGCACGCTCTGCTTGCCGAAATGCCAATGTCTGTTGCGTTGAGGCCATTTTATAGTGAAACGGCCTGCGGGAATCAATGCACCCCGTCGGGCCGACAATCCCCACGATGGGACAGTGAAAAGAACAACAGCAGCATCCATCGTCGCCCATGAGGCGCCAGCCGTATCTCTCCACATCGCCGCTCCACACCCAAAGGATGTACACCATGACGTCGGTAAACCCGCGCGCCAGCACTTCCAGCGAGATGTCCGACTTTCTCAAGGCGCATCCGGACATCCAGTACGTTGATCTGCTGATCTCCGACATGAATGGCGTGGTTCGCGGCAAGCGTATCGAGCGTGCCAGCCTGCACAAGGTCTACGAGCGTGGCATCAATTTGCCGGCGTCGCTGTTCGCCCTCGATATCAACGGCTCGACCGTGGAGAGCACCGGCCTGGGCCTGGACATCGGCGACGCCGACCGGGTCTGCTATCCGATCCCTGGCACCCTTTGCTACGAGCCATGGCAGAAGCGCCCGACCGCGCAGCTGCTGATGACCATGCACGAAATCGAAGGCGAGCCGTTTTTCGCCGACCCCCGTGAGGTGCTGCGCAAGGTAGTGAGCAAGTTCGACGATCTGGGCCTGGATATCTGCGCCGCGTTCGAGCTGGAGTTCTACCTGATCGATCAGGACAACCTCAACGGCCGGCCGCAGCCGCCACGCTCACCGATCTCCGGCAAGCGCCCGCAATCGACCCAGGTATACCTGATCGACGACCTCGATGAGTACGTCGACTGCCTGCAGGACATGCTCGAAGCCGCCCGCGAGCAAGGCATCCCGGCCGACGCCATCGTCAAGGAAAGCGCCCCGGCGCAGTTCGAGGTCAACCTGCATCACGTTGCTGATCCGATGAAGGCCTGTGACTACGCGATCCTGCTCAAGCGCCTGATCAAGAACGTCGCCTATGACCATGAGATGGACACCACCTTCATGGCCAAGCCCTATCCAGGCCAGGCCGGCAACGGCCTGCACGTGCACATCTCGCTGCTCGACAAAAAGACCGGCAAGAACATCTTCACCAGCGAAGACCCGCTCGAAAGCGCGCCGCTGCGCCATGCCATTGCCGGCGTGCTGGAAACCATGCCAGCGTCGATGGCGTTTCTCTGCCCGAACGTCAACTCGTACCGCCGTTTCGGCGCGCAGTTCTATGTGCCCAACGCGCCGAGCTGGGGCCTGGACAACCGCACCGTGGCCGTGCGCGTGCCGACCGGCAGCAGTGACGCAGTGCGCCTCGAACACCGCGTCGCCGGTGCCGATGCCAACCCGTACCTGATGATGGCGTCGATCCTGGCCGGCATTCACCACGGCCTGACCAACCAGCTCGAGCCGGGTGAGCCGATCGAGGGCAACTCCTACGAGCAGCTCGAACAGAGCCTGCCGAACAACCTGCGCGACGCCCTGCGTGCGCTGGATGACAGCGAGATCCTCAACCAATACATCAGCCCGGACTACATCGACATCTTCGTCGCCTGCAAGGAAAGCGAGCAGGCCGAGTTCGAGGTGTCGATTTCCGACCTCGAGTACAACTGGTACCTGCACACGGTGTAAGCCCATGAGCGCAAACGTGGTCCCTCTGATCGGTGTCAGCGCCTGCCGCCAGCAGGTCGGCAAGAATGCTTCGCACACCGTTGGCGACAAGTACGTGGAGGCGGCCGGCTATGCCGGGATCCCGTTGATCCTGCCTGCGCGCGATGTCGGCAGCGACCCGCTGGCACTGCTATCGATCCTCAATGGCATCGTTTTCACCGGCTCGCCTTCCAATGTCGAGCCGCACCACTACAATGGCGCCGCCAGCGTTGCCGGCACCCGCCATGATCAGGCGCGTGATCGCCTGACCCTGCCTTTGCTGCGCGCAGCCATCGCCGCCGGCGTGCCGGTGCTGTGTATCTGCCGCGGCTTTCAGGAATTGAATGTGGCCTTGGGCGGCAGCCTGCACCAGCGCGTGCAGGAGCTGCCCGGTTACCTCGACCACCGCGAACCGCAGGACGCGCCGCTGGAGGAGCAATACGGCCCTCGGCATCTGGTGCGCACTGAGGCGGGCGGGCTGTTCGAGCGTTTTGGCCTGCCTGAGCAGTTCGAGGTCAACTCACTGCACAGTCAGGGGATCGACCGTCTGGCCGCTGGCCTGCGTGTCGAAGCACGGGCCCCGGATGGCCTGATCGAAGCGGTGTCGATGCTGGACGCGCCGGGCCTGGTGCTCGGCGTGCAGTGGCACCCGGAGTGGCGTTTCGCCGAAAACCCGGTCTCGCTGCGCCTGTTCAAGGCGTTTCGCGAGGCCTGCAAGGCCCATGCTGTGCGGGAGGTTTCACGCCAGAAAACAGTCTGACGTCAGCCGAAGGTCTCGGATGACTCACCCCCGACAGCAAGCTTTCAATGAGTGAAAGCGGACCCTCAGCGGTCTGTGAAAACAATACCAATATCGACGGCGAATACTCATGAGCGAAAACACAGACAACGGCCGCCCGCCCGGTGCGGCGGCCGCTTCAGACGGCAGCGCCCCTCGCGCCAGCAAAGGCCTGGCCAAGGGCCGGCTGGGCTTGCTGGCCAGCGTGGTGCTGGGCATTTCCACCATTGCCCCGGTCTACACCCTGACCGGCGCGCTTGGCCCGACCGTGCGTGAGGTCGGCGCACACCTGCCAGCAGTGTTCATTGTCGGCTTCCTGCCAATGCTGTTGGTTGCCCTCGGCTACCGTGAGCTGAACGCGGCAGAACCCGACAGCGGCACCTCGTTCACCTGGTCGGCCCGGGCGTTCGGTCCGATGATCGGCTGGATCGGCGGTTGGGGCCTGGTGGTGGCGACCACCATCGTGCTGTCCAACCTAGCCGGCGTGGCGGTGGACTTCTTCTATCTGTTCCTCGCGCAGATCACTGGCGATCAATCGCTGGCCGCGTTGGCCGACAATCTGCTGATCAACATCATCACCTGTTGCGTGTTCATCGCACTGGCGGTATGGATCTGTTGTCGCGGCATGGGCACCACCATGACAGTGCAGTACGGCCTGGTGGCCTTGCAGTTGCTGGTGCTGATCGGTTTCGCCTTTGCTGCCTTCGGCGAAACCACCGCGCCGCCACCACTGGCGTTTGACCTGGCCTGGTTCAACCCTTTCGGCGTCGAGTCGTTCTCGGCGTTCGCTGCGGGCTTGTCGTTGTCGATCTTCATCTTCTGGGGCTGGGACGTATGCCTGACCGTCAGTGAAGAGTCGATCGGCAGCGATGAAGTGCCGGGCAAGGCAGCGACCTGGACGGTGCTGTTGATTCTCTGCCTGTATCTGCTCACCGCCATCGCCACGCTGCAGTTCGCCGGGATCAGTGATGTCGGCCTGGGCCTGGGTAATCCGCGCATTCAGGAAAACGTCTTCGCTCACCTGGCCGGCCCGGTCATGGGCCCGTTGGCGATCCTCATGTCGATTGCGGTGTTGGCCAGTACTGCAGCGTCGTTGCAGTCGACGTTCGTTTCGCCGGCGCGCACGTTGCTGGCGATGGGTTACTACGGCGCGGTACCAAAGCGTTTCGCCAAGGTCTGCCCGCGTTCGCAGACGCCACGCTACGCCACCATTTGCGCGGGCATTGCCGCAGCACTGTTCTACGTGACCATGCGCACCCTCAGCGAGAACGTGCTGGCCGACACCATCACCGCGCTGGGCATGATGATCTGCTTCTATTACTCGCTGACTGCCTTTGCCTGCGTCTGGTACTTCCGCCGCAGCCTGTTCAGCAGCCTGCGGCACTTCCTCATGCGCGGCGTCTGCCCGTTGCTGGGTGGCGCAATCCTGTCGGTGATCTTCGTGCGCACGGCAATCGACAGCGCTTCGCCAGATTTTGGCAGCGGCTCGCATGTGGGTGGGCTGGGGCTGGTGTTCGTGATTGCGGCGATCATCTCGCTGCTGGGCATCTGCCTGATGCTGCTGTCGCGGCTGCGCCTGCCGGCGTTCTTCCTCGGCGCCACCTTGCAGCAGCAGGCCAAGCTGCAACTGCAGGAGTGAAGTGATTTGGGGCCGCTATCGGCCCCAAGACAGATCAGCCAACCAATTGCTCGAGCAGCGCACCATGGCGCTGCTTTTGCTTTGCAAGCAGCAGGCGATTGGAGCGGAATACCGCTTTGATGTCCGCCAGCGCCGCATCGAAATCATCATTGATGATCACGTAGTCGTACTCGTCGTAGTGAACCATCTCGTTGACCGCTTCCTTCATGCGCCCTTCGATGATCTCTTCGCTGTCCTGGCCGCGCCCGGTCAGGCGTTGGCGCAGCGCATCCTGGCTCGGCGGCAGGATGAAGATCGACAGGGCATCAGGCATCAGTTCGCGCACTTGCTGGGCGCCTTGCCAGTCGATTTCCAGAATCAGGTCAAAGCCCTCATCCAGGGTGGATTGCAGGGCGCTGCGGGAGGTGCCGTAAAAGTTGCCGAACACCTCGGCGTGCTCGATGAAGTCACCCTTGTCGATCAGGCTCTGGAACTGCTCGCGGTCGACAAAGTGATAGTTGACCCCGTCTTTTTCGCCCGGTCGCATTGCACGGGTGGTGTGCGAGACCGATACGCGGATATGCGTGTCTTCCCGAGTGATCGCCGTGAGTTCGGTAACCAGGCTGGTCTTGCCCGCGCCAGATGGCGCCGAGATGATATAGAGAGTGCCGCTGCAGTGGTTCATGGTCGGGATGGCCTTACTCGATGTTCTGTACTTGTTCACGCATCTGCTCGATCAACACCTTGAGGTTGACCGCCGCCTGCGTACTGCGCGGGTCGAATGCCTTGGAGCCAAGGGTGTTGGCTTCGCGGTTGAGTTCCTGCATGAGGAAATCCAGGCGTCGACCTGCAGCACCTCCGGACTTGAGCACCCGGCGCACTTCAGTGATGTGGGTGTTGAGGCGATCCAGCTCCTCGGCGACGTCGCTTTTTTGCGCGAGCAGGACCATCTCCTGCTCCAGTCGCTGCGGGTCGAGTTCGGCCTGCATGTCATGAAAGCGATCGAGGATCTTCTGCCGCTGCACCGCCAGCATCTGCGGCACCAGCGCGCGTAGGGTAGTCACTTCACTGGTCATGCCGTCGAGGCGCTCGTTGATCAGCCGGGCCAGCTCCTGGCCTTCGCGCTGGCGACCGGCCTTGAGCTCCTGCACCGCTTCGTCGAACAAGGCGATGGCTTCGGCATTGAGGGCCTGCGGATCGCTGGCATCGGCCACCAGCACGCCGGGCCAGGCCAGCACTTCCAGCGGGTTCAGCGGCGCGGGCTGCTTGATCAGGCTGGCGACGGTTTCGGCGGCGGCGACCAGTTGCGCGGCGCGCTCGCGGTCGACCTGTAGCGGCTTGCCGGTGCTGTCTTCATTGAGGCGCAGGGTACATTCGACCTTGCCCCGTGACAGCCCTTGGCGCAGGCCTTCGCGCACCGCGCTTTCAAGCTCGCGCAGGGCTTCTGGCAGGCGCAGATGCGGCTCCAGGTAGCGGTGGTTGACCGAGCGCAGCTCCCAGACCAGAGTGCCTTGGCTGCCGGCGCGCTCGACGCGAGCAAAAGCGGTCATGCTGTGCACCATGGCGGACTACCTCGCATAAGAATGATGGGGCAGCCGGGTCAGGCTGCAAGGCGCGCGATTGTAACGCAGAGTGGGCTGCGCGCCCAATTTCGGCCATGTCATCGATCGCCTTGGCCGCAGCTAGGAGTGGTCGACAGGCTGGCGCCTGCGACGATAGGCATGTCCTCGCCGGGCTGCGGGCTTTATAATGCTCGGCAGATTCGAATCCCAGTACAGGTATCCCAAATGAAACGTCCAAGTGGTCGCGCCGCCGATCAGCTCCGCTCGATCCGCATCACCCGCAACTACACCAAGCACGCCGAGGGCTCCGTACTGGTCGAGTTCGGTGACACCAAGGTCATCTGCACGGTCAGCGTCGAAAACGGCGTGCCGCGCTTCCTCAAAGGCCAGGGCCAGGGTTGGTTGACTGCCGAGTACGGCATGCTGCCGCGTGCGACCGGTGAGCGTAACCAGCGCGAAGCCAGCCGTGGCAAGCAGGGTGGTCGCACCCTCGAAATCCAGCGCCTGATCGGCCGCTCGCTGCGCGCTGCGCTGGACATGAGCAAGCTCGGCGATGTCACCCTTTACGTCGACTGCGACGTGATCCAGGCTGACGGCGGTACCCGCACCGCTTCGATCACTGGTGCCATGGTTGCGCTGGTCGACGCCCTGGCGGTGATCAAGAAGCGCGGCGGCCTCAAGGGCGGCAACCCGCTCAAGCACATGATCGCTGCTGTATCGGTAGGCATGTATCAGGGCGAAGCAGTGCTCGACTTGGACTACCTGGAAGACTCCGCGGCCGAGACCGACCTCAACGTGGTCATGACCAGCGCGGGTGGCTTCATCGAAGTGCAGGGTACCGCTGAAGGTGCACCGTTCCAGCCGGAAGACTTCAACGCCATGCTGGCGCTGGCGCAGAAAGGCATGAACGAAATCTACGACCTGCAGAACGCGGCTTTGGCTGACTGATTGCATTCGTAACTTCTGGGGCCGCGCAGCGGCCCCAAAAGCAGGTCAGATCGTCAACGTCCAGTCGTAGTCCACAATCAGTGGCGCATGCTGGGAGAACCGCGGCTGACGCGGCAGGCGGGCACTGCGCACAAAGCGGCGCAAGCCTGGCGTGAGGATCTGGTAGTCGAAGCGATAACCCAGGTTGAGCATCTCGGCCTGCTCGTTATCGGGCCACCAGCTGTACTGATCGCCTTCGCGGCTGACTTCACGCAGCGCGTCGACATAACCCATGTCACCCACGATCGAATCCATCCACGCCCGCTCGGGCGGCAGGAAACCAGGTGACTGCTGGCTGTCGCGCCAGTTTTTGATGTCGAGCTTCTGCTGCGCCACGTAGAACGAGCCGCAATAGATGTATTCACGACGCTTGCGCCGCTGTTTGTCCAGGTACTTGCCGAAATCGTCCATCAACTTGAATTTCTGGTTCAAGTCTTCGTCGCCGTTCATGCCCGAAGGCAGCAACAGGCTGGCAATACTGACTTTGTCGAAATCTGCTTGCAGGTAACGTCCGTAGCGGTCGGCTGTCTCGAAGCCCAGGCCGGTGATGACTGCCTTGGGCTGCATCCGCGAATAGAGCGCCACACCACCTTGGGCGGGCACCTCTGCATCGCAGGCATAAAGGAAATAGCCATCGAGCTGGAAAGCTGGGTCGTCGAGTTCAAAGGCCGAGGCGCGGGTATCCTGAAGGCAGATGACGTCGGCATTCTGGGCTTGTAGCCAACTGAGCAAACCACGCTCGGCTGCAGCCTGAATGCCATTAACGTCCACACTGATGATCCGCATAAATGGCCCCAAAAATCTCGTGCGTGTATGATACCCGAGCTCAACTCATTTAGCTAAATCCGTGGTGTCTGGGACTTTTTCATGCAGCCGTATCAGCGCGACTTCATCCGTTTTGCCATCGATCGCGGCGTTCTGCGCTTCGGTGAATTCACCCTGAAATCGGGGCGTACCAGCCCGTACTTCTTCAATGCGGGGCTGTTCAACAGCGGCTCGGCACTGGCGCAGTTGGGACGTTGCTACGCGGCGGCCATCGTCGACAGCAAAATCCCCTTCGACGTGCTGTTTGGCCCGGCCTACAAAGGCATCCCGCTGGCTTCGGCCACTGCGGTCGCCCTGGCCGACCAGCATCAGCTGGACGTGCCGTGGTGCTTCAACCGCAAAGAGGCCAAGGCCCATGGCGAGGGCGGTAGCCTGGTCGGCGCACCGCTGGAAGGCAATGTACTGATCATCGATGACGTGATCACCGCCGGTACCGCGATCCGTGAAGTGATGCAGATCATCAGCGCGCAGCAGGCCAAAGCCGCCGGCGTACTGATCGCGCTCAACCGCGAAGAGCGTGGCAACGGCGAGCTGTCGGCGATCCAGGAAGTGGAGCGCGACTTCGGTATCCCGGTGGTCAGCATCGTTTCGCTGACCCAGGTGCTCGAGTTCCTCGCTGACGATCCGCAGCTCAAGCAGCACTTGCCAGCGGTCGAGGCGTACCGCGCGCAATACGGGATCTGATCCCGCAGCAGGGCCCGTGCTTGCGCGGGCCACTGGTTATGCTGGTAGAATGAGACCAATTCTCATTCACGCTTGTCATATCCTGTGCATCCTAATTCAGCGGCGATTCACACTCAGCATCAGGCCATCGATCAACTTTACAGCCATCATCACAGTTGGCTGCAGGGCTGGTTGCGCCGACGCCTGGGCAATGCCGCCGACGCTGCCGACCTGGCGCAGGATACCTTCCTGCGGCTGCTGCGCAGCGGCACTGGCGAGCCGTCGTGCGTCACCGCTCCGCGTGCGTATCTGGCGACCATCGCCAACCGCCTGAGCCTCAACCTGTACCGCCGGCGTTCGCTGGAGCAGGCCTACCTGGACGCTCTGGCGCTGACGCCGGAAGCGTTGTCGCCGTCGCTGGAGCATCAGGCGCTGGTGCTCGAAGCCCTCGACGAGATCGATCAAGTGCTCGCCGTGTTGCCGGGCAAGACCCGCCAGGCGTTCCTGATGTCGCAGCTTGAAGGATATACCCAGGAAGAGATCGCCAGCCGGCTCGACCTCAGCTTGCGCTCGGTGCAGCGCTATCTGGCGCGCGCATTCGAAGAGTGCATCGTGCTCGCCAGTGAAAACCTGCCGTATGAATAACACACCGATCGACCGGCGCATCGCTCGCGAAGCTGCCAGCTGGTTCGTGCGCCTGCAGCACAGCGCTGCCGGGCCCGCCGAGCACGCCGCTGGCGCGGAGTGGCGTGCGCGTCATGCCGACCATGAGCGTGCCTGGCAACTGGCCGCGCGCTTCAGTGCCCAAGCGCAGTTGCTCGCCGGTGATGCCGAGCGCACCGCCCTGGAGCGGCCACGAGCGGTCGAGCGCCGCCAGGTGCTCAAGACCTTGGCATTGCTGATCGTTGCGGCTCCGCTGGGCGTTACCGCTTATCGCAGTCTGCCCTGGCGCGAGTGGCAGGCGGACCAGCGCACCGCCAGTGGTGAGCAGCGCAATGTGCCCTTGCCCGACGGTGGCCAGATCCAGCTCAACACCGCCAGCGCCATCAATATCGACTACGACGAGAGCGTGCGCCGGGTACGCCTGATCGCCGGCGAAATACTCATCGAACTGCCCCGCCAGCCGTCCAGTCGGCTGTTCATCGTCGAGACCAGCGAAGCGCAGTTGGAGCTGCTTGGCAGCCGCTTTGTACTGCGCCAGTACCCGCAAAGCACCTATCTCGCTGCGCTGGATGGCGCCGCGCTAGTGCGCCCGAAGTTATCCCGAGGTGAGGAAGGCCGGTTGCGACTGGCTGCCGGCCAGCAGACCTACATCAGCGCACTGGCTGCGCAACCCGCGACGGCGCTGGCGCAGAACCATCTCGACTGGCTCAGTGGCACGCTGCGTGTAGAAAAAATGCGCCTGGACGACTTCATCAACGAGCTGGGCCGCTATCGCTCCGGCCTCCTGCGCTGTGATCCGGCAGTCGCTGGGCTGCTGATCTCGGGTACGTTTCAGCTGCGCGACACCGACCAGATCCTGCGCGGCCTGAGCCAGACTCTGCCGGTCAGCGTGACTTACCGAACGGCCTACTGGGTCACCGTCACGGCACGTGCGAACGTTTAGCAAATCGCTGGCGGGTTTTTCTCAGGCTGCGTGTCCCTCCCATAACTACATCACTTTTGCAGGGCAGGGACGGACACATGGCGACGACGCAGGGCACGCAACCACTGGCGCGGGCAGTACACGCGGCTGCATTGGGTTTGATCATCGCGGGCAGCGGCCTGACTGCTGCGGCGCTGCAGGCAGCTGAGCAGGCTGCCCAGCAGCAGCGCACGTACAAGGTGCCAGCCGGTAACCTGAGCAATGCCCTGTCTGACTTCGCCAGCCAGGCCGGTATCACGCTGCCCATCGAGCCGGGGCTGGTGGAAGGCTTGCGCAGCCCGGGCCTGAATGCCGCCACCAGTGTACAGGGCGGCCTGCAGCAACTGCTGCAAGGGACCGGCCTGCAAGCCGGGCCGCAGGGTAATGGCCTGTACCTGCTGAGCCCACAGAAAGCTGGCAGCGGCCTTGAGCTGGGCGCTACCAGTATCCATGGCCAAGGCCTGGGCGAGACCACCGAGAACAGCGGCTCTTACACCACTGGCGCCATGCAGACAGCCACCAAGCTGCCACTGACCCTACGCGAGACGCCGCAATCGGTCAGTGTGGTTACTCGCAAGCGCATGGACGACAAGGCCATGACCAGCATCAGCGATGTGGTCAAAAGTGCGCCGGGATTGTTCTTGAACAACTCTGGCGGCCCGGGCCGGCCCAGCTTCAGTGCGCGCGGCTTTGACGTCGACAACGTCCTCTACGATGGTTTTCCCACCAGCTTGCTGACCTACGTGCCCAGCGGCGAGGCCAACCTGGCCATGTATGACCGGGTCGAGATCGTCCGTGGTGCTGCCGGCTTGACCCAGGGTGCGGGCAACCCTGCGGGCGCGATCAACCTGGTACGCAAGCGCCCGACCCATCAGTTTCAGGCCACCCTTACCGGCACCGCCGGTAGCTGGGACGACTACGGCGGTACGCTGGACGTCGGCGGCCCATTGAATGAGAACGATACCCTGCGCGCGCGCACCGTGGTATCGCGGCAGGACTCAAAAAGCTTTCGCGACTCGGTAGAGAGCGATCATGACCTTTTCTACGGCGTGGTAGACGCCGATATCAGCGACAGCACCACCCTTACCGTTGGCGCCTACCGGCAGAAAAACCACACCAACTACATTTGGGGCGGCTTGCCCATGGCCCGTGGCGGCGGCCATCTGGGGCTACCCCGCGACACCTTCCTGGGGCACGACTGGGAATACTCGGACGACCGCACTACCGGTTATTTCGCCACTCTCGAACAGGGGCTGGGCGATGACTGGACGCTGCGCATGGCCGCGATGCAGGCGACCACCGAAACCGAAGTGTTGGCCTCTTCGGTGTGGGCCTACAATCGCCACTATCTGTGGGCGGAAGACATGCAGCAAAAGGAAACCGGCTATGATCTGGCGCTCAATGGCCCCTTCCAGTTGCTTGGCCAGAGCCATGACCTGACCTTAGGGGTCAGCAAGCGCAAGCTGGATTATCGCTCAACCACGCCCTGGGGCATTTTTCTTGACTCGGGCACCAACCTGTTTGCCTGGAATCCACGCGGGCATGTCAAACCGGACTTCGATACTGGCGCCTACGGCCGTCCCGAAACCACCACTCAGGACAGCGTCTACGCCAGCACCCGTCTGCGTCTGACCGAGCCGCTGTCGCTGATTGTTGGCGGCCGTGTCGACTGGTACGAATTCGAGGACAGCAAAAACAGCGAAGCGAGCTACAAGGTCACCCGCAATCTGACCCGCTATGCCGGGCTCGTCTACGATCTGGACGTCCACCATTCGGTGTATGTCAGCTACACCGATATCTTCAAGCCGCAGAGCAGCAAGGGCCTGGACCGGAAAGTGCTTACACCGGTGGTGGGCGAGAATTACGAGATTGGCATCAAGGGCGAGTACTTCGAGGGTGCGCTGAACGCCAGCATGGCGCTGTTCCAGATCGACCAGAAAAACCGTGGCCAGGAACTGCCCGACGCCAAAGGCTGCGGCGCAGGTGCCGCCAGTGCCTGCTATGAAGCGTCAGGGTTGGTCCGCAGCCGTGGTATCGACCTGGAAGTGCAGGGCGCATTAACCGACAACTGGCAGCTTGCCGCTGGTTATACGTATACCCAGACCAAATATGTCAGTGATGCCAATCCAGCTCGCGAAGGCGAGGACTTTGATCGGACCAAGCCGCGTCAGCTGTTCAAGCTGTCGACCATCTACACCCTGCCGGGTGAGTTGCAGCGCTGGCGGGTGGGGGGAGATGTCTACCAGCAGAGCCGCATTCGTACCGCGGGCGGCACGGGTAGCACGGCGTGGGAGAACCAGCAGGGATCCTACACCGTGGTCGGTCTGGTGGCGGGTTACCAAGCCAGCGAGCAGCTGGATCTGCAGGTCAACCTCAACAACCTGTTCGACCGCACCTACTACAGCAGTGTGGCCAATGGCGCTTACAGCCCGTATGACATCTACGGCGATCCACGCAACGTCAAACTGACGGCCCGTTACAGCTTCTGATCAAGTTGGGATTGCTGGGGGCGCTTTCGCGCCCCTTCGCAAGACAATGGATTCAGTCTGTACCGTACTTGGGCGAGCGCGGGCCATACAGAATGCCGCCGTTCGGATACGGTGACAGCAACCGCGCGCTGGTCATGCCGGCAATCGGGTAGCCGGCGTCATCCTGCACGCTGCTGATGACCTGGTTGACCGCCGCCATCACCAACATGCCGATCAGGCCACCCTGGTTCTGCCGACCTTCCTCACTGGACGCTGTGGCGTTACCGGTCCACAGCGTGGTGCCGGTCTTCAGGTCGACCAGCTTGGCGCTGGCGGTAACGATGGTCGCGCTGCTGAGCACCATGTAGCGGGTGCCGTAGTCACTCACGGTCACGTACAGGCCGGCATCGGCGCCGAAGATTTCCTGCAACTTGCTGGTCGGCAGCTCATGGATATCCGACGGCGTAGTCATGCCGTTCTGGCGGAAGGTCTCGTCGACCAGCGCCACCGGCATTACGTAATAACCCGCTTCGGCCAGCGGATAGGTCACCTGCGCAAGCATGCTGTAGGTGGCCTTGACGTCCGGCGACTGGTTCAGCGGCGGCAGAATCAGGATCGACTTGGGCCGCGCCTGCTTGTACGCCGAGTAGTCCACGCTGCGGCGCTCGGCGCAACCGGAGAACAAGGCCAGCACGCAGGCGCCGACGATCAGTTGGGTGATCCGCTTGATCATTGCTCGGCTCCTTTGCGCGCGTTGTTCATGAGAAAGTCCATGTACTTGGCCGACTCAGGGAACAAGGCCTTTTCAGTCTGGAACTGCTGAATCATCTGGTCGTCCTTGCCCAGGCTGGAATAGATCAGCCCAAGCTGCGCGTGGTAACCCGGCGGCACGGCGCCATTCTTGGCCTTGATCTTCTCCAGGTCGCGCTCAAGGGCGATGGCCTGTTCTTCCTTGGCCTGGCCCTTGAAGTACTCGTTGACCTGCGGCTGGTAGCTTTCCCACTGATACAGTGGTTTGTGCGGGGTGCCGCAGCCGGTCAGCAGAACGCTGCCCAGCACAACGCCGGCGACCAGGCGCCAGCCTTGAGGGATGATGCTCATGAAGGTGTCTTCCTTGTTGTGCTGCTCAGCTTATCGGGCTTGAGGCTTCCATTGGCCGTTGTCGATCGCGTCGACCATCTTGTTGATCGCTTCGCGCATGGCCAGATCGAGGACCTTGCCGTTGAGCGTGGAGTCATAGCTGGCGGTACCGCCAAAGCCGATGATCTCGCGATTGGAAAGGGCGTACTCGCCGGCACCCTGGGTCGAATAGACCACTTCCGAGGTGCTGATATTGACGATGTTCAGCGCCACTTTGGCGTAGGCGATCTGGGTCTTGCCGCGGCCAAGAATGCCGAACAGCTGGTGGTCGCCGACTTCTTTGCGGCCGAACTCGGTGACGTCACCGGTGACCACGAAATCCGCACCCTTGAGCTTCTGCGCCATGCCCTTGATGGTTGCTTCCTGCTGGATCTCGCCCATGTTGTCGCGATCAAGCACATTGAAGCGGTTGGTCTGCTGCAGGTGGGTGATGAGGATGGTCTTGGCCTGGCCGCCGAGGCGGTCGACGCCGTCGGAGAAGATCCCGCGCATGTAGCTGGAACGGTTGTCGAACTTACCCACAGCGATTGGGGTGCGTTGGCCGCTGTACGGGCGGTTGACGCTTTCGACCTGTTGCACGGCAACAGCTTTGGACGTTTCAGTGGCGCAGCCGGCGAGGGACCCGACAGCCAGAACGGCTGCCAGCACGAGTCCATGTGATGCGTATTTCACGCGCTTTCTCCAGGGTAGATATTAGTTTTGCAGGGGTGTTGCGGGTCCGCTTTGCGGCCCTTCGCGGGCAAGCCCGCTCCCACAGGATGCACTGCTGGCCCTGTGGGAGCGGGCTTGCCCGCGAAGGGCTGCCAAGCAGCCCCGACAAATCAGGCCAAAGCGCGCTTGCTGTTGGTGATCAAAGTGCCTACACCGCTGTCGGTGAAGATCTCCAGCAGCACCGCGTTCGGTACGCGACCGTCGATGATGTGCGAACTCTGCACGCCGCCCTGGACTGCTTCCAGTGCGCATTTGATCTTCGGCAGCATGCCGCCGTAGATGGTGCCGTCGGCGATCAGCTCGTTGACTTGCTCGGTGGTCAGGCCGGTCAGGACCTGGCCCTGCTTGTCCATCAAACCGGCAATGTTGGTCAGCAGCATCAGCTTCTCGGCCTTCAGCGCTTCGGCAACCTTGCCGGCAACCAGGTCGGCGTTGATGTTGTACGACTCACCGTTGGCGCCGACACCGATCGGCGCGATGACCGGGATGAAGTCACCACGGACCAGCATGTTGAGCAGGTCGGTGTTGACCCCGACCACTTCGCCAACGTGGCCAATGTCGATGATCTCGGGCGAGGTCATCTCTGGCGTCTGGCGGCTGACCTTGAGCTTTTTCGCGCGGATCAGCTCGGCGTCCTTGCCGGTCAGGCCGATGGCGCTGCCGCCATGGCGGTTGATCAGGTTGACGATGTCCTTGTTGACCTGGCCACCGAGCACCATCTCGACCACATCCATGGTCGCCGAGTCGGTCACGCGCATGCCGTCGATGAAGTGGCTCTCGATCGACAGACGCTTGAGCAGGTCACCGATCTGCGGGCCACCGCCGTGCACTACCACCGGGTTGATGCCGACCGCTTTCATCAGCACGATGTCGCGGGCAAAGCCGGTCTTGAGCTCTTCGCTCTCCATCGCGTTGCCGCCGTACTTGATCACCAGCGTCTTGCCGACGAAGCGACGGATGTAAGGCAGCGCTTCGGACAAGACTTCGGCTACATGGGAGGCAGCTTCGCGATCGAGGGTCATGCAGGGCTCCAGTGGGTACGGATAATCGGTCAGAACGGCAGTTGCAGGTCAGGGGCAACCCGCAGCAACTGCGCGCGGAAAACATCCTTGATACGTTGCAATTCGGCCTCGCTGTCGGCTTCGAAGCGCAGCACCAGCACCGGCGTGGTGTTGGAGGCGCGGACCAGGCCCCAGCCTTTGGCGTAGTCGACCCGCACACCGTCGATGGTGGTCAGGTTGGCTTCACCCCAGTCGGCGTCGCGTTGCAGTGCATCAATGATGCTGAATTTACCCTCGTCGGTCACATCAATATTGATTTCCGGCGTAGAGATGTCGTTCGGGAATGCAGCGAACAGGCTCTCGGCGTCCTGCTCGGCCTGGCTGAGGATCTCGAGCAGGCGTGCGGCGCTGTAGATGCCGTCGTCAAAGCCGAACCAGCGTTCCTTGATGAAGATGTGCCCGCTCATTTCGCCAGCCAGCAAGGAACCGGTCAGCTTCATCTTCTTCTTGATCAACGAGTGACCGGTCTTCCACATTAGCGCGCGACCGCCGTGTTGTTCGATCAGCGGGGTCAGGCGACGGGTGCATTTGACGTCGAAGATGATCTCGGCGCCTGGGTTGCGCGACAGCACGTCCTGGGCAAACAGCATCAGCAGGCGGTCGGGGTAGACAATGCTGCCGGTGTTGGTCACCACGCCCACGCGGTCGCCGTCGCCATCGAAGGCCAGGCCGATATCGGCGCCGGTTTCCTTGACCTTGGCAATCAGGTCTTGCAGGTTTTCAGGCTTGCCCGGGTCCGGGTGGTGATTGGGGAAGTTGCCGTCGACCTCGCAGAACAGCGGGATCACTTCACAGCCCAGGGCTTCGATCAGTTGCGGGGCATTGACGCCCGCTGCACCGTTGCCGCAGTCGACCACTACCTTGAGTTTTTTCGCCAGTTTCACATCGCCGACGATCTGCTGATGGTAGCGCTGGAGGATCTCGACCTGCTCGACGCTGCCTTCGCTGCGGCTCAGGTCATCTGTTTTCAGGCGGGTCAACAGGGCCTGGATCTGCTCGTTGGCGAGGGTGTCGCCGGCGATGACGATCTTGAAACCGTTGTAGTCGGACGGGTTGTGGCTACCGGTGAGCATCACCCCGGAGGTACCGGCCAGCACGTTGGCGGCGTAATACAGGGCAGGGGTTGGCACCAGGCCAACGTCGCTGACCTTGCAGCCGGCTTCGACCAGGCCCTTGATCAGTTGCTCGACCAGCATCGGCCCGGACAGGCGACCGTCACGGCCAACCGAGATATTCGGCTCGCCCTGAGCGAGGGTCTGGGCGCCGATGGCACGACCGATCCAGTAAGCGGTTTCAGCGTGCAGGGTCTTGCCGACCACGCCGCGGATGTCATAGGCGCGGAAGATGCTCTCAGGCAGTGCAGGGACCAGCTGGGCCATATCGTTCATCTCTGGGAAAGCTCCAATGTCTAAGGCTTCTGGGTAGGCGCAAACTGCACGCTTGGACGGTACTTTCGCCAGAGAGTTCGCCATCCGTGGCGCAAACGATCGTTCTCTGGCCGTTATTGGCTGCCCGAATGACCGAAGCCGCCAGCGCCACGTTGGCTCTCGTCGAAGGCCTCGACGATGTCGAAATGCGCTTGTACCACAGGTACCAGGACAAGCTGTGCAATACGCTCGCCAATGTTGATGGTGAAAGCGCTATTGCCGCGGTTCCAGCACGACACCATCAGCTCGCCCTGGTAATCCGAGTCGATCAAACCGACCAGGTTGCCGAGCACGATGCCGTGTTTGTGGCCCAGCCCCGAGCGCGGCAGGATCAACGCCGCCAGGCCTGGATCGCCGATGTAGATCGACAGGCCGGTCGGGATCAGCAGGGTCTGGCCCGGCTCGAGAACGGTGTCCTGTTGCAGCATGGCGCGCAGGTCCAGGCCGGCGGAGCCAGGCGTGGCGTACTGCGGCAGGGGGAATTCGGCGCCGATGCGCGGATCGAGAATCTTGGCTTGAAGAGCGTGCATGTAACTTATTGAACCTGCTTGAGTCGTTCGGCGATAAAAGCAACCAGCTGGCGGGCGATCTTGCCCTTGCTGGTCTGCGCGAATAGGGTCTGGTGCTGCTGGCGGTCGATCACGGTCAGGGCGTTTTCCTCGCTGTTGAAGCCGATGCTGGGGTTGGCCACATCATTGGCGACGATCAGGTCGAGGTTCTTGTCCTTGAGCTTGCGCGTGGCGTAATCGAGCAAGTGTTCGGTCTCGGCGGCAAAGCCGACGCTGAACGGGCGGTCGGCACGGCCAGCAATGGTCGCAAGGATATCCGGATTACGCACCATCTGCAGCAGCATGCCGTCGCCGGTCGTAGGATCCTTCTTGAGCTTCTGCGTGGCGACTACTTCCGGGCGGTAGTCCGCAACCGCAGCCGAAGCGATGAACAGGTCGCACGGCATAGCGGCTTCGCACGCCGCGAGCATGTCCCGCGCGCTTACCACGTCAATCCGGTTGACCCGGTCGGGGGTCTGCAGGTGCACCGGGCCGGTCACCAGGGTTACCCGAGCCCCGGCTTCGGCAGCCGCTTCGGCCAGGGCGAAACCCATCTTGCCGGAGCTATGATTGGTGATGTAGCGCACCGGGTCGATGTTTTCCTGGGTCGGCCCGGCGGTGATCAGCACGTGCTTGCCGGTCAGTGCCTGGCGCTTGAAGCTCTCGGCGGCGCACCAGGCCAGGTCGGTGGCTTCAAGCATGCGGCCAAGGCCGACATCACCACAGGCCTGGCTGCCGGAGGCCGGGCCGAATACCTGAATGCCACGGCTTTGCAGCAGTTCCAGGTTGGCCTGGGTCGCCGGGTCGCGCCACATCGCCTGGTTCATCGCCGGGGCGACGGCGACGGTGGCGTCGGTGGCCAGCACCAGGGTGGTCAGCAGGTCATTGGCCATGCCTTGGGCCATGCGCGCCATGAGGTCGGCGGTGGCCGGGGCAATGAGCACCAGATCGGCCCACTTGGCCAGTTCGATGTGGCCCATCGCCGCTTCGGCGGCAGGGTCGAGCAGGTCCATGTGCACCGGGTGACCAGACAGCGCCTGCAAGGTCAGCGGAGTGATGAACTCGGCACCGCCGTGGGTCATCACCACGCGCACCTGGGCGCCGTGTTCCAGGAGTCGGCGAATCAGCTCGGCGCTCTTGTAGGCGGCGATGCCGCCACCGACGCCGAGAACGATGCGCTTGCGATACAGCCGCTGCATAGGCTTGCCTTTTTTCAGTAAGCGGATGACGACGATGGGGCCTGCGGCAGATCGTCGCATTTTCGAAGCGAAATAGATTAACACACGGCTTAAACGCGCCGCAGCAGCACTCAAGGAGCAGTAATGAACATCAGGGAATGGCCGGCCGACGAACGGCCGCGAGAAAAGCTGTTACAGCGCGGCGCAGCCGCATTGTCCGATGCCGAATTGCTCGCCGTGCTGCTGGGCTCGGGGGTGGCCGGGCGCAATGTCGTCGACCTTGCCCGCGGCTTGCTGGTGCGCTTTGGCGGCCTTCGCCAGTTTCTCGAGGCGCCACGCAGCGCAGTGCTCGGTGAGCCTGGGCTGGGACCGGTGAAGTACGCGCAGTTGCAGGCGCTGCTGGAGACCGGGCGGCGTTATCTGCACGACACCATCGAACGTGCCCCCGCGCTGGAAAGCCCGATGGCAGTGAGGCGTTACCTGAAATCGATGCTGCGCCATGAACCTAGTGAGGTATTTGGCTGCCTGTTTCTCGACTCCAAGCACAGGCCGTTGGCGTTCGAGATCCTCTTTCGCGGCACCATCGACCGGGCCAGCGTGTACCCACGTGAGGTAGTCCGGCGCTCGCTGGTGCACAACGCCGCGGCGCTGATCATCTGCCACAACCATCCTTCCGGGAGCAGCGAGCCGAGCCAGGATGATGTGCACCTGACCATGACTCTCAAACGCGGGCTGGCGCTGATCGATGTGCGTGTGCTCGATCACCTGATCATCGGCGAGGGCGAGCCGCTGTCCATGGCCGAGGAGGGCTGGATCAGCGGCTGATCATGCTTAGCGAGTGACCGAGACCTTGCTGAAGTCCAGCCGCCCGAACGGGCTCACCTGGTAGCCCTCGACACCCTTGGCCAGCAACGTTGCGGCGGTTGGGTGAGCCAGCGGCAGCCACAAAGCCTGTTGCTGGATCAGTGCCTGGGCCTGCTGATACAACCGGCTGCGCACGCTTTGGTCGTTGGTGGTGCGGCCAGCGTTGATCAGCTGGTCCAGACGGCTGTCGCAGAAGCGCGCGAAGTTGGTCCCGGACTTGACCGCCGCGCAGGAAAACTGCGGGCTGAGGAAGTTGTCTGGGTCGCCGTTGTCGCCGGCCCAGCCCATGAACAGCAAGTCATGCTCGCCGGCTTTGGCGCGGCGGATCAGCTCGCCCCACTCGATCACGCGGATTTCGGCCTTGATGCCGATCTTGGCCAGGTCCGCCTGCAGCATCTGTGCGCCGAGGTTGGGGTTGGGGTTGAGCAGGCTGCCCGACGGGCGGGTCCAGATGGTGGTGCTGAAGCCGTCTGGCAGGTCCGCCTTGGCCAGCAGCGCCTGGGCTTTTTTCAGGTCGGTCGGGTAGCCAGGCAGGTCCTTGGCGTAACTCCAGGTGTTGGCCGGGTAAGGGCCATTGGCGGCGGTTGCGGTGCCCTCGAACACGGCTTTGAGATAACTCGACTTGTCGAAGGCGAGGTTGATCGCCTGACGCACCTCGGGCTTGTCCAGCGGCGGATGCTGGCTGTTGATGGCGACAAAGGCGGTCATGAAGGCAGGGGTGGACTCGACCTTGAGCTTGTCGTCCTCGTTGGCCGCAGTGATATCCAGCGGCTTGGGCGAAAGCGCCACCTGGCATTCGTTGCGCTTGAGTTTCTGCAGGCGCACGTTGGCGTCCGGGGTGATCGCGTAGATCAGCGGCCCGACCGCAGGTTTGCCGCCGAAGTACTCAGGGTTGGCCTCGTAGCGCACCTGCGCGTCCTTCTGGAAGCGTTTGAACACGAACGGGCCGGTACCTATCGGTTGCGTGTTGAGCTTCTCTGGGGTGCCTGCCTTGAGCAGCTGATCGGCGTATTCAGCCGAGTAGATCGAGGCAAAGCCCATGCTCAGGGTGGCCAGGAAGGTCGCATCCGGATGGCTCAGGGTGAAGCGCACGGTGTGCGGGTCGCTGGCATCGATCGATTTGATCAGGCTACCCAGCTGCAGCGACTGCGCGTGCGGGTAGCCGCCGGGCGCGGTCTTGTGCCAGGCGTGAGCGGGGTAGAGCATGCGCTGGAAGCTGAACAGCACATCGTCGGCGTTCAGGGCCCGGCTTGGCTTGAAGTAGGCGGTGCTGTGGAATTTGGCGTCGTCACGCAGCTTGAAGTCGTACACCAGACCGTCGGCCGAGACCGTCCAGCTCAGCGCCAGGCTTGGCACCACTTTGCCCTGCTTGGCATCGAATTCGACCAGACGGTTCATCAGCACGTCGGCCGAGGCATTGGTGGTAGTCAGCGAGTTGTACTGCACCACGTCGAAGCCTTCCGGGCTGGCTTCGGTACACACCACCAGTGGTGCGGCCTGGGCGAGGCCGGCCAGCAGCAGGCTGGATGAAAACAACAGGGAACGAGCGGCGGCGCGCATGTAAAGTCCTTGGCTGATCAGTGACCCATCTGCCGGTGCAGTCTGGAAATGTCCTACCCTAGTGTGCGAACTGACAAATGACCACACCCTTTTTTACAAACGTAGCGACGAGCGGTCGACAGCCTGCAACCCTAGTCGTTATGCTTGCCGCACTCGCTTGGCCTGCTGCAGAAAGTCATTTTCTGTTGTTGTGGTCGAGTCTTTCTGATATAAAGCAGCGCTCTTTTCTAGGGGCTCGCTCTGTCGCGAAAGCGGATCAGGTTGATAAGACCCCCGGAAACACGGCGCCTAGCGCCATAGACTGAGAGATTAAGCGGCCAACCCATGCCGGGTTGGGCATGTGGTTTTAGAGGGCTGAGGCATGTCGAGAGTCTGTCAAGTTACCGGTAAGGGTCCGGTGACTGGGAATAACATTTCCCACGCAAACAACAAAACCCGTCGTCGTTTCCTGCCAAACCTGCAGCACCACCGTTTCTGGGTTGAGTCCGAGAAGCGTTTCGTGCGTCTGCGCGTTTCCGCCAAAGGCATGCGTATCATCGACAAGCGCGGCATTGATGTCGTTCTGGTTGAAATCCGCCGTGCTGGCGCCAAGGTTTAAGGGAGAGCATCATGCGTGAATTGATCCGTCTGGTATCGAGTGCTGGCACTGGCCACTTCTACACCACTGACAAGAACAAGCGCACCACCCCGGACAAGATCGAGATCAAGAAATATGATCCGGTCGTCCGTAAGCACGTGACCTACAAGGAAGCCAAGATCAAGTAATTGATCCGGCGACCGAAAAAAACCCGCTTCCTCACGGAAGCGGGTTTTTTTTTGCCTGAATGGCTGGGCAGATATCGTTCAAGCAAGGCGCTGGTCTGCGGCTATAGCGCCTTGCTCAAGACCTGCCCGGCGCGCTCAGGAAATCACCAGGCCAGTAATGCAGTTGTCGCCATCAGCCTGGATAAGTACGCGGTCGCTGCGAAGATCCATGGTGCTGATGTCGTTGGGGCCGACTGCGATATGCAGGCCGGTCAGCTCGAGAATGTAGGCTTTGACGCTTTCTACATAACGCGAGCCGATGACGTGACGAGCAGGGCCGAGGATGTCGGTGGTCATGGTGAATCTCCTTGAAGTGTCCGAAATTGGACGCTTGCATGATTCACTGCAGCGCTTGCCAAGCTGCGGTACATGTTCAGCACGCCATGGCGTGACTTACTTCTGCTCGAACATCACGTAAATCTTGCGGCAGGGCTCAAGTACTTCCCAGGTGCCGTGGAAGCCTGCCGGAATGACGAATCGGTCACCTGCACGCAGCGTCTTCGCATCGCCGGCCTTGTCACGCAGCACCGATACGCCGTGGACGATCTCGCAGTACTCATGTTCGGTGTAACTCACCGTCCATTGGCCGACCGCGCCTTCCCACACGCCCGCTGCAAACTGACCGCATGGGCTTGAGTAGTGGTTGTAGACAGCCTGATCCGGCTCGCCCTTGAGGATTTTCTCGGCCGCCGGGCGGTAGCGTTCCGCTTCGGTCAGCACCTGGGCAAAGTCGATAATGCTGGAGATGGTCATCGGTCAAACCCTGTTGTTGTTTAATAAAATTAACATCTGTAGGCGTTTGGGCCTTTGGTGTCAAATATATTGATAGTTTATCCGGGCTGGTTTAGGGTAACTCCTGCCCGCGTGCGCTTGTCGCCCGGCCAGAATTTTTGCCAGCGCCCGAGAATCTTCAGTGCGGCGCTGCACCTTAACAAGAGGAGGAGTTTCCTATGACCACCCTGACGCGTGCAGACTGGGAACAGCGTGCCCAGCAACTGAAGATCGAAGGCCGCGCCTTCATCAACGGCGAGTATACCGACGCCGTTTCCGGCCAGACCTTCGACTGCCTGAGCCCGGTGGACGGACGCTTCCTGGCCAAGGTTGCCAGCTGCGACGTGGCCGACGCCGATCGCGCTGTTGAAAACGCCCGTGCTACCTTCGAGTCTGGCGTCTGGTCGCGTCTGGCGCCAGCCAAGCGCAAGGCCAAACTGATCCGCTTCGCCGAGCTGCTGCGCAGCAATGTCGAAGAGCTGGCCCTGCTCGAGACCCTCGACATGGGCAAGCCGATCAGCGACTCCTCCAGCATCGACATCCCCGGCGCGGCGCAAGCCCTGCACTGGAATGCCGAAGCTATCGACAAAGTTTACGATGAAGTCGCGCCAACCCCGCATGACCAGCTTGGCCTGGTGACCCGCGAGCCGGTTGGTGTGGTCGGCGCCATCGTACCGTGGAACTTCCCTCTGCTGATGTCCTGCTGGAAGCTCGGCCCAGCGCTGGCGACCGGTAACTCGGTGGTGCTCAAACCGTCCGAGAAGTCGCCGCTGACGGCCATTCGCATTGCCCAGCTGGCAATTGAAGCGGGTATCCCGGCTGGTGTTCTCAACGTGCTGCCAGGCTACGGTCACACTGTAGGCAAGGCGCTGGCCCTGCACATGGACGTCGACACGCTGGTGTTCACTGGCTCGACCAAGATCGCCAAGCAGTTGATGATCTACGCCGGCGAGTCGAACATGAAGCGCATCTGGCTGGAAGCCGGCGGCAAGAGCCCGAATATCGTCTTCGCCGACGCACCGGACCTGCAAGCCGCTGCCGAAGCCGCTGCCAGCGCCATCGCCTTCAACCAGGGCGAGGTCTGCACTGCCGGTTCGCGTCTGCTGGTCGAGCGTTCGATCAAGGACAAGTTCCTGCCTATGGTCGTCGAAGCGCTCAAGGCCTGGACCCCCGGCAACCCGCTGGACCCGGCCACCACAGTCGGTGCGCTGGTCGACACCCAGCAGATGAACACCGTGCTGTCGTACATCGATGCCGGCCATCAGGACGGCGCCAAGCTGGTTGCCGGTGGCAAGCGCATCCTTGAAGAAACCGGTGGCACCTATGTGCAGCCGACCATCTTCGACGGCGTGACCAATGCCATGAAGATCGCCCAGGAAGAAATCTTTGGCCCGGTCCTGTCGGTGATCAGCTTCGACACCGCCGAAGAAGCCATCGCCATCGCCAACGACACGCCATACGGCCTGGCCGCAGGCATCTGGACCTCGGACATCTCGAAGGCGCACAAGACAGCTCGCGCCGTGCGTGCTGGCAGCGTGTGGGTCAACCAGTATGACGGCGGCGACATGACCGCGCCGTTTGGTGGCTTCAAGCAGTCGGGCAACGGCCGTGACAAGTCGCTGCACGCACTGGAGAAGTACACCGAGCTGAAGGCGACCTGGATCAAGCTGTAATCCTCTAGGTAGCGTCTGCGGGCAAGCCCGCTCCTGGCGGTTCGGCGTCAGTCTCACTGACTGCGCCGTGCCTTTGGGGGCGGGCTTTGCTGCTGTTGGGTGAAAGACAATTCTGCCTGGGAGGCAGTCATGCGTTGGGCAACCTACTTTGCCGTGCTGGCCTCAGTGCTCAGCGTCGGCCTCGCGCTGGGCGTGAGCATGCCGCTGGTGTCGCTGCGCCTGGAAACCTGGGGTTACGGGAGCTTCGCCATCGGCGTGATGGCGGCAATGCCGGCAGTGGGCGTGCTGATCGGCGCCAGCCTGGCCAGCCGCCTGGCTGGCTGGGTCGGCGTGCCGGCCGCCATGCGCTTTTGCCTGTGGGGCGGAGCGTTGTCGATCGCCCTGGTTGCGCTGCTGCCCAGCTACCCGTTGTGGCTGGCGCTGCGGTTGGTGATCGGTATGTCGCTGACGGTGGTGTTCATCCTTGGCGAGAGCTGGATCAACCAGTTGGTGGTCGAGCAGTGGCGCGGCCGGCTGGTGGCGCTGTATGGCAGCAGCTACGCCTTGAGCCAGCTGGCGGGGCCGCTGGTGCTGGGTATGCTTGGTTCGGATGATGACTTTGGCTTCTGGGCGGCCACCGGGTTGTTGATCCTTGCGCCGTTGCTGCTGTTTGGCCGTGGCGGTGCGCCGACCACCGAAGCGTGCAGCGTGACCTTCCGCGACCTGCTCGGATTCTGCCGCCGACTGCCGGTGATTGCCTGGGCGATTGCCTTGTTTGCGGCGTTCGAGGCGATGATCTTGACGCTGCTACCGGTGTATTGCCTGCAGCAGGGGTTCAGCACTGAGGTGGCGTTGTTCATGGTCAGTACAGTGGTGGTCGGTGATGCGGTGTTGCAGCTGCCAATTGGCCTGTTGGCCGACAAGATGTCGCGGCGCACCCTGTTCAGTGGTTGTGCGCTGACGTTGATGGTGTCCAGCCTGGCGATTCCGTTGTTGATGGAGACCGCGTTGATCTGGCCGCTATGGGTATTGTTCGGTGCCAGTGCCGGTGGCTTGTTCACCTTGTCGCTGATCCTGATCGGCGAGCGCTACCGCGATGATGAATTGGTGCGGGCAAACGCCCATGTGGCGCAGTTGTGGGGCATTGGTTGCCTGCTCGGGCCGCTGTTGGCCGGGGCGGGCAGCCAGTGGATCAGTGGGCATGCATTGCCGTTGATCATGGCCTTGGGGGCGGCGGGGTTGGTCCTGCTGACCCGCCGGCCTGGGGCGTTCGAGCCGGTGCCTGACTGAAGATGGCTGGGACCGCCGCGCAGCCCTTCGCGGGTGAACCCGCTCCCACAGGGTTTTGCAGCGCCCCCTAAACCTGTGGGAGCGGGTTCACCCGCGAAGGGCTGCGCAGCAGCCCCCCAGCGGTCTCGAATCAAAGCATCTTCTCCAACCCCACCGCCTTGCTCACCCAGGCATTGAACCGCCGCCACATGCCGCCAGGCTCCTTGCTCAGCACATGCCGCTGGCCGTTGTCCTCGGTCACCCAGACCATCTTGCCGTCCTCCAGCAGCGGCTGATAACTCAGCGCCGGCGCCATACCCTGCAAGGCCAGCTCGCGGGTATATTCGGCCAGCTCCGGGCTGTCTACCAGCACGCCGACTTCGGTGTTCCACAACACCGAGCGTGGGTCGAAGTTGAACGAACCGATAAAGGTCTTGTGCCGATCGAACACGATCGCCTTGCTGTGCAGGCTCGAATCCGAACCGCCATGGAAATTCAGGCCGCGCCCGGCACTCGGATCACCCGGCTGCCGGCGCAGCTCGAACAGCTGCACTCCGTGTTCGAGCAGGGCACGCCGATACGGCGCATAGCCGCCATGCACCGCAGGTACGTCAGTGGCTTCCAGCGAGTTGGTCAACAGCCGCACCGACACTCCAGCGTCAGCCCGGCTGGTCAGATACACCAGCCCCGATTCACCCGGGACGAAATACGCCGACACCAGAATCAGCTCTTGCTTGACGTTGTTCAGGTCCGGCGCCAACTGCCGCGTCAGCAGCAGATGCGGATCCGGTTCGTCCTGCGCCAGCACCTTGCTCGGTGCGTCCCACAGCGCCTGGCTGTGGGCCCAGATCAATTCGTTGCGCCAAGTGTCCAGGCGCGGCTGCGATTGATACGCCATCAGCCGGTCATACAACGCCTTGCGTTTGATCCGCGCCTCGGCCAGTGACACCTCGAGACGCCGGCGACTGGCGCGCAGGTCGTCGGCATCCGGCATGCTCCAGAGGAAATCGCCGATCGGCCGGCTGAGGGCGCTGTTCCAGTACTGGTCGAAACTGTGCCCAAGCTGCTCGGCTACCGGGCCGACGCCGAGCATGTCGATGTCGGTGAAGTTCAGGTTGGGCTCGGCGTCGAAGTACTCGTCGCCCAGGTTGCGCCCGCCGACAATGGCCATGCTGTTGTCGACCAGAAACAGCTTGTTGTGCATGCGTCGGTGCTGGCGCGACAGGTTGAACAGGCGGCCGACGCCGCGGGTGACACCGGTACTGCGGCCCAGGTGCAGCGGATTGAACACGCGCATGTGGATGTTGGGGTGGGCGGCGAGGGTGGCCATCAGCGTGTCGAGGCCGTCACTGGTGGTGTCGTCGAGCAGAATCCGTACGCGCACGCCACGGTCGGCGGCTTGCAGCAGTTCATGCACCAGCGCCCGGGTACTGAGGCCGTCATGGACGATGTAGTACTGCACGTCGATGCTGGCCTGGGCGTTGCGGATCAGCTCGGCACGGGCGCGGAAAGCCTCGTTGCTGTTGGGCAGCAGGCGAAAGCCCGAGCGACCTTCATAGGGCGCTGCCTGGCGCTGCACCGAGCGGCCAAAGGCCGAATCACTGGCCGGTAGCGCCTGGCTGACTTCACGAACCGGATTGACGCTGGCGCAGCCAGAAAGGCCGAGCAGCAGCGCCAGCATGAGAGGCAAAGCTCGCTGAAGTCTCAAGGATGAATCGTCCTGTGCGCAGAAGGCTGAGTGCTATGGACCATGCCAGGTGGGGCAAAGTTACGCCTCGCTGTGATCATCGACCAGCAGGCGCAAGGCGGTTTCGCCGACCTTGCGTACCGCCGCCTCGATCTCGGCGCTGGGCCGCGCCGCGTAGTTCATGCGCAGGCAGTGCCGGTACTTGCCGGAGGCGGAGAAGATACTGCCCACCGCGATCTGTACCCCTTGTTCGAGTAAAGCGCGGTTCAGCCGCAGCGTGTCGAAACTTTCCGGTAGCTCGACCCACAGCATGAAGCCGCCCTGTGGCCGGCTGACGCGGGTGCCTGGCGGGAAGTAGCGCGCCACCCAGTCGCTCATCAGATCGCGCCCGCGCTGATACTGGCTGCGCATCCGGCGTACATGCGGGTGGTAGTGGCCGCCTGCGATGAAGTCGGCGATGGCCAGCTGCGGTTGCACGCAGGTGCTGCCAGTGCCGATGTATTTCATGTGCAGCACCCGCTCCAGATAGCGCCCAGGCGCCACCCAGCCGATGCGCAGGCCCGGCGCCAGGGTCTTGGAGAATGAGCTGCAGAGCAGCACGCGGCCGTCTTCGTCGAACGACTTGACCGTTGGCGGGCGCGGGTAGTTATAGGCCAGATCGCCGTAGACGTCGTCTTCCAGAATCGCCACGTCGTAGCGCTGGGCCAGGGTCAGCAGGGCCTTCTTGCGCGCCTCGGGCATGATGTAGCCCAGCGGATTGTTGCAGCTGGGGGTGATCTGGATGAGCTTGATCGGCCACTGCTCCAGGGCCATTTCCAGCGCCTCCAGGCTGATCCCGGTGGTCGGGTCGGTGGGGATCTCCAGCGCCTTCATGCCCAGGCCTTTGAGCGTCTGCATGGCGCCGTGAAAGCTGGGCGAATCCACCGCAACGATGTCGCCCGGTTCGCACACCGCGCGGATGCTGGTCGACAGCGCTTCGTGGCAGCCGGTGGTCACCACCAGGTCGGCCGGGCTGACGTGGCAGCCGGAATCGAGCATCAGCCGCGCGATCTGTTCGCGCAGGGCGATGTTGCCGTGGATGTTGTCGTAATACAGACCGGGCATGTCCTGGCGCCGGCTGAGCCGGGCCAGGCTGCGCAGCAAGGGCTTGAGGCTTGGACTGTTGACGTCGGGCATGCCCCGGCCAAGCTGAACCACGTCCGGCCGAGGCGTGCCGCGCACCAGCTCCAGCACCTGCTCCCACTGTGAAATCTCCACCGGGCGTTGCGCTGGCCGGGTCACGGCGGGCAGGGCTGGCAGGCTGCGATGGTCGGTAACGAAGTACCCCGATTTTGGCCGCGGCGCGACCAGGCCGTTGTCCTCGAGCATGCGGTAGGCCTGCTGTACGGTGCTCAGGCTGACCCCGTGTTCAACACTCAACGCGCGCACCGACGGCAGCCGCTGGCCGGGCCGGTAGAGACCTTGTTCGATGCGCGCGCCGAGCATCTCAGCGAGGTTCAGATACAGCGTCACGGCAATACTCCTGCAGCGCTTGAGGTGACTTACCAGTACAGATCGGGCAAAAATACAGCATTCAGCGCCAGATCCGCCAATTCTGTATGGGAATAATAAAGGTTTTTTGCGTCTGTATTGGCTATGGCTCAGGCGCGCATGCTTTCTCCACGGTGGATCTGGAACAGGAGCAAGCAGCAATGGGTGTTTTCAGTGATGTGCGCGTGCAACCCGCAGTGGAACAGCTTGAGGCGCATCAGCCCCAGGTCGCCAGCGCTCAAGCAGGCTTTAGCGGTGCTGGCCTGATGCTGCACCGCTGGCGTACCCGGCGCGCCCTGCTCGAGCTCGATGATCAGCAACTGCGTGATATCGGCCTGAGCTGGGAGCAGGCGCGCCAAGAGGGCAGCAAGCCGTTCTGGAAGGCCTGAAGCGCGTGGCGCCTACACCAGCTCTTTGAGTCGATGCCAGAGCATGCCCAGCGCCAACAGCGGCGAGCGCAGGTGCCGGCCGCCGGGGAAGGTCATGTGCGGCACCTTGGCGAACAGGTCGAAGCGCCCGCTGTGCTGGCCGCTGATCGCCTCGCCGAGCAGGCGTGCGGCCAGGTGCGTGGCGTTCAGGCCGTGACCGGCGTAGGCCTGGGCGTAATACACGTTGGCCTGGCTGGCCAGTCGGCCTACCTGCGGCAGACGGTTGGCGCCGATGCCGATCATGCCGCCCCATTGATAATCGATGCGCACGTCCGCCAGCTGCGGGAACACCTTGAGCATCTTCGGCCGCATGTAGCCGGCGATATCCTGCGGGTCGCGCCCGGAGTAGTGGCAGGCGCCGCCGAACAGCAGCCGGTGATCGGCCGAAAGGCGATAGTAGTCGAGCGCCACGCGTTGGTCGCAGACCGCCATGTTCTGCGGCAGCAAGGCCCGCGCGCGTTTCTCGCCCAGCGGCTCGGTGGCAATCACGTAGCTGCCGGCGGGCAGTACCTTGCCGCCCAGTTCGCGGTTGAGGTCGTTGTGATAAGCGTTGCAGCACAGCACCAGCGTGCTGGCGCGGACCGTGCCGCTGGCAGTGTGCACCTGCACTTGCGGGCCATAGTCGATGCGCGTGACCTCGGAGTGTTCGTGCAGGCGCACGCCCAAGCCCGCAGCAACAGCCGCCTCGCCCAGTGCCAGGTTGAGCGGATGCAGGTGGCCCGAGCCCATGTCGATCAGGCCGCCGACATAGCGCTCGGAGTTGACCACTGTGCGGATGTCTTCTGCCGGTACCAGACGCAGCTCATGGCCATAACCGAGGCTGCGCAGCTCTTCGGCGTCGGCGGCAAAGCCCTGCAGCTCGCCGGGCTTGTTCGCCAGGTCGCAGTAGCCCCAGGTCAGGTCGCAGGCAATCGCATGGCGCTCGACCCGCTGGCGGACGATATCCACCGCTTCCAGGCCCATCAGCTTGAGGCTGTGTACACCCTGCTCGCCGAGCACCGGCAAAAACTGCTCAAGGCCATGGCCGACCCCGCGAATCAGCTGACCACCGTTGCGCCCGCTGGCGCCCCAGCCGATTTTGCGCGCTTCGAGCAAGATCACCGACAGGCCGCGCTCGGCCAGTTCGATGGCCGTGTTCAGGCCCGAATAGCCACCGCCGACGATGCACACGTCGGCGCTGTGCTGGCCTTGCAAAGCCGGGTGATCCGTCTGTGGCGCGCTGCTGGCGGCGTAATAGGAGGCGGCGTGCTGCGCGCTGTGGATCATCGGATCGGCCTTGGCGGAGAGTGGAAGGCGGCGAGCATAAGCCGGGGGTTTGGCTTGCGGCAACCGGCGAGGGCTGCGCCCTCGTTCGCGGGCAAGCCCGCTCCCACAGGTACAGCGCTAGAGTCAGACCTCGCCCGATCCCTGTGGGAGCGGGTTTACCCGCGAATGGGCCTATAATCCACTTCACCTTCCAGATCCCTGTCACGCCATGTCCTGCAACCGCCACAAGATCCACTTTCTGCGCGAACTGATCCCTTCTTTCGAATGCGAGCCCGGCTGCCACGACTGCTGCGGGCCGGTGACCACCTCGGCGGAAGAAATGGCCGCACTGCCGCGTAAATCCGCTGAAGAGCAGGCCGCCGCGCTGGAGCGGCTCGACTGCGTGCACCTCGGCGCGCAAGGTTGTACGGTGTACGCTGAGCGGCCAATGATCTGCCGTCTGTTCGGCACCACGCCGCGCCTGGCCTGCCCGCGCGGGCGCGGCCCGGCCGAGCCGATCGAGCCCGAGGCGGAGCAACTGGTGCACCAGTTCATTGCCAGCACCCGCCAGGTGCTGGTCTGAGCCTCAGTCCGGAATCGGCAGGCACAGGCTCTCTTTGACTTCTTCCATGACGATGTAGCTCTTCGACTCGCGCACGTGCGGCAGCTTCAGCAGGATGTCGCCGAGCAGCTTGCGGTACGAGGCCATCTCGGAAATCCGCGCCTTGACCAGATAATCGAAGTCGCCCGACACCAGATGGCACTCAAGCACATGCGGCAGCTTGAGTACGGCGCGGCGAAACTCCTCGAAAGTATCCCCTGACTTGTAGTCCAGGCTGATCTCGACAAACACCAGCAGGCTGCCCTTGAGGTGCTGCGGATTGAGCCGGGCGTTGTAGCCCATGATGATCCCCTCGCGCTCCAGGCGGCGCACGCGCTCGGTGCACGGGGTGGTGGAGAGGCCGACCTTTTCACCCAGCTCGGTGAACGAGATACGGCCGTCACTCTGCAGGATCCGCAGGATATTGCGGTCGATCTTGTCCAGTTCACGCTTGCTCTGATGCTGGGTTCTCATAGGGGATGCCCCTCCGTAAAAGCCGACATGGCCAAGAATTGTCGCCAAATATAGGCCTTTATATAGTGAAATGCACTGGCCGGTCCTTCATATACTGCGCCCATTCATGCCATATAAACAAAATGTCGCGGCGTGCCGCGTGCGAGGGATAGACGATGCGAGTTCTGGTGCTTGGTAGCGGTGTAATCGGTACCGCCAGTGCCTACTACCTGGCCCGGCAAGGTTTCGAGGTGACGGTGGTCGACCGCCAGCCAGCGGTGGCCATGGAAACCAGTTTTGCCAACGCCGGCCAGATCTCGCCGGGCTACGCCTCGCCCTGGGCCGCCCCGGGTGTGCCGCTCAAGGCCATCAAGTGGCTGCTGGAGCGCCACGCCCCGCTGGCGATCAAGCTCACTGGTGATGTAGACCAGTACCTGTGGATGGCGCAGATGCTGCGCAACTGCACCGCCAACCGCTATGCCGTGAATAAAGAGCGCATGGTGCGGCTGTCCGAATACAGCCGCGACTGCCTCGACGAGCTGCGCGCCGAGACCGGCCTGAGCTACGAAAACCGTGCGTTGGGCACCACTCAGCTGTTCCGCACCCAGGCGCAGCTCGATGCGGCGGCAAAAGACATCGCCGTACTCGAGCAGTCGGGTGTGCCGTACGAGCTGCTCGACCGCGATGGCATTGCCCGTGTCGAGCCGGCCCTTGCCGGGGTTACCGACATTCTCGCCGGTGCCCTGCGCCTGCCAAACGACCAGACCGGCGACTGTCAGCTGTTCACCAACAAGCTGGCCGAGATGGCCATCAAGCTCGGTGTCGAGTTCCGCTTCGGTCAGGACATCCAACGCCTGGACCATGCCGGTGATCGCATCAACGGCGTGTGGATCGACGGCAAGCTGGAAACCGCTGACCGCTACGTGCTGGCACTGGGCAGCTACTCGCCGCAGATGCTCAAGCCACTGGGTATTAAAGCGCCGGTGTATCCACTCAAGGGTTACTCGCTCACTGTGCCGATCACCGACCCTGGCATGGCGCCGACTTCGACCATTCTCGACGAGACCTACAAGGTCGCAATCACCCGTTTCGACAACCGCATCCGCGTCGGCGGCATGGCCGAGATCGCCGGTTTTGACCTGTCGCTGAACCCGCGCCGGCGCGAAACGCTGGAGATGATCGTCAACGACCTTTATCCTCGCGGCGGCGACCTGAGCCAGGCCAGCTTCTGGACCGGCCTGCGCCCGGCCACCCCGGACGGTACGCCGATCGTGGGTGCAACCAGTTTCCGCAATCTGTTCCTCAACACCGGTCACGGCACCCTGGGCTGGACCATGGCCTGTGGCTCCGGGCGTTTGCTGGCCGACCTGATCGCCAAGCGCAAGCCGCAGATCAGTGCTGAGGGCCTCGATATTTCCCGTTATGGCAACCACAAGGAGTTCGCCAAGCATGGCAATCCAGCGCCAGCTCACCAATGAGCGCATGAGTCAGATCGTCACCCACAACGGCACGGTGTACCTGGCAGGTCAGGTCGGTGATGACCTCAGCGCCGGCATCGAGCAGCAGACCCGCGAGACGCTGGCGACCATCGAGCAACTGCTTGATCAAGCCGGTACCGACAAGACCCGCTTGCTCTCGGTGACCATCTACATGAAAGACATCGACGCCGACTTCGCCGGCATGAACGCGGTCTGGGACCAGTGGCTGCCGGCCGGCGTCGCGCCAGCCCGGGCCACAGTTGAAGCCAAGCTGTGCGAGCCGGAAATCCTCGTCGAGCTGTCGGTGGTCGCTGCACTGCCGTAACCCGTTCCCTCACCCCGGCGCGGTGGCTACCTACTCCCCACCCACCGTGCCGGGGGCTTATTCAACAACCCGTACTGCCAGAAGGCTGCCGCCATGCGTCCCGCCCGCGCCCTGATCGACCTCCAGGCCCTGCGCCACAACTATCGTCTGGCCCGTGAACTGTCCGGTGCCAAAGCCCTCGCCGTGATCAAGGCCGATGCCTATGGGCATGGCGCGGTGCGCTGTGCGCTTGCCTTGGAAGCCGAGGCCGATGGCTTCGCTGTGGCCTGTATCGAAGAGGCGCTGGAGCTGCGCGCCGCTGGCATCAAAGGGCCGATTCTGTTGCTCGAAGGCTTCTTCGAAGCCAGCGAGCTGGCGCTGATCAGCGCCAATGATCTGTGGTGCGTGGTGCATTCGTTGTGGCAACTGGAAGCGATCGAACAGAGCGCTGTGGCCAAGCCGTTGAAGGTCTGGCTCAAGCTCGACAGCGGCATGCACCGAGTGGGTCTGCATCCAGAGGATTACCAGCAGGCCTATCAGCGCCTGCTGGCCAGCGGCAAGGTGGCGCGCATCGTCTTGATGAGCCACTTCGCCCGCGCCGACGAGCTTGATGTGCAGGCCACGGCGCAGCAGCTCGCGGCATTCGAAGAGGCGCGCCAAGGCCTCAGCGCCGAATGCAGCCTGCGCAACTCACCGGCCGTGCTTGGCTGGCCGCAGGTGCCGAGCGACTGGGTGCGCCCTGGCATCATGCTGTACGGAGCGACGCCGTTCGAGGTGCCCCAGGCCGAGGCGAGCCGACTGCAACCGGTCATGACTCTGCAATCGCGGGTCATCAGTGTGCGCGAACTTCCTGCGGGTCAACCGGTCGGTTATGGCGCCAGGTTCATCAGTCCACGGCCGACCCGGGTCGGCGTGGTTGCGATGGGTTATGCCGACGGTTACCCACGCCAGGCCCCAACTGGCACCCCGGTGCTGGTGGCCGGCAAGCGCAGCCAACTGATCGGCCGGGTGTCGATGGACATGCTCTGCATCGACCTGACCGATGTCCCCGAAGCGACCCTGGGCAGCCCGGTCGAGCTGTGGGGCAAGCAGGTGTTGGCCAGTGACGTGGCCGGGCATGCCGGGACCATTCCTTACCAGCTGTTCTGCAACCTGAAGCGGGTGCCACTGGAGTACATCGGCAAATAAAGCTGCGCTGCGGACGGGCAGGGGTGTGGAGTGTTGTAAATACTGAACGGCATTGCCATGATATCGTTCACATTCGACCCCACCCCCACCGTTTCAGGAGGCGCAAGCTTTGGACGTCGGCGAACGACTGCAAGCCATCCGCAAGCTCAAGGGCCTGTCCCAGCGGGAACTCGCCAAGCGCGCGGGGGTAACCAACAGCACCATCTCGATGATCGAGAAAAACAGCGTGAGCCCTTCGATCAGCTCGCTGCGCAAGGTGCTCAGTGGCATTCCGATGTCGATGGTCGAGTTCTTTTCGGTAGAAATGGAAGTCGAAAGCCAGGCCCAGATCGTCTACAAGGCCCATGAGCTGATCGACATCTCCGACGGTGCGGTGACCATGAAACTGGTCGGCAAGTCGCATCCCAATCGCGCCATTGCCTTCCTCAACGAGGTCTACCCGCCTGGCGCCGACACCGGTGACGAGATGCTCACCCACGATGGCGAAGAGACCGGCATCCTCCTCGAAGGCCGCCTGGAGCTGGTAGTCGGTAGCGAGACCTTTGTGCTCGAAGCTGGCGACAGTTATTACTTCGAGAGCACCCGCCCGCACCGTTTTCGCAACCCGTTTGCCGAGCCCGCACGCTTGATCAGTGCCGCGACACCGTCGAACTTTTGATCCAGCGCAGCGTATTGATTCGCCAATAGCCCTTTCACTTGTGTGGTCGTTTCGCGGCTGTGGTGTAGCCGCTATACTTTTCAACGCCCGCAATTCGTGGCTGCGGGCGTGATCAGCCACCATGAGGGTGAACGCGTGAACCAAATCAAGAAGATGCTGGCCATACCAGCTGCCGTTTTCGCCCTGTGGGCAGTCACCGCAAACGCGGCGACCAACGATGATATTGCCAAGCGCCTGGCGCCGGTCGGCCAGGTGTGTGTTCAGGGCCAGGAATGCAAGGGCATGGCCGTGGCGGCTGTGGCCAGCGGTGGCGCGGCCAAGTCGGCTGATGACGTGATCGCCAAGCACTGCAATGCCTGCCATGCCACCGGCCTGCTCAATGCGCCGAAGATCGGCGATACCGCTGCGTGGAAAGAGCGTGCCGATCATCAGGGTGGGCTTGATGGGATCCTCGCCAAGGCGATTACCGGGATCAACGCCATGCCGCCCAAGGGCACCTGCGCTGATTGTTCGGACGATGAGCTGAAGGCGGCGATTCAGAAGATGTCCGGGCTTTGACCTATCGATTGCTGGGGCTGCACAGCAGCCCCAGCAATCCCAAGCCAGGTGCAGCAAATCCCGCCCGCCCACGGTCCAACCTCCTGACCGCACGGACGTCACAGGAGGCACCGATGGCCCACAGCTGCAGCATCGACCAGGCCGTAGATCACGTTCTGGCCCATTTGCCCGCCCATATTCACATGGGCCTGCCGCTCGGCCTGGGCAAACCGAATGCCTTCGTCAACGCGCTCTATGCCCGCATCCGTGAGCTGCCCGAACGCCGCCTGACCATCTACACCGCGCTCAGCCTCGGCCGGCCGCCATTGGGCGATGGCCTGCAGAAACGCTTCCTCGAACCCTTCATCGAACGGGTCTTCGCCGACTACGAAGAGCTCGACTACCTGGCCGACCTGCGCGGCGACAAACTGCCCGCCAATATCCGCGTCGAGCAGTTCTTCATGCAGCCCGGCAGCCTGCTGCACAGCTGCATGGCCCAGCAGGACTACGTCAGCAGCAACTACAGCCACGCCGCCCGCGATATCAACGCCAAGGGCCTCAACCTGATCGCGCAACTGGTGGCCGAAACCCCGGAGCGCCCGGATCATCTGAGCCTGGCCTGCAACCCGGACATCACCCTCGACCTGCTGCCGATGGTCGCCAAGCGCCGCGCCGCCGGCGAGACCATTCTTCTGCTCGGCCAGGTGCACACCGAGCTGCCGTACATGCCCGGCGCTGCCGAACTGGGGCGCCAGGCCTTCGACCTGTTGATCGACGAGCCCGAGCAGCGCCGGCTGTTTTCCACCCCGAACATGCCGGTTGCGACTCAGGACCATTGTATCGGCCTGCACGCCAGCGCCCTGGTGCGTGACGGTGGCACGCTGCAGATCGGCATCGGCGCCATGGGCGATGCGGTAACTGCTGCGTTGTTGGCGCGCCAGGGCGACAACGAGGGTTACCGCGCCGTGCTGGACGAGCTGGATATCCAGCCGTGGCTGGCGCTGATCGAACGTGAAGGCGGCCTGGATGGCTTCGCCCAAGGCCTGTATGGCTGCAGCGAAATGTTCGTCAACGGCCTGCTGGCGCTGGCCGAAGCCGGCGTGGTGCGACGTCCGGCCGATGAACACGGGGTGCTGGTGCACGGTGGTTTCTTTCTCGGCCCACAGGCGTTCTACCAGCGTCTGCGCGAGATGCCGCTGGAGCAGCGCCAGCGCTACGCAATGACCGCCATCAGCTACATCAACGAGCTGTATGGCCAGGAAGAATTGAAACGCCGCCAGCGCCGCGATGCACGCTTCATCAACACCGTATTCGCCATGACCCTGCTCGGCGCCGGCGTCGCCGACCAGCTGGAAGACGGTCGCGTTCTGAGCGGGGTAGGCGGGCAGTACAATTTCGTCGCCCAGGGCCACGCGTTGCAAGGCGGCCGCTCGGTGCTGCTGCTGCGCAGCTGGCGTGAGGCCGGTGGCGAGGTGAGCTCCAACCTGTACTGGACCTATGGCCACTGCACCATCCCGCGGCACCTGCGCGATATCGTCGTCACCGAATACGGCATCGCCGACCTGCGCGGGCAGACCGACAGCGAAGTCATCGCCCGGCTGCTGGCGATCAGCGATTCACGTTTTCAGGGCGAGTTGCTCGAGCAGGCCAAGGCCGCCGGCAAACTGGCCAAGGACTTCGTGCTGGATCAGCGCTTTTGCGACAACACCCCGGAACGCCTCGAAGCGCTGCGTGAGCGGCATCCACGGTTGTTCCCGGAGTATCCGCTGGGCACGGACTTCACCGCCGAGGAGCGTGATTTGTTCAGGGCGCTGAACTGGCTCAAGAGCAAGTTCAAGCTGAGCGAGGTGCTCGAGCTGGGCAAGGCGGCGCTCGATGCACCGCCGCCCGAAGCCTATCCGGCGCAGCTGGCGCGGATGGGCCTGGAGCAGCCGCAGGGGCTGAAACAAGAGCTGTATCAGCGCCTGCTGCTGGCCGGGTTGCAGGCAACCCGGTGAGCGTCACTCAATGAAGGTGACCACGCCGCCTGCAAGCGACTTGACCCGCGCTAGCGACTCAACCCGGTAACCCTGGCTGTCGAGCTCGGCACGGCCGCCCTGGAATGACTTCTCGATGACGATGCCCAGCCCGGCAACGGTAGCGCCAGCCTGCTTGATGATCGAGATCAGCGCCTGCGAGGCCTTGCCGTTGGCGAGGAAGTCGTCGATGACCAGCACGCGGTCGCTGCTGTTGAGATGACGCGGCGAAATCGCCACGGTGTTCTCGGTCTGCTTGGTGAACGAATACACCGAGGCAGTCAGCAGGTTTTCGGTCAGGGTCAGCGACTGGTGCTTGCGGGCGAACAGCACCGGTACACCGAGTTTCAGGCCGGTCATGATCGCCGGAGCGATGCCCGAGGCTTCGATGGTAACGATCTTGGTCACGCCGGAGTCTGCGTACAGTCGGGCGAATTCGTCACCGATCAGCTGCATCAGCGCAGGATCGATCTGGTGGTTGAGAAACGCGTCGACTTTGAGAACCTGGTCGGAAAGCACGATGCCTTCTTCGCGAATCTTCTGCTGCAGTGCTTCCACTGTGGTATTCCTCGATGTAGCAAAAAGTGGCCACGGCTGGCTGCCGTGACAAAAGTGTAAAAGGGTTCAGCGCTTGAGCATTGCCCGTATATCGGCCAAGGCGTTGTTGCCGCGCGCGGCTTTGACTTCAACCGGCGCATCGTCCAGACCTTCCCAGCACAGATCATCCGGCGGTAGTTCGTCAAGGAAGCGGCTGGGCGTGCAATCGATGATTTCGCCGTACTGCTTGCGCTTGGCAGCGAAGGTGAAGGCCAGGGTCTGGCGTGCGCGGGTGATGCCCACGTAGGCCAGGCGCCGCTCTTCTTCGATGGTGTCGGCCTCGATGCTGGAGCGGTGCGGGAGGATTTCCTCTTCCATGCCCATGATGAACACGTAGGGGAATTCCAGGCCTTTGGAGGCGTGCAAGGTCATCATCTGCACGCCTTCGGCGTTTTCCTCTTCTTCCTGCTGGCGCTCGAGCATGTCGCGCAGGACCAGTTTGCCGATGGCGTCCTCGATGGTCATGTCACCCTCTTCGTCTTTCTCGAGGGTGTTTTTCAAGGCATCGATCAGGAACCAGACGTTGCTGATCCGGAAATCCGCCGCCTTGTCACTGGCGGTGTTCTGGCGGATCCAGTTTTCGTAGTCGATGTCGCGGACCATCTCGTGCAGCGCTGCGATCGGGTCATCCAGCGCAACCTTGTGGCGAACGCCGTCGAGCCAGTGCTTGAAGCGCTGCAAGCGCTCGGTGTAGCGCGCATCGAGGTGCTCGCAGAGGCCAATTTCGTCGCTGGCGGCGTACATCGACACGCCACGCTCGGTGGAATAGTTGCCGAGCTTTTCCAGGGTGGTCGAGCCGATTTCCCGGCGCGGCACGTTGATCACGCGCAGGTAGGCGTTGTCGTCATCCGGATTGACCAGCAGGCGCAGGTAGGCCATCAGGTCCTTGACCTCCTGGCGCCCGAAGAAGCTGTTGCCGCCCGACAGGCGATACGGCACCTGGTGGTGCTGCAGCTTCAATTCGATCAGCTTGGCCTGGTAGTTGCCGCGGTAGAGGATGGCAAAGTCGCTGTAGGGACGGTCGGTGCGCAGGTGTAAGGTGAGGATTTCCATGGCCACACGCTCGGCCTCGGTTTCCTCGTTCTTGCAGCGGATCACGCGGATTTCGTCACCGTGGCCCATCTCGCTCCACAGCTGCTTTTCGAAATCATGCGGGTTGTTGGCGATCAGCACGTTGGCGCAACGCAGGATGCGGCTGGTCGAGCGGTAGTTCTGCTCGAGCATGACCACCTTCAGCGACGGATAGTCCTCTTTCAACAGCATGAGGTTTTCCGGGCGGGCACCGCGCCAGGCGTAGATCGACTGGTCATCGTCGCCGACCACGGTGAACTGGTTGCGCATGCCGATCAGCATCTTCACCAGCAGGTACTGACTGGCGTTGGTGTCCTGGTATTCGTCGACCAGCAGGTAGCGCACCTTGTTCTGCCAGCGCTCAAGCACCTCGGGGTGCTCCTGGAACAGTTTGACCGGCAGCAGGATCAGGTCGTCGAAGTCCACCGCGTTGTACGCCTTGAGCGTGCGCTGATAGTGGGTGTAGACGATGGCGGCGGTCTGCTCGCGCGGATTGCGGGCTTTTTCCAACGCCTCGGCGGGCATGATCAGCTCGTTCTTCCAGGCACCGATCATGTTCTTGATCTCGTCGATGCCGTCGTCGCCGGAGTACTCCTTCTGCATGATGTCCGACAGCAAAGCCTTGATGTCGGCCTCGTCGAAGATCGAGAAGCCCGGCTTGTAGCCCAGGTGCTTGTGCTCCTTGCGGATGATGTTCAAGCCCAGGTTGTGGAAGGTGCAGACGGTCAGGCCGCGGCCCTCACCTGCGCGCAGCAGGGTGGCGACCCGCTCCTTCATCTCGCGCGCGGCCTTGTTGGTGAAGGTCATGGCGACGATGTACTGCGCACGGATGCCGCAGTTCTGGATCAGGTGGGCGATCTTGCGGGTGATCACGCTGGTCTTGCCGGAGCCAGCACCGGCGAGCACCAAAAGAGGGCCGCCGACATAGTCACAGGCTTCTTGTTGCCGGGGATTGAGTCGGGACATGCTAGAACCGGGGTCGCCAGAAAATAGCCGCGCATTCTAACAGGCAAGTCACGCTTGTGGCGCGACCGTCTGACGCCGGAGTCAGACTTTTGTGACGTCCGGTGCCCTACCTGGCGGGAGTGGATCATGGCCTTGCCGGCACAATCGAGCTATTACTCAAATCAGATTTGCCGGTTGTACGACTTTTGGAGCAGGATGCGCGACAGAATACGACGGAGTGCAGCCCCGGGATGGGTGTTAATAAGAGTGAATATCATTTGGCTCTTGAGGTAGGATACCCCCGTCACGGTTAACGACCTCGCCTAAGGAGCGCGCTTGTCCACGCCTGTCGAACCCTTGCGTTTGCTGCTGTTGGCCGATGAGCCGGAGTGGGCCGCCAGCTTGCGCGACTGCCTGCAGCCTCTGGCTGGCAGCGCGGTGCTGCTGACCGCGCCCAACTGGGAGGCGGTCAACAGCCTGTTTGCCCATGACCGTCAGGCGGTGGTGCTGGCAACGCCTGCGCTGCTGCCGACCCCGGGCCGCTGCGAGTTGCCGACCATTGTCCTGCTCGACGACGAGCCCGAGGCGCCGCCTGCCGGCGTCAGTGACTGGCTGGTGCTGGCGCAACTGAGCAGTGACAGCCTGCGCCGCTCGCTGCGTCATGTGCGCGAGCGCGGCGTGCTGGTCGCCACCCTGCAGCGCCTGGCCGAACAGGACCCGCTGACCGGCATCGCCAACCGTCAGGGCTTTCAGGCCCTGCTGACCACGCGCCTGGCCGAACACGACGGCCGTGGCGTTGCTCTTGGCCATCTGGATCTGGACAACTTTCGCCACGTCAACGATGCACTCGGCCATCAGGGCGGCGACCGGCTGATCCTGCAGGTGGTGACCCGGCTCAAGTTGCAGCTGGAGGCGGGCGATCAGCTGGCCCGGCTGGGCAGCGACGAATTCGCCCTGCTGATCGACACCCGTCGCGAGCCGAACCGCGCCGAATGGGTGGCCGAGCGCATCGTCGAAGCGCTGGGTGAGCCGTACTGGGTCGATGGCGAAAGCCTGCTGGTGGGCTGCAGCCTGGGTCTGGCCCATGCTCGCGCGCAGGCCGGCGCCGACCCACTGATGTGGCACGCGCACATCGCCATGCGCCAGGCCAAGAGCGTGCAGGGTTGCAGCTTTCATGTGTTCAACGAGCGGATCAACCGCAATGCGCGCAGCCTGGCTGACCTTGAAGGCGAACTGCGCCGCGCCCTGCGCCGCGACGAGCTGGAACTGCATTACCAGCCACGGCTGAACCTCGTCGATGGCCGCATCGTTGGCCTCGAAGCACTGGTACGCTGGAACCACCCCGAACGCGGCCTGCTGCCGCCGAGCGAATTCGTGCCGCTGGCCGAGCAGAGCGGCCTGATCGTGCCGCTCGGCTACTGGGTCATCTCACGTGCCCTGCGCGACATGCAGGGCCTGCGTGAGCACGGCATTGCGCCGCTGCACATGGCGGTCAACCTTAGCTTTCGCCAGTTTCAGGACAGCCAGCTGCTGGCGACCCTGAGCCGGCTGATCATCGAGCATGGCGTCGATGCCCGGTGGCTTGAGTTCGAACTGACCGAAACCGCGGTGATGCGCCGCAACGAGCTGGTGCGCCAGACCATGGACGCCCTGGGCCGCCTGGGTGTGCGCTTCTCGCTGGATGACTTTGGCACCGGTTTTTCGTCGTTCGTGCACCTGAACAGCCTGCCGATCACCTTGCTCAAGGTCGACCGCAGTTTTGTCGGTGGTATGGAGCTGCGCGAAGAAAACCGCAAGCTGGTCCACGCGATGATCAACCTGGCGCACAACCTCAACCTCGAAGTGGTCGCCGAGGGTGTCGAAAGCGAAGAGCAGATGGCGCTGCTGCGCGGCTTTGGCTGCGACCAGGTGCAGGGTTTTCTGGTCAGCCAGCCGCTGCCGGTGGATGAGCTGGTGACCTACCTGCAGCAGGTGCCGGTCAGTGCGATCCGCGCTGTCTGAGTGCGCCGGGGCTGCTTTGCAGCCCTTTCGCGACACAAGGCCGCTCCTACAGGAACCATGTCGTCTGGGCATTTCGCGGTCCCTGTAGGAGCGGCCTTGTGTCGCGAAAGGGGCGCAAAGCGCCCCCAGCATTCCCGACCGTCACCCCCCCACGGCAACCTTGCGCAACATCCGCCGCACTCGCCATTCAAACGCGAAGGTCAGCGCCACCGAGGAGCAGGCCAGGCCCAGCGCCAGGCCCCACCAGATGCCGAGTGCACCGCCGCCGAGGTTGAAGGCAAACAGCCACGCACTTGGCGCGCCGATCAGCCAATAACAGCCCAGACCGATCAGGAAGGTGGTCTTGGCGTCTTGCAGGCCGCGGATCGAACCCATGGCGATGGTCTGCACACCATCGAACAACTCAAACCACGCCGCCACCATCACCAGCCCCACTGCCAGCTGGAAGATGCCGGCAAAGGCAGGGTCATTGCGGTCGATGAACAATCCCACCAACTGCTCGGGCAGCAACAGGAACAGCGCGGCGAAGGCAAACATCAACAGCGCACCAAAGCAAATACCGACCCGCCCGGCACTGCGCGCTGCAAGCAGGTTGCCGCCGCCGTAATACAGGCCGACCCGCATGGTCACCGCATAAGACAACCCGGTCGGCACCATGAACGCGGTCGAGACGATCTGCAGGGCGATCTGATGCGCCGCCAGCTCGGTGCTGCCGAGCACACCCATGCACAGCGCGGCGAAGGCGAACAAGCCGACTTCGACCATGTACGTGCCGCCAATCGGCAGGCCCAGCCGCCACAGCTCGCGCAACGCCGACAGCGATGGCCGCGCCAGGCCCTTGCGCAGCGGGTAGGCGTCGTAGAAGCGGTGCCAGCGGATATACAGCGCCAGGGCGATGGCCATGCCCAGCGAGACCAGCGCGGTGACCAGGCCAATGCCGACCAGGCCGAGTTTGGGCAAACCGAACATGCCCTCGATCAGCGCATGGTTGAGCAAGTAGTTGAGTACCGTGCCGACCAGGCTGATGACCATCACCGGCGTCGACCGGCCAAGGGCGCTGGTGAAGCCGCGCAAGGCCATAAACGTCAGGTAGCTGGGTAGTGCCAGTGGCAACAGGGTGAGAAAGGCCATGGCCGCCTCGACGTTTTCCGGCTGCTGACCAAACATCAGCAGCACCGGGCCGAGGTTCCACAATGCCAGCGCGGCGCCCAGCGCCAAAGCCCAGGCCAGCCAGATGCCGGCCTGAGCGAGGCGGGTGGCGCCGGCGATATCCCCGGCACCCTTGCGGATCGCCACCAGCGTGCCGACGGCGGCAATCACGCCCAGGCAGAAGATCGACACGAATGAATAGCTCGCCGCGCCCAGGCCGCCACCGGCCAGGGCCTGCGGGCTGATCCGCGCCATCATCAAGGTGTCGGTCAGCACCATCAGCATATGCGCCAACTGCGAGGCAATCAGCGGCCCGGCCAGGCGCAGCAGAGCCTTGAGTTCAACGGTGGGCGCGACGTGCATGGTGAGAGTCCTTGATGCTGGGGGATGAACAGGAGGTAGATTCTGAGGCCTGGGTCAACTTTCCACAAAAGGATAAATGCGATCGCTCCCATGAGTTGAACTCATGTATGTATGATTTGCCTTGCTCGTTCGTGCCCCCCGTATTGCAGGTGCCCCATGTCTAGACAACTCCCTCCGCTCTATGCGCTGCGCGCATTCGAGGCGGCTGCACGGCATTCCTCGTTTACTCGCGCCGGCGAGGAGTTGTCGATTACGCAAAGCGCCGTCAGCCGGCACATCCGCACGCTGGAGGAGCACTTCGCCTGCCGCCTGTTCGTGCGCAGCGGCCGCAGCCTGCAGCTGACCGAGGCGGCGCGGATGCTGCTGCCCGGCGTGCGCGATGGCTTCGCTTCGCTGGAGCGCGCCTGCGATACCTTGCGCGGCGAAGATGACATCCTGCGCATGAAAGCCCCGTCGACCCTGACCATGCGCTGGCTGCTGGCGCGGCTGAGCCGCTTTCGCCATCTGCAACCGGGCAACGAAGTGCAACTGACCAGCGCCTGGATGGACGTCGACCATGTCGATTTCAATCACGAGCCGTTCGACTGCGCGGTATTGCTCAGCGATGGCCAGTTCCCGGTCGACTGGGAGGTGCGGCGGTTGTTCTCCGAGTTGCTGATCCCGGTCGGCGCTGCGCAGCTGATCGACGAGGGGCCTTGGGATGAGCAGCGCCTGGCTGACATCGAACTGCTGCATCCGACCCCGGACAAACGTGACTGGCGTAGCTGGCTGGCGCGCATGGGCCTGGCTGACAAGGTTTCGCTCAAGGGTGGGCAGGTCTTCGACACGCTTGAACTGGGCATGATCGCTGCGGCGCGTGGCTACGGGATCTCCATGGGCGATCTGTTGATGGTGGCCGAAGACGTCGCTCAAGGCCGGCTGAGCCTGCCGTGGCCGACCGCAGTGGCCAGCGGCATGGACTATTACCTGGTCTGGCCACGCACCAGGCCCGGCACAGAGCGCCTACGTCGCTTGAGCGGGTTTCTCCAGGAAGAGGCGGCGGCAATGGACTTGCCAGCGGTGCAAATCCTGCCAGCGCTTGCGCAGTAAAACGTTTGCGAATGTCCCGGTCCGGCACTCAAGTATTCGTCCGCGACGCCGATTTAGTGGCACCAGCGTCCCGCAAGAGGACGCGATTACCCGTCGAATGCAGCGGGCGGTCAGCGCGATCAGGATGATCCCGGCCCCTTGCCAGGAGCTTGCACATGCCTCAACCCCGTGCCCGGATTGCCTCACAGCTCGGGATCGCCCTCGCCATCGTGCTGGCGCTGGTGATCACCGGCAGTACCCTGTTTGCCCTGCGCTCGCTGGACAACGCCAACCTCGCCACCCGCCAGGAACACCTGGCCAGTGAAGCGCGGCTGCTGGCTGACCAGCTGGATACCTTCCATGGTTCGCTGAAGGACAACACCCAGCGCCTCAGCGGCCTGTTCGAGCGCCGTTTCGCCTCGGGTCTGAGCCTGCATGCCGGCGAAACCGCCTCCGTCGCCGGCCAGGCCACGCCGGCGCTGTATCTGGGGGATCACCTGCTCAACAACGATTTCCAGCAGGTCGACGAGTTCAAGCAGATGACTGCTGGCGTCGCCACCGTGTTCGTGCGCAGTGGCGATGACTTCATCCGCATCAGCACCTCGCTGACCAAGCAGGATGGCAGCCGCGCCATCGGCACCCAGCTCGACCGCCAGCACCCGGCCTATGCCAAGTTGATGGCCGGGCAAAACTACGTTGGCCGTGCCGTGCTGTTCGAGCGCAACTACATGACCCGCTACGTGCCGGTGCGCGATGACAGCGGCCGAGTCATTGCGGTGTTGTTCGTCGGCTTCGACTACACCGATGCGCAGAACGCCCAGCTCGCCAACCTCAAGCGCTTCCGCATCGGTCACACCGGCTCGCTGGCGCTGCTCGACGAGCAGGGCAAGTGGCTGGTGCCGCCGGCTGATGTGGGTAATGCCGAGGCGGCCGCGCAAGCCGTCAAGAACCTCGCTGCAGAGCCGGGTACTGGCAGCTTCTGGGACAACGCCGACCAGCAGATTTTCAGCGTTGCCATGCCGTTTGCCGAAGGCCCGTGGACAGTTGTTGCGAGCATGCCCGAAGCCGAGATTCGCGACGTGACCTGGAGTGTCGGCCTGCGCCTGGCGATCGGCAGCCTGCTGGCCATGCTGCTGGCGGTGGCGGCGACGCTGTTCCTGCTGCGGCGCAAGCTGCGCCCACTGAGCGACCTGCTGCGTCAGGCCGAAGCCCTGGGTGCGGGTGATCTGAGCGCGCGTCTGACGGTCAGCAGCAACGACGAGATTGGCCAGTTGGCGCGCAGCTTCAACCAGATGGGTGAAGCACTGTCGACCATGGTTGCGCATATTCGCAGCGCCTCCGAGCAGGTCAGCGGCCGTGCTCGTTCGCTGGCCGGGCTGTCGTCCGGTGCCTGCGAAGGCATGGAGCAGCAGTCTGGTGAAATCACTAGCATGGCTGGCGCCGTCGAAGAGTTCAGCGCCACCTCGATGAACATTGCCGACAATATGGCCGGCACCGAACGCATGGCCCGCGACAATGCCGAGCACACCCGGGTTGGCCGCAGCGCGATGAACGAAGCGTCAGCCTCGCTACGCCAGATCGCCGATGCCCTCGGCGGCACTGCTGAGGTCATGGACACCCTTGGCGCCCGCTCGCAGGAAATCGGCGGCATCGTCGGGGTGATCACCGCCATCGCCGAGCAAACCAACCTGCTCGCGCTCAACGCGGCAATCGAGGCCGCTCGCGCCGGTGAGCAGGGCCGTGGCTTTGCCGTGGTGGCCGATGAGGTGCGCGGCCTGGCGGCGCGGACCCGTTCGGCAACCGACGAGATTTCCGGAATGATCGGCAGTATCCAGCAGCAGACCGGGCACGCCATCAGCACCCTGCAGCAGGGCAACCGGCTGATGCAGGAAGGCCTTGAACGCAACGTCAAAGTGGCTGATGCGCTGGCTCAGATCGACCAGCAGAGCCGCGACGCCGGTGAGCAGTTTGCCGCGATCAGCGCTGCCACTCAGGAGCAGAGCAGCACTGCGACCTTGCTCAGCCGCAACCTGCAGAGCATCGCCCAGGCCAACAGCGAGCAGCACGATGTGGCCAATGAACTGGCCACCACCGCACGTGAGCTGGAAGGCCTGGCGGCGCAGTTGCGCCAGGAAGTGGATCGCTTCCGCGTCCGCTGACAGCGGTAGCCGCCGCGCAGATCGGCCTGCGTAGCGGCTGCAATCAGGCGAGGTTTACAGCGCGCTCAGGTTCAGTGCCTGCGCACAGGCCTGCAGCGAGCGCTGTTCGCTCTGCGCGTATAGCGCCAGCTCGTCCTGCACCGCCAACCCCAGCGCCGCCTCGAACGCTTCGCGGTTGGCATTGCTGCCGTAGTTGGCCTGGGCATCGTCGCCCAGGTTGGACTGGAAGATCCCCGCAGCACTGACCGGCAGGAAGTCTTCGTAAACCAGCGCCTCGAAATGCACATGCCCGGCGTCGATCAGGCCCTGCAAGGTGCTCGGCCGGCCAGCTTCGTTGCGCGCTGCCAGGCCCTTGTCGGTGGCGAAGTAACGGAAGTATGCCAGGCCCTGCTCGCGCATCTGCGCCAGGTCATCGGGGAACTTGGCGAACTGCGCCTGGAGCAACTGCTGGTAGCGCTCGGCATTGGCCTCGGCCGGAACCCCGCCGAGTGCTGCGCGGGTCGCATCGAGCAAGGTGTCGTACAGCGCCCGGCCCTTGGGCGTCAGCGCTGCTCCACGCTGTTCGATTTCGCCGAAGCGCGCAGTATGGCTGCCTTCGCTGCCGGCCTGATCGGTGAAGGCGACCTTCTCTTGCAGGGCCTTGAAGCTGGTCTGACGCAGCAGGATCGGGTGGCGCCGGGTTGGCGGGCCTTCGACCACTGCCTTGGGGGGAATGCCCTTGGCCGGCATGCCCAGCTGAATCGCATCGATGTCCAGCGTGCGCGGGGTCAGGTGATTGATGTGCGGGCCTTTGAACGCCACCACATCGGCAATCAGCCGGTGCTGGTCATGCAGTTGCTGGTACTGCTCGGCAGTCACCGTCGCCTGCTGGTGCCAGCGGAAGGTGTGCAGCGCCTCCTGCACAAAGGCCTCGGCGTCGGCGGCGTTGAGGCCGTTGTTGCGCTCACATTGGGCGATCAGTTCCAGCACCCGCGGGGTGAAGATCTGCCGCTTGGCCAGAATGCTCGCAGCCAGCTCGCGCAGTTGCGGGTTGTCGATCAGCTCCAGGCGCAGCAGCGAAGTGAATACACGGAACGGGCTGACGTGCAGCGACTGCTCATGCACTGCGCGAAATGCCGTCGAGTGCACCGGCACGCCCGCCGAGCTCAGGTCGTAGTAACCCACCGGCTGCATGCCCATCACCGCGAACAGGCGGGCGATGGTGGCCAGCTCGGCGGCGGTGCCAACGCGGATGGCGCCATGGCGTTCGTGGTCGAGACGCTCGATTTCGCCGGTCCAGCGCAGCGCTTCAGCGACCTGCGGCTGTTGCTGCATGACCTGCTGGTTGATTTCGCTGACCAGCTCCAGCAGCGTGCCGTACAGCGGCACTTCCTGTTTGTACATGAGCGACATGGCGGCAGAGAACTGCGCACGGATGCTGTCTGGGCTGACGAAATCATGGGCGGGCATCGCAAGCTTCCTGGTGGTTAATGGGACCGTTACATGAAAACTGGGAATGGACTGCCGCCACAAGCGAAAAAAAGTAGAGGTGTCATTCCCTTTATGATTGATGTCGCCCCGACACTATCAGCCCCCAAGCTGAGTTTTGATCCACTCCACCAAAGCCCGCACCTTCGGCACTTCAGCCGCATGCTCGGCATACGCCAGATAATGCGCGCCATTACTGCGCATAGCATGCTGCCAGGCAATCACCAAACTGCCCTCGGCCAGTTCCTTCTCCGCCAGATAACGTGGCACCAGCGCCACGCCGCAGCCCGCCTGAGCCGCACTCAAGGCCATATAAAAGGTGTCGAAGCGTGGCCCGTGGTAGCTGTTGTCGGTGTGCAGGCCCTGCTCCAAGAACCACTCATGCCAGGCCTCCGGCCGTGAAGTGCTCTGCATCAACACCAGTTCGGCCAGCGCGCTGGCATCGCTCAATTCGCGCCCTTGCAGCAGCTCAGGCGCGCACACCGGCACCACTTCCTCGTCGAACAGCTGCACGCAGGTTGCCCCCGGCCAGGTGCCCTGGCCAAAGAAGAACACCACGTCGGCCGAGCCCTGCAACAGCGAGAACGGCTCCATCTCGTTGCGGATATCAAGGTGGATATTCGGGTAGCGCTTGCCAAAACCCTTGAGGTGCGGGATCAACCAGCGCACGCCAAAACTCGGTTGAGTAGCTACCTTCAATATCTCGGTCTGCTCGCCGTACGTCAGGATGTAGCGGCTGGACATGTCGACCTGGGTGAGGATCTTGTTCACCTCGGCCAGGTACAGGCTGCCCGCAGGCGTCAGCTGCAAGCGCCGGCGAATGCGCAGGAACAGGTGATGGTGGAGCATTTCTTCAAGCTGCGCGACCTGTTTGCTGACCGCACTTTGGGTCAGGTGCAGCTCTTCGGCAGCGCGGGTGAAGCTCAAGTGACGGGCTGCAGCTTCAAAGCACTGCAGGGCCGTCATCGACGGTACCAGACGTTTCGACATGGCAGTCTCTATGCAAGGGGATCATGACCTGACGGAATGATATGCGGAATAAAGGTCGTTTGTTGCACTGCTGTGATCGGATTAATACTGATCCACATCATATTTACCACCCTTCAGCCGATTTAGGAGAAGCACGATGGTTGCTGCATTGCTCGAGCGCCTTGGCGTCGCCGCCCAGGCCTACACTCAGGGCGACTACCCTGTTCACACCCCGATCGACGGTAGCCAGATCGCCACGGTGAAACTGCTCGGAAAGGCCGAGACCACCGCTTGCATCGACCAGGCCCACGCCGCCTTCGAAGCCTGGCGCACTGTACCGGCCCCGCGTCGCGGCGAGCTGGTGCGGCTGTTTGGCGAAGTCCTGCGTCAGCACAAGGCCGAGCTCGGTGAGCTGGTCTCGATCGAAGCCGGCAAGATCACCCAGGAAGGCCTGGGCGAAGTGCAGGAAATGATCGACATCTGCGACTTCGCCGTCGGCCTGTCGCGTCAGCTGTACGGCCTGACCATCGCCTCCGAGCGCCCCGGCCATCACATGCGTGAGTCGTGGCATCCGCTGGGCGTGGTTGGCGTGATCAGCGCCTTCAACTTCCCGGTGGCGGTGTGGGCGTGGAACACCGCGCTGGCGCTGGTAGCCGGTAACGCCGTGGTCTGGAAACCGTCCGAGAAGACCCCGCTGACCGCACTGGCCTGCCAGGCGCTGTTCGAAAAAGCCCTGCTGGCCTTCGGTGATGCACCGGCCGGCCTGGCCCAGCTGGTGATCGGCGGCCGTGAAGCCGGCGAAGCGCTGGTCGACGACCCACGTGTACCGCTGGTCAGCGCCACCGGCAGCACCCGCATGGGTCGTGAAGTCGGCCCACGGGTTGCCGCACGCTTTGGCCGCAGCATCCTCGAACTGGGCGGCAACAACGCCATGATCCTCGCGCCGAGTGCCGATCTTGATCTGGCTGTGCGCGGCATTCTGTTCTCCGCCGTCGGCACCGCTGGCCAGCGCTGCACCACCCTGCGTCGGTTGATCGTGCACCGTTCGATCAAGGACGAAGTGGTTGCCCGCGTCAAAGCCGCCTACGGCAAAGTGCGCATCGGCGACCCGCGCGAGAACAACCTGGTCGGCCCGCTGATCGACAAGCAGTCGTTCGACGCCATGCAAGGCGCACTGGCCAAGGCCCGTGACGAAGGTGGCCAGGTGTTTGGTGGTGAGCGTCAGCTGGCCAGCCAGTATCCGAACGGCTACTACGTGACCCCGGCAATCGCCGAGATGCCTGCGCAGAGCGAAGTGGTCCGCCACGAGACCTTCGCACCGATCCTGTACGTGCTGGCTTATGACGACTTCGAGGAGGCCTTGCGCCTGAATAACGAAGTGCCACAAGGCCTGTCGTCGTGCATCTTCACCACCGACCTGCGTGAAGCCGAGCGCTTCCAGAGCGCAGCCGGCAGCGACTGCGGCATCGCCAACGTCAACATCGGCACCAGCGGTGCAGAGATCGGTGGCGCGTTCGGCGGCGAGAAAGAAACCGGCGGCGGTCGCGAGTCGGGTTCGGATGCCTGGAAAGGCTACATGCGGCGCCAGACCAACACCGTCAACTACTCACGCGAATTGCCGCTGGCGCAGGGCATCGTGTTCGACTGATGATCGCAGGCGGGGGCCTCGGCCCCCTTTCGCGGCCGTGTGCCGCGAGCGGCCGCCTGGCGGCCACACCGTAACAAGAAAAATAAGCTGAGGCCGGTCATGCCCGAATTGCGTCAACAATGTCTCTGGGAACACGTCACTCCGGCGAGCGTCGCCGTGCAGGCCCTGGCGGGCGAGCACAAGGCCGACGTCTGCGTCATCGGTGGCGGTATCACCGGCCTGTCGGCAGCGATCCATCTGCTCGAACAGGGCAAGTCAGTGATCGTTGTCGAAGCCTGGAAAGTCGGCCACGGCGGCTCCGGGCGCAACGTTGGCCTGGTCAACGCCGGCACCTGGATTCGCCCCGACGATGTCGAAGCGACCCTCGGTCAACAACAGGGCAGCCGCTTGAACAAGGCCTTGGGCGAGGCACCCGCCGAGGTGTTCGCCATGATCGAGCGCCTGGGCATCGACTGCCAGGCCCAGCACAAAGGCACTCTGCACATGGCGCACAACGCCACTGGCCTGGCTGACCTGGAGGCGCGCCATCAGCAATGGAGCCGGCGCGGCGCCAACGTCGAACTGCTGACCGGCGCGCAGTGCCAGGAATACTGCGGTACCGACAAGATTTCCGCCGCGCTGCTCGACCACCGCGCCGGCACCATCAACCCGATGGCTTACACCCAAGGCCTGGCTGCTGCAGTAGAGCGGCTGGGCGGCAAGCTGTTCCAGCAATCCTCGGTCGAAGGCCTGCAGCGCGATGGCGCTGGCTGGCAGGTCAACACCGGCAAAGGCGTGGTCCGTGCCGACAAGGTGGTGATCTCCACCGGCGCCTACACTGAGGGCGACTGGAGCAACCTGCAAAAGCACTTCTTCCGTGGCTATTACTACCAGGTTGCCTCGGCACCGCTGCACGGCGCAGCCGCCGACAAGGTGCTGCCCCATGGCCAAGGCTCGTGGGACACCCGTACCGTACTCAGCAGCATCCGCCGCGATGACCAAGGCCGCCTGCTGCTCGGCAGCCTCGGTCGGGTCGACAACAAGCCGGCATGGTTCGTACGGCGCTGGGCCGACCGCATTCAGAGCCACTACTACCCGGAGCTGGGCAAGGTCGACTGGGAAATGCACTGGACCGGCTGCATCGACTTCACCCCCGATCACCTGATGCGCCTGTTCGAACCTGCACCGGGGTTGGTCGCGGTGACCGGCTACAACGGTCGCGGCAATACCACCGGTACCGTGATTGGCCGAGCCTTTGCCGAGTTTCTGCTCAAGGATGACCCCGAGCGCCTGCCGGTGCCGTTCTCGCCGATGAAAGCCGTCAGCGCGCCGTCGTTGCGTACTGCGTTCTATGAGTCAGGCTTCTCGCTGTACCACGCCGGCCAGTGCTTGCGCGTGGTCCTGTAGGAGCGGCCTTTTGTCGCGAAAGGCCAGCGTAGCTGGCCCCGGCGATACCCGCGGCGAAGCTGAAATCTGGGGCCGCTACGCGGCCCTTTCGCGACACAAGGCCGCTCCTACCGCAGCCAGCTGAGAAAGCCGCCTTTCTTGACCAGCACCGGTTTCTGCATCAACAGTGAATCGCGGCTCTGCCGGCGGAACCGTTGCAGCTTGGTCAAGGCCATCTGCACGTCGCCGCGCTGGTCCAAGCAACTGCGCAGCTGTTCCTTGTCGATCCGATACAGCACGCAGCCGCTCAGGGTACGGAACTCCACCGCCGACTCTTCTTCATCGACCAAACCTTCAATGGCCAGCAGCTCGCCCGGCCCCATGCGCCCGGCCTCGACCAGCCGCTCGCCATCGCGCACCGACGCCGACACTACCCCGCTGGCAATCACCAACACATGCTGCGAACGCTCGCCGATGCCTAGGATCACCTGATCGACCAGGTACTCCACCGTCGTCATGTGCTGGCTCAGCTCATCGCGCTCGTCGCCGCTCAGCGAGCGGAACAGGCGCACCTCATCCAGCAGCTCGCGCTGACGGCTGCGTGGCGCCGAGGCCAGGTCGGCATTCCAGATCACGCCGCTGGCTTCCAGGTGCCGATGGGCCAGGTCGAACAACTGATTGCGCACCTCGCCCTTGCGCGCCATGTCGGTGATGAAACCACTGGCTTCATATTCCACCGACTCCAGGCTTGAGGCTTTCACCGAGACCTTTGGTGCAGGCGTGGCGAGTAGCGCAGAGGTGCCTTGCAGGGCCTTTTCCAGCGCATCGAACACCCGCTTCGGGCGCACTTTGGCCGGCACCACCACGGTGATGCTCAGCCCATGCCGGTCCGCCGGGCGGCTGTGGTTGAGCAGCTTGGCCTTGGCTGCCACCGAGTTGGGCACCACCGCCAGGCTGCCGCTGGCAGTGATCATCCGCGTCGCCCGCCAGTCGATATCGACCACTTTGCCCTCGGTGCCATCGATCGAAATCGAATCGCCGATCTGATACGGCCGCGTGGTATTCAGAACGATCCCCGAGAACACATCGCTCAAGGTGCTCTGCAACGCCAGGCCGATCACGATCGCCATTACCCCTGACGTCGCCAGCAGCCCCTTGACCGGCAACTGCAGCACATAGGCCGCCGCGGCCACCACCGCCACCAGAAAAATCAATGCCCCGAGCACGTCCTGCAACAAACGCCCGCCATGGCTGCCGCGCGCCACCAGCAGCACGCCGAACACCACCGTCACCGTCCGCGCCGCAAACAGCCACCAGCCAATCGCCAGCACCGTCGCCAACAGATTGCGCGCCACATCATCGACCCACGGCGGCGGCTGCAACGGGCTCATCCCCGCCGCCACCAACACCGCGCTGAACAACAGGAAGATCGCCAGACGCGCAGCGATCCGCCACGGCTGGCGCTGCAGCGTGATCAATTGCCAGAGCAGTACATCGAGCAGGATCAAACAGGTGCCGAGCAACAGCGGGTAGGACTGGATGAACGCCAGCATGACGGTCTCGGTGCGGGGGAGGGCTGATGGGTAGTAAAGAGTAGGTGAGGGGGACAAGCAACTGGGCCGTAGTCGCAACAACAGGCCGTAATCACCATCGTTCATAAAATAGAACGCTAAAGACAAATTTAGCTATCTAGTCGCACAAAGGTCTTGGTTTTAATCTTTACTCATCAACGCGAAACACCCAACTCACTCGAAACCAAGACCCTTGCGGAGCACCAAGCCATGAACAACTTCAAATACAACCGCCTGAACAAAGACGACGCCGTAGTCCTGCTGGTCGACCATCAAGCTGGCCTGCTGTCGCTGGTGCGTGACATCGAGCCGGACAAGTTCAAGAACAACGTGCTGGCCCTGGCTGACCTGGCCAAGTTCTTCAACCTGCCAACCATCCTCACCACCAGCTTCGAGCAAGGCCCCAACGGCCCGCTGATCCCTGAGCTGAAAGCGCTGTTCCCGGATGCGCCGTACATCGCTCGCCCTGGCCAGATCAACGCCTGGGACAACGAAGACTTCGTCAAGGCGGTCAAGGCGACTGGCAAGAAGCAGCTGATCATCGCTGGTGTGGTGACCGAGGTTTGTGTGGCGTTCCCGGCACTGTCGGCGCTGGAAGAAGAGTTCGATGTGTTCGTGGTTACCGATGCGTCCGGCACCTTCAACGAGATCACTCGTGACGCCGCCTGGAACCGCATGAGCAGCGCTGGTGCACAACTGATGAACTGGTTCGGCGTGGCCTGTGAACTGCACCGCGACTGGAGGAACGACATCGAAGGCCTCGGCGCGCTGTGCTCCAACCACATACCGGACTACCGCAACCTGATGACCACCTACAGCGCCCTGACCGCCGCCGGCAAATAAGCCGCGCCCTCAACCCAGCGCCGGCCCACAGCAACAGCGTGGGCCATGGCCAGCCGCCTTTGCCCAGGGAACACCCATGAACAGTGCAACCGTCGATAACCGCAACGTGGTGACCCTGGTCATCCAGCACAAGGCGCGGGCCGCCGCGCTGGCGCAGTACGAGGCATGGCTCAAGCGCGCGGTAACCACTGCCCGCCAGCAGCCGGGCCACCTCGACGTCAATGTGATCCGCCCCGATGGCGGTGGTTGCCACTTCACCACCGTGGTGCGTTTTGCCGATGCTGAACTGCTGCAGGCATGGGTCAATTCGGCTGAACGCCAGGCACTGGTCAGCGAGGTGCTGCCGCTGCTTGAGGACGGTGACCACACCCATGTGCATGACGACCCGGAGTTCTGGTTCACCCCGGCCAGCAGCAACACCCCAGCGCCGCCGCGCTGGAAGCAGGCCGTACTGACCTACCTGGTGATCTGCCCGTTGACCATGTTGGTACCGATCGTGCTGGCACCGCTGTTCACTCGCGTGCCGCAACTGGCCGGGCCGGTCATTGGCAACCTGATCGGCAACCTGCTGGTGATCCTGCCGGTGGTGTTTTTCATCATGCCGTGGGTAACCCGCCGCTGCGCCAACTGGCTACGTGGTTGAAACATTTCTGACGCTACGCTGTGCAAGCCCCTACCTAATTTCTGGAGATACCGATATGAGCACGTTCGTAACCCGCGATGGCACTTCGATCTACTTCAAGGACTGGGGCAGCGGCAAGCCCGTGCTGTTCAGCCATGGCTGGCCGCTGGATGCGGACATGTGGGACACCCAGATGGAGTTTCTCGCCAGCCGCGGCTACCGCGCCATCGCCTTTGACCGGCGTGGCTTCGGTCGCTCCGACCAACCGTGGACCGGCTATGACTACGACACCTTCGCCGACGACATCGCCCAGCTGATCGAGCACCTCGACCTGCGCGACGTGACCTTGGTCGGCTTCTCCATGGGTGGCGGTGACGTTAGCCGCTACATCGGTCGGCATGGCAGCGAGCGGGTGGCCAAGCTGGTGTTGCTCGGCGCAGTAACGCCGGTGTTCGGCAAGTCCGAGAGCAACCCGGATGGCGTCGATGCTTCGGTGTTCGAAGGTATCCAGGCGGGCCTCAGAGCCGACCGTGCACAGTTCCTGGCCGACTTCGCCACCCCGTTCTACGGCATCAACAAAGGCCAGGCGGTCTCCACCGGAGTGCAGGCGCAGACCCTCAATATCGCCCTGCTGGCGTCATTGAAAGCGACTCTGGATTGCGTCAGCGCCTTCTCTGCCACCGACTTCCGTCCAGACATGGCCAAAGTCGATGTGCCGACCCTGGTCATTCATGGCGACGCCGACCAGATCGTACCGATGGAGACCACCGGCAAGCGCGCAGCAGAAATGATCAAGGGCGCTGAGTTCAAGGTATACAGCGGCGCGCCGCACGGCTTTGCGGTCACCCATGCGCAGCAGTTGAACGAAGACCTGCTGGCGTTCCTGGCCAAGTAAGCCACCGAGGCGGCGCGGTTCACTCCGCGCTGCTCCCGCCCCCTATCCGAGGATTTGCCCATGACCGCCGACCTGATCCTGTTCAACGGCAAGCTGCACACCGTCGACCGTGAAAACCCAACCGCCACCGCCGTGGCCATCAAGGACGGGCGTTTTCTCGCCGTGGGCAGCGACGCCGAGGCCATGGCCTTGCGCGGTGACAGCACGCAAATCATCGACCTCAAGCAGCGCACGGTGATCCCCGGCCTCAACGACTCGCACCTGCACCTGATCCGCGGCGGTCTCAATTACAACCTGGAACTGCGCTGGGAAGGCGTGCCTTCGGTAGCCGATGCCCTGCGCATGCTCAAGGACCAGGCGGCGCGCACGCCAACTCCGCAGTGGGTGCGGGTAGTCGGTGGCTGGAACGAATTCCAGTTCGCCGAAAAACGCATGCCGACCCTTGAAGAGATCAACCAGGCCGCGCCCGATACCCCGGTGTTCCTGCTGCACCTGTACGACCGCGCGCTGCTCAACCGCGCCGCGCTCAAAGCCGTCGGCTACGACAAGGACACGCCCAACCCAGCCGGTGGCGAGATCCAGCGCGACAAGTTCGGCAACCCGACCGGCATGCTCATCGCCCGCCCCAACGCGATGATTCTCTACGCGACCCTGGCCAAAGGGCCGAAGCTGCCCTTGGAGTATCAGGTCAACTCGACCCGCCAGTTCATGCGTGAACTCAACCGCCTCGGCCTGACCAGCGCGATCGATGCCGGTGGTGGCTACCAGAACTTCCCCGACGATTACTCGGTAATCCAGGAGCTGGCCGACAACAACCAACTGACCGTGCGCATCGCCTACAACCTGTTCACGCAAAAACCCAAGGAAGAGCTCGACGACTTCCGCAAGTGGACCTCCAGCGTCAAGCTGCACAGCGGCACCGACTTCCTCCGGCACAACGGCGCCGGCGAGATGCTGGTGTTCTCCGCCGCCGACTTCGAGGACTTCCTCGAGCCGCGCCCTGACTTGCCGCAGACCATGGAAGAAGAGCTGGAACCGGTGGTCCGCCATCTGGTCGAGCAGCGCTGGCCGTTCCGCCTGCACGCCACCTACAACGAGTCGATCACGCGCATGCTCGACGTGTTCGAGAAGGTCAACCGCGACATCCCGTTCAACGGCCTGCCGTGGTTCTTCGACCACGCCGAAACCATCACCCCGCAGAACATCGAGCGCGTGCGTGCCCTGGGCGGCGGTATCGCCATTCAGGACCGCATGGCCTTCCAGGGTGAGTACTTCGTCGACCGTTACGGCGCCAAGGCGGCCGAACAGACCCCGCCGATCAAGCGCATGCTGGAAATGGGCGTGCCGGTCGGTGCCGGTACCGACGCCACTCGGGTTTCCAGCTACAACCCGTGGACCTCGCTGTACTGGATGGTCAGCGGCAAGACCGTCGGTGGCATGGAGCTGTATCCCGAAGGCCTGAGCCGCGATACCGCGCTGCAGTTGTTCACCCAGGGCAGCGCCTGGTTCTCCAGCGAGCAGGGCAAGAAAGGCCAGCTCAAGGTCGGCCAGCTGGCTGACCTGGCAGCGCTGTCGCTGGACTTCTTCAGCGTCAGTGAGGAGGCGATCAAGAGCATCGAGTCGGTGCTGACCATTGTCGATGGCAAGGTCGTGTACGGCGCCGCCGAGTTCGATAAGCTGGGCCCAGCGCAGGTGCCGGTATTGCCTGAGTGGTCGCCGGTGGCCAAGGTGCCGGGGCACTGGCGGGCGGGCACACCGTCGCTGGCAGCGATGCCACATCAGTGTTCCGGGCCGTGTGGGGTCCATGCTCACAGCCATGACAAGGCGCGCAAATCGAGTGTGCCGGTGAGTGACTTCCAGGGCTTCTGGGGATCGCTGGGCTGTTCGTGTTTCGCGTTCTGATCTGATCCGAGGCGGCCGCCTCGACGCGATCTCTGTAGGAGCGGCCTTGTGTCGCGAAAGGGCCGCGCAGCGGCCCCGACGATCTCTGGTGCTGCACAGATCCTGGGCCCGCTACGCGCGCCTTTCGCGACACAAGGCCGCTCCTACAGGGATCGCGTCAAACCTCAAGATCACGCTTCGGGACAGGTGTCGCTTTAACCCATTCAAGCCATGTCGCAGGACACGAACTCTTCCGCCAGGTGATCGATCAGCGAGCGTACCGACGGCAGCAGGCCACGCCGCGACGGGAAGATCGCATGGACGATACCGCAGCGCGGATTCCAGCCCGGCAGCACTTCTACCAGATGCCCGCTGGCCAGATCCTCACGCACGGCCACCTTCGGCAAGTGCGCTATACCGATCCCCGCCACCACAAAATGGCGCAGCGCAAACAGGTCATCGGTGACCATCCGCGGCGTATGCGGGATGACGATGCTGCGGCTCATGTCCTCGCCCTGAAACAGCTCCCACTGATACTCACGCTGCGCGCCGCCCCAGTGCAGGCTCGGCAGCTGGCTGAGCTGCTGCGGATCGAAGCCCGCCGGCAGTTGCTCAAGAAACGCCGGCCGACCGACCAGACATTGGGTGCTGTTGCTCAGCACCTTCATCACCATGTCGGTGTTTTCCAGCGGCGGAAAGCGCACCCGCAGCGCCACATCGAAGCCCTCGTGCAGCAAGTCGACGCGGCGGTTGGTGCTCTCGATGAACAACTCGACCCGCGGATACTTGAGCATATAGCGCGTCAGCATCGGCCCGACCCAGGAGTTGAGCAGGGTGGTCGGGCAGCTCATGCGCACCAGCCCGCGCGGCTCGCTGCGGTTGCGCTCGATCACCTCGGCAGCGCTCTCGGCCTCGACCCGCATGGCCAGGCAGCGGCGGTAATACTCCTGGCCGATTTCGGTCAGTGAGCAATGCCGGCTGGTGCGGTGCAGTAGGCGCACGCCGAGCCTTTCTTCGAGGTCGGCGATGCGCCGGCTGAGCTTGGATTTGGGCATATCCAGCGCCCGCCCGGCAGGCGCGAAGCCACCGTGCTCGACTACCTGAGTGAAGAAGTACAGCGAGTTGAGGTCTTCCAAGCGGGTCTCCTGGTCAGTCGCTTGCTGCTGCGCCGGAGTGTTTGCGACTCGAGCGAGACGGAGCGTAACAGGCCAGGGGTGGAGGGGGCGGGTGATTTTTTGTGGTCGCGGGGTGGAGGTGACCTGACGGATGGACAGCTGCTTAGGAAATTTCCCACGTGCTTGGCTGACGCCATCACGGCGTCTTTGAAGCTGGCAAAGAACAAACTGCACTCCCGGAAATTCTCAGGAGTGTCTCCATGCAACGAGCCATGGTCTACTTGAAAAGTGTAAGGCCTGGCCTTACACTTCAGCGTCAATGATCAGGAGTTTCAGGCACAAAGGCCTGAGGGCACTCTATCAGCGGGGAGATACATCCGGTGTCCGAGCTGATCAAGTAGCACGCCTGCGCCGGCTTCTCGCGTCACTCGCAGTCGCACAATCGCCTGCCGATATGGACCGACCCGGTTATCGGCTCCATCCCTTGCGAGGCAACCTGGACGGTTTCTGGGCCGTTAGCATCTCTGGTAACTGGCGGGTGATATTCCACTTTGTCAGCACCGACGTTGAGCTGGTCGACTATCTGGATTATCACTAGGAGCTGAATGCTTATGTCGATGCACAACCCGCCTCACCCCGGCGAATCGCTGCGCGAAGATGTCCTGCCCGCTATTGGTATGAACGTCTCGTCGCTGGCTCGCCACCTTGGCTACTCACGCGGGCAGCTGTCTGCCGTCATCAATGGACGCGCAGCGCTTTCGGCTGACCTGGCTTATCGCCTTGAGCTGGCAGGCCTGGGTGCGGCCCGGCAGTATCTGGCGGAGCAGGCGGCCTACGATCTATGGCAGGCCGCGCAGCGGGAGCATCCGCCTATCTGTCGACTGGTGTTGGCCTGAGTTGGCCTCAGTCGGCGTCTGACTCGAATAGCCGGGCCAGCTCCACCCGTGCTTCCTTGGCGTTCTGCATGACCTTGGCGCGGTCGTCGCGGATGCGGCCCTGGGCTTCGAGCACCTGCTCGTCATGTTCGGCAAAGCGCTGGATGCGGTCAGCGGCCTGATAATCCGACAAACCCAGGCCGACCAAGGCGCGTCGGCTCATTTCCAGGCTGGAATAGAACGTCTCGCGGATCGGCTCGGCGCCGACGTCCATCAGCTTGTGCACATGCTGGCGGTTGCGCGCGCGGGCGAGCACTTTCAGATGTGGATAGAGACGTTTGACCCTCTCTGCCGTGCGTGTGGTGATCTCGGGGTCGTCAGTGGTCACGATCAGGTATTCGGCCTCGCCGACTTTGGCGGCGTGCAGCACTTCGGCGCGCATCGGGTCGCCGTAGAACACCGGCGCCTGCTCGAAGGTGCGGGTCATCTCGATGGCGTCGACCGAGGTGTCGAGGGCAATGAACGGGATCTTCTGCGCACGCAGGATGCGCGAGACGATCTGGCCCATGCGGCCCATGCCAACGATCACCACCCGCGGCGCATCGGTCTGGATGTCCTTGTACTGTTCCGGCACTTCACGCGTGGCAGGCGGGCGCTTGAGCAGGCGTGCGCAGGCCATCAGCAACAGCGGCGTGGCGGCCATCGATAGAGTGATGGTCATCAGCAGCAGGTCGTAGGTGTAGCTGTCGAGCAGTCCTTGGTCCTTGCCCAGCTTGAACACCACAAAAGCGAACTCGCCGCCAGCCGCCAAGACCACGCCGAGGCGCAGGGCATTGGCCGTATTGAGGCCGCCCAGACGCCCGACCAGCATCAGCATCGGCAGCTTTACTGCGATCAGCAGCGCAGTCAGGCCGAGCAACAGCCAAGGCGTGTCGAACAACAGACTGAGATTGGCGCCCATGCCGACACTGATGAAGAACAGGCCCAGCAGCAGCCCTTTGAACGGCTCGATCTGCGACTCCAGTTCGTGCCGGTATTCCGAGTCGGCCAGCAACAGGCCGGCGAGAAATGCGCCCAAGGCCATGGAGATTCCGGCCAGCTCCATCAGCCAGGCAGTGCCGATCACCACCAGCAGTGCGGTGGCCGTGGACACTTCCGGCAAGCCGGTGCGGGCGACGATGCGGAACACCGGGCGCAGCAGATAACGGCCGCCGACGATGACCACGGCGATGCTGGCAAAGATGGTCAGGCCGTGTTGCAGGCTGTCGCCATGGCTGGTGTCCGGGCCGCTGGCGGCGAGCAACGGCACCAGTGCGATCAGCGGGATGGCGGCGATGTCCTGGAATAGCAGAATGGCAAACGCCAGACGCCCGTGCGGGGCATTCAATTGCTTGGTTTCGGCCAGCGTCTGCAAGCCAAAGGCAGTCGACGACAAGGCCAGGCCCAGACCCAGCACCAGCGCTGCGGGCAGTGATTGGGCGAAACCGAACAGAGCGATGGCGCCGAGTATCGCGCCGGTCAGCAGCACCTGTGCCAGGCCCACGCCGAACACCGCTTTGCGCATCAGCCACAACCGCCGCGGTGACAGTTCCAGGCCGATGATGAACAGCAGCAAGACTACGCCCAGCTCGGAAATGTGCGCGACGCTTTCGGTGTCGCGGATCAAGCCTAAAACCTGTGGGCCTATGGCTACGCCGGCAAGCAGGTAACCGATGACGGCGCCGAGTTGCAGGCGCTTGGCCAATGGCACGGCAATCACTGCGGCGAGAAGGAAGATGACCGCGGTTTGTAGCAGGCTGCCTTCGTGTGGCATCGCTCGAACTCCATGAGCTGCGAAGAGGGCAGCGGGATCAGATTAGTCGCGCATTGTGAAGGGCAGGGTGGGTGCAGACAATCCGCCTGTGCAGAGACACATTGTCATTTCAGTGGCGACAATCAACGCACACTGGCTGCAAACAAACACGGGGCAAGCCCTTTTCAAGACCTGCCCCGCAGAGTGTTTACAGCAGCGTTGTACGATGACTTAGCTGAACAGCTCCACACCCAGCTGGAACGCCACCCACAGTGCCAGGCCGGTGGCGAATGCCAGGGCGATGTTCTCGAACAGGTTGTTGCGGTATTCCTTGCTCAGCAGCGATTTCTGGTTGGACATGATCAACAGGCCCAGCGAGATCACCGGCAGACCAATGATATTCAGCGCGCTGACGCCGATGGTCAGGGTGACGAAGTCAGGCATGCCCGGGATCGACCAGATCAGTGGCGTAACCAGGATGAACAGCATGAACCAGCGGTGCGCCGGGTCCTTGTGGAACTCCTTGCCATAACGCTCGCGACGCTTGGGCTGCACGTGCTGCAGGGCGTCGGTGATCAGCATCGGGAAGGCTGTGGTCTTGCCGGAAATGCTGGCGAACAGGGTGGCGAACACGCCGATGAAGAACACATACCAGCCGATCGGGCCGAAGAAGATTTCCAGCGCCTTGCCCAGATCGCCAAGGGTTTTCACTTCGATGCCGTTGGGCCGCAGGATTTCTGCGCCGACGATCCAGATCGCCAGGTTGATGACGATACCGACGAATACTGCAAACAGCAGGTCGTTGCGTTGCACGCGCTTGTGCTGCGGGCCAACCCAGCCCTTCTGGCGCATCACGTAGGGGTGGACGAAGTTGGCCACCGAACCGGCCACTGCGCCGATCACCGACACCGCTACCAGCATGGCGCCATGCACGCCCTCGTCAGGCGGGATGCTGAAGCCGATGGTGCCTTTGACGATGCCTGCCACATCCGGCCCGGACATTACCGCCAGCGCCAGAAACGCCAGGGTCATGATCGCCAGCAATGCCTTCATCACGCCTTCGATAAGCGAATAGATATTGCGCCCGACCAGCATCCACACCGCCAGCACCACCGCCATCGAGCAAAGCAGCGGGTAGTCGACGCGCAGCAGCATGGCCAATGATTCGCCGGCGCCCTTGATCATGTATGCGTTCATCAGGTGGCCCATGATCAGCGCGTAGCCGAGCATGAACCAGGCGAACACCGGGTGCAGTTGCGCGTAGCCCTGAAGGATGGTCATGCCCTGGTTATTGCACAGTTGGAAGCGGGCGATGATGTTGACGATCAGGTAGCGCAGCAGCAGCGAAACTGCCAGCACCCACATCATTGCGTAACCGTAGTTGGCGCCGGCCACGGAAGAGGTGATCAGATCACCTGCGCCCAGCCACGACAGCACGGCGATGATGCCCGGGCCGAGCAACTTGGCGATGCGCGCGAGGCGGCTTTGCGAGGGCACGGCAGCTTTGCCCTCAACGGAAGGTAGGCTGGTCATTGGATGTCTCCGTTATTTTTGTATTGAGAGCCGGCGCAGTCGAACATGCTGATAGGACGTCGTACAACTAAAATCGCAGAGCAAACATTACAAAGTATTACGGCAAATCCAGGCTGTTTTGTGCAGGCCTTGCGGGGCTTGAGCTGCCGTGGAATATGGCCTGCTGACATCATGGGGGTGCTTGTAAGACCTTTCCCAACTTCGCGCTGAGCGCTTCAGGCTGTGGGGCCTTCGGAAGTATCCTACGTCCTTTGCGGAAGCTGCCGTATTGTCGGGGAAATGCCTCAGGGCTAACGTCGTCGGGTCGCCTGAACAGGGCGAACGGGCGTGAGATACCCGACCCTAACGCACTCCGCTTTATGGCGGTCTTACGCGGGCAGGCTTCGGTCTGGCCGGGTTAGCGTATGGGCCCGGGTCTCACCCCGCGTACGACTGCCACCCAAATCCGTGAGACGAAAAGGAGGGCAGCGACCATTCATACGCTATGAGGTGTCGTCCCATGAAAAAGATCGTCCCTGATCCACCCCGTTTAAAGCTGATCATCTCCCCGCATTTTTCTGTCCACAGCGACATGCTCCCGCCTGATTCCCTGGCCTTGGCCAATGAATTTCTCTGCGGCGTGGTCGAGACCCTCGACCAGCAGTGCAGCGACTCGGCTGAGCAACCTGACCTAAACGCCCTGGCCAGCGCCGCCCATGCCACGCGCATGGCCCGTACCCTGGTTGAACACGCATTGACCCGGCTGCGTAGCTGAAGGAGCCAAGGTATGAGCGTGCAAACCAACGGCATTACCACGGTGGGCGTGGCCTCAACCGAGCTGTTCACCGTCCGCCCTGGCATCCCGATCCCCCAGGCGTTTGATGAGCTGTCGGTGTTGCTGGGTTGTATCCGCCATCTGACCGATGAGGCCGAAATGCAGGGCGACCTCCAGGCCGGCAGCGCGGCGCGGATCCTCAGCGGGCTGGCCAAGGCGCTGGTCAATGACATGGAGACTGGGGTCAATCGACTGCGGTGAATGGCTTTGATGCGATGTATGGGGGCTGCTTTGCAGCCCTTTCGCGACGCAAGGCCGCTCCTACAGGAGCGGGCTTGCCCGGGAGAGTGCTTTCAGCCCTCAGCGCAAAATCTGCGCCGGTTCATCCGGCGGCAAGTTGCTCTGCACACCTTCTCGCGCTGGCGCCGCCGACACTTCGCCGGCCAGCTGCTCGGCCAGTTGCCGCGCTACATCCATGCCCAGCTCCCTGGACACCTCGCGGACCACCCGCGGGCGGTTGAGGGTGACGCGCGCATCCTGGCGTTTTACCAGCTTGGTGTCCTGGCCCTCGCCCATGGCGGTGAAGGCCGAGGTGATCTCGTAGGTGCGGGTATTGATCAGGCTGAAATCAGCCACCACGCTCAGGGCCAGTACCGCCGAGTAGCTGTCGGTGTGGTCGAGTGCGTTGATGTCCCTCTGGAAGTCGATATCCGACAGGGTGCCGAACAGCACGTAGTCGGCACCTGGGAACGAGCCGGCTTTGATCCGGGCGATCACGTCGTAGACATCGTCGTTGGAACGGCTGGTGTAAGGCTTGCCCTGCACCAGCTGGAACAGCCCACCCTTGAGGATTGCGCCCTTGATGTCGCCACCGAAATTGCGCAGCTCGGTCTGCTCGATGTAGCTCTTGCTGCTCTCGTACTCGCTGTAGCTGGCCGAGTGGCTGGCGCTGTACGGGCTCGCCTGGCCGCTGTTGTGCGCACTGACGCTGTGGATGTATTCCTCCACCTGCGCCTGATAGGCCAGGTCGGTGACTGCGACCTTGGGCGCCGCCTGCGCAGAAAATGCGCAAGCCATAGCGATGACTGCCATCCATGTACGCATCGCTTAGCGCTCCGTGGTCTTGCGGATTTCTTTTTCGTCCATCCATTCAGCCAGGCCGCTTTCGACGTCGACCAACTGCAGGCTGAACTTGTAGAACACGTCTTTGTAATCGCTGCTGCGTTTGACGATGGAGCTGATCGAGCCTTCCAGGCGGTACTGCGCGGCGATCATGTTGCCCGTCTTGGCGACGGTGGCTTTTTTGTACAGGCCGCTTTGGTTCTGCAACTTGAGCTGGTCGACCTGGCTCTGCATGTCGGTGTTGTCGCTGGCAAAGCGGGCAACGCCGGTCTTGAGCAGTTGGGTCTTGATCGTGGTGGTGATCTCGCGGGTATCGATGTACTCGCTGGTCTTGTTCTTCACGTCATACACCTGCACCACCGGGCGGCCCTGCAGCACGCCGGACTGGGCCAGCGAGCGGGTCATGCTCTCGGCGATCATCTGCAGGTCGGTGGAGCCGAATTCGTTGGTAATCAGCTCGACTGCCTTGGTGTCGCCGTAGCTGATGTTCTTGCTGCCCAGGCCTGGTGACGGCGTGCTGCAGCCGCTGAGCAAGGCGAGGGTGAGGGCGGCGAGGGTAATGCGTGCAAACATCAAAAGTGCTCCTGAAAATGATTACCGGGTATGGACTTCGAGGCGGAAGTCGCGCGCCTGCGGAACCGGGGCGATGGCGGGCAGGAAGCTGGCCTGCTTGCCGTACAGGGTGAGGGTCTTCCAGCTTTCTTCATCGCCTACCGGGAAGCCGTCGTCGCCCAGCCAGGCGAAGCGGTAGTAAAGGGTCTGGTTGCTGCGGCTGGTGTTGTTGATGGCGACCTTGACGGTGAGAAATCCGCGTTCGCGGGCCACCCGCATCGGGCCAATGTCAAAGTCGTCGAGCTGGCCCATGGTCACCACCTTGCTGGCGGCGCTGCCTGGCTCGGGCGGACTGGCGCAGCCTGCCAGGAGGGCGGCGGCGACCAGAGCGATGCAGATTAAACGCATGTTCGATCCTTGAGATTATTTGAGGTTGGCAAGCACTGGCGCTTGGGCCGGCTGCGGCAGTTGTATGGCGGCGCCACTGGCGAACACCTGATGGCCGAGCACGCGCAGGCTGATCACTTGGTAGGGTTGGTCGATCTTGACCTTGAGCGTACCGCTGCCGAGGATCGCCGGCAGGCTCAGGCGATGTTCGCCTTGGGCCAGATGCACGCGGGCGACCTGGGTCTGGTTGGGCAGGGTGCGCCAGGTGCGGGTGTCGGCGCCTTCGACCACTGCCGCGGCAATGCCCACGATCAGGGCTGCCAGCGGGTCGACCTCGTTCAGCTTTTTTTGCGCCAGGGTGCGGCTGACCGCGCGCACGCTGGTGCGCAGGATGATCTCCGGCATGTCGTCACGCAGGGCCCTGCGCGACATGGCGCTGGTGTTGTTGAGTGAAGTGAGGCTGACAGCCTGGTCGTTCAGGTAGACCTCGCCAAAGCGCGCAGTGCTGTTGTCTTCTCTTATCACCGGGAACGACAGCGTGGTGATCACCAGGTTACCGTCGATCGTCAGTGGCAGCGGGATGCGCATCGAGTCGCGTGCCGGTGCCAGGCCGCTCTGGACCACAATCAGCACATCGCTCTCGCCGGCTTTGGCTTGCTTGCCATCCAGGTTGAGCAGGGCTTGCTCGAGCAATGGCGTCTTCGGCCGTAGCTCGGCTGCAGTGCGGTAGCCCGGCGCGGCCAGGCCCTTCTCGCCAAGGGCCTCGTAGACGAAGCCGGACAGGTAATGGCTGAACGCGCTCTGGTAGCTGTTTTTCAGACTGACCACTTCAGGGTCGTCGAGGCTGGCCACCGGATATCCCTTCAGATCTTTGAACTCGGTGCTGGCACCTTGTTGTTCGGCTTCCTGCTCGCCCTTGAGGTACTGCTTGTCACGCAGCTCGGCGATGACCGCTTCGCGTTCGTGGGTCTTCTTGATTTCGGTACGGGCGCCGGCGAAATCGTTCTGCGCCAGCAGGTTCAGGGCCATCTGGGTGGTCAGCATGACCTTTTCGTAGTCGTAGCCCTGGTAGCGGCGGACCTTGTCGTTGACCAGATAGCTGGCGAACTGGCTGAGGTACTTTTCAGTGTCCAGTTTGACTGCTTCTTCCCACTCGAAGACCACGCCGTCGGCCACGCGCCAGGCTTGCTGGCTACCCTGCAGATCACCTTTGGAACGCAGCAGCTCGCCTTTTTCGAAGTAGTAGAGGAGGTCTTTGACGTCGCTCTTGTTGTTGCTCTCGAGCAGAGCCAGGGCAGCGTCGACATTGCCGGCGACAAGCTGCTGGTTGGTTTCCTGAAGCTCGCTGTCGTAACTGCGAAACACAGCGCAGCCGGTCAGTTGCGTGACGGCGATAAGCGCTGCCAGAAGTACTGCGCGGGGGACCATCGGTGTTGTTCTTCCCTGAATGGATGGACTGCGTCCTGCGCCAGCGCGGCCCGTGATTGCGGGGGACCAAAGGCAAAGGCGCGACATTATAAGCACAGGGTGGCGTTTTGCTGGCATGAAGGCTTGAATTAGGTTGCGCTGGCCCCTGTCGCTAATCTGTTACAAGATTTTTCGTGAAATCTGCCGGCAGCCCTTGAGCAGGCGCGAGTGGAAGTGAACAATGTTCTCTTTCGTATTCCCCTCGAGATCGGCCATGACTTCCCGTCCCCGTTTACTCGCCTGGCTGCTGTGGCCAGTGCTGGCGCTGTGCAGCACGCTGGCCATGGCCGAAGCCCCTGCAGAGGCGACCAAGGCCTTGCACCTGCTCGATTACATTGGCGCGGATTACCCGCCAACGGTGCGCGAGGGCAGGGTGGTCGATGACGGTGAGTACCGCGAGCAGCAGGAATTCAGCAGCGTGCTCGCCGAACTGGTGAAAAACCTGCCAGCGCACGCCGAACGTGATGCCCTCGAACAGGGCGTACAGGCCTTGCGCACCGCCATCGACCAGCGCCAGGACGGCCCTACCGTTGCTCGCGAGGCGCGCCAGCTCGGTGCCCGTCTGGCGGTTGCCTATGAGGTCAGCCAGGCCCCGATAATCACCCCTGATCCTGCCCGCGGCGCCGCGCTGTACGCGCAAAACTGCTCGATCTGCCACGGTGACAGTGGTGCCGGCGATGGCCCGGCCGGGCTCGGTCTGGAGCCAGCGCCGGCCAACCTGCGCGACGTCGCCCGGCTCGATCAGCTCAGCCTGTTCGACCTCTACAACACCCTTGGCCTGGGCATCGAAGGCACCGAAATGCCCTCGTTTGCCGACCAGCTCGACGAGCGTCAGCGCTGGGACGTAGCGGCCTTTGTCGCCAGCTTCAGCGCCGAGCCGCAGGCCGCTGCTGGCGCCCCGGCCTGGAACCTCGCTGATCTGGCCCGGCAGACCCCTGCAGAAGTCGCCGCCAGCCACAGCGCCGAGGCCGTAGCTGCGTTTCGCGCCCAGCGTGCACAGCCGCCGCAGGTCAAGCGCGGCCCGGCGCAGTTGCTCGACTACACCGCCAGCACCCTCGACAAGAGCCTGGCGGCCTATCGCGACGGCGATCATGACCAGGCCTATGACCTGTCGGTTGCGGCGTATCTGGAAGGTTTCGAGCTGGTCGAAAGCTCCCTCGACAACATCGATGCCCAAGTACGCAAAGACACCGAGAAGGCCCTGATGGCCTATCGGCAGTCGTTGCAGGACGGCCTGCCCGTCGCCCAGGCCGAACAGCGCCTGAGCGAGGCCAAGGTCAAGCTCGACGCCGCCGCCAAGCTGCTTGGCAGCGATGGCCTGAGCTGGTCGCTGAGCTACATCTCCGGGCTGTTGATTCTGCTGCGCGAAGGCCTCGAGGCGATTCTGGTGCTGGCCGCGATCCTGGCCTTCCTGCGCAATACCGGCCAGCAATCTGCGGTGCGCAGCGTCAACGTTGGCTGGGCGCTGGCACTGGTCGCAGGCTTCGCCACCTGGGCGGTAGCGGCGTATCTGATCGACGTTGGCGGTGCTCAGCGCGAATTGCTCGAAGGTTGCACCGCGCTGTTTGCCAGCGTGATGGTGCTGTGGCTCGGCGTGTGGATGCACGACCGGCGCCACGCTGCGGCCTGGCAGGACTACATCAAAAGCAGCCTGGTCGGCGGCGGCGGGCGCTTTGGTTTTGCCTTGCTGGCGTTCTTTTCGGTGTACCGCGAGCTGTTCGAGGTGATCCTGTTCTACGAAACCCTGTGGCTGCAATCAGGGCCTGCCGGGCACAACGCTGTGCTGGCCGGTGGTGCCACCGCGCTGGTGCTGTTGGTGGGCCTGGCCTGGGTGATCCTGCGCGGTTCGGCCAAGCTGCCGCTGGCGCTGTTCTTCAGCATCAACGCCGCGCTGCTGTGCGCACTGTCGGTGGTGTTCGCCGGGCATGGCATCAAGGCCTTGCAAGAGGCAGGCATCCTCGGCACGCGGCCGGTGGCGTTCTTTGAATTCGACTGGCTGGGCATTCATGCCGATGCCTACTCACTGGCGGCACAAGCCTTGGCACTGAGCGCGATCGCGCTGCTGTATGGCCGCTCGTGGCTGCTCGAGCGGCGCCGCGCTGCGGCCAGTTGAGCTGCGATCTGGCACACTGGGCGCAGTGATTAACAGCCGATGAGAATGCAGCAATGCGTATATGGATCGATGCCGACGCCTGCCCCAAGGCAGTCAAGGACCTGATCGTAAAGTTTGCCCTCAAGCGCAAACTTGAGGTGGTGATGGTCGCCGGCCAAGCGCAGATCAAGCCGGCATTTGCCTGCGTAAAGCTGATCGTGGTGCCGAGCGGACCGGATGCCGCCGATGATTATCTGGTCGAGAATGCCGTACCGGGCGAGTTGGTGATCTGCAGCGATATCCCCTTGGCCGACCGCCTTGTGAAAAACGGCGTGGCGGCGCTCGACCCACGTGGCCGTGAGTTCGATGAGCGCAATATGGCCGACCGGTTGGCGACGCGTAACTTGTTCACCGAGCTGCGTGAACAGGGCCAGGCCAGTGGTGGCCAGGGGCCTTACGGCGAGAAAGAAAAGCAGGAGTTCGCCAACTCCCTCGATCGCATCCTGACCCGCCTCGCCAGGGGCTGATTACGACGTTGATCACAGCATCACGCAGCGCCGGCCTGGGCCAGCGCTGCAGGGCGGCTCAGTGGTCGTTGGCGTGGGCCAATTCCAGCACCCGGTCGACCAGTTTGTAGATGCCGCTGGCCGCATCGCTGATCGAGGTAGCGAGCATGTACGCCGGGGTGGTCACCAGCTTGCGCTGGGTGTCTTCGACGATGTCATGTACATCGCACTCTTCGTGGGTGCCGCCCATCTTCACCACCGCCGCGCTGGTGCCGGCATCGTTACCGATGGTGCAGACCACGCCTGGGCCGTAGATCTTCGCTGCCAGAGCTGGCGAAATGCACATCAGGCCGACCGGTTTGCCGGCTTCGGCGAAGGCCTCGGCCAGCGCCAGTACGTCTGGTTGAACCGTGCACTTGTCACCTTCAACGGCAAAGTTGGAGAGGTTTTTTGCAGCGCCAAAGCCGCCGGGCACGATCAGCGCGTCAAACTCGCTGACGTCTGCTTCGCGAATGTCCTTGACCTGGCCGCGGGCAATCCGCGCCGACTCGACCAGCACATTGCGAGTCTCGCTGGTTTGCTCACCGGTCAGATGATCGATTACATGCAGTTGGGGGATGTTTGGTGCAAAGCACTGCACCTGCGCGCCGCGCTGGTCCAGGCGCAGCAGCGTGATCACGCTTTCGTGGATTTCAGCGCCATCGTAGACACCACAGCCGGAAAGAATCACCGCCACTTTTTTTGTCATGCTTGTTTCTCCAGAGTCCAGGCGCCAATTGTTGCTTGGCACTTTACTAGGATCACGGCAACAGCGGCATGTTCATTCTTGCGGTGGGCTTGGCTTGTCCGTCAGCTGCTCGGTCGCAGCCGCGTCGGCGGCCGCCTTGCGCTCGGCGCGCTGGGTGCGAAAACGCCGGCGCAGCCACAGCAGCAGGCCCAGCACCAGCAGGCCGCCAAGTACCCACAGCTCGTACTTCTTGACGTTGCCAAGCAGGCCTTCGAGGATCGCCCCGAAGTGGTAGGCCGCAGCGCCCAGGGCCACTGCCCACACCGCAGCGCCAATGCCGTTGAGCAGCAGGTAGCGGCGCGGCGGATAGCCCGACAGGCCAATCGCTACCGGCATCACCGTGCGCAGACCATAGACGAAGCGGAAGCTCAGTACCCAGATGTCCGGGTGGCGGCGGATATGGTCCAGGGCACGGTCGCCCATGGCCTGCCAGCGCGGCCTGCGCGCCAGGATTGCGCGGCCATGGCGGCGGCCCATGAAGTACCACAGCTGGTCGCCGGCATAGCTGCCGAAGAAGGCCACCACGCACACCATGTTGATGTCCATGTAACCGCGGAACGCAAGAAATCCCGCAAGCACCAGGATGGTCTCACCTTCAAAAAATGTGCCGAGAAAAAGGGCAAAGTAGCCGAAATCCTGCAGGAATTGTTGAAGCATCTTCTGGGGTGCTGGCGAAATGAACGCGCAGCCTACCCCTTCGCGGGCCGTGGGGAAAGTGTCCAAATGTGTCTCGACGTGAACAATTCCTACATGGTGATTGCCTGTGGCGACACGTCGCAGGGTTGCCCAAGGGTGTAACACAGGCGTCATAATGGCCGCTTATAACTGTCGCGCTGCCCGCCTGCGCGGGCTCAGGAGTCTGCCGTGAGCTTTACCCCCGCCAACCGTATGTTTCCTGCCACACGTCTGCGTCGCAATCGCCGCGACGAGTTTTCCCGTCGCCTGGTGCGTGAAAACACCCTGACGGTCGATGACCTGATCTTGCCGGTATTCGTTCTGGATGGTGAAAACCGCCGAGAAGAAGTGCCGTCCATGCCAGGTGTCGAGCGCTTGTCGATCGACTTGCTGCTGGAAGCTGCGCAGTCCTGGGTGGACCTGGGGATTCCGGCCTTGGCACTGTTCCCGGTAACCCCGGTCGAGAAAAAGACCCTGGATGGCGCCGAAGCGTGGAACCCGGATGGCATTGCCCAGCGCGCTACCCGCGCCCTGCGTGAACGCTTCCCGGAGCTTGGGGTGATCACCGACGTTGCCCTCGACCCGTTTACCACCCACGGCCAGGATGGCATCCTCGACGAAGACGGCTACGTGCAGAACGACATCACCGTCGATGCGCTGGTGCGCCAGGCGCTGTCCCACGCCGAGGCTGGCGCGCAAGTGGTGGCGCCTTCTGACATGATGGACGGCCGCCTCGGCGCGATCCGCGAGGCGCTGGAAGTCGCCGGCCACGTCAACGTGCGCATCATGGCCTACTCGGCCAAGTACGCCAGTGCCTACTACGGCCCGTTCCGCGATGCGGTAGGCTCGGCTTTGAACCTGGGCAAGGCCAACAAGGCGTCGTACCAGATGGACCCGGCCAACAGCGACGAGGCCCTGCACGAAGTGGCCACTGACCTGGCCGAAGGTGCCGATATGGTCATGGTCAAGCCAGGCATGCCGTACCTGGATATCGTTTACCGGGTCAAAACCGAGTTCAAGGTGCCGACCTTTGTCTATCAGGTCAGCGGCGAGTACGCCATGCACATGGCGGCAATTCAGAATGGCTGGCTGAGCGAGGCCGTGATCCTCGAATCGCTAACCGCTTTCAAACGTGCAGGCGCCGATGGCATTCTCACTTATTTCGCCGTTCGCGCCGCCCAATTGTTGAGAGGGCAGTAACGCCCTTCAGGAACGTCAGATGAATAACGAAGTGCTATCCCCGGTCGACATCAAGGATGCTCAAGCGCTACCGCAAGAGCTGACGCAAACGCCGCCAGACCTTGAGCCGGTGGCCGAGCCTGTGGTCGAAGCGGTTGCCGACGCTGCGCTCGAAACCGCCGCGCCGACCCCTGCGCCGGCGCCGGCGATCCCGGTGCCTGGGCTGGACGACAGCAGCCTGTACATTCATCGCGAGCTCTCGCAGCTGCAGTTCAACTTCCGCGTGCTGGAACAGGCGCTGGACGAGTCGTATCCGCTGCTCGAGCGCTTGAAGTTCCTGCTGATCTTCTCCAGCAACCTCGACGAGTTCTTCGAGATCCGCGTCGCCGGCCTGAAGAAGCAGATCAATTTTGCCCGTGAGCTGGCCGGCGCCGACGGCCTGCAGCCACATCAGGCCCTGAGCCGGATCAGCGAGCTGGTGCACCACGAAGTGGATCGCCAGTACGCGATCCTCAACGACGTGCTGCTGCCAGAGATGGAAAAGCACAACATTCGCTTCATTCGTCGGCGCAACTGGACGCCGAAGATCAAGACCTGGGTGCGGCGTTTCTTCCGCGACGAGATCGCGCCGATCATCACCCCGATTGGCCTCGATCCGACCCACCCGTTCCCGTTGCTGGTGAACAAGAGCCTGAACTTCATCGTCGAGCTCGAAGGGGTCGATGCATTCGGCCGCGATTCGGGCCTGGCGATCATCCCCGCGCCGCGTTTGCTGCCTCGGGTGATTCGCGTACCGGAGGAGGTAGGCGGCACCGGTGCCAACTACGTATTCCTCTCGTCGATGATTCACGCCCACGCCGATGATTTGTTCCAGGGCATGAAGGTCAAGGGTTGCTATCAGTTCCGCCTGACCCGTAACGCCGACCTGGCGCTGGACTCGGAAGAGGTCGACGACCTTGCCCGCGCTCTGCGTGGTGAGCTGTTCTCGCGTCGCTACGGCGATGCGGTGCGCCTGGAAGTCGCCGACACCTGCCCCAAGCATCTGTCCGACTACCTGCTCAAGCAGTTCAGTCTGAGCGAGAACGAGCTGTATCAGGTCAATGGTCCGGTCAACCTGACCCGGCTGTTCAGCATCACCGGCCTGGAAAGCCACCCGGAACTGCAGTACCTGCCGTTCACCCCGGCGATCCCCAAGCTGCTGCAGAACGCCGAAAACATCTTCAGCGTCGTCAGCAAGCAGGACATCCTGCTGATGCACCCCTTCGAGTCGTTCACCCCGGTGGTCGACCTGCTGCGCCAGGCAGCCAAAGACCCGCACGTGCTCGCCGTGCGCCAGACCCTGTACCGCAGCGGCGCCAACTCGGAGATCGTCGACGCACTGGTCGACGCAGCGCGTAACGGCAAGGAAGTCACTGCGGTGATCGAGCTGCGTGCGCGCTTCGACGAAGAGTCCAACCTGCAGATGGCCAGCCGCCTGCAGGCGGCCGGCGCGGTGGTGATCTATGGCGTAGTCGGCTTCAAGACCCACGCCAAGATGATGCTGATCCTGCGTCGCGAGCAGGGCGAAATCGTCCGCTACGCGCACCTCGGCACCGGCAACTACCACGCCGCCAACGCCCGTCTGTATACCGACTACAGCCTGCTGACCTCGGATGACGCGCTGTGCGAAGACGTTGGCAAGCTGTTCAGCCAGCTGATCGGCATGGGCAAGACCCTGCGCATGAAAAAGCTCCTGCATGCGCCGTTCACGCTGAAGAAGGGCATGCTCGACATGATTGCCCGCGAGACCCAGTGCGCGCTTGACGGCAAGCCGGCGCACATCATCGCCAAGTTCAACTCGTTGACCGACGCGAAGATCATCCGCGCGCTGTACAAGGCCAGCCAGTCAGGTGTACGTATCGATCTGGTGGTGCGTGGCATGTGCTGCCTGCGCCCGGGCATCGCCGGGGTTTCGCACAATATTCACGTACGCTCGATCATCGGCCGCTTCCTTGAGCACACGCGGGTGTTTTACTTCCTCAATGGCGGCGAAGAGCAGATCTTCCTGTCGAGTGCCGACTGGATGGAGCGCAACCTCGATAAACGCGTCGAGACCTGCTTCCCCGTCGAGGGCAAGAAGCACCTGCTGCGGGTCAAGAAGGAGCTGGAAAGCTACCTGACCGACAACACTCAGGCGTGGATCCTGCAGTCCGACGGCCGCTACGTGCGCAGCACGCCAACCGGCAACCAGAACCCGCGCAGTGCCCAGGCGACCCTGCTGGAGCGCCTGAGCAACCCGGTCCTCAACGTACGCTGAGGACGAAGCCGACCCGGGCCAGCCACTCCGCCTCGTTGGCGAAGTCGGCCTGGGTCAGCGGGTGCTGTTCCAGCCAACCGTCCGGGAATACTACTTCCAGGCTATTTTCGTGGGCTTGCAGCACCACTTTGGGCATCTCTTGGGTGCCGCGGATGTGGTGGAAGAGGATGGCAAAGCGCAGCAGTACGCACAGGCGAATCAGCTGGCTGCCTTCATCGCCGAACTCGGCGAATTTGTCCTTGGGAATGTTGCGGCGATGGCCGCGCACCAGCAGCGCGAGCATCTGCTGGTCTTCACGCGAGAAACCGGCCAGGTCGGAGTGCTCGATCAGGTAGGCGCCGTGCTTGTGGTAGTGATAGTGGGCGATGTCCAGGCCCACCTCATGGACCTTGGCCGACCAGCTCAGCAGGTCGCGCCAGTTGCCTTCTTCCAGATCCCAGTCTTTGGCCACTTGATCAAACGCGTGCAGCGCCTTGCGTTCGACCCGCGCGGCCTGGCCGTGGTCGACGTGGTAGCGCTCCATCAACGAATTGAGGGTGCGCTCGCGCACGTCTTCGTGGTGATGGCGGCCAAGCAGGTCGAACAGCACACCTTCACGCAGGGCGCCGTCGCAGTGGTCCATGCGTTGCAGTTCGAGTGCATCGAAAATGGCTTCGAGAATCGCCAGGCCCGCCGGGAAGATCGTGCGGCGGTCAGGCTTGACCCCTTCGAAGTCGATCTTGTCGGTGTCGCCCAGCTTGAACAGCTTGCGTTTGACCCAGGCCAGGCCTTCGGCATTGACCTCACCGTTGCCCAGGCCGCCAGCCTTGATCGCCGCGCCGATGGCGCGAATGGTCCCGGACGATCCGATCGCTTCGTCCCAGGTCAGCCGGTGCAGGGCGGTTTCGATGCTCATCAGCTCCAGGCGCGCAGCGGTGTAGGCCTGGGCGTAGCGCGCCGGGGTGATCTTGCCGTCGCGGAAGTAGCGCTGGGTATAGCTGACGCAGCCCATTTGCAGGCTCTCGCGCAGCAACGGCTCGAAGCGCTGGCCAATGATGAACTCGGTGCTGCCGCCACCAATGTCGGCGACCAGGCGCTTGCCCGGATTGTCGGCCAGGGTGTGCGACACGCCGAGGTAGATCAGGCGCGCTTCTTCACGGCCGGAGATGACCTCGACCGGGTGGCCGAGGATAGCTTCGGCGCGCTGGATGAATTCGTTGCGGTTGCGCGCTTCGCGCAGCGCGTTGGTGCCGACGATGCGCACGGCGCCATCGGGCATGCCGTTGATCAGCTGGGCGAAGCGCTTGAGGCACTCCAGGCCGCGCTGCATGGCTTCTTCGCTGAGGCGGCGCTCTTCGTCGATACCGGCGGCCAGCTGAACCTTCTCGCCCTGCCGCTCAAGAATGCGGATTTCCGTGTGGTGGGCCTTGGCCACGACCATGTGGAAACTGTTGGAGCCCAGGTCGATGGCGGCGATCAGGGATAGGTTCTTCGCGGAGTTCTGCGGCATGATTTTCGAGATTCTCGGTCGGTTACCTGGCAATCCTGCCACGAACGCGGGCATACGCCAACGCGTGGCTGGGCAAGGTTTGATGCAAAGCAAGGTGCGCACGGATCGTATGACACCTGTGTGACAGTTTCGATGCGGGGTGTCTTGCTCCACTATAGTTACACTCAATCGTCCGCGACTTCCTGTAGCCAGCCGGTGCAGCTATGATGGGCCACGATTTTGCTTTCCACCTGGAGATATCCATGAGCAACGACCTGATCAAACATGTCACCGACGCCACCTTCGAGGCTGAAGTCCTGAAGGCAGAAGGCCCGGTGCTGGTCGATTACTGGGCTGAATGGTGCGGCCCATGCAAGATGATCGCTCCAGTCCTGGACGACATCGCCACTACCTACGAGGGTAAACTGACCGTCGCCAAGCTGAATATCGACGACAACCAGGAAACCCCGGCCAAGCACGGCGTGCGTGGCATCCCGACGCTGATGCTGTTCAAGAACGGTAACGTCGAGGCAACCAAGGTCGGTGCGCTGTCGAAATCACAACTGGCTGCGTTCATCGACGCCAACCTGTGATGTGAAAAGGCCCCGGTAAATCCGGGGCTTTTCTTTTTGCGAACCCTAGACGCGCAAAAAAGCAAGTGTTACATTCGGCCTCGCACTGTTTCTTCAAGTGCCCCCTGCACGCCGTCGCCGAAGCATCCCAATTCGAATCAGTACGCGATCCTGTCGCCTTCTTGCGGCGCGGCTTCATTAAGCCAGAAGCTTAATTCTCCCTTCTTACATGATTACGTCCACTCCCCTTATGAACCTGACTGAACTCAAGCAAAAGCCGATTACTGATCTGCTAGAAATGGCCGAACAGATGGGCATTGAAAACATGGCCCGTTCGCGCAAGCAGGACGTGATTTTCGCCCTGTTGAAAAAACACGCTAAGAGCGGCGAAGAGATCTCGGGTGACGGCGTGCTGGAGATTCTCCAGGATGGTTTCGGTTTCCTGCGGTCGGCTGATGCGTCCTACCTGGCCGGCCCTGACGATATCTACGTCTCGCCCAGCCAGATCCGTCGCTTCAACCTGCGTACCGGTGACACCATCGTTGGCAAGATTCGCCCGCCAAAGGAAGGGGAGCGTTACTTCGCGCTGCTCAAGGTCGACACGATCAACTACGACCGTCCAGAAAACGCGAAGAACAAGATCCTCTTCGAGAACCTGACGCCGTTGTTCCCCAACAAGCGCCTGAAGATGGAAGCCGGCAACGGCTCCACCGAGGACTTGACCGGGCGTGTGATCGACCTGTGCGCGCCGATCGGCAAGGGCCAGCGTGGCCTGATCGTCGCTCCGCCAAAAGCGGGCAAGACGATCATGCTGCAGAACATCGCTGCCAACATCACCCGCAACAATCCCGAGTGCCACCTGATCGTTCTGCTGATCGACGAGCGCCCGGAAGAAGTTACCGAGATGCAACGCACCGTGCGCGGCGAAGTGGTTGCTTCGACCTTCGACGAGCCGCCAACCCGCCACGTGCAGGTTGCCGAAATGGTCATCGAAAAGGCCAAGCGCCTGGTTGAGCACAAGAAAGACGTGGTCATCCTGCTCGACTCGATCACCCGTCTGGCCCGTGCCTACAACACCGTCATCCCGAGCTCCGGCAAGGTCCTGACCGGTGGTGTCGATGCCCATGCGCTCGAGAAGCCAAAGCGCTTCTTCGGTGCTGCGCGTAACATCGAAGAAGGCGGCTCGCTGACCATCATCGCTACCGCGCTGGTTGAAACCGGCTCGAAGATGGATGAAGTGATCTACGAAGAGTTCAAAGGTACCGGTAACATGGAACTGCCTTTGGACCGTCGTATCGCCGAGAAACGTGTGTTTCCGGCCATCAACATCAACAAGTCGGGCACGCGTCGTGAAGAGCTGCTGACTGCTGATGACGAGCTGCAGCGCATGTGGATCCTGCGCAAGCTGCTGCACCCGATGGACGAGATCGCCGCTATCGAGTTCTTGATCGACAAGCTCAAGCAGACCAAGACCAACGACGAGTTCTTCCTGTCGATGAAGCGCAAGTAAGCTTCGCGCTTAATACGCTGAAGATTTGGGGCCGCTGCGCGCCCCTTCGCGGATAAACCCGCTCCCACAGGGATTACATCGAACCTTGTGGGAGCGGGTTTACCCGCGAAGGGCTGCGCAGCGGCCCCAAGTCATTTTGGCATCCTACAAAAGCCTGATCGGCGCTACACTCTGCACCCCGACCGATACGGCCAACACGAGGCTTACGCATGCAGTATCGCGATTTGCGCGACTTTATCCGTGGCCTGGAGCAGCGCGGCGAACTCAAGCGCATCCAGGTTCCGATTTCACCCGTCCTGGAAATGACCGAAGTCTGCGATCGCACCTTGCGTGCCAAGGGCCCGGCGTTGCTGTTCGAAAAGCCTGTCGGTTTCGACATCCCGGTGCTGGGCAACCTGTTCGGCACACCGGAGCGGGTCGCCATGGGCATGGGCGCCGAGTCGGTTGCAGAGCTGCGCGAGATCGGCAAGCTGCTGGCCTTCCTCAAGGAGCCCGAGCCGCCCAAGGGTCTCAAGGATGCCTGGTCGAAGCTGCCGATCTTCAAGAAAGTCGTGTCGATGGCGCCCAAGGTGGTCAAGGACGCGGTGTGCCATGAGGTGGTGATCGAGGGCGACGACGTCGACCTCAGCCAGCTGCCGATTCAGCATTGCTGGCCGGGCGACGTTGCGCCGCTGATTACCTGGGGCCTGACCGTCACCCGCGGGCCGAACAAAGAGCGGCAGAACCTGGGCATCTATCGCCAGCAGGTGATCGGCCGCAACAAAGTCATCATGCGCTGGTTGAGCCATCGAGGCGGCGCGCTGGACTATCGCGAGTGGTGCGAGAAGCACCCGGGCCAGCCATTCCCGGTGGCGGTGGCGCTCGGCGCCGACCCGGCGACCATCCTTGGCGCGGTCACGCCGGTGCCGGATACCTTGTCCGAGTACGCCTTTGCCGGCCTGCTACGCGGTAACCGTACCGAGCTGGTCAAGTGCCGCGGCAGCGACCTGCAGGTGCCGGCCACGGCGGAAATCATCCTTGAAGGGGTTATCCACCCTGGCGAGATGGCCCCGGAAGGCCCGTATGGCGATCACACCGGCTACTACAACGAAGTCGACAGCTTCCCGGTGTTCACCATCGAGCGCATCACCCATCGGCGTAATCCGATCTATCACAGCACCTATACCGGCCGGCCACCGGATGAGCCGGCGATTCTGGGTGTGGCCCTGAACGAAGTGTTCGTGCCGATCCTGCAGAAGCAGTTCCCGGAGATCACCGACTTCTACCTGCCGCCGGAAGGCTGCTCGTACCGTATGGCGGTGGTGACCATCAAGAAGCAGTACCCAGGCCATGCCAAGCGGGTAATGCTCGGTGTGTGGTCGTTCCTGCGACAGTTCATGTACACCAAGTTCGTTATTGTCACCGACGACGATATCAACGCCCGCGACTGGAACGACGTGATCTGGGCCGTCACCACGCGCATGGACCCCAAGCGTGATACGGTGATGATCGACAACACGCCGATCGACTACCTGGATTTTGCCTCACCGGTGTCGGGGCTTGGCTCGAAGATGGGCCTGGACGCCACACACAAGTGGCCGGGCGAGACAACACGCGAATGGGGCCGGGTCATCGTCAAGGACGATGCCGTCACCCGCCGTATCGATGAGCTGTGGGATCAGTTGGGAATAGATTGATGCAGGTAACGTTGCAGCCCTCCGGGGCGGTACTGGCGCTGGAGCCTGGTGAAAGGATTCTTGATGGTGCGCGGCGCCTGGGCTATGACTGCCCGAGCAGCTGTCGCAATGGCAACTGCCATGTCTGCGCGGCGCTGCTGGTCGAAGGCCGCGTGCGCCAGGACGGTGAAGTGCGCGATCACGGCGAGCTGTTCACCTGCATTGCCGAGCCGCTGGAAGACTGCGTGCTTCTCTGGGACGGCGTTCTGGCCCTGGGCGAGCTGCCGCTGCGCACGCTGGCCTGCACGGTCAGCGAGTGCATCGAGGTTGGCGGTGATGTCTGGCGCGTGCGCCTGCGTGCCCCGGCCGGCAAGCCACTGCGCTACCACGCCGGCCAATACCTGATGATCGAGCGCGATGGCGCCGACAAGGCTGCCTTCTCGCTGGCCTCGGCACCGCATGCCGGGCGGGATCTGGAGCTGCACGTACTGGCTCGCGAGCCCAGCTCGGTGGCATTGATTGAGCAATTGCAGCGCGACGGCCTGGCGCGTATTCAGATGCCGTTTGGCGACACCCACCTGGCCGAGCTGCCGGATGGGCCGCTGGTGTTGATCGCCGCCGGCACCGGCATGGGCCAGATGCACAGCCTGATCGAGCACTGCCGGGCCAACGGCTTCAAGCACCCGGTGCACCTGTACTGGGGCGTGCGTCGCCCTGAGGACTTCTACTCGCTCGAGCACTGGGACGAGTGGCAGCGCTTGCCCAACCTGTTCCTGCACAAGGTGGTCAGCGACATGTGTGGTTGGGAAGGGCGCTGCGGCATGCTCCACGAGGCGGTTTGCGAAGATATCGCTGACCTCAATGACGTTCACGTGTACGCCAGCGGCTCGCCCAACATGGTCTATGCCACGCTGGATGCTCTGGTCGAAGCCGGTATGGACGCCCATCGCATGCGCGCAGATGTATTTGCCTACGCCCCGCGTGGTTGATCGCTAATAACCAAAGTTGTTCGACTTGATTATAAGGCGGTAAGTCTTACCGCCCTTGCCAATAACTTTATCTATACTCGCAACAGCACTGCACATTCGCCTGCAGTACCCATGTTGCGGCTGCTCCTGCCTGCGTCAGGGCTTGTAATACGGTGCCTTTCTGCCGTACGGTAAGTCCAGCGCAGCGCCAGTGAGTTACAGTGGCGCTCATTGTAAGTTCTCGGGGAATAATGGCGGCAGCTTATGTCGGCACTTGAAAGTCTATCCTGGAAAGTTTCCTATCCGCCGTCGCTGGACTTTGGTCAGCAACTCACGCGCGAGCAACTGTCAGTTTCTATGCAGTCGACCATGTCGCGTCACCGTGGCGGGCCAGTGTGGTTGTTTGCCTATGGTTCGCTGATCTGGCGGCCGGAGTGCAACTCGGTCGAACGTCAGCGTGCGCGCGTGCACGGTTATCATCGCGGGCTGTACCTGTGGTCGCATGAGCATCGCGGCACACCCGAGTGCCCGGGGCTGGTGTTTGGCCTGGATCGCGGCGGCTCGTGCAGCGGCTTTGCCTACCGGCTGGACGACAGCAATCTGGATGACTCGCTGATGGCCCTGTGGCAACGGGAGATGCCGTACCCGGCCTATCGCCCGCACTGGCTGACCTGCCGGCTCGACAATGGCAGCAAGGTGCAAGCCTTGGGTTTCGTGCTGGAGCGGCACTTGCCGTGTTACGCCGGCGACCTGCCGGATGGGCTGCTGAGCCAGATCCTGGCCAGCGCCAGCGGGCGCTTCGGCACCACCCGCGATTATGTCGAGCAGACCTTGAACGCGCTGCGCAGCCACCAGATGCCTGATCGCAATCTGGAAGCGCGTTTTCGCCGCTGCCATAACCTGCGCGAGGTTTGACCCCCGCGCAGGCTTCGTTCAACGGGTCTGCACCACCAGCTTGCCCACCGCCTTGCGCTGCGCCAGTTGCTCTATGGCGCTGCCGGCTTCGGCCAGTGGGTAGGTTTTCGATACCAGTGGTTTGATCTTGCCCTCGGCGTGCCAGGCGAACAGTTGACGGAAGTTGGCGGCGTTGTCCTGTGGCTGACGCTGGGCAAATGCACCCCAGAACACTCCCACTACCGCCGCGCCCTTGAGCAGCGCCAGATTGACCGGCAGTTGTGGGATCACGCCGCTGGCAAAGCCCACCACCAGCAGCCGGCCGTTCCAGGCCAGGCCGCGCACCGCCTGGTCGAACAGCTCGCCGCCGACCGGGTCGTAGATCACGTCGACGCCCTGGCCGCCGGTCAGGCGCTTGATTTCATCCTTGAGCGAGCTTGTGCTGTAGTCGATCAGCTCATCTGCACCGGCAGCCTTGGCTACCGCCAGCTTGTCGGCGCTGCTGGCTGCGGCGATCACCTTGGCACCCATGGCTTTGCCGATCTCCACGGCGGCCAGGCCGACGCCACCGGAAGCGCCCAGCACCAACAGGGTTTCTCCAGGCTGCAGGTTGGCCCGCTGGCGCAGTGCGTGCAGCGAAGTGCCGTAGGTCATGCCCAGCGCGGCGGCGGTGGTGAAGTCCATGCTGTCGGGGATTGGCAGCACGTTGTAGTAGGGCACCGCGACCTGCTCGGCAAACGCGCCCCAGCCGGTCAGCGCCATGACCCGCTGGCCCACCTCGAACGCGCCGGCCTTGGCGCCCACCGCCGCAACCACCCCGGCCGCTTCGCCACCCGGCGAGAACGGCAGCGGTGGCTGGAACTGGTATTTGCCTTCGATGATCAGCGTGTCAGGGAAGTTGACCCCGGCGGCGTGCACGTCGAGCAGGACCTCGTTGATCTTCGGCTGGGGGCTGGCGACGTCTGCAAGCACAAGATCGCGCGCCGGGCCCAGGGTTTTGCACAACACGGCTTTCATCGGGGCTATTCCTTTGCAGGTGATGGCCGATAAGTGTAGGAGGACTGCTTGCCCGGTCAACGAGCATGCTCGGCCCTGATGGCCCGGCATAAGCCCGGGCTTGGGTTTGCGCGACGTGCTGGGTAAGCTGGCGCCAACTGTATGTGAGGAGCGAATTCGTGAAAGCGTGGATCTTGATGGTTATGGCGCTGATGCTGCCAATGGCGGCGATGGCCGAGGAAGCCGCAGAAGGCGCGCCGAAGGTTGCCTATATCAGCCTGAGCCCGCCCTTTGTCGGCAACTACGCACTGGATGGCAACAGCAAGCTGCGCGTGTACAAGGCTGACGTGGCCCTGCGCGTGACCGGCGATGCCGCTGCGGCGGCGGTCAAGCACCACGAGCCGCTGATTCGTAATCAGCTGGTGGCGCTGTTCACCCAGCAGACCGTGGACAGCATGAGTAACGTCGAGGCCAAGGAGCGCCTGCGTCAGGAAGCCTTGAAGCAGGTACAGCAGGTGATGGAGAACGAGGAAGGCAAGCCGATCGTCGAGGACCTGCTGTTCAACAACCTGATCGTGCAGTAAAGCCAACCGGGGCTGCAAAGCAGCCCCCTCTGCTTGCCACTACTTGGCCAAGGTCAGGATCGCAGCCCACTGCTTCAAGGTCACCGGCATCACCGACAGGCGCGTGCCTTTTTGCACCAGCGGCATCTCCTCCAGAGCTGCCTGCTGCTTGAGCAAACCCAGCCCGAGCAAAGGCTTGAAGGTGCGCACATGGGCGACATCGACGGCGCTCCAGGGGTTCTTGTCGGCGCTGGCCTTGGCATCGTGGTAGTGACTCTGCGGGTCAAGTGCCGTAGGGTCGGGGTACGCCGCTGCAACAATTTTGGCAATACCGGCAATGCCCGGCTGCGGGCAGCTTGAGTGATAGAAGAAAAACTCGTCGCCAACCGCCATGGCCCTGAGGAAATTGCGCGCCTGGTAGTTGCGCACCCCGTCCCAGCGCGCTTCGCCGAGGCGTTTGAGGTCATCGATGGACAATTCGTCCGGTTCGGATTTCATCAGCCAATAGGCCATGGACGCTGCTCCTGACAAAGTCTGAAATAACTAGTTGCATGAAACCGACAGCCGGTTGACGTCAACGTTTGCGTGTCGGCTCCGGTTGGCGGAAAATGCGCCGATTTTAAGCACTATGCTCAGTCAGCACTGAAAAAGCTGGCAAGCCCGAATCAGTTGCCAGGGGGCAATCAATGAACAAACGCAAACCGGACCTGCTGTGGATCCTGGCCTTTATCTTCGGTCTTGGGGTCGTTACTACCGGTTATGCGCAGAGTTTGCTGGAGCGAAAGATGGACGTCGCCTACCAGACCCCCGTCGAGCAAGCGCCACAGCAGCGCTGAAGTCATTGCGCGCTCAATTGCGCGCCAGGTACCAGTGGCGGTCCGAGACCGTGCCTTGCAGCGGTACATCCCAACTGGCCTGCGCCAGACGCTCGACCTTCTGGCATTCATGCGCCAGGCCCAGCAGCAGCGGTTTCTTCCAGGTCTTGCGCCGGCTCTGATAGGCCAGGCTGCGGTCATAGAACCCGCCCCCCATGCCCAAGCGGCCACCCACTTCGTCAAACCCGACCAACGGCAGCAGGACCAAGTCCAGCGCCCAGATTGGCCGTTGCCGCTTGCGCTCGATTACCGGCTCCGGGATGCGAAAGCGATTGGGCTTGAGCACCTCACCCTGGTCGTAACGCTGAAACACCATGCGTGTGGCCGGCCAGGCGTGCAGCACCGGCAGGTAGATCCGCTTGCCGCGCCGATGGCCCTCGCGCAGCAGCAGGCGCGGGTCGATCTCGCCGTCATTGGGCAGGTACAGGGCAATGTGGCGGGCGCGGCGGAATAACGGATGCTGGGCCAGCTGACGGTACAGGCCGCGAGACGCCTGACGCTGTTGTGCAGGCGTAAGGGCGCGGCGTGCGTTACGCAGCTGGCGACGAAGTTGCGGGCGGGTGAGGGGCGCGGTGTCGGTCATGGCACAGAGGTCCCGGAGGTGTCGGCCGCCGTGGCGGCCAGACCAGTTGCCCGCCAGAGCAGGCGAGCAATGCAGAATTCAGGCTCCCCGATAAGACCGCTATCGGCGTAGCCCTTGAACCCGAAAGTTCAAGGTGGAGATTGCAGGGGGCGTTAAGGCTTTCCGTCGGGCGGACATGCACACCGGCCCCAGCGTGCAACCCCCGTGGTTGTGCGTATCGGCTCAGGGACATAACCGACTGGCGCATCTCCCAGGGAGTGACGCCAGTATACCGATCTCAGCCGTTTTTGGTACCCGTGTCGTCGGCCAATGCGCTGTCGACGCGCTCGAGCAGGTCACGCACCTGCTCACGGGTAGTACCGCCGCTGGCCACTTCAGGGGTTTCCTGGCGGTGGAGCATTTCGTGGGTAATGTTCAAGGCCGCCATCACCGCAATGCGATCGGCGCCGATGACTTTGCCGCTGCTGCGGATCTCGCGCATCTTGCCATCCAGATAGCGCGCGGCGCTGACCAGGTTGCTGCGCTCTTCGGGCGGGCAGATGATCGAGTAGTCTTTGTCGAGGATCTGTACGGTGACGCTATTGCTTGAACTCATGAGTCTTGCTCCAGGGCCTTGAGCCGCAAGATCATGGATTCGACCTTACGCCTTGCGATCTCATTTTTTTCAATGAGGTGGGCGCGCTCTTCGCGCCAGGAAGTTTCCTGCGCTAATAGGAGTGCATTTTGCCGTTTAAGTTGCTCGACGCGCTCGATCAGCAGCTCGAAACGGCTCATCAGCGCTTGCAGGTCGTTGTCTTGCATGGGGGGCACTCGTTTCGCTCCATCGTTTACGGCCTGGCCATGATGCCGGTGCCGGGCCTTGGGCGGCCAGTGCCGATGGTCTTGGCGCGCCTGCCGGTGCTAGGATACAAGGTCTTCATTCTAGACATTGCGCCGTCTGGCGCCTAGCAGCCCATGCCTAATACTCAATCGCCGTACACCGCTTTCGCCGCATTGCTCTCGAGCAATGGCCACCCTGTCTCCCCCGCCGAGCTGCACGGCCTGTTGATTGGCCGCAGCTGCGCCGGCGCAGGCTTCGATGCCGAGGCCTGGTTGGCCGACGCCGCCAACGCCCTCGAGGTCGAACCGAACGACTCTGTGCGCAACGCCCTGATCGGCCTGCAGGAGATGGTCAAGGCCGAACTCACCGGCGATGACGTCGCTCTGGTGCTGTTGCTGCCGGGTGATGAACAACCGCTGACCGAACGTGCCGCCGCCCTTGGCGAATGGTGCCAGGGCTTCATCGCCGGCTTCGGCTTGAACGCCGGTGGCAAGGACCTGTCCACCGAAGCCAAGGAAGTGCTGCAGGACCTGGTGGCGATTTCGCAGGTGCAAGACGCCCTGGAAGAATCCGAGGACGGCGAGAGCGACTACATGGAGGTCACCGAGTACCTGCGCGTCGCGCCGCTGCTGCTGTTCACCGAGCTGGCCGCGCCAGTTGCGCCTGCCCCCAAGCCATCGCTGCACTGATCAATCGGGGTCGTCTGCCCATGAGCCACATACCCAAGGCCGAGTATGCCCGTCGGCGCAAGGCGCTGATGGCGCAGATGGTCCCCAACAGCATCGCCATCCTGCCCGCCGCTGCGGTTGCCATTCGCAACCGTGATGTCGAGCACGTGTACCGTCAGGACAGCGACTTCCAGTACCTCAGCGGCTTTCCCGAGCCTGAGGCGGTCATTGTTCTGATCCCCGGTCGCGAGCATGGCGAATACGTGCTGTTCTGCCGTGAACGCAACCCGGAGCGCGAGCTGTGGGACGGCTTGCGTGCCGGTCAGGAAGGTGCCCTGCGCGAGTATGGCGCGGACGATGCATTTCCGATTACCGACATCGACGAGATCCTGCCGGGCCTGATCGAAGGCCGCGAGCGGGTGTACACGGCGATGGGCAGCAACCCTGAGTTCGACCGGCGCTTGATGGACTGGATCAACCTGATTCGCTCCAAGGCCCGTCTCGGTGCGCAGCCGCCCAACGAGTTCGTTGCGCTGGATCATCTGCTGCACGACATGCGCCTGTATAAATCGGCAGCAGAAGTGAAGGTCATGCGCGCCGCTGCGGCGATTTCTGCACGGGCCCATGTGCGGGCGATGCAGGCCTGCCGGGCGGGGCTTTACGAATACAGCCTGGAGGCCGAGCTCGATTACGAGTTTCGCAAGGGCGGGGCGAAGATGCCGGCCTATGGCTCGATCGTCGCTGCTGGGCGTAATGGCTGCATCCTGCACTATCAGCAGAACGACGCCGTGCTCAAGGACGGCGACCTGGTGCTGATCGATGCCGGCTGTGAAATCGACTGTTATGCCAGCGACATCACCCGCACGTTCCCGGTCAGCGGGCGTTTTTCTGCTGAGCAGAAAGCCATCTACGAGCTGGTGCTCGAAGCCCAGGCTGCGGCCTTTGCCGAGATCGCCCCAGGCAAGCACTGGAACCACGCCCATGAGGCGACGGTGCGGGTGATTACCGCAGGGCTGGTGCGGCTGGGCTTGCTCAAGGGCGAAGTGCAGGCGCTGATCGACAGCGAGGCCTACCGCGCGTTCTACATGCACCGCGCCGGGCACTGGCTGGGCATGGATGTGCACGATGTCGGCGAGTACAAGGTCGGCGGCCAGTGGCGGGTGCTCGAAGTGGGCATGGCGCTGACCGTCGAACCCGGCATTTACATCGGCGCCGACAATCAGGCCGTGGCCAAGAAGTGGCGCGGTATCGGCATCAGGATCGAGGACGACGTGGTGGTTACCAGGCAGGGCTGTGAAATTCTTACCTCCGGCGTGCCGCGGACGGTTGCCGAGATCGAGGCGCTGATGGCCGCTGCCCGCGAGCAGGCGGCATGAGCCGGGTCAACCTGGCAATCATCGGCGGCGGCCTGGTCGGCGCCAGCCTGGCGCTGGCGCTGCAGGCTGGGGCCAAGGCGCGTGGCTGGAAAATCCTGCTGATCGAGCCGTTCGCCCCTGGCGATGCGTTTCAGCCAAGCTACGATGCGCGCTCGTCGGCGTTGTCGTTCGGCACCCGGCAGATCTACCAGCAGTTGGGCCTGTGGCCGGCCATCAGCCAGCGCGCCGAGCCGATTCTGCAGATTCACGTGTCCGACCGCGGTCGCTTTGGCGCCACCCGCCTGGACGCCAGCGAAGAAGGCGTGCCGGCGCTGGGCTATGTGGTGGAAAACGCCTGGCTCGGCCAGTGCCTGTGGCAGGGCCTGGACCCGGAAGTGGTGAGCTGGCGATGCCCGGCCGAGGTAAAGGCGATGCAGCCGATCGAAGGCGGTTACCGCTTGCAGCTGGATGACGACACCAGCCTTGAGTGTGACCTGGCTGTGCTGGCTGACGGTGGTCGCTCGGGCTTGCGCGAGCAGTTGGGCATCCATGTGCAGCGCCGGCCTTATCAGCAGAGTGCCTTGATCGCCAATATCACCCCCGGTGAGGCCCACGGCGGTCAGGCCTTCGAGCGCTTTACCGAACAGGGGCCTATGGCTTTGCTGCCATTGCCGGACAACCGCTGCGCGCTGGTCTGGACCCGCCAGGGGATGGACGCCAAGCGCCTGGCCGAGATCGATGAGCGCAACTTCCTCGCCGAGCTGCAGCAGGTCTTTGGCTTCCGCCTCGGCGCACTGCGCCAGGTTGGCGCGCGGCATCTGTACCCGCTGGCGCTGGTGGCTGCCAGCGAGCAGGTGCGCCCGCATCTGGTGGTCCTCGGCAATGCCGCGCACAGCCTGCACCCGATTGCCGGGCAGGGCTTCAACCTGTCGCTACGCGATGTGCAGGCGCTGGCTGAAGGCTTGCTGGCCGGCCCGCAGCACCCCGGCGACCTGGCGACCCTGCAGACCTATCAGCAGCGGCAGCAACTCGACCAGAGCCTGACCATCGGCTTCTCCGATCAGGTCACGCGGATGTTCGGCAGCAGCCAGCCGTTGCTGGCCACCGGACGCAACCTGGGTTTGCTTGGCCTTGATCTGTTGCCACCGGCCAAGCGCTGGTTCGCCCGCCAGGCGATGGGCCTGGGCACCCGCAGCGATCTGCGGGGCCGCCTGTGAGCGATTCGCGTCGGCTGGCGCGCAAGGCCCGCATGCTGCGCTGGTTGCTGAATATCTACCCGCCGTACCTGGGTGCTGGTATTCGGGTGCAGCAGATCAGCCCCGACATGAGCCACATCAAAGTGTGCATGAAGCTCACCCGCTGGAACCGCAACTACGTCGGCACCCAGTTCGGCGGCAGCCTGTATTCGATGGTCGACCCGTTCTACATGCTGTTGCTGATCGAGCGTCTGGGCAGCGAGTACATTGTCTGGGACAAAGCCGCCAGCATCGATTTCATCTCGCCGGGCAAAGGCCCGGTGTATGCCGAGTTCAACGTCGATGACGCGCTGCTGGCCGAGATTCGCCAGCAGACCGCCAGCGGCAAGAAGTACCTGCCGCGGCTGCAGGTCGACATCCGCGACAGTGCCGGTGAACTGGTGGCGCGGGTCGATAAAACTCTTTATGTACGGCTCAAGCCGCAAGTGAGGCAGGCGTAAGGCATGGAAACGCGCGCAGATGTACTGATTGTCGGTGCCGGTATGGTCGGCAGCGCCCTGGCCCTGGCATTGCGCCACAGCGGCCTGCAAGTTGTCCTGCTCGACGGCGGCCCATTGTCGGTCAAGCCGTTTGACCAGCAAGCCGCGTTCGAGCCGCGGGTCAGTGCCTTGTCGGCAGCCAGCCAGCGCATCCTCGAGCGCCTCGGCGCTTGGGATGGCATCGTCGCCCGGCGCTTGTCGCCGTACACCGACATGCACGTGTGGGACGGCAGCGGCACCGGCCAGATCCACTTCTCGGCGGCCAGTGTGCACGCCGACCTGCTGGGCCACATCGTCGAAAACCGGGTAGTCCAGGACGGCCTGCTGGAGCGCTTGCTCGACAGCGACATCGGCCTGCTGGCCAATGCCCGCCTGGAGCAGATGCGCCGCTCCGGTGATGAGTGGCTGCTGACCCTGGCCGATGGCCGTCGCCTGCGCGCGCCACTGGTCATCGCTGCCGATGGCGCCAACTCGGCGGTGCGCCACCTGACCGGCTGCGAGACCCGCGAGTGGGATTACCTGCACCAGGCCATCGTCACCAGCGTGCGCTGCAGCGAGGCGCACCAGGCCACCGCCTGGCAGCGCTTCACCGACGAGGGGCCGCTGGCCTTTCTGCCGCTGGCGCGTGATGGCGGCCAGCAGTGGTGCTCGATCGTCTGGTCGACTACCCCAGAGCAGGCCGAGCAACTGATGAGGCATGATGATGCCGCCTTCGCCGAGGCACTCCAGCGCGCCTTTGAGGGGCGTCTGGGTCAGGTCCTTGAGGTTGACCCTCGGGTCTGCGTGCCGCTGCGCCAGCGCCACGCCAAGCGCTATGTGGCTGAAGGTCTGGCATTGATCGGCGATGCCGCCCACGTGATTCACCCGCTGGCCGGGCAAGGCGTCAACCTGGGCTTTCTTGATGCCGCCGTATTGGCCGAAGAACTGGTACGGGCCTGCGAGCGCGGCGAGCGGTTGGCGGATGTGAAGGTACTGAGCCGCTACGAGCGCCGGCGCATGCCGCACAACCTGGCGCTGATGGCGGCCATGGAGGGCTTCGAGCGGCTGTTCCAGGCCAATCCGTTGCCGATGCGCTGGCTGCGCAACAGTGGTTTGAAGCTGGTCGAGCAGTTGCCTGAGGCCAAGGCGCTGTTCGTGCGGCAGGCGCTGGGCTTGTCTGGCGATCTGCCGGAATTGGCCCGGCCCTGACTGCAACATCTGGTAACTGCTCAGCGGGTGAGCTGCTTAATGGTATTCACTACCATTCGCAGCTCAATCACCCGCGAGGAATACCCGATGTTGCCACGCAAGCACCTACTGGCCGCCCTGGCCCTGACCCTGTTCGGCGGCACTGTGCAGGCGGCGGACGAAGTGGTGGTGTACTCCTCGCGCATCGATGAGCTGATCAAACCGGTATTCGACGCCTACACGGCCAAGACCGGGGTCAAGATCAAGTTCATCACCGACAAGGAAGCGCCGCTGATGCAGCGCATCAAGGCCGAGGGCCAGAACGGCGTGGCTGACCTGCTGCTGACCGTGGATGCCGGCAACCTCTGGCAGGCCGAGCAGATGGGCATTTTGCAGCCGATCAAGTCGGACGTCATCGACGCCAACATCCCCCCTCAGTACCGCGCCAAGTCCCATGACTGGACCGGTCTGAGCCTGCGTGCGCGGACCATCGTCTACTCCACCGAGCGGGTCAAACCGAGCGAGCTGAGCACCTACGAGGCGCTGGCCGACAAGCAGTGGGAAGGGCGCCTGTGCCTGCGCACTGCGAAAAAGGTCTACAACCAGTCGCTGACCGCGACCATGATCGAGACTCACGGCGAGGCCAAGACCGAGGAGATCATCAAGGGCTGGGTCGGCAACCTGTCCACTGACGTGTTCTCCGATGACACCGCTGTGCTACAGGCCATCGAAGCCGGCCAGTGCGACGTGGGCGTGGTCAACACCTACTACTACGGCCGCCTGCACAAGCAGCAGCCCGATCTGCCGATCAAGCTGTTCTGGCCGAATCAGGGTGACCGTGGCGTGCACATCAACCTCTCGGGCATCGGCCTGACCAAGCATGCGCCGCACCCGGAAGCGGCGAAAAAACTGGTGGAGTGGATGACCGGCGAAGAAGCGCAAAAGCTGTTTGCCGACATCAACCAGGAGTTCCCGGCCAACCCACAGGTCAAGCCATCGGCTGAAGTGGCCGCCTGGGGCACGTTCAAGGCCGACAGCCTGCCGGTGGAAGTGGCCGGCAAGCGCCAGGCAGAGGCGATTCGCCTGATGGATCGGGCTGGCTGGAACTAAGCGCCAGGCTTTATGCTTGAAATTCCCTTCGGGGTGATGCCGGTCAGTTAAGCCAATGGGGCTGCTCTGCAGCCCTTCGCGGCGGTCCGGCGTCCCGGCAAGCCCGCTCCCACAGGTACAACGCTGGAGTCAGACTTCGCGCGTTCCCTGTGGGATCGGGCTTGCCGGGACGCCGGACCGCCGCGAAGGGCCGTAAAGCAGCCCCAACTCATAAACGAGACTCTGGATTTGTCCCACGCTCCCCAACGCCGCTGGTATCTACCGGTCGGCCTGATCGCCGCTCTGGTACTGCTGCCGCTGAGTGTTCTGCTGCTGTCATGGCAGTCGATCGATATGCAGATCTGGTCGCACCTGCTCGACACCCAAATGAGCCGTCTGCTGGGCAATACCCTGACCCTGGTGCTTGGCGTGGGCATCGGCGTTACCGTGCTTGGGGTGAGCCTTGCCTGGCTCACCAGCCTGTGCGAGTTCCCCGGGCGGCGCTGGCTCGACTGGGCCTTGATGCTGCCGTTCGCCATTCCGGCCTATGTGTTGGCGTTCGTATTCGTTGGCCTGCTGGATTTCGCCGGGCCGGTGCAGAGCGCCCTGCGTGAGCTGTTCGGGCCGATGCGCCTGCCGCGCGTGCGCTCGACCGGCGGGGTAATCACCGTGCTGGTGCTGGTGTTCTACCCCTACGTGTATTTGCTCGCGCGCAGCGCTTTCATGGCTCAGGGCAAAGGCCTGATGGAAGCAGCGCGGGTCCTGGGCCTTTCGCCGGTGCAGGCGTTCTGGCGGGTTGCGTTGCCGATGGCGCGGCCCGCCATCGGCGCCGGTATCGCCCTGGCGCTGATGGAAACCCTGGCGGATTTCGGCGCCGTAGCGGTGTTTAACTTCGACACCTTCACCACCGCCATCTACAAGACCTGGTACGGCTTCTTCAGCCTGTCCAGCGCGGCCCAGCTGGCCAGTTTGCTGCTGTTGGTGGTGATGCTGGTGCTGTATGGCGAACGCCGCGCTCGCGGTGCCAGCCGCAGCGGTAACGAGCGGCCACGGGTGCAGGCGTTGTATCACCTGCGCGGGCTCAAGGCGTGGGCGGCCAGCGGCTGGTGTCTGCTGGTGTTCGCCTGCGCCTTCGTCATCCCGCTGCTGCAACTGCTGGTGTGGTTCTGGCAGCGTGGCCGGCACGACCTTGATGAGCGCTATGTCGGCCTGGTCATGCACACCCTGTACCTTGGCGCGATGGCGGCACTGATCACGGTCAGCGCGGCGTTACTGCTGGCGTTTGCCCGCCGCCAGGCACCGACCGGGGCTATCCGCGCTGGTGTTGGCCTGGCCAACCTGGGTTATGCCTTGCCCGGCTCGGTGCTGGCGGTGTCGATCATGCTGGCGTTCAGTTACCTCGACAATCAACTGGTGGTGCCGCTGTCGCAATGGCTGGGCGGTGCCGGCCGGCCGTTGCTGCTGGGCAGTCTGGCGGCATTGTTGCTGGCCTATCTGATGCGCTTTATCGCGGTCGCCTATGGCCCGCTGGAAAGCAGCCTCGAGCGGATTCGACCGTCACTGCCGGAAGCCTCGCGCAGCCTCGGCGTCGGCGGGCCGAGATTGTTTTTCAAGGTATATCTGCCGTTGCTGGTACCGGGCGCTCTGAGCGCTGCCTTGCTGGTGTTCGTCGATGTGCTCAAGGAGATGCCGGCAACCTTGCTGATGCGTCCGTTCGGCTGGGATACCCTTGCCGTACGGGTGTTCGAGATGACCAGCGAGGGCGAGTGGGCACGCGCTTCGCTGCCCGCGCTGACGCTGGTACTGGTCGGCCTGTTGCCGGTCATCGGCCTGATACGCCGTTCGGCCCGTCGCCCGGGTCAGACTCACTGAGGATGCCAGTCCGCGCCCTTGCCGCTACAATGCGCGCCATTCGCTGCGGCGGGTCCTACAAGATCAGGTGACGATTAAACGTCGCCGACCGTCGCCGCTTCGCCACGCCCGGAAGGAGAAACCCATGGGACAGCGCACACCTTTGTACGACTGGCACTTGGCGCTAGGCGCCAAGATGGTCGACTTTGGCGGTTGGGACATGCCCCTGCACTATGGCTCGCAAGTCGAGGAGCACCATCAGGTGCGCGCTGACTGCGGCGTATTCGACGTCTCGCACATGACAGTGATCGATGTCGATGGCCCAGCAGCCACACGCTGCTTGCAGTACCTGCTGGCCAATGACGTGGCCCGCCTCGGCAGTACAGGCAAGGCGCTCTACAGCACCCTGCTGAATGAACAGGGCGGGGTAGTCGACGACCTCATCGTGTATCGCACCGAAGCGGGCTACCGGCTGGTGGCCAATGCCGCTACCCGAGCCAAGGTCGTCGCCTGGCTGCAGGCGCACAGCGCCGGCTACGAGGTCAACGTCACGCCACGTCCGGAGCTGGCCATTATCGCCATCCAGGGCCCCCGTGCGCGCGACAAGGTGGCTGAGCTGGTGTCCTGGTCGCGCGCAGCGCTGATCCGTGAGCTGCAGCCGTTCGAAGGCGTGGCCGAGGGCGATTGGTTCATCGCGCGCACCGGCTACACGGGCGAAGACGGCTTGGAGATCATTCTGCCCGCCGAACAAGCCCCGGTTTTTTTCAATGACCTGGTTGGCGCCGGTATCGCCCCCAGTGGCCTCGGCGCGCGCGATACCTTGCGCCTGGAAGCCGGGATGAACCTGTACGGTCAGGACATCGACGAGCAGCACACCCCACAGACCTCCAACCTCGGCTGGTGTATTGCCTGGCAGCCGGCCGAGCGCGAGTTCATCGGCCGCAATGCGCTGCTCAATGAAATCGAGCACGGCGTGCAGGAAAAACTGGTTGGGCTGGTGCTCGAAGAACGCGGCGTGCTGCGTGCCCATCAGGTAGTTCGCGTCGCCGGGATTGGCGAAGGGGAGATCACCAGTGGTAGTTTCTCTCCTACGCTGAGCAAGTCGATTGCCCTGGCGCGTGTGCCGATGGCCACCGGCGAGCGCGCCGAGGTCGAAATTCGCGGCAAGTGGTACCCGGTGCGGGTGGTCAAACCGACCTTCGTGCGCCACGGCAAGATTCTTATCTGAACAATTACCTGGCGGGTCGACCGCTGATCCCTGACATCGAGGACCCTACGACATGAGCAATATTCCCGCCGAACTGCGTTTTGCCGAAAGCCACGAATGGGCACGGCTGGAAGCCGATGGCACGGTAACCGTTGGCATCAGCGATCACGCCCAGGAGGCTCTGGGTGACGTGGTTTTCGTTGAGCTGGCTGAAGTTGGCAAAGTGTTCGCAGCAGGCGACGCTGCTGGCGTGGTCGAGTCGGTCAAGGCCGCATCGGATATCTACGCGCCGGTGTCGGGCGAAGTGATTGCTGTCAACGAAGCCTTGGCGGACAGCCCCGAATCGCTCAACGACAGCCCTTATGAGTCGTGGATCTTCAAACTCAAGCCGACCAATACTGCCGAGCTGGACAAGCTGCTCGACGCCGCTGGCTACAAGGCCGCTATCGGCGAGTAATCGCCTCCGCTGCGGCGCTTATCGCTCCTGGGCCGGCACGGCTGGCCCAGGAACGGTCGCTATCACTCAGTCGCCACCATCGGTAGCAACAGCGCGGGCTTATTCAGCTACAGCGTTTTTGGCCAGGATGGCATTGGCCAGTTGCATGTCGCTTGCCTCCAGGCCTGGATTGTCGGCGCGTACCTGACGCATCGCAGCTTCAAGGAACGGCCCGCGAATAGCGCCTTCACTGGCAACGAAGCTGCCAGCATCGTCCTGCGCAGCGACGATCATCTTGTGATCCTTGAACGTCAGATAGGTCGACGCAGTAGTTGCGCCGGACGAGATGACGTTGTGCCAGAAACTGTCGGCCATGGCCGAGCCAACGGGCAGCGAAAGCAGGGCAGCGGCGGCGATGGCTGTTTTGAAACGCATGCTGAAGTACCTAGGAGGGTGGGCGGATAATGCTTGCTTGGATGCTCGATCCACAGGCCAAGTTCCTTGCGCGCTAAGGAATATTCGTCAGCTGCAGACGCTCAGCACTTCACTCAGACTGGTCAGCCCGCGGGCGATCTTGGCCTCACCGTCGCTGCGCAGATCGCGCAGGCCATCGCGCAGGGCACGCTGACGCAGCTCCGCCAGGTCGGTCGCCGGGCCAATGCTGCCGAGCAAGGCTGCACCCGGTGTGAGCAGCTCAAACAGCCCGATACGGCCCAGGTAACCGGTACTGCGGCATGCCCGACAGGGTATGGGCGGCAGCGCTGACTGGCCTTTGCAGGTGGCGCACAAAGTGCGCACCAGGCGCTGGGCCATTACCCCGATCAACGTGGCTTTGATCAGGTAATCGGCAACGCCCAGCTCTTGCAGGCGAACTATCGCTGCGCAGGCATCGTTGGTGTGCAGGGTCGACAACACCAGATGGCCGGTCAGTGCTGCCTGCATGGCCACCTGAGCGGTTTCACGGTCGCGGATTTCACCAATCATGATGATGTCCGGGTCTTGCCGCAGGAGGGCCCGCACGCCGTTGGCAAAGCCCAGGTCAAGGCTGGGCTGCACCTGCAATTGGTTGAACGCTGGCTCCAGCCGCTCGATCGGGTCTTCGATGGTGCACAGGTTGACCTCAGGTGTGGCCAACCGCTTGAGGCTCGCGTACAGCGTGCTGGTCTTGCCCGAGCCGGTCGGCCCGGTTACCAGAATGATGCCCTGACGCTGGCGCAGCAGTGCCTGCCAGCGGTGCCGCAGCTCGCCATCGAGGCCGAGCCGGTCGAAGTCCTCATGCAACTGCTGCGGGTCGAACAGGCGCAGCACCAGCTTTTCGCCAAACGGGGTGGGCAGGGTCGACAGGCGCAGCTCGACTTCCATCTCGCCGGCCAGCCGCGTCTTCAGGCGACCGTCCTGCGGTCGGCGTTTCTCCGCAACATCCATGCGGCCAAGATGCTTGAGGCGGCTCACCAGCGCCAGGGTCACGGCCAGCGGAAAGGCATACACCGTGTGCAGCAGGCCGTCGATGCGATAGCGCAGCTGGCCTTGTTCACGGCGCGGTTCGAGGTGGATATCGCTGGCGCGCTGCTCGATCGCGTACTGCAGCAGCCAGTCGACGATATGCACGATGTGCGCATCCTCCGCGCCAGCCTCGCCCTGGCGCTTGCCCAACTCCAGCAACTGCTCGAGCTCGCCCAGGCTGGCATCCTGTTGCAGGCCGGCACCCTGCACCGAGTGGGCCAGGCGGAACAGGCTCTGGCTCAGTTGGCGAATGTGCACCGGGCTGGCCAGCACGCGCTGGACGCGCTTGCCCAGGCTGCGTGCCAGATCATGCTCCCACTCACGCTGAAAGGGCTGCGCACTGGCCACGGTGACGCTGTGCACATCGACCGCCAGAGCGAGGATGCCATGGCGGTCGGCGAAGGCGCGCGAGATCAGGCTGCCGACCTGGGCCAGGTCGATCTGCAGCGGGTCGAGCCGGACGAAGGGCTGCTGCACGACATCGGCCAGCCATTGGCACAGGCTGTCCAGATCGAGGAGATGGCCGGGGCGCTGCTGATCGCTGAGGTTCAGGCTGGCGATGATTTCGAGCGGGTGGCTGCTGCACTGGTTAGGCTGCTCAAGGGCGCGCAGGACGTCACCGGGTTGTAGGCGGTGGTCGGCGAGCAGAGCGTCGAGGAGGCGTTTGAGGTCGAGGTCGTGGCTGTCTTGGGTATGCATCGCGGCGGCGTCCGTGCCGAAAAGGTACGGGCAAGGCTAGCCGCTTGGACAGCTTTGGCGTCGATACAACGATTGCGGGGTTTTACTGGCTGAAATTTGCGTCGTATTCAGTAAATTGGGGCCGCTTTGCGCCCCTTCGCGGGTGAACCCGCTCCCACCGGGACTTGTAGCGCCGCCTAAACCTGTAGGCTGCGAAGCAGGCCCAGCACCTATCAGCCTGCTGCTACGCCTTGCAACTGCGGCAAGTTGCTCAGCTCGACTTCGCCGACACAAACCAGATTGCGCAGCTTCTGGGCGATGACTTCGGCGCGATGCCAGCTCAAACCATCGATGCCGATTTCCAGCTCCAGCCAGTCGCCCTGCTGACGCATCTGCACACTATTGGGCGTGAGGAACTGCATCGCGAACAGGTTCAGCACTCGGCACAGGCTGTCTGGCTCGGCCTCGGCTTGCAGTTGATAACGCACGTGGCTGTGCGCCGCGCTGGCGGCCCAGACGTCGGAGCGGGGCAGGGTGTCGGGCCGTTCAAGTGCGTTCATGTGATTCTCCTCCAGGACGGAAGAAATTCTGCCACGCGGAAGGCGGCATTTTTTCGCTATGATTGAGTCGATTTGTCACCTAGTCAGATTGATCTATTCGTTTATTTGCTGCTTGGAGAATAAATAATGCAAAGCGAGCTGGACGCCTATGACCGGCGCATCCTGCAGCTGCTTCAAGAGGATGCTTCATTGTCCAGCGCGCAGATTGCCGAACGCGTGGGCCTGTCGCAGTCACCCTGCTGGCGGCGTATTCAACGGCTGAAGGAAGAGGGAGTGATTCGCGCTCAGGTGACCCTGCTCGACCGCAAGAAGGTCGGCCTGAATACACAGATCTTTGCCGAGGTGAAGCTCAACGCCCACGGGCGGTCCAACTTCGCCGGCTTCACCGAAGCGATCCGTGAATTCCCCGAGGTGCTGGAATGTTACGTGCTGATGGGGTCGGTGGACTTCCTGTTGCGCATTGTCACCCCAGACATCGAAGCTTACGAACGATTCTTCTTCGAAAAGCTGTCGAATGTGCCGGGGATCCAGGAGGTCAACTCGATCGTGGCCTTGTCCGAAATCAAGTCCACGACCAGCCTGCCGTTAGCGCGTTGACGGCGACTTGAGCAGGTGCTTCCAGGCGCGGTTCTGCTCGATCGCACGGGCCTGCTCGACGCGGGCGATCAGCAGTTCGTCGTTCTCTTCCTCGCCCAACGGCTGCTCAGCCAGCTTGTGCAGCTTGTTCAGCTCGCCATAGAGGCGATCCATTTGCGGCACGTCGAGCACCTGGCGGGCGTGGCGCAGCCAGGTCAGCAGGGTTTCGATGCGTGGCAACTGCTCGCCAAGGTCTTCCGGCTGCTGCACATAACGCTCTTGCAGCTTCAGCGCGCGGGCTTCTTCGCCGACCAGGTGTTGCAGCCAGTTGGCCAGCTGCGCCTTGCCCTGGCGTTCGCCACGGCCTTTGCGCTCGACGGTCCAGGCGCGGGCCAGCAGCCAGCGTGAGGTTTCCAGCGAGAACTGGCCCCAGCGTGGGTCTTGGAGCTCTTCGCTGAACTGCTCGGGCGCGGCGCGGCGGACGTCTTCGTCGTCGTTACCGGCCTGTACCAGCGGGCGCCAGTCTTCCAGCAGCGCGTCGAGGCTGGCGCGCAGGGCGCTGGTGGTCGCGCGCGGCGCGGCCTGGCCCATGCTGCCGGCCAGGGCGCGCAACTCGCTCAGGCACTGCACCCAGTCCTGCAGCAGGCGCCAGTGGCCGCTGTGGCGGTACTGCTCGGCCAGCCGTTGGCTGCTCGCCAGCAACTGCCAGGCCAGGGCGGTGAAGGCATCGTCGACCGGCATTTCGGCGTCGAGCTCGGCGCTCGGCAGGTCCAGCTCGTAGCTGTCTGGCTCAAGCAGGCGATAGCCGCGCTCGGCCTTGCTGATGTCGCAGGGCATCAAGGGCAGGCTCGCGGCCAGCTCGGCGGCCAGTTCCAGCAGGGCTTCGGCGGAACCTTCGCGCAGCTCAAGCTCCAGCTCGCAGATTTCTTCCTTGCGCTTGCCAGCGATGACAAAGCCTTGGTCCAGTGCTGCTTCGATGACCACTTTGGCCTTGCCGCGGCCCCAGGAGATCTCGGCGAACTCGCGGGTGAAGTCGGTGGTGAACAGCGGTTTGATGGTCTTTTTGTCGAGCTCGGCGAGTTGCTCGGGCCAGCAGCTGGCGTCGAGTTTTTTCAGGTCGAGCTTGGCTTTTTCCAGCGGCCACTCGAATTCGTTGCGCTCAGACAGGCCTGCGACGCTCTGGCCACGGCACTTGAGGGTCTGGATGACGGCATCGCCATCGCGGCGCAGACGCAGGGCGACACGCGCGGCGGACAGCTCACGCTCAGGGGTGTCGAAGTACTGGTTGAGCAGTTCGCGGGTCTGCCAGCCGGACTTGTTGCGCTTCTTCAGCAGGGGGTGCTCACGAAGGGCGGTGAGAGTCTCGCGGCTGGCGCGGAGTTTGAGTTCGGTTTCTTTGTGCATCGCGGGCTCGAAGGAGGGGCATCGTTGCAAGGCAGTCTACAGCAGTCAGCCGTGCTGCTGTGATCCGACTGGTCGGTTGCCCCGGTGCAGCGGCCTTGCGCCGTCTACGTCAGGCGTTGTTATGATGGGCCGACGTTTTCGAGGAATCCGCGCATGCCGTTGCCATCGCTGAAAGACCAGTTCGCCGCCCTGATCGCCGCGCCATCGGTCAGTTGCACCCAGCCCGCACTGGATCAGTCCAACCGCGTGGTAATCGACTTGCTCGCCGGTTGGCTGGCTGACCTTGGCTTCACATGCGATATCCAGCAGGTCACCCCCGGCAAGTTCAACCTGCTGGCCAGCCGCGGCACGGGCCCTGGCGGGCTGATTCTGGCTGGCCACAGCGACACGGTGCCGTTCGACGAGCAGTTGTGGCAGAGCGACCCGCTGAAACTGACCGAGGTGGGCGATCGCTGGGTTGGGCTGGGTAGTTGCGACATGAAAGGTTTCTTCGCGCTGGTGATCGAGGCCGTGCTGCCGCTGCTCGAACATGACTTCAAACAACCCCTGCTGATCCTTGCTACGTGCGACGAAGAAAGCTCGATGTCCGGCGCCCGCGCCCTGGCCGAGGCCGGTCAGCCGCTTGGCCGCGCAGCGGTGATCGGCGAGCCGACCGGGCTCAGGCCGATTCGCCTGCACAAGGGCATCATGATGGAACGCATCGATATTCTCGGCCGCAGCGGCCATTCGTCAGACCCAAGCCTGGGCCACAGTGCGATGGAAGCGATGCACGCGGTGATGGCCGAGATGATCGGCCTGCGCCAGCAATGGCAGCAGACCTACAGCAACCCGCAGTTCACCGTGCCGACGCCGACGCTGAACTTTGGCTGCATTCACGGTGGCGACAACCCCAACCGGATCTGCGGCCAGTGCGCGCTCGAGTTCGACCTGCGGCCATTGCCCGGGATGGACCCGGAGCAGCTGCGCGCGGCCATTCGCGCCAAGCTGGTGCCGCTGGCCGAGCAGCATCAGGTGAGCATTGACTACAAACCGTTGTTTCCTGAGGTGGCGCCGTTCGAGCAGGCCGCCGACAGCGAGCTGGTACGTGTGGCCGAGCGCTTGACCGGGCACCGCGCCGAAGCGGTGGCCTTCGCCACCGAGGCGCCGTACCTGCAACAGCTGGGCTGCGAGACCATTGTGCTTGGGCCGGGCGACATCGCCTGTGCTCACCAGCCTGGCGAATACCTTGAAATGTCACGTATCGAGCCTACCGTGCGTCTATTGCGTGACCTGATCAGGCACTATTGCCTGAGCTAAACGTCCATTGAGCTGATTCGTTCCTGCCTAGAGGAGAGTGCGCGTGACCGCAAGCCTGTTCCGACGATGACCTCGCACCGTTGTGCGTCTTGACCGTTCTCCGTCCACTTAGCCACAGGCCCCGTCATGCCCGATTACGTAACCTGGCTCCGCCACGCTTCGCCGTACGTCAATGCTCACCGTGACTGCACCTTCGTCGTCATGCTGCCCGGCGACGGCGTCGATCACCCCAACTTTGGCAATATCGTCCACGACCTGGTGCTGCTGCACAGCCTTGGCGTGCGTCTGGTGCTGGTGCACGGCTCGCGCCCGCAGATCGAAAGCCGCCTGGCCGCCCGTGGCCTGACCCCGCATTACCACCACGGCATGCGCATTACCGATGCCGCCACCCTGGATTGCGTGATCGACGCGGTCGGCGCCTTGCGCGTGGCAATCGAGGCGCGCCTGTCGATGGACATGGCCTCCTCGCCAATGCAGGGCGCACGACTGCGTGTGGCGTCCGGCAACCTGGTCACTGCACGGCCGATCGGCGTGCTCGAAGGGGTCGACTACCACCACACCGGTGAAGTCCGCCGGATCGACCGCAAGGGCATCAATCGCCTGCTCGACGAACGCTCGATCGTGCTGCTGTCGCCGCTGGGCTACTCGCCGACCGGCGAAATCTTCAACCTGGCCTGCGAAGACGTCGCCACCCGCGCAGCTATCGAACTGGCCGCCGACAAACTGCTGCTGTTTGGCGCCGAGCCCGGCCTGCTCGATGAAAACGGCCGGCTGGTGCGCGAGCTGCGCCCGCAACAGATTGCGCCGCACCTGGCACGGCTGGGCAGCGACTATCAGGGCGAACTGCTCGATGCCGCCGGCGAGGCGTGCAAGGGCGGCGTGGCGCGTAGCCATATCGTCAGTTATGCCGAAGACGGTGCGCTGCTCACCGAGCTGTTCACCCGCGACGGCGGCGGCACTTTGGTGGCGCAGGAGCAGTTCGAGATCGTCCGTGAGGCGAGCATCGAAGACGTCGGTGGTTTGCTTGAGCTGATCAGCCCGCTGGAAGAGCAGGGCATTCTCGTGCGCCGTTCGCGCGAGGTGTTGGAGCGTGAGATCGAGCAGTTCAGTGTGGTCGAGCGCGACGGTCTGATCATCGCCTGTGCGGCGTTGTACCCGATTGCCGATTCGTCGGCGGGGGAGCTGGCGTGCCTGGCGGTCAACCCGGAGTACCGCCACGGCGGCCGTGGCGATGACCTGCTCGAGCGGATCGAATCGCGGGCGCGCACGCTCGGGCTTAAGACCCTGTTCGTGCTGACCACGCGCACTGCGCACTGGTTTCGCGAACGCGGCTTCGAGCCCAGTGGCGTCGAGCGGCTGCCGGCGGCGCGGGCTTCGCTGTACAACTTCCAGCGCAACTCGAAGATCTTCGAGAAGACCCTGTAAACCTCACGCCACAATGAAAAACGCCGTCTGATCAGACGGCGTTTTCATTTACACGGTGTGCAGATACCAGTTGTACTCGAGGTCGGAGATCGAGTGCTCGAACTCCTCCAGCTCGCTTTCCTTGCACGCGACAAAGATGTCGATGTACTTCGGATCGATGTACTTGTTCAGCACTTCGCTGTCGTCCAGCTCGCGCAGGGCATCACGCAGGTTGTTCGGCAGGCTCTGATCAAGCTGCTCGTACGAGTTGCCTTCGATCGCCGGGCCCGGTTCGATCTTGTTGGTCAGGCCGTGGTGCACGCCTGCCAGCACCGCTGCCATCATCAGGTACGGGTTGGCGTCGGCGCCTGCTACACGGTGCTCCAGGCGGACCGAGTCGGGCGAGCCGGTCGGCACGCGCACGGCGACGGTACGGTTGTCCAGGCCCCAGCTCTGTGCGTTGGGCACGTAGAACTGCGAACCGAAGCGGCGGTACGAATTGACGTTCGGGCACAGGAACGCCATCGACGCGGGCAGGGTCTCGAGCACACCGCCGACTGCGTGGCGTAACGCGGCGTTCTGCTCGGGATCCTCGCTGGTGAAGATGTTGTGGCCATCTTTGTCCAGGATCGAGATGTGCACATGCAGGCCATTGCCAGCCTGGCCGGGGTACGGCTTGGCCATGAACGTGGTGTCCATTTCATGGTCGTAGGCAATGTTCTTGATCAGACGCTTGAGCAGCACTGCATAGTCGCAGGCCTTGAGCGCATCAGGCACATGGTGCAGGTTGACTTCGAACTGCGCCGGGGCGCTTTCCTTGACGATGGCGTCAGCCGGGATGCCTTGCTCTTTGGCACCTTCAAGGATGTCCTGCAGGCAGTCGGCGTATTCGTCGAGGTCGTCGATCAGGTAGACCTGAGTCGACTGCGGGCGTTTGCCCGAGATCGGCGAGCGCGGCGGCTGTGGACGGCCGTTCACGTTTTCCTGGTCGATCAGGTAGAACTCGAGTTCGAATGCGGCGCAGATGGTCAGGCCCATGTCGTCGAACTTGCTCACGACCTGGCGCAGCACTTCACGTGGATCGGCGAAGAACGGCTCGCCTTCGATCTCGTGCATGGTCATCAGCAGCTGAGCGGTAGGGCGCTTCTGCCACGGCTCGTTGCACAGGGTGTCAGGGATTGGGTAGCAGATGCGGTCCGCATCGCCGATGTCCAGACCCAGGCCCGTGCTTTCAACGGTCGAGCCGTTGATGTCGAGGGCGAAGAGGGAGGCCGGCAGGTTGATGCCTTTCTCGTAAACCTTGTGGAGGCTGGTGCGCTCAATGCGCTTGCCGCGCACCACACCATTCATATCTGCAATCAGAAGGTCAACGTAGAGAACCTCAGGATGTTCCTTAAGGAACGCGTTCGCTTCGTTAAGCTGAACGGCACGCGGGGGTACCGACATGATGCAACACCTTTGTTGTTAAAAATATCAATCAAGGGGGGCTTGCAGTTCCAGTCAATCGGAAACGCAAACCGAAGTCAAGCCAACCCCTTAACGCCCTGAAATGGCACATCTACGGCAGATTTGCTGCATATCGGGGCGAAGCATTATCCGCTATTTAAGCCGAAAAGGGTTATCTCGGCCTGCCTGTCTTTTATTTTTTACGGAGGTGTTGTGTAAAAAAATGAACAAGGCTAAGCTCGGTTGCAACCCAAAACACAATAATACGAGGGTCATATGGTCCGCTTGTCGCGACCTGCAGGTGCTGTCTGTGCAGTGCTTTCAGGGACTCAATCCGTCCGCCGCAAGGGCAACGCTCAGCCATTTGCTGAGGCTGATGCTCTGGCCGCAATAATTGACGGTCGCTCCGGTCCATACGCCTTACGTCGCAGTCTGCTGCACCCCCTTCGCTTGTTCTGCCCTGTGAATGCTTCAAGGAATCCCGCCGTCGGCGTGGTTCCGATGACGTCCTGTGCGCGCAGTTTTGCAATGCCCGGCTACTCCATCCAGAATCAAGGCGCGGGTCTGCTGCGGCCCTTGCGCCGAGCCGGCTACCGCCTTGATCGACGCCCGACGTCAGCACTGCCCGAGCTATCCCGACCGGGCCACCTTACCTCCTGAGGTATTTATGAGTAACAACCTCGACCAGCTCACCGATTGGTTGAAAGAACACAAGATCACCGAAGTGGAATGCATGATCAGCGACCTGACCGGCATCACCCGCGGCAAGATCTCGCCGACCAACAAGTTCATCGCCGAAAAGGGCATGCGCCTGCCTGAGAGCGTGCTGCTGCAGACCGTGACCGGCGACTATGTCGACGATGACATCTATTACGAACTGCTCGACCCGGCTGACATCGACATGATCTGCCGACCTGACGAGAACGCGGTGTTTCTCGTGCCTTGGGCCATCGAGCCAACTGCTCAGGTGATCCACGACACCTACGACAAAAAGGGCAACCCGATCGAGCTGTCGCCGCGCAACGTATTGAAGAAAGTGCTCAAGCTCTACAGCGACAAGGGCTGGCAGCCAATCGTCGCGCCGGAGATGGAGTTCTACCTGACCAAGCGCAGCGAAGACCCGGACTTCCCGCTGCAGCCGCCGGTAGGCCGCTCGGGCCGCCCGGAAACCGGCCGCCAGTCGTTCTCGATCGAAGCCGCCAACGAATTCGACCCGCTGTTCGAAGACGTCTATGACTGGTGCGAACTACAGCAGCTGGACCTCGACACGCTGATCCACGAAGACGGCACGGCGCAGATGGAGATCAACTTCCGTCACGGTGATGCACTGCACCTTGCCGACCAGATACTGGTGTTCAAACGGACCATGCGCGAGGCTGCGCTCAAGCACAACGTTGCCGCCACCTTCATGGCCAAGCCAATGACCGGCGAGCCGGGCAGCGCCATGCACCTGCACCAGAGCGTGGTCGACATGCAGACCGGCAAGAACATCTTTGCCAATGCCGACGGCAGCATGAGCGCGCTGTTCCTCAACCACATCGGCGGGCTGCAGAAGTTCATCCCGTATGTGTTGCCGCTGTTCGCCCCCAACGTCAACTCGTTCCGCCGCTTCCTGCCCGATACCTCGGCGCCGGTCAACGTCGAGTGGGGTGAAGAAAACCGCACCGTCGGCCTGCGTGTGCCGGATGCCGGGCCGCAGAACCGCCGAGTCGAGAACCGTCTGCCAGGCGCCGATGCCAACCCGTACCTAGCCATCGCTGCCAGCCTGCTGTGTGGCTACATCGGCATGATCCAGGCCATCGAACCAAGCGCGCCGGTGCAGGGCCGTGGCTACGAGCGGCGCAACCTGCGCCTGCCGCTGACCCTGGAAGATGCACTGGAACGCATGGAGAACTGCCATGAGCTGGAGCAGTACCTGGGCAAGAAATTCATCGCCGGCTACGTCGCCACCAAGCGCGCCGAGCATGAAAACTTCAAACGCGTGATCAGCTCCTGGGAACGTGAATTCCTGCTGTTTGCCGTCTGAACCAAACCCGGCCCGCAGGAGCGCGGCTGTCGCACAACGGAGAAGCACATGAGCGTCAACAACCCGCAAACCCGTGACTGGCAAACCCTCAGCGGTGAGCACCACCTGGCACCTTTCAGCGACTACAAACAGCTGAAGGAGAAGGGCCCGCGCATCATCACCAAGGCTGAGGGCGTGCACCTGTGGGACAGCGAGGGTCACAAGATCCTCGACGGCATGGCCGGGCTGTGGTGCGTTGCGGTCGGTTACGGGCGTGAAGAGCTGGTGCAGGCGGCAGAGAAGCAGATGCGCGAGCTGCCGTACTACAACCTGTTCTTTCAGACCGCCCACCCGCCGGCGCTGGAGCTGGCCAAGGCGATCAGCGACGTGGCCCCGGCGGGCATGACTCATGTGTTTTTCACCGGCTCCGGCTCAGAAGGCAACGACACCGTGCTGCGCATGGTTCGCCATTACTGGGCGCTCAAGGGCAAGCCGCACAAGCAGACCATCATTGGTCGCATCAACGGCTATCACGGCTCGACCGTGGCCGGTGCCAGCCTGGGCGGCATGAGTGGCATGCACGAGCAGGGCGGCTTGCCGATCCCGGGCATCGTGCATATTCCTCAGCCGTATTGGTTCGGTGAGGGCGGTGACATGAGCCCGGACGCCTTCGGTGTGTGGGCGGCCGAGCAGCTGGAACAGAAGATTCTCGAAGTCGGCGAAGACAATGTTGCGGCGTTTATCGCCGAGCCGATCCAGGGTGCTGGCGGGGTGATCATTCCACCAGAAACCTACTGGCCGAAGATCAAGGAGATCCTCGCCAAATACGACATCCTGTTCGTTGCCGATGAAGTGATCTGCGGTTTCGGCCGCACCGGCGAGTGGTTCGGTTCGGACTACTACGACCTCAAGCCTGACCTGATGACCATCGCCAAGGGGCTGACCTCCGGTTACATCCCCATGGGCGGTGTGATCGTGCGTGACAAGGTGGCCCAAGCACTCAGCGAAGGCGGCGATTTCAACCACGGCTTCACCTACTCCGGGCACCCGGTGGCGGCTGCGGTCGGCCTGGAAAACCTGCGCCTGCTGCGCGATGAGCACATCGTCGAGCGCGCCAGGACAGAAGCGGCACCGTATTTGCAAAAGCGTTTGCGTGAGCTGCAGGACCACCCATTGGTAGGCGAAGTGCGCGGCCTTGGCTTGCTCGGCGCGATCGAGCTGGTCAAGGACAAGGCAACTCGCAGCCGTTATGAGGGCAAGGGCGTCGGCATGATCTGCCGTAACTTCTGCTTCGACAATGGCCTGATCATGCGCGCCGTAGGCGACACCATGATCATCGCACCGCCGCTGGTGATCTCCCATGCCGAGATCGACGAACTGGTGGAAAAGGCGCGCAAGTGCCTGGATTTGACCTATGAAGCGGTGAAATGAGCGCCTGCTACGCTAGCGTTGTGACATTAAGCGGTTACAAGGGTCTGCTGTTGTTGATACAGCGCCTTGTAACTTGCCAGACTAGCGACTGATTCAGTCGCCCAGCGCTTGCACCATGGGACCTGGCTGCTGAACAGATGGCTTGATAATAAATTCTGGAGCATTACGCATGAAGAAAATGGGCAAGACGTTGCTGGCCGCCGCCCTCATGGGTGCCATGGCTACCGCAGTTCAGGCTGACGACAAAGTACTCCACGTCTACAACTGGTCGGACTACATTGCCCCGGATACCGTGGCCAAGTTCGAAAAGCAGACCGGCATCAAAGTGGTCTACGACGTGTTCGACAGCAACGAGACCCTCGAGGCCAAGCTGCTGGCAGGCAAGTCTGGCTACGACATCGTCGTACCGTCGAACAACTTCCTCGCCAAACAGATCAAGGCCGGCGTCTATCAGGAGCTGGATCGCTCCAAGCTGCCCAACTGGAAAAACCTCGACGAAGACCTGCTCAAGGCCGTTGGCGATGCCAGCGACGAAGGCAACAAGCACGCCTTCCCGTACATGTGGGGTTCGATCGGTATCGGCTACAACCCGGAGAAGGTCAAGGCCGCGCTGGGCGTGGACAAGATCGACTCGTGGGACACCGTGTTCAAGCCAGAGAACATGGCCAAGCTCAAGAGCTGCGGCGTGACGTTCCTCGACGCCCCGACCGAAATGATCCCGGCCGCCTTGCACTACCTGGGCAAGCCGACCAACAGCAAAGACAAGGCTGACCTGAAAGCAGCCGAAGACCTGTTCATGAAGATCCGCCCATCGGTGGCGTACTTCCACTCGTCCAAGTACATCTCCGACCTTGCCAACGGCAACATCTGTGTTGCAGTCGGCTACTCGGGTGACCTCGAACAGTCCAAAGCCCGTGCTCACGAGGCTGGCGACAAGGTCAAGCTGGCGTACACCATTCCCAAGGAAGGTGCCGGCACCTTCTACGACATGGTCGCCATCCCCAAGGATGCCAGCAACCTCGACGCTGCCTATCAGTTCATGAACTACCTGCTGCAGCCTGAAGTCATGGCCGAGATCACCAACGCCGTGCGCTTCCCGAACGGCAACAAGGCGGCGACTGCCCTGGTCGACAAGGACATCACCAGCGACCCGGCCATCTACCCGTCGGATGCGGTGAAGAAACAGCTGTACGCAATCAGCGATCTTGATGCAGGCACCCTGCGTCTGATCACCCGCAGCTGGACCAAGATCAAGTCGGGCAAGTAAGCCTGAGTGAAAGCCTCTGGGCCGCGGTTTTCGGCCCGGAGGCGCACTGAGACGAATAAGTTTGCCGCAGCGTTCCTGCAAGGGTAAGTTGCGCGCCGGTTTTGCCAGTCTGGCGGCGCCTTTATCACTGACGGCTACCGTCACCGAATGCACTGTTTGCCAAGGAGCATCCACTTGTCTAAATCTGTACTTCGCAAGGCCTTGCTGGCCGGAGCGGGCCTGACGCTGGCATGCAGCGTCCAAGCGGCGCCTACGGTGCATCTGTACAACTGGTCGGACTACATCGGGCCAACCACCCTCGCCGATTTCGAGAAAGAAACCGGGATCAAACCGGTGCAGGACGTTTTCGACTCCAACGAAACCCTGGAAGGCAAGCTGCTCGCCGGTCGTACCGGCTATGACGTGGTCGTGCCGTCCAACCATTTCCTTGGCAAGCAGATCAAGGCGGGCGCATTCCAGAAGCTCGACCGCAGTCTGCTGCCCAACTATGCCAACCTCGACCCGGCGCTGATGAAGCGCCTGGAGAAGAACGACCCCGGCAATCTCTACGCCGTGCCGTATCTGTGGGGCACCAATGGCATCGGTTACAACGTCGACAAGGTCAAGGCCGTGCTCGGCGTCGACAGCATCGACTCGTGGGCAGTGCTGTTTGAACCGGAAAACATGAAGAAGCTGTCCAAATGCGGTGTGGCCTTCCTCGATTCGGCTGACGAAATGCTGCCCGCGGTGCTCAACTACATGGGCCTCGATCCCAACAGCAGCAACCCCAAGGATTACGCCGCCGCCGAGAAAAAGCTGCTGGCCGTGCGCCCTTACGTGACCTACTTCCATTCCTCCAAATACATCACCGACCTGGCCAACGGCGACATCTGCGTGGCCGCCGGTTTCTCCGGTGATGTGTTCCAGGCCAAGGCCCGTGCTGAAGAAGCGAAGAAGGGCGTCAACCTGGCCTACGCGATTCCCAAGGAAGGCGGCAACCTCTGGTTCGATGTACTGGCGATTCCGGCCGACTCGAAAAACAGCAAAGAGGCCCACGCTTTCATCAACTATCTGCTCAAACCTGAGGTTATCGCCCAGGTGAGCGATTACGTCGGTTACGCCAACCCGAACCCCAAGGCTGGCGCGCTGATGGACCAGGATGTCAGGAACGACGCCGCGGTTTACCCACCGCAGGAAGTACTGGACAAGATGTTCGTCAACAGCGAGTTGCCGCCCAAGGTGCAACGTTTGATGACCCGCAGCTGGACCAAGGTCAAGTCGGGCAAATAATCATCCAGACCCGCCTCCTTGAGGGCGGGCTTAAAAATCTTGTTGGGAGTTTCACTCATGGCAGTTGCCTCCAGTGCCTATAAGAAAGCCCTCGAGGGTGGCCAGCAACCCAAGCAGGTGCTGGTCAAGATCGACCGGGTCACGAAGAAGTTCGACGAAACAATTGCCGTGGACGATGTGTCCCTGGAAATCCGCAAAGGCGAGATCTTCGCCCTGCTGGGTGGCTCCGGCTCCGGTAAATCGACCCTGCTGCGCATGCTGGCCGGGTTCGAGCGGCCGAGCGAAGGGCGCATCTATCTGGATGGCGTCGACATCACCGACATGCCGCCGTACGAGCGGCCGATCAACATGATGTTCCAGTCCTACGCCTTGTTCCCGCACATGACCGTGGCGCAGAACATCGCCTTCGGCCTGCAGCAGGACAAGATGCCCAAGGCCGAGATCGACGCCCGCGTGGACGAGATGCTCAAGCTGGTGCACATGACCCAGTACGCCAAGCGCAAGCCGCATCAGCTGTCCGGTGGCCAGCGCCAGCGGGTGGCGCTGGCGCGCTCGCTGGCCAAGCGGCCGAAATTGCTGCTGCTCGATGAGCCGATGGGCGCGCTGGACAAAAAGCTGCGCTCGCAGATGCAGCTGGAACTGGTGCAGATCATCGAGCGGGTCGGCGTGACCTGCGTGATGGTGACCCACGACCAGGAAGAAGCCATGACCATGGCCGAGCGCATCGCCATCATGCACCTGGGCTGGATCGCTCAGATCGGCTCGCCGATCGACATCTACGAAACCCCCACCAGCCGCCTGGTGTGTGAGTTCATCGGCAACGTCAACCTGTTCGAAGGGCAGGTGGTCGACGACGCCGAGGGCCACGCGCTGATCGCCAGCCCCGAGCTTGAGCGCAATATCTACGTCGGCCACGGTGTTTCCACCTCGGTCGAGGACAAGAGCATCCTCTACGCGCTGCGTCCAGAGAAGATGCTGGTCACCACCGAGCAGCCGAGCTACGAATACAACTGGTCGCGCGGCAAGGTGCATGACATCGCCTACCTGGGCGGCCACTCGGTGTTCTACGTCGAGCTGCCGAGCGGCAAGATCGTCCAGTCGTTCGTGGCCAACGCCGAGCGCCAGGGCACCCGCCCAACCTGGGGCGACGAAGTCTACGTGTGGTGGGAAGACGACAGCGGCGTGGTACTGCGCTCATGAAAATCCGCAAGCTCAAGCGAGCCTTCCAGCGGCTGGTCCCGGAGGGACGGCACCTGGTGATCGGCGTGCCGTTCATCTGGCTGTTCCTGTTCTTCATGCTGCCGTTCTTCATCGTGTTGAAGATCAGCTTTGCCGAAGCCGACGTGGCGATCCCGCCGTACACCGAGATCTACACCTACGTCGAAGACAAGATTCAGTTGGTGCTCAACCTGGCCAACTATGGGCTGTTGACCGAGGATGAGCTGTATATCTCGGCCTACCTCGGCTCGTTGAAGATGGCCTTCATCAGCACCGTGCTCTGCCTGCTGATCGGTTATCCGATGGCCTATGCCATCGCCAACGCGCGCAAGGAAAGCCAGACGGTCTTGCTGCTGCTGATCATGATGCCGACCTGGACCGCGATCCTGATCCGGGTCTACGCCTGGATGGGCATCCTCAGCAACAACGGGCTGCTCAACAGCTTCCTGATGTGGATCGGCCTGATCGATCAGCCACTGCAGATCCTCAACACCAACCTGGCGGTGTATATCGGCGTGGTCTATTCATACCTGCCGTTCATGATCCTGCCGTTGTTCGCCAACCTCGTGAAGCACGACCAGAGCCTGCTGGAAGCCGCTTCGGACCTCGGTTCGAGCACCTTCAACAGCTTCTGGAAGATCACCGTGCCGCTGTCGAAAAACGGCATCATTGCCGGCTGCATGCTGGTGTTCATTCCGGTGGTGGGTGAGTTCGTCATTCCGGAACTGCTCGGCGGCCCGGAAACCCTGATGATCGGTAAAGTGCTGTGGCAGGAATTCTTCAACAACCGTGACTGGCCGGTAGCCTCGGCGCTGGCGGTAGTGATGCTGGCGATCCTGATCGTACCGATCCTGCTTTTCAACCGTAGCCAGGCCAAAGAGATGGAGGGCAGAGCATGAAGCGTTTCAGTTTTTCCAAGCTGATGCTGGTGCTCGGCTTGCTGTTCATCTACCTGCCGATGCTGATCCTGGTGATCTACTCGTTCAACGCCTCCAAGCTGGTAACGGTATGGGGCGGCTGGTCGCTGAAGTGGTACATCGGTCTGCTCGACAACACCCAGCTGATGGGCTCGGTGATGCGCTCGCTGGAGATCGCCTGCTACACCGCGGTCGCCGCGGTGGCGCTGGGTACCCTGGCCGCGTTCGTGCTGACCCGGGTCACCCGCTTCAAGGGCCGCACGCTGTTCGGTGGCCTGGTCACGGCGCCGTTGGTCATGCCCGAGGTGATCACCGGTCTGTCGCTGTTGCTTCTGTTCGTGGCCATGGCGCAGATGATCGGCTGGCCGCAGGAGCGCGGCATCGTCACCATCTGGATCGCCCACACCACGTTCTGCGCAGCCTACGTGGCGGTAGTGGTGTCGGCGCGCCTGCGTGAACTGGACCTGTCGATCGAAGAGGCGGCTATGGACCTCGGTGCCAAGCCGTGGAAGGTGTTCTTCCTGATCACCATCCCGATGATCGCGCCGTCGCTGGCGGCGGGCGGCATGATGTCGTTCGCGTTGTCGCTGGATGACCTGGTACTGGCCAGCTTCGTCTCCGGGCCAGGCTCGACCACCTTGCCGATGGAAGTGTTCTCGGCAGTGCGGCTCGGGGTCAAACCCGAGATCAACGCCGTGGCCAGCCTGATCCTGCTGTCGGTATCGCTGGTGACCTTCATGGTCTGGTACTTCAGCCGCCGCGCTGAAGAGCACCGCCGCAAGGCCATCCAGCAGGCTATCGAGGAGGGTGCAGCGGCAAGCGTTGGCCAGCCTCAGGTACGTCGCCCGGCGCAGACTGCAGCGTCCGTCTGACCTACCTCGGGGGCCGCTTCGCGGCCCTTCGCGGGTAAACCCGCTCCCACAGGCATCGCGATCGTTTCAAGGGCATCGCGGTGCCAGTGGCGGCCCCGATACCGCTCAGCTTTCAATGGTGTGTGAGTGATCCGTGCTTGCTGGGTCACCTCATTTTCATGAGTTCCTCAGAACCCTGTAGGAGCGGGTTTACCCGCGAAGGCCACGACACGGAATTACTGCCAGAGCGTATCCCAATGCGGGTAATCGCCAATGCTGTCGACAAGCTTGGCCCGTACTGGGTTCTCAACGATATACGTCGCTACACTGCGCATGCTTTCTTCCCTACGCAGCGCCCGATCCTGATACCCGGCTTGCCAAACCGGCCCATAGCGAACGCCGGCCTTGTGCAAGGCAAGACTGGATCTCGACTTGAACCTGCGCATCAAAGTCCCCAGCGTCACCGACTTCAATTCGATCAGCCAATGCACATGATCTGGCATCACCACCCAGGCCAACGACTGGCAGTCCTGTTCCTGATCTGACAAACGCAGCTGCTGCACAACGATGCGTGCTGTGTGTAATTGACCAAACAGCGCTTCACGCTGATGAGTGACCGTGGTCAGTAAATAACGCCTGCCAGGCTCGGACCAGCGGCCACGGCGCAGCAGGTAGGATTCGGCGAATGTCATGGTTCTTCCTTGAGTTTGACGCCCTCTTGAACCGTAGCCGTTGCCGCATGGAGAACGCGGTGCTTCTCGTTTCCGGGTATGACATTCGTGACTCTTTACAGGATCAGTCAGGCTGACTGACCCCTATCAGTGCCGATTGCGGAACCCTGATCTACGCTAACAGTCGCATCCCTCGAACCATTCGCGCGCAAGCAAGGAGCACGCATGCCGTTGAGGCGCCTATTGTCGGTCGCTTGCCTGGGTTATTTGTCGCTATTGGTGGGTTGCAAAGAAGAAATTGCCCCGCCGGAACTGCCCAGAGTAGGTGTACAGCAAGTCCAGACCACAGATTTTGCCGCCAACGTGACCCTTACCGGTGACGTGCAGGCGCGTGTGCAGACCGACCTGTCTTTCAGGGTCGGCGGCAAGATCATCTCGCGCAGCGTCGACGTCGGCGATCACGTCAAGGCCAACCAGGTGCTGGCGCGGCTCGATCCCAAGGACCTGCAGAACAACGTCGACTCGGCCAAGGCCGAGGTATTTGCTGCGCAGGCGCGGGTAACCCAGACCAGCGCGGCCTTCGTTCGCCAGCAGAAACTGCTGCCCAAGGGCTATACCAGCCGCAGCGAATATGATTCTGCCGAGGCGGCGCTGCGCGGCAATCAAAGTGCTTTGAAGGCCGCTCAGGCGCAGTTGGCCAATGCCAGGGAGCAACTGAGCTACACCGCGCTGGTTGCCGACGCCGATGGCGTCATCACCTCGCGCCAGGCCGAGGTTGGCCAGGTGGTGCAGGCGACCATGCCGATCTTTGGCCTGGCCGTGGACGGTGATCGCGATGCGGTCTTCAACGTCTACGAATCGCTGCTGATGGCGCCGCCCAGCGACGCGCCAGTGATCGTGAAGCTGCTCGACAACCCGCAGGTGCAGGCGCAGGGCCAGGTGCGCGAAGTGACCCCGACGGTGTCCGCCGACAGCGGCACGGTGCAGATCAAGGTCGCCCTGCAGAGTGTGCCCGCCGGCATGCAACTCGGCTCGCCTGTCACCGCCAGCGGCCGCACCCAGGGCCGGCCGAGCATCGAACTGCCGTGGTCGGCCTTGACCAAGGCGCTCAAGGAGCCGGCAGTGTGGGTGGTCGGTGAGGGCGACAAGGTTGAACTGCGCCCAGTCCAGGTCGGCCGCTATCTCACCGGCAGAGTGGTGATTGCCGATGGCGTCAAAGGCGGCGAGACCGTGGTGGTCAGTGGCGGGCAGCTGTTGCACCCCGGTATGCAGGTCGAGAAAGTCAACGCCAAGGACGGAGGCGCCGCGCCATGAAAGCAGTGCTGCTGATACTCTGCTCGGCTGCGCTGCTGGGCGGCTGTGGCAAGGACGAGGAGGCTGCCGAACCGGTCCGCCCGGTGCTGTCGACCGTGGTCCAGCCGCAGGTGCAGGCGCAGTTGGGGCGCTTCGCCGGGACGATCCAGGCCCGCTATGAAAGCACCCTGGGCTTTCGCGTGTCAGGACGGATCGCCCGGCGCTGGCTCGATGTCGGCGCCCAGGTCAAACCGGGCGATATCCTCGCCACCCTCGACCCGACCGATCAACAGAACCAGTTGCGTGCCGCCGAGGGCGACCTGGCGCGGGTCCAGGCGCAGTGGATCAATGCCCAGGCCAATGCCCGCCGCCAGCAGCAGCTGTACGACCGTGGCGTTGGCGCCCAGGCGCAACTGGACATCGCCCAGACCGACTTGAAAACCACCGGTGCCTCGCTCGAACAAGCGCGCGCCGCAGTCAGCCAGGCCCGCGACCAACTCGACTACAGCACCCTGCGCAGCGACAACGCCGCGGTGGTCACCGCGTGGCGTGCCGAGGCCGGGCAAACCGTCAGCGCTGGCCAGGAAGTGGTCACGCTGGCCCGCCCCGACGTCAAAGAGGCGGTCATCGACCTGCCAATCGGCCTGGCCGAACAATTGAGCAAAGACCTGACTTTCACTGTTGCCGCGCAGCTCGACCCTGCGGTCAATACCACCGCGACCCTGCGCGAGCTGGAGCCGCAAGCCGACGCCACCACCCGCACCCGGCGTGCGCGTTTGACCCTGGCCAGTACCCCCGCAGCGTTCCACCTGGGCACGGCGATCAGCGTCAACCTGTCCTCGGCGGTCACCCCGCGTAGCGAGTTGCCGCTGAGCGCCTTGCTCGAACGCGACGGCAAGACCCAGGTGTGGGTCCTCGACACTCAACAAAAGACCGTGGCCCTGCGCGACGTGACCCTGATCGACCGCACCGCCAGCAGCATCGTCGTGGCCTCCGGCGTGCAGCCGGGCGAGCGCGTGGTGACTGCCGGCGTGAACAGCTTGAAGCCCGGCCAGCCGGTCAGCTTTGACGAGGATGCGCAATGAAAGGAAGCTTCAACCTGTCCGAATGGGCGCTCAAGCATCAGTCCTTTGTCTGGTACCTGATGTTCGTCAGTGTGCTGATGGGGGTGTTCTCCTACTTCAACCTGGGCCGTGAAGAAGACCCGTCGTTCACCATCAAGACCATGGTCATCCAGACCCGCTGGCCCGGCGCGACCCAGGACGAGACGCTCAATCAGGTCACTGACCGCATCGAGAAAAAGCTCGAAGAGCTGGACTCGCTCGATTACGTCAAAAGCTATACCCGCCCCGGTGAGTCGACGGTCTATGTGTATCTGCGCGATACCACCAAGGCGCCGGATATCCCGGCCATTTGGTACCAGGTGCGCAAGAAGATCGACGACATTCGCGGCCAGTTCCCCAAAGGTATTCAGGGCCCGGCGTTCAACGATGAATTCGGCGACGTTTACGGCACCATCTATGCCTTCACCGCCGATGGCCTGAGCCAGCGGCAACTGCGCGATTACGTCGAGCAGGCCCGCGCCGAAGCCCGCGAAGTGCCCAATATCGGCAAGATCGAGCTGTTTGGCGTGCAGGACGAAGTGCTCTACCTGAACTTCTCGACGCGCAAACTGGCGGCACTGGGGATCGACCAGCGCCAGGTCATGCAGGCTCTGCAAGCACAGAACGCAGTTACCCCAGCGGGGGTGATCGAGGCCGGCCCTGAGCGGATTTCGGTGCGCACCAGCGGCCAGTTCAGCTCCGAGAAAGACCTCGAGGGCGTCAACCTGCGGATCAATGATCGCTTCTTCCGCCTGGCCGACATCGCCAATATCCAGCGCGGCTATACCGACCCGCCTGCACCGATGTTCCGTTACAACGGCCAGCCGGCGATTGGCCTGGCCATTGGCATGAAAGCCGGCGGCAACATCCAGGCGTTCGGCGCCGAGATGAAAGCCAAGATGGACCAGATCATCACCAACCTGCCGGTCGGGGTTGGTGTGCACACCGTGTCGGATCAGGCCGTGGTAGTGAAGAAGGCAGTTGGCGGCTTCACCAGTGCCTTGTTCGAGGCGGTACTGATCGTGTTGGCGGTAAGCTTCGTCAGCCTCGGCGTGCGCGCCGGGCTGGTGGTGGCGTGCTCGATCCCGTTGGTGCTGGCGATGGTGTTCCTGTTCATGGAATACAGCGGCATCACCATGCAGCGGATCTCGCTGGGTGCCCTGATCATCGCCCTCGGCCTGCTGGTGGATGACGCGATGATCACCGTCGAGGTGATGGTCACGCGCCTGGAAATGGGCGAAACCAAGGAGCAGGCGGCCACCTTTGCCTATACCTCGACGGCCTTCCCGATGCTGACCGGCACTTTGGTCACGGTGGCCGGCTTTGTGCCCATCGGGCTCAACGCCAGCTCTGCCGGCGAGTACACCTTCACCCTGTTCGCGGTGATCGCAGTGGCGTTGATCGTGTCGTGGGTGGTGGCGGTTTTCTTCGCCCCGGTACTCGGCGTGCATATCCTCAAGGCCAACAAGGTCAAGGAACACGAAGCCAAGACCGGCCGCGTCGGTCGTGCCTTCGAGCATGGTTTGCTGTGGTGCATGCGCAACCGCTGGTGGACGATCATCGGCACGGTGCTGATCTTCGCTCTGGCGCTGTTTTCGATGCGCTTTGTGCAGAACCAGTTCTTCCCGTCCTCGGACCGCCCGGAAATCCTGGTCGACCTCAACCTGCCGCAAAACGCCTCGATCGAGGAGACCCAGAAGGTGGTCGATCGGCTTGAAGCGAAGATCAAGGACGACCCCGATCTGGTGCACTGGAGCAGTTACATCGGCCAGGGCGCGATCCGTTTCTACCTGCCGCTCGACCAGCAGCTGCAGAACCCGTACTACGCCCAGCTGGTGATCGTCAGCAAAGGCCTGGAGGAGCGTGCCGGGCTGATGGACCGGCTGCGCAAGTTGCTGCGCGAAGACTTCGTCGGCATTGGCAGCAATGTGCAGTCGCTGGAGATGGGCCCGCCGGTGGGCAGGCCAATCCAGTACCGGATCAGCGGCAAGGACATCGACCTGGTGCGCAAGCACGCGATCGACCTGGCGACCCTGCTCGACAGCAATCAGCACATAGGCGAGATGATCTTCGACTGGAACGAGCCGGGCAAAGTCCTACGGGTCGAGATCGCTCAGGACAAGGCGCGTCAGTTGGGCTTGTCGTCCGAAGACGTCGCCAATGTGATGAACAGCATTGTCAGCGGCGTGCCGATCACCCAGGTCAACGACAGCATCTACCTGGTCGACGTGATCGCCCGCGCCGAAGACAGCGAGCGCGGCTCGCCCGATACCTTGCAGAACCTGCAGATACTGACTCCCAACGGCACCTCGATCCCGCTGCTGTCGATTGCCACGGTGCGCTACGAGCTGGAGCAGCCGCTGGTGTGGCGCCGCGATCGCAAGCCGACCATCACCATCAAGGCCTCGGTCAACGGTGATATCCAGCCGACCGACCTGGTCAAACAGCTCAAGCCGGATATCGAAGAGTTCGCCAGCAAGTTGCCGCCGGGCTACGAAGTGGCCACCGGCGGTACGGTCGAGGAGAGCGGCAAGGCGCAGGGGCCAATTGGCCAGGTTATCCCGTTGATGCTGTTCCTCATGGCGACTTTCCTCATGATCCAGCTGCACAGCGTGCAGAAGCTGTTCCTGGTGGTCAGCGTGGCGCCCTTGGGCTTGATCGGGGTGGTGCTGGCGCTGGTGCCGACGGGTACGCCAATGGGCTTTGTGGCGATCCTCGGAATCCTGGCGCTGATCGGCATCATCATCCGCAACTCGGTGATCCTGGTCACCCAGATCGACGAATTCGAAGCGCAGGGCCTGTCGCCCTGGGCGGCGGTGCTTGAGGCGACCAACCATCGCCGCCGGCCGATCCTGCTTACCGCAGCGGCGGCCAGCCTGGGCATGATCCCGATTGCCCGCGAGGTGTTCTGGGGGCCGATGGCCTACGCCATGATTGGCGGCATCATCAGTGCAACGCTGCTGACGCTGTTGTTCCTGCCGGCGCTGTATGTGGCTTGGTACAAGATTCGCGAGCCAGAACAGTCCTCCAGCTGATACCGCGCGCCGTTCAGAAAAGGCCATTGCCCAGCGCAATGGCCTTTCTGATTTTGGTTATATAAACATTCTTAAATAGTATTTTTAAGAATATCCGCGCCTCACTATTATCAGCTTCAAGCCAGGCGCAAATCCCCTTCAAACCCCTGCCCGGCACTTCACTCACAGGAGAACGAGCATGAGTGCATCCCTGCGTAGCATCGACGGTCAGGACGAAGCGACCATTTTGCGTGAGATCCAGGCCGCCCTGCGCGACCTGCGCTTCGGCGCGGTGGAGATCACCGTGCATAACGCTCAGGTCGTGCAGATCGAGCGCAAGGAGAAGTTCCGCCTGCAGCAGCCCGGCAACAAGACCGGCTGATCGCGCACTACTTACCAATTAGAAAAAAAGCCAATTCGGGAGCTTCACCATGTCCATCCGCCGTTATGCGCTCGCCGCTCTGGCCAGTGCCGTGTTTGCCGGTTCCGCCATCGCCAAGGACTACGAACTGCTCAACGTGTCCTATGACCCAACCCGTGAGCTGTATCAGCAGTACAACGCCGAGTTCATCAAGCACTGGCAGCAGGCGCACCCGGATGACAAGGTCAAGATTCAGCAATCCCATGGCGGCTCGGGCAAGCAAGGTCGCGCGGTGATCGACGGCCTGCGCGCCGACGTGGTGACCCTGGCCCTGGCCGGCGACATCGACGAAATCGCCAAGCTCGGCAAGACTCTGCCAGAGAACTGGCAGACCCGCCTGCCGGACGCCAGCACACCGTACACCTCGACCATCGTCTTCCTGGTGCGCAAAGGCAACCCGAAAGGCATCAAGGACTGGGGCGACCTGGTCAAGAACGACGTGTCGGTGATCACTCCCAACCCGAAAACCTCCGGCGGCGCTCGCTGGAACTTCCTCGCCGCCTGGGCCTATGGCCTGAAAGCCGGCGGCAGCGAAGCCAAGGCCCAGGAATACGTGCAGCAGCTGTTTAAGCACGTGCCTGTGCTGGACACCGGCGCGCGCGGCTCGACCATCACCTTCGTCAACAATGGTCAGGGCGATGTGCTGCTGGCGTGGGAAAACGAAGCGTTCCTGGCCTTGAAGGAAGATGGCGGCGGCGACAAGTTCGAAATCGTCGTGCCTTCGCTGTCGATCCTCGCCGAGCCGCCAGTGGCAGTGGTCGACAAGAACGCGCAGAAGAAAGGCAACGAGCAGATCGCCGAGGAATACCTCAAGTACCTGTACAGCCCGGCCGGGCAGAAAATTGCCGCCGAGAACTTCTACCGTCCGCGTGACCAGAAAGTGGCTGCCGAATATGGCAAGCAATTCCCCAAACTTGACCTGGTGACCATCGACAAGGACTTCGGCGGCTGGAAAACTGCACAGCCGAAATTCTTCAACGATGGCGGTGTGTTCGATCAGATCTACCAGGCGCAGTAACTCGGCAGTACAGTGCCGCACTGGAGCTTCAGTAGCCTGCATGGGCCCGGGACTTGTCCCGGGCTTGATGCGTTAAACCAGGGACCTTTATGTCACGTCGTATATCCCCCGTCATACCCGGCTTCGGGCTGACTCTGGGCTACACCTTGGTGTACCTCAGCCTGATCGTGCTGATACCGCTGGCGGCCATGTTCGTGCATGCCTCGCAGCTGACCTGGGAGCAGTTCTGGAACATCATCAGCGCCCCGCGAGTGATTGCCGCGCTGAAACTGAGTTTCGGCACTGCCCTGTTCGCCGCCATCATCAACGGCATCATCGGCACCCTGCTGGCCTGGGTGCTGGTGCGCTACACCTTCCCCGGGCGCAAGATCATCGACGCGATGATCGACCTGCCGTTCGCCTTGCCCACGGCAGTCGCCGGCATCGCCCTGACCGCGCTGTATGCGCCGTCCGGCTGGGTCGGGCAGTTCGCCACCGACCTCGGTTTCAAGATCGCCTACACGCCGCTGGGTATCACCCTGGCGCTGACCTTCGTCACCCTGCCATTTGTGGTGCGGACGGTGCAGCCGGTGCTGGCGGACATCCCCCGAGAAGTCGAAGAAGCGGCTGCCTGCCTGGGCGCGAAACCGTTGCAGGTATTCCGCCATATCCTCATGCCGGCGCTGCTGCCGGCCTGGTTGACCGGCTTCGCGCTGGCCTTTGCTCGCGGTGTTGGCGAGTACGGCTCGGTGATCTTCATTGCCGGCAACATGCCGATGAAGACCGAAATCTTGCCGTTGCTGATCATGGTCAAGCTCGACCAGTACGACTACACCGGCGCTACTGCCATCGGCGTCTTGATGCTGGTGGTTTCCTTCATTCTGCTGCTGCTGATCAACTTGCTTCAGCGGCGCATCGAAACCCCTTGAAGGAGGACCGCCCATGTCTGCTTCAACTCTAGGCGCAACGGCCGCCGCCAACGCCGCCCGCCGCGGCAGCGCCACCTCACGGCGGGTGCTGATCATTTCGGCCTGGCTGGTGTTTGCGCTGTTTCTGCTGTTGCCGCTGGTGATCGTGGTTTCCCAAGCGCTGAAGAACGGCTTCGGTACGTTCTTCGAGGCGATCTTCGAGCCCGATGCACTGTCGGCGCTCAGGCTGACCTTGCTCGCGGTGGCCATTTCGGTGCCGCTGAACCTGCTGTTCGGGGTCAGTGCGGCGTGGTGCGTGAGCAAGTACAACTTTGCCGGCAAGAGCATCCTGGTGACCTTGATCGACCTGCCGTTCTCGGTGTCACCGGTAATCGCCGGTCTGGTCTATGTGCTGATGTTCGGCGCGCAGGGCTTCTTCGGGCCGTGGCTGCAGGATCACGACATCCAGATCGTGTTCGCCTTGCCGGGCATCGTCCTGGCGACCATCTTCGTTACCGTGCCATTCGTAGCCCGTGAGCTGATCCCGCTGATGCAAGAGCAGGGCACTCAAGAGGAAGAGGCCGCGCGCCTGCTTGGCGCCAATGGCTGGCAGATGTTCTGGCACGTGACCCTGCCCAACATCAAATGGGGCCTGATCTACGGCGTGGTGCTGTGTACTGCGCGAGCGATGGGCGAGTTTGGTGCGGTGTCGGTGGTCTCCGGGCATATCCGCGGGGTTACCAACACCTTGCCGCTGCACGTCGAAATCCTCTACAACGAATACAACCACGTCGCGGCGTTCAGCGTGGCGAGCTTGCTGCTGATCCTGGCGCTCTTCATCCTGCTGCTCAAGCAGTGGAGCGAGAACCGTATTAACCGTCTGCGCCAAAGCGCAGCGGAGGAATAATTCATGTCGATCGAAGTTCGTAACGTCAGCAAGCGCTTCAACAGCTTCCAGGCTCTGGACAACATCAACCTGGATATCAACAGCGGCGAGCTGGTGGCTCTGCTCGGCCCGTCGGGCTGCGGCAAGACCACCCTGCTGCGGATCATCGCCGGCCTCGAGACGCCGGACGATGGCAGCATCGTCTTCCATGGCGAAGATGTCTCCGGGCATGACGTGCGTGATCGCAACGTCGGCTTCGTGTTCCAGCATTACGCGCTGTTCCGCCACATGAGCGTGTTCGACAACGTCGCTTTCGGCCTGCGCATGAAGCCCAAGGGCGAGCGGCCGAGCGAAAGCCGCATCGCCGAGAAGGTCCATGAGCTGTTGAACATGGTCCAGCTCGACTGGCTGGCCGACCGTTACCCCGAGCAGCTGTCCGGCGGCCAGCGTCAGCGTATCGCTCTGGCTCGCGCCCTGGCGGTCGAGCCCAAGGTACTGCTGCTCGACGAGCCGTTCGGTGCGCTGGATGCCAAGGTGCGTAAAGAGCTGCGCCGCTGGCTGGCGCGGCTGCACGAAGACATCAACCTGACCTCGGTATTCGTTACCCACGACCAGGAAGAAGCGATGGAAGTCGCCGACCGCATCGTGGTGATGAACAAGGGCGTGATCGAGCAGATCGGCTCGCCGGGTGAGGTGTATGAAAAGCCAGCCAACGACTTCGTCTATCACTTCCTTGGTGACTCCAACCGCATGAGCCTGAGTGAAGGCAACCATGTTCTGTTCCGCCCACACGAGGTGTCGTTGTCGCGGCATGAAACCGAAGGCCACCATGCGGCCGAGGTGCGTGATATTCGGCCGTTGGGCGCGACCACGCGGGTGACCTTGAAGGTGGAAGGGCAGAGCGAGCTGATCGAAGCCGAGGTGGTCAAGGACCATGACAGCCTGACCGGGCTGGCGCGGGGCGAGACGTTGTTCTTCCGGCCCAAGGTTTGGCAGAAGGTGGCTGATATCTGATCCATTCTGGGGCCGCTTTGCGGCCCAATCGCGACACCAGGCCGCTCCTACAGGAACCGCGCAGTCCCTGACACGGCGCGGCCTCTGTAGGAGCGGCCTGGTGTCGCGATGGGGCTGCAAAGCAGCCCCATCCCCCGCAAGACCAATGCCTTCCAGGAATATTTCAAATGCCGCCCAGGCATCAAAATCCCCGCCCTCACGGCCAGCCCACGAACCACGCGGGCTGCGGCCTTCCCCCTAATACCAATATTCAATAAAGTTCTAAGTTTACTTTTAAACATTACTTTCAGAGATAAGCGTCTGGCACCGATGATTCAGCCATGAATCGAGACCCCAGGAGTTTGATCAATGGGTAATGTCCATACGGCCGTCAGGGCCTACGACCAGCCATGGCGCCCGGCCCCGGGCGACCTGGTCGAGCTTGGACGCACGCTTCGTCTGCCGCTCGGCCAGCTGCGCCTGCAACGCACGCCGGTCAGCGGCCTCAAGCGCCGCGACAAATGGGCCTTGGCCCTGCTGGTAGTGGCGTTGCATGGCGCGGCGGCGTACTGGATCAGCCAGAGCCCGACCCCGCCGTTACCGGTCGTGCCACCGCAGATCCCACCCATGACCATCGAGTTTGCCGCACCGGCCCCGCCCGTGGTCGAACCGCCACCGCCTGCGCCAGCGCCTCCGGTAGTCGAGCCGCCACCGCCGCCGGTCGATGAGCTGGCGGCCAAACCTGCACCCAAGCCTGTGCCTAAACCGAAACCCAAGCCGGTGCCAAAGCCTGTCGCCAAGCCCGTGCCGAAACCGGTGGAAACTCCGCCGCCGCCAGTTGCAGCACCTGCGCCAACGCCAGCTCCACCGGCGCCAGCGCCGGTCACGCCGCCGTCGGCCAACGCTGCCTACCTGAAGAACCCGGCGCCGGAATACCCGCAGATGGCCCAACGCCGCGGCTGGGAAGGCACCGTGCTGCTGCGGGTCGAGGTCATGGCCAGCGGCAAGCCCGGCCAGATCCAGATTCAGAAAAGCAGTGGCCGCCCGGCCCTCGACGACGCCGCACTGGCGGCCGTCAAGCGCTGGAGCTTTGTCCCGGCCAAGCAGGGCGATGTCGCCCAGTCCGGCTGGGTAAGTGTGCCGATCGACTTCAAGCTGCGCTGATTACACCCCTGAACATGCACCTGAACCGTATACCGACCGAACATAGGAAGACTTCATCATGAGCCTGCTGGCATCCGCATCTCCCCTCGAGTCCGTTGAAGTAGCCGTGATCTGGCTGCTGGTTGTGTTCTCTGTCGCCACCTGGGGCCTGGCGCTGATCAAGGCCGTACAGTTCGTGCGCCTGAAGAACCAGGACAAACGCTTTCACAAGCAGTTCTGGGCTGCCTCCAGCCTCGACTCGGCGGCCGAGCTCAGCCACGAACTGCCAGGCCCGGCGGCCCGCGTGGCGCAGTCCGGGTACGCCGCCATCGCCGTGGGTGAGCCTGGCCATGCCAGCGACCTTAGCCAGTCGATCAACCATCAGGACCGCCTCGAACGTGCCCTGCGCCAGCAGATCGTGCGTGAGCGGCGCTCGCTGGAAACCGGCCTTGCTGTAGTCGCCAGTATCGGCAGCACCTCGCCCTTCATCGGCCTGTTCGGCACCGTGTGGGGCATCATGGAAGCGCTCAAGGGCATCAGTGCGGCAGGTTCGGCCAGCCTCGAAACCGTGGCCGGGCCGATCGGTGCGGCACTGGTTGCAACCGGCGTTGGTATTGCCGTCGCGGTGCCGGCGGTGCTGGTCTACAACTACTTCCTGCGCCGGCTCAAGCTGACCGCTGCCGACCTCGATGACTTTGCCCATGACTTCTACAGCCTGGCCCAGAAGAGCGCCTTCCGCGTGCTGGTCCACCCGACTGCACACAAGCCTCAGGCCGGCTTCACCCAGCCCGTGAAAGAGGCGTCCTGATATGGCCTTTTCAACCCAGGACAATGACGAAGTCCTCAGTGAAATCAACGTCACGCCACTGGTCGACGTCATGCTGGTGCTGCTGGTGGTGTTCATCGTCACCGCACCGCTGCTGACCAACGCCATACCGATCAACCTGCCCAAGACCGAAGCCGTGGCCCCGGTCGAGCAGAAAGACCCGCTGGTGGTCAGCATCGATGGTGGCGGCAAGCTGTTCATCAACAAGGACGAGATCCAGCCAGACCTGCTCGAAAGCAACCTCAAGGCGGCCAAGCTCAAGGACGCCGAGGTGCGAGTGCAGCTGCAGGCCGACGATGGCGTCAATTACGGTGAAGTAGCCCGCGCCATGGCGGCCATCGAACGCGCCGGGATCACCAAGCTGGCGGTGATAACCGCACGCTAGAGCCCGTCGTACCCTCTTCAGGCAAGTGCTTCAGGGCCATACCTCTTGGCAGGGGGGTGGCCCTTTTTTTATTTGCGGAACGTAAGTTGGTTATAAATACATAGCTTCTTATTCCTTTACGGATATATCCCGCTCCCTATACTGGTCAACAAGCACGCAAACTTCCTGGAGGCGTCCCCATGCGCAATGAGTCAATTCGTTACCTGATTGTGCCGGGCTGGCAAGGATCGCCAGACAATCATTGGCAAAGCCACTGGCAGCGCAGCCTGCCCAACAGCGCTCGGGTCGAGCAGGCCGACTGGCTGACGCCGCAGCGGCGCGATTGGGTGCAGGCGCTGGAGCAGGCGATTGCCGCCGACCGTACGCCGGTAATCCTGATTGCCCACAGCCTGGGCTGCATCACCGTTGCCCATTGGGCCGCTGCGGCCAGCCCGGCCTTGCTCGCACGGGTACGTGGCGCCTTGCTGGTGGCACCGGCGGATGTCGAACGGCCAACCTGCGCGCCGGCGCTGCGCAACTTCGCGCCGATCCCGCTGCAGGCGTTGCCGTTTGCCAGCCAAGTAGTGAGCTCGGACAACGACCCAGCGGTGAGCGTGCCGCGGGCGCTGTATCTGGCCCAGGAATGGGCGGCCGAGGCGGGCCTGTTGGCCAATGCCGGGCATATCAACGTCAAGTCCGGGCATGAGCGCTGGGAGCAGGGCTTTGCCTACCTGTACCGCCTGCAAAGCCGGATCGAGCAGCGCACGCTACGGCGCGCCTGACCCGGCAGTTATCCACAGAATGCCTGAGACGCCCGGCTGCTGATGGCCCGGCGGGAGTTTGTCATGACCTTGCACGCCCCTTTCGGCCAGCCGCTGCTGACCTTCCCCGAGCTGGATAAAAGCCCGCTGAGCATTCGCGCCAAGGCGCTGGTGTTTATCGACCCGCGCTCGCAGCAGCTGCGCCGAGACCTGGAGCGTCTGGCAGTGCAGCCGCTGCCGGTGCTGATCCGTGGCGAAACCGGCACCGGCAAGGAGCTGCTGGCGCGGCAGATCCATCGCGCCAGCGACCGCGCCGGCCTGTTCGTTTCGGTCAACTGCGCCGCCATCAGCCATACCTACGCCGATGCCGAGCTGTTCGGCTACAGCGCCGGCAGCCACGGCGGCACCGCCAGCAGCCGGACCGGTTGGTTTGGTTCGGCCAATGGCGGCACGCTGTACCTGGATGAGATTGCCGACCTGCCGTTGGCGATTCAGGCCAAGTTGCTCGCCGCGCTGGAAAACCGTGAAGTAACCCGGGTCGGTGCGCAGCAGCCGCAGCCGGTCGACGTGCGCCTGGTTGCCGCTTCGAGCATTGACCTGGCCCTGGCCGTGGCGGCAGGGCGCTTCAACGAGCGGCTCTACCTGTACCTGCACGAGGGCGAGCTGGAACTGCCGGCACTGCGTGAGCGGGTAGGCGATATCCTGCCGTTGGCCGAGTACTTCGTCGGCATCTACAGCGCCCGGCTGGAGCGGCCGGTGCCACTGATCAGCGACCTGGCCCAGCAAGCGCTGGAGGCGCATACCTGGCCGGGCAATACCCGCGAGCTGGAAAACGTCATCCATTTCGCCCTGCTGGTGAGCGATGGCGACGAGATCCTCGCCGAGCAACTCGACCTGCCCGACAGCGCACCGCTGGCCAGCCTGGCGGCGCGACTGAGCCAGCTCGGTCATAGCCGGGAGCCGCACACCAGCGCAGCCCTGCGCCAGTTGCTCGAGTCAGCATTGGCGGCACTCAAATAGTCGATCATGCGGCTAATAAGCGAAGTCGATGATGGCCAATTCTTTTTGATATAAGCAGCTAATCAAAAGATATTGTTCCGGAATATAAAATCCCGGTATCGTCCGCTTCACGCCCAGCGCAGCTTGCGCCGGGCACCCCATATTGCCGTCGCCGATGGCTCAGCTTACTTAAGGATCACCATGAAGAAATCCCTGCTGACTGCGGCCCTGGCTGCTGCCCTGGCGCTGACTGGCGTTGCCCATGCGGCCGAGAAACTGGTAGTCGCTGCAACCCCGGTGCCGCATGCCGAGATCCTCGAACTGATCAAGCCGACCCTGGCCAAGGAAGGTGTCGATTTGGAGATCAAGGTCTTCACCGACTACGTGCAACCGAACGTGCAGGTCGATCAGAAGCGCCTGGATGCCAACTACTTCCAGACCCTGCCGTACCTGAAGAGCTTCAACGAAGGTAAAGGCACCAACCTGGTCACCGTGATCGGTGTCCACGTTGAACCCTTCGGCGGCTACTCGAAGAAGATCAAGAACCTCAGCGAGCTGAAAGACGGCGCTACCGTTGCCATCCCCAACGAGGGCAGCAACAGCGGCCGCGCCCTGATCCTGCTGCAGAAGGCTGGCCTGATCACCCTGAAAGACCCGAAAAACGCCCTGGCCACGCCGAAAGACATCGCCGAGAACCCAAAGAACCTCAAGTTCAAGGAACTTGAATCGGCCATGCTGGCGCGCGTGCTGGACCAGGTTGACCTGGACATGATCAACACCAACTACGCCCTAGAAGCAGGTCTGAACCCGGCCAAGGACGCCTTGATCATCGAAGGTAGCGACTCGCCGTACGTCAACTTCCTGGTGGCTCGCCCGGACAACAAGGACAGCGATGCCATGCAGAAACTGGCCAAAGCGCTGACCAGCCCGGAAGTGAAAGCCTTCATCGCCAAGAAATACAGCGGTGCGGTACTGCCAGCGTTCTGATTGCACGCTGACTGCCCTGAAAAAAACGCCGACGCATTTGCGTCGGCGTTTTTGTTTCTGCGAAAGGCTATTCGGCAGGCAGCAGGCGCAAGGTACTGCGCGCCGGGATCACGCCCAGCTGCGCCCGCTGATAACGGCCTTCGATGTAGTCCTCGGCCTGATCGCGATAGTGCCGGTCGAACGGCACGCCGCTCTGGCCGAGCGGGTTGATGCTCAATGCCTGGGCGGGGTCGGCGAAGTCGATGATTCGCCGGGTCGAAGGCCCATAGGTCACAGGCCATGGCGCGGGGCCGATCTTGGCCGAGAGGTTGTTCGGCGCCTCGTGGGTGCCCGGCGCGGCAAACGGGCCGACGTTGAACAGCAGGTTGAGCGGCTTCTGCACGCCCAGCGGATGGTTATGGGTCAGGGTATGTGCCTTGCCCCATTGCCAGTTGGCCGGGTCGGCGCCAAAGGTTTCGCCAAGGTGGGCCAACGTCTTGTGCCAGGCCTCGCGCACCACCGCACTGCGCCCTGCCGGTTGACTGGCCCCGCGCTGGCTCCACCAGGGTGATTGCGGATCAGCTGCAAGGCGGGGAAGGGCGGCATCGATGGCGCGGGTGTTGAGCAGCATCGTGAACCAGGTATCGCCCAGCTCATCATGCAGTGCGGCATGGGCCAACTCGTACAGAAACTGGTTGAACAGGGTCGCGCTGGTCGAATCCAGCGGGTAGTCACCGCGCCACGCAGCGAGCTGCTCGACCAGCTCCTGCTCCTGCACGCCCTCGGCAGCTTCGCGCAGGGTCGCCAGCAATGGCGCGAGCAGGCGTGGGCCGTAGTCGCTGGCGGTGTCCAGTTGCAGCGCCTGGCTGTTGTCTGTGTCCCACTTGATCTGCGGGTTGGCCAGTTGCCGATCAAGCTGGCGGCCGCGGTCGGCAAGGTTGTAGTAACCCGGCACCGGGATCGAGGCCTGTGGCTGAAAGTTGGCCGAGACGATGTAACCGCTGGCTGGATTTTCCTGCTGCGGGTTGAGGTTGAAGGGGTAGAAGCCAAGCTTGTCTGCCTGGCTGCTGCTGCCGTCGAGGATGAACGCCGGGTTGACCCCCTCCGGGCGGATTGGCAACTGCGCCGCGGCCCACCAGCCGATGTCGCCAGCGGCATTGGCCCACACCAGGTTCAGCCCGGGCGACTGAATCTTCACCGCCGCCAGGCGCATCTTGTTCAGGCTGTCGGCGCGGTTGAGCTGGTAGAAGCCTTCAAGAATCGGGTTTTCGGTTTGCAGAAACGCCCACCACATGGCAATCGGCGTGGGTCCCGCCGTTTCGCCGAGCACGCTGTTGACGATCGGCCCGTGGGACGAGCTGCGCAGGGTGATCTCGACCGGCGCTGCGTCCTTGACCGCGATCTGCTGCTGGCTGCGCTGCAGGGTTTGCCACTGGCCGTCGATCATCACCTGTTCGGGATTGGCCGGGTTGCTGCGCTCGGCAATCAGGTCGACGTCGTCGTTCTGGAACATGGTCAGGCTCCAGCCGAAATCGCGGTTGTGGCCGAGCAGGGCAAACGGGTTGAGTGCCTGGAAGTAGCCATACAACTCAAAACCCGGCGCCGCCAGCTCGGCCTCATACCACACCGCCGGCACGGCAAAGCCGATATGTGGGTCGCCGGCCAGCAGCGGGCGGCCGCTACGGGTGCGGCTGGCTGAAACTGCCCAGGCATTGCTGCCCTCGAACTGCGGCAGACCGGCGGCGGCCAGAGCATCCTGGCTGGCGCTGGCCAGTTGCTCGAGGCTGCGCCAGTCGACGGCTGCCAGGCGCGGGGCGAGGGCGCCTTCTGGCTGCCATTCCAGGTCGAAGATGTTCAGGTAATCGGCGCCAAGCTGATCACGGATATAGGTCAGCGCCGGTTCAGTGCGAAACGCGGCGGCGAAGCTGTAGGCCAGATACCCGGCGATGCTCAGGGTGTCTTCGGCGCTGAAGGGGCGTGGGGTGATACCGAGCAGGTCGAACTCGACCGGCTTGGGGTGGCTGGCCTGCCATTGGTTGACCCCATCCAGATAGGCCTGCAAACCTTGCCAGGCGGGGCCTTGGCGATCCTGACGCTGGACCATGCGGGTGGCCTGCTCGCGGATGCGCAGGCTGCGGAACAGGGTATCGGTGGCGACCAGCTTGCTGCCGAGCACTTCGGCCAGCTCGCCACGGGCCAGGCGGCGCATGATCTCCATTTGGAACAGCCGGTCCTGGGCGTGCACATAGCCCAGCGCGCGGTACAGGTCGGCTTCGCTCTGCGCCTGGATGTGCGGCACGCCGCGCTCGTCGTAGCGCACGTTGACCGGCGCTTGCAGGCCGCGCAGGCTCAGTTCGCCGTGGCGTTGGGGCTGCTTGCTGTGGACATACCAGTAACCGCCGGCAGCGGCCACGGCAATCACCACGACCAGCACGGACAAGCTGCGTTTCATCAGAACTCCTTGTGCATATCAACGCAAACGGTTGTCAGATCATTGACCGAATCGCGCCACCAGCATAGCCCCCAAAGGAGTCTGCATGTCCCTCAGCGAAAAACAGAAGATGCTCAGCGGCCAGCTCTATCACGCAGGCTGCCCCGAGTTGCAGGCTGAGCAACGCAGCAACAAGCAGTGGATGGACCGCTACAACGGCAGCGACGAGCAGCTCAAGCTCAGCCGCCATACATTGCTGGCCGAGCATCTTGCCGCAGTCGGCGAGGGCGTGATCATCCGCCCGCCGTTCTACTGCGACTATGGCTACAACATCAGTATCGGCGCCAACACCTTCATCAACTTCAGCTGCGTGATCCTCGACGTGCTGCCGGTACACATTGGCCACGACTGCCAGATCGCGCCGTCGGTGCAGATCTACACCGCCGATCATCCGCTCGACCCGGACGTGCGCCGCACCGGCCTGGAAAGCGGGCGCCCGGTGCACATCGGCAACAACGTCTGGATCGGTGGCGGTGCGATCATTCTGCCGGGGGTCACCATCGGTGATGACGCGGTGATTGGTGCTGGTAGCGTGGTTACCCGCGATGTCGCCGCCGGTGCGGTTGTGGTGGGCAATCCGGCCCGCGAGCGTCAGTCAGCCCAAGGGCAGTAACAGCCGACCGCGAGGGTGTTGGAGGCGCTGACATTGCGGTTCTCGAGCAAGGCCTTGAGGATCGGCTCGATGAAGCTGTTGCTTGAGTTGCACACGGCGCCTTCGCTGTACGGGCCGAAGTAGGCCAGTCGGCCCTCGCGATCCCAGATCGCCACCGCAGGGCTGGCGGGCAGGCTGGCACTGCCGGGCATCTCGCTCAGGACCTTGAGCGCGGCCAGGTTGGCCGGCAGCGCGCCATGGCTGGCGGGCTTTTGCAGCAGATAGAAACTCACTCCCTGCGGCGTGAACTGTTCGACCAGTTCGCCCAGATGTTGCTGGTTGCCGACGTTGCACGGGCAGGCCGGGTCCCAGAAATGCACCACACGGATCGCCCCGGGGCCGGCAAGCTCGGCGGGCAGGCGCAACTGGCTACCATCGAACAGCGTGGCCTGATTGGCGAACGGGCGCAGGTAACGTGACTGGAAACTGTCGTAAGCCCACCAGAGCACGGCGGCGCAGAGCAGGGTGATGGCCAAGGTCGACAGCTTTTTCATGGGGGGGCCGCAGCTGCGGTACTCGCTTTTTGCAATGAGTTGGAGGGGCGCCCAGCTTGCCATGCGCCGCGCTTGAGCTGAATATCCCAGATCAATACTTGTTCGCGGATTTTGCCGATGCCTGCTCCTTTCAACGTCGACCTGCGCAGCGGCCTCGCGCCATTGTCGAGCCGCCAGCCGTTATCTGCCCAGGCGCTTGCGTACCAGCGCTTCTATGGCCTGGATCTGCCTGTGCAGCGTTTGCTCGGCAGCTTCGAGGCGGGCGGTTTCGAGCTGGTCGGCCAGGCCTGGCTGCCGCCGCAGCCGGTGGCGACGCTGTTCGTGCTGCACGGCTACTATGACCATATGGGGCTGTACCGGCATGTCATCGAGTGGGCGCTGAGCAAGGGCTTTGCGGTGGTCAGCTGTGATTTGCCCGGGCATGGTCTGTCCAGTGGCGAGCGGGCCAGCATCAGTGACTTCGGGCTTTATCAGCAGACACTGGTGGCGCTGTTCGGCCAGGCCCGCGAGCTGGAGCTGCCACGCCCGTGGCATCTATGCGGGCAGAGCACCGGTGGCGCGATCGCGGTCGATCACGTGCTGCATGCCGGCGAACACAGCCCGGTCGATGGCGAGCTGATCCTGCTGGCACCGCTGGTGCGGCCGCGGGCGTGGCACTGGTCCAAGCTCAGCTATCGGTTGCTGCGCCACTTCGTCAACGGCATCCAGCGCCAGTTCAGCGAAAACAGCAACGACCCGGCGTTTCTGCCGTTTCTGCAGGCCGACCCGCTGCAACCACGGCGCTTGCCGACTGCCTGGGTAGGTGCGCTGATGAGCTGGGTCAAGCGGATCGAGGCGGCGCCGCCGAGCACGCGCAGGCCGTTGATCGTGCAGGGCGAGGCGGATGGCACGGTCGACTGGCGTTACAACCTCAAGGTGCTCAAGGCCAAGTTCGCTGATCCGCAGATCCTGCTGCTGCCAGAGGCGCGCCATCATCTGGCCAATGAACTGCCGGCAACCCGTCAGCGCTACCTCGATTTCATCAGCCAGCGGCTGGGCTGATTACTTGAGCTGATTGCCGTTCTGGCCGACCGCAAGCCCCGCACGCACTGCCGCCAGTGCCGCCTGGTAGTACGCCTGGCCGTCGGCGGACTCGGCGAAGTTGGCGAACTCTTCCAGTTCGGCATCGCTGAGCTCGCGGTAGACGTAGAGCAAGGTGTTGTTGAGGTCTTCGCCGATCTGGTTCATCAGGCGCTGGCGCTGGCCGTCGAGCAACCCTTGCGCCTGACCGCCACCAAACAGCCCTGGGATCATCGAGCTGAGGCTGTCGGCAGCCACGCCGGCGATCGCCAGGCTGACTTCGGCGCCGGCTTCGCGCGCGGGCAGGGCCTGGGCCAGGTGGCCCATGATCAGTTGCCGGGTGTCGCTGACCTGCAGCTTGGGCAGGCCTTTGGCGTTCTTGGCCAACTGGTCCTTGCGTGTGGCGAGCAACTCGGCGGCCACCACTTTGCGCCCCAACGGCGAATTGAAGAACGCCAAGGCTGGCGCCGGGTTGGCCAGCTTGCTGCGTAGCTGCGCTTGTGCACGCTGGTCCATGGCCTGGGCCTGGAAGCGTTGGTTGCTGTTGCTCACCAGCGCCTGGTAAACCGCAGACGGCAGGCTGTTGCGGTAGCGCTGTTGGGCAGCACTCACGGCATCATTGAAATGGGCGCGCTGGTCGGGCCAGCCGGCGGCCTTGTACAGCTGATCGAGGCTGTCTGCCCAGACAGGCATGGTGCAGATCATCAGCAACAGCAGGGAAAACAAACGGCGCATTCAGGACTCCTGTCGGCAGTGCGCTATTGTCCGTGGCGCAGTGGGAGTTTGTCGAGACGCAATGACGCCGGTCAGCCAAGTGGCGCTGGAGGGGGCCTGGGCGAATGGCTATGATGCGCCATGCACATTACTTCCGATGTTTCCAAGCTGTCCGCGATTGTCGATGACCTGGCCAGCCAGGGCTGGTCGCAGCAGGCCGACTTTTTGCCGGCCGAGCTGGTCAGCGCGCTGGCCGCTGAATGCCGGCGGCGCGCCGGCGACGGCCAGCTCAACCCTGCCGGGGTTGGCCGTGGCGGCACGCTAGAGGTTCGCGAGGCGATCCGTGGCGATCACATCCGCTGGCTGGAGCCTGGCGAGTCGAGCGCTTGCGACCGTTACCTGGACACCATGGACGCGCTGCGTCAGGCAATCAATCAGGGCTTGTTCATCGGCCTTGAAGATTACGAATGCCATTTCGCCCTGTATCCGCCGGGGGCGTTCTATCGGCGCCATCTGGACCGCTTTCGCGATGACGACCGCCGCGCCGTGTCGGCTGTCATCTATCTCAATCAGGACTGGCAGCCCGGCGACGGCGGCGAGTTGCGCATGTTCCTCGATGACCAGCGCGTGCATGACGTAGCGCCGACAGCGGGCACACTGGTGGTGTTTCTGTCCGGCGACGTGCCCCACGAAGTGCTGGCGGCCGGGCGTGAGCGCTTGTCGTTGACGGGTTGGTTCCGTAGGCGTGGCAATGAGCCGTTCTGAATTGTCGCCGGTTTTGGTCAGCGCGTGTCTGCTGGGCCAGCCGGTGCGCTACGACGGGCGTGCCAGTGGCCATCCGGACGTGCTGCAAGGCTGGCAGGCCGAGGGTCGTGTGGTAGCGCTGTGCCCGGAGGTAGCTGGCGGCTTGCCGACCCCGCGGCCACCTGCAGAAATCCCCGGCGGGCAGGGCGCGCAGGTGCTCGACGGGCAGGCGCAGGTGATTACGGTGTCGGGCGAGGACGTCAGTGCGGCGTTTCTGGCGGGTGCGCAGATCGCCCTGGCGCTGGTGCGTCGGCACGGCATCCGGGTCGCCGTACTCAAGTCCGGCAGCCCCTCCTGCGGTAACCAACTGACCTACGACGGCAGCTTCAGCGGGGTCAAAGTGGCGGGGCAGGGCGTGACTACTGCGCTGCTGCGCCGCGAAGGCGTGCTGGTGTTCAGCGAGCTGCAGTTGGCCGAGGCGCAGCAGGCGCTGGCAGCCCTCGACCACTGAGATGTCATCAGCAGGTTACTGGCCGGCGGTAGGTCTCTCACCCTTGAGCCATTTCTTTTCAAGGTCCGCCAGCCTGCCGTCATCCTTGATCCGCTGCAGGGCGTTGTTCACTGCGCTCTCGAAGGCCGGGTTGTCTTTCTGGAACGGGATCACCAGCTTGTCACTGCCAAACGGCTGGCTGACATCCAGTGCCGCGTCGACCTTCTGCGCAGCGCGCAGCTGGCTCAGGGCAACATCGCTCTTGCCGCTCTCGACCTCGGGCAATATTTGTTCTGCGGGGGTTTCGATGAACTCGGCACGCAGGTCCAGCTCCTTGGCCAGGGCCTGGCCCAGCTCGACATCGAAGCCCGCCAGGTGTTCGTCCTGCTTGAAGGCATAAGGCGGTGTATCGGCTTGCACGGCAATGCGCAGTTCGCCCCGGTCGTTGATTTCGTCTATCAGCTCGGCCTGGGCCAACGGACTGATCAGTACTGTCAGCAGTACGCCAATGGTCAAACGCATGAGTATCCCTTCTTGTTCAGCAGGTAAATTTCATTCGCCGCTGCTTTATTTGTGGTGGCGGTCGAACGCTGGCTATGACCGTGGGTCTCTCCTAATGTTTAAACCGCTGATAAATTATTTGTGACAGCGGGCCCAGACACCTCGGGCCACATTTGGACTATGTTGATGCTCCGCTGCCGATCGTTACCTGGCGGCGGTCAATGAAGTGAATCACAGGAGAAGTGAATGAACAGCCTATTTTCGCGTGCTGCCGTTGCCGGTCTGCTCATGGGGGCGTCGGTACTGGCCAGTGCAGCGGATGCCCTGCAAAGCCAGGAGCCGCCGAAGGATGCCAAGGTCTTCATTGTTTCCCCGGCGGATGGTGCCACGGTCGACAAGACCTTTACCGTCAAATTTGCCATCGAAGGCATGGCGCTGAAACCCGCTGGCGACCAGACTCCGCATAGCGGCCACCACCACTTGCTGGTAGATGTCGACAAGCAGCCACTGAGCGATACACCGCTGCCGACCAGCCTTATGCCGGAAAACAACGCGCCGCTGCCGGCTGGGCCGCAGGTGCTGCATTTCGGCAAGGCGCAGACTGAAGCGACCATCACCCTGACACCAGGCAAGCACACCCTGCAGTTGGTGCTGGGCGACAAGTATCATGTGCCGTTCAAGCCTAGCGTTGAGTCGCAGAAAATTACCGTTACCGTTAAGTGAAGTAAATGGGGCCGCGTTGCGGCCCTTCGCGGGTAAACCCGCTCCCACAAGGTTTGCTGTGGGAGCGGGGTTACCCGCGAAGGGCCGCAACGCGGCCCCAATATCTTCAGCCTGCAATCAAGCTCAGAACAGTACGCGCGAGCGGATAGTGCCCTTCACGTGCTGCAGTTTTTCCTGAGCCAGATCCGAATACTCGGCATCGACGTCGATCACCACGTAGCCAACCTTCTCGTCGGTCTGCAGGAACTGACCGGAGATGTTGATCCCGTTTTCGGCGAAGACCTTGTTGATCTCGCTGAGCACGCCCGGGATGTTTTCGTGGATGTGCAGCAGGCGGTGCTTGCCTGGGTGGGCCGGCAGGGCCACTTCCGGGAAGTTGACCGACGACACCGAAGTACCGTTGTCGCTGTACTTGACCAGCTTCTCGGCGACTTCCAGGCCAATGTTGGCCTGCGCTTCGGCAGTCGAGCCACCGATGTGCGGGGTGAGGATGACGTTGTCCAGGCCACGCAGCGGGCTTTCGAACTCGTCATCGTTGGAGCGCGGCTCCACCGGGAATACGTCGATGGCGGCGCCGATCAGGTGCTTGTCCTTGATCGCGTTGGCCAGGCTTTCCAGCTCGACCACAGTACCGCGGGCGGCGTTGATCAGGATCGAGCCCTTTTTCATCGCGCGGATTTCTTTCTCGCCGATCATCCACTGGGTCGATGGCAGCTCAGGGACGTGCAGGGAGACGATGTCAGCCAGACCCAGCAGTTCGTTGAGGCTAGCCACCTGCGTGGCGTTGCCCAGCGGCAGCTTGGTCAGCGGGTCGTAGAAGTACACCTGCATGCCGACGCTTTCGGCCAATACCGACAGCTGGGTGCCGATCGAGCCGTAGCCGACGATGCCGAGCTTCTTGCCGCGAATCTCGAACGAGTTGGCCGCGCTCTTGATCCAGCCGCCGCGGTGGCAGGCAGCGTTTTTCTCGGGGATGCCGCGCAGCAGCAGGATCGCTTCGGCCAGGACCAGCTCGGCCACCGAACGGGTGTTCGAGTAAGGCGCGTTGAACACGGCAATGCCGCGCTCGCGAGCAGCGCCGAGGTCGACCTGGTTGGTGCCGATGCAGAAACAACCTACCGCCACCAGCTTCTTCGCGCAGTCGAAGATTTCTTCGGTCAGTTGGGTCCGCGAGCGGATACCAATGAAGTGCGCGTCGGCGATCTTTTCCTTGAGCTCGGCTTCGGGTATTGAACCGGTCAGATACTCGATGTTGGTGTAGCCGGCAGCCTTGAGGGTATCGACCGCGTTCTGATGCACACCTTCAAGAAGAAGGAACCGGATCTTGCTCTTGTCGAGAGAAGTCTTGCTCATCTGCGTAAACCTGTATCCCGGAGAAATAATGGCGAGGAGGTGAAGCGGCGCGGCGTCGGCCTTAGCACGAACAGCGGGAGGGCTATGCTAGCATACGCGACACAATCTGAGCTCCCACCGACAGGTGAAGAGTGCTCAGGGTGACTATGAATAAGTCGAGAGTTCCGGCGATGACCCATCCTGCGGTAATGGAAGAGCTGCTGACCCTGGTCGACCCTGGCAAGGTGCTTACCGACCCTGCTTCGCTGGAGGCATACGGCAAGGACTGGACCAAGCATTACCCGCCTGCGCCAAGCGCGATTGTGCTGCCCAAGACCATCGAACAAGTGCAGGCCATCGTCGCCTGGGCCAATCGCCATCAAGTTGCGCTGGTGCCCTCCGGTGGCCGCACTGGCCTGTCCGCCGGGGCCGTCGCTGCCAACGGTGAAGTGGTGGTGGCCTTCGACGCCATGAACCAGGTGCTCGCCTTCAATGAGTTCGACCGCACCGTGGTCTGCCAGCCTGGCGTGATCACTCGTCAGTTGCAGCAGTTGGCCGAAGAGCGCGGTCTTTATTATCCGGTCGACTTTGCTTCGTCAGGCTCCAGCCAGATTGGCGGCAACATCGGCACCAATGCTGGCGGGATCAAGGTGATCCGCTATGGCATGACCCGCAACTGGGTGGCCGGCATCAAGGTCGTCACTGGCAAGGGCGAGCTGCTCGAGCTGAACAAGGACCTGATCAAGAACGCCACCGGCTATGACCTGCGCCAGCTGTTCATCGGTGCCGAGGGCACCCTGGGGTTTGTCGTCGAGGCGACCATGCGCCTCGACCGGGCGCCACGCAACCTCACGGCGATGGTTCTTGGCACCGCTGATTTCGACTCGATCATGCCGGTGCTGCACGCGTTTCAGGGCCGGTTGGACCTGACCGCCTTCGAATTCTTCTCCGACAAGGCCCTGGCCAAGGTCATGGGCCGCGGCGATGTCCCGCCGCCGTTCGCTACCGCCTGCCCGTTCTATGCACTGCTGGAATTCGAAGCCAGCAACGAGGACGTGGCCAATGACGCCCTGGCTACCTTCGAGCACTGCGTCGAGCAGGGCTGGGTGCTGGATGGGGTGATGAGCCAGAGCGAGACCCAGCTGAAAAACCTGTGGAAGCTGCGCGAGTACATCTCCGAAACCATCTCGCACTGGACGCCGTACAAGAACGACATCTCGGTCACCGTTTCCAAGGTGCCGGCCTTCCTGCGCGAGATCGATGCCGTGGTCGCCGAGCATTACCCGGACTATGAAGTGGTCTGGTATGGCCATATCGGCGACGGCAACCTGCACCTGAACATTCTCAAGCCCGCTGACATGAGCAAGGACGATTTCTTCGCCTCCTGCGCCAGGGTCAACAAGTGGGTGTTCGAGATCGTCCAGCGCTACAACGGCTCGATCTCGGCCGAGCATGGCGTCGGCATGACCAAACGTGACTACCTCGGTTACAGTCGCTCAGCGCAAGAAATCGCCTGCATGAAGGCAATCAAGGCCGTTTTCGACCCTAACGGCATCATGAATCCGGGTAAGATCTTCGCTCCTGAATAAAAGCAGCCAGCACAAGGAATCGGCCATGAGTTACCAGCACCAGTATGTAGACGGCACGCGCATCCACTTCCCGCTGGGCAAAGTGGTCTGCATTGGGCGCAATTATGCCGAGCACGCCAAGGAACTGGACAACCCCATCCCGAGCGAGCCACTGCTGTTCATCAAGCCTGGCAGCTGCGTGGTGCCTCTGGCGGGCGGCTTCAAGATCCCGAGCGATCGTGGTGCGGTGCACTATGAAGCCGAAATCGCCGTGCTGCTGGGCAAGTCCCTTTCGGCCAAGCCATCGGTAGAAGAAGTGCTCGACGCCATCTCCGGTTTTGCCCCGGCGCTGGACCTGACCCTGCGTGACGTACAGGCCAAACTCAAGGAAAAGGGCCTGCCGTGGGAGCTGAGCAAGAGCTTTGATGGCGCCTGCGTACTGCCGCCGTTCGTGGCCGCCAGCGCATTCGACGACCTCACCGACATCCCGGTACGCCTGACCATCAATGGTGTCGTGCGCCAGGACGGCAGCAGCGCGCTGATGCTCAACCCGATCGTGCCGATGATCCAGCACATGGCCGCGCAGTTCTCGCTGCAGGCCGGTGATGTGATCCTGACTGGCACCCCAGCTGGGGTCGGCCCGTTCGAGGCCGGTGACGAGCTGGTGCTGGAACTGCCTGGCGTGTGCCGCTTCGAGAGCAAGGTGCTCTAAGGGGCTGTTTGCCTAGCGCGCTGGCTCCATGGTGGAGCAAATCCCCAGAGCGGGAGCCAGCGCGATGTTTATGCAAGGCTTGTCATTTTTTTCACAAACGATCTGGATAATGCGGCTACCCGAAAGCCCATTCGCCGCGGCCAAACCCTGCTCGGCTGTCTCAGGAATCTCCTGCCATGACGTCATCCAGCGCTTCAACTCCCCCTTCCCGCAAGCGACGCCTGTTCCTGCGTTGGCCCTTTTTGCTGGGTGTCGTGGCGGTGATCGGTTATGGCGTGGTGTTCGCCATGCACTGGGATGACCGTGGCCTGCTCTGGGTCAAGGAGCGCTTCGAAACCACCGGCGAGCGCAGCGAAAGCATCTGGCTGCCGGACTACACGGCCGACATCGATGCCAAGGTGCTGCCCGGCATGAACGATGACGAAGCCTCTGACCTTGCCTACAACCCCCGGACCAAAACCCTGTTTGCGGTGATGGGCAAGAACCCGTTTCTGGTCGAGCTGACGCTGGACGGTGACGTCTTGCGCAAGATGCCGTTGCATGGCTGGTCGAACCCGGAAGGCGTGGCGGTGCTTGAGGGTGACCATCTGGCCATTGTCGATGAGCGCAACCATGAGCTCACCCTGGTTAGGGTCGGGCCTGAGACCCGCGAGCTCAAGCGTGAGGATTTTCGCAGCTACGACCTGGGTGAGTCAGCCAATCAGAACAAGGGTTTCGAAGCCGTTGCCTGGGACCCGCTGCGCCAGCGTCTGCTGTTCGGCGAGGAGCGTCCACCGCGCTTGTTCACCTGGGCCACCGATGGTCGCAGCCCGCTTGCAGGTACCAAACAGCCAGTGCCTAGCGATGAACTCGACCTGCGCAACCTGTCGGGCATGAGCATCGACCCGCGTACCGGTCACACACTGCTGCTGTCGGCTGATTCGAACATGCTGCTGGAACTGGATGAAACCGGCGGGCAAGTCAGCTTCATGACCCTGCTCGGTGGCTTCAACGGTCTCAAAGACCGTATCCCGCGCGCTGAAGGCGTGGCCATGGATGAGCACGGCACCTTGTACATGGTCAGCGAGCCGGATCTGTTCTACCGCTTCAAGAAGAAATAACGGCAAAGGCAATGATGGCATTAAGCTTGTCTTCAGCTGATCGTGATTAGCTTTGCCTCCCATTCACCGAGTTTGCCTCCATGCGCCGTTATCTCCGCTTGCCTGTGCTGTTGCTGCTGTCAGTTGTTGTCGTGTTACTGGCGATCGGCGTCAAGGGTTATGAATCGCGACTGTTCGAGCGCGGCTGGTTCAACCTCAAGACCTGGTGGCAGCCGGCCGAGCAAAGCATCGGCCTGGACCGTTATCAGGTGGTGCTTGAAGGACAGGTCATCGAGGGCCTGGATGACGATGTATCGGCGCTGACCTTCGACCCTGATCGTAAAACCCTGTTTACCGTCACCAACAAACGCTCCGAGCTGATCGAACTGTCGTTGGACGGGCGCATTCTGCGCCGCGTGCCGTTGACCGGTTTCGGTGATCCAGAGGCAGTCGAGTACATTGGCCCCAACAGCTACGTGATTACCGACGAGCGCCTGCAACGGCTGATCCGGGTGCGCCTGGATGACAACACGCGCTTTCTCGACGCCAACGACGCCGAGCAGCTCAGCCTGGGCATCGGCCTGAACGGCAACAAGGGCTTTGAGGGCCTGGCCTACGACTCGGCCGGCAAGCGCCTGTTCGTGGCCAAGGAGCGCGATCCGATGGTGATTTATGAGGTGCGCGGCTTCCCCCACGATAATCCCGAACAGCCTTATTCGGTGCAGGTCGACCAGGACCGCAAGCGCGATTCGCGGTTGTTCGTGAAGGACTTGTCGAGCCTGCAGTTCGATGAGCGCAGCGGCCATCTGCTGGCGCTGTCGGATGAATCAAGGCTGGTGGTGGAGCTGGATGTGAAGGGCAAACCGCTGAGTACGCTGTCGCTGCGCAAGGGTTCGCAAGGCCTGCAGAAGACGGTGCCGCAGGCGGAGGGGATTGCCATGGATGATGCCGGGACGATCTATCTGGTCAGCGAGCCGAACCTGTTCTACGTGTTCAAGCAGCCGGCTGACTGAGTAGCGCAGCCCACGGCCACCTTGAACAGGGGCCGTGGGCGCGTCGCTGTTTACTCGGCGGTGAGAGTCTTGACCCCTTCGGCGGTGCCGAGCAGCAGCACATCGGCCGGGCGCGCGGCGAACAGGCCGTTGGTGACCACGCCGACGATGGCGTTGATCTGCCGCTCGAGCTCGACCGGGTTGGTGATCTGCATGTTATGCACATCCAGAATCACGTTGCCGTTATCGGTCAGCACGCCTTCGCGGTAGACCGGGTCGCCGCCCAGCTTGACCAGCTCGCGGGCAACGTGGCTGCGCGCCATCGGAATCACTTCGACCGGCAGCGGGAACTCGCCTAGCACCGGCACCAGCTTGCTGCCGTCGGCGATGCAGATGAAGGTCTTGGCCACGGCGGCGACGATCTTCTCGCGGGTCAGTGCGGCGCCGCCGCCCTTGATCAGGTTCAGGTGCGCGTCGCTCTCGTCGGCGCCGTCCACGTAGAACTCCAGCTCGCTGACGCTGTTCAGCTCGTACACCGGAATGCCATGGCCCTTGAGGCGCTGGGCAGTGGCCTCGGAGCTGGCGACCGCGCCATCGAAGGCGCCTTTGTGCTGAGCCAGGGCGTCGATGAAAAAGTTGGCAGTCGAACCGGTGCCGACGCCAACGACGCTCTTGTCGTCCAGCTTGGGCAGAATGAGATCGACAGCGGCCTGGGCGACGGCCTGTTTCAGTTGGTCCTGGGTCATGCGGGCTCCGAGTGGGGCTGGGGAGTTTCGAGAGGCGCACAGTATAGCGGCAAGTGCCGGCAAAACCTCGGCTTTGCTGTGGTCCGCCGACGTGGCGCTGGGGTAGACTCGCAGGCCTTGTCCCGCGGCCAGTGATGCTTTCCCGATGCTCGAACAGTACGTCAAGATGATCCTCACCTCGCGCGTGTACGACGTTGCCGTCGAAACGCCGCTGCACAGTGCCGGCCAGTTGAGCAAGCGCCTGAACAATCAAGTGCTGCTCAAACGTGAAGACCTGCAGCCGGTGTTCTCGTTCAAGATCCGCGGGGCGTACAACAAGCTGGCGCAATTGACTGCCGAAGAGCTGGCCCGTGGCGTGGTCACTGCCTCCGCCGGCAACCATGCCCAGGGCCTGGCCCTGGCTGCGCGCGAGCTGGGCATCAAAGCCACCATCGTGATGCCCAAGACCACCCCGGAAATCAAGATCGAAGGCGTGCGCTCGCGTGGCGGCAAGGTCGTCCTGCACGGCGACTCGTTCCCCGAGGCGCTGGCCTATTCGCTCAAGCTGGTGGATGAAAAGGGCTTCGTCTATATCCACCCCTACGATGACCCGCATACCATCGCCGGCCAAGGCACCGTGGCCATGGAAATTCTGCGCCAGCACCCGGGCCGCCTCGACGCGATCTTTGTGCCGGTCGGCGGCGGCGGTTTGATTGCCGGCATCGCTGCCTACGTCAAATATCTGCGCCCGGAAATCAAGGTGATCGGCGTCGAGCCGGACGACTCCAACTGCCTGCAGGCGGCCATGGCCGCTGGCGAGCGAGTAGTGCTGCCGCAAGTCGGGCTGTTCGCCGATGGCGTTGCGGTCGCGCAGATCGGCCAGCACACCTTTGATATCTGCAAGCTGCACGTGGACGAGGTGATCACGGTCAGTACCGATGAAATTTGCGCGGCGATCAAGGATATCTACGACGATACCCGCTCGATAACCGAGCCTGCCGGCGCTTTAGGCGTTGCCGGGATCAAGAAGTACGTGGAAATGAGCGGTGTCAGTGGTCACACACTGGTCGCCATCGACTCCGGCGCCAACGTCAACTTCGACCGCCTGCGCCACGTGGCCGAGCGCGCCGAGCTGGGCGAGAAGCGCGAAGCGATCATCGCCGTGACCATCCCCGAGCGGCCGGGCAGCTTCAAGGCCTTCTGCGAGGCCATCGGCAAGCGCCAGATAACCGAATTCAACTACCGCAAGCACACCTCGGACGAGGCGCACATCTTTGTCGGCGTGCAGACCCATCCCGATACCGATCCGCGCGCCGCGCTGGTGCAGCAGTTGATCGAGCAAGGCTTCCCGGTTATCGACCTGACCGACAACGAACTGGCCAAGCTGCACATTCGCCATATGGTCGGCGGCCATTCGGCGCGGGCCCACGACGAGATCGTGCTGCGCTTCGAATTCCCCGAACGGCCGGGGGCGCTGTTCAACTTCCTGACCAAGCTGGGCGGGCGCTGGAATATCTCCATGTTCCACTACCGCAACCATGGCGCCGCAGACGGGCGCGTGGTGGCCGGCTTGCAGGTGCCCGAAGACGAGCGTCATCTGGTGCCGGCAGCGTTGGCCAAGATCGGCTACCCGTACTGGGATGAAAGCGAAAACCCGGCCTACCGGCTGTTTTTGGGTTGAGGGGCTAAGCTAGACCTCGAGAGGCTTCTCGGCGCGGTGCTGTATCAGCCAGCCGCGCCAAGGCCCGCACGCGCAACCCAAGGATCTGCACATGGAATACCTGACTACCCTGAAGACCGTGCACGTTGTCGCCACCGTGCTGTTGCTCGCCTGCGCCCTGGGCCTGGCCATCTACACCTGGCGGCTGCGCCAGCGCAGCGATGCTGCGGTCTATAGCCAGTTGCTGAGCCGCCCCCTGCTGTTTGTCTGGCTGTTGCTCGGCGTGTGCCTGGTGAGCATGCCATTCACCGGTTGGTGGCTGGTGCACCTGGTCGGCTGGCCGCTGGGGCAGACCTGGCTGTTGGTCTCGAGCGTGATCTACACCGTCGGTGCGCTGAGTGTGTGGTGGCTGCTGATCCGCCTCAACCGCTTGCGCCGGGCTGAGCCTGGCAGCCTGCGCCTGACCTTGGCACTGGCCGTGTTCAGTGCGGTGTGCTTTGTCTCGATTGCGGGCCTGATGGGCGCCAAGCCGGTCTGAGGCAGCCCGCAACAGCCCCATTTCACAGGGAATTTCACCTGGCTGCACATAAGCACGGCAGGCGCGTTGCTGCGCTTGTGAGCTTTGTGGAACAATGCGGCAATATGCGTTTTCGAGGTTGCTGCCGTGATCGACCCGGATGGATTTCGCCCCAACGTCGGTATCATTCTCACCAATGATGCTGGACAGGTGCTTTGGGCTCGACGGATCAACCAGGATGCCTGGCAATTTCCCCAGGGCGGTATCAACCCTGATGAGACGCCGGAAGATGCCCTGTACCGCGAGCTGAATGAAGAAGTCGGCCTGGAGCGTGACGATGTGCAAATTCTTGCCTGCACCCGCGGCTGGTTGCGTTATCGTCTACCCCAGCGGCTGGTGCGCACACACAGCCAGCCATTGTGTATCGGCCAGAAACAGAAGTGGTTCCTGCTACGCCTGGTGAGCAACGAGCAACGGGTGCGTATGGACCTGACCGGCAAACCGGAATTCGACGGCTGGCGCTGGGTCAGCTATTGGTATCCGCTGGGCCAGGTCGTGACATTCAAGCGCGAGGTTTACCGCCGCGCCCTGAAAGAGCTAGCCCCGCGCCTGCTGACGCGCGACTGACGACGGAGTTCGACCCCGAGCCATGCTCAATACGCTGCGCAAGATCGTCCAGGAAGTGAACTCCGCCAAAGATCTCAAGACGGCGTTGGGGATCATTGTCTTGCGCGTCAAGGAAGCCATGGGCAGCCATGTCTGCTCGGTTTACTTGCTTGACCCGGAAACCAACCGGTTCGTGCTGATGGCCTCCGAAGGCCTCAACAAACGCTCGATCGGCAAGGTCAGCATGGCCCCCAACGAAGGCCTGGTTGGCCTGGTCGGTACCCGGGAAGAGCCGCTGAACCTGGAAAACGCCGCCGATCACCCGCGTTATCGCTACTTTGCCGAAACCGGTGAAGAGCGCTACGCGTCGTTTCTCGGCGCGCCGATCATCCACCACCGTCGAGTGGTTGGGGTGCTGGTCATCCAGCAAAAGGAGCGGCGCCAGTTCGACGAGGGCGAAGAAGCCTTCCTGGTAACCATGAGCGCGCAGCTGGCCGGGGTTATCGCCCACGCCGAAGCGACCGGTTCGATCCGTGGCTTGGGCCGGCAGGGCAAAGGCATTCAAGAGGCGCGCTTCGTCGGCGTACCGGGTTCGCCTGGCGCTGCGGTAGGCCGCGCGGTGGTGATGCTGCCGCCCGCCGATCTGGAAGTGGTGCCGGACAAGACCGTCGATGACATCGACGCCGAACTGAAACTGTTCAACAACGCCCTCGAAGGCGTGCGCGCCGACATGCGCAAGCTGTCGGCCAAGCTTGCCACCCAGCTGCGCCCGGAAGAACGGGCGCTGTTCGACGTCTACCTGATGATGCTCGAAGACGCTGCCCTTGGTGGCGAAGTGGTCGAAGTGATCAAGACCGGCCAGTGGGCCCAGGGCGCCTTGCGTCAGGTGGTCGGCGAGCACGTCAACCGCTTCGAGCTGATGGACGACGACTACCTGCGCGAGCGCGCCTCCGACGTCAAGGACCTTGGCCGGCGGCTGTTGGCTTACTTGCAGGAAGCCCGTTCGCAGACCCTGGTCTACGCCGAAAACACCATTCTGGTCAGTGAAGAGCTGACGCCCGCGATGCTTGGCGAGGTGCCGGAGGGCAAGCTTGCCGGTCTGGTTTCGGTGCTTGGCTCGGGTAACTCGCATGTGGCCATTCTGGCCCGGGCGATGGGTATCCCGACGGTGATGGGCCTGGTCGACCTGCCGTACTCCAAGGTCGACGGCATCGAAATGATCGTCGACGGCTACAAGGGCGAAGTCTTCACCAACCCCAGCGATGTGCTGCGCAAGCAGTACAAGGAAGTCGTCGAAGAAGAGCGCGAACTGGCCAAAGGCCTGGACGCACTGCGCGAGCTGCCCTGCGTAACCCCGGACGGCCATCGCATGCCGCTGTGGGTCAACACCGGCCTGCTCGCCGACGTGGCCCGGGCGCAGCAACGCGGCGCCGAAGGGGTTGGCCTGTACCGCACCGAAGTGCCGTTCATGATCCAGCAGCGCTTCCCCAGCGAAAAGGAACAGCTGGCGATCTACCGCGAGCAGCTCGCTGCCTTCCACCCGCTGCCGGTGACCATGCGCACCCTGGACATTGGCGGTGACAAGGCGCTGTCGTACTTCCCGATCAAGGAAGAAAACCCGTTTCTCGGCTGGCGCGGCATTCGCGTCACCCTCGACCACCCGGAAATCTTCCTGGTGCAAACCCGCGCCATGCTCAAGGCCAGCGAAGGCTTGAATAACCTGCGCATCCTGTTGCCGATGATCTCCGGCATCCATGAGCTGGAAGAAGCCCTGCACCTGATCCACCGTGCCTGGGGCGAGGTGCGCGACGAAGGCACCGACGTACCGATGCCGCCGGTGGGGGTGATGGTCGAAATCCCGGCAGCGGTGTACCAGACCAAAGAGCTGGCGCGTCAGGTCGACTTCCTCTCGGTTGGCTCCAACGACCTGACCCAGTATCTGCTGGCGGTCGACCGCAACAACCCGCGGGTTGCCGACCTGTATGACTACCTGCACCCGGCAGTGCTGCAAGCCGTGCAAACCGTGGTGCGCGATGCCCATGCCGAAGGCAAGCCGGTGAGTATCTGCGGCGAGATGGCCGGTGACCCGGCGGCAGCGATCCTGCTGATGGCGATGGGCTTTGACAGCCTGTCGATGAACGCCACCAACCTGCCCAAGGTCAAGTGGATGCTGCGTCAGGTCAACATGAGCAAGGCCAAGGAACTGCTGGCCGACGCCATGAGCCACGACAACCCGCAAGTTATCCACAGCTCGCTGCAGCTGGCGCTGAAGAACCTCGGCCTGGCGCGGATGATCGGGCCTGGCGCAAACAAGACCCTCTAAGCCAAGGATGCTGGTGGCTCTGCTCAGACCGCCAGCTCGACCTCACCCAGATGCCCGCCGTAGGGACCAAAGCTGCGTTCGAGCATGCGCCGCTGCCCCGACTTGTGCACAAGCAGCACCGTGCTGGCGCGGGTGCCGTAGTTCTGGCTGGCAATGAATGCGCTCGACAGCAGCCGCTCGGTGGCCAGGCCGACACCGGTGTCCGGCAAATCGGCGTCCAGCGCAGGCTGAGCGTTGCCAAGCAAACCCAGCAGCCGCTGCGGGTCGGCCTCGTCGAGCAGCTCGCGCAGGCCTTGGCGGGTCTGCACCAGCTTCGGCCACGGCGTATCCAGCCTTGCATTGGACAGCCCGTAGACGCCCGGCTCAAGCAATTGCGGCGCTGCGTCAGAGGCGTGCAGGTAGCCCAGCTGCTGCTCGTCGCCAATCAACAGATTGAAGCCTGAGTACTCGCTGCTGCGGCTAGCCACCTGCTCAAGGTATTGCTCAACGCCGAGCTCGCCGCGCAGGTAACCAGCCACCAGTTCACCGCGAGAGCGCAGGCCTTGTGGCTGGCGCGGGTCACGGATATTGGTCAGCGCCGCGAAGCGCCGGTTCGGACCAATTCCCAGCCAACTGCCGCCGGCCTCGAGGTCGCGCCCGGCGTACACCCCCGGTGCGTCGTCCCACGCGCCCAGCGCCTGACTGGGGCGGGCATAGAACTCGTCACGATTGGCCGCAACGATCAGCGGCAGGGCATGCCCCGGCCGCCAGGCAAATACGATCAGGCACATGGCGTAGCCTCTGGTTTTTGCTCACTCTACCCACTGCATCGAGCACTGGCCATCAGCTGACACAGACTTCACTAGAGCCACAAGGCCAGCTTCCGTTACCATGCCGGACTGAATTGTCATGGGGTCGACGAATGGAGTTCGTACTCTACCTGCTACTGGGCGCCTGCGCCGGCGTCCTGGCCGGGCTATTCGGCGTGGGCGGCGGGATCATCATCGTGCCGGTGCTGGTGTTCAGCTTCACCTTGCAGGGCTTCGAGCCCTCGGTGCTGACCCACCTGGCCGTCGGCACCTCGCTGGCGACCATCATCTTCACATCGATCAACGCCGTGCGTGAGCACCAGCGCAAAGGCGCGGTGCAATGGTCGATCTTTGTCTGGATGACCGTTGGCATCCTGATCGGTGCGGGTATCGGCGCCAAAACCGCTTCGTTGATCCAGGGCCCGATGCTGCAGAAGATCATCGGCGTGTTTGCCCTGGTGGTCGCCGCGCAGATGGCCCTCGACCTCAAACCCAAGGCCAGCCGTGGCATCCCTGGCAAGCCTGGGTTGTCGGTTGCCGGCGTGGTAATCGGTTGGGCCTCGGCAATCTTTGGCATCGGTGGCGGCTCGCTGACCGTGCCGTTCCTGACCTGGCGCAGCCTGCCGATGCAGCAGGCGGTGGCGACCTCATCTGCCTGCGGCTTGCCCATCGCCCTGGCCAGCGCCCTCAGCTTCATGCTGCTGGGCTGGGACGACAACCACCTGCCGCCGCACAGCCTGGGTTACGTGTACCTGCCGGCACTGCTTGGCATTGCCCTGACCAGCATGTTTTTTGCCCGTTATGGCGCGCGCCTGGCGCACAAGCTGTCGCCGCGCCTGCTCAAACGTCTGTTCGCCGCGTTGCTGTTCTGCGTCGGCCTGAGTTTTTTGATTTAGCTGCCTGATTTGATCGAGAGGAATCACCATGCTGCCTTACCCGCAGATCGACCCCGTGGCCCTGGCCATCGGGCCGCTGAAAATCCATTGGTACGGCCTGATGTACCTGATCGGCATCGGCGGTGCCTGGCTGCTGGCCTCGCGCCGGCTGAACCGCTTCGACCCGACCTGGAGCCGCGAGAAGCTCTCTGACCTGGTGTTCTGGCTGTCGATGGGGGTAATCGTCGGCGGACGCCTGGGCTATGTACTGTTCTATGACCTGCACGCCTACCTGGCCAACCCGACGCTGATATTCGAAGTGTGGAAGGGCGGCATGTCGTTCCACGGCGGCTTTATCGGCGTGATGCTGGCCGCGCTGTGGTTCGGCAAGCGCAACAACAAGTCGTTCTTCGAGCTGATGGACTTCGTAGCGCCGCTGGTGCCGATTGGCCTGGGTGCCGGGCGCATCGGCAACTTCATCAACGCCGAGTTGTGGGGCAAGGCGACCGACGTGCCGTGGGCGATGGTCTTCCCGCCGTTCAGCGACCCGGCGCAACTGCCGCGTCACCCGTCGCAGCTGTATCAGTTTGCCCTCGAAGGTGTGGCATTATTCCTGATCCTTTGGCTGTACTCGCGCAAGCCGCGCCCGACCATGGCCGTGTCGGGCATGTTCGCGCTGTTCTATGGCATCTTCCGCTTCATCGTCGAGTTCGTGCGTGTGCCTGATGCCCAGCTTGGCTACATCGCCTTTGGCTGGTTGACCATGGGCCAGTTGCTCTGCCTGCCGATGATCATTGGCGGCATCGTGCTGATCTGGCTGGCCTACAACCGCAAACCCACGGCCAACGCCGCGGTCTGATTTTCACGGCAGGGGCGATCCCCCTGCCGTTCTCGTTACAGGTAAGTCATGAAACAGTATCTAGATCTGGTCCGCGACGTCATCGACAACGGCACCCTGCAGAGCAACCGCACCGGCGTGCACACCATCAGCCTGCCCGGCGCCATGCTGCGCTTCGACCTGCAGAAAGGCTTCCCGGCCGTGACCACCCGCCGCCTGGCGTTCAAGTCGGCCATCGGCGAGATGGTCGGTTTTCTGCGCGGGGTGAAAAACGCCGGCGAGTTCCGCGAGCTGGGCTGCAAGGTCTGGGACCAGAACGCCAACGAAAACGCCCAGTGGCTGGCCAACCCGTTCCGTCAGGGGCATGACGACCTTGGCGAAATCTACGGCGTGCAATGGCGCCAGTGGCCAGGCTACAAGCGCGTGCCGCTGAGCAACCCGGCAGCGATCGCCATGGCCGAGCAACAAGGCTTCCGCCAGATCGCCCAGGACGAAGAAGACGGCCAGGCGTTCGTCATCCTCTACAAGGCCATCGATCAGGTGCGTCAGTGCCTCGATACCATCGCCAACGACCCGGGCAGCCGGCGCATCCTGTTCCACGGCTGGAACTGCGCCCAGCTCGACGAAATGGCCCTGCCGCCGTGCCACCTGCTGTACCAGTTCCACCCCAATGTCGAGACCAGGGAAATCTCCCTGACCCTCTACATCCGTTCCAATGACCTCGGCCTGGGCACGCCATTCAACCTCACCGAAGGCGCTGCGCTGCTGTCGCTGTTCGGCCGCCTGACCGGCTACACCCCGCGCTGGTTCACCTACTTCATCGGCGACGCCCATGTGTACGAGAACCACCTGGACATGCTCAACGAGCAGTTCACCCGCGAGCCATTGCCGGCACCCAAACTGGTGATCAGCGACCGCGTGCCTGAGTTTGCCAAGACCGGGGTGTACGAGCCGGAGTGGCTGGAGAAGATCGAGCCGAGCGACTTCAGCCTGGAAGGCTACGAGCATCACCCGCCGCTGACGGCGCCGATGGCGGTGTGATTCGGATTGGTCGCGGGGTCAGGTGCCCCGCGATATTCCTGATCAATGCCCATGACTCCTGCCCACATGCGAGTGCTCGGTCTCTGGCACTGACACCGCACCATTCACCTCCAACTGCTGCAGAATCGCGCATTCCGCCCCGGGTGCGGTGCAGCGTTGGCGCAATTCCACCAGTTGCTCCTGCAGTGCCAGCAGGCCGTCGATGCGGGCCTGGACGTGGTCGATGTGCTCGTCGATCAGCGCGTTGACGCTGCCGCATTGGCCCTCCGGGCTGTCGCGCAGGCGCAGCAGGCTGCGGATCTCGTCCAGGGTCATGTCCAGCGTACGGCAGTTGCGGATGAAGGTCAGGCGCTCGACGTGGGCCTGGGTGTACAGCCGGTAGTTGCCGTCACTGCGGGCGGGCTCGGGCAGCAGTTGCTCGCGCTCGTAGTAGCGGATGGTCTCGACGGCGCAGTCAGTGGCTTTGGCCAATTCCCCGATTTTCATCACGAATCCTCTGCAGATGGCTTGACCCTATAGTGGCTACAGGGTGTTCACTTGGCAATAACTACCCTGTAACCGAGCGTCTTTGCCGCGCAAAGCCTGCTCAAGGGATCGGCGCATCAGCTAAGGACGACTCCATGAACCAGCCTGTCAGCCATGACCACGCGCATGACCATGACGCCCATGACCACGGCCATGAGCACCAGCATGCGCATGCCGCCAAGAGCGCTTGCCAAGACACCAAGGCCCACAGCTGCTGTGGCGGCGAGCCTGCGCCTGCGCTGGTGCAACTGACCGAGCAGGCCAGCAGCGATGCGCAGCTCAGCCGTTTTCGCATCCAGGCCATGGACTGCCCGACCGAGCAAGGTCTGATCCAGGACAAGCTGGGCAAGATGGCCGGTATCGAGCAGCTTGAATTCAACCTGATCAACCGTGTGCTCGGCGTGCGGCATACGCTGCAAGGCACGGACGCAATCGAGCGGGCGATCGACAGCCTGGGCATGCGCGCCGAGCCGCTGACTGACGATGAAGACAGCACAGCTGCGCCTGCCGCCAAGACCCGCTGGTGGCCGCTGGCACTGTCGGCAGTGGCGGCGATTGCCGCCGAAATCGTGCACTTCAGCGCGCTGGCGCCGGAGTGGGTGGTGGCCTTGCTGGCCTTGGCAGCCATTCTTGGCTGTGGTCTGGGCACCTACAAAAAGGGCTGGATCGCCCTGAAAAACCGCAACCTCAACATCAATGCGCTGATGAGCATCGCGGTGACCGGCGCCGTATTGATCGGCCAATGGCCCGAGGCGGCGATGGTGATGGTGCTGTTCACCGTTGCCGAGTTGATCGAAGCGCGTTCGCTGGACCGCGCGCGCAACGCCATCGGCGGCTTGATGCAGCTGACCCCGGACATGGCCACTGTGCAGCAGGCCGATGGCCAGTGGCTTGAGGTGGAAGTGCGTGGGGTAGCGCTCGGTGCGTCGGTGCGGGTGCGTCCTGGCGAGCGCATCGGCCTCGACGGGGAAGTGCTCAGCGGGCAATCGAGTGTCGATCAGGCGCCGATCACCGGCGAAAGCCTGCCCGTGGAGAAGGTTGTCGGCGACAAGCTGTTCGCTGGCACCATCAACCAGGAAGGCGCGCTGGAGTACAAAGTTACTGCCCTTGCCGGCCAGTCAACCCTGGCGCGGATCATCAAGGCTGTGGAAGAAGCGCAGGGCGCGCGTGCGCCGACCCAGCGCTTTGTTGATCAGTTCTCGCGCATCTACACCCCGGTGGTGTTTGCCCTGGCCCTGGCCGTGGCGATTCTGCCGCCGCTGCTGATGGGCGGCGTCTGGTTTGACTGGATCTATCGCGCACTGGTCTTGCTGGTAGTGGCGTGCCCATGTGCACTGGTGATTTCGACCCCGGTGACGATTGTCAGTGGCCTTGCCGCTGCAGCGCGCAAGGGCATTCTGATCAAGGGCGGGGTGTATCTGGAGGGCGGGCGCAAGCTGGACTTCCTGGCCCTGGACAAGACCGGCACGATCACCCATGGCAAACCGGTGCAGACCGATTTCAGCGCGCTTGATCCGCTCTTTGCAGACCGCGCCCAGGCGCTGGCTGCCAGCCTCGGCGAGCGCTCCGACCACCCGGTATCGCGGGCCATCGCGCAGTTTGCCCAGGCGCAGCAACTGCCGTTGAGCGACGTCAGCAACTTTGCCGCGCTGTCCGGGCGCGGTGTGCGTGGCGAGATCGACGGCCAGCTGTACCACCTGGGCAACCATCGCCTGGTCGAAGAGCTGGGCCTGTGCTCGCCGCAACTGGAAGCCCAGCTCGATACGCTGGAGCGCCAAGGCAAGACCGTGGTTCTGCTGCTCGATCGCAGCGGCCCGCTGGCGCTGTTTGCCGTAGCCGATACGGTCAAGGACAGCAGCCGCCAGGCGATTGCCGAATTGCATGAGCTGGGTATCAAAACGGTCATGCTGACCGGTGATAATCCGCACACCGCGCAAGCGATCGCTGCCCAGGTAGGTATCGACCGAGCCGAGGGCAACCTGCTGCCAAGCGACAAGCTGAAGACCATCGAAGCGCTCTACGCCCAAGGGCACCGGGTCGGCATGGTCGGCGACGGCATCAACGATGCACCGGCACTGGCCCGCGCTGAAATCGGCTTCGCCATGGCGGCAGCGGGAACCGACACGGCGATTGAAACCGCCGATGTGGCCCTGATGGACGACGACTTGCGCAAAATCCCGGCATTCGTCAGGCTTTCCCGCGCCAGCGCGGCCATTCTCATCCAGAACATCGTCCTCGCGTTGGGGATCAAGGCGATCTTCCTGGTGGTTACCTTTACCGGCATGGCCACCCTGTGGATGGCGGTCTTCGCCGACATGGGCGTGAGCCTGCTGGTGGTGTTCAACGGTCTGCGCCTGCTGCGCAAATAAGGGATCTGCATGCTGAGTTCCGAGCTCAAGGCCTTCTACATGGTTGCCCGCCTGGGCAGCATCACCCAGGCCGCGAAGAAGCTCGGGCTCAGTCAGCCCACGGTGACCACGCAGATTCGCCAGCTGGAAAGCCACTACGCGGTGGAGCTGTTCTACCGCGGTGGGCGCCGGCTGGTATTGAGCGAGAGCGGTGCGCGCCTGCTACCGATGGTCAAGACCTTGCTGCAGCAGGAAGCGGACATCGAGTTCGAGCTTCGCAACAGCGGCCAGGCCCAGGGCAGTCTGCGCATCGCCGCCACCGCGCCGTATTACATTCTCGACCTGGTGAAAATTTTTCGCCAACGCCTGCCGCAGGTGGACGTAGCGGTGGAAATCGGCAACTCGCAACAGGTGCTGGAGATGCTCGAAGACTATCGCGTGGACGTCGCCGCATCCTCGCAACTGGTCGAGGATGCACGGCTGGTGCGGCGAGTGCTGGGTACAGACCCGCTGGTGGTGGCCGTGCACCGTAGCCATCCGTTGGCGCAACGGCAGACGCTGGCCATCGATGCCCTGGCCGGTCATTGCCTGCTGATGCGCGAGCAGGGTTCAACCACGCGGCTGATGACCGAACAGATGCTTGCCGGGCGTGGGGTCAAGGTCGGCACCTTGCTCGAGATCGGCAGCCGCGAGTCGATCCGCGAGGCCGTGCTGCGCAACATCGGCATCAGCATCATCGCCCGCCATGAGGTACCGCATAACCCCGAGCTGGCCGTGCTCACCCTGGAAGGTGCACCGGTCATGCACGAGTACCTGTATTGCCTCAAGGAGCGGCGCCAGGCGCGCCTGCCAGCGGCGTTTCTTGGTGTCGCGCAGGAAGTATCAGGTATTCAGTTGTAAGTGCTGCGGCAGGCTCATTGCGCAAACGCTAGCACGGCCACTCCCAAATCTGCCTATGGCACTATCGCCAGCTTTGCCCTGAACGCCACAGAACCTTCGCATTGCCTCCCTAGCATGGCCTCTATCTGATCACGAGGCCTGGCCATGACCCACGCTACCCCTACCCCTGGCGCACCGGTAAAAGTGCGCGGTATCGACAAACGCTTCGGCGCCTTCGCTGCGCTGAACAACGTTTCCCTGGATATCGGTGCCGGCGAGCTGGTGTGCCTGCTCGGCCCGTCCGGCTGCGGCAAGACCACCCTGCTGCGTTGCATCGCCGGCCTCGAGCGGCAGGACCGTGGCGAGCTGTACCTAGGCGAGCGCGATATCTCCGAGCTGCCGCCGCAGGCCCGCGACTACGGCATCCTGTTCCAGTCCTACGCGCTGTTCCCCAACCTCACGGTCGAGGCCAACATAGCCTACGGTCTGAATACCAGCAGCCGCGACCAAGCGCGCCAGCGGGTCGGGCAGATGCTTGAGTTGGTCGGCCTGCTCGGCAGCGAGAAGAAATATCCAGGCCAGTTGTCCGGTGGTCAGCAACAGCGGGTGGCGTTAGCCCGCGCCCTGGCCCCGGCGCCGTCTTTGTTGTTGTTGGACGAGCCGATGTCGGCGCTGGATGCGCGGGTACGTGAGCACCTGTGTGGCGAGCTGCGCCAACTGCAGCGCCAGCTCGGCATCACCACCCTGATGGTCACGCACAACCAGGACGAAGCCATGTTGATGGCCGACCGCATAGCCGTGATGAACAACGGCCAGGTCGAACAGTACGACACCCCGCAAGCGATCTACGACCGGCCGGCCACGCCATTTGTGGCCGAGTTCGTTGGCCAGGGCAACTGGCTGCCGTTCCAGCGCAACAGTGCCAGCCACGCCCAGGTCGGCGGGATGAACCTGCGCCTGGCCGCCAATGCCGGTGCGGCCAGCAGCGGTAGGCTGTTCTGTCGCCCTGAGGCGATCACGGTCAACCCGCTGGTGCATGAAGAAAACCTGTTCCCGGCCAAGGTGCGCGAAGTCACCTTCCTCGGTAACCGTTGCCGCATGGCCTTTGAGCTGCACACTCTGCCGGGGCATACCCTACTTGCCGAGCTGGCGCCGGAGGCCATGCCGCGCCTTGGTTCTCAGGACATCTGGGTGGCGCTGCCGCCGCAGAGCCTGCAGGTGTTTGCCTGAGATGGCCGGGCCAATCTCCATGCCCTTGAACCTGGCCACGGCGGACCGAGGCAACGGCGTTGCGCTGGCCGACCGGATCTTTGTGCTCGGCGGCAAAAGCCTGCTGCTGGTGCTGCTGATCGTGGCAGTGCTGCTGCCGCTGCTGGCGATCTTCTGGCGCGGCTTCAGCGGCGACGCCGGCCAGGGCGGCGGCTTGCTGGCAGCACGGGAGCTGTTTACCAGCGCCAACTTCCACTGGCTGCTCGGTAACAGCCTGGCAGTTGCCTTCACCGTGGCCGCTATCGTCATACCGCTGGCGTATCTGTTTGCCTACGCCCTGCAGCGCACCTTGATCCCGGCCAAGCCACTGTGGCGGGGGATTTCCCTGCTGCCGTTGTTGGCCCCGTCGATGTTGCCGGCGATTGCGCTGGTCTATCTGTTCGGCAACCAGGGCCTGCTGCGCAGCCTGCTCGACGACAACATCTACGGCTTCTGGGGCATCGTTGTCGGTGAGGCCATCTATACCTTCCCGCATGCCTTGATGATTCTGCTGTCAGCGCTGTCGCTGGCCGATGCTCGGCTGTTCGAAGCGGCTTCGAGCATGGGCGCGGGACCAGTGCGGGCATTCTTCAGCGTGACTTGGCCGGCGACCCGCCAGGCCGTGTTTGCCGCATTCTGCCTGGTGTTCACCCTGACCATCACCGACTTCGGTGTGCCAGTGGTGGTGGGCGGTGACTATCAGGTGCTGGCGCTGGAAGCCTACAAAGCCGTGGTAGGGCAGCAGCAGTTTGGCCGAGGTGCACTGATCGGCATGGTCCTGCTGCTGCCGGCGCTGTTCAGTTTTGCTGTCGATGCCTGGCTCCGCCGGCGCCAGGGCCAGGCCATGAGTGGCCGGGCGCAGGTGTTCGAGCCCAAGCCGTCGCGCCGCCGTGATGCTGTGTTTCTCGCGGTGGTGGTGCTGGTGTGCAGCGTGCTGCTGGCGGTGGTGGGCATGGCGGTGTATTCGTCGCTGGTCACCTTCTGGCCTTACAACTTGTCGCTGTCGGTCAAGCACTACCTGTTTGAAGACACCGCCGGCGGTGGCTGGCTGGCCTATCGCAACAGCGTGAGCATGGCGCTGTGCACGGCCTTGATCGGCAGTCTGGTGATCTTCGTCGGCGCCTACCTGATGGAAAAAACCCAGGGCCAACGGCTGCTCAACCAGTCGCTGCGACTGCTCAGTTTCATTCCGATGGCGGTGCCGGGGCTGGTGCTGGGCCTGGGTTACGTCTTCTTCTTCAACCTCGCCAGCAACCCGCTGCACGTGTTCTACGGCAGCATGACCCTGCTGGTGGTGTGCACCATTGCTCACTATCTAACTACCGCACAGATGACCGCAACCACCGCCCTGCGCCAGCTCGACGGCGAATTCGAAGCCGCAGCGCTGTCGCTCAAGGCGCCGCTGTACCGGCATTTTCTGCGGGTCAGCCTGCCGATCTGCCTGCCGGCCTTGCTCGACATCATCCGCTACCTGTTCGTCTCGGCGATGACCACGGTGTCGGCGGCGATCTTCCTCTACAGCCCAGACACCATCCTCGCCGCCGTGGCGGTGTTGAACATGGACGATGCCGGCAATGTTGGCGGCGCTGCGGCGATGTCGACGCTGATCCTGCTCACCAGTGCTACCGCTTCGTTGCTGCTGGCCGCCGCCTCGCGCGGCCTGCTGCGCCGCTCCCAGGCCTGGCGCCAATCCGCGCCCGGCCATTGACTGCCTGCCCACCCTGAAAGGAACCGCACCATGTTCAAGCCAGTTGCCCTTGCTGCTGCCGTCAGCGCCATTTTCAGCCTGCAGGTGTCTGCCGCAGAGACTCAGCTGACGGTCTACACCGCGCTCGAAGCCGAGCAGCTGAAGACCTACAAACAGGCCTTCGAAAAGGCCAACCCGGACATCGAGATCAAGTGGGTGCGCGACTCCACCGGGATCATTACCGCCAAGCTGCTGGCCGAGAAAGACCGCCCGCAGGCTGATGCAGTGTGGGGCCTGGCGGCGTCCAGCCTGGCCATCCTCGACCAGCAGAAAATGCTCGAAGCCTATGCGCCGAAGGACCTGGCGACGATCTCGAAGAACTACCGCGACGCGGCCAATCCGCCGGCCTGGGTGGGCATGGATGTATGGGCCGCGACCATTTGCTTCAACACCGTCGAGGCCGAAAAGCAGGGCCTGAGCAAGCCGGCCAGCTGGCAGGACCTGACCAAGCCTGAGTACAAGGGCAAGATCGTCATGCCCAACCCGGCCTCATCGGGCACTGGCTTCCTCGACGTCAGCGCCTGGCTGCAGACCTTTGGCGAGCCGCAGGGCTGGGCGTACATGGACGGCCTGCACCAGAACATCGGCCAGTACGTTCACTCCGGCTCCAAGCCGTGCAAGCTGGCCGCGTCGGGTGAATTCCCGATCGGCATTTCCTTCGAGTACCCGGCCGTGCAGCTCAAACGCCAGGGTGCGCCGCTGGACATCATCCTGCCCAAGGAGGGCCTGGGCTGGGAGATTGAAGCCACTGCAGTGATCAAGGGCACGCCCAAGGCCGCTGCCGCCAAGCGCCTGGCAGACTTCTCGGCCAGCCCTGCGGCGATGCACCTGTATAAGGAGAACTTCGCCGTGCTCGCTGCCCCCGGCATGGCCAAGCCGCAGACCGAGTTGCCGGCAGACTATGAGCAGCGCCTGATCAAAAACGACTTTGCCTGGGCCTCGCAGAACCGCGACAAGATCCTTGCCGAGTGGCGCAAGCGCTACGACGGCAAGTCAGAGAAGGTCGCCCAGCAGTAACTCAAAGCTGCTCGAGCAACTGCTCCAGTTGCTCCTGGCGCTCGGCCTGATTGAGCCTCGCGCCAGGGTTGAGCGACGACCACTGCGGGTGTGCCCGGGCCCTGTGCAGGGCTTCGGGCAGCTTGCCCTCGCGCCAGGCCTTGTCTTCCCCCGCCTGCAGCTGAATGCTCTGCTGCGCCGCATGGCCGCGGCTGTCCAGGGCCTTGAGAAGCTGCTGCTGACGCAACGCCAGCAGCCGCAGCACAGCGTCATCCACCGTCAATTCCCGCTGGCCTTTGAGCTTGCCGAGCAAGCGCGAGCCGTAGCTGCGTGCGGTTTGCAGTGCGCCGCCAGCGATTGCCCCGGCCAGCGCAGCGGCGCCCAGGGTCAGCCCGCCGACCAGCAAATCAACGCCGGCGCCCGCGGCTGCACCGGCAGCAACGCCGCTGCCCAGGCGCACACCAAGCAGTTTCAAGGTTTCCGGGTTGAACAGATCATCGCCCCAGCGCCCATCCAGCAACGGCAAGTCGCCTGCGCTGGCGTCTTCGCGGCGGAACGCATACAGCTTGAGCAACCCCTCGACACAGCGTTGCTCGCGCTGGCGCACTGCTTGGCGCAGGGCTTCGATCGCCTGCGCTTCGGCCGCCGGTTGGGTCTCGACGCTACGCCGGCAGGCGGCACAATCGAGCAACAGTTCGGCGATCAGGCGCTTGGCGCTGTGCTGGCGGGCCAGACGCTGCGCCTGCTGATCCTCGATCAGCCGTTGCAGGGCGGGACGTGACTCTTCCAGCAACAGCGCGAGGCTTTCATACAGGCGGCGCTCGCCGTCTTCTGGCGGGGCCACGCTATCAAACCGCACCAGTGCATGCAGGCCCAGCCGTGCCAGGGCTTCGCGCCATTCCGGCTCGCGGTGCTCGCTGCTGGCGACAAAGTTGAGCACCGGCAGCAGCGGCCGCCCGCAGCTGGCCAGCACTTCCAGTTCATCACGGTATTTGGCCAATACCGGCTCACGGGCATCGATCACGTACAGCCCGGCATTGCTGGCGAGCAACTGGCGCAGCACCTTGGCTTCCTGTTCGAAACGCTGACGGGCTTCGCTGCCTTGCAGAAAGCGCTCGAGCCGGGCTGGGCCATCCAGCCGTTCGCCGGGCCGTTCCAGGCGTTCGAGATAGTCGAGCAGGGCGATGGCATCTTCCAACCCTGGCGTGTCGAACAGGTCCAGCAACGGCTCGCCATCCACCGACAGCCGCGCACCTTCGACGTGGCGGGTGGTGCTGGGGCGATGCGAGACTTCGCCGAAACCGACGTCACGGGTCAGCGTGCGCAGCAGCGAGGTCTTGCCGACATTGGTGTGGCCGACCACGGCCAGTTTCAGCGGCTCAGTCATGGCCTTGCTCCAACCAGTTCAAAGGGGCACTGTCGGCATAGGGCAGGCCGAGGCGGTCGAGGGCTTCGTGCCAGTCGCTCAGGCGCGCGCTGTCCAAGGTCTGCCCGGTAAGCGCCGGCAGCAGCCAGATCCGCGTTGCGCCTGCGTTGCGCGCCAGTTCGGCGAGCAGCGCCAGGCTGCCGCGGTCTGGAGAGCGGCGTGGGTCGCAGGCGATGGCCAGGCGGGCCGGGGGGAAGCGGCTGAGTTGCTCAAGCAGCTTGTTGCGCGACTCGCGGCTGTCGAGCAGGCCGGCGTCGCTCACTCCAGCCGGCAACGCCGGCGGCCAGGGGCGTTGATCATCCAGTTCCAGGCCCACCAGCACTGCACCGCTGGCGCTGGCGTCCAGGTGCCCGGCGTGAAACTCCGGCAGTAATTGCGGTGCTGCGTCCTGCACGCCCAGCCGTTCGCTGCTAGGCATCAGCGCTTCGCGCAAGTGCGCATAGCCGGGCAGGCTCACGTCCAGTTGCAGGCGGTTACGGCCCTGGCGCCAGCGCCACAGGCACAGCAGCGCCAGCAGCAGGCGCGGCAGCAGGCCATACACCAGTACCACCCCAAGCAACCAGCTGGCCCAGGCCTGGCGCGCTACATCCAGCGCCGGCAGGGTCGCGCCGCTGGCGCGGATCATCGCTTCGTCCGGCACGGCAAAGCCGAGCAGCGAGGGCAGGGCGCCAAGGGTATGGGTCAGGGTAATGAACGGCTCGGCGGCGAGCAGGGTAGTTTCCCAGACAAAGCCGTAACGGCGGGTTGCCAGCAATGCCAGCAGCATGACCACGGCGGCAATCATCGCCAACAGCCACAGGCCATGCACCAGGGCACCGAGCAACCAGCGGTTGAGGCGCTTACGTTGCAGCAGCACCACCAGCGCCGGCGCCAGGTGCGCGGCCTTGGCGTCGCGGGCGAAGCGCTCGCTCAGCCACAGCCACAGCCGGCCGAGGGTTGCCCCTTGCTCGCCGGCGAACAGCAGGCCGCCTGCCCAGCCGATCAGCATCAGCAGGTTGAGCCCGAGCAGGCTGCCCAGGGCCCAGAACACATTGACCGGGCGTTGACCATCGCCAAGCGCGGCCAGTCCGAGGCCGGCGCCGCTGACTACCGCCAGAATCATCATTGCCAGCAGGGCCAGCCGTGCGCCTTGTTTCCAGTGGCGCAGCGCCTCGGCCAGGCCATCGCGTTCGGCCAGCCACAGGGCGCGGGTTTCGATCCGCGCAGCAAGGTCGCCGCCCTGCTGGCGGGCGCGGCGGTTGGCTTCCTGATCTTCCAGAGGGCCGGCGTGTTCCTCGCGCAGGCGGACCGCTTCGGTGAGCCAGCGCTTGTCGAGTGGAGTGGGTGCAGTCACAAGGTCTTCCAATGCACAGGTCAGGGCACAAGCTTAACCCAGCTGCGGTTTGCTATCCTCGTCGGCATGAAGACATCTCTCCCCCTCAGCCTGATCGCGGCCTGCGCCAGCAACCGCGTGATCGGCATCGACAACTCCATGCCCTGGCACCTGCCGGGGGACTTCAAATACTTCAAGGCCACCACCCTCGGCAAGCCGATCATCATGGGCCGCAAGACCTGGGATTCGCTGGGCCGGCCGCTGCCAGGGCGGCTGAACATCGTCGTCAGCCGCCAGCCTGGCTTGCAGCTGGAAGGCGCCGAGGTGTTCCCCTCGCTGGAGCAGGCGCTGGCCCGTGCCGAGCAATGGGCGCACGAGCAGGGCGTCGATGAGCTGATGCTGATTGGCGGCGCGCAGTTGTACGCGCTGGGGCTGGAGCAGGGGCTGGTCAGCCGCATGTACCTGACCCGGGTCGAACTGTCGCCGCAGGGCGATGCGTGGTTCCCGGAGTTCGACGCGCAGCAGTGGACACTGGATTCGAGTGAAGCCCAAGCGGAAGACGGCAAGCCTGGCTACCACTTCGAGGTATGGAACAAGCGTTGATAGACAAGGGCCGCGATGCGGCCCTTGTGCGTTTCAGGTGTGGCTCAGCTCGGCGTGCTGGTCATCGTCCAGCACGGCCTTGTCGGTACTCTTGAGCAACTGGCTGGTGACCACGCCTGCGGTCATCGAGCCATTCACGTTCAACGCGGTGCGGCCCATGTCGATCAGCGGCTCGACCGAGATCAACAGCGCCACCAGCTCGACCGGCAGGCCCATCGCCGGCAGCACGATCAGCGCAGCGAAGGTCGCGCCGCCACCCACACCTGCGACACCCGCCGAGCTCAAGGTGACAATCGCGATCAAGGTGGCAATCCACAGCGGATCGAAGGTGTCGATACCCACCGCTGGCGCCACCATCACCGCCAACATGGCCGGATAGAGGCCGGCGCAGCCATTCTGGCCGATGGTTGCGCCAAACGATGCGCTGAAGCTGGCGATCGACTGCGGCACGCCCAGGCGCCGGGTCTGCGCTTCGATATTGAGCGGAATGCTCGCCGCACTGGAGCGGCTGGTGAAGGCGAAAGTCAGCACCGGCCAGACCTTGCGCAGGAAGCGCAGCGGGCTGACTCCGGTGGCGGCCAGGATCAGGCCATGTACCACGAACATCAGGCCCAGGCCGAGGTACGACACCAGCACGAAGCTGCCCAGCTTGAGGATGTCTTCGATGTTCGAGCTGGCGACCACCTTGGTCATCAACGCTAGCACGCCGTACGGGGTCAGCTTCATCACCAGCCGCACCAGGCGCATGACCCAGGCTTGCAGGGTGTCGATGGCCGACAGCGCGCGTTCACCTTTTTCGCGGTCATCCTTGATCAGTTGCAGTGCCGCCAGGCCAACGAACACGGCGAAGATCACCACGCTGATGATCGAGGTCGGCTTGGCCTTGGCCAGATCGGCAACCGGGTTGCTCGGCACGAATGACAGCAGCAGCTGCGGGATATTCAGATCGGCGACCTTGCCGGCATAGTCGCTCTGGATCGCCTGCAGCCGCGCCGCTTCGGGGATGCCCGCGACCAGGCCCTCGGCGCTGAGGCCGAACAGGTTGGTCAGCAATACGCCAATCAAGGCAGCGATGGCAGTGGTTAGCAGCAATGTGCCGATGCTCAGCACACTGATCCGGCCCAGCGCCGAAGCATTGTGCAGGCGCGCTACTGCGCTGAGGATCGAGGCAAAGATCAGCGGCATGACGATCATCTGCAACAGCCCGACATAGCCGTTACCGACCAGATCGAGCCAACCGATGGTGGCCTTGAGCACCGGATGCCCTGCGCCGTAAACAGTGTGCAAGGCCAGGCCGAACCCTACGCCCATGACCAACCCGAGCAGGACCTTCTTGGCCAGGCTCCAATCGGTGCGGCGGGTTTGCGCCAGGCCCAGCAGCAGGGCCAGAAACGCCAGCAGATTAAGTGACAACGGCAGGTTCATTACAGCTCCGGGATCGAAAAAGGGGGCGTCGCGTCTGGGCGCGATTGCGAACTCAAATGCTAACAGCTTGAAAACAAACGAATTTATATCTGAATGGAATGTGCTTAGGTCGGTATGGAATAACAACGGCTTCGACGTCGCAATAAACAAACCGTTTCACCTGATGAGCGCTGTCTGAGCGGGCAGGCTGGCTACAGGCGAAAAAAAACCGGCGCACCAGGCGCCGGTCTGTTGTTGCCGAAAAGCCTTACAGCCCGTCGAGCAACGCCTTGTCGCGCACAGCGCCTTTGTCGGCACTGGTTGCCAGCAGCGCGTAAGCCTTCAGCGCCGTGGTGACTTTGCGCGGACGCACTTCCACCGGCTTCCAGCCCTTCTTGTCCTGCTCGGCGCGGCGGGTGGCCAGCTCCTCATCGCTGACCAACAGGTTGATCGAGCGGTTGGGGATGTCGATCAACACCTTGTCGCCATCGCGCACCAGGCCAATCGCGCCACCGGCAGCGGCTTCAGGCGAAGCGTGGCCGATCGACAGGCCCGAGGTACCGCCAGAGAAGCGGCCGTCGGTGAGCAGGGCGCAGGCCTTGCCCAGGCCTTTGGACTTCAGATACGAGGTCGGGTACAGCATCTCTTGCATGCCCGGGCCGCCTTTCGGGCCTTCGTAACGGATGATCACGATGTCGCCGGCCTGTACTTCATCGGCCAGAATGCCGCGTACGGCGCTGTCCTGGCTCTCGAAGATCTTCGCGTTGCCTTCGAACACGTGGATCGATTCGTCAACACCGGCAGTTTTCACCACGCAGCCATCAAGGGCGATGTTGCCGTACAGCACGGCAAGGCCGCCTTCTTGCGAATAGGCGTACTCGAAGCTGCGGATGCAGCCGTTTTCACGGTCGTCGTCGAGGGTTTCCCAACGGGTCGATTGGCTGAACGCGGTCTGCGTCGGGATGCCACCAGGGCCGGCCTTGAAGAAGGTGTGCACAGCTTCATCGTCGGTCTGGGTGATATCCCATTTGGCGATGGCTTCTTCCATGCTCGGGCTGTGCACGGTCGGCAGGTCGGTGTGCAGCAGGCCGCCACGGGCCAGCGAGCCGAGGATGCTGAAGATGCCGCCGGCGCGGTGGACGTCTTCCATGTGGTACTTCTGAATGTTCGGCGCAACCTTGCACAGCTGCGGCACCTTGCGCGACAGCCGGTCGATATCACGCAGGTCGAACTGGACCTCACCTTCCTGGGCTGCAGCGAGCAGGTGCAGGATGGTGTTGGTCGAGCCGCCCATGGCGATGTCGAGCATCATGGCGTTTTCGAACGCCTTGAAGTTGGCGATGTTGCGCGGCAGCACCGAGGCGTCGTTGTCGCCGTAGTAGCGTTTGCACAGCTCGACGATGGTACGGCCGGCAGTGAGGAACAGCTGCTCACGGTCGGAGTGGGTGGCCAGGGTCGAACCGTTGCCAGGCAGGGCCAGGCCGAGTGCTTCGGTCAGGCAGTTCATCGAGTTGGCGGTGAACATGCCGGAGCACGAGCCACAGGTCGGGCAGGCGCTGCGCTCGTACTCGGCGACTTTTTCATCGCTGGCGGTAGAGTCGGCGGCGATGACCATGGCGTCGACCAGGTCCAGGCCGTGGCTGGCGAGTTTGGTCTTGCCGGCTTCCATCGGCCCGCCGGAGACGAAGATCACCGGGATGTTCAGGCGCAGTGCAGCCATGAGCATGCCAGGGGTGATCTTGTCGCAGTTGGAGATGCACACGATGGCGTCGGCGCAGTGGGCGTTGACCATGTACTCGACCGAGTCGGCGATGATCTCGCGGCTGGGCAGCGAATAGAGCATGCCGTCGTGGCCCATGGCGATGCCATCGTCGACCGCAATGGTGTTGAACTCTTTGGCCACGCCACCGACGCGCTCAATCTCGCGGGCGACCAGTTGGCCCAGATCCTTGAGGTGCACATGCCCCGGGACGAACTGGGTGAACGAGTTGGCGATGGCGATGATCGGTTTCTTGAAGTCTTCGTCCTTCATCCCGGTTGCGCGCCACAGGGCACGGGCACCGGCCATGTTGCGGCCGTGGGTGGAAGTCTTGGAACGATAATCAGGCATGAAGCACTCCTGGCGGCTGAATCAGGTCAGAAAAAAGGGAAGTGAGCTTCTCTTGTCCTTTGCACCGCAGGCCGGTTGCCACTGGCACGGATGAGGTCGAAAACACTACGGGATCGCCGCAAGCTCGACCAGAGCTCATAAACCCGCCGGGGATGACTGGCGATGAATAGGCCGATTCTACACCGCTGCGGCCGTGAAGGGAGGCCGATGTGCCGGGTGGATATTGGCTAGGCATTGGCCGAACTGTCGTAGGAACCTTCCTAAATGCGCTCGAACGGGCAATTGCTGGCTGACGTGCCCTCGCCAGCTGCCTATTATCGCCGCGCCGCATGTGCGGCTCGACGAGACACACCCTCAATGGACCTTCCCAGTTTTCAGTTCATCACGAACCTGCATTCTGGCACTGAGCGCGCTGGCGCCAGGGCTGCCGAAGGCTTGCACCTGAGAGGGTGAGGGCTGCAGGCGCCCGCGTCGGCGCCTGGAGACAACACATGCACTACTCCCCCGATTATGTAGACGCGCAAGCCAAGCAGCGCCGCGACGCCCAGGCTCGACGTGACCACCTGCTGCGGTCGCAGCTCCATCCTGCCGGCACCGCCGGTGCGCTGATGATCAGCCAGTACTCAAGCCTGGAGAGTGGCTTGAGCGCCAGTCAGGCGATCGACATGCTGCGCCGCGAGGCGGCTGATGCCGAAACCATCTATCAGTCCTATGTGCTCGATGAGCAGCGCAACCTGCTCGGCACTGTGTCGTTGCGCGAACTGATCCTGGCAGCGCCCGATACTGCCATCGAGCAGGTCATGGTCCGCGATATCATCTGCGTCACCGTGCATACCCTGCAGGAAGAAGTGGCGCGGCTGATCCGCCTGCATGACTTGCTGGCAGTGCCGGTACTCGACGATGTTGGCCGGCTGGTCGGGCTGGTGACCTGCGACGAGGCGCTGGATGTGGTGGTGGAAGAGGCTACCGAGGACTTCCACAAAGGCGCACTGATTGCCAGTCACGTCGGCAACCTGCGCGATGCCACGCTGGGGCTGCTGTACCGCAAGCGCGTGCTGTGGCTGGTGTTGCTGGTGTTCGGCAACCTGTTCTCGGGCGCGGGCATCGCCGCGTTCGAGGAAACCATCGCTGCGCATATCGCCCTGGTGTTCTTCCTGCCATTGCTGGTCGACAGCGGGGGCAATGCCGGTGCGCAGTCGGCAACCCTGATGGTCCGCGGCCTGGCGACGGGCGAGGTAGTCATGGCGGACTGGCTGCGGATGCTTGGCCGCGAGTGCGGCGTGGCCCTGGCGCTGGGTGCGACCATGGCAGTGGCGGTAGCTTCGCTGGGGATGTTGCGCGGCGGTGCGGACATCGCCTTTATCGTCGCCAGCAGCATGCTGGTGATCGTCTTGATTGGCAGCCTGATCGGCATGAGCCTGCCGTTTCTGCTCAGCCGGATCAACCTTGATCCAGCCACGGCGAGTGGGCCGTTGGTGACATCGGTGGCTGATGCAGTGGGGGTGTTGATCTACTTCGGCATTGCTTCGCAGGTGCTGGATATCTGAGCAGCAGCGATGACAGCGACCAGGCGTCGCTGTCATCGCGCTCAGGCCAGCGGCTTAGCTGTTGGGCAGCAAGCGGCAGGTGATGCTTTTGATGTAGCGGGTTTCAGGGATCGCCGGGTGCACCGGGTGATCAGGGCCCTGACCGCCGCGCTCGAGCAACTGCAGGTTGCGGTCGAGGTGCCGGGCGCTGGTCAGCAGGATGTTGTTGAGGTCGTCTTCGGGCAAGTGCATCGAGCACGAAGCGCTGACCAGAATGCCGTCCTTGTTGAGCAGGCGCATGGCTTGCTCGTTCAGGCGACGGTAGGCGCCTTCGCCGTTTTTCAGGTCTTTCTTGCGTTTGATGAAGGCGGGTGGGTCGGCGATGATCACGTCGAAGCGCTCTTCAGCGGCCTTCAGCTCGCGCAGTGCTTCGAACACGTCACCTTCGATGCAGGTCAGCTTGTCGACGATGCCATTGAGTGCTGCGTTGCGCTCGACACCGTCCAGAGCAAAGCTTGAGGCATCCACGCAGAACACTTCGCTGGCGCCGAACACGCCGGCCTGCACGCCCCAGCCACCGATGTAGCTGAACAGGTCGAGTACGCGCTTGCCTTTGGCATACGGCGCCAGGCGGGCACGGTTCATGCGGTGGTCGTAGAACCAGCCGGTCTTCTGCCCTTCACGCACCGGAGCTTCGAACTTGACGCCGTTCTCTTCCAGGGCGACCCAGTCCGGCACTTCACCGTAAACGGTTTCGACATAACGCTGCAGGCCTTCGGCATCGCGCGCGGCGGAGTCGTTCTTGAACAGGATGCCGCTCGGCTTGAGCACCTGCACCAGGGCGGCGATCACGTCGTCCTTGTGCTGCTCCATGGTCGCCGAGGCCAGCTGCACCACGAGGATGTCGAAGAAACGGTCGACGACCAGCCCTGGCAGCAGGTCGGAATCGCCGTAGACCAGGCGGTAGCACGGCTTGTCGAACAGGCGCTCACGCAGCGACAGGGCTACGTTGAGTCTGTGCACCAGCAGCGATTTGTCCAGCTGCAGCTTGATGTCACGCGACAGCAGGCGCGCGCAGATCAGGTTGTTCGGGCTCAGCGCGACGATGCCCAGCGGTTTGCCGTTGGCGGCCTCGAGCACAGCCTGCTGGCCGGCTTGCAGGCCTTGCAGTGGCGTCGCGGCAACATCGATTTCGTTGCTGTAGACCCACAGATGGCCGGCGCGCAGGCGGCGATCGGCATTGGCTTTGAGGCGTAGGCTGGGCAGGGACATGACGTCGCTCCGGAAAAAAGAGCGGGATTATAGCCTGTTGCCAGGCCCGTCGGTGCGGTGGATGACGAAGCGCTGCGGGAGCTGCAAGGGTGGCTGACACCTGGGGTAGCAATCTTGGGTCGTGCTGCAATGATGCAGTGGTTGGTGCGTTGGGGGGCGCCGGGGTTAGAATCGGCTGACCTTATCGAGTATGTACGTATGTCCCAGGAACTCACCGCCGAACAGATCCAGCACGCCTTGCAGGGCATCACCATTCCGCCGCAGCCGCAGATCATGGTCGACCTGCAGTTCGAGCAGTACATGCCCGACCCCGATCTGGAAACCATCGCCAAGCTGATCGCGCAGGATCCGGGGCTGTCGGGGGCCTTGCTCAAACTGGTCAATTCGCCGCATTTTGGCCTGAGCAACAAGATTGGCTCGATCCAGCGTGCGGTCAACCTGCTCGGCAGCCGCTCGATCATCAACCTGATCAACGCGCAGTCGATCAAGGGCGAGATGAGCGATGAGACCATCGTTACCCTCAACCGCTTCTGGGACACCGCCCAGGACGTTGCGATGACCTGCCTGACCCTGGCCAAGCGGGTCGGCATTCAGGCAGCGGACGAAGCCTATACGCTGGGCCTGTTCCACGATTGCGGCGTGCCGTTGATGCTCAAGCGCTTCCCCAACTATATGGAAGTGCTCGAAGAGAGCTACGCGAAAGCCGATGAGCAGACCCGCGTGGTCGATACCGAGAATCGCGCGTTCAACACCAATCATTCGGTGGTGGGTTACTTCACCGCCAAGTCCTGGCGCCTGCCCGAGCACATCAGCGCGGCCATCGCCAACCACCACAACGCGCTGGCGGTGTTCCGCGACGAGACCTCGCGCAATACCCAGAACCAGCTGAAGAACCTGCTGGCAGTGCTGAAGATGGCCGAGCACATCTGCTCGTCGTATCAGGTGCTGGGCAATCAGTCGGTCGATCATGAGTGGAACGCGATCAGCGCGCTGGTGCTCGATTACATCGGCCTGTCCGACTACGACTTCGAGAACCTCAAACAGACCATTCGCGAATTGGGCGGGCGCTGACCGATGCCTGAATTGCCAGAAGTCGAAACCACCCGCCGGGGCATTGCGCCGTATCTTGAGGGCCAGCGCGTCAGTCGCGTGGTGGTGCGCGAGCGGCGTCTGCGCTGGCCGATCCCGGATGACCTCGATGTGCGGTTGTCCGGGCAGCGTATCGTCAGCGTCGAGCGGCGGGCCAAATACCTGTTGATCAACGCCGAGGTCGGCACGCTGATCAGCCATCTGGGCATGTCGGGCAATCTCAGGCTGGTCGAACTGGGTTTGCCGGCGTCCCGCCATGAACACGTCGATATCGAACTCGAGTCCGGGCTGGCGCTGCGCTACACCGACCCGCGCCGCTTTGGTGCGATGCTCTGGTCGCTTGATCCGCTCAAGCATGAACTGCTGCTGCGGCTGGGCCCGGAGCCACTGACCGAGCTGTTTGACGGCGACCGCCTGTTCAAGCTGTCACGTGGGCGGGTGATGGCGGTCAAGCCGTTCATCATGGACAACGCGATCGTGGTCGGGGTGGGCAACATCTACGCCACCGAAGCGCTGTTCGCCGCTGGCATCGATCCGCGCCGCGAGGCGGGCGGTATTTCCCGTGGGCGTTATCTGAAGCTGGCGCTGGAGATCAAACGGGTGTTGGCAGCGGCCATCGAGCGTGGCGGCACCACCTTGCGCGACTTTGTTGGCGGCGATGGCCAGCCGGGCTATTTCCAGCAGGAGCTGTTTGTCTATGGTCGCGGCGGCATGCCCTGCAAGGTATGTGGCACTGACCTGCGCGAACTCAAGCTGGGCCAGCGGGCCAGTGTGTATTGCCCGCGCTGTCAGCGCTGACGCCGCTCAGGGCAGCACCAGTGCCTGGCCAACCCCGCGCGGGTCGCTGGCAGCCTCAACGCTGCCAGCCTGCTTGTTCCAGTACAGCACCTGCTGGTTGCCATAGCTGCGACCAAGATCCTTGAGGCGATAGCCGCGCGCTTCCAGCTGGGCTTGCTCGGCAGCACTGAACGCCCCCGGCTCGTGCTCGACTACATCCGGCAGGTATTGATGGTGGTAGCGCGCAGTTGCCGGCCAGTCCTGCACCGGTTGGCCCTGTAGAAAGCCCATCATCGACAACAGCACCATGCTCGGAATGCGGCTGCCGCCCGGCGTGCCAAAGCTGGCGAACTGGGTCGGGCTCTCGATAAAGCTTGGGCTCATGCTCGACAGCGGCCGCTTGCCCGCCGCCACGGCGTTGGCCTGGCTGCCGGCCAGGCCGTAGCTGTTGCTGCCACCTGGGTCGGCGGCAAAGTCGTCCATTTCGTTGTTCAGCACGACGCCGGTACCGGCCACGGTGAACGCCGCACCAAACGGCAGGTTGACCGAAAGCGTCGCAGCGAGGGCATTGCCTTCGGCATCGATCACTGCAAAATGCGTGGTGTGATCGCCTTCGCGCCAGGCCGGCGCGGGCGGCAGGGCACTGCTTGGGGTGGCTTGATAGACGTCGATACCGTCGGCCAGACCGGTCAGGTAACTGCGTGCCAGGAGCTTGTTGATTGGGTTGCTGACGTAATCGGGATCACCCAGCAGGCCGCGGTCGCGGTAGGCACGGCGCAATACTTCGAGTACATAGTGGCTGCGCTGGACCGGCTCGGCGCTCTGCCACGGCAGGCGTTGGAGCATCGCCAGGCTTTGCGCCAGAGTAACACCGCCGGCCGAGGGCGGTGGGCTGCTGATCAGCTCGCGCTGGTCGGCCAGCTTGAAGCGCAAAGGCTCGCGCCAGACGCTGCGATAGCTGGCCAGGTCGTCGAGGCTCCAGATACCGCCCGCCTGGCGTACACCCGCCACCAGCCGCTGCGCCATCTGGCCGCGATAGAAACCGTCGCGGCCGTGCGCGGCAAGCTGTTGCAGGGTAGCTGCCAGTTCGGGCTGGCGGATCAGTGTGCCCAGTGCCGGCACCTGATTGTCACGCAGGAACAGCCGCGCGCTCTGCGCATCCTCACGCAACGCTGCAAGACGCATCTGCGCCCGGTCGCGATAGACCCGATCAACGGCAAAACCTTCATTGGCAAGGCGAATGGCCGGCGCCAGGCTGTCCTTGAGCGGCAGTTTGCCGTGGGCGTTGGCCAGATCAGCCAGGGCTTGCGGCAGGCCAGGGATGGCAGCGGCCAATGGACCGTTGATCGACAGGCTCGGGCTGAGCTTGCCATCTTTCAGGTACATGTCAGCGGTTGCTGCGCCGGGCGCACGCTCGCGGGCATCGAGAAAACGGTAGCGTGGCGTCTCGCCGGCTTCACGCAGCAGGAAGAAGCCACCACCGCCCAGCCCGGAGCCGTAAGGCTCGACCACGGCCAGCGCAGCGCTGACGGCAATCGCGGCATCGAAGGCATTGCCGCCCTGTTCGAGAATCAAGCGGGCGGCAGCGGTCGCGTCGGCGTGTGGGCTAGCAATCGCAGCGCGGCCAGGCACCTGGGCCTGGGCGGCCGTCGCCAGCAGTGTGACAACCGCACCAAGCGCCGCCCGGCGCAAACCGCGCAGGCTGATCACTAGACTTTGCCGGTGATCCGCTGATATTTGGCCATCAGCTCGTCGGTGGTTTCCGGGTGCGCCTCATCCAGCGGGATGCAGTCGACCGGGCAGACCTGCTGGCACTGCGGCTCGTCATAATGGCCAACGCACTGAGTGCACAGGTTCGGATCGATCACGTAGATCTCTTCACCTTGGGAGATGGCAGCGTTCGGGCACTCGGGTTCGCAGACGTCGCAGTTGATGCAATCGTCGGTGATGATCAGGGACATGGGGGCTCCGGCCGGGGCTCTGGGCCCGGGCATGTTTCAGACCTAATGGCCGCAATTGTGCCGCAATCGCGCCCGCAGTGCACGCGGGCGCGACGTCCAGGCGCTGCAGATCACTTCTTGAAGCGTTCGGTGAGGGCCTCGGCCACTGCTGGATGAACGAACTTGGTGATGTCTCCGCCCAGCGCGGCGATCTCCCTGACCAGGGTCGAGGAGATGAACGAGTAACGTTCCGAAGGCGTCAGGAACAGGCTTTCGACGTCGGGCGCCAGTTGCCGGTTCATGTTCGCCAGCTGGAACTCGTACTCGAAGTCCGACACTGCACGCAGTCCGCGCAGGAACACATTGGCGTTCTGCTCCTTGGCGAAATGCGCCAGCAGGCTGGAGAAGCCGATGACCTCGACATTGGGCAAGTGGCTGGTGACTTCACGCGCCAGAGCGACCCTTTGTTCCAGCGGGAACAGTGGGTTTTTCTTGGGGCTGGCCGCCACGGCGATGATCACATGATCGAACAGACGCGAAGCGCGCTCGACCAGGTCGCCATGGCCCTTGGTAATCGGGTCGAAAGTACCCGGGTACAACACTCGGTTCATCGCGTCATCCTGGCTGGAGTGCGTTGGGGAGTCGGATGGTAGCGCAGCGACTGCGCCCGGCCAAGTCGCACGGCCTGACCAAGGCACTATAGACAGTCCGGGCAGGGCTTGTCATGCGCGCGCGAGTCAGCGAATGAACAGCTTGTAGACCAGTCGTTGCAGTGCTTTGCCGTACGGCGGATAGATCAGCCGGGCCAGGTTGAGCCGCTGCTTGCTCAGTACTGCCCTGGCGTTGCTGAAGGTCAGGAAGCCGTCGTGACCGTGATAGCGGCCCATGCCCGAAGGCCCGACGCCGCCAAAGGGCAGGTCATCCTGGGCAACATGCAGCAGGGTGTCGTTGATGCATACCCCGCCCGAGTGGCTGTGCTGCAGTACCAACCGCTGCTGCGCGCGGTCCTGGCCGAAGTAATACAAAGCCAAAGGCCGCGGCCGCTGATTGATGTAGGCGAGCGCATCGTCGAGCTTGTCATACGGCACCAGCGGCAGCAGTGGGCCGAAGATTTCGTCCTGCATGATCTGCATGTCATCGCTCACATCCAGCAGCAGATGCGGCGGCAGGCGGCGACCTTCGCGGCTTTCATGCGGATACAGGTCTAGCACCTGAGCACCTTTGTCGCTGGCATCCGCGAGCAAGTGCACGAGCCGCTGCAGTTGCTGCGGGTTGATGATCGCGCTGTAGTCGCGGTTGCCGGCGATGCTCGGGTACAGGCGGCGCACGGCCTGTCGATAGGCATCGGCAAACGCGCCGACACGATCACGCGGTACCAGCACATAGTCGGGCGCGACGCAGGTCTGGCCGGCATTGAGCAGTTTGCCAAAGGCGATGCGCTCGGCGGCACCGGCCAGGGCCGCGTCGGACGAAACGATGACCGGCGACTTGCCGCCCAGCTCCAGCGTTACCGGAGTCAGGTTGTTGGCCGCCGCCAGCATCACCCGCCGGCCGATGCTGGTGGCACCGGTGAACAACAGGTGGTCGAACGGCAGGCGGGCAAATGCCTGGCCGACCTCGATCTCCCCCAGCACCACGCTGACCAAGTCCTCGGGAAACACCCGCGCCAGCAGCGCTTGCAGGGCGATTCCGCTGGCCGGGGTGGCCTCACTGAGTTTGAGCATGACCCGGTTGCCCGCCGCCAGCGCTCCGGTCAACGGGCCAATGGCCAGAAACAACGGGTAGTTCCACGGCACGATAATGCCGACCACACCCAAAGGCTGGTATTCCACCCGCGCGCTGGCCGGTTGAAAGGCCAGACCGACCTTGCGCCGCGAGGGCCGCATCCAGCGCTGCAGCTGGCGCTCGGCATCGCGCAGGCCTTGCACCGTGGGCAGCAGCTCGGCCAGCAGGGTTTCATCAGCGCTACGCCCGGCAAAGTCGGCATCGATCGCCTCGATCAAGCGCTGTTGGTCTGCCAGCAGCGCTTCGCGCAGGCTTTTCAGCCATTGCCGGCGCTGCGCGGCAGAGGGCGACGGGTTGCCCGCGAACGCCTTTCGCTGCAGGGCGAACGTCGCTTGCAGGTCGAGGTCGGAATGCACAGGAGGCGCGCTCAGGGTTGAAGACATCACAGGCTCCGCGAGGCCGGACAGGTGCTAGAGCTTGTACTCTAATTCGATCAGGATTTCGACCCGTCAGCAGCCTGCAATCGTGCAACCGTGGCTGGATTGACCGTAAGATGCGGTATCGAACTGCCCGTAACCTGGAGCTGAGCATGGCCCCACGCATCAATACCCGTGAGCGCATCGTGCAAAACAGCCTGGAGCTGTTCAACCAGCAGGGCGAGCGCAGCGTCAGCACCAACCACATCGCAGCGCACATGGAAATGTCGCCCGGCAACCTGTACTACCACTTCCCCAACAAGCAGGCGATCATCGCCGTGTTGTTCAGTCAGTACGAAGAGCTGGTCGACAGCTTTCTGCGCCCGCCCCAGGGCCGCGCGGCGACCGTCGAAGACAAACGCTTCTATCTCAAGGCACTGCTCGCGGCGATGTGGAACTACCGCTTTCTGCATCGCGACCTGGAGCACCTGCTTGAGAGCGATCTGGAGCTGGCGGCCCGCTATCGGCGCTTTTCCCAGCGCTGCCTGGTGCAGGGCCAGGCGATCTACCGCGGCTTTGTCGATGCAGGCATCCTCGCCATGGCGCCGGCGCAGATCGAGTCGCTGACCATCAATGCCTGGATCGTGCTGACTTCGTGGGTGCGCTTTCTCAGCACCACCCGCGAACATTCGGCGCATCTGGGTGAAGAAGCTTTCAAGCGCGGCGTCTATCAAGTGCTGGTGCTGGAGCTGGGCTTCGTTACGGCCGATGCGCGCGCTGCCGTAGACGCCTTGTGCGATGAATTTCACATACCTCTCAACCAGGCCCTGGCGCACTGACGCCTTGCTGCCCTTCGATCAGGAGATTGCCATGCCCCTTGCGCAGTTGATCACCCCACAGCAGTTGGCCGAGCGTCTGGACTCGCCTCGGCTGGTGATTCTGGACTGTCGTTTTGCTCTGGAGGACGTCGATTACGGCCAGCGCAGCTATGCCGAAGGGCATATCGCCGGCGCGCACTTTGCCGATCTTGAGCGCGACCTGAGTGGCAAGGTGGTCAGGGGACAGACCGGCCGGCATCCGTTGCCGGACCCGCAAAGGCTGATCGAGCGGCTGCGCGAGTGGGGTGTGGATAACACCAGTGAGGTGGTGCTGTATGACGACGGCCCTGGCGCCTTCGCCGCACGCGCCTGGTGGCTGCTGGTGTGGCTGGGCAAGCGCGACGGTGTGGCGATACTCGATGGCGGGCTCAAGGCCTGGCATGCCGCGCAACTGCCGCTGAGCCTGGATTCGCCACCCAAGCGCGAGGGCGGCTTCAGCGGTGAGGCCGATACGCAGCTATTGATCGATGCCGAGGAATTGCTGGCCGAGCTGGACAAACCTGAGCTGACCTTGCTCGACGCCCGCGGCTTGCCGCGTTTTCGTGGCGAAGTGGAGCCGATCGATCCAGTGGCAGGGCACATTCCCGGAGCCAGATGCGCGGCATTCACCGACAACCTAGGCGCCGATGGCCGTTTTCTGCCGGTCGAACAGCTCAAGCAGCGCTTTGCCGAGCAGTTGGCCGGGCGCGCGCCAGAGCAGCTGATTGCCTACTGCGGCTCGGGGGTGACGGCGTGTCACAACCTGTTTGCCCTGGCGCTGGCCGGCTATCCGTTGGGCCGCTTGTATGCAGGTTCCTGGAGTGAGTGGATCAACGACCCGCAGCGCGGCGTGGCCACTGGCGACTGAGGCCGTCAGCGCTTAACCGCGCTCGGCCAGCCACTGCGGAATGCGCCGCTCAAGGTAATACCCCGGCTTGCGCAGGCTGCCTTCGACAAAGCCTACATGCCCGCCGCGGGCATGCAGTTCGAATTCGGTCTGCGCCGGCAGCTCTTCAGGCGTCGGCAGGCTATGGGTGAACACGAACGGGTCGTCGCTGGCGTGAATGATCAGGGTCGGTGTGCGGTTCTCGCCCAGGTAATAGCGGCTGGATGCTCGCCGATAGTAATCGTGTGCATCGGCAAAGCCGTGCAGCGGCGCGGTGACCTTGCCATCGAAATCCCAGAACGTGCGCATTTTGCCCAGCGCGCCTAACTGCTCGATCTGCTTCAGCCCCTGCTGCTGGCCGGTGGCGCGAAAGTACTGCTGCTTGTGTTGCACGTAGGCCAGCATCTCGCGCATGAAGTGCGCTTGATAGATTTTCGAAAAACCCAGCCCGATGCGGTCGGCGCATTGATCCAGGCGAAACGGCACCGATACCGCGACCGCTGCCTGCAACTGACTGGCGGCGCCGCTTTCACCCAAGTACTTGAGTAGCACGTTGCCGCCCAGTGAGTAACCGACCGCGTACAACGGCGCCAGCGGCCGCTGCGCACGAAGGTGCTGGATGATTTCTGCAAGGTCTTCGCTGGCGCCGGAGTGATAGCTGCGCGCAAGCAGATTCGGCTCACCCGAACAGCCACGCCAGTTGACCGCAACACTGGCCCAGCCGAGCGCCTGCAAGGCATGCTGCAAACCCTTGACGTAGGGCGAGCTGGACGAGCCGGTGAGGCCATGCAGGACCACCACTAACGGCGTGTCGAGCTGATGCGGCCCGTACCAGTCGAGGTCGATGAAGTCGCCATCGGTCAGCCAGAGCCGCTCGCGACTGCGGGCCAGCTCCGGCAATCTGCGCCAGAGCGGGCCCCACAAGGTTTGCAGGTGAGGGTTGGTCAGGCCGGTGGCCGGGCGGAACTGGGCAGTGTGGCTGGGCATGCTGGGGCGGCTCGTGATGTGCCTGCCTAGAGTGCCATGAAACGGCGCCGCTGTACCTGTGCTATCGGTCGCTGTGTGGCAGCGGCGGCAAGGGCTGCTGCGGTTGGTCCGAGCCCAGGCTGACGGTCACCATGCGACTCAGGTCGAGGTGCTCCTGCAGTGCGTGGCGTGCGCTGCGTGCGCTGACTGCGCTCAACTGCGCCTGGTAGGTGACCAGGTGATCGGCGGGCAGGCCCTGATGGCTGCCTTTGCTCAACAGCTCCACCAGCCCGCTGTTGGTTGCCACCGAGCGTAGCAACTGGCCAGACAGCTGCCGACGGCTTAGCTCCAGTTCGGCGTTGGTGGGGCCCTCATTTACCAGCGCTTCGAGCATGCCCGCGACCAGTTCGCGGCTCGCCTCGCGGTATTGCGCGGCGCAGTCCCAGCCGATGGCGAGCACGCCGCCGGCCTTGAGCGGGGATGGCCGGCAACTGATGTGATAAGTCAATCCGCGACGTTGCCGTAGCTCCTGCATCAGGCGTGAGTCGAATCCTGAGCCGAGGACATCGGCTGCCAGAACCAGCGCCGGATAGTCTGCCTGCGACGGCCGCCCGCTCATGGGTACCGCAAGCAGGAGGGTGTTGTTTGCAGCAGGCGTTGGCACATGTGCGCTGGCGGCGCTGGTGGGCGGAACCGGCGGCAGCTCGGCAGCGGCCCAGCCTTGCGGCAGAGCCTCGGCGAGCTGCTCGACCAGCGCCTCGGCTTGCGCCCGCGACAGATCGCCGACGATCGACACCTGCAGGTTGTTGGCCGAGTAAGCGCGCTGATGGAAATCACGCAAATCCTGGGCGGTCAGGGCCTGAATGCCCTGCTCAGTGCTACCCAATGGGGCGGCATACGGGTGCCCGGCATACAAGCGGCTGAACAGTTCACTCTGGGCGCGGGTTGGCGCAGCGTTGTAGCGAGAGCTCTGGAATGCCCGTAGTTGCTGCTTGACCTTGACCAGTTGCTGTTCGTCGAAGGCGGGCCGTGCAAGCATCTCGGTAAACAGCGCCACGGCCTGCGCCAACATCACTTCGCTGCTCAGACAGCGCAGCGACAACGAGGCATGCTCCAAGCGGATCTGCGTGCTGAGGATCGCGCCCAATCGCTCTGTCTGTTCGGCAAACTGCTCGGCGTTCAAGCGCTCGGTGCCTTCATCGAGCATATACATCGTCAAGGCTGCCAGCCCGCTGTGTTCGGCATCCACGCTGGTGCCGGCATTGAACAGAACGATCAGGTCAATCATCGGCAATTGGCGCGCCTCGACGAACCGTACCTGGGTGCCATGGCTGGTCTGCCAGGCCTGTACCTCAGTGCGAACCTGTTCGAACTGGCTCAGGTCGATGCCTTCGGCTGAGGACAGGTTGGCGGTAACGGCGGTGGGTGCAATGCTTGTCGAATCAGTCATGGGTTTGCTCCTGGGGCATCATGTAGGTAATGCTCAGTCGATCCCGGGTCAGGTAGCTGAGGGCTGCGTGGCGCACAGCGTCTGCGCTGACCTGCTCGATGGCGTGCTGCTCACGGTCGAGAAACGCAGGGTCGACGCCGATTGCGGCATATCGTCCAATGGCGTCGGCCTGCTGGCTGATCATGTCTCGGCCGAACACCAGATTGGCCAGCAAGCGTGCCTTGGCGCGCTCAAGCTCCGCTTCGCTGGGCGCTGTCTGGGCCAGCACCTGCAGCTCGTCCAACACCACTTCGCCGGCTTGCTGCGGGGTGCCTTGCTGGGGGTTGCTGAACATGAAAAACGACATCAGGCTGTCGCCACGCATCAGGTGCCGGTACTCGGCGCGCATCGCCTGGATCAACTGCCTGCGATTGACAAGTTGCCGATACAGCCGCGAGCTGACGCCATTCATCATCAGTTCCGGGATCAGGCGTAGTGCGCAGCTCTCTTGCTCATCGACTGCGGTTGCCTGGCTGGGAACGTTGAAGTTCATGATCAAACCCTCGCGCATCTGTGCCAAGGCCACGGTTTGGCTGCGCGATTGCAACGCAGTCGGCCCTGTTGGGCGCCTATTGAATGGCACTTGAGCGCGGGCCACAGCGGCAAAGTGGCGCTCGACATACCGGCGCAGGCGCGCCAGATCGATATCGCCCACGACCACCAGTGTCGCGTTGGCGGGCTGATACCAGTTCTGGTACCAACGGCGCGCGGCTTGAGCGGTGAGGCTTTCAACATCGGCCTGATGGCCGATGATCGGGGTCGCATACGGGCTGCTGCCATGGGCCAGCAGCCTGTCCCGCTCCAGGGCGATGGCCAGTGGGCTCTGGTCGGTCTGCAGGCGTCGCTCTGCCAGCACGACCTGCACCTCGCGCTCGAAGGTCGACTGCTCGAAGCGCGCAGTGCCCATGGCATCGGCCATTGCTTCCAGTACGATCTCCAGGCGGCTGACAGGCAGCGTTACCGGGAAGCACGTAGCATCTTCGGAGGTGAAGGCGTTGGGGTCGCCGCCCAGCAGGGTAAGTAGTTTGGAGTACTGCCCCGATGCCAGTTTGCTGTTGCCTTCGAACATCAGGTGTTCGAGCAGATGCGACAGGCCGGATTGGCCGGCCGGCTCATAGCTTGAGCCGACGTGGTACCACAGTTGCGCACTGACCAGCGGGGCGCGGTGGTCCTGGCGCAGATAGACCTGCAGGCCGTTGTCGAGTTTGAAGCTTTGCAGCGGCGGCTGCGTGAGCACCGTCTGGCTGGCTGACAAAGGGGTTGCGGACGAGGTCATGATTGGAGCGCTCCTGTTCGACGTTAGAACGAAGCAGCTTCAATCAAGCGGGTGACCCACCTGCGTTAATTAATTACGCAGGTGGGCTGCGGGCGTCAGCCGCGTTGCCACAGTGCGTAATGCACCTGGCCGGTCTTCTTCTCACGGTGCAGGCGCCAACTGGCAGGCATCTGCAGCGAAGACGGCGCTACTTCGCTTTCGGTGTAGATCCAGGCCCGCTCGCGCAGCCACTGGCGTTCTTCGAGCAGGCTGCAGGTGTTGGCCAGCAGGTCCTGATTGAACGGCGGATCGAGAAAAACCACGTCGAACTGCTTTTTCGCTTCGCCATCCAGATAACGCAGGGCGTCGGTCTGGAGGATCTGCCCGCGGGCGCAGCGCAGCAGCTCGAGGTTGTCCTTGAGGTTGCTGACCGCGGCGCCGTTGTTGTCCAGCGCCACGGCATTTTCGGCGCCGCGCGACAGGGCTTCGAGCACCAGCGCACCGCTGCCAGTGAAGGCGTCGAGCACCTGCGCGCCTTCGATGTAGGGCGCGAGCCAGTTGAACACGGTTTCGCGCACGCGATCAGGGGTAGGCCGCAGGCCCGGGCCGTCTGGCACCGGCAGGCGGCGGCTGCGCCACTCGCCAGCGATGATGCGCAGGTGACCCTGGCCTTGGCTCACGCCGGGCTTGGCGCGAGCGGGGGTGGATGGCTTGGCCATTAATGCTCCGGTACGCCAAGCGGCTGCTCGGCGGGTTTGTCAGTAGGCGGCGGCAGCGGTTGCTGCGCGACTTTCGGGCCGACCGTGACGATCACCAGTTTGTCCGCTGCCAGGTGCTTGTTCATGGCGGCCTTGACCTGCTCGACGGTGAGGCTCTGCGACTGCTGCATGAAGTCTTCGAGCCAGGTCAGAGGCAGGTTGTAGAAGCCGATTGCGCCCAGCTGGCCAACGATGCTGGCGTTGCTGGCATTGGACAGCGGGAAGCTGCCGGCCAGTTCGCGCTTGGCATCGTCCAGCTCTTGCTGGGTCGGGCCGCTCTTGAGGTAGTCGGCAAGGATATCCTGAACCAGCTTGAGTGTCCCTTCGCTGAGTTCGGCGCGGGTCTGCAGGTTGATCATGAACGGGCCGCGGACCTGCATCGGGCTGAACACCGAGTATACGCCGTAGGTCAGGCCGCGCTTCTCGCGCACCTCGCTCATCAGCCGCGTGCCAAAGGCGCCGCCACCAAGGATCTGGTTACCCAGAGACAGTGCTGGCCAGTCCTTGTCCTGGCGGTCGATACCCAGCTCGGCGAGCATCAGGTGGGTCTGCTTGGACGGGAAGTCGATGTGGGTCAGGCCCGCTTTCGGTTCGCTCGGCTCGGCCGGTTTGGCCAGCGCTGGGCCTTGCGGCAGCGCGGCGGAAACCTGCGCAGCAATCGCTTCGGCATCACTGCGACTGAGGTCGCCAACCAGCGCGATCACGGCATTTTTCGAGGTATAGGCCTTGGCGTGGAACGCGCGCAGTTGCTCCAGAGTGATCGCCGGGATGCTCTGCGCAGTGCCGTCACTCGGCTGGGCATATGGGTGATCGCCATACAAGTTGGCGAACAGCGCCTTGCCGCCGATCTTGGCCGGGTTCTGCTTCTCGTACTCAAAACCGGCCAGCAGCTGGTTCTGGATGCGTTTGAGCGCGTCGGCGGGGAAGGTCGGCTTGCCGACCACTTCGGCAAACAGCTTCAGGGCCGGCTCGCGCTTGTCGCTGGCGCTGAGGCTGCGCAGGGTCGCTACCGCCATGTCGCGGTAGGAACCATTGCCAAAGTCGGCGCCCAGGCCTTCGAAGCCTTCAGCGATTGCAGTGACGTCCTTGCCGGCAACGCCTTCGTTGAGCATGGCGTTGGTCAGCGTGGCCAAGCCAGCGACGTTACCGTCCTGGCTGCTGCCGGCGGCAAAGGTCACGCGCAGGTCGAACATCGGCAGTTCGCGGGCTTCAACGAACAGCACGCGGGCGCCTTCGGCGGTGTTCCAGCTCTGGATGTTCAGTTCACGCCGGCTCGGCGCCTTGCCGTCCAGTTCGGCCAGCGACTGCAGGGTATTGGCTGGTCTTGCGGCACTGCTGGCAGGCTTGGCATCGGTAGTGGTTGCGGTAGCGGCATCGGACTGTGCCGGGCGGGTCAGCATAATGGTGCCGGCGACTGCCAGGGCAACCGCGCCGAGACCGATCAGGGCGTAGCGTGGAAGGCGGCGATCACTCATGAGCGGACTCCTCGGGCAGTACATGGGCAACGCTCAGGCGTTCGCGGGTGAAATAGGTGCGGGCGGCGTCCTGGATGTCCTGCGGGGTCACTTGCTTGAGCTCGTCCAGTTCGCTGTCGATCAGCTTCCAGGACAGGCCGACGGTTTCCAGCTGGCCGATGGTGGTGGCCTGGCTGCTGATCGAGTCACGGTCATACACCAGCCCGGCGATGACCTGGGCGCGTACACGCTCGAGCTCTTCGGCGGTTGGCGGAGTGGTCTTGAGTTCGTCGAGCAGCTGCCAGATGCCTTTTTCGACATCAGCCAGGGTCTTGTGCTTTTGCACATTCGGCGTGGCCGAGATCAGGAACAGGCTGTCGCCGCGAGTAAACGCGTCGTAACCGGACGACGCGCCGGCGACCAGCTCCTGGCCGCGCTCCAGGCGTGCTGGCATGCGCGCGCTGTAGCCGCCGTCGAGCAGCGCCGAGATCAGCCGCAGGGCATGCACGGTGCGTGGCTCCTTGGCGGTGGCCAGGCCTGGCACGTTGAAGCCGTAGATCAGGCTCGGCAACTGCGTACGCACGTGCAGGGTCAACTGGCGCAGGCCGGGCTCGGCCAGCTCCAGCGGCAGCTTGGACGGCGGCACGGCGCGTTTCGGGATGGCGCCGAAGTATTTCTGCGCAAGGCCTTTGACTTCATCGACGGAAACGTCGCCGACCACCACCAGGGTGGCGTTGTTCGGCGCGTACCAGGACTCGTACCAGTGGCGCAGCTCCTCGACTTTCATCCGCTCCAGGTCCGCCATCCAGCCGATGGTTGGCGTGTGGTAGCCGCTGGCGGGGTAGGCCATGGCGCTGAACAGCTCGAACGCCTTGGCGTTGGGCTGATCGTCGGTGCGCAGGCGCCGTTCTTCCTTGATCACTTCGATTTCACGGCTGAATTCGTCGGCCGGCAGGCGCAGGCTGGCCAGGCGGTCGGCTTCGAGCTCGAACGCGACCGGCAGGCGATCGCGCGCCAGCACTTGGTAATAAGCGGTGTAGTCGTCGCTGGTGAAGGCGTTTTCTTCAGCGCCGAGGTCGCGCAGGATCCGCGAAGCTTCGCCCGGGCCGAGTTTGGCGCTGCCTTTGAACATCATGTGCTCGAGCGCATGGGACAACCCGGTCTGGCCCGGGGTCTCGTAGCTGGAGCCGACCTTGTACCAGATCTGCGAGACCACCACGGGGGCGCGGTGGTCCTCGCGCACGACCACTTTGAGGCCGTTGTCGAGGATGAATTCGTGGGTCGGTTGCGGATCGGCGGCAAGTGCTGCCAGGGGCAGGCAGAGCGTGCTGAGCAGCAGGCCAGCAGCGCGGCGGGCTAGAGCATTCATACGATGATTAACCTGTACGGCGGCCCGCTTCGGTTTAGCGTCAGCAGGCCAGGAGGTGCTAGGATACTGATCCGGTTGCCTGGCGACCATGCCTGTCGCCGTTCTGGCCCGCAGGACCCTACGACAAAACGTTGCGCATGAACCAGCCGGATTCAAGATAGTCTGTTCTGCGTGATAGAGAATTCCAGATGCGCCACTAATGGCTCATCGCGACTTGAGATAGCCGTCCTCCATGTTTGGTTCCAACGACGACAAGAAAGCGCCGGCCGAGGCTGGTGAGAAAAAAGGCCTGTTCGGCTGGTTCCGCAAGAAACCACAGCAAGCTGTCGCCGAACAGCCGCAAACCCCTGAAACCCAGGTTGCAGACCCTGTTGCACCCGTCGAGCAGGCTGCTCCGGTTGCGCCGGCGGCGCTGGCCGAGCCTGAGCCTGTGCTGCTTGAAGCGGCGCCGGTGATTGCGCCGCAGCCGGTTGTCGAGGCTGCGCCTGAACCTGAACGTGAGCCGCTTGCGCCAGCGCCCGTGGCTGAAACTGCACCGCCGGTCAGCAATCTGGTGCTGCCGGTGGCCGAGGAGCCGGTTGCGCTGGTGCCGGACCTTGAGCCAGTTGCGCCACCGGTCATTCCTGTGCGGCCGCTGGTCGAGCCGGTTGCGGTTGAAGTGGTTGCCGAGCCTGAATTGGTTGCTCAGGCTCCTGTACTCGAGCCAACGCCAGAACCAGAGCCACCAGCTCCGGTAGTTGCTGTCGCGCCAGTCGTCGAACCTGAGCCGGCTGTTGTCGCCGCCGTTCTGCCTGCCGTCGTCGAGCCGGCCGCAGCCCCTGCCGTTGCCAGCGAACCTGCCAAGGCCGGGTTCTTCGCCCGCCTCAAGCAAGGTCTGTCCAAGACCAGTGCCAGCATCGGCGAAGGCATGGCCAGCCTGTTCCTGGGCAAGAAAATCATCGACGATGATCTGCTCGAAGAAATCGAAACCCGCTTGCTGACCGCCGACGTCGGCGTCGAAGCCACGTCGGTGATCGTGCAGAACCTGACGCAGAAGGTTGCGCGCAAGCAGCTGGCCGACGCCGACGCGCTGTACAAGTCGCTGCAGGACGAGCTGACCGCGCTGCTGCGCCCGGTCGAGCAGCCCTTGCACATCGACACCCAGCACAAACCCTACGTGATCCTCGTGGTTGGCGTGAACGGCGCTGGCAAAACCACCACTATCGGCAAGCTGGCCAAGAAGCTCCAGCTCGATGGCAAGAAGGTCATGCTGGCTGCCGGCGACACCTTCCGCGCCGCTGCGGTCGAGCAGTTGCAGGTCTGGGGTGAGCGTAATCAGATCCCGGTCATCGCCCAGCACACCGGCGCCGACTCGGCTTCGGTGATCTTCGATGCCGTACAGGCCGCCAAGGCTCGTGGCGCCGATGTGCTGATCGCCGACACTGCTGGCCGCCTGCACACCAAAGACAACCTGATGGAAGAGCTGAAGAAGGTCCGTCGTGTGATCGCCAAGCTGGATGCCGACGCACCCCACGAAGTGCTGCTGGTGCTGGATGCAGGCACCGGCCAGAACGCCATCAGCCAGGCCAAGTACTTCCACCAGAGCGTCGAGCTGACCGGCCTGGCCCTGACCAAGCTGGACGGCACCGCCAAAGGCGGGGTGATCTTCGCCCTGGCCAAGCAGTTCAAACTGCCGATCCGCTTTATCGGTGTGGGTGAAGGCATCGATGACCTGCGCACCTTCGAGGCCGAGCCGTTCGTCAAAGCCCTGTTCAATGAGCGGGAGCCTTCATGATTCGATTCGAACAGGTCGCCAAGCGCTACCCCAACGGCCACGTCGGCCTGCATGAGCTGAGTTTCCGCGCCCGTCGCGGCGAGTTCCTGTTCGTTACCGGCCACTCCGGCGCCGGCAAGAGCACCTTGCTGCGTCTGTTGCTGGCCATGGAGCGCCCGACCAGCGGCAAGCTGCTGCTGGCGGGGCAAGACCTCGGCCAGATCAGCAACGCGCAGATCCCGTTTCTGCGCCGGCAGATCGGCGTGGTGTTCCAGAATCACCAGCTGCTGTTCGACCGCACCGTGTTCAACAACATCGCCTTGCCGTTGCAGATTCTCGGGCTGTCCAAGCCGGAAATCGCCAAGCGCGTTGATTCGGCGCTGGAGCGCGTGGCACTGAGCGACAAGGGCGATTTGTTCCCGGCGGACCTGTCCACCGGCCAGCAACAACGCGTCGGTATTGCCCGTGCCATCGTTCACCAGCCGGCTTTGCTGCTGGCTGACGAACCTACTGGCAACCTCGACCCGCGCCTGGCGGCCGAGATCATGGGCGTGTTCGAGGACATCAATCGCCTCGGCACCACCGTTCTGATTGCCAGTCACGACCTGGCACTGATCGCCCGCATGCGCCACCGCATGCTGACCCTGCAACGCGGCCGACTGATCGGCGATGGCGAGGCTGGCCAATGAGTACTACCCGCACCCCCAAGGTTTCCGAGCGCGTTGCGCCCAAGCCCGCTGATCCGCAACCAAGCAAGAAACGCGGCGGCAGCGACGACGACGGCCCGGACTTCCGCACCCTGTTCCACGCCTGGCTGGAAAGCCACCGCGCCAGCCTGCTCGACAGCCTGCGCCGGTTGGCCAAGCAGCCGATCGGCAGCTTCTTCACCTGCCTGGTGATGGCCGTGGCCCTGAGCATGCCCATGGGCCTGTCGCTGTTGCTGAAGAACGTCGAGCAACTGGGCGGCTCCTGGCAGCGCGCTGCGCAGATTTCGCTGTACCTCAAGCTCGATGCGGGCAGCAGGGAAGGCGAAGCGCTGCGAGATGAAATCAAAGGCATGCCTGGCGTAGCAGATGCCCAGTTCGTCAGCCGCGAAGAGGCTCTGGAAGAGTTCCAGCAGCAGTCGGGCCTCGGCCAGGCGCTGCGCGAGTTGCCGGACAACCCCTTGCCCGGGGTGGTCGTAGTGACCCCGACCGAAGTCGACAAGCCGGCCCTGGAAGCCTTGCGCCAGCGCCTGGCTGAGCTTCCACGGGTGGATGTGGCGCAGCTGGACCTGGTCTGGGTCGAGCGGTTGGCGGCGATCCTCAAGCTGGGCGATCGTTTCGTCTTTGGCCTGGCCGTGATGCTGGTTTCAGCTTTGTTGTTAGTAATCGGTAACACAATTCGTCTACATATCGAGAACCGCCGCGTCGAGATCGAAGTGATCAAGCTGGTCGGTGGTACCGACAGCTACGTACGCCGGCCGTTTCTGTATATGGGCGCGCTGTATGGGCTGGGCGCCGGGCTGCTGGCCTGGGCGATTCTGGCGTTTGGCCTGAACTGGCTCAACGACGCGGTAATCGGCTTGTCCGGGCTGTATGGCAGTGACTTTGCGCTGGCCGGTGTGCCGGCTGCCGACGGTCTGTCGCTCTTGATTGGTGCGGTGTTGTTAGGGTATATCGGTGCATGGATTGCGGTGGCTCGCCACTTGAATGAGCTGGCCCCACGATAATGTTTTTGCGCCATCATTGACGTAAACGGGAACTTGCACGACAGTTTCCGGTCATTTATGGCAGTGCTCACAAGGCACGAATCCAGTGAGTCGGAGGTTCTTGAATGACCACTTCGTTGCAACCTGCCTATGCGTTGGTCCCCGGTGCAAACCTGGAAGCCTACGTACATACGGTGAACAGCATTCCCCTGCTGACGCCCGAGCAGGAGCGTGAACTGGGCGAACGTCTTTTTTACGAGCAGGATGTTGAGGCTGCTCGGCAAATGGTTATGGCCCACCTGCGCTTCGTCGTGCACATCGCACGCAGCTATGCAGGGTATGGGCTGGCGCAAGCTGACCTGATCCAGGAAGGTAACGTCGGCCTGATGAAGGCTGTCAAACGCTTCAACCCGGAAATGGGCGTACGTCTGGTGTCCTTCGCGGTGCACTGGATCAAGGCCGAGATCCATGAGTTCATCCTGCGCAACTGGCGCATCGTCAAGGTCGCGACCACCAAGGCCCAGCGCAAGCTGTTCTTCAACCTGCGCAGCCAGAAGAAGCGTCTGGCCTGGCTGAACAACGATGAAGTGCATCGTGTCGCCGAAAGCCTGGGCGTCGAGCCGCGTGAAGTGCGCGAGATGGAAAGCCGCCTGAGCGGCCATGACATGGCCTTCGATCCTGCTGCTGAAGCGGACGACGACAGCGCGTTCCAATCGCCGGCGCATTACCTTGAAGATCACCGCTACGATCCGGCGATGCAGCTCGAGGACGCTGACTGGAGCGATAACTCCACCAGCAATCTGCACCAGGCCCTGAGCGGGCTGGATGATCGCAGCCGCGACATTCTCTATCAGCGCTGGCTGGCTGAAGAGAAGGCCACATTGCATGAGCTGGCCGAGAAGTACAGCGTATCGGCTGAGCGTATTCGCCAGCTCGAGAAGAATGCGATGAACAAGGTCAAGGCACTGATCGCAGCCTGATCGTCGCAGCAATGAAAAAACCGCCTGGCCCTGATGGGGCAGGCGGTTTTTTTGTCGCTGCTGAACGCCAGCGGCTAATTCACTGGCTGCGGCCTGCCTCAAGCTGCTGCAGGTAGTCGGCGCCGCCCAGCTGGCTCATCTGCCGGCGAATCCAGCCTGCGCGGCTGGCAACATAGGTGCTCGGCCGGCCGGCATTCCACTTCAGCGGGCTGGGCAGCACTGCAGCCAGTTGCGCGGCCTGCTGGCGCGTCAGACGGCTGGCATCGACGCCAAAGTGGTAACGCGCTGCGGCCTGGGCGCCAAATACCCCAGGGCCCCATTCGACGCTGTTCAGGTACACCTCAAGGATCCGCTCCTTGGACCAGAACAGCTCGATCACCGCCGTGAACCAGGCTTCCAGGCCTTTGCGAAACCAGCTGCGGCCCGACCACAGGAACAGGTTCTTGGCTACCTGCTGGGTCAAGGTGCTCGCTCCGCGAATATTGCCGCCGCGCTCGTTATGGGCAAACGCTGCCTGAATCGCCGGGATGTCAAAACCCCAGTGGCTGGCAAATTTCTGGTCTTCACCGGCAATCACCGCAACCTTGAGGTCATCGGATATGCCCTGCCACGGCTGCCAGTCACGCTGCAGGTCGATCGGCTCGCCACTGAACCACGACTGCACCTTGCGCTCGACCATCAGCGCGGTGCCCGGTGGCGGCACCCAGCGCAGGACCAGAACCAGCACGATACTGCCGGCGGCAAACCAGAGCAGGGCGCGTACGCAGCGACGGATCAGGGATGACAGCATGGCGATGGCTTGGCCGGACCGATGGAACCGGCCATTATACAGACCCCTCTCGAGGAGTCCTCCCCATGCTTCGAAGCTTCCTCATGCTGGCCGCGTTTTTTGCCTTCACCGGTGTCGCCCTCGGTGCGTTTGCCGCGCACGGCCTGAAAAACCGCCTGACTGCCGACTACCTGGCGATCTTTCATACCGGTGTGACCTATCAGCTGGTGCATGCCCTGGCGCTGTTTGGCGTTGCCCTGCTGGCTGCGCATCTGCCAGGGCGGCTGGTCGGCTGGGCCGGTTGTCTGTTCGCCGTGGGCATCGTGCTGTTCTCCGGTAGCCTTTACCTGCTGACCCTGACCGGCGTGAGCAAGCTGGGCATGATCACCCCCATCGGCGGCCTGTGCTTCCTTGCCGGCTGGCTGTGCCTGGGCCTGGCGGCGTGGCGGCTGGGCTGACCGGCTGGTCCACAATCGCGACTAATGGCGGCTGTCGCCCTTGGGTTCAGAGGTTGATCGGGGCTAGAATGCGGGCCCCAAAGAACAACGGTGGCCGTGTGCATGCGCATTCAATTGAACGGTGAACCCTACGAAGTGCCTGCCGGTGAGAGCGTTGCCGGCTTGCTCGCGCGGCTGGAGCTGACTGGGCGCCGGGTGGCTGTCGAGCTCAATCTCGATATCGTGCCGCGCAGCCAGCACGACAGCACGCTGCTAAACGAAGGTGATCAGCTCGAAGTGGTGCACGCCATCGGCGGCGGCTAGTCGCCTGACGTTCACCTGCAAGTCCCGCAACCTTTCCAGAGGAACAACGATGAGCAATGTTCGTAGCGACAAGCCCTTCATCCTGGCCGGGCGCACGTTCCAGTCGCGCCTGCTGGTTGGCACCGGCAAGTACCGTGACATGGAAGAAACCCGCCTGGCCATCGAAGCCTCGGGTGCCGAGATCGTCACAGTCGCCGTGCGCCGCACCAACCTGGGCCAGATCCCGGGCGAGCCGAACCTGCTCGACGTGCTGCCACCCGACCGCTACACCATCCTGCCCAACACCGCTGGCTGCTACGACGCAATCGAAGCCGTGCGTACCTGCCGCCTGGCCCGGGAGCTGCTCGATGGCCACAACCTGGTCAAGCTGGAAGTGCTCGCCGACCAGAAGACCCTGTTCCCCAATGTGATCGAAACCCTCAAGGCCGCCGAAGTGCTGGTCAAGGAAGGTTTCGACGTGATGGTCTACACCAGTGATGACCCAATCATCGCGCGTCAGCTGGCAGAGATCGGCTGCATCGCGGTGATGCCGCTGGCGGGCCTGATCGGTACCGGCCTGGGCATTTGCAACCCGTACAACCTGCAGATCATCCTTGAAGAATCCAAGGTGCCGGTGCTGGTCGATGCCGGCGTCGGTACCGCTTCCGATGCCACCATCGCCATGGAAATGGGCTGCGAGGCGGTGCTGATGAACTCGGCCATCGCCCACGCCCAGCAACCGGTGCTGATGGCCGAAGCCATGAAATACGCTATCAATGCGGGTCGTCTGGCTTATCTGGCCGGGCGTATGCCGAAAAAACTGTATGCCAGCGCCTCGTCGCCGCTGGATGGTCTGATCAAGTAAGAGTTTCTGATGACTGAATCGCAAGATACGCCGATCCCCGCTGACGGCGAAGAGCGCCCGCACCGCCGCATCAAGAGTTTCGTGATGCGCGCTGGGCGCATGACCGAAGGCCAGCAACGTGGTCTTGATCAGGGCGCGCCCCTGTTCGTGCTGCCGCTGGCCGACAGCCCGGTCGATTACGACCAGGTATTCGGCCGCTCGGCGCCGCGTACCCTGGAAATCGGCTTCGGCATGGGGCACTCGCTGCTGGAGATGGCTGCTGCCGCACCAGAGCAGGACTTCATCGGCGTCGAAGTGCACCGCCCGGGTGTTGGCGCGCTGCTCAATGGCGTGCTGACCCAGGGGCTGCAGAACCTGCGGGTGTACGACTGCGATGCGATCGAAGTGCTCAACCGCTGTGTCGCGGATAGCAGCCTTGATCGCTTGATGCTGTTCTTCCCGGACCCGTGGCACAAGGCTCGTCACCACAAGCGCCGCATCGTCCAGCTGGAGTTCGCCGAACTGGTGCGCAGCAAGCTCAAGCCGGGTGGCGTTTTCCATATGGCCACCGACTGGGAACCGTATGCCGAGTACATGCTGGAAGTGATGAGCGCCGCGCCGGGCTATCGCAACCAGGCCGAGGATGGCACCTATGTACCGCGCCCCACAGAGCGGCCGATCACCAAGTTCGAACGCCGTGGCGAACGACTTGGGCATGGCGTCTGGGATTTGAAGTTCGAGAAGGTTGACTGATACCGGCGTTGGCTGGATTGGGGGCGCATAGCGCCCCAACACACGGTCTACACGTCAACCACGACGATCAGCCACCACACCGATCAACACCAGCACCACCAGCAGTACCGGCGCCAGTGCGTAGTTGTTGAACTGGCTGAGACCCTTTATCACCCACGGCGTGGCATAGATCAACGCCGCACCGCTGCCCACCATCACCAGCAAGGCCATGAATGGTATGCGCAACGCGCCGGCCAGGCCGCCCAGGCGCTGGTCTACCCAACCCTTGATATCCGTGCCGAACAGCACCAGCAGGCAGCCTACCAACGCCAGCGAGATCTCCGACAGGTTGCTGCGGCTCCAGCGCGACACGGTCGCAAGCAGGTCAAGTACCAGGTCCATGGGTCATCCTTAGGTCAAGAAATACTGCAGCAGGTCATTGAGGAACAACTGGCCGCGCGGTGTTGCTGCCAGCCGATCCGGTTCGACCTGCAAAAGCCCCTTTTGTTCGGCCAGGCGCCGGGCTTCGGCCAGCTGCGCCAGCGGCAGACCGGTGCGGCGGTGGAACAACTCAGCCTCGACCCCATCCGTCAGGCGCAGCGCATTCATCAAAAACTCGAACGGCAGCTCATCCACTGGCAGCAGCTTCTCCCCAGCCTTGTACGGCTTGGCCGGGTTCAGGTAGTCCTTCGGTAGACGCGTCTTCCAGGTGCGCAGGATGCGCCCGTCGGCGAACGACAGCTTGCCGTGGGCGCCGGCGCCGATGCCGATGAAGTCGCCGAAGCGCCAGTAATTGAGGTTGTGCCGTGCGGCGCGATCGTCCTGGGCATAGGCCGACACTTCGTACTGATGGAAACCATTGTTGGCCAGCAGCAACTGCCCGGCTTCCTGGATATCCCAGAGGATGTCGTCTTCAGGCAGCTCGGGCGGCTGGTTCCAGAACACCGTGTTCGGCTCGACGGTAAGCTGATACCAGGACAGGTGCGTTGGGCCCAGGTCGATTGCCTGCTGCAGGTCGCCCAAGGCGTCCTCCAACGACTGATCGGGCAGGCCGTGCATCAGGTCCATGTTGAAGTTGTCAAAACCTGCTGCGCGCGCCATGTCGGCTGCGCGGATCGCCTCGTCGCCGTTATGAATGCGGCCAAGCTTCTCCAGCTTGGCCGGTTGGAAGCTCTGCACGCCGATCGACAGGCGATTGATACCGGTCTGCCGGTAAGCCTTGAACTTGTCCTGCTCGAAGGTGCCCGGGTTGGCCTCGAGGGTTATCTCGATATCGGCGGCAAACGCAATGCGCTGTTCAACCCCCCGCAGCAGGCGGTCCAGCGCAGCGGCGCTGAACAGGCTTGGCGTGCCACCGCCAAAGAAGATCGTGCTGATGGTGCGGCCCTGCACGGCAGGCAGCTCTTGTTCAAGGTCTGCCAGCAAGGCGTCGACGTAGGCTTCTTCAGGCAGATCAGGGCCGGCCTGGTGCGAGTTGAAGTCGCAGTAGGGGCACTTGCGCACGCACCAGGGGATATGGATGTACAGCGACAGCGGGGGCAGCTCCGGCAATGCCAGGCGCGCGCCAGAGGCCCGCGGATGGAGCAGCTGGATCGACGGCTTGTCGGTCATGCCAGGCCCAGACGCTGACGCAGCAGGGCCATGGCGCGGGCGCGGTGGCTGAGCTGGTTCTTCTCCAGCGGCGCGAGCTCTGCGCTCGAGCAGTTGCGCTCGGGCACCCAGAACAGCGGATCGTAGCCAAAGCCATGCTCGCCACTGGCAGCACGCAGGATGCTGCCGTGCCAGAGGCCTTCGCAGAGGATCGGCAGTGGGTCATCGGCATGCCGTACCAACGCCAGCACACAGACGAACTGCGCACCACGTTGCTCATCCGGCACGTCTTTCAGCGCGTCGAGCAGCTTGGCGTTGTTGGCGGCATCGCCCTTGCCATCGGCATAGCGTGCCGAGTAGATGCCCGGTGCGCCGCCGAGAAAGTCCACGGCCAGGCCCGAGTCATCGGCCAGTGCCGGCAAGCCGGAAATGCGCGCCGCGTTGCGGGCCTTGAGAATGGCGTTTTCGACGAATGACAGGCCGGTTTCTTCCGGCTCAACCTGGCTGAATTCGCCGATCGAACGCAGGTGCACCGACTCGCCAAGCATGGCCTGGAGTTCTTTGAGCTTGCCAGCGTTATGGCTGGCCAATACGAGTTGCTGAAGATTGATCATTCGCCTGGGAACACTTCCTGGTTGAAGCTGAAAGAATGGCTGGCGCCGCCGCTGGCAACCGTGAGTTCGAAGATCAGCGTCTGCGCCTGCTCGATTGGGAACTGGGCGAGGTAGCTGACGCCACTAGGGTCGCCGACCTGGCGGAACGTAAGCGCGCTGCTGCGCCCGGTGAGGTCCTTGACGCTGCCGCTGACCATGGCCATGTCCGGCTTGCCGCCCTTGAGCACCGACACAGTCAGCACGCCCTGGTTCTTGCTGCGGATCAGGCCATTGGCGGTGGCAATCGCCGGCTGCAGCATGCTCGAAGTGAAGGCGCTGTAATGCACGGTGACATCCCCGAACACTTCCTTGCGCTGGGCCTTGGCCGCATCGGCAGCCAGAACCGGTAGGGCCATGCACAGGCCGAGCAGTAATACAGCGAGTCGACGCATCGGGCGAATCCTCCAAGCGGTACGGGGTCAGACGGCGATCTGGTGTTCGCTCAGGCTCGGGCTGCTGAGGCGATAGATGCCGATTTCTCCCAACAGATTAGGCCAAACCCGGCCGCCGATGCCATTGCGGTGCAGGCGGTCGACGGCCAGCCGGTCGAGGACCTTGGCATGGTGATCGACGCACAGCTGCTCGAAGTCGGCAAAGGTGCAGAAGTGGATGTTCGGCGTGTTGTACCAGGTGTACGGCATGAAGTCCGAAACCGGCATGCGGCCCTTGCTGGCCAGGTACCAACGGCAGCGCCAGTGGCCGAAGTTGGGGAAGGTGATGATGCACTCGCGGCCCACCCGCAGCATTTCGGCGAGGATCCGGTCGGGGTATTCGACCGCCTGCAGGGCCTGGGTCATGACCACCACGTCAAAGCTGTTGCTGGCAAAGTTGCCCAGACCCTTGTCGAGGTCCTGCTCGATGACGTTGACGCCCTTGGCCACGCACGCGGCGATGTTGTCGGCATCGATCTCCAGGCCGTAGCCGGTGACCTGCTTGAGGTCGCGCAACGACGCCAGCAGCTCGCCGTTGCCGCAGCCCAGGTCGAGGACCCGGCTGCCGGCGGGGATCCAGTCTTGGATGATTTCCAGGTCGGCTCTCATGCGGTCCTCAGATGGCGATGCGGTTCATGTAGTTCGAGAAACCCAGCATGTAGCGAGGCGTTGGTATCAGGAAGGCGTCGTGGCCGTAAGGCGAGTCGATTTCTAGATAGCAGACGTTCTTGCGTGCGGCCATCAACGCATCGACGATTTCTCGCGAGCGGGCCGGCGAGAAGCGCCAGTCGGTAGTGAACGAGATCACGCAGTAGTCTGCCGTGACGTTGCTCAAGGTTGCCGCCAGATCGCCGCCATGTGTGGCGGCCGGATCGAAGTAGTCGAGCGCCTTGGTCATCAACAGGTAGGTGTTAGCGTCAAAGCGACCAGAGAATTCTTCGCCTTGGTAGCGCAGGTAGCTTTCGACCTGAAACTCAACGCTGTGGAAGTCGTAGTTGAGCTTGTCGCTCTTGAGTTCGCGGCCGAATTTCTCGCCCATCGAGTCATCCGACAGGTAGGTGATGTGGCCGACCATGCGCGCCAGCATCAGGCCGCGCTTGGGGATCACGCCCTGGTCCTGGAACGAGCCACCGTGGAACTCAGGGTCGGTGAGGATGGCCTGGCGGGCAACTTCGTTGAAGGCGATGTTCTGCGCCGACAGTTTGGGCGCGGAGGCGATATCGACGCAGTGGCGGACCCGGTCAGGGTAGGTGATGGTCCATTGCAGGGCCTGCATGCCACCGAGACTGCCACCCACCACGGCGGCCCACTGGTTGATGCCGAGGCGGTCGGCCAGGCGCACCTGGCTATGTACCCAGTCTTCCACGGTGAGCACCGGGAAGTCGGCGCCGTAGGGCTTGCCGGTCAGCGGGTTGACGCTGCTCGGGCCGGTGCTGCCGTTACAGCCGCCAAGGTTGTTCAGGCTGACCACGAAGAAGCGGTTGGTGTCGATCGGCTTGCCAGGGCCTATACAGCTGTCCCACCAGCCGGGCTTGCGCTCGTCGGCACGGTGAAAGCCCGCGGCATGGTGATGGCCAGACAGCGCGTGGCAGATCAGCACGGCATTGCTCGCGCTGCTGTTGAGCGTGCCATAGGTTTCATAGACCAGATCGTAGCTGGCCAGCGATCGGCCGCAGGCCAGCGCCAACGGTTCATCGAACCGGGCAGTCTGCGGTGTTACCAGACCGACGGAATCTTCGGGAAAGACAGTGGACATCGACCCTGCTCACGCTTGACGGAGGCGTAAGTCTAAAGAGCGCTACCCCCAGCGGCAAGCACAGGCTGCCGCTGGCGGTGCACGGGTCAGATCATTCGCCACAGCTCTTGCGGCATGCCGGCGTAGGCTGCCAGTGGTGGCATCACGAACGACTGGATCACCTGGATCGCCAGGAAGGCAAAGATCGGCGAGATGTCCAGGCCGCCCAGGTTCGGTATCAGGCGGCGGAACGGCGCCAGCACTGGCTCGGCGATCTGGTAGGCGAGCTCGGCAGCCGGGTTGTGGCTGTTGGGCGCAACCCAGGAGACGATGACCATGACGATCATCGCGACCCAGAAGATCTTCAGGAACAGCGAGGTAACGCCAATGATCGCCCACATCAGCAGGTGCAGGATGTCACCGGCGGTGCCGTAGGTGATCATCAGCACAAAGGCCATCAGCAGCGCCTGAATCAGGATCGCCAGCAGCAGCGACGAGGTATCCAGGCCGAAGATGCTCGGCACGATGCGCCGGATAGGCTTGAGCAGCGGTTGCGTGGCGCGCACCGCGAACTGGCTCAGCGGGTTGTAGAAGTCGGCCTTGACCAGTTGCAGCACAAAGCGCAGCAGAACGATCGCCAGATACAGGCTGACCAGGGTTTGCACCACGAAAATAGCGGCGCCAGACAGTGCATTCATCAACAGCTCCTTATTTGCCCAATTGTTCGGCGAGCTCGGCGGAGCGCGTTGCCGCGGCCTGCAGCGCCTGTTCGACGATGGCCTCGAAAGCATTGCCCTGGAACGATTTGATCGCCGCCTCGGTGGTCCCGGCAGGCGAGGTGACCCGGCGGCGCAGCTCAGCGGCATCGACATCACTGGCGACTGCCATGTGCGCCGCGCCGAGGGCGGTTTGCAGGGTCAGCTGGGAAGCGGTTTCGCGCGGCAGGCCGAGCTTTTCGCCTGCTGCGGTCATTGCTTCGATCAGCAGGAAGAAGTACGCCGGGCCGCTGCCAGAGACTGCCGTTACGGCGTCCAACTGCTGCTCGTGCTCCAGCCACAGCGCCGTGCCTACGGCCGACAGCAGTTCTTCGGCCTGCTGACGTTGCTCGGCAGACACCTGCTCGGTGGCGTACAGGCCGCTGACGCCTTGGCGCAACAGGGCCGGGGTGTTGGGCATGCAGCGCACCACAGGGCGCGGGCCGAGCCAGTCTTGCAGGCTGGCGCAGGTGATCCCGGCGGCGATGGAGACGATCAGTTGGCCGTCCTGCAGGTTGGCCTGCAGGCTCTGGCAGACGCTTTTCATGACCTGCGGCTTGACCGCCAGGACGATCACGTCGGCGTCGGCGATTGCTTGAGCGTTGTCTTCGAACACCTCGATTGCGTGCTCGGCGCGAACCCGGCTGCGGGTCTCGGCGCCAGGGTCGCTGGCGCGAATCTGCGCAGCGTCCAGACCCTGCGCACGCAGGCCGCCAATCAGGCTGGCGGCCATGTTGCCGGCGCCGATAAAGGCAATACGTGTCTTGCTCATGTCAGGTCCTTAGAAAAAAGTGAGTAAAGCATGGATTCAAGCCTGCCCGTAATCGCGCGCGCCGAACAGGGCGGTGCCAATACGCACCCAGGTCGCACCTTGGCTGATGGCGGCCTCGAGGTCGTGGCTCATGCCCATCGACAGGGTATCCAGGCCAAGATTCAGGCTGGCCTGCAGCTCGCTCAGTCGGGCAAAGGCAGCCTCCTGCACCGCGCGCTCATCGCTCGGCTCGGGGATGGCCATCAGACCACGCAAACGTAGGCCCGGCAGTGCGGCCACCGCTGCGGCCAGGGCTGGCAGCTCAGCCGGGGTACAGCCAGACTTGCTGTCCTCGCCACTGACGTTGACCTGCAGGCAGATGTTCAGTGGCGCCAGCTCGGTCGGGCGTTGTTCGGACAGGCGTTGGGCGATCTTCAAGCGGTCTACCGAGTGCACCCAGGCGAAATGCTCGGCAATCGCGCGGGTCTTGTTCGATTGAATGGGGCCGATGAAGTGCCAGGTCAAGGCCAGGTCAGTTAATTCATCTTGCTTGGCCAGGGCTTCCTGCAGGTAGTTTTCACCCACGTCGCGTACGCCGGCGGCGTAGGCTTCACGCACGGCGGCGGCGGGTTTGGTCTTGCTCACGGCCAGCAACTTGATGCTGGCTGGGTCGCGGCCACAGGCGAGCGCTGCGCTGTCGATACGGGCGGCGAGGGCGCCGAGGTGGTCTGCTATGGTGGACATGGAAGAATGCCGGCGGCTCAGTGATCTGCGCCATTCTACCTGCTTGATAGCCTTTGGGGAGTCTCATGGACGTGACTGACCTGCTGGCCCAGGCCGCTGCTGCGGGGGCATCCGACCTGCATCTGGCCGAGGCCGAACCACCACTGCTGCGCGTGGACGGCGACCTGCGCCGACTCAATCTGCCGCCGATACCAGCCGGCCAACTGCAGCAAGGGCTGGCGCCGCTGTTGGCTGAGCACCAGATGCAGCAATGGCTGGCCGGTGCCGAACTGGATCTGGCAGTGACCCTGAACCAGGGCTGCCGCTGCCGCCTCAACCTGTTTCGCCAGCGTAACGGCCTGGCCGCCAGCCTGCGCTTGATCCCGAGCCATGTGCCAAGCATCGCCGAGCTTGGTCTGGAAGATGTATTGCAAGCTGTTGCCCAGTGCACCGATGGCCTGGTGCTGATCGGCGGGGCAACGGGTAGCGGCAAGTCGAGCACCCTGGCCGCACTGGTCGACTGGCTCAATCGTGAGCGCTCGTTACACATCCTCACCCTGGAGGACCCGATCGAAGTTATCCACAGCAGCCAGCGCAGCCTGGTCACCCAGCGTGAGGTCGGCCAGCACAGCGGTGACTTTGCCCAAGGCCTGCGCAGCGCCTTGCGTCAGGACCCTGACGTGATCGTGCTGGGTGAACTGCGTGACCTGGAGTCGATCCGCCTGGCGCTGCGCGCGGCGCAGACCGGGCATCTGGTACTGGCGACCGTGCACACGCGCTCAGCGGTGAGCAGCATCGACCGTATGGTGGAGGTGTTTGCCGCCGACGAGAAACCGCTGGTGCGTACCCTCCTGGCCGACTCGCTGCGCGTGGTCGTGGCGCAGGTGCTGGTCAAACGGCGCGGTACCGGTCGGGTTGCGGCGCGGGAAGTTCTGCTGGCGAACATGGCTGTGCGCAACCTGATCCGCGAGGGACGGTTGGCGCAGATCTACTCACTGATGCAGGCGGGAGGCGCGGCGGGGATGAAGACCATGGACGCAGCTTTGCAACAGTTGCACGCTGAAGGCGTGATCGAAACGGGGTAGCATCTGCACTGGCCTCGTTGCGAGGCCAGCGCGTGCACCTGTCAGCGCTTGGCCAGGCTCAGCTGTTGATCCTTCGGCAGGACGCGCTTGGCGACTACGTAGTGTTTCTGCCAGTACGGCTTGCTCAGTTGGTCGATGCTGACCGACTTGCCACGACGCGGTGCATGGATGAAGCGGTCGTTGCCCAGGTAAATGGCAACATGATTGACCCGGCGGCTCTTGATGTTGAAGAAGATCAGGTCGCCTGGCTTCAGATCGCCCTTGGCAACCTTGACGCCGTGACCCTGGGCCATGGCATTGGAGGTACGCGGTAAATCGACGTCTGCCACGTCGTTGAACGCATATTTCACCAGCCCGCTGCAGTCAAAGCCCTTGCCTGGCGTGCTGCCGCCCCAGCGATAAGGGGTGCCGAGCACATTCACCGCGCGGCTTAGCACGTTGCTGCTCTGCTTGGCGGACATGGCCACAGCCGGCAAGGCGTTGGCAGCATTGCTTGGCCGGGCACGCAGATTGGCCGATTTGGCTGCTGCATGTTTGACCGGTGCATGCTTCACGGTGGCGTTGGTGGTGTAGCCAGTGAAGCCGTTGGGAAGTCGTTGCTCACGATTGGTGGCGTGGGCTGCCAGGGGTAACAAGAGGCAGAGGGTCAGCCATGTCTTGAATAAAGGCGGCATAGATGAAGCTCTTGAAAGATGATTAGGTGATGACGCGCAACTTTATAACAGCTTTTTGCTCAAAAAATGATCCGTTGGTCGACTGCAAGGAACCATGCGTCGGCTTCACATGAAAAAGTCACATTTATTCTGAGAATATTTTTGGCTAAGCCACGAGGGCTAGGAATGAATACTTATCAACAAGGGGCGCCTTATCACGACACCCATAGCAAGGTACTGGGGTACCTTTTGTGGATTTTCGGCTTCCTCGGCGCGCACCGTTTCTACTACGGCAAGCCGATTACCGGGACTATCTGGTTCTTCACTCTGGGCCTGCTGGGCATTGGCTGGTTGATCGACCTGTTCCTGATCCCGGCGATGGACCGCGAGGCAGACATGCGCTTCCAGTCGGGTCGGGTCAACTACAGCCTGGCGTGGGTACTGCTGACCTTCCTCGGGCTGTTCGGCGTGCACCGGCTGTACATGGGTAAATGGATCACGGCGATCATCTACTTCTTTACCGGGGGCCTGTTCCTGCTTGGCATCCTCTACGACTTCTGGACGCTCAACCGGCAGATTTCCGATGTGAACAGCGGCCGGGTCTGACTGATCCGTTCCAGCCTCAATGACGAGCTGAAAAAAAGGCCTTGGCGCGATTCGCGGCAAGGCCTTTTCAGTTACTGACGGGTCTGTCGCTGTTGCAGCAGAAGGTTGCTGAAGCCGGCACCGGCCAGCTGCTTCTGGGCAACCGTGAGTTGTTCACGGTTGCTGAAAGGGCCGACCAGCACCCGGTACCAGGTCTCCTCCTTGACCGTGCCCGACTCGACCTTGACCACCTGGCCGAGCAGGATGATCTGCGCCCGCACCTTGTCAGCATCGGCCTCTTTGCGGAACGAACCGGCCTGGAGGAAGAACTGCGTGGTTGCCGCTGGCTTGATCACCGGCGGTGGCGGCGGCGGAGTCTGCCCGAGCAGGGCTGCCTGCGCGCGCGCTGTGTCGATTTTCGCAGCCTCGGCCGGGGTCACCGGCTGCGCCGGTACCGGCGGAGTTTTCTCCGGCACGGCCTCAGGCGGCACGATCACTTCCGACTCAGGCAGCAAGGTGTAGAAGTCGTACTTTGGCTTGACCGGTACCTGCGGCGTGGCCGCGGTAGTCTTGGCTGCTTCGGCAGTCCTGCCCGGTTTTTGCTGTTCCGGCTTGGCCCGCTTGATGTCATCACCGCCAGGCTCGAGCTTCATCAGGAAGACAATGAACGCGCCAACCGTCAGGCCGACCGCCAGCCAGATCCAACCCGGGATCGGCTGTTTGGCAGGGGCCTGTTGGCGGCTAGCGCCGCGCTTGGGTGCAGGTTTTTTCTTGGCAGCCAACTTACATGCGCTCCAGGGTTTCCAGGCCGAGCAACTCCAGGCCTTGCTTGAGCGTGCGGCCGGTCAGGGCGGCCAGGCGCAGGCGGCTCTGTTGTTGTTCAGCGGTTTCGGCGGCGAGGATCGGGCAGTTCTCGTAGAAGCTGGAGAACAACCCGGCGATGTCGTACAGGTAGCTGCACAGCACGTGCGGGGTACCTTTGTCGGCGACGCTGTTGAGCACTTCGCCGAACTGCGCCAGGCGTGCGGCCAGGTCCTGCTCGTGTGGGGCCTGCAGCACGATCTGGCCGTCGAGCTGGTCGTAACCCTTGCCCAGCTTGCGGAACACGCCCGCGACCCGGGTGTAGGCGTACAGCAGGTACGGCGCGGTGTTGCCTTCGAAGTTGAGCATCAGTTCGAAGTTGAAGCTGTAATCGCTGGTGCGGTGCTTGGACAGGTCGGCGTATTTCACCGCGCCAATACCGACCACTTCGGCGATCTGGCGCAGTTCGTCTTCGGCCAGGCTCGGGTTCTTTTCCTTGACCAGCGCATAGGCGCGGTCCTTGGCCTCGTTGAGCAGGTCGATCAGCTTGACGGTGCCGCCATCACGGGTCTTGAACGGGCGGCCATCGGCGCCGTTCATGGTGCCGAAGCCCATGTGTTCCATCTGCATCGGGTGGCCGACAAAGCCTGCGCGGCGGGCCACTTCAAATACCTGGTTGAAGTGCAGTGCCTGACGCTGGTCGACGAAGTACAGCGCGCGATCGGCCTTGAGCACGTTGCTGCGGTAGCGCACGGCGGCAAGGTCGGTAGTGGCGTACAGGTAGCCGCCATCGGCCTTTTGCACGATCACCGGCAGCGGCTCGCCATCGGCGGTCTTGAATTCCTCGAGGAACACGCACTGCGCACCCTGGCTTTCGACCAGCAGGCCTTTGCTCTTGAGGTCGCTGATGACGTTGGCCAGATCAGCGTTGTAGGCGCTTTCGCCCATCACGTCGGCCATGCTCAGCTTGACGTTGAGCAGCTCGTAGGTCTTCTGGCAGTGCGACAGCGAGATGTCCTTGAAGCGCGTCCACAACGCCAGGCAGTCGGGGTCGCCGGCTTGCAGCTTGACCACCAGACCACGGGCGCGGGTGGCGAATTCTTCGGATTCGTCGAAGCGCTTCTTCGCGGCGCGGTAGAAGTTTTCCAGGTCAGACAGCTCGTCGCTGGTGATCGGATTTTCCTGCAGGTAGGCCATCAGCATGCCGAACTGGGTGCCCCAGTCGCCGACGTGGTTCTGGCGGATCACCGTGTCGCCGAGAAACTCCAGCACTCGCGCAACGCTGTCACCGATGATGGTCGAGCGCAGGTGGCCGACGTGCATTTCCTTGGCCAGGTTCGGCGCCGACAGGTCGACCACGACCTTCTCGGCCGGACCAGCCTTGCGCACGCCAAGCTGGCTATCGGCCAGGGCAGCATCAAGGCGCTCGGCCAGGGCGGCGGTGTTCTGGAAGAAGTTAAGGAAGCCCGGACCGGCGATCTCGACTTTGCTGATGTCAGCGCTGGTCGGCAGTGCTGCGATGAGCTTTTCGGCGAGGTCTCGCGGCTTCATCCCGGCTGGCTTGGCCAGCATCATGGCGATGTTGCTGGCGAAGTCACCGTGGGTCTTGTCGCGGGCGTTTTCCACCTGAATCGCCGGGGTCAGGCCGTCAGGCAGCACACCGTCGGCGACGAGTTGGGTGAGGGCTTGCTGGATCAGCTGGCGAATGGTGTCTTTCATCGGAATCTCTTTTCGACCGCAAGCGCGGCGGAGCGCTTCGATGCGCAGGTGGAAAAACTGAGCATTATCCGTGGCTGAGCCGTGGTTGCCAACCTTTGCGGGTATCAACGGCGCGTCAACAGCTCAGTACAGGTCGACCGGATCGACGTCCAGCGACCAGCGCACCTGACGCCCGCTGGGCATCTGTTCCAGCTCCAGCAGCCAGGCGCTGATCAGCCGGTGCAGCGGCGCGCGGGCGCTGGCCTGCAACAATAGCTGCGCGCGAAAGCGCCCGGCGCGGCGTTCCATCGGTGCCGGCACCGGGCCGAGCAACTCGATGCCCTGGCCGCCTTGTTCTGCCAGCAAGCGCTCGGCGGCGCTGCACGCTTCATCCAGAAACCCTTCGGCCTGGCCCGGCTTGTGCGCTTCGGCGCGCAGCAGGGCGAGGTGGGCGAAGGGCGGCAGGCCGGCGCCGCGGCGTTCGCTCAGGGCCTGTTCGGCAAAGGCGAAGTAGCCTTCTTCAGTCAACTGCACCAGCAGCGGGTGCTCGGCCAGGTGGGTCTGCACGATGACCTTGCCCGGCTCTTCGGCGCGCCCGGCGCGGCCGGCGACCTGCACGATCAACTGGGCCATGCGCTCGCTGGCGCGGAAGTCGCCAGAGAACAGCCCGCCATCGGCATCGAGGATCGCCACCAGGGTAACTCGCGGAAAATGGTGGCCCTTGGCGAGCATCTGCGTGCCGACGAGGATGCTCGGCTGGCCGCGCTGGATGGTGGTGAACAGGTTGTGCATGGCGTCTTTGCGCGATGTGCTGTCGCGGTCCACGCGCAATACCGGGAAGTCCGGGAACAGTACTTTCAGGCGCTCTTCGGCGCGCTCGGTGCCGGCACCCACTGGGCGCAGGTCGACATGCGCGCACTTGGGGCAGCGCAGCGGCAGGCGCTCGTCATAGCCGCAGTGGTGGCAGCGCAGCACGCCGGAACGCTGGTGCACGGTCATGCGTGCATCACAGCGCGGGCAGCCCGACATCCAGCCACAGTCGTGGCACAGCAGTGTCGGGGCAAAACCGCGCCGGTTGAGGAATACCAGCACCTGCTGGCCGGCTTCGAGGGTCTTGCCGATGGCCTGTTGCAGCGGGCCACTGATGCCGCTGTCCAGCGGCCGGCTGCGCACGTCGAGGCGCAGGAAGCGCGGCTGTTTCGCACCCCCGGCGCGGTGGTTCATGCGCAGCAGGCCGTAACGGCCGGTGTGGGCGTTGTGCAGGCTCTCCAGCGAGGGCGTGGCCGATCCGAGCAGAATGGGTACGTTCTCTTGATGCGCGCGTACCAGCGCCAGATCGCGGGCGTGGTAGCGCAGGCCCTCCTGCTGTTTATATGAGCCGTCGTGCTCTTCGTCGATGATGATCAGGCCAGGTTTTTTCATTGGCGTGAACAGCGCCGAACGGGTGCCGATAATGATGTCGGCTTCGCCATCCCGCGCCGCCAGCCAGGCATCCAGGCGCTCACGGTCGTTCACCGCCGAGTGCAGCAGAGCGATGCGCGCATTGAAGCGCTGCTCGAAGCGCGCCAGGGTCTGCGGGCCGAGGTTGATCTCGGGGATCAGCACCAGCGCCTGCTTGCCGGCCTCCAGGGTTTCGCGGATCAGTTGCAGGTAGACCTCGGTCTTGCCGCTGCCGGTAACCCCTGCCAACAGAAACGCATGGAAGCTGCCAAAGCCCGAGCGCACGGCTTCGAAGGCTGCCCGCTGTTCGTCGTTGAGCGGCAGCTCCGGCTGCGCCAGCCAGTGTTCATGGCGGGTAGCCGGGCGTTGCCGGCGCACCTCGAGCTGGACCAGCTGTTTGGCCAGCAGCAGGTCGAGGCTGTCCTTGTTCAGGCCCAGTTTACTCAACAGGCTGTGGGCAACGCCGTGCGGGTGCTGCGACAAGGTCTGCAGGGCTTCGCGCTGACGCGGCGCGCGGGCAATCCGCGGGTCGTCCAGGCGCGCGTCAGCGGTGACCTGCCAGAACCGCTCCTGGCGGATTTCGGCTGCTTCGCCCTGGCGCAGCAGCACTGGCAGCGCCCAGCTCAGGGTATCGCCCAGGCTGTGCTGATAGTACTGAGCGGTCCACAGGCACAGCTTGAACAGCGCTGGCGGCAGCGGCGAGGTTGGGTCGAGCAGGGCAATCGCAGGCTTGAGCTTGTCGGCCGGCACCTCACTGGTGGCGCAGACCTCGACCAGGATGCCGATCATCTCGCGGCGACCAAACGGCACGCGGATACGCATGCCCGGGGTCAGCGGCTGGCGGGCCATGGCAGCCGTGGCCCGGTAGTCGAACAGGCGACGCAGGGGCGAGGGCAGGGCAAGGCGCAGGATGACGTCGGACACGCAGAAGGTCTCTGAAGGGCATTTCGGAACAGTTCAGGGCAGCGCCGAGCCTAGCAGACGACGGTCGGTGCGTGCGACAACTTGCGCTGACGCTGCGCTCTGGTATTATTCCCCGCCTAATTACGTGCGGTATTCAACAATAGGTGTTGGGTGGCGGCACGCAGCTCGAGGAAGTGACCATGAAAGAGAATATTCATCCGAACTACGAAGTAGTTGCAGTCACCTGCAGCTGCGGCGCCAAATTCGAAACCCGTTCGACCCTGGCCAAGCCGCTGGCGATCGACGTGTGCTCCCTGTGCCACCCGTTCTACACTGGCAAGCAGAAAGTCCTGGACACCGGTGGTCGCGTACAGAAGTTCGCAGATCGCTTCGGCATGTTCGGTGCCAAGAAGTAAGATTGCGCATGGCGAAGCCCTTGGCTCTCGCGCTGCTGCAACGAAAAGCGTCCCTTGTGGGCGCTTTTTTTATGGCCGCGATTTGTGCCATGCCGGCGCAGGCCTTCTGCCCATTGCCGGTCAAGCCGCAGCAAGTCGCCGTGCGTCAGGTGTTGGATGGCGACACCGTGCGCCTGAGCGATGGCCGCAGCGTACGCCTGATCGGCATCAATGCCCCTGAGCTGGGGCGCAAGGGCCGCCCGAGCGAGCCCTATGCCGAAGCCGCCAGGCAGCGCCTGCAGGCTTTGATCAAGGCCAGTGATGGCCGGGTCGGGCTGGTGCGCGGAGCTGAGGCGAAAGACAAATATGGCCGCACTCTGGCGCATATCTATGGGCGTAATGGCGACAATCTTGAGGCGGTGCTGCTCAGTGAGGGCCTTGGCTTGCGCGTGGCCATAGCGCCCAATGTGCGCCTGGCGAGCTGTCAGGATGCGGCCGAGCAGGCGGCTCGTTCTGCTCGCCTCGGGCTGTGGCGGCAATCGCCGGTGCAGCGCGAGAGCGCCCTGCGCCAGTCCGGATTCGCCGTGCTCAGCGGCACCGTCAGGCGTATCGAGCGCAATCGGGGCGGGGTCTGGCTGGACCTTGGCGAACGCGTGGTGGTGCAGGTGCCCGCTCGTCTGCAGCGGCACTTCCCGGCGCGCTTCTTCGATAACCTCAAAGGGCGCCAGGTCGAGGTCCGCGGCTGGGTGATCGACCGTTCCCGCAAGGGTGTGATCAAGCCCGGGCAGCGTCGCTGGCTGCTGCCATTGACCGATCCGAGCATGCTCAAACGGGCCTCTGGCTAAAAAATTGTAGACATTAATGCCTGCAATTGTACACACTGAATCCCGCATGCCCCGTGGGTTGTAGCGTAAAGTCGTAGGCCATGGGCCTTGACACATGTGACCGGGCAGTCTTGTCGCCCCCCGGCACTTTGCGTATCCTCGGCGGTCCGTCAGAACAGTAAATAAGCGGAATTGCCCACCATGTCAGACCTGAAAACCGCCGCTCTCGAATATCATGCTCAGCCTCGTCCGGGGAAACTGAGCGTCGAGCTCACCAAGCCAACCGCCACTGCGCGCGACCTGTCCCTGGCCTACAGCCCGGGCGTTGCCGAACCTGTGCGCGAGATCGGTCGTGATCCAGAGCTGGCTTACAAGTACACCGGCAAGGGCAACCTGGTCGCAGTGATCTCCGACGGTACCGCCATTCTTGGCCTGGGTGACCTCGGCCCACTGGCTTCCAAGCCGGTCATGGAAGGCAAGGGCGTTCTGTTCAAGCGTTTCGCCGGTATCGATGTATTCGACATCGAAGTCGAGTCGGAAAGCCCACAGGCCTTCATCGACACCGTGCGCCGTATCTCGATCACCTTCGGCGGTATCAACCTCGAAGACATCAAAGCGCCAGAGTGCTTCGAAATCGAACGCACCCTGATCGAGCAGTGCGACATTCCGGTATTCCACGATGACCAGCATGGCACCGCCATCGTCACCGCGGCTGGCATGATCAACGCCCTCGAAATCGCCGGCAAGAAGCTCGAAGACGCGCAGATCGTCTGCCTGGGCGCCGGCGCTGCCGCGATCTCCTGCATGAAGCTGCTGGTCAGCATGGGTGCCAAGGTCGAGAACATCTTCATGATCGACCGTACCGGTGTTATCCACTCCGGCCGTGAAGACCTGAACCAGTACAAGGCGCAGTTCGCCCACGCTACCGACAAGCGCAGCCTGGCTGATGCCCTGCAAGGTGCTGACGTATTCGTAGGTCTGTCCGGCCCGAATCTGCTGAGCGCTGAAGGCCTCAAGTCGATGGCTGCCAACCCGATCGTGTTCGCTTGCTCGAACCCGGATCCAGAGATCAGCCCGGAACTGGCTCACGCCACCCGTAACGACGTGATCATGGCTACCGGTCGTTCCGACTACCCGAACCAGGTCAACAACGTTCTGGGCTTCCCGTTCATCTTCCGTGGTGCTCTGGACGTTCGTGCCAAGCGCATCAACGAAGAGATGAAGATCGCTGCGGCCATCGCTCTGAAGGACCTGGCCAAGCAGCCAGTGCCTAAGGAAGTCTGCGATGCGTACGGCGTGCAGGCCCTGGAGTTTGGTCGTGAGTACATCATTCCGAAGCCGATGGATCCACGTTTGATTACTCTGGTTTCTGATGCGGTGGCCAAGGCTGCGATCGAAAGCGGTGTTGCTACCCTGCCTTATCCGAAGCACTACCCGCTGAAAAGCGTGGACGATGTGTTCAACGGTTAATAGGCATGGCGTTATGAAAAACCGGCTCTGATGGGCCGGTTTTTTTATGGCTGGGGTTTGGGTGGGGTGTTGGCTGGCGGGTGGGGCTTTCTGGAGGTGTGGGCTTATCCGTTATCGTTGTCGGCCGTGCGGGCCCCTTTCGCCTTTACGGTGAGTTACTTCTCTGGCAAACGCCCCAAACACGTAACCAAAAAACTCGCTCCCACAGACATTGCTCAGAACCCGGTGGGAGCGGGCTTGCCCGCGAAGGGGCGCGCAGCGCCCCTGGCTTTTGGGCTTAGAACAGGTCCATCGGCGCTGCTTCGTCCGCTGGCAGCGGGCTGCCAGGTGCTGCGCCGTTGCCCAGTTCATCCACCGACGGCGGCGAATCTTCGGCCTTGAACAGTTCGAAGTAGGCGTTCGGCGTGCTTGGGGTCGCTGCGCGGCCGCTGACCGGATCGACCCGCAGGCTGAGGATGCCTTCAGGTTCGGCCGGAGCGTGGTTGGGTTTGTCTTTCAAGGCGGCGCCCATGAAGCTCATCCAGATCGGCAGAGCCGCAGTGCCGCCGTATTCGCGGCGGCCGAGGGTTTCTGGCTGGTCGAAGCCAACCCAGACAGTGGTCACGTAGTCGGCGTTGTAGCCGGAGAACCAGGCGTCCTTCGATTCGTTGGTGGTACCGGTCTTGCCAGCCAGATCGGTGCGGCCCAGAGCCATCGCCCGGCGGCCGGTGCCGCGCTTGATCACGTCCTGCAGCATGCTGGTGAGGATGTAGCTGGTGCGCGGGTCGATGATCTGTTCGGCGAGCACTGGTGTCTGCGCACTGAACTGGGCGTTGGCGGTCGGCGCTTCGCCCGGCATGCCGCTGCTGCTGATCGGCTGCTCTGGCGCGGCGATGCCGGCCTCATCGCTGCCGCCGCCCTGCGGCACATGTGCAGGGTTGGCAGTAAACAGGGTATCGCCGTTGCGGCTCTCGATGCGCTCGATCAGGTACGGGCTGATCTTGTAGCCGCCGTTGGCGAAGGTGCTCCAGCCGGTGGCAATTTCCATCGGGGTCAGGGTCGCGGTGCCGAGCGCCAGCGACAGGTTGCGCGGCAGGTCCTGCTTGTTGAAGCCGAACTTGGCGATGTAGTCGATGGTGCGGTCGACGCCCATCGCCTGCAGCAGGCGGATCGAGACCAGGTTGCGCGACTTGTACAGCGCTTCGCGCATGCGGATCGGGCCAAGGAAGGTGTTGGTGTCGTTTTTCGGCCGCCAGACCTTGTCCAGGTACTCATCGACAAACACGATCGGCGCGTCGTTGACCAGGCTCGCGGCGGTGTAGCCGCTGTCCAGGGCCGCGCTGTAGACGAACGGTTTGAAGCTCGAGCCCGGCTGACGCTTGGCCTGCATGGCGCGGTTGTAGTTGCTCTGCTCGAACGAGAAGCCACCGACCAGGGCGCGGATCGCGCCGTTGTACGGGTCGAGGGTGACCAACGCACTCTGCGCGCCCGGGACCTGGCTGAACTTGAGCTTGCCTTCATCCAGGCGCTGCACGCGGATCAGGTCGCCGACCTGGGCGACATCGGCAGGCGATTGTGGTGCCCGGCCTTGAGCGTTGGTGTTCAGATACGGCCGCGCCCATTTCATGGTGTCCCACGCCACGTCCTGCTCTTCACCGTTGCGGGTGAGCACTTTCAGGCCGGTCTTGTCGACCTGGGTGACGATGGCTGGCTCCAGCCCGCCAAGGGTGCGCTGCTTGCCCAGCTCCTGCAGCCAGGCGGCGTGGGTCTTGCCCGGGAAGCGTGACTCAGGGCCGCGGTAGCCATGGCGCTCATCGTAATCGGACAAGCCATTGAGCACGGCGCTGTTGGCCATGTTCTGCATATCGCTAGGCACCGTGGTGGTCACCCGGAAGCCTTCGGTGTAGGCCTCACTGCCATAACGACCAACCATTTCAGCACGGGCCATTTCGGCAATGTACGGCGCGTTCACTTCCGGCGTCGGCACGTGGTAGCTGGCGTTCAGCGGCTCGGCCAGGGCGGTCTCGTAGCTGGTTTGGTCGATCTTGCCGAGTTTGTACATGCGCCCGAGGATCCAGTCGCGGCGCTCTTTGGCCCGGGTCGGGTTGGCCAGCGGGTTGAAGCGCGAAGGGGCCTTCGGCAGGCCGGCGATCATGGCCATCTGCGCCAGGCTGACGTCGCGGATCGACTTGCCGTAGTAGACCTGCGCTGCGGCGTCGATGCCGTAGGCGCGGTTACCCAGGTAGATCTTGTTGACGTACAGCTCAAGGATCTCGTCCTTGGTCAGTTCGCGTTCGATCTGCAGGGCCAGCAGGATTTCGTTGGTCTTGCGGGAGAAGCTGCGCTCGCTGGTAAGGAAGAAGTTCTTCGCCACCTGCATGGTGATCGTGCTGCCACCCGTCTGGATATGACCAGATTTGACCAGTTGGGTCGCGGCACGCATCAAGCTGCTCGGATCGACCCCGTAATGGTTGAGGAAATTGTCGTCTTCGGCTGACAGAAGCGCCTGAATGAACTGTGGGGGAATTTCCGCGAAGCGGATCGGCGAGCGGCGCATTTCGCCAAACTCGGCAATCAGCTTGCCATCGCTGCTGTAAACCCTCAGGGGGATCTGCAACTGGATGCTTCTGAGCGAGTCGACCGAGGGCAGGCTGGGACTAAGATACAGAAACGCCCCGCTCAGACCGAGTACGAGGGCACAGATGACTGCGACGAAAGACCACCAGAAGAACTTCAGCAGGCGTATCAAGGCTTTTGGGTGTCCAGGTTGAGAAATGGAGTGCGCACAGGTCCGGCGGACAGGCAAAAACGCTGGGCATTATAAGCAGTTTTCGCCCCATCGGGCGACCGTCGGGGCGACCGGTCCGGCCAATGGCGCGGGCTGACAATCATGGAGCAGGGAGACAGCGATGCTTGGACGCTTGGGCAAGGATGCCGGTTCATTGTTGGGTGTGGAAATAGCCGCCGACTCGGTGCGCATGCTGCAATTGCATGGGCGCCAGGGGACTGAGCAGGTCGTTGGCTGGGCGTATCAGCCGCTGCCGGGGGCAGTTGGCAATGACTGGGCGCAAGCCCCAGATGCTCTGATAGACGCGCTGCGCTGCGCCTTTGAGCGCTGCGGCAGTCGGTGTCCGCAGGTTGCAGTTGCGCTGCCGGGCGGGGCGACGTTGTGCAAGCTTTGTTGCCTCCCAGCAGGCTTGTCGGCGGCTCAACTGGAGCAGCGCCTGCTGGTCGATGCCGAGCAGATGTTCCCGTTTGCCCTGGAAGACCTGGCGTTGGACTTTCAAGTGCTCGGCCCGGCAGTCGAGCCGGTGGGGCATGTCAATGTGCTGGTTGCCGCTTGCCGCCAGCGCTCACTGGATCAGCTCGAGCAGCTGCTGGAGGCCGCAGGCCTGTGCGCGGTGGCAGTCGAAGTCGACAGCATCGCCCTGCGCCGGCTGGTGCCCGACGGCCAGGCCTTGCTGCGTATCGAGCAGGGCGGGGCAGCGTTACATAGCTGGTCGGCAAGTGGCCTGCCGCAGCGTCAGGAACTGACTTTTGGCGCCCATGAGCCGGACGATGCACGCCTGCAGCGCGTGCTTGAGTTGTGCGCAGCGGCGCTGCCAGGCGAGCACGGTGTGCAGGTGGTCGCGGCCAGCGAACAGGCATCACGCTGGCTACCCGCTTTCGCTGCTCGATTGCCCTGCGATGCGCTGTCGCCGTTGCACGGTCTGGGCTCGGCTGGCCTGAGCAATCGGGCCGAGCTGGCGCGGGTGGCGCCGCACATGGCGCTGGCCTGCGCTCTGGCACTCGGCGGTGCCTGCTGATGCTGCGTTTGAACCTGCTGCCCTGGCGCGAACGGCAGCGGCTGGCGGCGCTGCGACGGTTTCAGCTGGCACTGATTGGCAGCCTGCTGCTGGCGCTCGCCGGCGTGATCATGCTTGACCAGCTGGCGCGCCAGCGTGGTCAGCAGCAACTGGCGGCGATTGCCGAGCGCCAGGCTGACGTCGCCCGACTCGACATCCAACTGCAGCAGTTGAGGGCGGTGCAGGGCAGCCACGCTGATGTAATGGCGCAGTCAGCAGCGCTGCAAGCGCTGCGCAATGGCCAAGACCTGCTGCCGAGGATGTTCGCTGAGCTGGAGCGGGCACTCGGTGCCAGTTTGCAGCTGACCGAGATGTCCATCCAGGAGGGGCAGTTGCAACTGCTCGGGTTGGCGGCGTCGCCTGCGGTAGTGGCGCAGTTCATCCGCGATCTGCAGCAATCAAGGCAATTCGACGCGCTTGAACTGAAGCATATCCGTGCAGTTGCCGATGGCGATGAGTTCCTGTTGCTGGCACGTCTGTCGGCGCTTGAGCTGTGAGCGGGCCATGGCCTCCCGACTGGCAGCAAGTGGTGAGCAGTTCGCTGCTGGCCAGGCTGGCGATGCTGCTCGTACCGCTGCTGATTGTGGCCAGTGTGGCCTGGCTGATGCGCTTTGAGGGTGTGCAGCGCACCTACCGGATGCAGACGGCAACACTGCAGGCACTGGAGCAGGCGTTCGGGGTCAAGGCGCTAGGCGTGCAGGACTTGCCCGCCGCGCAGGAGGCACTTGCTGACAGTAAGGTGCAGTTGCAGGACGCCCGCTGGCGCTTGGCGGCTGGGCAGGAAATGAGCGACCTGCTCGATCAGTTGGCGCGGTTAGGCCATGCCCATGGGCTGCTGATCGAGCAGGTGGATGTCGGCGAGCCGAGCCAGGCGGCCGGCTACCTGGTCGCGCCGCTGCAGTTGCAGGTGATCGGCAATTACCCGGCGCTGCGGGCATGGCTGGATGACTGGCTGGGTCAGATCCGCCTGCTGCACGTCTCGACCCTGCAGCTTGCCGCAGCAGACCAGCCCGGGATACTGCGGCTGCGCTTGCACGTGCAGGCCTTTGACGCGGGCCAGCAGTTACCGGCGCCGACCTCGCTAGCGCATGAAGCCGCCAGGCAGCGGGCACCGCCGGCGCAGGTCGATCCATTCCAGGCCTGGTCTGCACGCAGCGCAGCCGATGGTCTGGCCCGGGTGCCGCTGGCTCAGTTGCAGATGGTCGGCAGCCTCGCCCGCGATGGCCAGTATCAGGCTCTGGTGTGGTGGTCCGGGCGTTTGTATCGCGTGCGCGCGGGTGACCCATTGGGTCGCGACCAGGGTGTGGTTGTGCGGGTTGACGAACGGCAGATGGAGGTGCGCGAGCAGGTCTTGCTTGGTGGAGCCTGGCAGGAGCGATCAACCCTGGTTGGGTTACGAAAGCATGTGACGCAAGGAGGCATGGATGAAGCTCGGACAACTGGCAATGCTGCTGGCGACGGTTCTGGCGATGCACGGGGCGCAAGCGAAGACCTATCAGGGTGAACCGCTGTCGCTGAATTTTCAGGATGTTGAAGTTCGCGCAGTGCTGCAGGTGCTGGCCGACTATGCTGGGATCAACCTGGTGGTCAGTGATACGGCAAACGGCAACGTTACTCTGAGGTTGATACAGGTGCCCTGGGATCAGGCGCTGGATCTGGTCCTGCGCAGCAAAGGGCTGGCGAGCCGGCAGGAAGGCAATGTGCTGCTGGTAGCGCCGGCGGCCGAGCTGGCTGGGCAATCCCGCGAAGAACGGCTGGGTCGGGAGCTGGACGCCCAGTTGCAGCCGCTCGAACGCGCGTTGTTGCCAGTGCATCACGCCAAGGCAGCGGAGCTGGCCGAGTTGCTGCTGGCGACCTTGGCCGACGACGGCATCCTGACCGGGCGCGGCAGCCTGGGTGTCGATGCGCGGACCAACACGCTGGTGGCACATCAACCGGCAGAGCGACTTGCCGAGCTGCGCCGACTGGTCACCGAGCTGGATGTGCCGGTGCGGCAGGTGCTGATCGAAGCACGCATTGTCGAAGCCAACGTCGACTATGAAAAAAGCCTCGGGGTGCGCTGGGGCAAGCCGTTCAGCGGCGCCGAAGGCCGCAGCGGCAAAGGGCTGTTCGTCGATCTCGGCGTGGATCGGCCAACTTCAGCGGTGGGCCTGGGGTTGCTGCGCGGCGACGCCTTGCTGGATCTGGAGCTCAGCGCGATGGAAAAGAGCGGCAATGGCGAAATCATCTCGCAGCCCAAGGTGGTGACCGCCGACAAGGAGACCGCGCGCATCCTCAAGGGCACCGAAGTGCCATATCAGGAAACCAGCAAGAGCGGCGCGACCTCGGTGTCGTTTCGCGAAGCCTCGCTATCGCTCGAAGTTACCCCGCAGATCACCGCCGATGGTCAGGTAATCATGACCGTGCGCGTGACCAAGGACGAGCCGGATTACGTCAATGCACTCAACGATGTTCCACCGATTCGCAAGAACGAGGTCAACGCCAAGGTGCGCGTGGCCGACGGCCAGACCATCGTCATCGGTGGCGTCTACTCGACTACGCAAAACAATGTGGTCGACAAGGTGCCATTTTTCGGTGATCTGCCGTATGTTGGGCGGCTGTTTCGACGCGATGCATTACAAGAGAAAAAATCCGAGCTGCTGGTCTTCCTGACTCCGCGTATCATGAGTGACCAGGCGATTGCTGTGAGTCGTTGATTCTGTGCGAAATTTGATACTTGTAGGGCCCATGGGCGCTGGCAAAAGCACCATCGGACGCCTGTTGGCCAAAGAGCTGCGCCTGCTGTTCAAGGATTCCGACAAGGAAATCGAACTGCGGACGGGCGCCAATATCCCGTGGATCTTCGACAAGGAAGGCGAGCCGGGCTTTCGCGATCGTGAAGAAGCGATGATTGCCGAGCTCTGTGAGCTGGACGGCGTAGTCGTGGCTACCGGCGGCGGTGCAGTCATGCGTGATGCCAATCGGCGTGCTCTGCATGCCGGTGGCCGGGTGATCTATCTGCACGCCTCGGTTGAGCAGCAGGTCGGGCGCACGGCACGCGATCGCAATCGGCCGCTGTTGCGCACCGCCAATCCGGAAGCGACCCTGCGTGCTTTGCTCGAGTCGCGAGATCCGCTCTATCGCGAGATCGCCGACGTGATCGTGGAAACCGACGAACGGCCGCCGCGCATGGTGGTCCAGGATATTCTCGAGCGCCTCGAGCAGTTGCCGCCCCGCTAAGCCGGGACTATTCTCGGCCACCAACGCCGAGGCAGGGGTTCAACCTTACCGCGTGTGTCGTCCAGGCGACGCCGCGCTCCAGACATTGTGGGGATACATGCAGACACTTAAGGTCGATCTGGGCGAACGCAGCTACCCGATCTACATTGGCGAAGGCCTGCTGGACCAGCCTGAACTGCTGGCCCCGCACATTGCCGGCCGGCAGGTCGCCATTGTCTCCAACGAAACTGTCGCGCCCCTGTATCTGCAGCGCCTGAGCCAGACCCTGGGTGCCTATTCGGTGTTGCCGGTGGTACTGCCGGACGGTGAAGCACACAAGAACTGGCAAACCCTGCAACTGATTTTCGATGGCCTGCTGACGGCTCGCCACGACCGCCGCACCACCGTGATCGCGCTGGGCGGCGGGGTCATCGGTGACATGGCCGGTTTCGCCGCCGCCTGCTACCAGCGTGGTGTCGACTTCATTCAGGTGCCGACCACACTGTTGTCCCAGGTCGATTCGTCGGTGGGTGGCAAGACCGGCATCAACCATCCGCTGGGCAAGAACATGGTCGGCGCGTTCTATCAGCCCAATGCGGTGCTGATCGACACCACCAGCCTGAAGACGCTGCCGGCGCGCGAGCTGTCGGCAGGCCTGGCCGAAGTGATCAAATACGGCCTGATCTGCGACAAGCCATTCCTCGCCTGGCTCGAAGAGAATATGACCGCCCTGCGTGGTCTCGACAACACGGCGCTGACCGAAGCGATTCGTCGCTCCTGCGCGGCCAAGGCCGCGGTTGTGGGCGCCGACGAGCGCGAAACCGGCCTGCGCGCCACGCTGAACCTCGGCCATACCTTTGGCCATGCCATCGAAACCCACATGGGCTATGGCGTCTGGCTGCATGGTGAGGCGGTGTCTGCAGGTACCGTGATGGCGCTGGAAATGTCCATGCGTCTGGGCTGGATTGATCAGGCCGAACGTGATCGCTCGATTCGCCTGCTGCAGGACGCAGGATTGCCGGTGGTGCCACCACAGGAAATGACCCCGGCGCATTTCATGGAGCATATGGCGGTCGATAAAAAGGTCCTCGACGGGCGCATGCGGCTGGTGCTGTTGCGCCAGCTCGGCGAAGCCGTGATTACCGACGACTATCCGCAAGAGATCCTTCAGGCCACGCTGGCAGCGGATTACCGCGCCATTGTGGCCCAGCTTTGAGGTTGTGACAGCGCAATGACCAGTTTGCATGCCGATGAGGCGTTTCTCGACCATTACCAGCTGAGCCACGATCCGTTCGCGCCCCGTGTGCCCGGTTTCAAGTTCTTCCCCGCCCAGCGCAAGCCAGTGCTCGGCCAACTGCATCACCTGGCGCGTTACAGCCACCTGATGCTGGTGGTCACAGGTCCGGTGGGCAGCGGCAAGACCCTGCTGCGTCAGGCGCTGGTCGCCAGCACCAACAAGCAGTCGGTGCAGAGCGTGGTGGTCTCGGCCCGCGGTGCCAGTGACGCGGCCAGCGTGCTCGGCCAGGTGGCTCAGGCGCTTGGCGTGGCGCAGCCGGAAGTGCAGGCGATCCTGTCGCAGGTGGTGCAACTGGCCCTGACCGGCCAGGAAGTCTATCTGTTGGTGGACGATGCGGAACAACTCGACGAGTCGGCACTCCAAGCGTTGCTGGAATTGGCGGCAGGCGTTGCCGAAGGGCGCCCGCACGTATTCCTGTTTGGCGAGCCTTCGCTGATTGCTGGGTTGGATCAGCTCAATGGTGAGGGAGATCGTTTCCACATCATCGAGCTTGAACCCTACAGCGAGGAGGAAACCCGCGAATACCTTGAACAACGCCTGGAAGGCGCTGGCCGCGGTATCGAGGTATTCACGGCCGAGCAGATCGCCGATATCCACGAACATGCGGATGGCTGGCCTGGCAACATCAACCAGGTTGCCCGCGACACTTTGATCGAAGCCATGATCGCCACGCGCAGCACGGCGAAGCGACCATCCATGGGGTTCAAGATGCCTAAGAAACACGTACTCGCGCTGTCTGCAGTTGTCGTGGTCGCCGTAGCGGCGGCGGTCCTGATGCCGAAGAAAGGCGCTGACAAGCCTGCTACCGACGCACCCGCAGCGCAGGCTCAACTGCCGCTGGGCGAAGGTCAGGCCAACAGCAGCAACCCGGCTATCGAGTTCTCCGGCTCGCAGCCAACACCACTGCCGCTCAATGGCCAGTCGCAACCGGTCATGCGCGAGCCGCTGGCCCAGGCTGCAGGCATGGGTGACGGTGAAGAAGCCAGCCCAGCCGGCAACACCGCATTGCAGCCTGCCAATCCACCAACCGTGACCACCATTGCCCCGCCTGAAGGCGTGCCGGCAGGCCCCGCCGCGGCTCCTGCGCAGCCAATCGCCAGCGCGCCAGCGCAACCGGTTGCACCTGCGCCCAAGCCTGCTCCGGCTCAGCCAGCGACCCAGCCAGCCAAGCCTGTTGCAGCGGCCAAACCGGCACCGGCGCCAACCCAGGTTGCCAGCGCCAAGCCTGCGTCGACTGCCGCTGGCGGCAGCGGCAACAGCGCCTGGTACGGCAGCCAGAAAGCCGGCAACTATGTAGTACAGATTCTCGGCACCAGCTCCGAGGCGTCGGCCCAGTCGTTCGTCAAGGCGCAGGGTGGCGACTATCGCTACTTCAAGAAAACCTTGCAGGGCAAACCGCTTTACGTCGTAACTTACGGCAACTTTGCCAACCGTGATGCAGCAGTTGCTGCAATCAAGAACTTGCCAGCGAAGGTCCAGGCTGGTAAACCTTGGCCACGTACCGTCGGCAGCGTCCAACAAGAGCTGACCACGACCCGCTGATACCTTCCGGGCGGCACCACCCCGCCGCCCAGTTGCTGAGCGACTCCTGACTTTCGTCTAGCCTGCTGCGTGTGATCGCGGCAGGCTTTTCTGTCCCAGACTGCCGGCCACAAGCCTCTAGTTGCAGTTCAGGCTGAAACGCTTCAGACTCCGAACCATGCCGTACCACGGCAAATGTTCAAAAACATTCAAAAATGCGACATAAATTTACAACGATTCGTCGTTTGAATTTGTGGGCTTCCCTGTCGCTGTGCAACAATGGTTTCACGTTGCCCCCCGCAAAAAAGCTGGCATTCGACCGGTGTGGATGGTAAGTGGTTGTACTAAAAAGAGATTTGCCTCCGTCGAGGGGCGAACCTGGTGAGAATGTGTCTATGAAAACAGGTCTGTACCATCCCGAAGAATTCAAGGACAACTGTGGCTTTGGCCTGATCGCCCATATGACGGGCGAGCCAAGTCACCACCTCCTGCAAACGGCCATGCAAGCGCTGACCTGCATGACCCACCGCGGCGGCATCAACGCTGACGGCAAGACCGGTGACGGTTGTGGCTTGCTCATGCAAAAGCCCGATCAGTTCCTGCGTGCCATGGCCAAAGAGCACTTTGCTGCCGAACTGCCCAAGCAGTACGCCGTCGGCATGGTGTTCTTCAACCAGGACCCGATCAAAGCCGAAGCTGCGCGGGCCAACATGGACCGCGAAATCATCGCGGCCGGCCTGCAGCTGATCGGCTGGCGCAAGGTGCCAATCGATACCAGCGTGCTGGGTCGTCTGGCCCTCGAGCGCCTGCCGCAGATCGAACAGGTGTTCATCGGTGGTGAAGGCCTGAGCGATCAGGACATCGCGATCAAGCTGTTCAGTGCCCGTCGCCGTTCGTCCGTGGCCAACGCCCACGACAGCGATCACTACATCTGCAGCTTCTCGCACAAGACCATCATCTACAAAGGCCTGATGATGCCGGCGGACCTCGCCGCATTCTTCCCGGACCTGGGTGACGAGCGCCTGCAGACCGCGATCTGCGTGTTCCACCAGCGCTTCTCGACCAATACCTTGCCGAAATGGCCGTTGGCGCAGCCGTTCCGCTTCCTCGCCCACAACGGCGAGATCAACACCATCACCGGCAACCGCAACTGGGCCATGGCCCGGCGCACCAAGTTCGCCAACGACCTGATCCCCGACCTCGAAGAGCTCGGCCCACTGGTCAACCGGGTCGGCTCCGACTCATCGAGCATGGACAACATGCTGGAGCTGATGGTTACCGGCGGCATCGACCTGTTCCGCGGCGTGCGCATGCTGGTACCGCCAGCCTGGCAGAACGTCGAGACCATGGACGCCGACCTGCGTGCCTTCTACGAATACAACTCCATGCACATGGAGCCGTGGGACGGCCCGGCCGGTATCGTCATGACCGAAGGTCGCCATGCGGTCTGCCTGCTCGACCGCAACGGCCTGCGCCCGGCGCGTTGGGTCACCACCCGCAATGGCTACATCACCATCGCCTCGGAAATCGGCGTATGGGGCTACCAGCCGGAAGACGTGGTTGCCAAAGGCCGCGTGGGCCCTGGGCAGATCTTTGCCGTGGACACCGAAACCGGGCAGATCCTCGATACCGACGCCATCGACAACCGCCTCAAGTCGCGCCATCCGTACAAGCGCTGGTTGCGCCAGCATGCCACGCGCATCCAGGCCACCCTGAGCGACGACCAGGGCGCGGCCAGCTACGACGCTGACCAGCTCAAACAGTTCATGAAGATGTTCCAGGTCACCTTCGAAGAGCGTGACCAGGTGCTGCGTCCGCTCGGCGAACAGGGCCAGGAAGCGGTCGGCTCGATGGGCGATGACACGCCGATGGCCGTGCTGTCGCAGCGCGTGCGTTCGCCGTACGACTTCTTCCGCCAGCAGTTCGCTCAGGTGACCAACCCGCCGATCGACCCGCTGCGCGAAGCGATCGTGATGTCGCTGGAAATCTGCCTCGGCGCCGAGCGCAACATCTTCCAGGAATCGCCTGAGCACGCCTCGCGCGTGATCCTCAGCTCGCCAGTGATCTCCCCGGCCAAGTGGCGTTCGCTGATGAACCTCGAGCGCGAAGGCTTCGAGCGGCAGCTGATCGACCTCAACTACGAAGAAAGCCTGGGCCTGGAAGCGGCCATCCGCAACATCGCCGATCAGGCTGAAGAAGCGGTGCGCAGCGGCAAGACCCAGCTGGTGCTGAGCGACCGCTTCATCGCCCCGGGCAAGCTGCCGGTGCATGCCTCGCTGGCAGTTGGCGCGGTGCATCACCGCCTGACCGAGCAGGGCCTGCGTTGCGACAGCAACATCCTGGTCGAGACCGCAACCGCGCGTGACCCGCATCACTTCGCTGTGCTGCTCGGCTTCGGCGCCTCGGCGGTGTACCCGTACCTGGCCTACGAAGTGCTGGCCGACCTGATCCGCACCGGTGAAGTGCTGGGCGATCTGGATGAAGTGTTCAAGTACTACCGCAAAGGCATCTCCAAAGGCCTGCTCAAGATCCTGTCGAAGATGGGCATCTCGACCATCACTTCGTACCGCGGTGCGCAGTTGTTCGAAGCCATCGGCCTGTCCGACGAAGTAGTCGGCCTGAGCTTCAAGGGCGTACCGAGCCGCATCAAAGGTGCCCGCTTTGTCGACCTCGAAGGCGATCAGAAGCTGCTCGCCGCCGAAGCCTGGAGCGCGCGCAAGCCGATCCAGCAAGGTGGCTTGCTCAAGTTCGTCCACGGTGGCGAATACCATGCCTACAACCCGGATGTGGTCAACACCCTGCAGGCAGCCGTGCAGCAGGGCGACTACGCCAAGTTCAAGGAATACACCGCGCTGGTCGACAAGCGTCCGGTGTCGATGATCCGTGACCTGCTCAAGGTCAAGGTTGCCGAGCAGCCGCTGGCGATCGACCAGGTTGAGCCGCTGGAGGCCATCCTCAAGCGCTTCGACTCGGCCGGCATCTCGCTCGGCGCGCTGTCGCCCGAGGCCCATGAAGCACTGGCCGAAGCAATGAACCGCCTGGGCGCGCGCTCCAACTCCGGTGAGGGCGGCGAAGACCCGGCCCGTTACGGCACGATCAAGAGCTCGAAAATCAAACAGGTGGCCACCGGCCGCTTTGGCGTCACCCCGGAATACCTGGTCAATGCCGAAGTGCTGCAGATCAAGGTCGCGCAGGGCGCCAAACCGGGCGAGGGCGGCCAGCTGCCTGGCGGCAAGGTCAACGGCCTGATCGCCAAGCTGCGCTATGCAGTGCCTGGCGTAACCCTGATCTCGCCACCGCCGCACCATGACATCTACTCGATCGAAGACCTCGCGCAGCTGATCTACGACCTCAAGCAGGTCAATCCGCAAGCGCTGGTTTCGGTCAAGCTGGTAGCAGAAGCCGGTGTCGGTACCATCGCGGCCGGCGTGGCCAAGGCCTATGCCGACCTGATCACCATCTCTGGCTACGACGGCGGCACCGGCGCTTCGCCGCTGACTTCGATCAAGTACGCCGGTGCACCGTGGGAACTGGGCCTGGCGGAAACCCACCAGACCCTGCGCGGCAACGACCTGCGCGGCAAGGTCCGAGTGCAGACCGACGGCGGCCTGAAAACCGGCCTCGACGTGATCAAGGCGGCCATTCTCGGCGCCGAAAGCTTTGGCTTCGGTACCGCGCCAATGATCGCCCTGGGTTGCAAATACCTGCGTATCTGCCACCTGAACAACTGCGCCACCGGTGTAGCCACGCAGAACGAAAAGCTGCGCAAGGACCACTACATCGGCACCGTCGACATGGTGATCAACTTCTTCACCTTCGTTGCCGAAGAAACCCGCGAGTGGCTGGCCAAACTGGGCGTTAGCAGCCTCGGCGAGCTGATCGGGCGCACCGACCTGCTCGAAGTGCTGCCGGGCGACACCGAGCGTCAGCAGTATCTGGACCTCAGCCCGCTGCTGGGCAGCTCGCACATCCCGGCCGACAAGCCGCAGTTCTGCGAAGTCGACAAGAACCCGCCGTTCGACAAGGGCGAGCTGGCCGAGAAGATGGTCGAGATGGCCTTGCCGGCGATCCGCGATCAGGCCGGTGGCGAGTTCGACCTCGACATCTGCAACTGCGACCGTTCGATTGGTGCGCGTATCTCTGGTGAAATCGCCAAGCTGTACGGCAACCAGGGCATGGCCGCCAAGCCGATCACCTTCCGCTTCAAGGGCACTGCCGGGCAGAGCTTTGGCGTGTGGAACGCCGGTGGCCTCAACCTGCACCTGCAGGGCGACGCCAACGACTACGTCGGCAAGGGCATGACCGGTGGCAAGGTGACCATCGTGCCGCCTGCTGGCAGCCCGTTCAAAACCCAGGAAAGCGCTATCGTCGGCAACACCTGCCTGTATGGCGCCACCGGCGGCAAGCTGTTCGCTGCCGGTACTGCCGGTGAGCGCTTCGCGGTACGTAACTCGGGCGCCCATGCGGTGGTCGAGGGTACTGGCGATCACTGCTGTGAATACATGACCGGCGGCTTTGTCTGCGTATTGGGCAAGACCGGTTACAACTTCGGCTCTGGCATGACTGGCGGCTTCGCCTACGTGCTCGACATGGACAACAGCTTCTTCGACAAGCTCAACCACGAACTGGTGGAAATCCAGCGCATCAGTGGTGAAGCCATGGAAGCCTACCGTAGCCATCTGGCGCGGGTCCTTACCGAGTACGTCGAGGAGACTGGCAGCGAGTGGGGGCGTGAGCTCTCGGAAAACCTGGACGACTATGTGCGCCGCTTCTGGCTGGTCAAGCCAAAGGCTGCGACGCTCAAGCAGTTGTTGTCCAGCACCCGTGCCAACCCGCAGTAAAAGCAGCTGCAAGTGGCAAGCCCCAAGCTGCGGTCAAAAGCAGCATGGGGTGTTGCCCGGCTTACGTGATTGTCTTGCGGCGTGCAGCTAACGGCTCGCAGCTGCTGTGAAGAGGTATTGAAAATGGCTGAACGTCTGAACAACGACTTCCAGTTCATCGAAGTTGGGCGCAAAGACCCGAAGAAAAAACTGCTGCGCCAGCGCAAGAAGGAGTTCGTCGAGATCTACGAACCGTTCAAGCCGCAGCAGTCTGTCGATCAGGCGCACCGCTGCCTGGGTTGCGGCAACCCGTATTGCGAGTGGAAGTGCCCGGTACACAACTTCATCCCCAACTGGTTGAAGCTGGTATCCGAAGGCAACATCCTCGCGGCCGCCGAACTGTCGCACCAGACCAACACCCTGCCGGAAGTGTGCGGCCGGGTCTGCCCGCAGGATCGTCTGTGTGAAGGTGCCTGCACCCTCAACGACGGCTTTGGTGCGGTGACCATCGGCTCTGTCGAGAAGTACATCACCGACACCGCCTTCGCCATGGGCTGGCGCCCGGACATGTCCAAGGTCAAACCGACCGGCAAGCGGGTTGCCATCATTGGTGCTGGCCCGGCTGGGCTAGGCTGCGCCGACGTGCTGGTGCGCGCTGGGGTAACCCCGGTGGTGTTCGACCGCAACCCGGAAATCGGCGGTCTGCTGACCTTCGGCATCCCTGAGTTCAAGCTGGAAAAGACCGTGCTGAGCAATCGCCGCGAAGTCTTCACCGGCATGGGGATCGAGTTCCGCCTGAACACCGAAGTGGGCAAGGACATCACCCTCGAGCAGTTGCTGGCCGAGTACGATGCCGTGTTCATGGGCATGGGTACCTACACCTACATGAAGGGCGGCTTCCCCGGTGAAGACCTGCCAGGCGTGCACGATGCGCTGGACTTCCTGATCGCCAACGTCAACCGCAACCTGGGCTTTGAAAAGTCGCCGGAAGACTTCGTCGACATGGCTGGCAAGAAGGTCGTGGTGCTCGGCGGTGGTGACACCGCGATGGACTGCAACCGGACTTCGATCCGCCAGGGCGCCAAGTCGGTCAGCTGCGCCTACCGTCGTGACGAAGCGAACATGCCGGGCTCGCGCAAAGAGGTGAAGAACGCCAAGGAAGAGGGCGTGAAGTTCCTCTACAACCGCCAGCCCATCGCGATTGTCGGTGAAGACAAGGTCGAAGGCGTCAAGGTGGTCGAGACCCGTCTCGGTGAGCCAGACGCCCGTGGCCGCCGCAGCCCTGAGCCGATTCCGGGTTCCGAAGAGATCCTGCCGGCAGATGCGGTGGTGATCGCCTTTGGTTTCCGCCCAAGCCCGGCGCCGTGGTTCGAGCAGTTCGACATCCAGACCGATAGCCAGGGCCGGGTGATTGCTCCGGAGCAGGCGCGCTTCAAGCACCAGACCAGCAACCCGAAAGTGTTTGCTGGCGGGGATATGGTGAGGGGTTCGGATCTGGTGGTGACTGCGATCTTTGAAGGCCGTACTGCGGCTGAGGGGATTCTGGATTATCTCGAGGTCTGACTGATCGCCGGGGCTGCAAAGCAGCCCCATTCCCGCCATCTTGTATACAAAATCGTTTGACCCAAGACACCCAATAGACAAAACGCATGGCCTTGGCCGTGCCTTTTGTGCTGGCGTCTGAGAAAATGCCCGCACTTTTTTTCCGGATGCCGACATGACTGCCCTGAAGAACGACCGTTTCCTGCGTGCACTGCTCAAGCAACCCGTAGACGTCACGCCCGTCTGGATGATGCGCCAGGCCGGCCGTTACCTGCCGGAGTACCGCGCCAGCCGTGCTCAGGCCGGCGACTTCATGAGCCTGTGCAAGAACCCGCAGTTCGCCTGCGAGGTGACCATGCAGCCGCTCGATCGTTACCCACTGGACGCGGCGATCCTGTTCTCGGACATCCTCACCATCCCTGATGCCATGGGCCAGGGCCTGTACTTCGAGACCGGCGAAGGCCCGCGTTTCAAGAAGGTGGTCAGCACCCTCGCCGATATCGAGGCGCTGCCGATCCCTGATCCGCACAAGGACCTTGGCTATGTGATGGATGCGGTCAGCACCATCCGCCGTGAGCTCAATGGGCGCGTGCCGTTGATCGGTTTCTCCGGTAGCCCGTGGACGTTGGCCACCTACATGGTCGAAGGCGGCTCGTCGAAAGACTTCCGCAAGAGCAAGGCCATGCTCTATGACAATCCGCAGGCGATGCACCTGCTGTTGGACAAGCTGGCTCAGTCGGTTACCAGCTACCTCAACGGGCAGATTCAGGCTGGTGCGCAGGCGGTGCAGATCTTCGATACCTGGGGTGGCAACCTGTCGGCGGCGGCGTATCAGGAGTTCTCACTGGCTTACATGCGCAAGATCATCAGCGGGCTGATCCGTGAGCATGATGGGCGCAAGGTGCCGGTCATTGTGTTTACCAAGAATGGTGGCATGTGGCTGGAGAGCATTGCTGATTGTGGCGCTGATGCACTGGGTCTGGACTGGACCTGCGAGATCGGCGATGCCCGCCGCCGTGTCGGCGACAAGGTTGCCCTGCAGGGCAACATGGACCCGACCGTGCTGTACGCCAAGCCTGCGGCGATTCGTCAGGAGGTCGGGCGCATCCTGGCAAGCTATGGCAAAGGCACTGGCCACGTGTTCAACCTTGGCCATGGCATCACGCCTGAGGTTGATCCGGAACATGCGGGTGCGTTCATCAACGCCGTGCATGACCTGTCGGCGCAATACCATCAGTGATCAGTCGCTGAATAAAAACCCGGCCATGTGCCTGACGCTGTTTACCTAAGAATGCCGGGGCTGCTGCGCAGCCCATCGCGACACCAGGCCGCTCCCACAATGCCCGCGCTTGCCCGTTAAATAGCGCCTTACGCGATCGGCGTGGGAGCGGCCTTGTGTCGCGATGGGCCGCAAAGCGGCCCCCATGCAGGCGATGTAGAGCTTAAGTGAACACCATTAGGCCATGTGCCGGGTTTATATTGCGTTAAGCTTAAATTCAGCGATCATCGTTAATCTGGTCCCATCTCAACCGATACAGGACTTGATCACCATGAAAGCTCGCTACCTCGCTCTGATCCTTGCCCCACTGTTCAGCACTGCTGCTCTGGCCACCACCTACACCGGCCCAGGCGCGCAGCCGGTTACCACCGTGGCCGCTGCCAACGATGCGGCTGACGACACTCGTGTGGTCCTGCAGGGCTTCGTTACCAAGAAGCTGGATAACGACGACAAGTTCGAGTTCAAGGACAACACCGGCACCATCAAGGTTGAAATCGACGATGAAGACATGCCTGCAGCTGGCTTCAACGACAAGACCAAGGTCAAGCTGACCGGTGAAGTGGAAAAAAACCTGATGAGCCGTGAAGTGGATGTCGACCTGGTCGAAATCATCAACTGATCGATGACTTCAAAGCGACCGCGTGCAGCCTTTGGCTTCACGCGGTTTTTGGTGCTAGCCGGCTCAGGTGCAGCGCCACCAGCAAGGCCACGGCCAGCAGGCTACCGATGAACAGGCCGATGCCGTTCCAACCGGCCATGTGCCAGAACACCCCGCCCGCGGTACCCGCCACACTCGACCCTGCGTAGTAACTGAACAGATACAGCGAGGACGCCTGGCCCTTGGCTTTCAAGGCGCGCCGGCCGATCCAGCTGCTGGCCACCGAGTGCGCGCCGAAGAAGCCGAAGGTGAACACCAGCATGCCGATGATGATCATCGCCAGCGGGCTGGCCAGGGTCATCAGCATGCCGCCGGCCATCACCACGATGCTTGCCCAGAACACCTTGCGCCGGCCCAGCCGGTCGGCCAGGGCGCCGACCTGGGCGGAGCTGTAGATGCCCGACAGGTAGACAATCGACAGCAGCCCGACCAGTGCCTGGTTCATGTGATAAGGCTCGGCCAACAAGCGGTAGCCGATGTAGTTGAACAGGGTAACGAATGCACCCATCAGCAAAAATGCTTCGAGGAACAGCCAGGGTAGGCCGGCGTCGCGAAAGTGCATGACAAAGCCGTTGAGCAGGCTGCGAGGGTTCAGCGTCTGCGGGCGGAAGTTGCGCGACTCGGGCAGTACCTTCCAGAACACCACTGCTGCCACCAGCGCCAGGCCGCCGATGCACAGCATCGCTGTGTGCCAGCTGACGAAGTCGATCAGCACGCCACTGATCAGCCGCCCGCACATGCCGCCAATGGCGTTGCCGCCGATGTACAAGCCCATCGCCAGGCCAATGTGCTGTGGGTGGATCTCTTCGCTCAGGTAGGTCATCGCCACCGCCGCCAGCCCGCTCAGCGACAGGCCGACCAGCGCGCGGGTCGCCAGCACCAGCTCCCAACTTGGCATCACCGCGCTGGCCAGGGTCGACAGGGCGGCGCAGACCAAGGCGAATACCATCACCGGCTTGCGGCCGATGCGGTCGGAGATCGGCCCGGTAATCAGCAGGCCGATGGCAAGCATGGCGGTGGCTACCGACAGCACCAGACTGCTCTGCGCAGCGTTGATGGCAAACTCCTGCGACAGCAGCGGCATCATCGGCTGTACGCAGTAGAGCAGGGCAAAGGTGGCAAAGCCGCCGCTGAATAGCGCCAGCACTGTTTTCATGAACGCCGGGCTGCCTTTTTCGATCCAGATATCCGGCAGCGGGGCGGCTTCGATCACGTGGGGCATTGCAGCAGTTTTCACGACGGGTCCCTCAAAAGCGCTGGCCGATGTTGCCAATTGGAAAAATCATATAGCTGGCTAATGATTAGATCCAATATATTGTTCGACCTGTTTAAGACGTTTAACGACTCGTTCGGAGCAGCTATGGAATTGCGTCATCTGCGTTACTTCATTGCCGTGGCCGAGGAGCTGCACTTCGGCCGGGCTGCACAGCAGCTAGGCATCTCCCAGCCGCCGCTGAGCCAGCAGATTCAGGCGCTGGAGCATGAGTTGGGGGCGCGTTTGTTCGAGCGCACCAATCGTCGGGTCGAGCTGAGCGAGGCCGGGCGCTTGTTCCTCGAGGAGGCGCGGCAGGTGCTGGCACAGGTTGATAAAGCTGCCGACGTCGCCCGCCGTGCGCAGTTGGGTGAGCTCGGCGAGATGAAGATCGGCTTCACTTCTTCAGCGCCCTTCACCTCGAAGATCCCCAAGGCGATCCATGCGTTCCGTCAGCGCTACCCGGCGGTGCACCTGAGTTTGAAGGAGATGAGCAGCCGGGATGTTGCGGCGGCGGTGTTCGATGAATCGATCGAAGTTGGCCTGATGCGGCCGATGCCGTTGCCCGACGGCCTGCAGGTCACCGAGCTGTTCCGTGAGCCGCTGGTGGCAGTGCTGAATGCTTCGCACCCCTTGGTTGCCGCCAGTGAACAAGGGTTACACATGGCTGATCTGGCCCGTGAACCGTTCGTGTTCTTCCCGCGCAGTTACGGCAGTGGTTTGCATGCACAGTTGCTGGCGCTGGCCCGCCAGGCAGGCTTCAGCCCGCATTTTGCCCAGGAGGTTGGCGAGGCGATGACGATTATCGGCCTGGTTTCGGCAGGTCTCGGCGTCTCGGTGCTGCCAGCCTCGTACCAGCGCATGCGCATCGATGGCGTGGTCTATCGAACGGTGCTGGATGAAGGGGCGGATACTGCCGTGTGGCTGGTCCAGCGCCAGGCTGGCAGCTCGGTGATGGCCAAGGCGTTTGCCGACCTGCTGATCGGCAACGCCTGATGGCGGCGGTTTAGTCGACGCGAGCCAGGTCGCCTTTCAGTGCGACGCCTGCGATCACGGCGCCGGCGTGGCACTCGTAGGTGCTGGCATCTTTGCGCTCGTTCTTCTTGTAGTAGCTGGCGATGTTGGTCACTGCGTTGGCATTGGCCCGGCGCGCAGCGTCCTGCAGGGTCAGCAGGGCCGACTGCAAGGCCCACTCACAGGCACCCTGGTCGGTCTTGTTGAAGGCATTGGTCTTCTTGTTGGTGACCGCGCCGGGCTGGATCACGCTGACCTTGCCGCGCGGCTGTACACCGGCCAAATAGAACTTCACCGAACCGTCGAGTTTCTTTTCGGCGAGCATTTGCTGGACGACCTTGTCGAAGGGCAGGTACAGCGCGGTATCGCGTGCCTGGCTGATGCCGGGCAGGGCGCAGAGCAGCAGGGCGGTGGTGGCAGTCCAGGTCTTCAGGCGCATCGGATCGTTCCTCGATCGGGGTGTGTTCAGGGCCAGCGGCGGAATATCAACGAAGTGTTGACGCCGCCGAAAGCGAAGTTGTTGTTCATCACATGCTGGTTGCTCATCCTGCGAAACTCGCCGCGCAGGTAGTCCAGCTCGCCGCAGCGGGGATCGATTTCATCCAGGTTGAGGGTGTGCGCATACAGGTCGCTGTTCATCATCTCGATGCTGAACCACGACTCCAGCGCGCCGCAGGCGCCGAGGGTGTGGCCGAGAAAACTCTTCTGCGAACTGATCGGCATGTGCGGGCCAAACAGGCTGCTGGTGGCCAGTGTTTCGGCAATGTCGCCCTGTTCGGTAGCGGTACCGTGGCCGTTGACGTAGCCGATGGCCTCTGGCGCCAGAGCAGCGTCCTCCAGGGCCAGCTCCATGGCCCGGCGCATCGTGCTCTGCTCGGGGCGGGTGGTGTGCTGGCCATCGGCATTGCTACCAAAGCCGACGATCTCGGCGTGGATGCGCGCACCGCGGGCCAGGGCGTGCTCGAGCTCTTCGAGCACCAGCATGCCGCCGCCTTCGCCGATCACCAGGCCGTCGCGACCATTGTCGTAAGGACGTGGGCTCAGCTGCGGGGTGTCGTTTTTCAGGCTGGTGGCGTACAGCGCATCGAACACCATCGCCTCGGTCGGACAGAGCTCTTCGGCGCCGCCGGCGAGCATCATCGGCAAGCGCCCGAACTTGATCGCTTCATAGGCATAACCAATGCCCTGGCTGCCGCTGGTGCAGGCGCTGGAGGTGGGGATCAGGCGCCCGGTCAGGCCGAAAAAGATGCTGATATTGGCAGCAGTGGTGTGCGGCATCATACGCACGTAGGAGTTGGCGTTGAGGCCATCGGCTACCGAGTTGAGCAGCATGTTGCCGAATGCCTTGATCTCGTCGGTGCTGCCGGTCGACGAGCCGCAGGCCACGCCCATGCGGCCGTCGCGGATGATTGGATCATCGAGCAGGCCGGCATCGGCCAGCGCCTGCTCGGCCGCAGCCACGGCCAGGCGCGATACCCGGCCCATACTGCGCAACTGCTTGCGGGTCCAGTGGCCGGGCACCTTGAAATCGTCGATCGGGCCAGCAAGACGCGTGTTCAACTCGCTGAAGCGATCCCATTCAGCCATGCGCCGGATACCGCTGCGCTGGTTGGCGAAGTGGCCGGCGATGGTCGCCCAGTCGCTGCCCAGGGAGGTGATGCCGGCCATGCCGGTGACGACTACGCGACGCATCAGCACAACCCTCCGTTGACCGCCAGCACCTGGCGGGTGATGTAGGCGGCTTCCGCCGACATCAGGAAATTGACCACGCCGGCGACTTCCTCGGGCGTGCCCATGCGTCCGGCAGGAATCATCTTCATCAGCTCGTCGACCGGCACGTGCTCATCGAGCATGGCGGTGTCGATCAGCCCTGGGGCGACGCAGTTGACGGTGATCTGACGTTTGCCCAGCTCGATCGCCAGCGCCTTGGCCGCGCCGATCACGCCGGCCTTGGAGGCACTGTAATTGACCTGGCCGCGGTTGCCGATCAACCCCGAAACCGAGGTGATGCAGACGATCCGGCCCGGTTTGCGACGGCGGATCATGGGCATGCTCAGCGGATGCAGAACGTTGTAGAAACCGTCCAGGTTGGTCCGCAGGACCTGGTCCCAGTCAGCGTCGGTCAGCGCCGGGAAGGCGCCATCGCGGGTCAGGCCGGCGTTGCAGACCACGCCATAGTAGGCGCCGTTGGTCTCCACATCCTGTTCGAGGATGGCCCGGCAGGCTTCGCGGTCGGCTACGTCGAACTGCAGCACCCGGGCCTGTTGACCCATGGCGTGGATTTCGCCGGCAACGCCATCGGCTTCGGCACGGCCACTGCGGCAATGCAGCACCAGGTCATAACCGGCACGCGCCAGGCGCAGGGCGATCGCTCGGCCGATGCCGCGGCTCGACCCGGTGACCAGGATGGTATCAGTCATGGCAAGGTTCCTCAGGGGCCGCTTCGGTCAGGTAACCAGCGACCTGTGGCGGGCGATAGACATTCAGGCGGGCGCTGGCATGCAGCCCCGGACCGCGCAGGTGACACTCGAACACACCCATGCCGTTGTCGTCTTCCAGCGAGCGCAGGGCGTGGATGTGCAACTCGGCGCCGGCAGGGAAGTGTTCGACATCACATTGGTAGTTGCGCGTGCCGAGGAGAAACCCCAGCTCCACCGGCCGGCCATCGCGACGGGCGCGGCAACCGGCATAGGCGGCAACGCTCTGCGCCATCAGCTCCAGGCCGAGCCAGGCCGGCAGGCTGCCGTCGGCGCGGTTGAACAGGCCGCCAGGGCGCACTGTGCTGCGGGTGTGGATCTGCTCGTCGTCGCAGCTGTCGACCTGATCGATCAGGATCATGTCGCCGGCATGCGGCAGCAGTTCGGCCAGAGGCCAGGCAATCATGGGGTGTCTCCAACAATCAGGCTGACATTGTTGCCGCCGAAGGCGAACGAGTTGCTCATTATCCGGCGTGGCCGCGCCGCATGCATCCGCTGCGTGCCGTCGACCAGGTTCAGGGCAGGCAGGCGCGGGTCGGCCTGGCCGTCCCAGACATGCGGTGGCAACTGGCCGTGCGGGTTGTGCTCACTCAGGCTCAGCCAGCAGAAGGCGGCTTCCAGCGCGCCGGCGGCGCCTAGGGTGTGGCCGGTCATCGGTTTGGTCGACGAGCAGGCCAGCTGCGCGCCGAACAGGCCGTGCACCGCCAGGCTTTCCATGGCGTCGTTGTGCTCGGTGGCGGTGCCGTGCAGGTTCAGGTAGTCGATCTGTTCGGGCGCAAGGCCGGCGTTGTTCAAGGCCAGGGCCATGGTTTGCCGCGCGCCGGCGCCGCTCGGGTCAGGCGCTGAAATATGGTAGGCATCGCTGCTGGCGCCAGCGCCGAGCAGGGCCAGTGAAGGACCATCGGTATTACGCTCTGCGGTCATCAGAAACAGCGCAGCCGCTTCGCCGATATTGATCCCGTCACGGTTCTGCGAGAACGGATTGCAGCGTGCCTGGCTGATCGCCTCAAGGGAGTTGAAGCCGTTCAGGGTCAGGCCACAAAGGCTGTCGACGCCGCCGCACAGCACCGCATCGCAGACGCCCAGCTCGAGCAGGCGCCGGGCGCTGAGCAAGGCCCGCCCGCTGGAGGTGCAGGCGGTGGAAATCACATAGGCCGGGCCGCTCAGTTGCAGCCAGTCGGCAAGGAACTCTGCCGGCGCGCTGAGGGCTTGCTGGTCGTAGCGATAGTCCGGCGGAAACTGCCCGCTCTGGCGCTGCTGGGCGATGGCTGCGCTGCCCTCGGCAATCCCCGAGGTGCTGGTGCCGAGCACCACCGCGATACGCTGCGCGCCGAACCGGGCGATAGCCTGGCGGATTGCCGGCTCGATCTGCATAGCGGCGCTGTAGAGCAATTGATTGTTGCGGCTGTGCTGCGTTGGCAGCGGCACCGCCGGCAGCTCAGCTTGCACCGCGCCGACGGTCGGACAGCGCTCCGGGATCCACCCAGGTTGGGCCTGCATGCCCGAACAGTCACCGGCAAACAGGCGTGCGGCGACCTCAGCCTGGCCACGGCCGAGGGCGCAGGTCAGGCCCAGCGCATTCAGGTAGGCGGTCATGGCAGGCGCTCGCTGGGTAGGGGGTCGACTAGATAACGCAGGCCGTGGGCCAGTTTCAAGTCAAAAGCGCCCGGCTGCCGATAGCTGACCTGCCAACGCTCGCCCAACCAGCGCTGCTGGCCTTGTTCGCGGGCATCCGGGTAGAGCTGCGCCAGTTGCTCGGAGGGGGTCAGAGCAAACAGCAGCGCGGCAAACAGCTCGCGTGCCGGCGGATTGGGTGGCAACAGGCCGTCGGCCTGCCAGTGTTGACCATCGAACAACTGGCGTGCCTGGGGGATACCCAGCAGATCGAGTAGCGACCAGCGCAGTTGGCCGTTCTCGGCCTGCACCACGAGCATCCAGTCCTGGCGCTCGCCGGCCTGCTCGCGCTGCACGTGCAACTGCTGGGGCAACTGCAACTGCGGCATCTGCGCGGGCAGCGGCGCGCGGCTGCTGCAGGCGGCCAGCACCAGGCACAGCGTCGCCAGCAGCAGCGCCCTCATGGCTGCACCAGCGGCTTGCGGGCGACCACATTGACCAGGGTTTCTTCGCGCTGGCCTGGCGCGGGCGGCTTGCGCAGGCGCAGCCGTTCGAGCAGGCCGAAGTCCTTGGCGCGGCTCCACCACAGGTACGGGTAGGAGACATTGCGCGCCGTGAAGGCAAAGCCCTGTTCGCGCAGCATCTGCAGATAACCCTCGGCACTCTTCTGTACATGCATTGGGTGGCGGAACAGCCAGCGGATCACCCAGGTGTCGATATAGGCTTCGGTGGATTCGGCGAACAGCAGATAACCACCAGGCTTAAGCACCCGCCAGAACTCGGCGAGGGCCTGGTCCTGTTCCACCAGATGGTGGAAGGTCTGATGGCAGAAGACGATATCGACGCTGGCGTCTGCCAGTTGCAGTTGGGCGCAGTCGCTGCCCAGCAGCTCGACCGTAAGGCCCTGGCGCGTAGCTTCGGCGCCGCTTAGTTGCAGGCTGTGCGGGTCGGCATCGATACCGATCAATCGGCCGGGCGCAAACACTCGCTGCAGATGCTTGAACGATTTGCCCTGTCCGCAGCCGGCATCGAGCAGCACCGGCGCCGCTGGCAGCGGGCTGTCGAACAACTGGCGCAGGTCGTCGATCGCCACCCGTAGTACGTGATGCTGCCAGGTGTGGCTGCGCAGGAACCAGAAACCAAAGCGAGTTTCTTCGACATAGCTGGCGCTGAGGAACGGGGGCTGACTCATGCCTGGCCCCTCGCGCAAAGCGCCGCCAGCGTCGCCAGCCGGCGCCGTGGTTCAGCCACGAACGGGTTGCGCTCATCCCAGGCGTAGCCAGCCAGAATCGAGCTGATCATGGCGCGAATCTGCGGCGAGCTGCCGGGGTGATAGATCACGTCCTGAAAGCTGCCGTCATACCAACCCTCGACATAGGCGCGGAAGGTATCCACCCCACGTTTGAGCGGCTCGGCAAACTCCCGCTGCCAGTCGACCGCTTCGCCGCGCAACTGGCGGTCGAGCAGGGCGGCAGCCATGCTGGCCGAGCGCATGGCAATGGTGACTCCGGACGAAAATACCGGGTCGAGAAACTCTGCGGCGTTGCCGAGCAGGGCAAAGCCGTTGCCATGCAGGGTTTTGACATTGGCCGAGTAGCCGCCGATGGTCCGCGCCGGGGTGTCCCACACGGCGTTGGCCAAGACCTTGGCCAGGCTTGGCGTCTGCGCCACGAAATGTTGCAGGCAGGCGTCCAGGTCGGTCGGCGCTGCAGCAAAGCGCTCGGCGGCCGCGACGACACCCAGCGACGCGCGACCGTCGCTGAACGGGATGGTCCAGAACCAGATGTCGCGGTATTCCGGGTGGGTGGTGATAAGGATCTTGTTGCGGTCGAAGCCGGGCAGATCGATGCGGTCTTCGATGTGGGTGAATACTGCCTGGCGCACCGGGAAATTCGACGGTGCTTCCAGGTCGAGCAGGCGCGGCAACACGCGGCCATAGCCGCTGGCATCGAGGACGAAGTCGGCCTGCACTTCGTATTCGCTGGCGTCTGGCCGGCGTGCGCGCAGGCGTGGCTGCGCAGCGCTCATGTCGACGCTGATGATCTCGTGCTCGTAGCGGATTTCCACGCCCTGGGCCTCGGCCTGGTCGGCCAGCAGCTTGTCGAACCGCGCCCGTTGGACCTGGAAGGTGCTCGGCCGGCCCTGGCTGAAGGTTTCGCCGAAATCAAACGCACTGTACTCATCACCCCAGGCAAAGGCGGCGCCGTCCTTGTACTGGAAACCCGCCGCTTCGAGCGCTTCGAGCATGCCGGCTTCTTCGACAAAGTCGATGCAGTGCGACAGCAGGCTTTCGCCAATGGAGAAGCGCGGGAAGCGCTGGCGCTCGATGATCAGCACGTCGTGGCCACGGCGCTTGAGCAACGCGGCAGCGATGGCGCCCGAGGGGCCAGCGCCAATGACCACGACCTGGTGGTGTTGCAGTTCACAGTTCGGCATGTGGCCTCCTTGGCGGTGTGAGGGAAGTCTGCGGGATGCGATGCAGGCCGGCGAAGGCAGGCATGAGGGTAGCGATCAGGCTCATCAGCATCAGCGCGAAGTACAACGCCGGGCTGATCAGCTGCTGGGTCAGCAACAGATTGAGAAAAACGATTTCGCTGAGACCGCGGATGTTCAGCAGCAGGCTCTCGCGCCACTTGCTGGCGCCGGCGAACGAGGCGGTCGCCCAGCTCAAACCGAGCCAGTTACCGAGCAGCTTGCTCAGGATCGGCAGCACCAGCAGCGCCAGCAGCTGGCTGGCGTCGAAGCCTGCGAAGGCATGCTGCAGGTCGATCTGGACCACGCCGTAGGTGAGGATCAGCGGCACGGCCAGGCCTTGTTGCAGGCGGCGGTTGCTGGCGTCTGGCAGCGGCAGGCGTAGCTGCAGGCCAAGCACGCGCAAGCAGGCCAGGTAGCCAACGCCGAAGATCAGCGCGTTGAGCCGGTAGTGCTCGGCGGCAACCAGCAGTAGCAGGAACACCAGGCCGTATAGACGGGGCGCGCGCAGGCCCAGCCCTCGCAGCACTACCGGCGTCAGCGCCGCCAGCGCCGGCACGGCCAGGCTGCTCGGCTGCAGGCTGCCCTGGCCCATGCCGAGCAACAGCCAGCAGGCCAGGTCGATGACGATCGCGGCCTGCAGCAGGCGCTGGCTGGCGGCTGGCGGGTAGTCGATGGCGCGCAGGTACAGGTACAGCACTGGGATTGCGGTGATGGCGAACACCAGGCCCATGGCCAGGGCGCTGACCCCGCTCAGTTCAAGCAGCCACAGCGCGCAGGCCAGGCCGCAGGCAAACGGCACGGCGAAGCTGGGCAGGGCGATCTTCAATGCTTGCGGGTCGAGGCGCAGCTGCGCGACGTCAGCAAGAATGTGTCCCAGCAACAGGGCAAAGCTGCAGCCGTAGAGGGTCTTCAGCCAGCTCGGGGCGATCAGCTGGGCGCCGTCAAGCTGCCAGTGCGGTTGTACCCACAACAGCATCAGCAGCGGCAGCACCAGCGCGGCCAACAGCAGCTGGCTGACGATAGGGATAAGCCCCAGGCGTTTGCCGAATGCGCTGGCCACGGCAAACAGGGCCAGGGCCATGAGCCAGAACAGGACGATGCTCATGGCTGCACCGCCGGCGTCTCGCGTGCCGCTGCCCACGGCGCCAGCAGGAAACTGAAGATCAACCCGAGGCTGACGGCCATGCCGAAGTTGCTCACCGCAGGCGTCTGCGACAGCGCCAGCAGGCCGAACGACAGCCAGGTGGTCAGAGCCGCCAGCAAGGTGCCGAGCAAGCTCACCGCAGCCCCGCCGATACGCTCGTGCATGAGGATGGCGTAGTCGACGCTGATGGCCGTGACCAGCAGCAGGCCAAACAGGCTGAACAGTGTCAGCGGCTGCCCCAGCCAACCGAGGCTGGCCAGGCTGCATAACGCTGCCAGCAGCGGCAGGGCGACAATGCGCAGCGAACCGCGCAGGCCGAACGGGACTGCCAGCAGCACCAGGATCAGTGCGCAGGACAGCAGCTTGAGCTCGGCGGCGCTGATCTGGGTGGCGGCGAACAGTTGATTGAGTTCGCCGAGCCGGTCGACCAGTTGCACGCCATCCAGGCCGTCGGTCTGCAAGCGCAGCAGGCTGGCATCGCTCAGGCCTTGCAGACTGACGATGGCGGCGACGCCGGTAGCGTCCTGGCCAAGCCAGAGCGGTCGCCAGGCTTCAGCAAGCGGACCGGCGAGGGCGTCTTCGACGCTCAGGGGCGGCAACGTTTGCAGCTGTTGCAGCTGGGTTTGCAGGCCGGCTTGCGGCACACCGAGTTCAACCAGCGGCTGCCAATAGTCGCTCAGGTGGGCCAGCGCCTGCCGGGTTTGTGCCTGCTGCTCAGGGCTGGCGACGATCTGCGAGAGGCTCAGATAACCCTTGAGCTTGCCTAGGTCATGCAGCTCGTCGAGCTTGGCCGACAGCGCCTGCAGGCGCTGGAACAGTTGCTCTTGATCAGCCCCGCGCACCAGGTAGAACTGACTGGTTGGCTGGTAGCCGGTGATGCGTGCGACTGCCTGGGCTTGCTCTTGCAGTTGCGGTGGGCTCGCCACCCATTGGCGGATGTCGTTGCGCGTGTCCAGCTGCCACAGCCCAGCGCCGCAAAACAGCAGCACCAGCACCAGCAGCACTGCGCTGGGCACTCTGCGCAACAGCCGCTCGCGCCAGTCGGTGAGGGCTTGCGCGATGCGTAGCGGCCACTGCGCCGGCTTCAGCTCGACCTGGCCCAGCAATGCCGGCAGCAGGCACACCGCGCACAGGTAGGCGCCGATCAAGCCGGCGGCCGAGAACGCGGCAATCTGGGTCAGGGCCGGAAACGGCGTGAACGCCAGCGCCAGATAACCGATGCAGCTGGTCGCCAGGCTCAGGCTCAGCCCTGGCAGGGTCAGGCGTACCGCCGGCCAACTGCGCCATGGCTTGAGGCTCCAGCTCTTTGACAAGTAATGCAGCGGGTAATCCACCGCTACGCCGATCAGGCTCGAACCGAGTACCAGAGTCATCACGTGCATGTGGCCGAACAGCGCCACGCACACCACCGAGCCGAACAGCATGCCGGTCAGCACCGGCACGAACGCCAGCAGGGCCCGCCAGCGACGAAACGCCAGCAGCAGCAACAACAGAATGCTCAACGTCGCGCCACCGCCGACCCAGGTGATTTCGCGGCTGGCCTGCTGCTGGCCGGCGGCCGCGTACAGCAGGCCACTGGCGGCCAGCAACTGGGCGCCATGCGGTTCGGCCTGGCGGCGGGCGTCAGCCAGCAGCTCGGCCACCTGCAGCGGTAGCTTCATATCGAAGGCAGTACCCAGGGTGCGCGCCCGCAGCAGCACCCACTGGCGGCCATCGGCCTGCGCGATCAAGGCGCCACTGGCCGTGTCCAGTTCGATATTGACGGGTTTCGGCTGGCTGTTCTGAATACGCCCGGTCAAGCCCAGCCAGTCGTCCTGGGCTGGCACCAAGCTGAACCCGGAAAACGGGTCGAACAGGCTCTGCACGCGCTGCTCGATGAATGCCGCAGGCCGTTCGCGCAGCTGCGCGCGGTCAGCTGCCGAGAGCATCGCCACGCGGCCGGCGAGCAACTGCTCGCGGACCGCGCCGAGGTCTGTCTGCAGGCTCCACTGCACGCGCTCGAACAGTCCGCTGGTTCGCCATTGGCCGGCCAGTTGCTCGGCAAGGGCCAGCGCTTGCTGGCGTTCGGCGTGGCCAACCAGCACCAGTACCTCGCGGTTCAGGGGCTCTTGCACGCGCAATTCGGCGCGCTTGACCAGGGCGTCTTCGGTGGCGCCCGGCACCAGCGCCATCAGGTCGGCTGACAGCGGCGCGCCGCGCTGCCATTGCCAGCCGGCGATGGCCAGCATCACCAGCAGCAGGGCGAGAAAGCCGCGCGGCAACCAGCGTTCAATCGACAAAATCGCTGCGCTCCGTGTCGCTGAGGGCGGCAGCGCCATGGCTGTCGGTCATGCGCAGCAGCGTGCTGTCGCCCTGGGTTTCACTGAGCTGAATCTGTTCGACGAACTGCCCGCCGCTGATGTCGATGCGGGTGAAGATCTGTTTGAGCAGCAGCGAACGCGGGGTCAGTTGCAGCTGCCAGTGCGTGGCGTCACCGCTCAGGCTCAGTTCGAAGTCGCGCTTGAGACCGGCACTGTCGCCTTGCAGCACGGCAAAGAACAGCCGGTTCTGCTCGGCGCCGGCACTGGCGCTGGGCAGGCGCTGCCAGCCGCTCGGATCACGCCGGGCAATGCCGTTGGCGTCGATCCGGTAGTCCTGGCGCAGCGGCGTCTGCAACAGCCACAACAAACCATGCTCGCGGGCCAGCACGAACTGGCCCTTGCTCAGCAACGGCTGGGGTAGAGCGCGCAGGTGCTTTTCCTGAATGAACGGGCCTTTGACCACGGCCGGCGCGCTGAGCTGGCGCTGCAGGTCATCAAGGCTGAATGCTTGCGCCAGCGGGCTGAGCAGGCTCAGGGCAAGGGTGAGCAGTGTGCACAGGCGCTTCATGGCAAAACCCTCTGTACGGCGTCGAGCATGACCTGCGGCGAGGCCAGCTGCATTTCGCCGCTGTCGATGTGCACCGCGACCTGCACCGTGCTCGCGCGGGTCATCCGCTCGCCGGTTTCGGCGTCGCTGATCAGGTAATGAATCTTCAAGCGGTTTTCCCACTCGACCAGGCTCGCGCGCACGATCAAGCGCTGGCCGAAGGTGGCGCCGCGGATATAACGCAGCTGCAGGTCGATCACCGGCCAGGCAAAACCGCTCGCCTGCATCTGCACGTAGTTGTGGCCGAGTTGGTCGAGCAGCGCGCAGCGGGCCACTTCCAGATATTTGACATAATGGCCGTGCCAGACCACATGCATGCTGTCGACGTCGAAAAACGGCACCTGCACTTCAGTGTCGACGTGGATCACTCCCGCACTACGCATGCAGCCTCCAGTGACGTTGGCCGATGCGCAGCAGGCAGTGGCGCAGGTCGGCTTCCAGCGCGCGGTCTTCGATCACCGGGACGAACTCGACGAGCAGGGCTTCGTGCATCTGCGCCAGTGCTGGCGGCAGTGCATGGCTTTCTGCCTGGCGGGCACGCAGCCACACGCCCTGGTTCGCCGCCAGCAGGGTCGCAGCGGCAACCTGCTCGGTCAGCTCCAGCACGCGCAGGGCATCGCGCGCAGCGATGGTGCCCATGCTCACCTTGTCCTGGTTGTGGCATTCGGTGGAGCGCGAGAACACGCTGGCCGGCATGGTCAGCTTGAGCGCTTCGGCGGTCCAGGCGCTGGCGCCGATCTGCACGGCCTTGAAGCCATGGTTGATCATCGCCCGCTCGGCCGGGGCGCCCGACAGGTTGCTTGGCAGGCCGTGGTTGTAGCGGGTGTCGACCAGCAGCGCGAGCTGGCGGTCGAGCAGGTCGGCAACGTTCGCCACCAGGGTTTTCAGGCTGTCCATGGCAAAGGCGATATGGCCGCCATAGAAGTGCCCGCCATGCAGTACGCGCTCGGCGTCGCCGTCGATGATCGGGTTGTCGTTGGCGCTGTTCAGCTCGGTTTCGATAAAACCGCGCAGCCAGCCCAGGCTATCGGCCAGCACGCCCAGTACATGCGGCGCGCAGCGCAGCGAGTAACGGTCCTGCAGGCGGTGCAGCGGTGGCAGCGGGGCGTCGATGGCCAGGTCCTGGCGCAACCAGGCGGCGACTTGCGTCTGGCCGGGGTGCGGCTTGGCGGCGAACAGGCGCTCGTCGAAGTGCTCCGGGTTGCCCTGCAGGGCGATCACGTTGAGGGCGGTGATGCGCGTGGCCAGTTGCAGCAGGTAGTCGGCGCGGGAGAAGGCCAGGCAAGCCAGGCCGGTCATCACCGCAGTGCCGTTCATCAATGCCAGTGCCTCTTTGGGGCGCAGCACCAAGGGCTGCCAGCCCAGCTCGCGGTGCACGTCGGCACTACTGCGGCGCTGGCCCTGGTAGCTGACCTCGCGCTCGCCGGACAGGGTCGCGGCGACGTACGACAGCGGCGTCAGGTCGCCGCTGGCGCCGACCGAACCTTCTTCCGGGATCAACGGCAGGATGTCGTGCTCGAGGAACGCGCGCAGGCGCTCCAGCAACTCCAGGCGCACCCCCGACACGCCGTGGCTCAGCGAGCGCAGGCGGGCCGCCAGCACGGCGCGCACCGCCGGTGCTTCGAGCAGGCGGCCCAGGCCGCAGCCATGGAAGGTGTACAGGTGCTGCGGCAGCGCCTCGACATGCTCCAGCGGCACGGCCACCACGCAGGAATCGCCGTAACCGGTAGTGACGCCGTAGATCACCCCTTCCTTGCTCAGCAGGGTGTCGAGAAAGCGCGCGCCACGAGCGATGCGTTCGCGGTAGGCGGCGTCGTCCTGCAAGTGGGCGCTGGCCCGGCGTTCGGCCAGGGCTACAACAGCTTCGATGGCCAGGTGCGACTCACCGAAAGTTACAGGCTCATGCGGATGCATCGTCGTCGGTCTTCCAGAAAGGGTAGAAGTTGAACCACTGCAGCGGCGCTTGGCTGCAGTAGTGCGCCAGGCGTTGCGCATAGCGCGTGGTCCATTCGGCAATCACTTGGTCGCGCTGGCCGCGGCGCCATTGCACACGCTCGGCAAAGGGTTCGAGGGTGACTCGGTAGCGGCCTTGCAGCTTGAGGCAGAACAGCAGGTTGAGCGGGCAGCCAAGGATCCCCGCCAGCAGCCACGGCCCCTGCGGGAATGCGGCGCGGTGGCCGAGGAAATCCACCTCGACGGTGCGCGCGCCATGCAGCGGTACCCGATCACCGGCAATCGCCAGCCATTCGCCGCGCTCGAGCCGTTCGGACAACTGCAGCATCACTGCCGGGTCCAATTCGCTGACCTGAATCAGGCGCAGATTGGTCGCGCCGGCCTCGCCCAGCAGGCGGTTGAAGCGCTCGGCGTGGCGGGTGTGCACCAGCACGTTCATGGTCACCTGCTCGCCCAGTTCGGCCAGCGCCCGGCACACTTCAAGGTTGCCCAAGTGGGCGCCCACCAGCATCTGCCCGCGTTCGCCGCGCAATTGCGTGCGCAGTTGCGCTGGGTCGTCGATTTCGATGTCTTCCAGGCGCAGGCGGCCGTTCCATACGTCGAGCTTGTCCAGCAGGGCGTCGGCGAACGCCATGAACTGGCGGAACACCTGCCACTGGCTCGGCGCCGGTGTCTGTCCGCCGTTGCATGCGCTGAGCCGTTGCTGGTATTGCCAGGCACTGCGCCGGGCGCGGCGGCCGAACAGGAAGAAGTAGCCGACGATGACGTGGATCAGCGGGCTCAGCACGCGCCGGCCAAGCAGCCGTACCAGCGTTGCGGTCAGCTTCATCAGCCAGAAACTGCCGCGCTCCTGATGCTGTGCCCAGTGCCGCGAAGGAGTAGTCATGCGCGCCACCTGCGCCAGACGATCAGCGGTGCGCGTAGCAGCATGCCGAAGAACAGCTTGGCGTGCATTGTCGAGATCAGCGCGTTGTCGTGCACCAGGCGAAAGTGCGACAGGCCGTCCTGCGGATAGTGCACGCGGGTTGGCAGCCAGCGCATCGGCTGGTTGCGCCAGGCCAGGCGCACCAGGATCTCCGGATCGAAATCCATTCGCCGGCCAAGCTTGACGCTGTTGATCAGGGCCAGCGTGGCAGGCAGCGGGTAGACGCGAAAACCGCACATGGAATCGGGAATCTGCAGCGACAGGCTGTTGATCCACACCCATACATGGGTCAGGTAGCGCGCATACAGACGGCCCTTGGGCACGCTGGCGTCGTATTGCGGATAACCACACACCAGTGCCTGTGGATCATTCTGCGAAAGCTCAAGAAAACGGCCGATGTCGCCCAGGTCATGCTGGCCGTCGGCGTCTACTTGCAGCGCATGAGTGAAACCCAGCCGCGCCGCTTCGCGCAGGCCGGCCATCACCGCGCCGCCCTTGCCCTGGTTGACGCTCAGGCTGACCAGATAGATGTCCGTTTGAGTGGCCAGCTGTGCCAGCACTGAGGCGCATGCGGGGCTGCTGGCGTCGTCAACCAGCACGCAGGGCAGCCCGGCGCGCTGCAGGTCGCTGACTACTGCTGGCAGCGCGTGCTCGTGGTTGTATACCGGGATCACTGCGCAAGGCTTATGCATCGACCGTCTCCATCAGAATGCGGCCGCTGGAGCAGGCCTGCCCGGCGCAGGTGTAGGCGAAGTAGAGTTTGCCGCGCTCGCTGTCCCAGCGCAGGCTCAGCAGCACTTCGTCGCCGGGGCGCACCAGTTGCTGGAATTTGAGCACTTCCATGCCGGCAAAGCGGCGCTGGCCCGGCAGTAGTTCGCTGGCCAGGGCAATCGCCCAGTCGACCTGCACCACACCGGGCAGCACCGGCGTTTTCGGGAAGTGCCCGCTGAAGCAGGCCAGGTCCAGCGGCACGTGCAGTGTGAGCAGGTGCTGGTCCTGCTCCTGGCGCTGTTCGAGCAGCTCTGGCTGCATGCTGCGTGAGGCTTGCAGCAGCGCCTGCACCTGGGCCTCGGGCAGCTTGCCCTGGCTGGTCAACGGCAGCTGGCGCAGCAGTCGCCAGCGCCGCGGCAGGGCGACCGCTTCGCAATGATCGGCCAAGTGCCGTCGCAGGCCTTCGATCAACGCGCGTCGGCCCTGATTGCGCAGGGCGTGCAGGCCGCTGGCCGACAACACCAGCAAGGCGCCGAGGTAGGCGCGGCCCTGTTCGAGCATGCCCAGCCGCGCTTCGCTGACCCAGGCATGGCTGCACAGCGCTTGTTCGAGCAGGGGCAGCGACACACGTTTTTCTTCCAGCTTGACGATCCGGTCGAGCCGGCCGAGCAGGCGCAGGCGCCCGTCGGTGCTGAACTGGACCGCATCGGCCGTTTGCTCGACATGCCCGACGGGCAGGTAGGGTGAGGCAATGCGCAGGGCGCCGTGCGCGTCCTGGCTCAGTTGCACCTCGGCAAAGGGCTGCCACAGGGTGTCGCCCTGACGCCAGGCGATACCGCCGGTTTCAGAGCTGCCGAAGATCTCGGTCGGCCATTGGCCGAGCAACTGCTGCAGGCGCTGGCCGGCTTCGGCGGGCAGGGCGCCGCCGGAGGTGAACACCCGGCGCACGTGGCCCAGCGCTGGCCAGTCGAGGTTGTCACCCATACGTTTGAGCAGGGCCGGGCTGGCCACCCAGGCGAAGTCTGCATGTTCACGGCTGGCCCGTTGCAGGTCTTCGGGGAACGGCAGTTGGCGGCGCTCGAAGCCGCGCCCCGCGCACAGTGGCCAGAGCACGCGGAACAGCAGGCCATAGATGTGCTGGGTGGCGACGCTGCCAATGATCCAGGCATCGCCCAGGCTGGCGCCCCACAGTGCCTGCAGCGCGCTGACTTCATTGGCCAGTTGGCTCAGCTGCTTGTCGATGCGCTTGGGCTCGCCGCTGGAGCCGGAGGTGCACAGGCTGATCGAGCAGGTGTGCGGGTCGAGGTCGGCTGCCGGCAGTGGCTCACCGAGCAGGCTGAGCAATGAATGATCGCCGGCCTGGTCGCTGAGCCACAGGTCGACCTGCTCGCTCCAGCGCGCCCGCGTGGCGGCTTGCAGATCGGCTGGCAGCAACACGGTGACGCCAGCGCGCCAGGCGCCGAGCAGGGCGATCGCCAGCTCGGCGGCGTCTTCCAGGTGCACCGCCAGGCGCTGCACGCCGCGCTGCTGCAGGCCACCGGCGAGGCGCAAGGCTTGGGTGCACAGCTCGGCGTGGTCGAGCGCCGGCGCCTGGGTCACCTGGCGCGGCGCATCCAGCGGGCGCAGCAGGTGGTGAAGATTGATCCAGTTCATGGGCGTCCTCGCACACGTTGTCTTGTCAGCCATTCGCCAGCGAACAGCAGGCCCATCGCGATATAGGCGATCAGGCCGTTGTACAGGGTCCACCAGCTCAGTGGCGCCCACAGGGTCAGGCCCGCTGCGATCAGCCCGTTAAGCAGAAAGAACAGGCACCACACCTGCGTCACCCGGCGGGTGTACTCCACCGCGCGCGCTGGCAAATCAGGCTCTTGCAGGCGTGCCAGGCGCTCGGCCATGGGCATGCCGTGGAGCAGGCTGGAGCCGAACAGGCCGAGCATGAAGGTGCTGATCAGCACCGGGTACCAGCGCAGCAGTTGGGCACTGTCGCTCAGCCCGAGCAGGGCGCAGAAGGCCAACGCCAGCGCGGCCATGCACAGGCTGGCGGGGCGGCGCGGCGCGCTCAAGGCGCGGGCCAGCCACAGGCCACCCAGCAGCAGGGCGAACTGCCACGGGGCAAAGTGCGCCAGGCCGAAATGCACGGCAAACGGGTACAGCACCCCAGCCACGACCAGACCGAGGCCGATCAGGCGTTTCATGCGGCCGGGTTGACCAGGCGGAACACCGCTTCGACCACATCATTGACGGTGCGCACGGCCTTGAACTCTTCGGCGGCGATTTTCTTGCCGGTCTGGCGCTTGATGTGGTCGATCAGGTCGATCGCATCGATGCTGTCGATTTCCAGGTCCTGATACAGGTTGGCGTCCAGGGTTACGCGCTCTGGCTCCAGCTCGAACAGCTCGACCAGCGCATCGCGCAAAATATTGAAGATGTCTTCGCGGGTTTGCATGTGAGTTCTCAGGCGGCGTTGCGGGCAGTGACGAACGCCGCCAGTGCGGCGACGCTGCTGAAATGGTTGCGGGTGTCCTTGGCGTCGGCGTCGATCTTGATGCCATAGCGCTTCTGTATCGCCAGACCGAGCTCGAGAGCGTCCACCGAGTCCAGGCCCAGGCCGTCGCCAAACAGCGGTTGCTGGTCGTCGATGTCGTCCACGGCTATGTCTTCCAGGCCGAGAGCGTCGATGATCAATTGCTTGAGGTCACGGTTAAGGTCTTGCTGTGGATCGCTCATCGATGGCGAGCTCCTTGATGTAGTACTGATGCAGATAATCGTTGAGTGCGCGCGACGCCTTTGGCGCAGGTCCGAGGGCGGCGAACGTTTGTGGGTCGATATCGGCGCCGACACTCAGGCTCAAGTGCACGCGGCGCTGAGGGATGCGGTACCAGGGTTCGTTCTTGGTCAGGGTGGTCGGGCTGACCTTGATGGTTACGGGGGTGATGATCTTCGCACCGCGCAGGGCAATCGCGGCGGCGCCGCGATGAAAGGCCGGCGCCTGGCCGGGCGGGGTGCGTGTGCCTTCCGGGAATATCACCAGCGGCTGGCCATCGCGCAGGCATTGCACGGCGTTGTCGAGCATGTCCATGCTGCCATCGTTGCCCAGGTACTGCGCTTCACTGACCGGACCGCGGGTGAAGGGGTTGTCGAACAGGCTCTGCTTGATTACGCAATTGCCCTGACGCACCAGACCGATGAGAAACACCACATCGATCAGCGAGGGGTGGTTGGCGATGATCATCTGCCCGGGGCGGCCGAGGCGCTCGGCGCCGTCGATCTGGTAGGTGAGCACGCCACTGAACCGCATCACCCGTACGAACTGCCAGAACAGCCAGCTGATGGTGTAGCGCGCGCGTTGACGATGACGCACCACTCCGCCCGGCAGGCAACTGAGCAACGGAAACACCAGCACGCGCAGGCACAGGCCGCCGAGACCAAACAGGCAAAAGCACGCAGCTGTCGCCAGCAGGCGCCAGTAGTAGTGATCGCGGGTCTTGCTCACGGCTGCCGTTGCCAGGTCCATGACCGCCGCTTCCAGGTATGAGTGAAGCAATTCACGCCGTTCAGTGTGGCCTGCAGCCAGTTCAGGGCATGTGGCAGGGCGGCCGGCAACGACTGCGTGGCTGCCGGGCCAGGGCTCAGTTGCCACTGCTGACCCGGGGTGACCAACAGGCCTAGGGCGTAGGCGAAAGGCACATCGTCGACCCAGGCATCGTAGACCGCCGGCGGCAGTTCTTCGCAGACGATCAGCAACACCGCCGGCGCGCCCTCCGCCAACAGCGCCGCAGCCTCCAGCAGGCCCTGCTCAAGGCCATCGCCGGCGGCGGCGATGGCGGTCATCTCGCTGGTTTCGCCGCGCAGGATCGACCACAGCCCGATTACCGCGTTGTGCACCGACAGGCTGAACTGGGTCGGCGACAACGGTTGCTGATCAGCCAGGTCACTGAGAATGGCAAAGGTGCGCGGGGTTTCGCCATGACGCGAGGCAAATACCAGCGGCAGTGCCTCGTACCCTTCAGCCAGCGGCCAGCCGACAGCAAAGGCCATGCGCGCCAGATTGCTCAGGCGACGGCGCTGCATGGCCGGCAGGAACGAGACGTCTGGCGACGCCGCTTCACTGCAGCTGTGTCGGCTGCCCTGGGCCCACGCCTGCCAGTCGGCAGGCGTCACCAGGCCTGGAGCCCAGGCACGCCATTGGCTGATATCGAAGGTGATCACGGTGCTTTTTATTCCGCCCTGAAGGACTGCCTTGCCGAGGAATGACTCGTAACAACGACCTGACAGGGTTGGCATATTCGCCGAGTGGCGCGCATTATCACGGCGCCAGCGATGTGTAGCAATTGCTGGTTACATAATCGCCATCAGACAAGTTCATTTACGTTTTGCACAACGCCGACATGTGGTGCAGGCAAATTCCGACAAGCGGTGCTGCCCGCATGGCAGCTGCCGTTGGAGCGGCTTAAGCGAAGTGGCGCTGGCCAATGCACGGGCCTCGACACATACTCGGACATTCGTTGATACACGGAGGTCTCTCATGCGGCGCGTGGTATTCAATCAGAAAGGTGGCGTGGGCAAATCGAGCATTGCCTGCAACCTGGCAGCGGTCAGCGCCAACGAAGGCTACCGGACCCTGCTGATCGACCTGGACTCCCAGGCCAACTCGACCCAGTACTTGACCGGGCTGACCGGCGACGACATCCCCATGGGCATCGCCGACTTCTTCAAGCAGAGCCTGTCGACCGGGCCGTTCTCGAAGAAGAACAAGGTCGATATCTACGAAACCCCATTCGACAACCTGCACGTGGTTACCGCCACGGCGGAGTTGGCCGACCTGCAGCCCAAGCTCGAGGCCAAGCACAAGATCAACAAGCTGCGCAAATTGCTCGAAGAGCTCGACGAGGATTACGATCGGATCTACATCGATACCCCGCCGGCGCTGAATTTCTATGCGGTATCAGCGTTGATCGCGGCTGATCGAGTGCTGATCCCCTTCGACTGCGACAGTTTCTCGCGCCAGGCGCTGTACGGCCTGCTGGCCGAGATCGAAGAGTTGAGGGACGACCACAACGAAGGCCTGCTGGTCGAAGGCATCGTGGTCAATCAATTCCAGTCACGCGCCAGCCTGCCGCAGCAGATGCTCGATGAGCTGATCGAAGAGGGCCTGCCGGTGTTGCCGGTGTACCTGACCAGCTCGGTGAAGATGCGCGAATCGCACCATGCCAGCCTGCCGCTGATCCACCTGGATCCGCGGCACAAGCTGACCCAGCAGTTCGTCGAGCTGCACGCGTTGCTCGAAGAAAACGCCTAAACGCCCTGGCTGCGCAGCCACTCCAGTAATGAGTGGAGTGGAAATGCGCCAGCCTGACGGCTGATTTCGCGACCGTTCTTGAACAGGATCAAGCTTGGGATCGAGCGGATGCCCAGTTGGCTGGCCAGATTGCGGTTGGCTTCGCTATCGAGCTTGGCCAAACGGCAGCGACCGCTCAGTTGCGCCGCTGCCTGGGTGAAGATCGGCGCGAACGACTTGCACGGCCCACACCAGTCGGCCCAGACGTCCAGCAACAAGGGCAGATCGCCTTTGATCTGGCTGGCGTAGTTTGCCTCGCTCAGATCGAACGGCCGGCTCAGCAACACGGCCTGTTTGCAGCGGCCGCATTTGGGCGTGTCGTTCAGGCGCTCGGCCGGCAGGCGGTTGAGGCCGTTGCAGTGTGGGCAGGGGATCACTAGTGGATCGGACATTGTGACTCCTTATGAATGCGATTCTGACCGGAAATTCTGGGGCTGCTTTGCAGCCCTTTCGCGGCACAAGGCCGCTCCTACAGTTGACCGCGTACGTCGGTATTACGCGGTGCCTGTAGGGGCGGCCTGGTGTCGCGAAAGGGGCGCATAGCGCCCCCCGACGTCCTCAAAAGTTACTCACGACGAGCAACTGATTTCCAGATGCTTGCCCCACTCCGGCGGGCGCTCGGCGTAGGCCTGCATGCCCGGCTGCTCTTCGAACGGCCTGCTCAACACCTGATGCAGGCGGCGCACTTCGGTGTAGTCACCGCCATTGGCCGCTTCGATGGCCTTCTGTGCCAGGTAATTGCGCAGCACGTACAGTGGGTTGACCGCATGCATACGCTCGCGGCGGCCCTCGGCGTTGGCTGGCTCGCGCTCACAGCGGGCCAGATAGGTCGCGCTCCAGGCATCGAAGCCGGCCAGATCGACAAAATCGTCGCGTACTGCCTGCAGGGCCGCTGCGGCGGGCTGATCGCCAAGCCGGCGGAAGAACAGCGTGTAGTCGACGCCGCCGCTCTGCATACGTTGCAGCAGGGTTTCGACCAATTGCAGGTCGTCGTCCTCGGCGGTAGTCAGGCCCAGGCGGCGGCGCATCAGGTCGAGGTAGTGGGTCTGGTACAGCGGCAGGAACAGGCCCAGCGCCTGCTTCAGTGCCTCGACCTCGACAAACGGAGTCAAGGCCTGGGCCAGTGCGCTGAGGTTCCAGTGGGCGATGGGCACCTGATTGCTGTAGCTGTAACGCCCCTGATTGTCAGAGTGGTTGCAGATGAAGTTGGCGTCGAAGTCGTCGAGGAAGGCAAACGGGCCGAAGTCGAAGGTGATGCCCAGGATCGACATGTTGTCGGTGTTCATCACCCCATGGCAGAAACCATAGGCCTGCCAGCGCGCGACCAACTCGGCGTTGCGCTCGACGATGGTCTGGAACATCGCCAGGTACGGTTGCTCGGCGCTGCGGCATTCAGGGTAATGCTGCTCCAGCACATGGTCGATCAGCAGCTGCTGCTGTTCTGGCTGGCGGGTGTAATAGAAATACTCGAAGTGGCCAAAACGGATATGGCTCTGTGCCAGGCGCAGGATCATTGCCGCGCTCTCCTGGGTCTCACGCCACACCGGCGTGCTCGAGCCGATCACGCACAGCGCGCGGCTGCTGGGGATGCCCAAGGCGTGCAGGGCTTCGGAACCGAGGAACTCGCGGATCGACGAGCGCAGCACGGCGCGGCCATCACCCATACGCGAATAAGGCGTTTGCCCGGCACCCTTGAGGTGCAGGTCCCAGTGCTCGCCGGCATCGTTGACTACTTCGCCCAGCAGCAATCCGCGGCCATCGCCCAGACGCGGCGTATAGCCGCCGAACTGGTGCCCGGAGTAGACCATCGCCCGTGGGTCGGCGTCTTGCCAGGACTGGTGGCCGCTGAACAGCTCGGCAAACAGCGGCAGCGCTGCCTGCGCCGGGTCGAGATCGAGCAGGGCCATCGCCGACTCGCTGGCCACTACCACCCGCGGCTCGGCGATCGGGTCAGGCAGTACCTGAGTGGAGAAGGCATCGCCGAGGCGGGCGAAGCGATTGTCGAAGGTCAGTTGGTCTAGGGCTTTCACGGGCCGGCTCCTGGCATGGCGGACGAGGGCCAGGCCCTCGCCGCGAGTGTGCGGTGCATGCCGGTTTGAGTCCAGTCAGAACGGTTGAGTGCCTTCGGGTTTTGTCCCGTCGCCACCTTCAACGGCGATCAGCTTCTGTTTGTGGCCCTGGGTGTCCATCAGGAACACTTCGACCTGGCGCACCGAGATCTTGATGTCGTGGGCCTTGAACTCGCGGCTGATGTAGCGGTTGATCTCGTCCAGGGTCGGGTTGCGGTCACCGAGGTCGCGCACGTGCATGCGCAACTCGTGATCCAGCGAGCTCTCGCCGAAGTTGAGGAAATACACCAGCGGTTCTGGGTCTTTCAGCACGCGCGGGTTGTCATGTGCGCCCTTGAGCAGCAGTTCACGTACCAGGTCCAGGTCCGAGCCGTAGTCGATGCCCAGTTTCAGCGTGACCCGGGTGACCGTGTCGGTCAGCGACCAGTTGATCAACTGGCCGGTGATGAAGGTCTTGTTGGGGACGATGATGTCCTTGCGGTCGAAGTCGGTGATGGTGGTGGCGCGGATGCGGATCTTGCTCACCGTGCCGGACAGGTTGCCGATGGTGATGGTGTCGCCGATACGCACCGGGCGCTCGAACAGGATCATGATCCCGGAGATGAAGTTGGCGAAGATTTCCTGCATGCCAAAGCCAATCCCCAGCGACAGTGCAGCCACCAGCCATTGCAGCTTGTCCCAGCTGACGCCCAGGGTCGACAAGGTACTGACGAAACCGACCCCGGCAATCACGTAGGACAGCAGTGTGGTGGTGGCATAGGCGCTGCCCTGCGCCAGGTTCAGGCGTGACAGCACCAGCACTTCGAGCAGGCCCGGCAGGTTGCCGGCCAGGGCGAAGGTGATGCCGATGATCACCAGTGCGCCGAGCAGGTCACCCAGGCTGATCGGCACCATGCTGGCGGCGGCGCCGGTACCGCTGGTGTACTCGTAAAGGGTGAAGTTGTTGAGGTAGGCGAACACCGAAAGCAGGTCTGCCCAGACCCAGTACAGGCCACCGATGAAGCCGCCGAGCAGGGCCAGGCGGATCAGGCGCAGCGATTGCTGGTTGACCTGTTCGATGTCCAGGGTCGGCTCCTCGACGATCACCTCGCCGTCGAGCCCTTCCTTGCTTGCCTGGCGCTTGCTCAGCGCGCGCTGATAGGCCAGGCGCCGCGCGGCAACCGACAGGCCGCGTACGAACGCTGCCTCGATCACCAGCCAGAACAGCAGCAGGTACAAGGTGTAGATCAAACGGTCGGTGAGTTTCAGGGCGGTGTAGTAGTAGCCGAAGCACACGGCCACGAACAACGCCATCGGCAGCGCCGTGAAGGCCACCCCGACGATCTTGCGAAACAGTGACGTGTCGCGGTGCGCCGGGCTACTCAACAGCAGGCGGCTGAGCAACCAGGCCATCAAGGCATAGCAGGTCAGTACTACGCCGATGCCAAGCACGTCACTGGCCAGCGCCGACGGCTGGTGTTCGGCCACGGCGACCACCCCGACCAGCGCCAGCACCACGGTACCCAGACGCCGCACCCAGCCACGCAGGAACTGCACCTGCGGCTTGTGCCAGCGGAAATGCACCTCGGCCACGCCGCCCGGCGCGAGAATCCGGTAGGCGGTGTAGAACACCAGCCAGGCCTGAGCCAGCTGCCACAAGGCAGCACTCAGGTTGGCATTCTGCCCGCGTGCATCGACCTGGAGGATATACGCGCACAAGGCCAGGGTCAGGCTCAGCGGCATCGCCAGCAGCACGTTGATCAGCAGCGCCTGCGGCGTGTGCCACTGGCTGTCGCGTTTGAAGTGGCCGATGTCCTGATGCACCTTGCTCAAGCGCTGATACAAGTAGCGCCGGCGCCACTGCAGCACTCCTATCAGCAGCAATAGCGGCAGGAACAGCAATGGCCGCAGGCTGAGGCCTTGCAGCACTTCCTTGACGCCCGAACCCCACGGCAGGTTGGCCACCTGATCGATCAGGCGCCCGGGCACGCTGCTCAGCCATTCCCAGTCCAGCGGCTTGTTACTGGGGATCCAGAACATCTGCTCTTCCAGGGTGGTGCGCAACCCCTGAGCGGTGCTGACCAGCTGCTTCTGGTTCAGCTGCAGGGTGATCGATTCGTTGAGCAATGCCGAAAGCTCACGGTTGAGCCGTTCGAGCAGGTCGCTGCGGGTGATGGCCACTTCCAACAGTGCCTTGCGCAGTTCGGGCGTGACGTCCTCGGCAGGCTGGCTGGCGAGCACGCCATCGACGTAGCTGACGGGGCTGCTCATCTGCTCGCGCTGCTGGTTGACCTCGAACTGATACAGGCGGATATCGGCGATCTGGTCGGCCAGGTCGCGGTCGAGCTTCAAATGCGGCAGGCTCTGTTTTTGCTTGTAGAGGATCTTGGACAGCAACAGGCTGCCCTTGAGCACGTCGATCTGTTCATCAAGCACCTGATCGGCCTGGGTCAGGCTGTCGAGCTGAGTTTTGGTCTTGAGGTTCTGCTGGGTCAGCTCGTTGAGCCGGTCGGTACTCTTGAGCAGGTAGTCGGAGAGCTTGAGGTTGGCGGCGCTCTCATTGGCCAGCAGGACACTGCCGCCGGACTTCTGCGCTTCCAGCGATTGCTGGGTCACCGCTTGCTGCGACTGCGCAAGGCGTTTGTCGTTGATCAGCGTCTGCAGTTGCTGGATTTCCTGCTCCAGGCGCGCGGTGCGCTCGACCAGCAGGTCGTGCTGAGCGCTGCCCAGGTCCTGCAGCAGGCCGTTGCCGGCCAGTTCCTGGCGGCGCAGCAGGGTTTGCGCGTTGAGCGAGGCGAGCTCGGCGGCGAGCTGATTGCGTTGGTCGGCGGAGAGGGCCTTGCCAGCGTCCTTGCCGGACTTGAGGCTGCTGTTGATCTGCTGGATGCGCGTCTGGTTGTTGCTGATCTGCGCTTGCGCCCGTTCCGGGCGGGTCTGCGAACTGATCATCAGGCTGTTGGCATCGGCCAGCGCCTTTTGCAGCTCGCCTTGCAGCGTGCTGCGCTCGCTGAGCAGTTGCTCGAGTTGCGGCACGCTCAGGTTGGCATAGCGCTGGGTGACGGGAGCCGGTGTGCTCGCCTTGAGCTTGGCCAGCTCGCGTTGGGCCTCGCTGGTCAAGCGCGGCGCGTCGGCCAACTGCTGCTTCAGCGCCTTGAGCTTGGCCGCGCTGTCCTGCTGGCTGGCGAGCAGGCTCAGGGTCTGCTCGAGCACTTGCTGCAGGCTCTTCTGGTCAGCCTCGGGCAGCTTGCGCTCGGCGATCTTGTCGAGGCTGTTCTGCACGCTGGCAGTGGTCGGGGCCTCGGCAGCGGTGGCGCCGAAAGAGAGGGACAGGCACAGCCCGAGCAGGGCTGCGCGAAGGTGCACGCGCAGGGACATAAGCAGAGTCTTGTCAGGGGTTCGTGTGATACGAGGCAAGTCGAGGGCTACAGGAACAAGCCCGGGCCGGGGCGAGTTCCTTCGGGGAATTTGACGCCGACTTTGTCGATCTTGTTCCCGTCCATGACTGCGACCGTCCAGATTGTGCCGTGCCATTCGATCTGATCGCCTACTACTGGAGCGCCTCCGACCTTTTGTCGGATGAACTGCGCCAGCGCCATATCGGCGTTCAAACCGTCCAGTTGCAGGCCATAAAGTGCTGCCACCTGGCCCAGTTCGGCATCGCCTTCGAGAACGAAATCGCCAAAGAAACGCAGGTCCAGGCCACGTTGTGGCGCCTGGCTGAACAGCTTGCCCAGCGCCGGCAGGTTATGCTCGTGGCCGATCACGCAGAGCATGTCGTCCACTTCCAGCACGGTACTGCCGGATGGGTGCAGCAGCTGCTCGCCGCGAAACAGCGCGGCAATCCGCGTGCCTTCGGGCATCTTCAGCTCGCGCAGGGCGGCGCCGATGCACCACTTTTCTGCGCCGAGGCGGTAGACGAACATCTCCCACTCGCTGGTGATGTGTACCTCCAGCGCCGAGCGCGAGATTGGTGCCGGGTCTGGCGGTACCGTGACCTTGAGCAGCTTGGCCATCCACGGCAGGCTGGTGCCCTGCACCAACAGCGAGATCAACACGATGAAGAAGGCCAGGTTGAAGAACAGCTGCGCTTGCGGCAGCCCCGCCATCAGCGGGAACACGGCCAGAATGATCGGTACCGCGCCGCGCAAACCGACCCAGGCAATGAAGCCCTTTTCACGGTCATGGAAGGCCTTGAACGGCAGTAGCGCGGCGAGCACCGACAGCGGCCGCGCCACCAGGATCATCCACAGCGCCAGGCCCAGCGCCGGCACTGCAATCGGCAGCAGGTCATGTGGCGTGACCAGCAGCCCGAGCACCAGGAACATGCCGATCTGCGCCAGCCAGGCCATGCCGTCGAGCATGTGCAAAATACCGTGGCGGCTGCGGATCGGCCGGTTGCCGAGCACCAGGCCGCACAGATAAACCGCGAGGAAGCCGCTGCCATGCAGGGCGTTGGTCAGCGAAAACACCACCAGCCCGCCAGCCACTACCAGAATCGGGTAGAGGCCGCTGGCGAGGTTGATGCGGTTGACCATCTGCAGCATCAGCCAGCCGCCGCCCAAACCCAGCAGGCCGCCGATACCGAACTCGCGCAGCAGGTGAGTGAGCAGGCTCCAGTGCAGGCCGGTCTGGCCGCTGGCGATCATGTCGATCAGGGTTACGGTGAGGAATACCGCCATCGGGTCGTTGCTGCCCGATTCGATCTCGAGCGTGGCGGTGACCCGCTCGTTGAGGCCTTTGCCACCGAGCAGCGAGAACACCGCCGCAGCGTCGGTCGAGCCGACGATGGCGCCGATCAACAGGCCCTGGATCAGGCTCAGATCGAACAGCCAGGCAGCGACCATGCCGGTCAGCGCCGTGGTGATCAATACCCCGACCGTGGCCAGCGACAGCGCCGGCCACAGCGCTACGCGAAAGCTCGCCACCCGTGTGCGCAGGCCGCCGTCGAGGAGGATTACCGCCAGCGCCAGGTTGCCCACCAGGTAGGCAGTCGGGTAGTTGTTGAAAATGATCCCGCCGCCGTCGACGCCGGCCACCATGCCGACCGCCAGAATGATGACCAGAATCGGAATGCCCAGGCGCGATGACAGCGAGCTGACCAGAATACTTGCACCCACCAGCAATGCGCCGATCAGGAACAGGCTGTTGATGGTGCTTGCATCCAAGGGCGGTACTCCGGAGAAACGGGGGGACAGGCGGCGCTGTTACGCAGGTTGCGTGCCAACTGATTCTAACCCGAGGCGCTCGCGGGCTGTAAAGCGTTACCGCATATTGATGCGGCATCCAGGTTGAAGTGCGGGCTCCCATTTGCACAGGCCACCGCGCATGACCCACCCCGACGATATGCCTCTGGCGGACATTGCCCGCCGTTATCTGGGCCAGTTCCCTGACCTGCATGGGCTGGCCCGTCAGGCCGCCGGCCATGTGCTGCGCCGTCAGCTCGGTCACTGGCTCGACCCTGATCAGGTGTTCTGGCATGAGTTCGACAGCGCCAGCAGCAGCCCGCGGACCTACACCGGTTTTTGCCACGGCGGCCCACCGCGGCGCTCGATGAGCCTGACCGAGCTGATGATCCAGCGCTTCAGCCCGGCGCAACAGGCCAATATCGACCAGTTGTCGGTGTACGGCGGCTTCTATCGAGTGGACGCCAGCCATACCGTTTTCGATGAGCGCAACGAGCTGCGTCTGGCGGCCCAGAGCGTGCTGGAGCAGTGTTGGGCGATGGACTTTGCGGCAACCTACCGCAAGCGTTTGGCGCAGTTTCGCGCCGAGCGCGGCGAGGACTTCTGCGTGTTAGCCCGCTCGCGGTTTCTGGCTGTACTCGGCCAGGCTGCACTGAGCAGCGATGAGCGGCACGAAATACTCGCAGCCTCGCTGGTCCGCTCGCAGTTGCCAGCGACCCGCAAGGCTCTGCGCCTGTCGTATGGCGACAACCACCTCAGCGGTTGGGCTCGCCTGAGTCTGGGCGGGGTTGCGGCGCGAACCTTGCTGCTGCGTACGTTGCCCAGTGGCAAACGCTGCCTGTATCTGGCAGGCGAGCATGCCGGCATGGTGCTGCTCAACGATGAGCAGGCGCTTGAGGCGTGGCTGGTCGAGCAAGCGGCAACAGCGCAGGGGCAGGAGCGGTTGATGAGCGATTTTGTCGGCAGTGACTTGCTGAGCCAGTCGCTGCGTCCGCGTCTGCAAAAGTACCTGGACTTGCTGGTGCAGCCCGATCATACGCTGCTGATCAGTAGCCAGCCGCTGCGCGGAGATGTGTTCGTGCGCCTGCGTGATCAGGCGTTGGTTACCCTGGCCAGTGATGCCGATGAGCGCCTTACTACCAACGCTCAGTTACGCAGGCAGCGCTGGCTGTCCGGGCTGCAAACTGCGGCATTGATCCTGGCGCCCATGAGCATTGCGGGTTGGCCTGTGGCCCTGACAGCGTTGGGCATCGGTGTCGGTTGCCTCGCGCTGCATTTGGACCAGGCCATCAATGGTAAGCGCGAGTGGCGCGCAGCTGCCTGGTGGGCGGTGTTGCTGGATATCCTGTTCATCCTCCTGGACAGCGCACTGATGCGCTCCACCGAGCTGTTTGCTCCAGGTCGGTTACCACCGCCGCGCACGCTCCAGGCGCCGCTGGCGATTGCCGACGACAGCTGGGAAGAATTCATGCAGCCCGCCGCTGACGCGCTGTTGCTCCGTTCCGATCAAGCTCTGGCCCGTCAGCAAACGGCGCTGGCGCGGGTGCCGTGGGCCGACGCCGGCCAGGTCGATGAGCGCGGGTGGTATCTGGATGCGTTCAGTGAGCCTTACGCGGTCTATCGCGATGAACTCGGCTATGGCGCGCCGGCGATAGCCGAGTACAGCCATGCGCCGCAGCGCTACAACAACCTGTGGCGCGGGCTACCACTGGACGATCGGCTGGCGGTCTGTATCGACCGTAGCCATGCCCTGGCCGAGGCACTTGAGCAGATTGGTCAGTACAGCCCGGTCACCTTGTATCGCGCTGCTTCAGGTATGCGCAGCACCGGTACTGCGGCTTTTCGCAGTGGTCAGGTCACGGTGGGAGATGTACTGGTGAGTACCGAGTTCACCTCGTTCACCGAGAATCCCTACGTGCTTTGGGAGGTGTTCAACAGCCCTGAGGTGCAGATATCCGGCAGGCCAGCCTTCGATGATGGCGCGGTGGTATATGTGCTGGAGCCAGGTGAGCATGTGCGGGCGACACCGGTCGCGGCGTTTTCCAGCAGGCCTGATGAGGCTGAGTCGTTGATGCTGCCTGGGCGCTATGTCGAGGTCACGCGCATCACCGCCGTCGACAATGCGCGGTATCGCTTTATCGAGGTGCGCCTGCGGGCGCTGGCGCAGCCTCCGCAAGGAGGGCTGGTGCATGATCTGCGCAGTGGCGAGGTGTTTGATCGGGAGGTGCTGGCGCAGCGGTTGGGGGCAGATGGAGATGATTCATTGATGCGGCGGTTCTTTCCGCTGCCGACGTAACGATTGGGGTCGCAGAGCGACCCCATCTAGCCTGAGTTACGGCTGCTTCACTTCCCGCATCGGCTTGCCTTTGACCGGCGCGCCGTTAGCCACGTAGTACTTGGCGGTGCTGCGCGGCAGCGGCTGGCGGCCACGGATCTTGTCGGAGATTTTCTCGGCGATCATGATCGTGGTGGCATTGAGGTTGCCGGTGATGATGATCGGCATGATCGACGCATCGACCACCCGCAGCCCTTGCATGCCATGCACACGGCCCTGATCGTCGACCACGGCCATCTCGTCGGTGCCCATCTTGCACGAGCAGGACGGGTGGAATGCGGTTTCGGCATGCTCGCGGATGAACTTGTCGAGCTCTTCATCGGTTTGCACGTGGGCGCCCGGGCTGATTTCGCGGCCGCGGTACTGGTCCAGCGCAGGCTGGGCCATGATCTCGCGAGTCAAACGGATACCGTCGCGGAATTCCTGCCAGTCCTGTTCAGTCGCCATGTAGTTGAAGAGAATGCTCGGATGCTGGCGCGGATCCTTGGACTTGAGCTGAATACGGCCGCGGCTAGGCGAGCGCATCGAGCCCATGTGCGCCTGGAAACCGTGTTCCTTGACGCCATTCGAGCCGTTGTAATTGATCGCCACCGGCAGGAAGTGGTACTGGATGTTCGGCCACTCGAATTCAGGCCGGGAGCGAATGAAGCCGCCCGCCTCGAACTGGTTGCTGGCGCCGATACCGGTGCCGTTGAACAGCCATTCGGCACCGATGGCCGGCTGGTTCCACCACAGCAGCGATGGGTACAGCGAGACTGGCTGGGTGCAGGCGTACTGCAGGTACAGTTCAAGGTGATCCTGCAGGTTTTCACCAACGCCTGGCAGGTCGTGTACCACGGGCACGTCGAGGCTTTCGAGCAGTGCACGCGGGCCGACGCCGGAGCGTTGCAGCAGTTGCGGCGAAGCAATCGCGCCGGAGCTGACGATGACTTCCTTGCGCGCACGGGCTTCCATGCGCTCTTCACTGTCGCCGACCAGGTAGGTCACGCCGACAGCGCGTTTGCCTTCGAACAGGATCCGGTCACTCAGGGCATGGGTGACGATGGTCAGGTTCGGGCGCTTCTTGGCCTGGTCCAGGTAGCCGCGCGCGGTGCTCGAGCGACGGCCGTTCTTGGTCACCGAACGGTCCATCGGGCCGAAGCCTTCCTGCTGGTAGCCGTTGAGGTCTTCAGTGCGCGGGTAACCAGCCTGTACGCCGGCTTCGACCATGGCGTGGAACAGTGGGTTGTTGCCGGCTTTGGGCGTGGCAACGCTGACCGGGCCGTCACCGCCGTGATAATCGTTGGGGCCGATATCGCGGGTTTCGGCCTTTTTGAAGTACGGCAGGCAGTCGAGGTAGGTCCAGTCTTCCAGGCCTGGCAGCTTGGCCCAGCCATCGAAGTCCATAGCGTTGCCGCGGATGTAGCACATGCCGTTGATCAGCGACGAGCCACCCAGGCCTTTGCCACGGCCACATTCCATGCGACGGCCGTCCATGTGCGGCTCTGGATCGGTTTCGTAGGCCCAGTTGTAGCGACGGCCCTGCAGCGGGAAGGCCAGCGCGGCCGGCATCTGGGTGCGGAAGTCGAAGCGGTAGTCAGGGCCGCCAGCTTCGAGCAGCAGCACGCTGACGTTGGCGTCTTCGGTCAGGCGGGTGGCGATGGTGTTACCGGCCGAGCCGGCACCGACGATGATGTAATCGAATTGTTGGGACATGCAAGTACCCTCGTTGTGGCGGTGTCAGGGAGCAAAGCGCCCGCGCCATAAGGCGCGGGCCTAACTACACAGGGTGCTTAGAACACCGAGGTGTAGCCGCCGAGCTCGACCTGAACCGACTTGATGCGGGTGTACTGGGCCAGCGAGCTGACGCCGTTTTCGCGGCCGACACCGGATTGCTTGTAACCACCGACCGGCATTTCTGCCGGCGACTCGCCCCAGGCGTTGATCCAGCAGATGCCGGCTTCAAGCTGGTGAATGATGCGGTGGGCGCGGCTGATGTCGTTGGTGCAGACGCCGGCAGCCAGACCGTATTCGGTATCGTTGGCACGGCGGATGACTTCTTCTTCGGTCTCGTAGCTGAGGATGCTCATGACCGGGCCGAAGATCTCTTCCTTGACGATGGTCATGTCGTCGCTGCAGTCGGTGAACACGGTCGGCGCAACGAAGGCACCCTTGGCCAGGTCGCCTTCGCTCAGACGCTCGCCGCCGCAGAGGACGCGGGCGCCTTCTTCCTTACCTTTGGCGATGTAGCCGAGCACGCTTTCCATGTGCTGGAAGCTGACCAGCGGGCCGAAGTTGGTGTTCTCGTCTTCCGGGTTGCCAATGCGGATGCGCGCAACGCGCTCGGCGATCTTGGCTTCGAAGGCGGCTTTCATCGGAGCCGGGATGAATACCCGGGTGCCGTTGGTGCAGACCTGACCGGAGCTGTAGAAGTTGGCCATCATGGCGATGTCGGCGGCCTTGTCGAGGTCGGCATCGGCGCAGATGATCAGCGGCGACTTGCCGCCCAGTTCCATGGTGACTTCCTTGAGCGACGAGCTCGAGGCGCTGGCCATGACTTTCTTGCCGGTGGTGGTGCCGCCGGTGAACGATACTTTTTCGATGCGCGGGTGCTCGGTCAGCAAGGTGCCGACTTCACGGCCGCTGCCGGTGAGGACGTTGAACACGCCATTCGGCAGGCCGGCTTCGGTGTAGATCTCGGCCAGTTTCAGGGTGGTCAGCGAGGTAACTTCCGACGGCTTGAAGATCATCGCGTTGCCGGCCGCCAGGGCTGGCGCCGATTTCCACAGGGCGATCTGGATCGGGTAGTTCCACGCGCCGATACCGGCGGTCACGCCCAGCGGTTCGCGGCGGGTGTAGACGAAGGAACTTTCGCGCAGCGGGATCTGCTCGCCTTCGATGGCCGGGACCAGGCCTGCGTAGTACTCGAGCACGTCGGCGCCGGTGACGATGTCGACGTAACGGGTTTCCGAGTAGGACTTGCCGGTGTCGAGGGTTTCCAGCATGGCCAGCTCATCGTTGCGCTCGCGCAGGATGTCAACGGCACGACGCAGGATGCGCGAACGCTGCATGGCAGTCATCGCGGCCCAGACTTTCTGGCCACGTTCGGCGCTCTCGACGGCACGTTCGACGTCAGCGGCAGTGGCGCGCTGGACGTGGGCGAGGACTTCGCCGGTCGCCGGGTTGATGGCTTCGAAGGTGGCATCGCTGCCAGCGTCGACATAACCACCATCGATGTAGAGTTTTTGCGTTCCGAAACGGGCCATAGAATCCTCGCAAGTGCAGTGTGTGATTGGCTAGCCGCGTTGCGCTCCTGCTAATGAGGCAGTCGCTGCGTGCGATCGTTCAGCCGCCTGGGGCGTTGTATCCAGGGCGTGCTGCTTAGCCAGTTGTAAATCCATGTATTCGTAGGCAATCCGAATTGCCTGCTCGGTATCGAACGCGTCGCCCGAGAGTGCGCCACGCAACCACAGGCCGTCGATCAAGGCTGCCAGGCCACGGGCGGCCTTGCGCGCATGGTAGAGCGGCAGGACGCGGCGAAACTGGCAGCACAGGTTGGAATAAAGGCGGTGATCGTTGATCCGCTGCAACCTGTGCAAGGACGGCTGGTGCATGCTGGCGGCCCAGAAGGCCAACCAGGTTTTCATTGCCGGGCCGCTGACCTGGCTGGCGTCGAAGTTGCCCTCGACGATGACTCTCAGGTGCGCCCGCGGGCTGTCGTCGGTGAGGGCTAGTCGACGGGCGACGGTGCCTTCGCTCAACGCATTCATGAGGTGGCGCATGGTCGCTGCGATCAGGCCGTTCTTGTCCTGAAAGTAGTGACTGATGATGCCGTTCGACACTCCAGCCAAACGGGCGATCAGCGCAATGCTGGCATCTCCCAGACCGACCTGATCGACCGCCTGCAGGGTGGCTTCGATCAACTGCTGACGGCGAATGGGTTGCATACCGACCTTGGGCATCTGGCAAATCTCCTCAGGCCTGCGGGCAGACGACAAGCGGCTGCCTCGGCGAAGGCCAGTCTATTTTGTTTTGATTGAACGTTCAATCAATAAAGAATAAGCTCTGCGACAATTTGTGCCATTGACAGTTGTTTAAGGCTGTCGAAAAGGCATCGATTGGCACCCCAGAAAAACGTGCAACCCCCGGAATACAAGGCGTTGACGGGCATGGGCGCTGCGCGATACAGAATCTGCCGAGCGGTCGCGAGACTGCGCGCAGGGCCCTCGGAGCGGGGCTTGGCTCTGTAGTTGTGCATCGTTTCGCTACGGGATCACGGTTTTCCTGAGTGCTTTTATAACACCTGTCGCAGTGGCATTAATTGACCAATTGCACGGGATTGACTGATTAGCCTCCACCCCAGCACTGCCCGGAGCATTCGTGCAATGAGTTCTGCCTCCCTAACCAAACCCCCCGCCGAGAGGGTCCGGGTCAACAACGTGGTGTTCATCACCTCTGCGCTGCTGATCCTTGTTCTGACTGCCTTGCTTATCGCTGTACCCGACACCGCCGGTGAAGTGCTCAACGTCGCCCAGACCTGGCTGACGCGCAGCTTCGGCTGGTATTACATGCTGGTGATTGGCGGCTACCTGGTGTTCGTCATCGTTCTGGCCTTCTCCGGCTTCGGCAAGCTCAAGCTGGGCGGCAAGGATGACCAACCGGACTTCAGCTACGGTGCCTGGGCCGGCATGCTGTTCTCGTCGGGCATCGGTATCTCGCTGCTGTACTTCGGTGCGTCCGAGCCGCTGGATCATTACTTCAACCCGCCCGAAGGCACCTCGGCCAGCGCAGAAGCGGCGCGCCAGGGCCTGCAGCTGACCTTCCTGCACTGGGGCCTGCACGGCTGGGCGATCTATGCCCTGGTTGGCCTGGCAGTCGGCTACTTCGCCTATCGGCACAACCAGCCGCTGGCCTTGCGTTCGGCGCTGTACCCGTTGATGGGCGAGCGCTGGGTCAAGGGCAGCGCCGGCCATGCGGTGGACATTTTCGGCATGTTCGTGACCCTGCTGGGGCTGGTGACCAACCTCGGTATCGGCTCGATGCAGGTTGCCTCGGGGCTCGAGTACCTGTTCGGCATGACGCACAGCAACACTAACCTGCTGATCGTCATTCTGGTCATGGCGACGGTGGCGACGGTGGCCGCGGTATCGGGTGTGGAAAACGGCATCCGCCGCCTGTCCAACTTGAATATCGTGCTGTTCAGCGGCCTGCTGATCTTCGTTTTGCTGGCCGGCGATACCCTGCACCTGCTCAACGGCTTTGTGCAGAACACCGGCGACTACCTCAACGGCATCGTGCTGAAGACCTTCGACTTGTATGTGTACGAGAACGAAGCGGGCAAGTCCGAGCGCTGGTTGGGCCTGTGGACCGTGTTCTACTGGGCCTGGTGGATTTCCTGGGGGCCGTTCGTGGGCATGTTCATCGCCCGTATCTCCAAGGGCCGCACCGTGCGCGAGCTGGTTGCCGGCGTGCTGCTGATCCCGCTGGGCTTTACCCTGGCCTGGCTGTCGATCTTCGGCAACACCGCACTGGACCTGGTGATGAACCATGGTGCGGTGGAGCTGGGCAAGACGGCGCTTGAGCAGCCATCGATGTCGATCTACCAACTGCTGGAATACTTCCCGGCAGCCAAGATCGTCATCGGGGTGGCGGTATTCGTCGGCTTCGTGCTGTTCCTCACCCCGGCCGACTCCGGCGCGGTGATGATGGCCAACCTGTCGTGCAAGGGCGGCCAGGTCGACGAGGACGCGCCGCACTGGATGGTGGTGTTCTGGTCGGTGGTCATCACCCTGGTGACCATTGGCCTGCTGCTGGCCGGCAACTTCGCCGCCATGCAGACCATGGTCGTGCTCGCAGGGCTGCCGTTCTCGGTGGTGCTGGTGCTGTTCATGTTCGGCTTGTACAAGGCCATGAAGCAGGACGCGCAACTGGAGCAGGAGCGGGCCGAGCTGGCCGCCCGTGGCCGTCGCGGTTTCAGCGAGCGGCTCAGTGCGATGGAGTTGCAGCCGACCCAGGCGGTGGTTCAGCGCTTCATGGACAAACACGTCAGTCCGGCCCTCAAGGACGCCGCAGCGCAGCTGCAGGCGCAGGGTTTCGAGGTCGAGACCCGCTTAGGCCAGTCGCGCAATATGATGGGCCTGCGGGTGATGATGGAAGAGGGCAACCCGTTCGTCTACGAGGTCAGCCTGGACGGCTACCTGGCGGCGCCCAACGAGGCACAGGTGCAAGGCGAGGCCGATGTGCGCCAACGCTATTATCGCGCCGAGGTCTATCTGCACGATGGTAGTCAGGAGTACGACCTGATGGGCTTCTTGCCGGAGCAGATCGTTCGCGACGTGCTTGATCAGTTCGAGAGCCATCGCCAGGTGCTGGGGCGCGTGTACAGCTAGGACACGTGCGCAGCTCTGCTTGAAACAGGCCTTGTCCATTGGACAGGGTCTGTTTCGTTATTGCGCCAACTGCCTGATGGCGCAGTGTCGACCCCAGCAATAACTAACACCGGAGCACCCTGCACTACGCGTTAGGTTGAGCCTTTTCTCCTCAGGAAAGTGCCGCCATGCCCAGCAACCCATCCGCAACAGCTTTTGATTTCCGTGCCAGCGTAGCTGCTCAATTCGCCAACCGCCCTGGCCTGCGCCAGATCGCGGCTGAGCGGATCATGCAGCTCTTGATCGAACACCATCCCATTCTCAAGACTGCCAGACCTGACATGCATTCAGCTGAAGGGCTGATGCTGATGACACCTGGACTTCCTCTCCGACCGCTGGTCGACCTGGTGCTGCAAGCGCTGATTGACGGCAAGTTGCTGGACTTGTCGCCGTTAGACAACGTTGCCCAGTACTTCTGCCTGGAACCGGCTAGGCGCTTTTATGCGATCGAAGACTCCATGACCACCGGCGAGGGCGATGTCATAAAGCCTGAGCGGCTGCAGACAGCCTTCGACGAACTGATCAGGCAGTTGCCAGATGACTTCTGTCAGGCCCAGGTCGACTATTGGCGGGCGACTGGCAACATGGGCGTGGACCACCTGAGCTGGCTGCAGCAACTGCTCAAATCGGCGCTACTCTGCAACTTGCCCTGGCAGGCGCTGGACGAACAGCAGGCGCAGTGCGTGCGCGAGCTGCTGGCACGCGGCAATGTGCCGTCCGGTGTGTATCTGGTGCAGGTCGAACTGGACATTGGCGGGGCTACCTTCAGCGAGACATTGCCAAACCTGCTGATTCAGGCGCAATGGGACGAGCGCGAGTCCCTTATGTGGTGCGCACCCTCGGGGATCATCCGTGCATTCGACTCGCTCGACGAGTTTGCTGCTGCGCTTGCCGACGAGCTCGGCGTGCGTTACCGCTTCGAGGCCATGACCTGGCACCGCTTTGCGTTGGAGGGCGACTGCTTTGTGCAGCAGGCGGCAATGTTGCTGGATATTCTCCTGGCGACGCTGTCGCGGCTGCGCCCCGCCTTGTTGGCAGATGTCAGCGCGCTTGAGCAGGCATATGCCTCGCTGAGCGACCCTGCCAGCTTCTTCATCCCGGCCTATTCCAACGTTGGCAGTACCAAACTGATCCTGCCTCCAGGACTGAATAGAGCGTCTTCCGAGGACAGCTTTGCCCACCAGTGTGGCCTGTTCGAGCTGGCCTTGGCGCAGGCTGACTCCGACGGTATCGCTGCACTTGATGGCATTCTTGACCTGCATGGCTACGCCAGCCAGCGTTTGCGTGAGCAGATGTTGAGTGATCATCCGATCGACGCCAACTACTTTGCGGATGACCTGTTGCTGACCCTGAGCGTGGCCAGGGGAGTGCCCGGCGGTGCGGGCGCGGGTGTTGGCGGTGGGGTGGTTGAAACGCGCAAGGTTTCGCTTACCCAGCTTGCCGTAGGCAATTTGAGCTCACTGGCTGGAGCTACCGTGACGGCGATCGAGCATCGGGACGATCAACTGATCATGGACTGGATGAACGTCGAGTACGTCAAGGCACTTATCCAGCGTGTCGACATCGGTGCTCATTATCCGGTGTATGTCGCTGACCGTCTGGATGAGCCGGCCCAGCGTGAGCTGCGCGTCAGTCGTTTCGCTCGTGAATGGCGTTGTTCCTTCCTGTTCAGTGCCTTGCAGGCAAAGCTGGGAGGTAGCCTTAGTGAGGCCGCGCTGCAAGCCGTGGTCAATTACTGTCGGGGGCTGGATGACAAGCAGTTGCCAGGCAGCATGTTGATGCCACTTGCATTTCGGCGCGAGCCCAGCAGTGAGCACTACGACCTGGTGCGTGGAATGTATGTGCTGTTTTGCGTCGAGCCTGCCGTGGTTGTGCTATATCGGCCGTTGTATGCATCGCGCTCGGTATGCGAGTTTGCCAGTCTGGATGCGATGATGCAGGCGATTCGTTCCGATACGGCCTTGCAGCAGGACATCCTTGAGTGGATCCTGCCACAGGCTCGAAGCGTGTATGCGCACGGCGGATTTACCGAGCCGCATCTGGGTGTGCCGATCATCGATTCCTCGCTCCTGCCCGAGCGCGTGCAACCGCCTGCGTTCTGGCCGCAGTATTGGCGCGTTGATGTCGACGCAAAGATGTATGCAGCAAACCGCGACCTGCTGGTGGAGCTGGCTGACCGGCAGAGTGTGTCGAATGCCGAGAGCCGTTGGGCCATTCTGTGTGAAGGTGCCTGGTTGCTGTTCGACCTGATTACCTTGCAACTGCGCGGGCCGGTGGCAGTGGTGGCCTGGATGGTGCAAATGGCCAGGAGCGTCGACAATGACCTCACCGCGTTGGCTCAAGCTAGTGCCTTCGGGCGCTCAGCGGCGGTCGTCGACCTGATCCTCAATGCCGGCATGGCGCTGCTGCATGCGCGGTTGCCGCAGTTGCAGGAGCCCGTCCCCGTAGAGCAACCGCCGCTGGATCTGTTGCGCGGGCCGACAATCGCAGGCAACGGTGCATCCACGGCGATGACTCGCCCAGTCCAAGGCAAGGTTTACCTGCCTGGCGAGGTGCTCAACCAGGCCAGCGTGAACCTGGACTTTTCCTTCAGTGGAGGGCAGGGCTTCAATGTCCTGCCTCCTCAACGGCGGCAGGCCTTGCTGGCGATGCGCAGTGCTGTATCGCTCAATGGCATCCAGCCGCTGAGTGCTGGCCCTGAACAAGGCTTGTACATCAAGGACGGGCAGCATTACGTGTCGCTGCGCGGGGACACCTACGCGGTGGCGCTCAGCGCCGAAGGCGCACGCATTGAAGGCCGGGACGGCGCCGTCGGGCCGTGGCTGCTGCGCGAGTTCGGAGCGTGGCGTATCGATGCTCGACTGCGCTTGGATGGCGGTATGCCGCGTAATCGCGTTCAGCGCCTGCAGGAAACCAAGAAGCAGCAGCTTACTCTGCTCAAGAATCAGGAAAGTGCGCTTATCGTGGAAAGCGAACCACGGCGGCGAGACCTTGAAAAATATATCAGGCAAGAGTTCGAGAACAAGGCGCTGATCCTTGATCTGGAACAGGAGGCATCACTGGACAGCGTTCAAGTAAGCAAGTTGGCGCTGCTCAGGAGTCTTCAGAAGCGCTACAGCGAGCGTGTTGCCGGTGGCTATAAACGACTGATCGAGGTAGACCGCAAGCATGATCGTATTCTGACCGAGATCACTGCCGTCAGGTCCGTTGACCCATTGCTGGATCAGGTGCTGGACGCACAGCGCAGCGATATTCGGCGCAGCCTGGTCGAGAACTGTGGGCATTACTACAACCGTCTGGCGGACATGATCAACGAGAAAGACGTGGAGGAGCAAAGGGAGCAGCTGATGGTCCTCCCGGAAACCGAGGTCGAAATCCAGCATTATCGGGACTTCACCAAGGCGCTTGAGGGCGTGCAGGTGTGGGAGCAGGAGTTGATCGAACTGTCCGGGCCGTTCGACGCCCTGCTCGAGGAAACGCTAAAGGACAGCACGATTCATTTCAAATCCGAGGAAGGCGGCAGAGACACCAAGGCTCAGATGCTCAATCGGATCATCGAGACAAGGCGAGCGAACGCGGTAGACCTTGAATTCCGTATGCTGCAGGACCTTGCCGAGCTTAGTCTGGATCGCCTTGGTGGGGCCGACGAAGCGACCTTGAACGAGTACCAGAACTATCTCAACGGCCCGGCGTTGGCCAGTGCTGGTGCTGCGCACGCCGAGCTGGCGGGTGCGGACCTCGCGCTGAGCGAGCGCCTGGAAGTGCTGAACGGTGTGATGGATGCCTACGAGGAAGCAGCAAGTATGGCCGATTACTTGCTGAGCGTGGGCAAGAGAGTCATCCGAGCGGACAAGCTGCGGCTATACCAGCAGACGCTCGGCAAACTCAAGGATTCGGTCAGGATCGAGATTGCCAGCGACCTGCGTGAACTTGAGCTGGCGGATGTACCGAGGGTGCGTACGCCTCTCTATGCGAAGCGTGGCGGCATACGTCGAGTGGTCCGCACGCACCGTGGCCGAAGCGTGGTGGGAGAGGAGGTGCAGGTCGATGGCGAGTCGGTTATCCAGCAAAGAGATTCCTACTCCAAGGTTTTGAAAACTTTCAGACGCCAGAACAGTGCATGGGTCGAAGACGCCGAGTCCAACCCGCTCGACAGAGCTTCCCCATCGACGCAAGGGCTTGCCAGTGTCCGCCGACGCGGGCGCACGCTGTTGGACGAGATGGATTCGGTGGTCAAGATCGCTCGGCGCTATGTTTCATCTGACGAGCCGTTGGGCTTGAGCACGGTATTGGAGCTGCACCGCGAAAAACTCAGCGAGGTGCTCGCAGCACTGCCTCGCAGCGAAGGCGATGCAGCGTTGTATGAAGATCTTGAAACGGGCATCGAGTCATTGCAGGCGACCCAGGATGACTTGCTCAGATCGATCTACTTCAACACCACTCACCCAACGGCACGAGCGCTCAAGTACCTGCACGAGCAGAAACAACTGACTATTGTACGCACCGTCAAACGCAGACCGCTGCCCCGCAACGACTACCTGGATATCTATGAAATCAAGCGGCTGGCCGTGTCCGGACATGGTCGAGGCATTGGCTTGTGGGAGGCGCATTTCCACTACGCCAGCGAGGGCGCAGCTGACCTTGATTTTGTCGCCGGGCACCTCAAGACCTGGGCGCAGCGCGCGTTGGGCCGCGACGCTCAATTACGTGCAGCGCAGAACAGTGAGGTGTTGGAGATCTACCGCAGCAAGCTGACCAAGGCCGATGTGCTCGGCATCATCCCGTTCGAGTAGGCTTCAGCGATTGCTGTAGCGGCCTTGCTTGCCATGTGCAGGCATGGCCAGATTGCTGCGCACGGCGATCATCTGGCGCAGCTCTATCAGTTCGATGCCCTGGCTTTTGAGCCGGGGCATTTCTCTTTCCAGAACCTCCAGCGTTTGTGCGTAGGGGTGGCCAATCAGCACAGCAGAGCCCTGCCTGCGGGCCAGCTCGACGCCTTCACGCAACTGAGCGGTGATGGCTTCGCTGGTGCGCACGTCGTCCAGAAATACATCCCGTGACACGTGTGCCAGGCAGTCTTCCTGCGCCTTGGCGGCAGCCACGGTAGCGGCACTGGTGCGGCTGTCGACGAAGAACAGGTCACGGCGCTGCAACTCAGCCATCAACCAGGCCATGGCAGTTGGCTCAGCGGTCATGCGGCTGCCCATATGATTGTTCACGCCTGCGGCAAACGGCACCTTGAGCAACGCTGCGTCGAGGCGCCGGGCGAGCTCTTCGGTCGGTAGGCTAGGGTGCCAGGCATATGGGCCGGTGGCCGGGTCCATCGGCATGTGCAGGATCAGCGTCTTGCCGGCTTTATGGGCCTGACGGGCGAAGTCACTGGCGTGCGGGGTATCAGGCATCACCGCCATGGTCACCGGGCCGGGCAGGGCAAGGGTGCGCTGGTCGCGCTCGATGCTCTGGCCAAGGTCGTCGATGATGATGCTCATGTAAGCCTTGGCCGGCGCCGCATGGGCGGCGCCGGTCAGCAGGCAGAGCAAGGTCAACAGCAGATAACGCATCAGCGGATCATTCGCCCTTGGTGATGTTCAGGCCTTTGAGCAGGCTCAGTGCCTGGCTCAGCTGGAAGTCATCATCCTGCGGGCGCTCTTTGCGCTTGCTGCTGCCGGTCGGGCGGTCGGCGCCGCCGTTGCCGTTACCGAGGTGGCCTTGCAGGTCGGCTTCCTTGAAGTTCTCGGTGTCGGCCTCGGCAGTGAGCTTGGCCTGGCGCACTTCGATATCGGGGACGATGCCCTGGGCCTGGATCGAGCGGCCGTTGGGGGTGAAGTACAGCGCGGTGGTAAGCTTCAGGGCGCGGTCGTTGGCCAGCGGCAGCACGGTCTGCACCGAGCCTTTGCCGAAGCTGTCGGTGCCCATCAGCACACCGCGCTTCTGGTCTTGCAGGGCGCCGGCGACGATCTCCGAAGCCGAGGCGCTGCCGCCGTTGATCAGCACTACCAGTGGTACGCCTTCACTGGCGTCGGCCGGGTCGGCCGAGAAGCGCAGCTCGGAGTTGGCGATGCGGCCTTTGGTGTAGACGATCAAGCCTTTGGTCAGGAAGTGGTCGGCCACTTCGACCGCCGACTGCAACACGCCGCCGGGGTTGTTGCGCAGGTCGAGCACGACCCCGCGCAGCTTCTTGCCGTTGTCCTTGCGCAGCTTGGCCAAGGCCTTGCCGACTTCTTCGCCGGTCTTGACCTGGAACTGGGTGATGCGGATATAACCGTAGCCGCTTTCCAGCAGCTGGCTCTTGACGCTCTTGACCTGAATGACCGCACGGGCGAGGGTCACGTCAAAAGGCGTGCCGCCATCGCGGACCAGGGTCAGGGTGATCTTGTCGCCGATCTTGCCGCGCATCTTGTCGACCGCTTCGGTCATGCTCTGGCCACGGGTCGGCGCGCCATTGATCTTGACGATCAGGTCGCCGGCTTCGATGCCGGCACGCGAGGCCGGGGTGTCGTCGATGGGCGAGACAACTTTGACGAAACCGTCTTCCATGCCCACTTCGATGCCCAGGCCGCCGAACTCGCCGCTGGTGCTTTCCTGCAGTTCCTGGAAGTCTTCCGGGCCGAGGTAGGCCGAGTGCGGGTCAAGGTTGCTGAGCATGCCCTTGATGGCGTTCTCCAGCAGGGTCTTGTCGTCCACCGGTTCGACATATGCCGCTTTGATGCGGTCCATGACTTCGGCAAAGGTGCGCAGCTCTTCCAGCGGCAGCGGCGACTTCGCCGTGGCCTCGGGAGCTGGCGTTGCGGCTGGCTTGGCCGGCTCGGCGGCATAGGCCAGGGGCGCGCCGATCGCCAGGGCGACGGTCAGGGCCAGTTGGGTGAGGCGAGGCGAGTGCAGCATGTCGAACGAACTCCTGATCCTGTTGGCGCTCCCGCAGGAGCCTCGGTGCAGCCACCGTAAATAAGTTGAAATGCCTAGCCACGGCACCATTGCGCCGGGTCGCTCGGGCGGCCCTGCTGACGAATGGCAAAGTACAGACCTGCGCTTTCCTGGCCACCGCTGTCACCCACGGTGGATATGGCTTCCCCAGCCTTGACCACATCACCGGCGCTCTTGAGCAGGCGTTGATTGTGGCCATACAAGCTCAGATAGCCATTACCATGGTCGAGAATGACCAGAAGTCCAGCCCCACGCAACCAATCGGCAAATACCACTCGGCCGCCGTGCACTGCGCGAACCTGGGTGCCACTGCTGGCGCTGATCATCACACCATCCCATTTGGCGCGGGCATCACCACCACGGGCATCACCGAAGCGTGCCAGCAATCGACCATTGACTGGCCATGGAAGTTTGCCCCGCGCTGCAGAAAACGCACCGCCATAGCTGGCGCCATCGCCGGAAACCATCGGGCCGAGGGTGGTCAGGGCCTTTTTCGGTGGCTCGGCCGGCGCCTCGGCTGGGGCCTGGCGTGCGGCCAAAACCTCCTGCTGGCGGCGTTGTTCGGCTTCGCGCTGAGCGATCAGGGCTTTTTGCCGCGCCTCCTCAGCTTCGCGGGCCTGGCGCGCGAGGGTTTCTTCGATGGTCTTGAGCACCTTGCCCAGCTCGGCCTGGTCCTGCTCGCGGGCTTGCAGCTTCTGGTCGCGCTGCTTCAAGTCGCTGTTGAGCTTGGCCAATACCGCCTTGCGCTTGTCGCGCTCGGCTTCGAGCTCCTGCCGGCGGCTGTCGAGGTTGCCGCTCTGGGCGAGCAACTGCGCCTGCTGGCTGGCAATGTCCTTCTCGACATTGGCCAACTGACGCAGGGTCTCGTTGAACACGCGCAACTGCTCCATACGCGCCTTGCTCAGGTAATCGTAATAGGTGAGGGTGCGGGCAAATTTCTCTGGGTTCTGCTGGTTGAGCAGCAGTTTCAGGTATTCCTCGCGGCCGTTGTTCTGATAAGCCGAGCGGGCCTGACTGGCAATCAGGCCTTGTTGTTCAGTGCGGGCGGACTGGAGTTTTTTTTTCTCGGTATCAAGGCGCTCCAGTTCGCCCTCGGTCTTTTTTAGTTCTTGCTGCAGGGCCTCCACCTGCTTTTCCAGGTTACCGATGTCGGTTTCGGTGCTCTTCAGGTCTTTTTGCACACCGGATTTTTCTTCCTGGAGCTTGCCCAGCATCTTCTTGAGCTCGGCGATGTCCTGGCGGGTGGCATCCAGTTGTTGCTGGGTCTGTGCGCGCTCATCGGCAAAGGCCGGGCTGAGCAGGCATGACAGGGCGAGAAGGATCAGGGCGCGGAACATGGAGTGGGCGTACCAGGGATGGAGACTGGCCTAGTATGCCCGCCTGGGCCTGCAAACAAAACGCCCCGCGGCATCTGCAGCGGGGCGTTTGTCTGGAAACAGCGGTGTAGCGGGCGGTTTATTCGACCAGAATCGAAGTCCCGGTCATTTCTGCCGGGATTTCCAGGCCGAGCAAGGTCAGCATGGTCGGTGCTACATCGGCCAGCACGCCGCCTTTACGCACCTTGAGCTGGCGCTTGCCGACATAGATGAACGGCACGGGCTCGGTGGTGTGCGCGGTATGCGCCTGGCCGGTGCTCTCGTCTTCCATCTGCTCGACGTTGCCGTGGTCGGCGGTGATCAGTGCTTCGCCACCGACTTTGTCCAGGGCATCGACAATGCGCCCGACGCAGGTGTCGAGCGCCTCGACGGCTTTGACCGCAGCGGCAAATACGCCGGTATGGCCGACCATGTCGCCGTTGGCGTAGTTGACCACGATCACGTCGTAGCGCTGCTGCTCGATCGCTTCGACGATGCGGTCGGTGACCTCAGGCGCGTTCATCTCGGGCTGCAGGTCATAGGTAGCAACCTTGGGCGACGGGATGAGAATACGTTCTTCGCCTTCGAACGGCTCTTCGCGGCCACCGGAGAAGAAGAAGGTGACGTGAGCGTACTTCTCGGTTTCGGCAATCCGCAGTTGGGTCTTGCCGTTTTTTGCCAGGTATTCGCCAAGCACGTTGTCCAGGCTGGCCGGGGCGAAGGCTGCCGGCGCGGGGATCTTCGCCGAGTACTGGGTCAGGCCGATGAAGGCTGCCACTTTTGGCTGGCGGGTGCGGGCAAACTCGTTGAAGTCAGGCTCGACGAACACCCGCGACAGTTCGCGGGCGCGGTCGGCACGGAAGTTCATGAAGATCACCGCATCGCCATCTTCGACAGTGACCGCTTCGCCAATCCGCGTGGCCTTGACGAATTCATCGCTCTCGCCGCGCGCGTAGGCGGCCTCAAGCCCTTCCACAGCGGTAGCCGCAGTGTGGTCGGCGCTGGAGTCGACGATCAGGTTGTAGGCCGCGGCGACGCGGTCCCAGCGGTTGTCCCGGTCCATCGCAAAGTAGCGGCCGATGATGCTGGCGATGCGGCCCTTGCCCAGTTTGGCGAACGCTGCGTCGACCAGTTCGAGCGACGACTGCGCGCTGCGTGGCGGCGTGTCGCGGCCATCGAGAAACGCGTGCAGGTAGATCTTCTCGGCGCCGCGCTGCGCGGCCAGTTCGGCCATGGCGATCAGGTGATCCTGGTGGCTGTGTACGCCACCGTCGGAGAGCAGGCCGAGGATGTGCACGGCCTTACCGGCGCCGACAGCCTTGTCGACTGCATCGCAGAGCACCGGATTGGTGAAGAACTCGCCATCGCGGATGGCCTTGGTCACCCGGGTGAAGTCCTGGTACACCACGCGGCCAGCGCCGAGGTTCATGTGGCCGACTTCGGAGTTGCCCATCTGCCCGTCAGGCAGGCCGACGTCCATGCCCGAACCCGAGATCAAGCCGTTCGGCTGGGTAGCGCAAAGGCGATCGTAGACCGGCGTCTGCGCGGCAAGGATGGCGTTGTATTCGACGTGTTCGCTGTGCCCGAAACCATCAAGGATGATCAGGACCAGAGGCTTGGGGGTGTTCGTCATCAATCGCACTCACGGTTGCCAGAAGATGATAAAGACCCGATTTTAGGGCAAATGCGCCACCCCAGGCGAAAATTCATCGTGTTTGCCGACTGGCGCTGCAACGTTTGCAGATGAATGCTGCACGCCTGCCCGGCGGGCGGGCTTTGGTGGGCCTTGGCTGCTGTGTATACTGGCCGACATTTTCAATCGCGTGGAACACACCTGATGGTTGCTAACCTGATTACATTTGCCACAAACCACTTCATTCTGGTGGCGATTTTCTTTGTTCTGCTGATCCTGCTGTTGCTCAACGAAATCCGTCGTGGCGGCCAGAGCCTGAGCAACGGCCAGCTGACTGCGCTGGTCAACGCCGACAAAGGCGTGGTGCTCGACATCCGCACCAGCAAGGAATTCGCGGCCGGCCACATCGTTGGCGCCCTGAACATCCCGCAAGACAAGCTCGCCAGCCGTATGGCCGAGCTGGAAAAGCATAAAGACAAGACCCTGATCGTGGTCGACAGCATGGGTCAGCAATCCGGTACCCATTGCCGTGAACTGCTCAAAGCTGGTTACACCGCGGCCAAGCTCAGCGGTGGCATTTCCAGCTGGAAAGCCGATAACCTGCCCCTGGTGAAGTGATATGAAGCCCGTCATCGTCTATTCCAGCGACTACTGCCCGTTCTGCATCCGCGCCAAGCAACTGCTGCAAAGCAAAGGCGTGCCGTTCGAGGAAATCAAGGTCGACGGCAAGCCCCAGGTTCGCGCCGAAATGAGCCAGAAGGCCGGCCGTACCTCGGTACCGCAGATCTGGATCGGCAGCACCCACGTCGGTGGTTGCGATGACTTGTACGCCCTCGAGCGCGCGGGCAAGCTCGACAGCCTCCTCGCGGCCTGAGTCACACCGCATTCAACCCATTAGGATTAGGATCAGCCATGACTGAGCAACAGAACAACGGCGCTGCCACTGACGACAACGCAGCACAATTCTCCATGCAGCGTATCTACGTGCGCGATCTGTCTTTCGAAGCACCGAAGAGCCCGCAGATCTTCCGTCAGCAGTGGGAGCCGGCTGTTTCGCTGGACCTCAACACCCGTCAGAAAGCCCTCGAAGGCGACTTCCATGAAGTCGTGCTGACCCTGTCGGTGACCGTCAAGAACGGTGACGAAGTGGCTTTCATCGCGGAAGTGCAGCAGGCCGGTATCTTCCTGATCAAGAACCTTGACCCGGCTTCCATGAGCCACACCCTCGGCGCGTTCTGCCCGAACATCCTGTTCCCGTACGCTCGCGAAACCCTGGACAGCCTGGTAACCCGCGGCTCGTTCCCGGCGCTGATGCTGTCGCCAGTGAACTTCGACGCCCTGTACGCGCAGGAAATGGAGCGCATGCAGGCCGCTGGCGAAGCACCGTCGCTGCAATAAGCACGGCTGCCAGACCGAGAAAAGCGCCCTGTTGGGCGCTTTTTTTGTGGCTCAGACAAAGCCCTGCTGGCGCCAGGCCTCATATACCGTCACCGCCACGGTGTTGGACAGGTTCAGGCTGCGGCAGCCCGGGCGCATCGGCAGGCGCAGCTTCTGCTCGGCGGGCAGGGCGTCGAGTACTTCGGCCGGCAAGCCGCGGCTTTCCGGGCCGAACAGGAAGGCATCGCCTGGTTGGTAGGCAACCTCGTGAAACGGGTGCGAGCCCTTGGTGGTGAAGGCGAACAGACGCGGCTGGCCGAGGCTTTCCAGGCACGCCGCCAGGCTCTCGTGGCGCTTGAGCGTGGCATACTCGTGGTAGTCCAGCCCGGCCCGGCGCAGGCGCTTGTCGTCCAGCTCGAAGCTGATCGGCTCGATCAGGTGCAAGGCGCAGCCGCTGTTGGCACACAGGCGGATGATATTGCCGGTATTCGGCGGAATTTCTGGTTGAAAAAGGATGACGTGAAACATGCACGGCTCCAAGCGTGAAGATGACGAGCATTCTACCCCTGAACCGGATCAGCGTTCGAAAGCGTTCCCGCGGGTAATGCTGTCGCTGGCCATCGTCGGGGTGATGGTCGGCTTGATGATCGGCCGCCTGACCACGCCTGAAGAGCGTGTGCTGGAGCAGATCGGAGTAGTGCAGGGCGGGCTTGACCTGTGGTTCAACGAAGAGCCAAAGCTGCATGGCGAGAACGTCGAAGGTACGGTGGCGATTGTGTTCGAAGCGAAGGGCAAGGCGCAGCGCGGGCAACTGATGCTGGAGGAGAAGCCGGTCGGCTGGCGTTTGCAGAACAGCGACAAGGGCTTGCTGCTGACGGTGGTGGCCGCGCGCCCCCTGCAGGGCGAATGGAGCGCTGCAGAGGACGCGGGACGTTGGCGTGTGCAGGTGAGGCTGCACGAATAAAAGAGGGGATTCCCGGCCTGCCTGTACCGAGGTCCCCAGAACTTGCTCGACTTGCGAATAAAATAGGGGTCACCCGGCCTGCCTGTACCAGGGCCCCCGAAACTGGTTGTGCAATAGCTATTGCAGGGGGCGTGCCAGGTTTTCAAACGCTGTGTTTGTTAGGGTTTGCGGGTGATTAGGTCGGGATTTGATGTCGTTTGTGCCTTGCTGCGGTGCGTTGGGCACGATCTCGGTGCATGGTACAGACTGCGCAGATCCGCAACCGAGCGCGGTCCCTGTAGGAGCGGCCTTGCCGGGGCGCCGGACCGGTCGGAAAGGCCAGCGGAGCTGGCCCGGCGATTCCATGGCGTTGCGCAGATCCTGGACCGCTACGCAGCCCTTTCCGACCGGTCCGGCGCCCCGGCAAGGCCGCTCCTAGAGGGGCGCGATGGACCGGTCGAAAAAGGCCGCTATGCGGCCCGGCGTGTATGGCGTCAAGCGTGGATCAATGATCGTCGCCGTCATCCTCATCGCCGCCGTCGATCTTCATCCCCAGTTCTTTGATCTTGCGGGTCAGGGTGTTACGCCCCCAACCCAGCAACACCGCAGCATCACGCCGACGCCCGGCGGTATGCTTGAGTGCGGTCTCGATCATGATCCGCTCGAAACTCGGCACCGCGCTGTCGAGCAGGTTGGACTGCCCCCGCGCCAACGCCTGATCCGCCCACTGGCGCAGTGCTTGCTCCCAGTTGGTCACCGGCGCAGCATCCTGCGGCAGGTTGAGCAGCTCCGGCGGCAGGTCACCCACCAGCACTTCGCGGCTAGAGGCCATTACCGTGATCCAGCGGCAGGTGTTCTCCAGCTGGCGCACGTTGCCCGGCCACGGCAGGTTGCGCATGAACTCTTCGGTCTCCGGCTTGAGCAGCTTTGGCTCGACCGACAGCTCTTGCGCCGCTCGGCCGAGGAAGTGCCTGGCGAGGGTGGGGATATCCTCACGGCGGTCGGACAGTCGCGGAATATGGATGCGGATCACGTTCAGGCGGTGGAACAAGTCCTCACGGAATTTGCCCGCCTGGACCAGGGTTTCCAGGTTCTGGTGCGTTGCGGCAATGATGCGTACATCGACCTTGACCGGGATATGCCCGCCCACGCGGTAGAACTCACCGTCAGCCAATACCCGCAGCAGGCGGGTCTGGGTGTCGGCTGGCATGTCGCCGATTTCGTCGAGGAACAACGTGCCGCCATCGGCCTGCTCGAAGCGGCCACGGCGCAGGTTGGCAGCGCCGGTGAAGGCGCCTTTCTCATGGCCGAACAGCTCTGACTCCATCAGATCCTTGGGGATCGCCGCCATGTTCAACGCAATGAACGGCGAAGCAGCCCTTGGGCTGTGACGGTGCAGGGCGTGGGCAACCAACTCTTTACCGGTACCCGACTCACCGTTGATCAACACGGTGATGTTGGAGTGGCTGAGGCGGCCGATGGCGCGGAATACTTCCTGCATCGCCGGCGCCTCGCCAATGATCTCCGGCGTGCGCGTCAGCGTCGGCGCGACATGCAGGCCTTGCTGCTCCTGAGCATGTTGGTTGGCCCGCTTGACCAGCGAGACCGCCTCGTCAACGTCGAACGGCTTGGGCAGGTACTCGAAAGCGCCGCCTTGATAGGAGGCTACCGCACTGTCCAGGTCCGAATGCGCGGTCATGATGATCACCGGCAAGCGCGGATGTTGTTCGCGAATCTGCGCCAGCAGGTCCAGGCCGCTGGCGCCAGGCATGCGGATGTCGGAAATGATCACGTCCGGCTGCTGCCGGGCCAGGCGACCCATGACTCCGTCAGCGCTGTCGAAGCTCTGGGTGGTCATGCCCTCCTGTTGCAGGGCTTTTTCCAGGACCCAGCGGATGGAGCGATCATCGTCGACGATCCACACGGTTTCACTTCGGCTCATGGGGCAGTGGCTCCTTGTTCCAGAGGCAGGAAGATCGAGAAGGTGGTGTGGCCGGCATGGCTCTCACACTCGATCAGGCCCTGGTGCTGGCTGATGATGTTCTGGGTAATGGCCAGGCCGAGGCCGGTACCGTCCGGGCGCCCGCTGACCATGGGATAGAAGAGGGTGTCCTGCAGTTCCGCCGGGATGCCGGGGCCGTTGTCGGTGATTTCGACGCGGGCTACCAGGCGATGACGGATGTGGCCAATGGTGAACTGGCGCACGGCGCGGCTGCGCAGGCTGATGCGGCCCAGGCGCAATTCGTTCTGGCTGCTGATCGCCTGCATTGCGTTGCGCACGATGTTAAGTACGGCCTGGATCATCTGCTCGCGGTCGATCAACACGTCCGGCAGGCTCGGGTCGTAATCACGCACCAAAGTGATGCAGCCTTGGCTTTCGGCCTCGACCAGGCTGCAGACGCGCTCCAGCACTTCGTGAATGTTGGTCATCGCCAGCGACGGCAGCTTGTTCGAGCCGAGCATGCGGTCGACCAGGTTACGCAGGCGGTCGGCTTCTTCGATGATCACGTTGGTGTAATCACGCAGGCCATCATTGGGTAGTTCACGGGCCAGCAACTGCGCCGCGCCACGAATGCCGCCGAGCGGATTCTTTATTTCATGGGCGAGGCCACGCACCAGCATCTTGGTGGTTTCCTGTTTGGACAGCTGGGCCTCTTCCTTGGTGATACGCAACAGCCGGTCACGCGGGTGCACCTCGAGCAGCAGCAAGGTCTGGCCTTGATGCAGGATCGGCGTAACCGCGTAATCGACGGTAATGCTTTGCCCGGTCAGCGAGGTCAGTTGCGCCTCGCGCTTGGTGAACGGGTGAGCCTGTTCAACGGCCTGGCGCAGTGAGTTGAGCGCCTCGGTCGACTCGGTGAACAGCTCGCTGATGAACTGCCCATGACTGCGCTGACCGCTGACCGCCAGCAGCATCTCTGCGGCCGGGTTCATGTACTCCAGGCGCAGTTCGGCATTGAGCAGCAGGGTCGCTGTGGTCAGGTTGTCCAGGAGTAGACGGTGCTGCGCATCGCTGATGGTCATGGGGCGTCGTCGACCTCTTTTGGCACATGGGTCGCCCTTGGCTGAGCCAAGAGCGGGCGCGCTGGTGATCCGCGTGATGGTTTGAAAATGCAAGAAACAAACCAAGGCTCCGAAAAGAAGCGCAATTACCGGAAAAAGCCCTGTTCATGCGCTATTGCAGGCCAAAAACTATCGATGAAACGATTCACTTGAACCATATTGGGCTGCATGGCAGAGCAGTAGGCCCCGCCATGCACCAATATAGAGCATCTTGCTCACTTGCTCAGTCGCAGAGCTGCCCGGTGGCGCGGATCATGCCGGTACGGTGCAGTGCATCGCCTTGGCGTTGCGCCAATGCCAGGGCCAGCTTGCGCGCGCACTGGCGGCTGCGGGTTTGATCGAAAGACGCCAATTGGTGCAGCAGGTCTGTCTGCAGGCCGTCCAGCCGCGGGCGGATGATGCGTTGCAAGTCATGTCGTGGCAGTGCCGGCGCCGCTCCGGCGAGCTGCCATTGCGACAGCCGCGCATACTGCACCAGCTTGTTGGCCTCTATCTGATCATCAAAGAACGCCGCTGCACGCGCAGGGTCAAGGCCATAGCCAGGCGCCGCGTTGCGCACGGCAGCAATGATGGCTTGCTCGCGCTCGGTTGCCTGGACGGGCTGGGCGTTATCCCATTTATGCAGCGCCACCACATCGGCCACGGCCAGTCGCCGCTCGACCAGGTCAAGCAGGGGTGAGAAGGTGGGGTCGTCAGAGGTGGCGCTGCAGCCGCTCAGACCGAGGGCGCAGGCGAGGATAAAGGGGGCAAGGCGCATCGGCAGTCTCCTTTTCAGTGGAGGCTGGAAGTGTGCGGTGATGCTGAGGGTGCGCAAGTCGGACGCTTCTGAAAATCCTGTCTGGCGAAACGGAAAACGGCCTCCCGAGGGAGGCCGTCTTCAGTTGATGCCTAGCGACGACAGGCGTCGCTTACATCAGCAGCTGTAGTACAGCTCGTATTCCAGCGGGTGTACGAAGGTGCGCACCTTGATTTCTTCTTCGCTCTTCAGCTCGATGAAGGCATCGATGAAGTCGTCGGAGAACACGCCGCCCTTGGTCAGGAACGCACGGCCTTTATCCAGCTCTTCCAGAGCTTCTTTCAGGCTGCCGCAGACTTGCGGAATGTCCTTGGCTTCTTCTGGTGGCAGGTCGTAGAGGTTCTTGTCGGCAGCATCGCCTGGGTGAATCTTGTTCTGGATGCCGTCCAGGCCAGCCATCAGCAGGGCTGCGAAGGCCAGGTATGGGTTGGCCGACGGGTCCGGGAAGCGCGCTTCGATACGGCGAGCTTTCGGGCTGCTGACGTAAGGAATACGGATCGATGCGGAACGGTTACGGGCCGAGTAGGCGAGCATTACCGGTGCTTCGAAACCTGGGACCAGACGCTTGTAGGAGTTGGTCGACGGGTTGGTGAAGCCGTTCAGTGCCTTACCGTGCTTGATGATGCCGCCGATGAAGTACAGGGCGGTATCGGACAGGCCGGCATAGCCTTCGCCAGCGAAGGTGTTCTTGCCGTCTTTCCAGATCGACATGTGCACGTGCATGCCCGAACCGTTGTCACCGTACAGTGGCTTCGGCATGAAGGTAGCGGTGCGGCCGTAAGCGTCGGCAACGTTGTGCACGACGTATTTCAGGGCCTGGACTTCGTCAGCTTTCTTCACCAGGGTGTTGAACTTGACGCCGATTTCGTTCTGACCGGCAGTCGCCACTTCGTGGTGGTGAACTTCAACGATCTGACCCATTTCTTCCAGTGCGTTGCACATGGCAGTACGGATTTCGTGGTCGTGGTCGAACGGAGGTACTGGGAAGTAGCCGCCTTTGACGCCTGGACGGTGGCCTTTGTTGCCGCCTTCGATGTCAGCACCGGTCATCCACGAGCCTTGCTCGGAGAAGATCTTGAACATCGAACCGGAGATGTCGGACTGGAACTTCACTTCGTCGAAGATGAAGAACTCAGGCTCTGGACCGGCGAACACGGTGTCACCCAGGCCAGTGCTCTTGAGGTACTCTTCAGCGCGCTTGGCGATAGCACGTGGGTCGCGATCGTAGCCGAGCATGCTCGACGGGTCGACGATGTCGCAGGTGATGATCAGGGTTGGCTCTTCGGTGAACGGGTCGAGCACAGCGGTATCGTCAACCGGCATCAGGATCATGTCGGAGGCTTCGATGCCTTTCCAGCCGGCAATCGACGAACCGTCGAACATCTTGCCGACTTCAAAGAAGTCTTCGTCCAGACCATCACGCGCCGGCATGGTCACGTGATGCTGAGTGCCTTTGGTGTCCGTGAAACGCAGATCAATCCACTTGACGTCATGATCTTTGATGAGTTGAACCGACTTCGACATGTTGTCCTCCGGAGGGTCTAGAGCGCGGTGGGCCGCTGCCCTGGAAAAAGGGTGTTGCTGGGCGCGGATAGTCGGCCAAGCTTACCTGCCTCACAAGAGAGCAAATTGCATGCCAGTGCCCGAAAATGGCGAGTCTGAGATAAAAGCGGGCGTTCAGGGGCACTTATTGGTAGTGGTCCGAGCAAAAGCGCACCTTTTAGATGCGGAAATTGCGAACTGCGCACCAAATTAGTGCGCATCTTTGCGGGGGCGTTTTCTGGAACCTCTTCGCGGGTAAACCCGCTCCCACAGAGATAGCGGTGGAGTCGGGCATTGCACCATCCTGTGGGAGCGGGTTCACCGGGACGCCGGATCGCCGCTAAAGAGCCGGCACAGGCGCGGCAAAATCAATCTCTTGCACTCATCTCAAACCTTTCTGTTCAAAAGTTGGTCAAATCCTGAGCAATTTCCGCTATAATTCGCGCCCCTCATTTTCGGCAGGCCCTGGGCGCGCTGTTTACCCATGAAACTCATCGTCAAAGTCTTCCCAGAAATCACCATCAAGAGCCGGCCGGTGCGCAAGCGCTTCATCCGTCAGCTCTCGAAGAACATCCGCAACGTGCTCAAGGATATCGACCCTGAGCTGAAGGTTGACGGTGTCTGGGATAATCTCGAAGTGGTCACCCGCATCGAAGACGAGAAGCTTCAGCGCGAGATCATCGACCGGCTGTCGTGCACGCCGGGGATCACCCATTTCCTTCAGGTAGAGGAATACCCGCTGGGCGACTTCGACGATATCGTCGAGAAGTGCAAGGCGCACTACGGCCATCTGCTGGCCGGCAAGCGCTTCGCCGTACGCTGCAAGCGTGGCGGCCACCACGACTTTACTTCGATGGATGTCGACCGTTATGTTGGCAGCCAGTTGCGCCAGCAGTGCGGCGCCGCCGGTATCGACCTGAAGAACCCGGAAATCAAGGTGCGGATGGAAATCCGCAATCAGCGCCTTTACGTCATCCACAATCAGCATCAAGGTATCGGCGGTTACCCGTTGGGCGCGTTGGAGCAGACTCTGGTGTTGATGTCCGGTGGTTTCGATTCCACCGTGGCTGCCTACCAGATGATGCGTCGCGGCCTGATGACCCACTTCTGCTTCTTCAACCTCGGCGGCCGTGCCCACGAGTTGGGGGTGATGGAAGTCGCTCACTACCTGTGGAAAAAATACGGCAGCAGCCAGCGCGTGCTGTTCATCAGCGTGCCGTTCGAAGAAGTGGTCGGCGAGATTCTCGGCAAGGTCGACAACAGCTACATGGGCGTTACCCTCAAGCGCATGATGCTGCGCGCAGCGGCCAACATCGCTGACCGCCTGCAGATCGACGCGCTGGTCACTGGTGAGGCGATTTCCCAGGTGTCGAGCCAGACCCTGCCCAACCTGACAGTGATCGACCAGGCCACTGACAAGCTGGTCCTGCGTCCGCTGTTGGCCAGCCACAAACAGGACATCATCGATACCGCTTATCAGATCGGCACAGCCGAGTTTGCCAAGCACATGCCAGAATACTGCGGCGTCATCTCGGTCAACCCGACTACCTGCGCCAAACCGCAGCGGGTTGTATATGAGGAGGCCCAGTTCGATATGCAGATCCTGGAGCGCGCGCTGGAACGTGCTCGCTTCATCTCGATCGACCATGTGATCGACGAACTGAGCCAGGACATTCAGATTGAAGAGGTGGCCGAGGCCACTCCAGGCCAGATCGTCATCGACATTCGTCACCCCGATGCGCAAGAGGATCAACCTCTGGTGATCGACGGTATCGAAGTCCAGACCATGCCTTTCTATGCCATCAACAGCCGCTTCAAGCAGCTCGATGGCAACCGTCAGTACCTACTTTATTGCGACAAGGGCGTCATGAGTCGCCTGCATGCGCATCATCTGCTCAGTGAGGGACATGCCAATGTGCGTGTTTATCGTCCGGCATAAACTGCCAGGGCTGTATGGCGGCAGCATCCGCCATCGCCCTCCCGACCCGCGGGCCCGCTGAGCCTTTTACCTTCATATTGGCCGTCTAGAATAGGCGGCAACCGAATCCTCTGATCGAGATACATTTGTGATCGAAAATCTGCGTAACATCGCCATCATCGCCCACGTTGACCATGGTAAAACCACTCTGGTCGACAAACTCCTGCGTCAGTCGGGCACCCTGGAGCGTAACGAGCTCAATGACGAGCGCGTCATGGACTCCAACGACCAGGAGAAAGAGCGCGGTATTACCATTCTGGCGAAAAACACCGCCATCAACTGGAATGGCTACCACATCAACATCGTCGACACCCCCGGCCACGCCGACTTCGGTGGCGAAGTTGAGCGTGTAATGTCGATGGTCGACTCCGTGCTGCTGCTGGTCGATGCCCAAGACGGCCCTATGCCGCAAACTCGCTTCGTGACCAAAAAGGCATTCGAAGCTGGCCTCAAGCCAATCGTTGTAATCAACAAGGTTGACCGTCCGGGCGCGCGTCCTGATTGGGTTCTGGACCAGATCTTCGATCTGTTCGACAACCTCGGCGCTACCGACGAGCAGCTGGACTTCCAGGTCGTCTACGCCTCGGCCCTGAACGGCATTGCCGGTCTGGACCACACTGCCATGGCCGAAGACATGACCCCGCTGTACCAAGCGGTTGTCGACCACGTTCCACCACCTGCTGTTGACCGTGACGGCCCGTTCCAGATGCAGATCTCCGCTCTGGACTACAACAGCTTCCTCGGTGTTATCGGCGTTGGCCGTATCGCCCGTGGTCGCGTCAAGCCGAACACCCCGGTTGTTGCCATCGATACCGACGGCAAGAAGCGTAACGGCCGTATCCTGAAGCTGATGGGTCACCACGGTCTGCACCGTGTCGACGTTGAAGAAGCTGCCGCCGGCGACATCGTCTGCATCAGCGGTTTCGACGAGCTGTTCATCTCCGACACCCTGTGCGACCCGCTGACCGTCGAGGCGATGAAGCCTCTGACCGTCGACGAGCCAACCGTTTCCATGACCTTCCAGGTCAACGACTCGCCATTCTGCGGTAAAGAAGGCAAGTTCGTGACCTCGCGTAACATCAAGGATCGTCTGGACAAAGAGCTGCTGTACAACGTTGCACTGCGCGTTGAAGAAGGCGACTCGGCAGACAAGTTCAAGGTTTCCGGCCGTGGTGAGCTGCACCTGTCGGTACTGATCGAAACCATGCGTCGCGAAGGCTTCGAGCTGGCCCTGGGCCGTCCGGAAGTGATCATTCGTGAAGTGGACGGCGTCAAGCAAGAGCCGTTCGAAAACGTCACCATCGACATCCCAGAGGAAGCTCAGGGCAAGGTCATGGAAGAGATGGGCCTGCGTAAAGGCGACCTGAGCAACATGGTCCCGGATGGCAAAGGCCGTGTGCGTCTGGAATACAACATCCCTGCTCGTGGTCTGATCGGTTTCCGTAACCAGTTCCTGACCCTGACCAACGGTGCTGGCATCCTGACCTCGATCTTCGATCGCTACGCTCCAGTCAAGTCGGGCCACATGTCCGGCCGTCAGAACGGCGTACTGGTTTCGGTTGAAACCGGCAAGGCTCTGACCTACTCGCTGGAAACCCTGCAGGCGCGCGGCAAGCTGTTCGTCGAGCACGGTCAAGAGATCTACAACGGTCAGATCATCGGCCAGAACAGCCGCGACAACGACCTGGGTGTAAACCCAACCAAAGGCAAGAAGCTCGACAACATGCGTGCTTCGGGTAAAGACGAAACCATCGCTCTGGTTCCGCCGGTTCGCTTCACTCTGGAACAGGCTCTGGAATACATCCAGGAAGACGAGCTGTGCGAAGTCACGCCTAAGTCGATCCGTCTTCGCAAGAAGATCCTCGACGAAAGCGAGCGTACCCGCGCTGCCAAGAAAGCCAAGATCTGAGTCCAGATCTAGCTGATTGAAACGCCCCCGGTCGAAAGGCCGGGGGCGTTTTTTTTGCAAGTTTCATAATTCGCTACGATGCACTGCTGAAGAATAGCGCTCGTCGTAGATGTGAGTTTCATAAAGCCATCAGCGACAATACCTCCCCCGCAGCCTATATTTCCCGCTGTGCAGCTCTCTTGTGCTGATTTAACTTCGGTCTTCACTTGTTATGTTTGATAAGGAGATTGAACTATGTCGGTTGTCATTGCGGGTGAACGTATTTGTGTGATTGATGATGGAATAACGGACGAAGAGCATACCAAGATCTTGAAACTGCTGACCGGCTCGCTTTGGCGATATGGCTGGCCCTATCCCTATTCACCTCTTGATCGTCCCTGCTGGCACAGCTTTATTGCAGGTACTCGCAGAGACGAGCTTGAAGATTGTGAGCTAGAGCTGCGGGCTCGACCTGATTGGGCATTTCTCGCGGATATCTGGGCGCGGATCAAAGCGGTGCACCTACCCTCGGCAAAGCTATTAGGTGTCTACGCCAATGGCCAAACAAGTAGTCAGGACGGTCCTATCCACCACGACAATACAGTCGAGCTGCCCGGCAAAACGGTCATGCTGTTCTGCAGTGAGTATTGGGCTACATGTTGGGGAGGAGAGCTGGTCTTTTACGATACTGCCAAAGAAAATATTATGCTGTCCGTGCAGCCCAAGCCGAAGAGAGTCGTAGTGTTCAATGGCGAGGTGCCGCATGGCGCGCGGGCGCCGGCAGCAAATTGCAACAGGCTGCGCATGAGCATCGCTTTCAAGACTCTGATCAGGGAGTAACGAACGATGTCGAAAAAATTCGAAATCATTCTGGGGTACGTCGATAAGCCCGTAGCGGTGGGCGGCGCAGCTGCCTCCCTTACGGATCAGTACAACACGGATAAGTCCGGGTTCTCCCTCGTCAACCAGACAGCACAAACCGGTGCTACAGTCGCGAGCGTGATCTCTATCGTAAAACTGACCGCGGGATTCACACCGTTTCTCAACATAAAAGCCAACACGCTTGCGGCGACGACGGTATTTCTAAAGATCACAGCTGAATACAAGACTAATCAAAAATTTGATAATGGAGATGTCCTGAGTCTTATTGGTAATGTTGCCGGGATTGTCGCAAGCATTACTTTGCTCGCCGGTGCAGGCGGTCCAGCACTTGTATTTACTGGCGTAGGTGTTACCGCAACTGCCGCGGGGATAGTCACCTCCGATGCGGTTAAAAATTTGTATCAATCTTTGATTTTGCCAGTTGTCGAAAAACATTTCGCCACAAATACGAATGCGGCATATCCAGATTATTGGGTGGCGCCGGATTTGGCACTTGTGTCGCTCGCGAAAATCAGCGCAAGCTATACGAGCCAAATTGCTGTCAGTCGCTGGGACCCTGACTCACATGAAGTAGGGCTGGGGCGTGACGATACCTATCCGTACGGAATAACCGCCGGCGGTGGGGGGTATTTCGAGCCCGGTGGAGACGGTGGCGTTATGATATTCCCGTTGCCGGAGTATCCAGGGTGGAGCATTGACATCGGACCCATTCAGGTCATCGCGCCTGGTGGGGGTGGTGCTGGGCTTGATAGATATCACTAAGGGCCGGCGGTGCCGATGTGCCCGGCTTGAGTAAGGGGGGCATTTGTACTCATTTTCCGAGTTCTTGCGATTATTAAAAGTGTCTCCTCCCTTGAGGTCCTCGGGAGCGCTTTCGGCTTGTTTAGTTACCATGCTTGCGTGCATTGCACTTTTTGTCAGTCAGCGTGAAGTGTACGTTGCCCCTGATATGTCTAAGTTGACAGCCCTCGAGGGGAGAGTCTCTGGTTATCCAAGCAGTTGGGAAGTTGATCGTTCGTTGATGCACTTCAGTGTAGCGTACACGCTTGATGGGAAACGGGAGGGAAAACGTATTTATACGCCCCATAAGCTGTACAAAGCCTCTGGCCTTCGGATCAATTCCAAGGTGGTGCTCGTGGCAGAACGCGTAAATGGTGGGAGCGTAGTGCGTGAGCTGGCTACGTTGGACGGTCGAGTTCTCTTCAATGATCGACTCTATCGACAGGTTGTGGATATGAACAACGCCTCGATAGAAGCGGCAGTCGTCATGGGTAGTGTGGTTGCACTACTGCCTGCCATAGGTGTGATAGTCATGCTGGTGCGTCATCGGCGCCAGCGTGTCTCGCAGAGCACGTTCGAAACATAGCGCCTTCACAGTCGCTCTGCTGGGGGTGAGCACCGGCGTTGCAGGCTGCTTATGTGTACCTGGACCACAGAAAAAATGCCCCCTGTCAAAAGGCCGAGGCGTTTTTGTCTGAGGATTTTGGGGTCGCGCAGCAGCGCTAGGATTTCAGCTTCGCGGCCGATATCGCCGGGCCAGCGCTGCTGGCCTTTCGCGACACAAGGCCGCTCCTACAATTGACCGCGCATGCCGATCGTACGCGGTGCGTGTAGGAGCGGCATTGTGTCGCGAAAGGGCTGCGCAGCGGCCCCAGATTTCAGTTTAGCGCTGCTGGCTTTCCGACCGCTCCAGCGCCGCAGCGAGCCGCTCAGGAGGGCGGCTTAGGTGGGAGAGGCCGCGACGCAGCCCCGACCATCAGCGCCCGACCACCTTCGGTTTGTACGCGCAGAAGCCCGGCCGTGGGCCGACCTTGGGGTGGTTGCGGCAGGTATCGGGGCGCTTGTCATAAATGGTGCACAGGCGGCTCTTACGATCCAGATAGAGACAGTCATCGTTGCTCATTCGGGTCAAGGTGAAGATCCCCGACTTCTGATTGAAACGCTCGATGATGCCGTCCTTCTGCAGGCGCTTGGCAACGTTCTTGGCCGGCTCGTCCTTGTCGAAGTCGTCGACCACGCCAATACGGATCAGATCTTTGATCTTCACTTCCACCGGCAGCGTGCAGCAGGTCGAATGGCAGCCCCCGCACATATGGCTGGAGTAGCGCTGCCAGGTATCGAGGCGGTCGACTTCAGCCGCGGCAATCAGGGTCGGTTTCATAGTTATAAGGAGCGAATCACGGTGGAGGGGCGCGCGATGATACCGGAGTTGTTCAAATTGTGAACAACCTTTCGCCCGATTATGCTTGTCGGCATGAAAACTGCGAACAACAACTGCCAGCCCCTGTCGAAGGGTCTAGTCTGAACACTCTCCTGCCTTCGCCCACTTGCCCGAGGATGTCACATGTCTCAGCAACCCAAAGCACGTGACGTCGAGGTCACCGAGTTCCGTGCCGCTGTATTGGCCAAGCTGACCTACGCGGTCGGCAAGGACCCGGAGCACGCCTTTGATCACGACTGGTTCGAAGCCATTGCCCTGGCTGCGCGCGACCATATGGTCGATCACTGGATGGACCACACCCGGCAGGCCTACCGACGTAGTCAGAAACGCGTCTACTACCTTTCCCTCGAGTTTTTGATCGGCCGGCTGCTGTACGACAGCCTGAGCAACCTCGGCTACCTGGAAATCGCCCGCGAGGCGCTGGATGGCCTCGGTGTCGACCTTGATCGTATTCGCCTGCTGGAGCCGGACGCCGCGCTCGGCAATGGCGGCCTTGGCCGGCTGGCGGCGTGCTTCATGGAAAGCATGTCGACTCTGGGCATTGCCGCCCATGGCTACGGTATCCGCTACGAGCACGGCTTGTTCCGCCAGGCCGTGGTCGATGGCTGGCAGCAGGAGCAAACCGAGAACTGGCTGGATTTCGGCAACCCGTGGGAGTTCGAGCGGGCCGAGGTGATCTATCCGATCAGCTTTGGTGGTGGCGTCGAAACCGTGACGGCTGCCGACGGCCAGCAACGGCAGATCTGGACCCCTGGCGAAACCGTGCGGGCGGTTGCCTACGATACGCCGGTAGTCGGCTGGCGCGGGTCCAGCGTCAACACCCTGCGCCTGTGGCGTGCACGCGCGCTGGAAGAGCTGCACCTGGAGCGCTTCAACGCCGGTGACCACCTGGGTGCAGTCGCCGAGGTGGCCCGCGCCGAGAGCATCTCGCGCGTGCTCTACCCAGCCGACAGCACCGAGGCGGGCCAGGAACTGCGCCTGCGCCAGGAGTACTTCTTTGTTTCCGCCTCGCTGCAAGACCTGCTGCGCCGGCACCTGAACATGCACAAGAGCTTGCTCAACCTGCCTGATGCGGCGGCGATCCAGCTCAACGACACCCACCCCTCGATTGCGGTGGCTGAGCTGATGCGCTTGCTGGTCGACCAGCATGAAATTCCATGGGACAAAGCCTGGGAAGTAACCGTCGGTACCCTGGCCTACACCAACCACACACTGTTGCCCGAAGCGCTGGAAACCTGGCCGGTGGCGCTGATGGAGCGCATGCTGCCGCGGCACATGCAGATCATCTATCTGATCAACGCCTACCATATCGATGCCCTGCGGGCCAAAGGCCAACACGATTTCGACGTGTTGCGCGCGGTGTCGTTGATCGAAGAAGACAACGGCCGTCGCGTGCGCATGGGCAACCTGGCGTTTCTCGGTTCGCATAGTGTCAACGGCGTGTCCGCGCTGCACAGCAAGCTGATGAAGAGCACGGTGTTCGCCGAGCTGCACAAGCTCTACCCGGATCGGATCAACAACAAGACCAACGGCGTCACCTTCCGCCGCTGGCTGCACCAGGCTAACCCGCAGCTGACTGCGATGCTGATCGAGGCCCTCGGGCGCGAGGTGCTGGATGACGCCGAGGTGCGCCTCAAGGACCTTGAACCGTTCGCCGAGCAACCGGCGTTTCGCAAGCAGTTCGCTGCGCAGCGGCTGCACAGCAAGCGTGCCTTGGCGAGTATCATCCAGGACCGCGTCGGCGTGACGGTCAACCCCGAAGCGATGTTCGACGTACAGGTCAAGCGCATCCACGAGTACAAGCGCCAGCTGCTCAACCTGCTGCACACGGTGGCGCTGTATCAGGCAATTCGCGCCGAACCGAGCACCGACTGGGTGCCGCGGGTGAAGATCTTCGCCGGCAAGGCGGCCGCCAGCTATCACCAGGCCAAGCTGATCATCAAGCTGTCCAACGACATCGCCCGGGTGGTCAACAACGATCCGACCGTGCGCGGTCTGCTCAAGGTGGTATTCCTGCCCAACTACAACGTCAGCCTGGCCGAGAGCATCATCCCGGCGGCGGACTTGTCCGAGCAGATTTCCACCGCCGGCTATGAAGCGTCCGGCACCAGCAACATGAAGTTCGGCCTCAACGGCGCGCTGACCATCGGCACCCTGGACGGCGCCAACGTCGAGATGTGCGAGCAGGTCGGTGCAGAGAACATGTTCATCTTTGGGCTGACGGCGCAGCAGGTCGAGGCGCGCAAGCGCGCGGGTGACTTTGGTGCCAGTGCAGCGGTGGCCGAGTCGCACCGCCTCAGCGATGTGCTGCACGCCATTCGCAGCGGGGTGTTCTCGCCGGATGACCCGTCGCGCTATACCCAGTTGATCGACTCGCTGATCGACCATGACCGCTTCCTGGTCTGCGCCGATTTCGACGCCTACTGGGACGCCCAGCGCAAGGTCGATGAGCTGTGGCATCAGCCGGAACAATGGTGGCGGATGGCGGTGCTCAATACCTCGAGGATGGGCTGGTTCTCATCGGACCGGACCATCCGCGAGTACGCCACCGAGATCTGGAAAGCGTTGGATTGAGCTGACCATCGCAGGGCACCGGGCCGACCACCGGCCGGTGCCGTGCTGAACTAGACTCCGGTTCGACCGTCTGATCGGCCAGGCGAGTGTGTTTGCTCGCTAGCCTTTACGCCAAACCATCGGCATTACTGTAAACTGCGAGGGTTTTTCACCCTCTTTCCCTTTCGGAGCCATACATGTCCCGCGTTACCCTGAGTCGCTATCTGATTGAGCAGACCCGCAGCAACAATACTCCTGCCGATCTGCGCTTCCTGATCGAGGTGGTGGCGCGCGCGTGCAAGGAAATCAGCCACCACGTGTCCAAAGGCGCCCTCGGCGGCGTGCTGGGCAGCATGGGCACCGAAAACGTACAGGGCGAAGTGCAGAAAAAGCTCGACGTGATCTCCAACGACATTCTGCTCGAAGCCAACGAGTGGGGTGGTCACCTGGCCGGCATGGCGTCCGAAGAAATGGACAACGCCTACCAGATCCCGGGTAAATACCCTAAGGGTGCCTACCTGCTGGTGTTCGACCCACTGGACGGCTCGTCGAACATCGATGTCAACGTTTCGGTCGGCACTATCTTCTCGGTTCTGCGCTGCCCGCAGGAATACCTGAGCCAGAACGAAACCCTCAACGAAAACGCCTTCCTCCAGCCTGGCACCGAGCAGGTCGCCGCCGGTTACGCGATCTACGGCCCGCAGACCATGCTGATCCTGACCCTGGGCAACGGCGTCAAAGGCTTCACCCTGGACCGCGAGCTGGGCAGCTTTGTCCTCACTCACGAGAACATCCAGGTGCCGGAGACCACTGCCGAGTTCGCTATCAACATGTCCAACCAGCGTCACTGGGAAGCGCCGATCCAGCGCTACGTCGGCGAGCTGCTGGCCGGTGAGACCGGGCCGTTGAAAAAGAACTACAACATGCGCTGGATCGCCTCGATGGTGGCTGATGTGCACCGCATCCTCACCCGTGGCGGTCTGTTCATGTACCCACGCGATTCGCGTGAGCCGAGCAAGCCAGGCAAGCTGCGCCTGATGTACGAGGCCAACCCGATGTCGTTCATCATCGAACAGGCCGGCGGCGCTGCCACCAACGGTGAGCAACGCATCCTCGACATCCAGCCGGACAGCCTGCACCAGCGCGTTTCGGTAATCCTCGGCTCGAAGCAAGAGGTCGAGCGCGTTACGGCCTACCACAAGGAATAAATCATGCTCGCACCTTGGCAGCCGTTGCTGGAGTGGTGGTTCGGTCCGGGCAAGAGCCCGCAGGCCGTGGCTGACGAGAAGAGCACGCTGTGGTTCGGCAAGCACCATGATGACGAGGCGCGCGAGCGTTTCGGCGCGCTGTGCGAGCAGGCCCTGGCGGGTGGTCTCGAAGACTGGCAGCAAAGCCCGCAGGGCTGGCTTGGCCTGATCCTGCTGCTCGATCAACTGCCGCGCATGATCTACCGCGACACGCCGCGCGCCTTTGAAGGTGACCGGCGCGCGCAGGTGGTGGCCATGCAGGGTTTGCAGCATGACTGGGATTACCAGTTACTGCCGATCCAGCGGGTGTTCGTGCTGTTGGTGCTGGAACACGCCGAGGTGCTCGACTGGCAGCACCTTAGTGTCGAGCGCTATCGGCAGTTGCTGGACGAGCAACCGGAGGCCAACCGCCGCCTGTTCGAAGGCTTCCTTGACTACGCCGAGCAGCATCAGCGCGTCATCGAGCGCTTTGGCCGGTTCCCGCAGCGCAATCTGCTGCTGGACCGTCCGAGCACCGATGAAGAGATGGATTTCCTGCTCGAGCCGGGTTCACGGTTCTGATGCAGCGTTGAGCGGCTGCCCCATCTGCGTAGGCGAATGGGGCAGCACCCGGCTCAGATTCTGAAACTGCCAACCAACTGTTGCAACCGTTCGACCTGGTGTTCCAGGTCGTTGCAGGCACGCAAGGTGCTCTGCAGGTTGTGCACGCCTTCCTGATTCAGCGTATTGATCTCGCTGATGTCGAGATTGATCGACTCGACCACCGCCGTCTGCTCTTCGGTGGCGGTGGCAACCGACTGGTTCATGCCGTCGATCTCGCCGATGCGCTGGGTCACGCTGCCCAGGCGTTCACCGGCCTGGTTGGCAATCCCCACGCTGTGCTCGCTCTGCTGCTGGCTCTGGTTCATGGTGCTGACCGCCATCTGCGCCCCGGCCTGCAGCTCTTCGATCAAACGCTGTACCTGCTGCGCTGATTCCTGAGTGCGGTGGGCCAGACTGCGCACCTCATCGGCAACCACGGCAAAACCACGCCCGGCCTCGCCCGCGCGGGCGGCTTCGATGGCAGCGTTCAGCGCGAGCAGGTTGGTTTGCTGCGAAATGCCGGTGATCACATCGAGGATCTGGCCGATGTTGCTGGTGTGCGAATTGAGTGTCTGGATGTTCTCGCACGAGTCACTGATGCGCGCCGACAGCTGATGCATGGTGCTGATGGTTTGCCCGACCACCTGCTGGCCTTCTTCGGCCAGACCGCGCGCGGCGGTCGAATGCTGCGAGGCGAGCGCGGCGTTCTGGGCGATTTCATGGGCGGCGGCACCGAGCTGATTGATTGCAGCGGCAACGCTGCTGGTGCGGCTCGACTGCTGATCGGCGTTGTTGATCGAGGCGTTGGACGCAGTCACCACCTGGCCGGCCACGGCATTCACCTGGCCGGTCGCCGAGGCCACTTCGCGGATCGACTCGTGGATACGCTCGACAAAGCGGTTGAACGACTGGGCAAGGCTGCCGAATTCGTCCTGAGCATGGATGGTCAGGCGCCGGGTCAGGTCGCCTTCACCCTCGGCAATGTCGCGCATGGCGCGACCCATGGCGTGCAGCGGCTGCATCAGCACGCGAATTAACAGGCCGAGCAAGGCAATGATGGCGATGATCGCGATCAGCGTCGCCACGGCTGCCGACGTGCGCAGCTCGCCGAGCATGGCGAAGGCGGCATCCTGGTCGAGCACCAGCGCGACATACCAGTCGACCGACGAGATGCCGTCGACGTGGGTGAAGTTGATGAACTGCTTGCGCCCGTCGAACTCGACTTCCTTCATCCCGCTGCTGATCTGCGGCGTGTCGCCAGGGAACAGATCGGCGAGGGTTTTCAGGGCCAGCTCAGGCTTGGGGTGGATCATGATCTTGCCTTCGCCGTTGACGATGAAGGCATGTCCATTACCATCGAAGTCCAGCGCGTTGATCAGCTTGCTGATGGTCTGCAGGTCGGTGTCGACGCCACTCACGCCGAGCAGGCGACCGCCCTGTTGCACCGGCGTGGCCAGGGTGATCACCAGCTTGCCAGCCGAGGCGGAAATGTACGGCTCGGTGACGATAGTCTGGTTGGCAGCAGTCGCCGCCTTGTACCAGCCACGCTGGCGCGGGTCGTAGTCGGCGGCGCGGTTGCCGGCGGGTACCGATTGCATGCTGCCGTCCTGGCCGCCGAAGTAGCTCAGCTGGAAGTTGTTGGCATACACCGGCAGTGCCAGGGCACGGTCCAGGCTCGGCTTGCCGGGGCCATCGACGGCCACTTGCTGGGCCAGGCTGTCGAGCACCTGCACGCGGCTGTCGAGCCAGTTGCGGATGTTGCCTGCAGTCAGGCTGCCCAGGTCCTGCAGCGACGTCTGCGTGTCGCTGCGCAGCGACTGGCGTTGCCGGTAGTCGTTGAACAGTACGAAGCAGGTGAAGGCGACCGCGACTACGAGGGCTGCGGCCAGCAGGATCTTGTGGCTGAACTTGAGATTTTTGGTCATGGCTGAGTCTGCGCGAATGCACGTCGAAGGGCAGGGGGTAGGGCAGGCTGCTGCTCCACTGCTCGTTGTGTCGACTTGTGCGGGTAAAACATGAGTCGTTGGCCGGTCAGACGACCAACGGCCGGCATTTAAGCGCTGCGGTCAGGGAACCACGGAGGCTTTTTGCTCTCCAAGGTCTCCACAGGCGCCTCGCCTGATGTCCGTGTCCAGGAGTGTCCCTTCATGTCGTTGCGTTCCCTCGCCCTGTTGTCGTTGTGCGTCGTGCTGACTGCGTGCAGCAAGATCAACCAGGAAAATTACTCCAAACTCAGCGCCGGCATGAACCGCGCGGCGGTCGAACAACTGCTGGGTACACCTACCGAGTGCTCGGGCGCGCTGGGCATGAGCAGTTGCACCTGGGGTGACCAGAACAGCTTTATCAGTGTGCAGTATGCAGCGGACAAAGTATTGATGTACTCCGGGCAGGGCCTTAAATGAGGCACGTGAGTCTGCTGCTTGGGCTGTGCCTGAGCCTGTTGCTGGGCGGCTGCGCCACGGGTAGCCATGACCCGTTGGCGCCGAAGACGGCAGGCGCCGTCGACCTCAAGCGCTATCAGGGCAAATGGTTCGAGCTGGCCCGCCTGCCGATGTACTTCCAGCGCGACTGCGCGCAGTCCGAGGCGCATTACAACGCCCGGCCTGATGGCAGCATCGGCGTGCTCAACCGTTGCCGCATGCTCGACGGCCAGTGGATCCGCGCCGAAGGCAGCGCCACGCCGCAGGAGGCCGGGCATACCGACAAGCTCTGGGTCGAGTTCGACAATTGGTTCACCCGCCTGGCGCCTGGTGTGGCCAAGGGCGAGTACTGGGTGTTGTACGTCGACTCGCGTTATCAGACCGCATTGGTCGGCAGCCCGGACCGCAAGTACCTGTGGATCCTGTCACGTACGCCGAGCCTGCCGGCCTGGGAGCGCGAGAGCCTGCTGGCCAAGGCGCGTCAGCAAGGCTACGACACCAATCGCCTGATCTGGCGCGTAGCCGACCGCGACATCGCCGCCGCACACTGAGCCCTCAGCCAAGCAACTGGCCGAGCACCTCGGCAAACGCTCGGTTGCTCTCGGCTTCCTGAGCATGGCGGCCCTGGCGCACCACCCACGCGCCGTTGACCATCACGTCGCGGATCTGGCGGTCGCCGCCGGCAAACAGCCAGCGGTTGAGAATGGCGTCGCCTTCGGCAGTAGCGATGTACGGGTCCTCACCGTCGAGCACCAGCCAGTCCGCGCGCTTGCCCACCGTCAACTCGCCGATCGGCTGCCCCAGGGCTTGCGCGCCACCGCTGAGCGCTGCGTCATAAAGGGTGCGGCCAACCATTGGCTGGTCGCTGCGATAGAGCCGATTGCGGCGCTGATCACGCAGTCGCTGGCCGTATTCAAGCCAGCGCAGTTCCTCGACCACACTGAGTGACACGTGGCTGTCCGATCCAATCCCCATGCGCCCGCCCCGAGCCAGGTAGTCGACCGCGGGGAAGATGCCGTCGCCCAGGTTGGCCTCGGTGGTCAGGCACAAACCAGCTACCGCGCCGCTTTCGGCCATCGCTGCGACCTCGTCCGGCGCTGCGTGGGTGGCATGTACCAGACACCAGCGGCGGTCGACCTCGACGTTTTCATATAGCCATTGCAGCGGACGACGCCCGCTCCAGGCCAGGCAGTCGTCGACTTCCTTTTGCTGCTCAGCGATGTGAATGTGTACCGGGCAGTCCTGCTCGCCGCTGGCCAGCACCGTGGCAATCTGCTCGGGAGTGACCGCGCGCAGCGAGTGGAAGCACAAGCCCAGGCGCTGCGCCGGTTGTGCCGTCAGCACTGGTTTGAGCTGTTCGTGCAGGCGCAGGTATTGCTCGCTGCTATTGATAAAGCGGCGTTGGCCCTCGCTGGCGGGCTGGCCGCCGAATCCTGCGTGGCTGTACAGCACCGGCAACAACGTCAGGCCAATCCCGGCGGCGCTGGCGGCGGCACTGATGCACCGTGACAGCTCGGCGGGATCGGCATAGCGCTGGCCATCGCGATCGTGGTGCACGTAATGGAACTCGGCGACCGAGGTATAGCCGGCCTTGAGCATCTCGATGTACAGCTGGCGGGCGATGACCTGCAGTTGTCCCGGGCTGATCTGGCCAACCATGCGGTACATCAGCTCGCGCCAGGTCCAGAAACTGTCGTTGGGGTTGCCTGCCACTTCTGCCAGGCCCGCCATGGCGCGCTGGAAGGCGTGCGAATGAAGGTTGGGCATGCCCGGCAGCAGCGGCCCGGCCAGGCGCTCGGCGCCGTCTGCCGAGGCATCGACCTGCAGGCTGGCAAGCTGGCCTTGGGCGTCGACCTCTAGACGGACGTTGCGCGCCCAACCGCTGGGGAGCAGGGCGCGCTCGGCAAAGTACACGGACATGTAAGCATCTTCCTGTTCTTGTTAGCTTGTATATACATATACAGGCGTTTGCCTGCCCGGTAAACTGCGGCAAGCTACTGCTCACTCAAACCGCACAAGGATCAAAGCCGTGCCGACACCTCCTGTCTCCGCGCTGGTTGCCCAGATGGGCGAAGGGCCGGCGCCGCTGTATGCCCGGGTCAAACAGATGATCGTCCAGCAGATCGAAAACGGCAGCTGGCCGCCGCATCACCGGGTGCCGTCCGAGAGCGAGCTGGTCAACCAGCTGGGTTTCAGCCGCATGACCATCAACCGCGCCCTGCGCGAGCTGACTGCTGACGGGTTGCTGGTGCGCATGCAGGGCGTCGGCACGTTCGTCGCCGAGCCCAAGAGCCGTTCCGCGCTGTTCGAGGTCAACAACATTGCCGACGAGATCGCCGGCCGTGGCCATCAGCATAGTTGCCAGGTGATCGTGCTCGGCGAAGAGGCCGCAGGTTCCGAGCGCGCCCTGGCGCTGGATATGCGCGAAGGCCAGCGGGTATTCCACTCGTTGATCGTGCATTACGAAAACGGCGTGCCGGTGCAGATCGAGGATCGCTACGTCAACGCCGCGATTGCCCCGGACTACCTCAAGCAGGACTTTACCCGGCAGACACCCTATGCCTACCTGTCGCAGGTGGCGCCACTGACTGAAGGCGAGCACGTGGTCGAGGCGATTCTGGCCGAGCCGGACGAGTGTCGCCTGCTGCAGATCGATGCCGGCGAGCCATGCCTGCTGATCCGCCGCCGCACCTGGTCGGGTCGCCAGCCGGTCACCGCCGCACGCCTGATTCACCCCGGTTCCCGCCATCGCCTGGAAGGACGCTTCAGCAAATGAGCCAGATGCAGTTGCTACACGCGGCGGATTACCCGCGCATGCCATGGAAGAACGGCGGCGGGTTTACCGAAGAGATCGCCCGCGATGCTGGCGATGGCCTGGATGGATTTGGCTGGCGCCTGTCGATTGCCGATATCGAAGAGTCGGGCGGCTTTTCCAGCTTTGTCGGGTACCAGCGGATCATCAGTGTGCTGCAGGGGGATGGCATGCGTCTGGTGGTCGACGGCCAGCTCAGCCGGCCGTTGCTGGCGTTCGATGCGTTTGCCTTCGGCGGCGAGAGCCAGGTTCAGTGCAAGCTGCTGGGCGGGATGATCCGCGACTTCAACCTGATCTACGCGCCGCAGCGGTATCGGGCGCGGTTGCAGTGGTTCGATGGCACCAGCCGCCTGTATAGCTCGGCGTCGACGCTGTTGCTGTTTGCCGCTGGTAGCCAGGTTGAAGTGCAGATGGCCGGGCGCGAGCTGCAGCGGCTTGGGTTGTATGACTGTTTGCGCCTGGAGGGCAACGACGGGTTGCTGGAGTTGGACGTGCAGGGGCGGTTTTGCCTGATTGAATTGATCACGGTTTGAGATTGCCGGGGCGCCGGACCGGTCGGAAAGGGGTGCGTAGCGCCCCCGGCTATCTAACGGCGAGCTCCGAATAATTTGGTTGTCCATGCTTGTACATACAAGTAAAGGTGTGTTTGTATATTACTCATCAACACCCCGCCGTCGGATGACCGCAAAGGACCTCTCCCGTGACTGACAACAACAAATACCGTGACGTAGAAATCCGTGCCCCACGTGGCAACAAGCTGACCGCCAAAAGCTGGCTGACCGAAGCGCCGCTGCGCATGCTGATGAACAACCTCGACCCACAAGTGGCCGAGAACCCCAAGGAGCTGGTGGTGTACGGCGGCATCGGCCGTGCTGCGCGCAATTGGGAGAGCTACGACAAGATCGTCGAGACCCTGACCCGCCTGGAAGACGACGAGACCCTGCTGGTCCAGTCGGGCAAGCCGGTGGGCGTGTTCAAGACCCACAGCAACGCCCCGCGCGTGCTGATCGCCAACTCCAACCTGGTGCCGCACTGGGCCAACTGGGAACACTTCAACGAACTGGATGCCAAGGGCCTGGCCATGTACGGCCAGATGACCGCAGGCAGCTGGATCTACATCGGCAGCCAGGGCATCGTCCAGGGCACCTATGAAACCTTCGTCGAGGCCGGCCGCCAGCATTACAACGGCAGCCTCAAAGGCAAGTGGGTGCTCACTGCAGGGCTTGGCGGCATGGGTGGCGCACAGCCGCTGGCCGCAACCCTGGCCGGTGCCTGCTCGCTGAACATCGAGTGCCAGCAGAGCCGCATCGACTTCCGCCTGAGCAGCCGTTATGTCGACGAACAGGCCAGCGACCTCGATGACGCCCTGGCGCGCATCGCCAAATACACCCAGGAAGGCAAGGCGATCTCGATTGCCCTGCTCGGCAACGCTGCCGAAATCCTGCCTGAGCTGGTCAAGCGTGGCGTGCGCCCGGACATGGTTACCGACCAGACCAGCGCCCACGACCCGCTCAACGGCTACCTGCCTGCTGGCTGGAGCTGGGAGCAGTACCGCGACCGTGCGCAGACCGACCCGGCGGCAGTGGTCAAGGCCGCCAAGCAGTCGATGGCGGTGCACGTCAAAGCCATGCTCGACTTCCAACAGCAAGGCGTGCCGACCTTCGACTACGGCAACAACATTCGCCAGATGGCCATGGAGGAGGGCGTCAGCAATGCCTTCGACTTCCCAGGCTTCGTCCCGGCCTATATCCGCCCGCTGTTCTGCCGCGGGGTCGGCCCGTTCCGCTGGGTGGCGCTGTCGGGTGACGCCCAGGACATCTACAAGACCGATGCCAAGGTCAAAGAGCTGATCGCCGACGATGCCCATCTGCACCGCTGGCTGGACATGGCCCGTGAGCGCATCAGCTTCCAGGGTCTGCCGGCGCGGATCTGCTGGGTTGGCCTGGGCCAGCGTGCCAAGCTCGGCCTGGCCTTCAACGAGATGGTCCGCAGCGGTGAGTTGTCGGCACCGATCGTGATTGGCCGCGACCACCTCGACTCTGGTTCGGTGTCCAGCCCCAACCGCGAAACCGAATCGATGCAGGATGGCTCCGACGCCGTGTCCGACTGGCCGCTGCTCAACGCCTTGCTCAACACCGCGAGCGGCGCGACCTGGGTGTCGCTGCACCACGGCGGCGGCGTTGGCATGGGCTTCTCGCAGCACTCGGGTATGGTCATCGTCTGTGATGGCAGCGATGAAGCTGCCGAGCGTATTGCTCGCGTCTTGACCAACGACCCGGGCACCGGCGTCATGCGCCACGCCGATGCGGGCTACCAGATCGCCGTTGACTGCGCCAACCAGCAGGGCCTCGATCTGCCGATGATCAACGGCTGATCAGCCGCCGCCGACAACGACGATACTGAATAACAAGAAGGGGCCTGCGGGCCCCGCCAATGGAGTAGCGAAGTGACCGAACTGACCCTCAAGCCCGGTACCCTGACCCTGGCCCAGCTGCGCGACATTCATGCCGCACCCGTCAAGCTACGCCTGGACGACAGCGCGGGCCCGGCGATCGATGCCAGCGTCGCTTGTGTCGAGCAGATTCTCGCCGAAGACCGCACCGCCTACGGCATCAACACCGGCTTCGGTCTGCTGGCCTCGACCCGCATCGCCCGTGAAGACCTCGAGAACCTGCAGCGTTCGCTGGTGTTGTCGCACGCCGCAGGCATCGGCGCGCCGCTGGACGACGCTCTCGTACGGCTGATCATGGTGCTCAAGATCAACAGCCTCAGCCGTGGTTTCTCCGGCATTCGGCGCAAGGTCATCGATGCGCTGATCAGCCTGGTCAACGCCGAAGTCTATCCGCACATTCCGCTGAAAGGCTCGGTCGGCGCCTCCGGCGACCTCGCGCCGCTGGCGCACATGTCACTGGTGCTGCTCGGCGAGGGCAAGGCCCGTTACAAGGGGCAGTGGCTGGAAGCTAACGAAGCACTGGCTGTGGCCGGCCTCGAACCGCTGACCCTGGCCGCCAAAGAGGGCCTGGCCTTGCTCAACGGCACCCAGGCGTCTACCGCTTATGCCCTGCGCGGCTTGTTCCACGCTGAAGACCTGTTTGCCGCCGCGATCACCTGCGGCGGCCTGACCGTCGAAGCCGCGCTGGGCTCGCGCTCGCCGTTCGATGCGCGCATCCATGAAGTGCGCGGCCAGCGCGGCCAGATTGACGCCGCGGCCTGCTACCGTGACCTGCTCGGTGACTCGACCGAAGTGTCGCGCTCCCACGAAAACTGCGGCAAGGTCCAGGACCCGTACTCGCTGCGCTGCCAGCCACAGGTGATGGGCGCTTGCCTGACCCAGTTGCGTCAGGCCGCGGAAGTGCTGGCGATCGAATCCAACGCTGTCTCCGACAACCCGCTGGTGTTCGCCGCCGAAGGTGATGTGATTTCCGGCGGCAACTTCCACGCCGAGCCGGTGGCCATGGCCGCTGACAACCTGGCCCTGGCGATTGCCGAGATCGGTTCGCTGAGCGAGCGTCGCATTTCACTGATGATGGACAAGCACATGTCCCAGCTGCCGCCGTTCCTCGTCGAAAACGGTGGGGTCAACTCCGGGTTCATGATCGCCCAGGTCACCGCCGCAGCATTGGCCAGTGAGAACAAGGCGCTGTCGCACCCACACAGCGTCGACAGCCTGCCGACCTCGGCCAACCAGGAGGACCACGTGTCGATGGCGCCGGCAGCAGGCAAGCGCCTGTGGGAAATGGCCGAGAACACGCGTGGCGTGCTTGCCATCGAATGGCTCGGTGCCTGCCAGGGCCTGGACTTGCGCAAGGGCCTGAAAACCTCGGCCAAGCTGGAGCAGGCGCGCCGCGCCCTGCGTGCCAAGGTTGCCCACTACGAGCGTGACCGGTTCTTCTCGCCGGATATCGAAATGGCCAGCGCGCTGCTGGCCGAAGGCACGCTGACCGGGTTGTTGCCGGCTGGAGTATTGCCAAGCCTGTGAAAAGCTGGGGGCCTGCTGCGCAGGCCTTCGCGGGTGAACCCGCTCCCACAGGTTACGGCGGCGCTGCAAATCCTGTGGGAGCGGGTTCACCCGCGAAGGGCCGCAAAGCGGCCCCCAACGCGCTAATCCGTCCATAAAAATAAAAGGGACGCAGCATGCAACAATCTCAAGGTCTAAAACGCGGGCTGACGTCCCGCCACATCCGTTTCATGGCGCTCGGCTCGGCGATCGGCACCGGGCTGTTCTATGGCTCTGCCTCAGCCATCCAGATGGCCGGCCCAGCGGTACTGCTGGCCTACCTGATCGGTGGCGCCGCCGTGTTCATGGTCATGCGCGCGCTCGGCGAAATGGCCGTGCACAACCCGGTCGCCGGCTCCTTTGGCCAATACGCCAGTACCTACCTGGGGCCGATGTCCGGCTTTGTGCTGGGCTGGACCTACGCCTTCGAGATGATCATTGTCTGTATCGCCGACGTGACCGCCTTCGGTATCTACATGGGCTTCTGGTTCCCTGAAGTGGCACGTTGGATCTGGGTGTTGGGCATCGTCTTCCTGATCGGCGGGCTCAACCTGTGCAACGTCAAAGTGTTCGGCGAGATGGAATTCTGGCTGTCGCTGCTCAAGGTCGGCGCGATTGTCGCGATGATCCTCGCCGGGCTTGGCATCATGGCCTTCGGCATGGGCCAGGTCGGTAGTGGCTCGGCGGTCGGCGTGAGCAACCTGTTCGAGCATGGCGGCTTCATGCCCAACGGCATTGCCGGGGTGATCGCCTCGTTTGCCGTGGTGATGTTTGCTTTTGGCGGTATCGAAATCATCGGTATCACTGCTGGCGAAGCGAAAGACCCGCAGCGGGTCATCCCCAAGGCAATCAACGCCGTGCCGCTGCGTATCCTGCTGTTCTACGTGCTGACTCTGTTTGTGCTGATGAGCCTGTACCCATGGCCGCAGATCGGCAGCCAAGGCAGCCCGTTCGTGCAGATATTCAGCAACCTTGGCATCGGTTCGGCTGCTGCTGTGCTTAACGTAGTGGTGATTTCTGCGGCAGTGTCGGCGATCAACAGCGACATCTTCGGTGCCGGGCGCATGATGTACGGCCTGGCCCAGCAGGGCCATGCCCCGCGTGGCTTCGCCCAGCTGTCCAAACACGGTGTGCCGTGGCTGACGGTGGTAGTGATGGGCGCGGCGCTGCTGATCGGCGTGGTGCTCAACTATCTGATCCCGGAGAACGTGTTCCTGCTGATCGCCTCGATCGCCACTTTCGCCACGGTCTGGGTCTGGCTGATGATCCTGCTCACTCAAGTGGCGATGCGCCGCAGCATGAGCCGTGAGGAAGCAGCCAAACTGAAGTTCCCGGTACCGTTCTGGCCCTATGGGCCGGCCCTGGCGATTGCCTTCATGGTGTTCATCTTTGGTGTGCTCGGCTACTTCCCGGATACTCAGGCAGCGTTGCTGGTCGGGGTGGTGTGGGTGGTGTTTCTGGTCGCGTCCTACCTGCTCTGGTGCAAGCCGCGTGCAGGTCAGGGTCAGTTGGCCGAGCAGCAGGCCGAGCTGCACCGCTAGTAACGGAGGAAGTGTATGGCAACGTTATGGCAGCACTGCCATGTGGCAAGCATGGTCGGCGGCAGCTATTCGATCATCGAGGATGCGGCGATCATCACCCGCGCCGGTCTGATCGAATGGATCGGCCCACGCGCCGAGCTGGCGCCACAGGCCGACCTGGAGACGGTCGATCTGGGCGGTGCCTGGGTCACCCCGGGGCTGATCGACTGCCACACCCATGCGGTGTTTGGCGGTAACCGCAGTGGCGAGTTCGAGCAGCGTTTGCAGGGTGTCAGCTATGCCGAGATTGCCGCCCAGGGCGGCGGCATTGCCAGCACCGTGCGCGCCACTCGCGCGGCCAGCGAAGAGCAGCTGCTGGCCAGCGCCCGGCAGCGGGTCGAAGCGTTGATGCGCGATGGGGTGACCACCCTTGAGATCAAGTCAGGCTACGGCCTGGACCTGGTCAACGAACGCAAGATGTTGCGCGTCGCTCGGCGTCTGGGCGAAGCGCTGCCGCTGACCGTGCGCAGCACCTGCCTGGCTGCCCATGCGCTGCCGCCGGAATATGCCGGGCGCGCCGATGACTACATCCAGCATATCTGCGACGAGCTGCTGCCAGCGTTGGCCGGCGAAGGCCTGGTCGATGCGGTCGATGCCTTCTGCGAACACCTGGCGTTCTCGCCGGCGCAGGTCGAGCGGGTGTTCATCAAGGCCCGCGAACTGGGCTTGCCGGTCAAGCTGCATGCCGAGCAGTTGTCATCGCTGCACGGCTCCAGCCTGGCTGCCCGTTATCAGGCGCTGTCGGCCGATCACCTGGAGTTCATGACCGAAGACGACGCCATTGCCATGGCCGCGGCGGGCACCGTCGCGGTGCTGCTGCCGGGCGCGTTCTACTTCCTGCGCGAAACCCAGCTGCCACCGATGGACGCGCTGCGTCGGCACGGGGTGAAGATCGCCCTGGCCAGCGACCTCAACCCTGGCACCTCGCCTGCCCTGTCGCTGCGGCTGATGCTCAACATGGGCTGCACGCTGTTCCGCATGACCCCTGAAGAGGCGTTGGCCGGGGTTACCGCGCATGCCGCCACGGCACTGGGCCTGGGCAGCACTCACGGCACGCTGGAAGCCGGCAAGGTCGCCGACTTTGTCGCCTGGCAGATCGATCGCCCGGCCGACCTCGCGTACTGGCTGGGCGGCGACTTGCCCAAGCGGGTAGTGCGCGGCGGTGTGCAATCAACTTTTTGAGCGAGGCCTCATGGACAACGTATTGAGCTTTCACCAAGGCCGCCTGCCGCTGCTGATCAGCATGCCCCACGCCGGCCTCGGTTTGACCGCCGCCGTGCGTGACGGCCTGGTCGAACAGGCGCGCAGCTTGCCCGATACCGACTGGCATATCCCACGGCTGTATGACTTCGCCCGTGAACTGGGTGCCAGCGTGGTCGCCGCGGAGTACTCGCGGTTCGTCATCGACCTCAATCGGCCAGAAGATGACCAGCCGTTGTATGCCGGGGCCACCACCGGGCTGTTTCCGGCCACCCTGTTCGACGGCGAGCCGCTGTTCGTTGCCGGCCTTGCGCCGTCTGCGGCGCAGCGGGCGGAGTATCTCGAGCAGATCTGGCGCCCCTACCACGACACCCTGCGCGGGGAACTGGCGCGTCTGCGTGAAGAGTTCGGCTATGCACTGCTGTGGGATGCGCATTCGATCCGCTCGCACATCCCGCACCTGTTCGACGGCAAGCTGCCGGACTTCAACTTCGGTACCTTCAATGGCGCCAGTTGCGACGCGGCACTGGCCGAGCAACTGCAGCGCACCTGCGCCCAGGCGCCGGGCTACAGCCATGTGCTCAATGGACGCTTCAAGGGCGGGCACATCACTCGTCACTACGGCGCCCCGGCCCAACACGTGCATGCCGTGCAGCTGGAGCTGGCGCAGAGCACCTACATGAACGAAACCGAGCCGTTCGCCTATCGTGAAGACCTGGCCCAGCCTACTCAGGCAGTGCTGCGCCAGTTGCTCGAAGTGATGCTTGCGTGGGGGCAGGCGCGGTACGCGCGCTAGACGCGCACGGCACAGGGCTGTGCAGTTGCTCGAGACCAGGCAGGCGCAGGCTTCACTCGGGCGCGGACGCCTGGTAAGCCTGCACTCCAGCGGCGGCGTCGCGCCGCAGGTATTTCAGATTGCCGTGCTGGTCGTGCACGTTGATGACGATGTTGTAGCCCTGCGCTACGGCGGCTTGCTGGGCCGCATCGGCCATCAGCATGGCGCTGCGCAGCTCCAGGCGCGGGTCGTCGGAAGCAGCGAACGCAGCAGGCGCGAGCAACGCCAGCAGGGCGACATGCAGGATTTTCTTAGGGTGTTTCCGGCTGTTGAAAGAGCGGGTCGCTATCCTAAAGGCGGTAGCACTGCGCAGGTGACGCAGACTGTTAGCGTGCGTTGCCGATGCGCCCTGACATGATTCGGGTTTATGATGGCGGCAGCCGAAGAATAGCCCTTCATGGAGTGCGCAATGCAGACCCTGTACCCGCAGATCAAACCTTACGCCCGTCACGATCTGGCCGTGCAAGCGCCGCATGTGCTGTATGTCGACGAGAGCGGTTCGCCAGAAGGTCTGCCGGTGGTGTTCATCCACGGTGGTCCGGGTGCCGGCTGCGACGCGCAGAGCCGCTGCTATTTCGACCCGAACCTGTACCGCATCATTACCTTCGATCAGCGCGGCTGTGGCCGCTCCACCCCGCACGCCAGCCTGGAAAACAACACCACCTGGGACCTGGTCGAGGACATGGAGCGTATTCGCGAGCACCTGGGCATCGACAAATGGGTGCTCTTCGGCGGCTCGTGGGGCTCGACCTTGGCCCTGGCCTACGCACAGAAGCACCCAGAGCGCGTGCACGGGCTGATCCTGCGCGGCATCTTTCTCGCCCGCGCCCAGGAGATCCGCTGGTTCTACCAGGAAGGCGCCAGCCGGCTGTTCCCTGACTACTGGCAGGACTACATCGCACCGATCCCGCACGACGAGCGTGGCGATCTGGTCACGGCCTTCCACAAGCGCTTGACCGGCAACGATCAGATCGCGCAGATGCACGCCGCCAAGGCCTGGTCGACCTGGGAAGGCCGCACCGCCACCCTGCGGCCCAATCCGCTGGTGGTCGATCGCTTCTCCGAGCCGCAGCGTGCACTGTCGATTGCCCGTATCGAATGCCACTATTTCACCAACGATGCCTTCCTCGAACCCGATCAGCTGATCCGCGACATGCCCCGCATCGCCCACCTGCCGGCGGTTATCGTGCATGGCCGCTATGATGTGATTTGCCCGCTGGACAACGCCTGGGAGCTGCACCAGGCCTGGCCCAACAGCGAGCTGAAAGTGATCCGCGACGCCGGCCACGCCGCGTCCGAGCCGGGTATCACCGACGCGCTGGTGCGCGCCGCCGACCAGATGGCCCGGCGCTTGCTGGACCTGCCGTTGGAAGAAGCGTGAAGGCCCTGCTGCAGCGCGTGCTGAACGCCCGCGTCGAAGTTGCCGGCGAAGTGGTCGGTGCGGTCGAGCAGGGCTTGCTGTTATTGGTGGCGGTCGAGCCTGCAGATACACGCGAGCATGCCGACAAACTGTTGCACAAGCTGCTTAACTACCGGGTGTTCAGTGATGCCGATGGCAAGATGAACCTGTCGCTGAAGGACATTGGCGGCGGCTTGCTGCTGGTGTCGCAGTTCACCCTGGCGGCCGATACCCGCAGTGGCATGCGCCCGGGCTTCTCGACCGCCGCGCCACCTGCACTTGGCGCTGAATTGTTCGAGTATCTGATGGGTCAGGCGCGGACGTCACACGACGACGTAGCCAGTGGCCGTTTTGGCGCAGATATGCAGGTCCATCTGGTCAATGATGGCCCCGTAACATTTATGTTACAAATCTGAGGCGAAATAACCGCTTGTTTGTACAAAACAAGAGGGTTTTGACGATAAATAGTTGTTGCCGCCTGATGCGTTGTCACGCGGCCTGCTAGATAATCGCGCGGCTGTAGGGACCTGCGTTCGCAGGTTCGTTGTACCAAGACTTGAGGACTGTCTGGAGCCGTTTGGGGAATCATTGAGCCCTTACGGGGTCCGAACAGTGCTCGCCAACCCGGCATTTGTAGCTGGCCGTTGGTTTCATGATCTGTTTTCGGCGAGGGTTGCTCGTGATTGTAAGTCCCCGTAATGCACCAAAGATCCCCGGCAATCGGTTGCGTACCGCCCTGGCGGCTGGCGTGGCCTTGGTCGGCCTGCTGAGCGCGGGTCAGCTGTGGGCATTCAACCTTGACGATGTCGCCGCCAAGGCGAAGGATCTGGCCGGTCAGAAGTACGAAGCACCGAAGAGCAATCTGCCGACGGTGTTCCGTGACATGAAGTACGCCGACTACCAGAAGATCCGCTTCCTCCAGGAAAAGGCCGAGTGGGCTCAGGACAAGACCCCGTTCAAGCTGTCGTTCTATCACCAGGGCATGCACTTCGACACGCCAGTGAAAATCAACGAAGTCACTGCCTCCAAGGTTGAAGAGATCAAGTACGACGCCAGTCGTTTCGATTTCGGCGACGTGCCGCACGACGCCAAGACCGTGGAAAACCTCGGCTACGCCGGTTTCCGCGTCCTCTACCCGATCAACAAGGCTGACAAGCAAGACGAAATCATGACCTTGCTTGGCGCCAGCTACTTCCGCGTAGTCGGTAAGGGCCACGCCTACGGCCTTTCTGCACGTGGCCTGGCCATCGACACCGCGCTGCCGTCGGGTGAGGAATTCCCGCGTTTTACCGAATTCTGGGTCGAGAAGCCCAAGCCTGCCGACAAGCACCTGGTGATCTACGCCCTGCTTGATTCGCCGCGCTCCACCGGTGCCTACAAGCTGACCGTACGCCCGGGCAACGACACCATCGTCGACGTCAAATCGCGCATCTACCTGCGTGACCACGTCAGCCGTCTGGGCGTTGCACCGCTGACCAGCATGTATCTGTTCGGCCCTAACCAGCCGTCCAAAGTGCTCAACTACCGCCCAGCCCTGCACGACTCCGAAGGCCTGGCGATCCATGCAGCCAATGGTGAATGGCTGTGGCGTCCGCTGAACAACCCGCGCCACCTGGCCGTGAGCAACTTCAGCGTGGAAAACCCGCGTGGTTTCGGCCTGATGCAGCGCCACCGCGCCTTCAGCGACTATGAAGACCTCGACGACAACTACCAGAAGCGTCCAAGCGCCTGGATCGAGCCGCAAGGCGACTGGGGCAAGGGCACTGTCGATCTGGTCGAGATTCCGACCGCAGATGAAACCAACGACAACATCGTTGCCTTCTGGAGCCCGGAAACCCTGCCTGAGCCAGGCCAGTCAGCGGATTACAACTATCGCCTGCACTGGACCATCGACGAGGCCAAGTTCCAGGCCCCTGATCTGGGTTGGGTCAAGCAGACCCTGCGTTCCACCGGTGACGTCAAGCAGTCCAACCTGATCCGTCAGCCGGATGGCAGCGTAGCCTTCCTGGTCGATTTCGCAGGTCCCGTGCTTGCCGCTCTGCCTGAAGACAGCACCGTGCGCAGCCAGATCAGCGTTGGCGACAATGCCGAGGTGGTCGAGAACAACCTGCGCTACAACCCAGAAACCAAAGGCTGGCGCCTGACCCTGCGGTTGAAGATCCAGGATCCGAAGAAGTCCACCGAGATGCGTGCAGCGCTGCTGCAGGACGTCCCGGTAGAAGCGCCAAAACCGGCCAAGGACAGCAAGCATGCCAAGGCTGCGGCCAAGCATGCCAAGGCTGAAAAGCCTGCCGAGCAACCTGCTGCAGACGCGGCAGCCACCCCTGCGGCCCCGGCCACCACCGAGAAAGTGTTGACCGAGACCTGGACCTATCAGTTGCCTGCCGATGAGTAATTCGAACCTACGGCCAGTCTCGGTTGCCGAGTATCTGGCCCACCTGCCCCTGAGTGACGAGCAGCGCGCGCAACTGGCCGACTGCAACTCATTCAGCGAGCTGCACCAGCGTCTGGCGGCCGATCCGGCCGCCGGCTCTGCCGAGGCGTCGGTGGCTGCCCGCCTGACCGTCGGCAGTGCCGGCGAAATGGAAGAGGCCGAGATGCTCGGCGTTGACAGCAATGGCAACCTGAGCCTGAAGATCGCTCCGCCGATCACTCGCACCCGGGTGTTGCCAGAGCCATGGCGGACCAATGTGCTGGTGCGCATGTGGCGGCGCATGACCGGCCGCCCCAACGCCCCGCAACCACCCCAGCGCGAGCTGCCGGCGGCACGCTGGCGCTGGGTCGGCTCGATGCGCCGTTACATCCTGCTGACCTTGATGCTCGGCCAGACGATTGTTGCTGGCTGGTACATGAAGGGCATCCTGCCGTACCAGGGCTGGTCGTTCGTCGACCTTGACGAAGTGTTCAGCCAACCGCTGTGGGACACCGTGGTGCAGGTCTGGCCGTATGCCTTGCAGACCTCGATCCTGATCCTCTTCGGCATTCTCTTCTGTTGGGTTTCGGCCGGCTTCTGGACCGCCTTGATGGGCTTCCTGGAGTTGCTCACCGGGCGCGACAAGTACAAGATTTCCGGCAGCAGTGCCGGCAACGAGCCGATCGATGCCCAGTCGCGTACTGCGCTGGTCATGCCGATCTGCAACGAAGACGTGCCGCGGGTATTCGCCGGCCTGCGCGCGACCTTCGAGTCGGTCGCCGCCTCGGGCAACCTCGACCGCTTCGACTTCTTTGTACTCAGCGACTCCAACGATCCGGATATCGCCGTGGCCGAGCAACAGGCCTGGCTAGAAGTGTGCCGCGAGGCCAAAGGCTTTGGCCGGATCTTCTATCGCCGCCGCCGCCGCCGCGTCAAACGCAAGAGCGGCAACCTCGATGACTTCTGCCGTCGCTGGGGCAGCGAGTACAAGTACATGGTCGTGCTTGACGCGGACAGCGTCATGAGCGGTGAATGCCTGAGCAGCCTGGTGCGCCTGATGGAGGCCAACCCGGACGCCGGTATCATCCAGACCGCGCCCAAGGCGTCGGGCATGGACACCCTGTATGCGCGTCTGCAGCAGTTCGCTACCCGCGTGTACGGCCCGCTGTTCACCGCTGGCCTGCACTTCTGGCAGCTGGGCGAATCGCACTACTGGGGGCACAACGCGATCATCCGCATGAAGCCCTTTATCGAGCACTGCGCGCTGGCGCCGTTGCCGGGTAAAGGTGCCTTTGCCGGCGCGATCCTCTCCCACGACTTCGTCGAAGCAGCGCTGATGCGCCGTGCCGGCTGGGGTGTGTGGATTGCCTATGACCTGGACGGCAGCTACGAAGAATTGCCACCCAACCTGCTCGACGAGCTCAAGCGTGACCGTCGCTGGTGCCACGGCAACCTGATGAACTTCCGCCTGTTCCTGGTAAAAGGCATGCACCCGGTGCACCGCGCGGTGTTCCTGACCGGGGTGATGTCGTACCTGTCCGCGCCGTTGTGGTTCTTCTTCCTGGTGCTGTCGACGGCGTTGCTGGCGACCAACACCTTGATGGAGCCGCAATACTTCGTTGAGCCGTTCCAGCTGTACCCGCTGTGGCCGCAATGGCACCCGGAGAAGGCCATTGCGCTGTTCTCCACCACGGTGGTGTTGCTGTTCCTGCCCAAGCTTTTGAGCATCATCCTGATCTGGGCCAAGGGCGCTACCGAATTCGGTGGGCGCTTCAAGGTGACCGTGTCGATGCTGATCGAGATGCTGTTCTCGATGCTGCTGGCGCCGGTACGGATGATCTTCCACACCCGCTTCGTGCTTGCCGCGTTCCTCGGCTGGGCAGCGACCTGGAACTCGCCGCAGCGTGATGACGACTCCACGCCGTGGAGCGAAGCGGTGCGTCGGCATGGTCCGCAGACCCTGCTCGGTGTGGCCTGGACGGTGCTGGTAGCCTGGCTCAACCCAAGCTTCCTGTGGTGGCTGGTGCCGATTGTTGGTTCGCTGATGCTGTCGATTCCGGTATCGGTGATTTCCAGCCGCGTGGGCCTCGGTCTGCGCGCCAAGGACGAGAAGCTGTTCCTGATTCCTGAGGAATACGCCACGCCAACCGAGCTGCTCGCCACTGACCAGTACACCCACGAGAACCGTTGGCATGCATTGAACGAAGGCTTCGTGCGGGCTGTGGTCGACCCGCGGCAGAATGCGCTGGCCTGCGCCATGGGCACTGCCCGGCATGGCCAGTCGGCGGCGATCGAGGCACTGCGTGAAGAGCGCATCGCCAAGGCGCTGGAAGTCGGCCCGGCCGCGCTGGATGGCAATACGCGCCTGGCGCTGTTGAGCGACCCGGTCGCGCTGTCGCGTCTGCACGAGCGGGTCTGGGCTGGCGAACATGCAGCCTGGATCGACGCCTGGCGCAGTTCGATCAACAGCGATCCGCATTCGCCGTTGTTGCCGTTGCATCCCGAGGGTGATGGGCAGCCGACGTTGGTCGGCGCCTGATACAACCCTGAGGGCCGCGCTGCGGCCCTCAGGGCCCCCGTGATACGCATTCTTTTTGGCCAACAAAGTCCCCCCCAGCTCTAGGTCCCGAGCCGCGCATGCGTTAGCATCGCTTCCGGTATTCCGAGCAGGCCAGTACGGCCGTGCCAACAATAAGATTCGTACTCTTTCTTTGCTAGGGGACTTGGTGATGATGAAGAAATACCTGTCGCGACTGCTGGTCGGCGTCACGGCGCTGGTCGCGGTGACTGCGGCCCAGGCCGGCGCCATCGACGATGCGGTCAAGAGCGGCACCCTGCGGGTCGGTATGGACCCCACCTACATGCCGTTCCAGATGACCAACAAGCGTGGCGAGATCATCGGCTTTGAAGTCGATATCCTCAAAGCCATGGCCAAGTCCATGGGCGTCAAGCTGGAGACCGTCTCCACCGCCTACGACGGCATCATCCCTGCTCTCCTGACCAACAAGTTCGACATGATCGGCAGCGGCATGACTCTGACTCAGGAACGCAACCTGCGCCTGAACTTCAGCGAACCGTTCATCGTGGTCGGCCAGACCCTGCTGATCCGCAAGGAACTGGCGGGCGAGATCAAGTCGTACAAGGACCTGAACAGCGACAAGTACCGCATCACCTCCAAGCTCGGCACCACCGGCGAGATGGTTTCCAAGAAGCTCATCAGCAAAGCCAAGTACCACGGCTATGACAACGAGCAGGAAGCGGTCATGGACGTGGTCAACGGCAAGGCCGATGCCTTTGTCTACGACGCCCCTTACAACGTGGTGGCGGTCGAGAAGGCCGGCGCTGGCAAGCTGCTGTTCCTCGAAGAACCCTTCACCTACGAGCCACTGGCATTCGGCTTGAAGAAAGGCGACTACGACAGCATCAACTTCATCAACAACTTCCTGCACCAGATCAAGCACGACGGCACCTATGATCGGATCCACGACAAGTGGTTCAAGAACAAGGACTGGCTCAAGGAAATGGAATAAGGGCCCAGGCCACAAGCCCAGGCTTTGACCCCCGACGCGCAGGCAAACCCTGCGCGTTCGCATTTACGGAAGTACCCACGTGATCAAACACAAGAAAGCCCAGTGGCCCTGGCACGGGCTGACCGCGCTGGTGCTGGTCGGTCTGGCCATCAGCCTGTACCTCGCCACGTCGATGATGGCCTACGAGTGGCGCTGGAACCGCGTCCCGCAGTATTTCGCCTACCAGGCTGAAGAAGCCCAGCGCGCCGCCAGCTATGGCACGGTTGCCGAGATCGTAGTCCAGGGCGACAACGCACGCGTTACCCTCAAGGGTGAAGACGGCGAGCAGCAAGTACTGGACGTGGTCAAAGACAGCCTGCAACTGAGCCGCGGCGATGACGTTGCCGAAGGCGACCAGATCGGTGTCACCCGCCATTGGGCGGCCGGGCCGTTGGCCTGGGGCCTGTGGACCACGCTGTGGCTGTCGGTTGTGTCCGGGGCGCTGGGCTTGGTGATCGGCCTGTTTGCCGGGCTGTGCCGGTTGTCCAACAACCCGACCCTGCGCGATCTGTCGACGGTCTACGTCGAGCTGGTACGCGGCACGCCATTACTGGTGCAGATATTCATCTTCTATTTCTTCATCGGCACGGTGCTCAACCTCTCGCGCGAGTTCGCCGGGGTGGCCGCGCTGGCGCTGTTCACCGGCGCCTACGTGGCCGAGATCGTGCGTGCCGGGGTGCAGTCGATTGCCCGTGGGCAGAACGAAGCCGCGCGCTCGCTGGGCCTGAATGCCAGCCAGTCGATGCGCCATGTGATCCTGCCGCAAGCGTTCAAGCGGGTGTTGCCGCCGCTGGCCGGGCAGTTCATCAGCCTGGTCAAGGACACCTCGCTGGTCTCGGTGATCGCCATCACCGAACTGACCAAGAGCGGGCGCGAGGCGATCACCACCTCGTTCTCGACCTTTGAAATCTGGTTCTGCGTGGCAGGGCTGTACCTGCTGATCAACCTGCCGCTGTCGCACCTCGCCAGCCGGCTCGAGCGGAGGCTTGCGCAAAGTGATTGAAGTCCGTGATCTGTTGAAAGTGTTCGACACCCGCGGCCAGATGGTGCGCGCGGTGGATAACGTCAGTACCGGTGTAGCCAAGGGCGAAGTGGTGGTAGTACTGGGCCCGTCGGGCTCGGGCAAGTCGACCTTCCTGCGCTGCCTGAACGGCCTTGAGCACTTCGATGCCGGCCACGTGTCGATCAACGGCATACCGCTGGCCGACCCGAAAACCGACATCAATGCTTATCGCCGCGAAGTCGGCATGGTCTTCCAGCACTTCAACCTGTTCCCGCATATGACCGTGCTGGAGAATCTGTGCCTGGCGCAAAAGGTCGTGCGCAAACGTAACAAGGCCGAGCGTGAGGCCAAGGCACGGGCGTTGCTGGACAAGGTCGGGATTGCCGAAAAGGCCAACGAATTCCCGTCGCGGCTGTCCGGTGGCCAGCAGCAGCGCGTGGCGATTGCCCGCGCATTGGCGATGGAGCCGAAGGTGATGCTGTTCGACGAGCCGACCTCGGCGCTCGACCCGGAAATGGTCGGCGAGGTACTCGACGTGATGAAGACCTTGGCCAAAGAAGGCATGACCATGGTCTGCGTGACCCACGAAATGGGCTTTGCCCGCGAAGTGGCCGACCGCGTGCTGTTTTTCGATCATGGCAAGTTGCTGGAAGATTCGGCACCGGCGGCGTTCTTTGACTCGCCCAAAGACCCGCGCGCTCAGGCTTTCCTGCGCCAGGTGCTGTAAGTGCAGGGCCCGTCGCCAGCCGGACTGGCGACGGGCTCGGGTTACAGGCTGAAGCGACCGACCATGCTGCGCAGTTGCCGGCCCAGCTGCTCCAGCTCGCCGCTTGAGGCGGCGGTCTGCTCACTCGCCGCGCTGGTCTGATCGGACACATCACGTACGCTCAGCACGCTGCGGTTGATCTGCTCGGCGACCACGCTTTGCTCCTCGCTGGCAGTGGCGATCTGCTGGTTCATACCCTGAATATTGGACACCGTCTGGGTGATCTGGCCCAAGGCATCGCCGGCTTTGCGGCTCAGCTCGACGCTGCGCTCGGTGAGCTGCTTGCTGTCGTCGAGCAGTTGCGTGACCTGATCGGTACCGCTGTGCAGGTTGTCGATCAACTGCTCGATCTCTTCGGTCGACTGCTGGGTTCGTTGCGCCAGGCCGCGTACTTCGTCGGCAACCACGGCAAAGCCACGGCCCGCCTCACCAGCTCGCGCTGCTTCGATGGCGGCGTTCAAGGCCAGCAGGTTGGTCTGGACCGATACTGACTTGATTACATCCAGAATACTGCCGATGCGCTGGCTCTCTGCCGCGAGGTGGTGCATGGCCTCCAGGCAGTGGTCCATCTGCGCGGCCAGCTGCTCGATCTCAGCCACGGCCAGGGTCACTACCGCATCTCCCTGTTGCGCCTGCTGATCGGCACTGGTGGCCGCCTGTGCAGCGTGCTCGGCGTTCTGCGCGACCTCCTGCACGGTGGCGCTCATCTGGTTCATGGCCGTGGCGACCTGGTCGGTATCCTCCTTCTGCTGGTTGATCCGCGCCTTGGTGTCCTGGCTGGCGACAGCCAGTTGCGAGGCAGCGCTGGAGAGCTGGCCGACGCCCTGATCGATGCCGCCGATCAGCTCGCGCAGGCTCACGGTCATGTCGCGCATGCTGGCCTGCAGCTGGCCCAGCTCGTCGCGCCGCTCAACCGTGTCCAGCTGGCTGAGGTCGCCGCGGGCAATACGCGCGGCCTGGGCCAGGGTCTGGCGCAGGGGCTGGATGATCTGGCCGGTGATCAACCAGGCGGCGATTACCCCGACCACCAAGGCCAACAAGGCGACGCTGGTCAGCAGCGAGCGGTCTTCAACCGCCTCATGGTCGCGCTGCTCGATCTTCTGCTTGGCCAGGGCAACGCTGGCGGCGCTCAGCTGGTCGCCGAGTTTCTCCATGTTGTCGTGCAGTTGCTCCACCTCGATCGCAGCGCTGCGGTACTGCTCGAGGCTGCTGCGATAGCGCGCCAGCTCGGTGCCTGGCCGCTCCCTCAGGGCGCGCGGCAGGCCCAACGGTGCAAGGGCACCGCGCAATTGCGCAAGCGTACTGTCGGCGGCGGCCAACGCCGAGTCGCCGACCTTGGCGAAGGCCTCCAGCGGCGAGTAGGTATAGGCCGGCAGCAGGCTTTGCTGGTTGGCACCCTCGACATGCCGCGAAAAGCTGTCCATGAGGCTGATCAGGTTGCTCTGTTGGCCATCGGCCGAGAGCTTGAGCAGGGTCTGGTTCTGCAACTCGTCGATGGCCTCACCCAGCGTGTGTTCCTGCTGCTGCATACCGACGCGCAGCTGGCCGCGTTTGGCCACGGCTTGCTGGAGCAGGCCGAAGTCTTCGCGCAGGCGCTTGAGCTGATCCAGTTTTTGCGTGAGCAGCTGGCGTGACTGGTCGACTGAGCTGCGTTGCTGGAGGGTGGCGAGCATGCTCTCGAGCTGCTCGATGATGGCACTGATGCGCGTCCTGCTGGTCTCGTCAGCGAGCACCCGGTAGGTGATCCGCTCTGCGCGCAAGTCCTTGCTCAAGTCATTGATACGGGTGATTTCGCTGAGCTGTTGCGAGCGACTGATGGCGCCGTCGAGGGCGTTCCAGCCACTTATTGTGGTGGCCAGGGTAAGCAGCAGCACCACGCTGAAGCCCAGCGCCAACTTGAGCCTGACGCTCAGGTTGCCGAGCGTGCGATTGATAAAGCCGAACATGGCATACCTCCGTCCATTCAAGATGACCACGGACTGTGGCCATGCCTGCTCATCGGCGCGGAGGTTGTAGGACTTGACCTGCAAATCCTGTAGGAAAGTTCACTGCGCGGCCTAGGAAAATTCCTAGGACGCACGCAGTTCGGCTGCTCGTCTAGAGCCGGAAGCGCCCCACCAGGCCCTGCAGGTGGGTGCCCAGGCGCGCCAGCTCGACGCTGGAGCTGGCGGTCTCTTCACTGGCGGCCGAGGTTTGGTCGGAGATATCGCGCACGTTCATCACGCTGCGGTTGATCTCTTCGGCGACCGCGCTCTGCTGCTCGGCGGCAGTGGCAATCTGCTGGTTCATGGCCTGGATCGACGACACCGTGCGGGTGATCGTCTCCAGCGAACCGCCAGCACGGCGGGTCAGCTCGACGCTGCTCTCGGTCAGGTCGCGGCTGGCGTCCATCACGCTGGCTACACGCTGAGTACCGCTCTGCAGGCCGGCGATCAGCGCTTCGATCTCTTCGGTCGACTGCTGTGTGCGCTGGGCCAGGCTGCGCACTTCGTCGGCCACTACCGCAAAGCCGCGCCCGGCCTCACCGGCGCGGGCGGCCTCGATGGCGGCATTGAGGGCGAGCAGGTTGGTCTGCTGAGCCACTGCCTTGATCACATCGAGCACGCTGCCGATCTTGTCGCTTTCGTCCTTGAGCTGATTCATCGCTTCGCTGGAGTTGTTCACCTCGCTGGCCAGACGCTCGATCTGAGCGATGGCTTCGCCGACCACGCGATCACCTTCACGGGCCTGCTGGTCGGCTGCCAGGGCCGCCTCGGAGGCCTGTTCGGCGTTGCGCGCAACCTCATGCACGGTGGCGGCCATCTCGTTCATGGCGGTGGCGACCTGATCGGTCTCGACCTTCTGATTATTGACCCCGGCGCTGGTCTGCTCGGTGACTGCCGACAGCTCTTCAGCCGCACTGGCGATCTGGGTGACGCCGTCGCCGATACCGCCGATCAACTCGCGCAGGCTCACGGTCATGCGCTGCATGCTGGCCTGCAACTGGCCGAGTTCATCGCGGCGGTCGATCTGCAGGTTCTGGCTGAGGTCGCCGCTGGCTACCCGTTCGGCTGCGGTCAGGGTGTAGCGCAGTGGCCCAACAATCTGGCGGGTGATGGCCCATGCCGCGATCAGGCCGAGCAACAGGGCCAACGCGGTGGCGCCGGCGAGCAGGGTCTTGGCTTGCTGGGTGCCCTGGTCGCGCACCTCGGTTTGCGAACTGCTCATCTGCTTGCTGGTGTCGATCAGCACAGCGCCTTGCTCGGTCATGCGCTGCAGGGCCTGCGCGGCGGCGGTCTGGGCACTGGCAAACTGATTGACCGCATCGCGGTAGGCGGCCAGCGCTGTGGAGGCGTCATCCAGCCCTGCGGCATATTCAGCCGGCAGCTTGGTCGGCAGCGCGTTGAGCACGGCCAAGGCCTGGTCGATGGCCGTCAGAGCGGTCTGTTGGAATTCAGGTTTACCGCTGTAGGTGTAACCGCGCACCTGGAAGCGTGCCTGCTGCAGCAGGGCGCTGACCTCGACCGCGTGTTGGTACTGGTTGACATCGCCGGCCGCTAGCAGGCGCTGCTGGACCTGGCTGATCAGCGCAGCGGCCTTGTCGGCACTGTCGCCGAGCACGCTGCGGCTGGCATCGCGTCGCTGGCCGGCCTGGCGGATGTCAGCAAAGGCTTGCTGGTATTGACGCACCGCCTCACGTTGCTGCTCCAGGCGCTGTAGGTCGGCAGGTTGCTCAATTTGGCCGAGCATCAGTTGTACCTGACGGTCCAGGTTGCCCAAGGCTGTTTCCAGCGCGGCGACGCCTTTCTCGTCGCGGTCACGCTCATATTGCTGGCGAGCGATGCGCAGTTCCTGGGTGTACTGATGGATCACCGAGATGTTGCCCAGCGTGTCACCGCGCGAGGTAACGCCGTTGATGCCGGACCAGCCGGTCAAGGTGATTGCCAGGGTCAGCAACAGGACCAGGCCAAAACCAAAGCCGAGCTTGCGGCTGACACTCATATTTCCCAGAGACTGGGCAACCCACTGGAACATGTTCGACTCCCCCGGCGTTGGCGCTGCAGATTTTTTCTTGTGCTGCTCAGGGCATCGGCCTTGGCTGGGGAAACTTGACGGAAAAGTTCTGACCGATCAGTCAGAAAATGCGCGAGAGCAGGGCAGTGACGGCGGTCTCGACCCGCAGGATGCGTGCACCCAACTGCACCGGTTGCAGGCCTGCCTTGGCCAGCAAGTCGACTTCATAGGGGATCCAGCCGCCTTCCGGGCCGATTGCCAGGGTGACCGGCTGCTGCACGGCGCGAGGGCAGGCCGGGTAGTCGCCGGGGTGGCCAACCAGACCCAAGGTGTCGGCGGCGATGGCCGGTAGCCGGTCTTCGACGAACGGCTTGAAGCGCTTCTCGATGATGATTTCCGGCAGCACCGTGTCGCGCGCCTGTTCCAGGCCGAGGATAAGGTTTTCGCGGATTGCCTCGGGGGTGAGAAACGGCGTTTGCCAGAAGCTCTTCTCGACCTTGTAGCTGTTGAGCAGGATCAGCCGTGGCACGCCGAGGGTGGCGATGGTCTGGAACAGCCGGCGGAGCATCTTCGGCCGCGGTACGGCGAGGATCAGGGTCAACGGCAGCTTGGCCGGTGGCTGCTGATCAAAGCTGACCTGCAGCTCCGCTTCGTGCCCCTCCAGGCGAACCACGCTGGCTTGCCCCATCAGCCCGTTTATCTGACCCACGCGCAGGTTGTCGCCCACTGCAACGCGATGAATCTCCTGCATGTGGGTGAAGCGCCGATCAGCCAGCACGACGCGGTCGGCCGCGATGAAGTCGGCCTGTTCAAGCAGCAGCAGGTTCATGGCTGGGTCGCTGGCGGCTGGTCTTCCGGATCGTCGGCAGCGGGTTCATCGAGCGGGCCACGCTTGCGGATCAGGCCACCACAGAGCACGCCGATTTCGAACAGCAACCACATCGGTACGGCCAGCAGGGTCTGCGAAAAGATATCCGGCGGAGTCAGGACCATGCCGACCACGAAGCAACCGATGATCACGTAGGGGCGGATCTTGCGCAGGTATTTGACGTCGACCACGCCGATCCACACCAGCAACACCACCGCCACCGGGATCTCGAAGGCCACGCCAAAGGCGAAGAACAAGGTCATGACGAAGTCGAGGTAGCTGGCGATGTCGGTCATCATCGACACCCCTTCCGGGGTGGCGCTGGCGAAGAAGCCGAAGATCAGCGGGAATACCAGGAAGTAGGCGAAAGCCATGCCGGCATAGAACAGCACGATGCTCGAGACCAGCAGCGGGATCGCTATGCGTTTCTCATGGCGATACAGGCCCGGTGCGATGAAACCCCAGATCTGGTGGAGGATCACCGGGATCGCCAGGAACAGCGAAACGATCATGGTCAGCTTGAACGGCGTCAGGAACGGCGAGGCCACGTCAGTGGCGATCATCGTCGCGTTGGCAGGCAGGTGGTCGCGCAGCGGCGCCGAGACCAGGGTGTAGATCTGCTGGGCAAATGAGAACAGCCCGGCAAAGATCAGGAAGATCACCGCGATACAGCGCAGCAGGCGTGTCCGCAGTTCGGTCAGGTGCGAGACCAGCGGCATCGGCTGGTCGTGGTCCGGTCTATCGCTCATGGGGCTCGTGGCGTCTGGGGCGGCTCAGGGATGGCGGCCGGGGCAACAGGCGTGCTCGGCTCGGCGGGCACTGCAGTAGGGGCCTGCACGGTGGCTGGTGGCTCTGCCAGCGGCACGATCGGCGCGCCAGCGTCTACCGGCGGTTGGGCTGGCTTGGGTGGCTCTGCCTGTGGGTTGAGAATGCGCCGGGCCTCCTGCTCCATCGACAGGATGTGCTCGTTGTGCAGCTGACGGCGGATGTCGTCGGCGCCGATTTCGCGCTCGACTTCCATCTTGATGCTGTTGAAGCTGCGCTTGAGCCGGCCGATCCACAGCCCCGCCGTACGCGCGGCGCCGGGCAGGCGCTCGGGGCCGAGCACCACCAGGGCGACCAAGCCGACGAGCAGCAACTCGCTGAAGCTGATGCCGAACATGGGTCAGTCTTTCCGCTGCTGCTCTTGGACCGGCTGGGCCTGGCCCTCGAGGGTGGTGTGCGGTTGAGTCAGCGGCGCTGTGGTATGCGGCTGTTGGGTTGGCGGCACTGGCTGCACCGGCGGCGGGGTCTGCTCGGCAGGTTTGTGCTCTTCATCGCTCATGGCCTTGCGAAAGCCCTTGATCGACTCACCGAGGTCACCGCCGAAGTTTTTCAGCTTCTTGGTGCCGAACACCAGGACCACCACGACCAGCAGGACGATCCAGTGTTTCCAGTCAAAAATACCCATTTTGTACTCCTGAAAAAGGTGTGTCGGCTTCGCCAATACGCTCCTTGTACAGGAGCGGCCTTGCCGGGGCGCCGGATCGGTCGGAACAGGCTGCAAGGCAGCCCCATCAATCAGTGCATCACTATCAGGCCGAAGGCTGCCGCGCTGCCTTCTCATCATGCCCGGACAAACCAAAGCGGCGGTCCAGTTCATCCAGCACCGCCTGCGGATGTTGCCCCAGTGCCGAAAGCATCACCAGGCTATGGAACCACAAGTCAGCCGTTTCGTAGATGACATCACTGCAGTCGCCGCTGTGCGCAGCGTCCTTGGCAGCAATAATGGTCTCGACCGACTCTTCACCGACCTTCTCGAGGATCTTGTTCAAACCCTTGTGATAGAGGCTGGCAACGTAGGAGCTGTCCGGGGCCGCGCCTTTGCGGGCCTCCAGTACTTCGGCAAGACGGGTCAGGGTATCGCTCATGTCAGTGGCCTGCGCGGTAAATTGCATCGGGATCTTTCAAAACCGGGTCGACGCTGACCCATTGGCCATTTTCGAAGACGCGGTAGAAGCAGCTTTCGCGGCCGGTGTGGCAAGCGATCTGGCCCAGCTGCTCGACCATCAGAATGATCACATCGGCGTCGCAGTCTAGGCGCATCTCGTGCAGCTTCTGCACATGGCCGGACTCCTCACCCTTGCGCCACAGCTTGCCACGCGAGCGCGACCAGTAGATAGCACGGTTTTCGGCGGCCGTCAGAGCCAGCGCTTCGCGGTTCATCCAGGCCATCATCAGCACCCGACCGCTTTTATGGTCCTGGGCAATTGCCGGCACCAGGCCATCGCTGTCCCACTTGATCTCGTCCAGCCAGTCTTTCATCGTCGACTCCAAAACCGGGCCCGCTTCGCTATCGGGCCTGTTGCATTAGTGTGCCAGCCAGCAGCGTGGCTGGCTATCGGCGTACCACCAGGTACAGCCCGGCGCTGAGCATCAGCCAGGCCGGCCACGCCGCTGGCGCACCCAGGCTGACGGCGCCCGTGGCAAGGATGGCGCCACCAGCGAGCAGGCCGGCACCGAGCAGGCGCAGCGCCCATTGATCACCGTTACGACGGCGCTGGGGCATCTGCGGGTCGTGCAGGTGCGGTTGCGACAGGCGCTCGAGCAGGTCGCGGGTCATGTCGGCCAGGTGCGGCAGTTGCTCGGCCTGACTGTAGATATTGCCCAGTACCGCCTTGGGGCTCATGCGCTCGCGCATCCAGCGCTCCAGAAACGGCTTGGCCGTGCTCCACAAGTCCAGATCCGGGTACAGCTGACGGCCCAGGCCTTCGATGTTGAGCAGAGTCTTTTGCAGCAGGACCAGTTGCGGCTGGACTTCCATGTTGAAGCGCCGCGCGGTCTGGAACAGGCGCATCAGCACCTGGCCAAACGAGATGTCCTTCAGCGGCTTCTCGAAGATCGGCTCGCACACGGTGCGGATCGCGGCTTCGAATTCATTGACCTTGGTATGCGCCGGGACCCAGCCGGAGTCGATGTGCAGCTCTGCTACACGGCGATAATCACGGCGGAAGAAGGCGATCAGGTTGCGCGCCAGGTAGTCCTGGTCTTCGGCGGTGAGGCTGCCGACGATCCCGCAGTCGATGGCGATGTACTGCGGGCTCCATGGCTTGACCGTGCTGACGAAGATGTTGCCTGGGTGCATGTCGGCATGGAAGAAACTGTCGCGGAACACCTGGGTGAAGAACACCTCGACGCCACGCTCGGCCAGCAGCTTCATGTCGGTGCGCTGGTCGGCCAGGGCCACCATGTCGGTGACCGGCACGCCATAGATGCGCTCCATCACCAGCACCTTGGGCCGGCACAGGTCCCAATACACTTGCGGCACGTACATCAGATCGGAGCCTTCGAAGTTGCGCCGCAGCTGGCTCGAGTTGGCCGCCTCGCGGAGCAGGTCGAGCTCGTCATAAATAGTTTTTTCGTAGTCGCCGACCACTTCCACCGGGTGCAGGCGGCGGGCATCGGCGGACAACCGCTCGGCGCCCTTGGCGATCAGGAACAGCCAGGCCAGGTCCTGGGCGATGATCGGCTTGAGGCCAGGGCGCACCACCTTGACCACTACCTCTTCGCCGGTCTTCAGGCGTGCGCTATGGACCTGGGCGACCGAGGCCGAGGCCAGTGGCTCGACGTCGAAGCGGCTGAACACTTCGCTGACCTTGGCGCCCAGTTGCGCTTCGATCAGCGCCACTGCCTGTTGCGGGTCGAATGGCGGTACGCGGTCCTGCAGCAACATCAGCTCGTCGGCGACGTCGCTTGGCAGCAGATCGCGGCGGGTCGACAGCAACTGGCCGAACTTGATGAAGATCGGCCCCAGGTCCTGCAGCGCCAGGCGCACCCGTGCGCCTCGGCTGAGCGGCGAGGGCTTGCGCGGCAGCCAGCGCCAGGGCATGAGCAAACGCAGGCTCATCAGCCACCAGGGCAGCGGTTGCTCGAACAGAATGTCATCGAGGCGGTAGCGAATCACTACACGCTGGATACGAAACAGGCGGCGGACGGCGAGCAACTTCATGCGTTATCGCTGGTATCAAGGGATCGGGCAAGGCGGCGGATGCGCGCCTCGAGGCGTTCGACATCGACCTTGACGCGGTCGAGCTCGCTGAATGCGGCCTCGGCTTCGCGGCGGCCGACCAGGGTACGGGATTCTTCGGCAAGGTACTCGGAGAGGTTCTGGCTGAAGCGCGCCAGGCCCTGCCGGGTCCAGCGTGCACGCAGGCGCAGGTGGCCGGCGAGCAGGGCGGTGGGCACCGGGCCCAGCCAACGCGACAGCTCGTACTCCCAGTCCAGCTCAAGGTCTTGCAGCACGGCCACCAGGTCGAGCAACACGGCGCTGTCGCCGTGCAGCTGCACCTGCGGGCTGTGCAGTACAGCGGTCTTGTCCTTGGCCAGGGCCAACTGGACCAGGCTACTGGCCGGTGCGCGCAGGGTGCAGTCGGCCTCGCTTTCCCAATGCGCAGCCAGCAACAGGCCATCTTCATCGGGCAGGATGTACAGCTGCAGGGCCGGCTGCAGACAGTCGATGGCGATCACCTTGCCTTCCAGCGCGGCCAGCCGCGGCAAGGCCGTACTGTCCAGACGCAGGACGCGGTTGAGGCCATGCTCGACGCTGGCGAGCAGCCCGGCCAGCAACATCAGGGTTTGATCCCCCGGTGCACGGCGACGATACCGCTGGTCATGTTGTGATAGGTGACGCGGTCGAAACCGGCATCGACCATCATCGCCTTCAGCGTTTCCTGATCGGGGTGCATGCGGATCGACTCGGCCAGGTAACGGTAGCTTTCCGAGTCATTGGTGATCAGCTTGCCGGCCAGCGGCATGAAGGCGAACGAGTAGGCGTCGTAGGCCTTGGACATCAGCTTGCTGGTCGGCTTGGAGAACTCCAGCACCAGCAGGCGACCACCGGGCTTGAGTACGCGCAGCATGGAGCGGATGGCATCGTCCTTGTGAGTGACGTTGCGCAGGCCGAAGGCGATGGTCACGCAGTCGAAGTGGTTGTCCGGGAACGGCAGCTTTTCCGCGTCGGCCTGGACGAATTCGATGTTGCCGGCCACGCCACGGTCGAGCAGACGGTCACGGCCGACCTTGAGCATCGACTCGTTGATGTCGGCCAGCACGACCTGGCCAGTAGGGCCGACCAGGCGCGAGAACTTGGCTGCCAGATCACCTGTGCCACCGGCGATATCCAGCACCCGGTTGCCACTGCGCACACCGGACAGCTCGATGGTGAAGCGCTTCCACAGGCGGTGCATGCCGCCCGATAGCACGTCGTTCATCAGGTCGTATTTGGCGGCTACGGAGTGGAAAACCTCGGCGACTTTCTTCGCTTTCTGGCTTTCTGGCACATCTTTGTAGCCGAAATGAGTGGTGGGTTCGGCGTGTTCGCCTTTGCGCTGGTCGTTCATATCGCATCACCGGAAAAAAGTATCGCCATTCTAGGGGCAATGGGCGGATTTGTCTTGGCGGGGTGTGCCCTCGGGCAGGGGCGGGCATAATGGCGCCATTGTCTTTATATCCAGGATTGCCCGCATGACCCAGATCAGCGTTGAACGCAAACACGCCCTCGGCCGCGAAGCCGCCCGCGCCAAGGCCGAGGCGCTGGTCGACAAACTGACCCGCGAATATGGCCTGGAAGCCAACTGGCAGGGTGATCGGGTCGAAGTTTCGCGCAGCGGCGCCAAGGGCAGCGTCGAAATCGGCGACGACCTGATCCGCGTTCAATTGAAGCTGGGCATGATGATGTCGATGATGAGCGGCACCATCAAGGGCGAGATCGAACGGGCATTGGACAAGGCCCTGGCCTGAGCCTCCAGTCTTGAGGCATGTGCCGCCTCTGTGGGAGCGGCCTTGCATCGCGATGGGCTGCGCAGCCGTCCCAGTACCGCTACGCTCAGTAAGGCGTGCTAGGGGGCGGAAAACGGGAACAGGTCTTCGATCTGCTCCAGGCGTAGATCCCCGCGGTAGATGCGCACCCGCTCCGCCGGGTTGACTGTGCGCTGCAGTTGTTCTTCCCGGCTCATCGCGCGTGGCTCCCAGAACTTCAGGTGGCCTTTGGCAAACGCGCGTGGCGCGGCTTGTGCGCTGGAGTAATGGAAGTGCGCTTCCCATAGCTGCTGGTGCGGCATCGTGCGGTTGATGGCGTAGACATCCAGGTAATCCTTGTCCTTGAGCCGTTTACGCAGCGTGGTCGGCACGCGTTGGATCTGTACCTCGCCTTGCGCCACCAGAAAGTGCAACGCCTGGCTGTCAGGGTGGCGGGTATCAAGGTAGGCCTGCGTCAGCAGGCGGCGCTTTTCACTTTGCATTTGCCCGATGGCCTCACGCAGTTGGGTGGCAAGCGCCTGCTCCTGGCCGGCTTCAAGCTGCGTGGCAATGCCGTCCATGTCCTGGATGTGCCAGTCCAGCAGGTCGGCGAGGCTGTTGGGCTCGTTCAGGTAGCGGGCGGCCAGTGCGAGCCTGGCGTCCTTGCGCGCCAGCAGGCTTGAGCCAACACGGCGCAGGTAGGCGTTACCGGGCGGGGTCGGCGCGGCTTTGGCCGCCTCGGCCCATTGGCCGTCACGCTGCTCGTAGTGGCTGACTGCCTGGTCGGTGAGCGGATCATGCTGGACTGCAAGCGTTCCTTGATCGTTTTGCTCGGCGAGCAGCGGCTTGCCGCGAGCGGTGCGGATCAAACGACGGTTGCCCGGTCGTTCCCTGTGGGTCATCGGCACAACTGGCGGCGTGGCGCCACTGTCGTTGTCGCGCAGGGTGTTGCTCAATTGCTCGACGGTCAGTGCTTCCAGTTGGGAAAGCTCGCGGATGTAGTCCTCGACCCTGGGCTTGTCCACCGCAGGCTCGTCGAGCGACAACAGTTCGTGGGCCTTGCCCAGCGAGGCGCGGTATTCGCGCAATGCGTTGTCCAGCACCTCCACCCTCTCCGCGGGTTCCAGGGCGGTGCCTTCGAGGCTGTCATGGCTGAGCATGGCCTGATGAAAGTCACTGCTGCGAAGACCCGCCTGCAGGCGCAGCACTGCTTCAAAACTCTCGGGCTCCAGACGCGTCCTGTCGATCACCAACTGGGCGAGATCGCTGAAGATCTGTCCACGCACCATGAGGGTCGAATAGGTGCGATACGCAACCGCCTTGCTCATCTTTTCCTGCTGGTTCTCGAACTGGATTCGGTGGTCGGCGTAGATCATGCGGATGTTGGCGTCGAGCCTTTCGCTGACGGTGAGCATACGCTGGTGGGTGGTGAGGGCCTCGGCGACAGTGCGGCGAAACGTGGTGGCTAATTCGATCTCTGCTGGCTCGACAGGAAGGCGTGCGAGCTCCCGTGATTGCTGACTGAGAGAGTCGTAATCGGTCAGCTCCAGTAACCGATGATAAAGGTACTGATCGTTGTTTATGGATTGCTCATACCATTGATTGAGGGCCCGACGGGCGCGAGCCTCAGGGTCCATGCGCTGGTACTGCGGTTCGCCGAGTTCAGTGAAAAGCGCAATATTGGACTCGATCAGCACGGACTGTTTCTCGAAAATGGAGGCCATTATTCCGAGGATGGGGCGGTGTTGCTTGCGCTGCCCATGCAGGTTTTCCAGACGGATACGCAGATCATCCGGGAGCGCTGCGCGCGCATCAGGCGGCAGTTTTTCCATGTCGCTTCGAAAAGCTGCGGCTTCTTGATCATAGGCGCTGAGCAACTGCGCATTGCGTTCTGCGAGCGGTGCCAGCTTGGTCAGCTCGCTGTCGTTGTTGCGGCGACGCTGCTGCAGCGCGTTGAAATGGTCCACTTTCTCTGCGACCGCCTGGCGCCTGCTTTTCGGCATCCCGCCGGCCAGCCTCAGGTCGAGCCGCCACTCGCCGTTCCAGCGGGTGATCCAGGGGCCCTGGGCACGTTCTCGATCAGGCAGGTAGTAACCGTCCGGCGCGCCGCCCCACTGTCCCGACCACTCACTCTGGTTCTGCTCGGGGCCGACGATGCGGACACCGGCAAAGGTCTCCTGGACTTCGTAGGGCTCGTGGTCGAGCACCACATAGTGACGTTCATTCACCTTGAACAGGCCGCGCAGGCGGCCGTGCGGCTGGGCGCTGTGCCCGGCGAGGGAGATCCTTGCGCGCAGGCCGGCCAGCGTCTCACGTTGCGCCGCGGTCAAATGGCCAAGGCCTTGCCGACCCTGCCAACCACTCACCCGCAAAGGTGCCGGACGGCCTTGTTCGACGGGTTCCTGCCAGGGCGCCGGAGAGGGTTCCTCACGGTTGAGCGTGGCGCCGGGTTCGTGCGGTCTGGGCCCTTCGAGACGTGGCTTGAGGGGTGTGGACAGTGTGTCCGGTTGCGCCCCGCTGGCATGACCGTGAACCAGCAGCATGGCCAGGTTGGTCAGCACGTCAGTGACAGCCAGGGCCTTCTCTTCAGGCGTACCCCGCTCCAGCGCGGCGAGGTCATCCTTGAGTGCCGCCAGGCTGATGATCAGCCAGGCCACTGACGCGGCTGGACCGCGTAGCACCGATGCGACCGTGTTGAAGGCCAGCCAGGCCAGTTGACTGATCAGTGCCCAGCGTTGTTGAGCGTTGGAGACGCTTTGCCTGGACGCCAGCACCAGCAGGGCCTTGCCGCGGGCCTGGAACATGTGCTGGTCAAGATCGCCCTGCCAGGCGCTGAAGCGCACCCTTGCCGGCTGGCGCAATCGACTCAGCAGTGCATCCAGCATGTCTGCAGGGGCCAGCAGGTGCGCCAGTTCAGACAGATTGCGGTGCAGGTGCGGTCGCTGGAAACCACCGTCTTCATAGATCGCGCGAGCGTCGTCGTCCATCCAGTCCAGCATGTCTTGCTGCAGGGGCTGATCGGCGAGAACGCTGTCCATCAGTTGCTCGAGGTCGTCGAATTCGCGTACGACCTGCTCGTTGCAAAGCGCCCGGTAAAGCACCCAGGGCCCGTTCGCCTGGAGCCGGATCAGGAACATGCCCTGGACCTCATTGGCCGCAGCCGCTTGCGGCGCACAGAGAAACGCCAGCGGGGCCATGGCGTGGACGCTGGAGCGATCCCCGGGCCGGTCACAGAAATCGGCCAACGCCTGCCAGCTGCGGTCCCGCAACTGGCCAGCGATCTTCGCCTGGAGGGCTCCGAGCAGCAGATGGCTGCGCCATTCGCGGGCGTGCAGCCGCACCCGGTGGGCCGTGTTGCGGGCATCCTGCAGCGCGGCATTGACGTACCCCGGGTAGCGCCCGCCGATGTCGACTGTCCGTATCAACCTGTCGACATACTCAGGAGTCAGCCATTGAGGCGGTTGCGAGCCGTCGGCCAGAAGAATGCCGGTCACCGCTTCATGCTCGCCGACCTGCAGGCGGGTAATGGCCAGCGCGGTGAGCGACTCGGTTCTGAGGTATTGAAGATCGAAGGTCAGCGAAGAGGTCTGCACCCTTTGGGCAATGCTCGCCAGCACCTGGTCTGGCTGTAACAGCCTCCCCTGGGGATGATCCGCGTGCATCTGTTCACGCAGGCAGCGTGAGGCGTATTGGTTGAGGTCTTCGATATCACCCCACGAGGTCTCGCCTTTGGCCAAGGCTTGGCTGGCGGCTAACTGGAGCATGGCCGTCTGGTACTGGAAACGATCGCCCGCGCTGGCCTGGGCCAGCCAGCCCGGTACTTCGATGTTGGGTTGGGCCGCTGGCGGCCACGGCTGATCGAGAAAGCCGGCCGCAGGGTCACTGAGCAGGCTCAGCGCCGCTTCAAGTTCACGCGGGGTAGCGATATCGGCCAGTCGCAGGCGGCCAATCTCATCGAGGATGCCATTGAGCAGCTGGCGGGCCTGATGTGCGAACGTATCCTCCTCCAGCGGCGCCTTCGCCCACACCATCGATTCGAAGTGATACCGCTGTGCCAATTCGTCGCGCAGGGCGCAGGCGAGGGCGGACAGGTCGTGGTAACCGTGCACGGTGCCGGTGGGCTTGCACCAGAGCAGCAAGTCACGATCGGCGTGGCGTGCACAGAGCAACGTGCTGCTGAGTGAGAGGCAGTGCTCGACCCCCGCGCTGTTCAGCCTGACCTGCAGGGCATGGCACACCAGGCCATCGCTGCGGCCCTCGAGCAAGCCGTACAGCACGCTCTTCTCGGCGTCGCCGAGGCCCTGGCGCTGGATGTTGGCCAGCAGGTTTGCTTTCAATAACTGTTGCATCCAGCGCAGAGCGGAGATTTCCGAATCGCCTTCGCGGGCGTTCCAGAAGCCGATCTGGGCTTGCTGGAAACTGTCGATCACGCAGGCCAGCAGGGCGTCGAAATCCTGGTTGAGGTCGGCCATGCGCAGATCGATCTCTGGCTGGCCTGGCCCGGCTTGCTGCGGGTGAAACACCTGTCCCGTTGCCAGGCTGAGCTGATCGGTCGGCGCCAACGCCATGCGCTTTCCGCTGAGCAGATGGGCGATCAGCGTGTCGACCAGCGGGCTTTGCCCAGGCCCTGCGCCGGGGGCTTGGGCGTGGATAATGCCGAAGCCTTCGAGCGATTCGAGCTGAGGGTAGCTGGTACGAATCCACGGATAGCGCCTGGCAAGCGTCTCCAGGCCTTCGTGGGCAATGACCTGGCGCAGGCTGGGGCGGTTGGCGAAGCGCGCCGCGACGAGGCGTTGGATCGAAGCGACGGGCGTTGGGGCGGCAAGCGGCATGGTACAGGTCTCCAGTGCGAAAGGAGCTTGTACGCTAGGTCAGCGGCCGTGGTGGCCTGCGGTAAATACATCAAACGTGGGCCTGGTCGTTGCGGTTGCGTCGCTTAGGGTGAGAATTCTAATTTTTCTGCATACCGTTGTGCTCAAGCCCGAAGTCCGTGGGCAGTTCCTCCATCCCCTATGAGCGAGAGGTGCAGAGCATGGCCAAGATCAATCTGAAGAAAAAAGACGACGCCCAAGGCACGCTGGACGAAGTGCGTAACTATGCGCGCAGAGTCTGGCTGGCAGGCCTGGGCGCCTATGCCCGAGTCGGCCAGGAGAGCACCGACTACTTCAAGGAGCTGGTCAAGGCTGGCGAAGGCGTCGAGAAGCGTGGCAAGAAAGTCATCGACAAAAAGCTCGATGCCGCCAACGAGCAGATCGATGAAGCCGGTGAAGAAGTCAGCCGCGTACGTGGCAAGGTTGAAGTTCAACTCGACAAAATTGAAAAAGCTTTTGATGCGCGTGTCGCGCGTGGCTTGAATCGCCTCGGCATTCCGTCTAAACATGACGTTGAGGCGTTGTCCATCAAGTTGGAACAACTCCACGAGTTGCTCGAGCGTGTCGCGCGCAAACCATAAGGAGAGCAGGATGGCTGGCAAGAAGAATATCGATAAAGAAGGCGGCTCCTGGATCGGCGGAATCGAGAAGTACTCCCGCAAGATCTGGTTGGCTGGCCTGGGTATCTACTCCAAGGTCGATCAGGACGGCCCCAAGCTGTTTGATTCGTTGGTCAAGGACGGCGAAAAAGCCGAGAAGCAGGCGAAGAAGACCGTTGATTCGGCGGCTGATGAAGCCAAGTCGGCAACCTCTTCGCGCGTTGCCGACGTCAAGGAGCGCGCGCTGGGCAAGTGGGGCGAGTTGGAAGAAGCCTTCGACAAGCGCCTCAACAGTGCTATCTCGCGCCTCGGTGTACCGAGCCGCAACGAGATCAAGGCGCTGCACCAGCAGGTCGACACGCTGACCAAGCAGATCGAGAAGCTGACTGGCGCGTCGGTGACGCCGGTGTCCAAGGCGGCCGCGAGCAAATCTGCTGCAAAACCGTTGGCCAAAGCAGCCGCCAAAACCGCCGGCGCCAAGCCTGCAGGCAAAACGGCAGCCGCCAAACCAGCGGCTAAAACCGCAGCGGCCAAGCCTGTAGCCAAGCCGGCGGCCAAGTCTGTAGCTGCCAAGCCTGCGGCGAAACCGGCAGCGGCCAAGGCAGCGGCAGCGAAGAAGCCTGCGCCGAAGAAAGCGCCGGCCAAACCGGCAGCCAGCGCCGCTCCGGCCGCTCCGGCCGCTACCGCAGCACCCGCATCTGCCGCGGCTCCGGGCAGCAGCACGCCGTCGGCACCAACGGGTACCGATACCCTGATCTGATAACGCGTCGTCTTCTTCGCGGGCGAGCCCGCTCCCACAGGTACAGCGCCGATCAGCAGCTCAGCGCAGGCTCCGTGGGAGCGGGCTTGCCCGCGAAGGCCCCAACGCCGGAACCTCAGGTCTACCCCTCCAGATACCGCACCGCCAACTGCTCCGCCGCGGCCCGCGCCTGTGCTTGCAGATGCGGCGCCACCAGCATCATCACCTGGTACACCACCACCCCGACGTCGGCCGCGCGGCCGATCACGCGCTGATAGTCCAGCGAGAACATCAGGGTCATGGTGATCTGCTCGACCAACTGCCCCAACGCCTGAGTATCGCTGGTGACCTGTCCGTGCGCCTTGAGGCTGGCCAGCAGCGCCGCCAGGGTGCGCTTGATCGCGTTGATCAGGCTGCGCATGCCGCGGGCCAGCTTGGGCAGGCGCCCGGTCAGGTTCGACAGGTCCTGAAACAGGAAACGGTACTGGGCCATGCGCTCGACGATCAGGTGCAGGAACAGCCAGTAGTCCTCGGCGTCCAGGCGCACGTCCAGCGGCGGATCGAGCAGCGGCATCAGGGCCTCTTCGAAGCGCTCGAACAGGCCGTTGACCAACGGCTCCTTGCCGTGGAAGTGGTAGTACAGGTTGCCCGGGCTTATGCCCAGCTCGTTGGCGATTTCCAGCGTCGACACATTCGGTTCGCCCTGCTGGTTGAACAACTGCAGGGCACATTCAAGGATACGGTCACGGGTCTTCATCGAGTCAGCGCACCAATACGTAAGTGCCAGGTGCCGGCGCCAGGGGTGGATAGGTGGTGTTGCCCAGGCTGCTGCGCGGAGCTTTCAGCGGCCCCGAGCGCTGGCCGATCCACTCCAGCCACAGTGGCCACCAACTGCCTTCGCTGCGCTTGGCATCATGGAACCAGGCGCGCGGGTCGCTGCTCAGGCGTGGGTTGTCGAGGTAGTAGGCCTTGGGGTTGCCGGGCGGGTTGATGATGCTCTGGATATGGCCGCTGTTGGCCAGCACGAAGCGTTGCTTGCCGCCGACCAGCAGCGCCGAGCGGTACACCGCATCCCAGGGCGTGATGTGATCGTTGCTGCCGGCGACATGAAAGCTGTCCAGCTCGACCTGCTTGAGATTGATCGGCGTGCCGCACACCTCCAGGCCATCGGCGTGGGCCAATGGGTTGAGCTTGAAAAAGTCCAGCAGGTCGCCATGCAGGGCTGCCGGCAGCCGCGTGCTGTCGGCGTTCCAGTAGAGGATGTCGAAGGCCGGCGGGGTCTTGCCGAGCAGGTAGTTGTTGACCCAGTAATTCCAGACCAGATCGTTGGGCCGCATCCAGGCAAAGATCCGCGCCACTTCAGCGCCGTCGAGCACGCCGCGCTGGTAGGAGCGGCGCTTGGCGGCTTCGACTGTCTGCTCGTCGGCAAACAGGCTGGCCGGGCTGTCGAACTGGCTGTCGAGCAGGCTCACCAGATAGGTCGCGCTGCGCACCTTGCGCAGTTGCTTCCTGGCCTGCAGATGGCCTTGCAAGGCCGCCATGGTCAGGCCGCCGGCGCAGGCGCCGAGCAGGTTCGGGTCGCGGTTGCCGGTAATGCTGCGGCAAGCATCGAGCGCTTCCTCCAGCGCCTGCACGTAGCTCGACAGGCCCCATTCGCGGTGACGCGGTTCCGGGTTACGCCAGCTGACCATGAACACCTGCAGGCCGTTCTTGAGCATGTACTGGACGAAGCTGTTGCCGGGGCTGAGGTCGAAAATGTAGTACTTGTTGATCTGCGGCGGCACGATCAGCAGCGGCCGCGCATGCTGTTGCTCGCTCATCGGCTGGTACTGGATCAGCTCCAGCAGCTCGTTGCGAAACACCACCGCGCCGGGCGTGTTGGCCACGTTGCCACCCACGGCGAAGGCGCTCTGGTCGACCTGGCGCGGCATGCCGTCGTTGTGGCGCAGGTCGTCAAGCAGGTGGCCAAGGCCGCGCAGCAGGCTCTGCCCGCCGGTGTTGAGCAGCTCTTTGACGGCCAGCGGGTTGAGCAGCGAGTTGCTCGGCGCCAGCGCGTCGTTGATCTGGTTGAGCAGAAACTGCGCGCGGGCGCGATCATCTGCCGACAGTGAACTGTGCTCGATCCACAGCCGCGATTGTTTCTGCCAGGCCAGATACGCCTGCAGGCCGCGTCGGTACAGCGGGTTGTCCTGCCAGGTCGGGTCAGCAAAGCGGGTGTCACGCGGGTGCGGCTGTAGCGGCGAATCGCCGAGCATCACCCGGCCCAGTTGGCTGCCCAGGGCGAGCAGGTGGCGGGCGGTGTGCAGCGGATCGCGCAGGCCCTGACGGCCAACCTGGCGCAGTGTCGAAATCAGGTCGCGACCGCGCAGGCCGGTGATGGCATTCTGCACATTCATCACCGTGACCGGGGCGGGTGAGTTGCCTTTGGCCGGCTTTTCTTGCATGACAACACTCCCTCGTTGTGATGGCGTCGGTTGCACCAGCGCGGTCGCGGCGTCACTGCCCGAACAGCGCCAGATGCACAGGTGTAGCTAGGTGCCGCTGGCGGGGCGCGGGTGCATCCGTGCGCGCTGCCGTTCCTGCTCGAGAAACTTCATGATGATCGGCGCCACCGCTTCGGCCCGGGTAATCAGGAACAAGTGACCGTCGTCGATGATGTGCAACTGGGCGTTGGGGATGCGCCAGGCCAGCAGGCGCATGTTGATCAGCGGAATCAACGGGTCATCATCACCGGCCAGCACCAGGGTCGGCTGGCTGATCTTGTGCAGCCAGTGAATGCTGGTCCAGCCAAGGCCGGCGAACAGTTGCCAGTAATAACCGAGCTTGCCGCCCGAGCGCACTTTTGCGGCATGCCGGGCAGCCAGTTCCGGGTCGCGGCGAAACGCGCCGCCGTAGATCAGCGGGGCGATACGTATCACATGGGATGGCTGCACATAACGCCGCGGGCTGGCCATCATCCACAGCACCTTGGGCTTGCCCGGCACCATCACCGCGCCGGCCGCCGTGGCCGCCAGCACCAGCTTCTTGCAGCGCTCGGGGTAATCATGGGCGAATTGCTGGGCGAGGGCGCCGCCCCAGGACACGCCGATGACGTTGACCTGGCCGTAGTCGAGGTAGTCGAGCATGCGCGCGGTCAGCTTGGCCAGGCCAGGAAAGCGATATGGCTGGCGCGGCGTCGATGAGCCGCCCACACCGGGCACGTCGAAGGCAATTACCTCGAGGTCCGGGTCAAGCGCCTCGATGAATGGAAACACCAGCTCAAGGTTGGCGCCGATGCCGTTGAAGATCAGCAACGGCGTCAGGTGCGGCTTGCCTGGGCGAACCGCCGTGCGGATGGACTGGTCGTCCAGCTCGACGGTGCGAAAAACATAGGGTTGCGGCATGCGCGAAACTCTGTGAGGAACGAAGCGCCACGGCGCTAGGCCGTGGCGGTCATGCTCAACGTTCGTGAACGTAGGTGCCCGGTGCAGCTTCGCCGGCGACATAGGCCCGATTGCCCAGCCGCGCTGGGGCTTTTTTCAGCTCGCCCGCACGCTCGCCGAGCCAGGCTTGCCAGTGCAGCCACCAGGAGTCGGCGTGCTTGATGGCGTTTTCCTGCCAGGCCAGCGGGCTGTCCGGGCGATCTTCACCGGTCATGAAGCGCGCCTTGGGATTGCCTGGCGGGTTGAGGATGCTCTGGATGTGGCCGCTGCTGGACAACACGAACTCGATCTTGCCACCGAACAGATGCGCCGAGCGGTAGCAGGCCTGCCACGGCGTGATGTGGTCGGCGGTGCCGGCCAGGCTGTAGATATCGCACTTGACCTGCTTGAGGTCGATGGCCGTGCCGCACACTTCCAACGCTTGGGGGCGGGTCAGCGGGTTGTTCTTGAACATCTCGATCAGGTCGCCGTGGAAGGCCGCCGGCAAGCGCGTGGTGTCATTGTTCCAGAACAGGATGTCGAACACCGGCGGCTCGTTGCCAAGCAGGTAGTTGTTGACCCAGTAGTTCCAGATCAGGTCATTGGGGCGCATCCAGGCAAACACCTTGGCCATGTCGCTGCCTTCGAGTACGCCGGCCTGGTAGGAGTGGCGCTTGGCTGACTCGAGGGTCTGCTCGTCGACAAACAGCGCGACCTGGTTGTCCATGGTGGTGTCGAGCACGCTGACCAGCAGGGTCAGAGCGTTGACCTTGTTCTCGCCGAGCGCGGCGTAGTGGCCGACCAGTGCGGTGCAGGTGATGCCGCCGGAACAGGCCCCAAGCATGTTCAAGTCCTTGCTGCCGGTGATCGCCAGCACCGCGTCGACCGCTTCCTTGAGCGCATCGATGTAGGTCGACAGGCCCCATTCGCGCTGGGCCTTGGTCGGGTTGCGCCAGCTGATGATGAAGGTCTGCTGGTGCGAGCGCAGGCAAAAGCGCGCCAGGCTCTTGTCCGGGCTCAGGTCGAAGACGTAGAACTTGTTGATCTGCGGCGGCACCACCAGCAACGGCCGGGCGTGCACTTGTTCGGTGATCGGCCGGTACTGGATCAGCTCGAGCACGTCGTTGCGAAACACCACTGCGCCTTCGCTGGTGCCGAGGTTCTTGCCCACTTCGAACGCGTCCTTGTTGACCTGGCTGGGCATGCCGCCATTGCTGACCATGTCCTTGGCCAGGTTGGACATGCCATCGAGCAGGCTCTTGCCGCCGGTTTCGAAGAAGCGTTTGACCGCTTGCGGGTTGGACAGGGTATTGGTCGGCGACATGGCCTCGGTCATCAGGCCGATGACGAACTGGCCGCGGCTGATGTCCTGTGGCGACAGGTCGCTGGTGCTGATCCAGTCGTTGAGCTCCTGGCGCCAGGCCAGGTAGGTCTGCAGGTAGCGTCGGTACAGCGGGTTTTGTTGCCAGGCTGGATCATTGAAGCGGCGGTCGTCGCCGGCCGGTTGCAGGCTGGACTTGCCCAGCAGCACGTTTTTCAGTTCCAGGCCAAAGTGGGCGACGTGCTTGGCGCTGTGCAGCGGCTGGCGGATGGCCTGGCGCAACACCGTACGCGCCGTGCTGAGCAGATCCTTGCGGCGAATGCCGATGATCGGGTTCAGGCCCAGGGTGTTTTCCGAGGCCTGGCGCTGCAAGTCATCGTTGTTCTTGTTACTCATCTACGACGCTCCGTTGTCCTGAGACGAGTACCGGCTGGCTGAGGCAGATACACAGCACATGCCGGTACAGATCGCTCGGGTGACCAGTGATAAGGAACAGCGCTGCGGCGAGCGGATGCGTAGTGGTGATGAGCTGCGGGGGATTCTGCGTGTGAAGACAGCCTGCTTTCGCTCGCGACCTCTACAACAACCGGCTCGGCCCTGCTTGGCTGAATGCAATGCAGGGAGCTTGCCAGCTCCATTGGTTACCCGACTTTCATGTATTGCGCAAGACAGCCCAAACCCTGGCTGGCATCAAGCCATTCAAGCAGAGCAAATTAGAAAATGCGCTCTAAACATGACAATCCTTGCGCTAGAGCATCAGCTTGACCACAGATTCGGCAGGATCGCGGGATTTGCCGGCCTTGCGCAGCTCGTCGAGATAGTCGGCCCACAGCTCGGCCTGACGCAGGCTGAGTTGTTCGAGGTATTCCCAGGTGAACAATCCGCTGTCATGGCCGTCGTCGAAGATCAATTTCAGTGCATATTGGCCGGCCGGTTCCACGCCGATGAGGCCGACGTTGATCTTGCCGAATTGCAGGATGGGTTTGCCGTGGCCCTGGACCTCGGCGGAAGGCGAGTGCACCCGCAGGAATTCGGCCGGCAGCTGGTAGACCTCGCCGGGGGCGTAGGTCAGGGCGAGGGTTTTCGAGGCTTTGTGCAGGTTGATCGCGGTTGGGAGGCGGGGCATGGGTCGGGATCTCTTTCGGAGCTGAGGGCCATGGGGGCCGCTCCGCGACCCTTTCGCGACACAAGGCCGCTCCTACAGGGGACCGCGATGTCTGTAGGAGCGGCCTTGTGTCGCGAAAGGGCTGCGTAGCAGCCCCCAGCAGTCTTACAGAATATACCGAGACAGATCTTCGTTCTGCGCCAGCTCACCCAGATGGCCGTTGACGTACTCGGCGTCGATCCGGATCGGCGCGTCGTCATGCGCGCTGGCCAGGTCGCCAGCACTGAACGAAACCTCTTCGAGCAGACGTTCAAGCAGGGTGTGCAAACGACGCGCACCGATATTTTCGGTCTTCTCGTTGACCTGATAGGCAATCTCGGCCAGACGCTTGATGCCGTCGGCCGCGAACTCGATGGTGAGGCCTTCGGTCTTGAGCAGCTCGCGGTACTGTTCGGTCAGCGACGCGTGCGGCTCCTGCAGGATGCGCTCGAAGTCTTCCGGGGTGAGCGCCTTGAGTTCGACGCGGATCGGCAGACGGCCTTGCAGCTCGGGTACCAGGTCGCTCGGCTTGCTCAGGTGGAATGCACCGGAGGCGATGAACAGGATGTGGTCGGTCTTGACCATGCCCAGCTTGGTGTTGACCGTGCAGCCTTCGATCAGCGGCAGCAGGTCGCGCTGTACGCCTTCACGGGAGACATCGGCGCCGCCGACATTGCCGCGCTTGGCCACCTTGTCGATCTCGTCGATGAACACGATGCCGTGCTGCTCGACCGCTTCGAGGGCCTTGGCCTTGAGCTCTTCTTCGTTGACCAGGCGGCCCGCTTCTTCTTCGCGGACCATCTTCAGCGCTTCCTTGACCTTGAGTTTGCGCGACTTGCGCTTGCCCTTGCCCATGTTGGCGAACAGGCTCTGCAGCTGGTTGGTCATCTCTTCCATGCCGGGCGGAGCGGCGATGTCGACGCCCATGCTCTCGGCTACTTCGATCTCGATTTCCTTGTCGTCCAGCTGGCCTTCGCGCAGGCGCTTGCGGAACAGCTGACGGGTGTTGGTATCGCTGCTCGACGGCGCGGCTTCTTCGGCAAAGCTGCTGGCGCTGCGGGCCTGTGGCAGCAGTGCATCGAGTATCCGGTCTTCGGCGGCATCTTCGGCGCGGTGGCGCACACGGATGATTTCCTGCTCACGGAACAGCTTCAACGCAGCGTCGGCGAGGTCGCGAATGATCGACTCGACGTCGCGGCCAACGTAGCCGACTTCGGTGAACTTGGTCGCTTCGACCTTGATGAACGGCGCGTTGGCCAGCTTGGCCAGGCGACGGGCGATCTCGGTCTTGCCGACGCCGGTCGGACCGATCATCAGGATGTTTTTCGGGGTGACTTCAGCGCGCAGCTCAGCCGGCAGCTGCATGCGCCGCCAGCGGTTGCGCAGGGCAATGGCTACGGCGCGTTTGGCGTCGTCCTGGCCGATGATATGGCGGTTGAGTTCGTGGACGATTTCGCGGGGGGTCATGGACATGATCTATTCGGTCCTCGGGCACAGTAATCAGTGTGGAAAAGTCCCGCGCTGAGCGGGACGCCAGAACAACTGATCACTCGGCCAGGTCCTGCTCCTCGATGGTCAGGTTGTGGTTGGTGAACACGCAGATGTCACCGGCGATGTGCAGCGCGGTTTCGGCGATTTCGCGAGCCGACAGCTCAGTCTTGTCCAGTAGTGCGCGGGCAGCGGCCTGGGCGAAGGCGCCGCCGGAACCCATGGCGATCAGGCCGTCTTCTGGCTCGACCACGTCACCGTTGCCGGTGATGATCAGCGAGGCGTCTTTGTTGGCCACGGCGAGCATGGCTTCGAGGCGGCTCAGGGAGCGGTCGGTGCGCCATTCCTTGGCCAGTTCGACGGCGGCGCGAACCAGGTGACCCTGGTGTTTTTCCAGCTGGCCTTCGAAGCGCTCGAACAGGGTGAAGGCATCGGCAGTGGCCCCGGCGAAGCCTGCAATGACCTGACCGTGGTACAGGCGGCGGACTTTTTTCGCGTTGCCTTTCATCACGGTGTTGCCGAGGGATACCTGGCCGTCGCCCGCCATGACGACTTTGCCGTGGCGGCGGACTGAAACGATGGTAGTCAAGGGAGAGTCTCCACGCAGCGGGGCGAAAATGCCTGATGCAGACTCATATGGGGGGAGGGGGGAAAGATTTCAACCTTGGCGGATGGATGGTTGGCTTCAGGGCCACGCGATGCCCGATGGGGTACGCGGTCGGCGTAGGAGCGGCCTTGTGTCGCGAAAGGGTCGCGGAGCGGCCCCATATTTTCAGCTTCGCCGCCGACATCGCCGGGCCCGCTGTGCGGGCCTTTCGCGACACAAGGCCGCTCCTACAGATCGCGGTGTTCGCGGTCGGTGCAGGAACGGCCGCGCCAAGCCTCAGGCTTCGTGGCAGATGTGGCCGTCCACCAGCGTATAACGCACCGCACTCGGCAGGCAGTGGCCGATGAACGGGCAGTTGTCGCCGCGCGACAGCCAATGCTCACCGGCCACGGTCGAGGCCTTTGGATCAAACAACACCAGATCCGCCGCGCCGCCAACCTTCAGCTCACCTGCCGGCAAGCGCAGTGCCTGGGCAGGCCCGCTGGTCAGTCGCGCAAGCAAGGTCGGCAGATCCAGCAGGCCATCCTCGACCAGCGTCATCGCCAACGGCAGCAACAGCTCGACACTGCTGATACCAGGCTCGGTAGCGCCAAACGGCGCCAGTTTGGCATCGCGCTCGTGCGGCTGGTGATGGCTGGAAATCGCCTGGATCACCCCCGACTTGACCGCTTCACGCAGGCCATCGCGATCCGCCGCGGTGCGCAGCGGTGGCTGCACGTGGTACAGGCTGGAGAAGTCGCGCAGCGCTTCGTCGGTGAGGATCAGCTGGTACAACGCTACGTCGGCCGTGACCGGCAGGCCCAGTGCCTGCGCCTGGGCAATCAGGCGGGCGCCGCGGGCGCTGGTGATCTGGGTGAAGTGCGCACGCACGCCACTTTGCTCGACCAGCAGCAGGTTGCGCGCCAGGGCGACGGTTTCGGCGCTTTCCGGGATGCCGGGCAAGCCGAGGAAGCTGGCCATCGCACCTTCGTGGGCCAGCCCGCCGAGGGCCAGGTCATGGTCCTGTGAGTGGAACACCACGGTCAGGTCGAAGGTGGCGGCGTACTCCAGCGCGCGCGCCAGGGTGCGGTTGTTGGGGATCTGCTTCAAACCGTTGCCAAATGCTACGCAGCCGGTATCACGCAGGGCCACCAGCTCGGCCAGTTGCTCGCCTTCAAGGCCCTTGGTCAGGGCGCCGATCGGGTAGACCTTGCTGTTGCCGGCTTCACGGGCACGGTCGAGCACCAGCTCGGCCACTGCCGAGGTGTCCAGCACCGGCTTGGTCTGCGGTGGGCAGCACAGGCTGGTGACGCCACCGGCGACGGCCGCGCGGGTTTCGCTGGCGATGTTGCCCTTGCGGCTGTAGCCCGGCTCGCGCAGGGCGACGTCGAGGTCGACCAGGCCCGGTGCGGCGACCAGGCCGTTGGCGTCGATACTGCGGCTGGCGCTGAAACCGGCCGGGGCGGCGCCGATGGCGACGATCTTGCCCGCTTCCAGGTGCAGGTCGCTGATGCTGTCCAGGCCGCTAATCGGATCGATGACCCGGGCGCCAAGAATACTGATGCTCACAGGGCGTGCTCCTGGTCCAGTTGTCGTTGCGTGTTCTGCCCGCTCATGGCCATCGACAGCACCGCCATGCGCACGGCGATGCCGTAGGTGACCTGGTTGAGGATTACCGAATGTTTACCGTCGGCGACTGCCGATTCGATCTCGACGCCGCGGTTGATCGGCCCCGGATGCATGACGATGGCATCCGGTTTGGCCCCGGCCAGGCGCGCCGTGGTCAGGCCGAACAGGCGGTAGAACTCGCCTTCGCTGGGCAGCAGGCCGCCGGCCATGCGCTCACGCTGCAGGCGCAGCATGATCACCACGTCGACGTCCTTGAGGCCTTCGGCGAGGTCGGTGTAGACCTTCACGCCGTACTGCTCGATGCCCACCGGGATCAGGGTTTTCGGGCCGATCACGCGGATGTCCGGGCAGCCCAGGGTCTTCAGCGCGAGCATGTCGGAGCGGGCCACCCGCGAGTGCAGGATATCGCCGACGATGGCTACCGAGAGGTTCTCGAAGCTGCCTTTGTGGCGGCGAATGGCGAGCATGTCGAGCATGCCCTGGGTCGGGTGCGCGTGGCGGCCGTCGCCACCGTTGATCACGGCAACGTCCGGGCACACGTGCTCGGCGATGAAGTGCGCCGCGCCCGAGTCGGAGTGGCGCACGACGAACATGTCGGCGGCCATGGCCTCAAGGTTGCGCAGGGTGTCGAACAGGGTCTCGCCCTTGCTGGTCGAGGAGGTCGACACGTTCAGGCTGATGACGTCGGCCGACAGCCGCTGGGCCGCCAGCTCGAAGGTGGTGCGGGTGCGGGTGGAGTTTTCGAAGAACACGTTGCACACGGTCTTGCCGCGCAGCAACGGGACTTTCTTCACTGCCCGGTCGCCGACTTCAAGAAACGAGTCGGCAGTGTCGAGAATCTCGGTGAGCAGTTCGCGGGGCAAACCATCAAGCGAGAGGAAGTGGCGCAGCTGGCCCTGATCATTGAGCTGCAGCGGGCGCTTGGCGTCGAGTGGCGTCATCGCGGGGGACTCTTAAAGGGCGGAAGCGGTAGCAAGGTCCTGGCGCTCGAGGGCGAGCGGGGCCGGGCCGGTCAATTTTACCCGCTCATGGGCTGCCAGTGACAGCGTGGCGCCGAGCACGTTGGGCCGGATCGGCAGTTCGCCGGCATCCAGGTCGAGCAGGCACACCAGGGTGACGCTGGCCGGGCGGCCATAATCGAACAGTTCGTTGAGGGCAGCGCGGATGGTGCGCCCGCTCATCAGCACGTCATCGACCAGCACCAGGTGCTGGCCTTCGACCTCGAACGGCAGCTCGGAGGGGCGCACTTGCGGGTGCAGGCCGTTCTGGCTGAAGTCGTCGCGATAGAACGACACATCCAGGGTGCCCAGCGGGCTGCTGTCGGCAAGCTCCTGCTGCAGCGCCTGAGCGACCCACACACCACCGGTGCGGATGCCGATGAAGCGCGGCTCGGCAATGTTGCGGCGGGCCAGGTGGGCGCGAAGGTCGATGGCCATCTGCCGGATCAACTCGGCGGGGTTGGGTAGGCTCATTGCGTGCTCCTCGGGGCGCCGGCAGACCCGGCGGCAAAGCGAAAGGTGGAATCAGTGACCGGTATTGGCCTCCAGCCAGCCCTGCAGGAGCAGCGCGGCGGCGATGGCGTCGACCGGGTTGTCGCGATAGGTGCCGCGCTGACCGCCACGGGCCATGCGCTCGCCCTTGGCTTCGAAGGTGGTCAGGCGCTCGTCGTGGGTGTGCACCGGCAGGTTATAGCGGCCGTGCAGGCGGTTGGCGAACTTCTGCGCGCGGGCGCTCATCTCGCTGGGGGTGCCGTCCATGTTCAGCGGCAGGCCAACGACGATGGCGTCGGGCTTCCATTCCTTGATCAGTTTTTCCACCTGGGCCCAATCCGGAATACCGTCCTGGGCACGTAGGGTGCACAGCTCGCGGGCCTGGCCGGTGATGACCTGGCCAACCGCCACGCCGATCTGTTTGGTGCCGTAGTCAAAGCCCAGCAGCAGGCGCACCTCGGCCATCAGGCGTGACCTGCCTGGCTGGTCAGCAGGCTGAGGTTGATGCCCAGCGACGCTGCTGCCGCACTCAGGCGCTGGTCGCTGGCCAGGCTGAAGATGATTTCAGGGTCGAATGGGCAGTTGAGCCAGGCGTTGTCGGCAAGTTCGGCCTCCAGCTGGCCGGCTTCCCAACCCGCGTAACCGAGGGTGATCAGGCTCTGCGCCGGGCCTTCGCCGTTGGCCAGGGCAAACAGCACATCCTGCGAGGTCGACAGCGACAGGCCTTCGAGCTCGATGGTGGCCTCATAGCTGCGCTCGCTGCTGTGCAGAACAAAGCCGCGGTCGGTCTGTACCGGCCCGCCGATGTAGATCGGTACTTGCAGGGTACTCAACGGCGGTTCTTCATCCGGGCGCAACTGCTCGAGGATGTCTGCCAGGTTGAGTTCCTGCGGCCGGTTGACCACCAGGCCCATGGCGCCATTGGCGTTGTGCTCAACGATATAGGTCAGGGTCTGGGCAAAGTTCGGATCGGCCATGTGCGGCATGGCGATCAGGAACTGATGCTTGAGGTAACTCGGAGTGAGGTTTTTCATGGGGGTAGTGTGGCGCCAGGCGACGCCAGCTTCAAGCTGCAAGCTGTGAGAAAAAACCACTGACGCGGTTTAGTTGCTCGACAGCCGGTCGCCGCGGGCAAAGCGCCAGGTACGAATGATCTCCAAACGGTCGAATTCGGCCAGATCACCGGTAAACGGCGCGAACGGCGCGGCAAGGCGAACGATGCGCTGCGCGGCCTGATCCAGCAGCGGTTGGCCGGACGACTCCAGCACCAGCACCTCGAACAACGAGCCATCGCGGTTGATCGAAACCATCATGCGCAGGTTGCCGTAGATCTGCTGGCGACGAGCTTCGTCGGGGTAGTTGAGGTTACCGACCCGCTCGACCTTCTTGCGCCATTCCTCTTTGTACCAGGCACCTTTGTCGCGCATGGTCGAAGCCGCGTTCAAACGATGGATCTTGGGCCGCTTGGCGTACAGCTGCTGCTCGTTGGACAGCTCGGCTTCAAGGCTGGCGATCTGGCTCGACAGCTGCGAGCTGTCAAATTCCGGGGTCGCCGCAGGAGGCTTGGGCTGGGCCTTGGTTTCCTTGGGCTTGGGTTCGACCTTCTGCGCCTTGGCTGCCGTGGTGGCGACTGCGGCCTTCTGCGGAGCAGGTGGCGTTTCGCGCTTGGCGGCCGGCGGAGGCGTGACCTTGTTGATCTTGCTGTCCTGAAACGGCGCCAGTTCAGTGGTCTTGGGCACCGCTTTCTTGTCCAGGGTACCGCTGCCTTGCTGGTTGTCCTGGGCCTGGAAGTCGGCCTTCTCAGGCGCTTTCTCGCTCTTGAAGGTTGCCAGGGTGATATCCATGGTGTGGCGGATTTCACTCGGCTTGACCACCGTGAAGCCGACCCCGAGGATCAGCGCCAGGTGCACCAGAGCAGCCAGAAACAAGGTAAAGCCAAGCCGGTCCACCGGGCGAACGCGGGGTGGCAGCAGGTCGGCAGGGATGTCAGCGGGCAGCGTCATCGGGTATCCAGCAGTCGCCAGGCGGGGCAGCAGGTCAAAGGACCGGCATCATACCGCACTGAGCGATTGCGCTTCGCGTCGGTGGTCAGCGCGCCTTCAGCTTGCGATCAATGGCGTCCATCAACTGCACGCCGATCTGGGTGCCGTAGGCGTTGTCGATTTCGCGGATGCAGGTCGGGCTGGTCACGTTGATTTCGGTCAGATGCTCGCCGATCACGTCCAGGCCGACGAACAGCAGGCCCTTTTCGCGCAGGGTTGGCCCGACCTGGGCGGCGATCCAGCGGTCGCGCTCGCTCAGTTCGCGCGCTTCACCACGGCCGCCAGCAGCCAGGTTGCCACGGGTTTCGCCGCTGGCCGGGATGCGTGCCAGGCAGGACGGCACCGGCTCGCCGTCGATCATCAGGATACGCTTGTCGCCGTCCTTGATTGCCGGCAGGTAGGCCTGCGCCATGATCTGCTGGGAGCCAAGCGCGGTCAGGGTTTCGAGGATCACCGACAGGTTCGGGTCACCGACCCGGTGGCGGAAGATCGAGGTGCCGCCCATGCCGTCCAGCGGCTTGAGGATCACATCGCCATGCTCGGCGGCAAACGCACGGATGATGTCCGGGCGGCGGCTGACCAGGGTCGGCGGGGTGCACTGCGGGAACAGCGTGGCGAACAGCTTTTCGTTGCAGTCGCGCAGGCTCTGCGGGCGATTGACCACCAGTACCCCGGCAGCTTCGGCCTGCTCCAGCAGGTAGGTGCTGTAGACGAACTCCATGTCGAACGGCGGATCCTTGCGCATCAGGATCACGTTGAGGTCGCTCAGCGGTGCGTCGATTTCAGCGTCCAGCTCGAACCACTTCTCGGGATTGGCGAATACCTGCAGCGGGCGCATCTTCGCCCGCGCCACGCCTGCGCTCTGGTACAGGTCCTGCTGCTCCATGTAGAACAGCGTCCAGCCGCGGGCCTGGGCTGCCAGTAGCATGGCCAGCGAACTGTCCTTTTTGTAGGAGATGGACGCGATAGGGTCCATGACAATCCCGAGGCGAACGCTCATGGGTGAATTCCTCTTGGCGGCAATTGGCCGCGATGGCAATAGATAAAGTGGCTCAGGGTGGCGCCGCGCGCGCCGTCGGTCAAGGGGGCGGCGATGGCAAAGGCTGTCAGGATGCGTGCAGCTTCAAGCTGCACGCTATAAGCTGCTGGTAAATGCGCACAGTCGCTGGCGCAGCGCTTTTTCCGGGCGCGTGAACCTTGTACTGTGCGGCGCAACGTCATTGTCGGTAGGCGATTATGGAACAACCCCTGAAGGTGATGGTGATCGACGATTCACGCACGATCCGCCGCACTGCGCAGCTGCTGCTGGGTGAGGTCGGCTGTGAAGTGATCACCGCCAGCGACGGCTTTGACGCGCTGGCCAAGATTGTCGACCATAGACCGCGGATCATCTTCGTCGACGTGCTGATGCCGCGCCTGGACGGTTACCAGACCTGCGCCGTGATCAAGCACAACAGCGCCTTCAAGGACACCCCGGTGATCCTGCTGTCGTCGCGTGATGGCCTGTTCGACAAGGCCCGCGGCCGCGTCGTTGGCTCTGATCAATTTTTGACCAAACCATTCAGCAAAGAAGAATTGCTTGAGGCGATCCGGGCCCATGTGCCGGAGTTTGCCGCCCAGGCGCAACCTGCATCCTGACCGCGCCTGGCATGGCGGCGGCACTTTCCTTCAATGGGGAACAGCATGGCCCGAGTTCTGATTGTCGATGATTCGCCGACAGAGTTGCACAAACTCACCGCGATCCTGGAAAAGCATGGCCATGAGGTGCTCAAGGCCGACAACGGCGCCAACGGCGTGGCGCTGGCCCGCCAGGAAAAGCCCGATGTGGTCCTGATGGACATCGTCATGCCCATCCTCAACGGCTTTCAGGCAACTCGCCAGCTGAGCAAGGACGCCGCTACCAGCGGCATCCCGGTAATCGTCATCACCGCCAAGGACCAGGAAACCGATCGGGTCTGGGCGGCGCGCCAGGGCGCGCGTGATTTTCTCATCAAACCGGTCGATGAAGACTCGCTGCTGGCCAAGCTGAAAGCGGTGCTCGACATTTGACCACCCGCCGCGCCTCGCTGACTGCGTTCGAGCTGCTGCTTGACATCGATCGCCGCTGCCGTCTGCTGGAGGCCGATCAGCCGTCGCAGGACAGCCGGCTGCAACAGTGGAGCGGGATTGGCTTTCGCGTTGCCGAACAGTGGTTCGTGGCGCCCATGGTCGAAGTCGCCGAAGTCTTGCGCGAGCCGCGCAGCAGCCGCGTCCCCGGCGTGCAGCCGTGGGTCTGCGGGGTGGCCAACCTGCGTGGGCGGCTGTTGCCGGTGATGGACCTGAGCAGTTTTTTTGGCCTTGGGCCACTGCCGCCAGGCAAGCAACGGCGGGTGCTGGTGCTGGATCACGAGGCACTGTTTGCCGGCTTGCTGGTCGATGAGGTGCTGGGGTTGCAGCACTTCAGCCTGAGCAGCCTTGACCTGTCGCCACCGCAGCCGTTGCTGGCGGCGGCGACGCCGTTTGTGCAGGGCCATTTTGCCCGCGAGCACAACTGGGCCATCTTCAGCCCGCTGGCCCTGGCCCAGGCGCCGGGTTTTCTTGATGTAGCGTTGTAGAGGATCGATCGTGAACAAGCCTGTCAGCCCCGTCACTCCACCGGCCGTGACCCCGCGCGTGCGCAGCAGTGCGCAGATCACCGTGCTGTTCGTGGTGCTGATCCTGTCGATCATCCTGCTGTTCGCCAACTTCGCCTACCTCAACACCCAGTCCAATTACGACAAGCAGTACATCGGCCACGCCGGTGAGTTGCGCGTGCTGTCCCAACGTATCGCCAAGAACGCTACCGAGGCTGCTGCCGGCAAGGCCCTGGCGTTTCGCCTGCTGTCGGATGCGCGCAACGACTTCGAGCGGCGCTGGGGCTACCTGCGTGAAGGTGACAAGGCCACCGCGCTGCCGGCAGCGCCAGCCAAGGTCCGCGATGAAATGGAAGCGGTGCGCCAGGACTGGGAGACGCTGCGCAAGAACACCGACGTGATCCTCGCCAGCGAACAGACCGTGTTGTCGCTGCACCAGGTCGCGGCCACCCTGGCCGAGACCGTGCCGCAGTTGCAGGTCGAATACGAGAAGGTGGTCGAGATCCTCCTGCAAAGCGGTGCCCCCGCCGCGCAAGTGGCGGTAGCCCAGCGCCAGTTGTTGCTGGCTGAGCGGATTCTGGGTTCGGTCAACACCGTGCTGGCCGGCGATGACTCGGCAGCGCAGGCGGCCGATGCCTTTGGCCGCGATGCCAGCCGCTTTGGTCAGGTGCTTGAAGGCATGCTCGGCGGCAACCCGGCGATCCAGGTCACCCGGGTCGAGGACGCCGATGCCCGCGCGCGACTGGCGGAGATTGCCGAGCTGTTCCAGTTTGTCTCCGGCAGTGTCGATGAAATCCTCGAAACCTCCCCCGAACTGTTCCGCGTGCGCGAAGCAGCGAGCAATATCTTCAGCCTGTCGCAAACCCTGCTCGATGAAGCCTCGCACCTGGCCAACAGCTTCGAGAACCTGGCCAACGGGCGCACCCTCGATACCGTTGGCGGCTACGTGCTCGGCTTGCTGGCGCTGGCCTCGATCATCCTCATCGGCTCGGTGATGGTCCGCGCGACCAATCGCCAGCTGCGTGAAACCGGGGAAAAGAACGAGCGCAACCAGCAGGCAATCATGCGCCTGCTCGACGAAATCGAGGAGCTGGCCGACGGCGACCTGACAGTGACGGTGTCGGTCACCGAAGACTTCACCGGGGCCATCGCCGACTCGATCAACTACTCGGTGGACCAGCTGCGTGACCTGGTCACCACCATCAACCACAGCGCCCTGCAGGTTGCCGCCGCCGTGCAGGACACGCAGAACACCGCACGCCAGCTGGCCAAGGCCTCTGAGCAGCAGGCCGAGCAGATCAGCGAGGCCTCGGTGGCGGTGGGCGACATGGTCGAGTCGATCGACCGGGTGTCGGCCCACGCCTATGAGTCGGCCAAGGTCGCCGAGCGTTCGGTGGCCATCGCCAACAAAGGCAACGAGGTGGTGCACAACACCATCCACGGCATGGACAACATTCGCGAGCAGATCCAGGACACCGCCAAACGGATCAAGCGCCTGGGTGAGTCGTCTCAGGAGATCGGCGACATCGTCAGCCTGATCGACGACATTGCCGAACAGACCAACATTCTCGCCCTCAACGCAGCGATTCAGGCCTCGCTGGCCGGTGAAGCCGGCCGCGGTTTTGCCGTGGTTGCCGACGAAGTCCAGCGTCTGGCCGAACGCTCGTCGTCGGCCACCCGGCAGATCGAGGCGTTGGTGCGGACCATCCAGACCGACACCAACGAGGCGGTCATCTCCATGGAGCAGACCACCGCCGAAGTAGTCCGCGGAGCGCGTCTGGCGCAGGATGCCGGGGTGGCTCTGGCGGAAATCGAAGGCGTCTCGCAGACCCTCGCCGAGCTGATTCACAGTATTTCCGATGCCGCCCAACTGCAGACCTCTTCAGCCGGGCAGATTTCCCACACCATGGCTGTGATCCAGCAGATTACCGCCCAGACCTCGAGCGGCTCCGGCGCCACCGCCGACAGCATTCGCCACCTGGCGCGGATGGCCAGCGAGATGCGCCGCTCGGTCTCCGGTTTCACCCTGCCGGCCCCGGCCGAACCCCGCTGAGGAGTAACCCATGGCCTCGGCAGCAGTAAGCCCCGAACGTCACGACACGGTCGCCCTGGCCTGGACCAAGGCGCCCATTCTCGATTGCCTGGCCCAGGCCCGGCAGGCGCTTGAGCGGTTTGCCGGCGACCCTACGGAGCTGGCCACGCTGGCGCTGTATGTGGATAACCTGCACCTGGTCCACGGTTGCCTGCGCATGCTTGAACTGCGCGGGGCGACGCGCCTGGCCGAAGAACTCGAGCTGCTCGGGCGGGCCATGGCCGACGGCCAGATCAGCCCGCGCGGCGACTGCCTCGGCGCGATGTTCCGTGGCCTTGAACAGCTACCGCCTTACCTTGAGCGCCTGCGCGGCGCCCGCCACGACCTGCCGCTGGTGATGCTGCCGTTGCTCAATCGCCTGCGTGAGTGCCGTGGTGTCGAGCCATTGGCCCAGGGCAGCCTGATGGGTGAAGCGGCGCAGCGCCTGGCCGGTGCTGCCGACCTGGCTGACCTGGACCTGTCGCTGGGCAACTGGCGCGAGCAACTACAGGCTGGCCAGGGCCGCGACGCCCTGCGTTCGGTGGTGGCGGCGCTGTGCGATGACCTGATGCGGATCAAGGACTGCCTCGATCAGTTTGTCCGAGGCGAGCAATCGCGCGAGCAACTGGACGCCCTGGTCGCGCCCTTGCGTCAGGTCGCAGACACCCTGGCAGTGTTGAATTTCCAGCAACCGCGACGGGTCATCATCGATCAGGTGCTGGCGTTGCAGGCTCTGGCACAGGATCAGCAGAGCGTCGACGATGCGCTGTTGATGGACGTTGCCGGGGCCCTGCTGTACGTCGAGGCAACCCTCAATGGTATGGTCGGCCCGCTGGAAGAAAGCGGCCAGGGCAGCATGCCCGGCTCGGACATGGCGCACATCCGCCACGTGGTCCTCAGCGAAGCGGTGTCGGTGCTGCAACAGGCCAAGGACCTGATTGGCGACTGCCTCGAATCGGGCTGGCCACGTCAGCGCCTGCAAGCCTTGCCGGGGTTGTTGCAGCAAGTGCGCGGTGCACTGGCGATGCTCATGCTGCCTGCTGCCGCCGAGCTGTTTGCCGGTGCCGCAGGCTATGTGCAGGGCTGGCTGGCGCATCTGGATGAAGAGCCACAGCTGGATGAACTGACCCACCTGGCCGATGCGTTGTGTGCCGGCGAATGCTATTTGCAGTGGCGCGTGGCTGATCCGCTGGCCGACGCCCAGCCGTTCATCGACATGGCCAGGTCCAGCCTGACGGCGCTTGGCGTGAACTGTGGGCATGGCGCACTGGCCGATGAAGGCGAGGAAATCGACGCCGAGTTGCGCGAGGTATTCCTTGAAGAAGCCAACGAGCTGCTGCCCGAGATCGAACGCCACTGGCTGCGCTGGCGTGCCGACAACAGCCTGCGTGAGGCGCTGATCGAAGTGCGCCGGGCTTTGCACACGCTCAAGGGCAGCGGCCGCATGGTCCGCGCCGAAGCTCTGGCGGAGCTGGCCTGGGGCGCCGAGCGGCTGATCAACCGGGTGCTCGAAGGCCGGGTCGGCCTGGCCGGGCAAGGCCTGGTCGCCTTGCAGCAGGCTTTCGTGCGCCTGCCGGACCTGCTCGCCGACTTCGCCGTGGGCCATTTGCCGCCGCTGGCCGAGGTCGAGCATCTGGTCAGCCAGTTGCACGCGCTGGCCGTCAACGAAGCCCCTGTCGCGGCGGGGCTGGATGGGCTTGATCCGCAGTTGCTGGAGATCTTCCGTAACGAGGCGCAAGGCCATCTGGCCAGCCTCGAGGCGTTTCTGCTCGCTGCCGACAGCCATGGCACGCCGGTCAGCGACAGCTTGCAGCGCGCGCTGCACACGCTCAAGGGCAGCGCCGCCATGGCCGGGGTGATGCCGATCGCCGAGCTGGCCACGGCCTTCGATCGGCTCGCGCGGGAATACCGCAGCCATGAGTTGCGCCTGCAACAGACCGAACTCGACTGGCTGGAAGCCGCCCACGCGCTGTTCCATCTGGGCCTGGCGCAGCTGCACAGCACACCGCTGGCGCCCATCGCCGGCGCCGCCGAGTTGATCGAACAGGTTGGTCAGGGCGTCGATGCTCAGTTAGCGGCATTGCACGACGAATCCTCGGCCAATCGCCGTAGTCGGCGTGACCCGCAGCTGATCGCCAGCTTTCTGGCCGAGAGCATGGACATTCTGCTCGATGCCGAGTCGCTGCTGGCGCGCTGGCAGCAGCAACCGCAGCAGCGTCAGGAGCTGGAAACCCTGCTCGACGAACTGACCAATCTCAGCCACGGCGCGAACCTGGCCGACCTCTGGCAAGTGGACGAGGTCTGCGAGGCGCTGCTCGATCTATACGGTGCGGTGGAAGAGGGCAGCCTGGTCGCCGACACGCGCTTTTTCAACCAGGCCCGCCAGGCCCACGACGTGCTGATCGACATGCTCGACGAGATTGCCGCCGGGCAGGAAGTCAGCTCGCGCAGCGAGTGCGTCGACGGTTTGCGCGCACTGCTCGATCAAGCGCTGGCGCCCGATGGCACCGGCTTGATCGGCCGTGATGGGATCACGCCGCTGCCGCCCCTCGAATATGCGCAAGTAGTGCAGCCAGCGCTGCTCGAAGCACCACCCGAGCCAAGTCAGGCTCCGGCTACTGTTGAACCCGCCGAAGCGGCGGACAGCCCAGGTGATCAGGAGCTACTCGAGGTGTTCCTCGAAGAAAGCTCGGACATCGTCGAAAGCTCTGCGGCAGCGCTGGCCCGCTGGCAGGCCGACCCGCGCAGCAGTGTCGAGGTCGAGACCCTGCTGCGCGACCTGCATACGCTCAAGGGCGGCGCGCGCATGGTCGAAATCGCCGCGATCGGCGACCTCGCCCATGAGCTGGAATTTCTCTACGAGCTGCTTGCCGCTGGCCGCCTGCCGCCGACCGCAGCGCTGTTTGCCCTGCTGCAGAACTGCCACGACCGCCTGGCGCACATGCTCGATGCGGTGCGCCTGGGCGAGCCGCTGCATGCGGCCACGGCGCTGATCGACTACATCCGCAACTTCAGCAGCGCGGCGTTGACCGACAGCGCCGCCGCGCCGGCCATCGCCAGCGAAGCGGCAGTGCCCGCTGAACCGGCAGCGGTTGCCCCGGAGCGGGCGCCGGGCGATATGGTCAAGGTCGATGCCGAGCTGCTCGATGATCTTGGCAACCTGGCCGGCGAGCACGCGCTGATCCGCGGCCGTATCGAGCAGCAGGTCAGCGACGCCCAGTTCGCCCTCAGCGAGATGGAAACCACCCTTGAGCGCATGCGTGATCAGTTGCTGCGCCTGGAGATAGAAACTCAGGCCAGCAGCGCCAGCCGTTATCAGGCTGAAAGCGACAGCTATGACGATTTCGATCCGCTGGAAATGGACCGCCATTCACAGTTGCAGCAACTGTCGCGGGCGCTGTTCGAATCCGCCTCGGACCTGCTCGACCTGAAGGAAACCCTGGCTCAGGGGGCGCAGGAAGCCCACGGCCTGCTGCAGCAGCAGGCGCGGGTCAACAGCCAGTTGCAGGAGGGCCTTACCGCTACCCTGATGGTGCCGTTCGAGCGCCTGGTGCCGCGTTTGCAACGTGTCGTGCGGCAGGTCTCCAGCGAACTCGGCAAGCAGGTCGAGTTGGTGGTCGGCAATGCCGAGAGCGAGCTTGACCGCAGCGTGCTGGAGCGCATGGTGGCGCCGCTTGAACACATGCTGCGCAACGCCGTCGACCATGGCCTGGAGTCGCGCGAGGCGCGCCTGGCTGCCGGTAAACCTGAGCAAGGTACGATCCATCTGAATCTGCTCCACGAAGGCGCCGACATCGTTATCGAGATGAGTGACGACGGTGCCGGGGTGCCGCTCGCGGCGGTACGCGACAAAGCCATCAAGCGCGGCCTGCTCGATCCGCGCGCGCGCCTGAGCGACCACGAAATCCTCCAGTTCATCCTCCGCCCCGGTTTCTCGACGGCAGAAAAGATCACTCAGATTTCCGGCCGCGGGCTGGGCATGGATGTTGTTCATGAAGAGGTCAAGCAGCTCGGCGGCGCCATGAGCATCGCTTCCAGCCCCGGCAAGGGCGCGCGCTTCCAGATCCGCCTGCCATTCACGGTGTCGATCAACCGCGCCTTGATGGTCCACCTGGGTGAGGAGCAATACGCCATTCCGCTCAACACCATCGAAGGCATCGTCCGCGTGCCGCCCAGCGAACTGGCTGCCTGCTACCAGCTGGATACGCCGAGCTACGTGTACGGCGGCCACGCCTACCAGCTGCGCTACCTGGGCGAGTTGCTGCAAAGCGGTGTTGCCCGGCCTGGCCTGCTTGGCCAGAGCGTGCCGCTGCCGGTGATCCTGGTGCATTCGCAGGAAGCGTCGTTCGCGATCCAGGTCGACAGCCTGTCACCCAGCCGCGAGATCGTGGTCAAGAGCCTCGGCCCGCAGTTTGCTGCAGTGCCGGGGCTGTCCGGGGCAACCTTGCTCGGTGACGGTCGGGTGGTGCTGATTCTCGATCTGCTCGGCCAGCTCCGCGGCCAGCAACGGCGCCTGGCCCGGCTGCCCAGTGGCGATGTGCATCAGCAGCGGCAGTTCGAGGCCGCGCCTCGGCAACGGTTGGTGATGGTGGTCGACGATTCGGTAACGGTGCGCAAGGTCACCAGCCGCTTGCTCGAGCGCCACGGCATGAGCGTGCTGACCGCCAAGGACGGCGTTGATGCCATGGCCCTGCTGGCAGAGCATCGGCCTGACGTACTGCTGCTGGACATCGAAATGCCCCGTATGGATGGCTTTGAAGTGGCCACGCGGATTCGTCAGGACCAGCGCCTGAAGGACCTGCCGATCATCATGATTACCTCGCGCAGCGGCCATAAGCACCGCGACCGAGCCATGGCCATCGGCGTCAACGAATACCTGGGCAAGCCGTATCAGGAGTCGCTGCTGCTGCAAAGCATTGCCCACTGGAGCCAAACCCATGCTTGAACATATCGCCGGCCAGCGCAGCAGCCTGACCGGCCTGCTGCTGCCCCTGGGTGATCGGACCCTGGTTCTGCCGAATGTGGCTGTGGCAGAGTTGATCGGCCAGCGTGCGTTGTCTTGTCAGATCGGTGAGCCAAACTGGCACCTGGGCTGGCTCGACTGGCGCCAGCAACGCCTGCCGCTGATTGGTTTCGAGGCGGCCTGTGGCGGCCAGACGGTGTGCGGCGAGCGCGCGCGGATTGTCGTGCTCAATGCGTTGGGTGATACCGGCCTGCGCTACCTGGCGTTGCTGCTGCAGGGCATCCCGCGGGCGTGCAAGCTGGACAGCCAGCTCAATTATGTCGACGTGCCGTTGAACGCGCTGGAGCTGGCGGCGGTCCAGGTAGGCGAGCAAGTAGCGCGGGTGCCGGACCTGGTCGCGCTGGAGCGGATGGTGCGCGAGGCGGCGCTGCGCTGAAACCCGGAACTAGCGAGGAGGTCTTTGACTGCATGTATTACGGTGAACGCTTCAATGCCTGGACGCACCTGGTCGGTGCCATCTTGGCTTTCATCGGTGCCAGCTGGCTGATCATCACCGCCGGCCTGCAAGGCGACCCATGGAAGATCATCAGCTTCTCGATCTACGGCGGCACCCTGGTGCTGCTATACAGCACCTCGACCCTGTACCACAGCACCCGCGGCCAGGCCAAAGTGATCATGCGCAAGCTCGATCACCTGTCGATCTACCTGCTGATTGCCGGCAGCTACACCCCGTTCTGCCTGATCAGCCTGCGCGGCCCGTGGGGCTGGAGCCTGTTCGGGGTGGTCTGGGGGTTGGCGGTGATCGGCATGCTGCAAGAGATCAAGCCGCGCTCGGAAGCGCGGATTCTGTCGATCATCATCTATGCGCTGATGGGCTGGATCGTGCTGGTAGCGGTCAAGCCGCTGCTGCAGACTTTGGGCACTGCCGGTTTTGCCTGGCTGGCGGCCGGTGGTGCGTGCTACACCATCGGCATCATCTTCTTCGCCTATGACAGCCGCTTTCGCCACTGGCACGGCATCTGGCACCTGTTCGTGATTGCCGGCAGCCTGCTGCACTTCATCGCCATCAGCTTCTACGTGCGCTGAGCAGCAGTTAAAAATCGCCCCACAGCTGCTGCGCTACTGCGAGCGCCACTACCGGCGCGGTTTCGGTACGCAGCACGCGTGGGCCGAGGCGCGCGGCATGGTAGCTGGCGGCCTTGGCCTGCTCGACCTCGGCGTCGGTCAAACCGCCTTCAGGGCCGATCAGAAACGCCAGCCGCTCAGGCCGCTGGTGACTGGTCAGCGGCTCGGCGACCGGGTGCAGCACCAGCTTCAGGTCAGCCTCGGTTGCCTTCAGCCACTCGGCCAGGGTCAATGGCGGATTGATCAGCGGCAGGGTCGAGCGGCCGCATTGTTCGCAGGCGCTGATCGCCACCTGGCGCCAGTGCGCCAGACGCTTGTCGGCGCGTTCGTCCTTGAGCCGCACTTCGCAACGTTCGCTGACGATCGGGGTAATCTGGTTGACGCCCAGTTCGGTGGCTTTCTGGATGGCCCAGTCCATCCGCTCGCCGCGCGACAGGCCTTGGCCGAGGTGCACGTGCAGGCTTGAGTCGGCCTGGCCGGGCAGAGCCTGGTCGAGGCTGACGCGCACGCTCTTCTTGCCCACTTCAAGCAGCTGGCCGAGATACTCCTGGCCGCTGCCATCGAACAGCTGCACGGCATCGCCGGCGGCCATGCGCAGCACGCGGCCGATGTAATGGGCCTGGGCTTCGGGGAGGTCGTGTTCGCCGATGGACAGCGGGGCGTCGATAAAGAAGCGGGACAGTCTCATGGTTCTGCTCTGGAATTAGGGAAGACACATACACATCGGCGGCGGGAGAGCCCGCCGCCGAGGCCTGCTGCACGGGCTGTGCTCAGCCCGGATCGCGAAAGTCGGGGTGGAAGTTCTGCGGCACGGCCACGCTGATGCTGTCGCGGGTGGCGATATCGATGCCCTCGGTGGCCACCTCGGCAAGGAAGTCGATCTGCTCGGGGGTGATCACATACGGCGGCAGGAAGTACACCACGCTGCCCAGCGGGCGCAGCAGGGCGCCGCGGGTCAGGGCATGTTCGAATACCTTGAGGCCGCGCCGTTGCTGCCATGGATAAGCGGTTTTGCTGGCTTTGTCCTCGACCATTTCGATGGCCAGGGCCATGCCGGTCTGGCGCACTTCGGCCACATGCGGGTGATCGACCAGGTGTGCAGTGGCGCTGGCCATCCGCGCTGACAGGGCCTTGTTGGCCTCGATGACGTTGTCCTGCTCGAAGATATCCAGGGTTGCCAACGCGGCAGCGCAGGCCAGCGGGTTGCCGGTGTAGCTGTGCGAGTGGAGGAATGCGCGCAGAGTCGGATAGTCGTCGTAAAAAGCCTGATAGACATCATCGGTGGTCAGGCAGGCCGCCAGCGGCAGGTAACCGCCGGTGAGGGCCTTGGACAGGCAGAGGAAGTCCGGGCGGATGCCGGCCTGCTCGCAGGCGAACATCGTCCCGGTGCGGCCAAAGCCCACGGCAATCTCGTCGTGGATCAGGTGCACGCCATAACGGTCGCAGGCTTCGCGCAGCAGCTTGAGGTACACCGGGTGGTACATGCGCATACCGCCGGCGCCCTGGATCAGCGGCTCGACGATGACTGCCGCGACAGTGGCGTGATGCTCGGCGAGGGTCTGCTCCATGGCCAGGAACATCGTCCGCGAGTGCTCCTCCCAGCTGACCCCTTCAGGGCGCAGGTAGCAGTCCGGGCTGGGCACCTTGATGGTGTCGAGCAACAGCGTCTTGTAGGTCTCGGTGAACAGCGGCACATCGCCCACCGACATCGCTGCGATGGTTTCACCATGGTAGCTGTTGGTCAGGGTGACGAAGCGCTTCTTGCCGCTCTGGCCCTTGTTCAGCCAGTAATGGAAGCTCATCTTCAGCGCGACTTCGATGCACGACGAGCCGTTGTCGGCGTAGAACACTCGGTCCAGCCCGGCTGGAGTCATGGCTACCAGGCGCTCGGACAGCTCGATCACCGGCTGATGGCTGAAGCCAGCCAGGATCACGTGTTCGAGCTGGTCGACCTGGTCCTTGATGCGCTGGTTGATGCGCGGATTGGCATGGCCGAACACGTTGACCCACCACGAACTGACGGCGTCTAGGTAGCGCTTGCCTTCGAAGTCCTCGAGCCACACGCCGTCGCCGCGCTTGATCGGGATCAGCGGCAGCTTTTCGTGGTCTTTCATCTGGGTGCAGGGGTGCCACAGGACCTTGAGGTCACGTTGCATCCACTGATCATTGAGGCCCATCGGCACTTCTCCTGGCGGCACGGCTTGGTTTGACCGCACAAGCCTAAGCAAAGGTGCCGGCCACCACAACCGTGATCAGGCTCAATGGCGCACAACGGGCTGCCAGCTCAGGGCCGGGATGTGCACGGTGCCGGCGTGGGTGGTGGAGATGGTCAGGGTGCGAAATGGCCCCAGCAGCAACTGGCGGGTGGGCGAACTGGCGTAGTGACCAGGCACGCTTTCGGTGCCGGCCAGGCCTGACAAGGTCAGCCAGAAAGTATTGGTGCTGTTGCATGGCTGAAAGTCCCGCTGCGGTCGTCGACGCCACTGTCCGACGAGAGCGGCGCTGCTGGCTACTGACAAAAATGCCAGTTGCGTAAGCGGCTTGGCATCGCCCTGCTGGCAGGGTGCCCACGGGTGACGTATTCTTAGCGCAATTTTCTCGGGGCTTCTTTCCCGTTTTCATCGACCTGTTTTCAACCGGAGTTTGCCGACATGGCTGCTGCTTGGGTGCGCCTGTGCGCGTTGGTATTGATCGGATTTTCCAGCACCTCGGCGCTGGCGCAGGACAAGACACCCACGGCAATCGTCGTCGGTGGCGGCCTGGCCGGCTTGACGGCTGCCTACGAGCTGCAGAACAAAGGCTGGCAGGTCACGCTGCTGGAAGCCAAGGCGGGCATGGGCGGGCGCTCTGGCCTGGCCACCAGCGAATGGATCGGCAACGGCAAAGCCCAGCCGGTACTCAACCAGTACCTGGATCGCTTCAAGCTCGATACCTTGCCGGCCCCTGAGTTCGTGCGCACGCCGGGCTACCTGATCGATGGCGAATACTTCAGCGCAGCTGACCTAGCCGTCAAGCAGCCGGCAACTGCCGAAGCGCTCAAGCGCTACGAGAAAACCCTCGACGATCTGGCCCGCTCGATCGACGACCCGCTCAACCCGCAGGCCAACAGCACGCTATTCGCCCTCGACCAGATCAACGTCGCCAACTGGCTCGACCGTTTGCAACTGCCCGCCACTGCGCGGCAATTGATCAACCAGCAGATTCGCAGCCGTTATGACGAGCCTTCGCGCCTGTCGCTGCTCTATTTCGCCCAGCAGACCCGCGTCTATCGTGGCGTCAGCGACCGTGACCTGCGTGCTGCGCGCCTGCCTGGCGGTAGCCCGGTGCTGGCTCAGGCCTTCGTCAAACAGCTGAAAACCATCAAGACCAACGCACCGGTTACCGCGATCGTCCAGGACAAGGACGGCGTTACCGTCAAGGTGGGCGCTGTCGGCTATCGCGCCGACTACCTGGTGATGGCGGTGCCGCTGCGGGCACTGGCCAAGATCCAGATGACCCCAGGCCTGGACAACCAGCATATGGCTGCGATCAAAGGCACCAACTATGGCTGGCGTGACCAGATACTGCTCAAGTTCAAGCAGCCTGTGTGGGAAAGCCGGGCGCGGATGTCGGGTGAGATCTTCAGCAACACCGGCCTGGGCATGCTCTGGATCGAGCCGGCGCTGAAAGGTGGTGCCAACGTGGTGATCAACCTGTCGGGCGACAACGCCCGTCTGTTGCAGGCCTTTGGCGACAAGCAGATGGCCGACCAGGTGCTGATCCGCCTGCATGCGTTCTACCCGAAGGCGCGCGGCGCATTCACTGGCTATGAAGTGAAGCGCTACAGCGCCGATCCTGGTACTGGTGGTGCCTATCTGGCATATGGCCCGGGGCAGATCAGCAAATACTGGCGCCTGTGGGAGCGCCCTCTGCAGCGCATCAGCTTTGCTGGTGAGCATACCGACGCGCTCTACCCAGGCACGCTCGAAGGCGCCCTGCGCAGCGGCCAGCGTGCTGCCGGCCAGGTGCAGGACCTGCTGGCAGGCAAGTCGTTTGATCCGGTCAAGGCCGTGCCTGTGGCGGCAGCGGCCGCAACCGGCGCCGCAGCGGCCAAGGGCGGCTTCTTCTCCAATCTGTTTGGCGGCGGCGACAAGGCGGCCAAGGCGGACAACGTGCCAGCCAAGGACGAGCCGGCCAAGGCCAAGGACGCCGAGCCAGCCAAGCCTGGCTTCTTCTCGCGCCTGTTTGGTGGCGCAGAAGAGCCTGCAGCCAAGCCGGCTCCTGTGGCCAAGGCTGCGGAAGTTGCACCAGTAGCACCGGCGCCTGAACCAGCGCCAGTGGTTGCGCCGGTACCGGAGCCTGCGGCCAAGCCTGCACCGGTCAAGCCTGCGGCAAGCAAGGCAGCACCAGCCAAGCATGCGCCTGCGCATAAGCCAGCTGCCAAATCGGATGCCGCGAAGAAGGCCGCAACCAAGCCTGCGCAAGCGAAAAAGGCTCCCGCCAAGGCCGAGCCGGTGAAGAAACCGGCGACCAGCAGCCAAGGCTGATTGATCCAACACCCCCAAGGGCCGCATCGCGGCCCTTTCTTATTCTGCGAGCGTACCGGGCTGGTCTAGGGTTAATGTTTCCTTAATAACCGGTCGAGAGAATAAGCATCGATTAATTCGATCTACCAAAGCAGTTTTTTCCGCTTTTATTCGATACGTTTCGCGCTAGTCTGTACGCAGCTTCAAGGGAGAGCGCCGCCAACATGCAAGTACGCAATTCATCAACTCGCTACGGCTTGGTCAGCATGGTCATGCACTGGGGTGTAGCGCTGGCAGTCTTCGGGCTGTTTGCCCTGGGTCTGTGGATGGTCGATCTTGACTACTACGACCCGTGGCGCAAGGCCGGCCCGGATCTGCATAAAAGTATTGGCCTGGTGTTGCTGGCGGTAATGCTGCTGCGGGTGCTGTGGCGTTTCATCAGTCCGCCGCCGGCAGTGCTGGCCAGTCATGACCGCTTCACCCGAGTTGCAGCCAAACTGGGCCACCTGGCTTTATATGCAGGGCTGTTTGCGGTCATGATCGCCGGGTACCTGATCTCTACCGCCGATGGCGCGGGGATCTCGGTGTTTGGCCTGTTCGATGTGCCGGCATTGCTCAGCAATCTGCCCGACCAGGCTGACACCGCTGGCGTGATCCATTTTTACCTGGCCTGGGGGCTGGTGATTTTCGCCGTCCTGCATGGCCTGGCAGCACTGAAACACCACTTTATCGACCGTGACGCGACCCTGACTCGTATGCTGGGCCGCAAAGCTTGACCCTCAACCTCAATTGCAAGGAATCGAAAGGATGTTGAAAAAGACTTTTGCCGCTCTGGCGCTCGGTACCGCTCTGTTCGCCGCTGGTCAGGCCATGGCTGCTGACTACAAGATCGACAAGGAAGGCCAGCACGCGTTCGTTGACTGGAAGATCAGCCATTTGGGCTACAGCTTCATCCACGGTACTTTCAAAGACTTCGACGGTAGCTTTACCTGGGATTCGGCCAAGCCTGAAGCCAGCAAGATCAACGTCGAGCTGAAGACCGCCAGCCTGTGGTCGAACCATGCCGAACGTGACAAGCACATCGCGAGCAAGGACTTCCTGGACGTCAGCAAGTATCCAGAGGCCAAGTTCGTCTCCACCGCAGTCAAATCGACCGGTGACAAGACCGCTGATGTGACCGGCGACCTGACCCTGCACGGTGTGACCAAGCCGGTAACCTTCAAGGCTACCTTCAACGGTGAAGGCAAGGATCCATGGGGCGGCGAGCGCGCTGGCTTCAACGCCACCACTACCCTGAACCTGAACGACTTCGGCATCAAGGGCCCAGGCCCAACCTCGCAGACACTGGATCTGGATATCAGTGTTGAAGGCGTGAAGCAGAAGTAATCAGCCGCAAACGAAAAAGCCGCCCATCAGGGCGGCTTTTTCATGTCTGCAAAACCGTAATCAGCGATTACGGGTCAGCAGGGCCGGGCGCTCGCCACGCGGGCGGCTCGGCAAGTCTTCCAGCTGCTCAGGCGTTGGGTAACGCTCGAGCTTGGATTCCTTGCGGATGATCACTGGCTGGCTTTGCGATTCACGCGGGTTGCGTACTGCTGGCTCTTGACGAGCGCTGTCGTCACGGGCTGGGCGGTTACGGCCCGGGTTGCCGTCGCGACGGCCACCACCAGCGTTGCTGCCGTTGTTGCTGCGTGGGCGCTTGTCGCCAGCACCCTGACGTGGCTGGCCGCTGCCGCCGTTGTTGCTGCGGCCTTTTGCTGGCGCACCGGCACCGCGAGTGCCGCTGCCTTGGGTTTGGCCGGCACCAGCTGCAGCGCCTGGGCGACGGTTGCGGCCTTGGTTCTTGCCATTCTGGTAAGGGCTGACGTAGTCGGCCTTGTTACCGAAGTTATCCACGTCGTCGTCGAGGAACGCTTCCGGGTCACGGTTGCCGTTGCCATTACCGTTGGCTGGCGCCGATGCTTCGCGGCGCTCGCCCTGTGGCTGGCGCGGCTTGTTCTCACGTGGCTTGCGCGGCTGCTGCTGGCGCTCACCTGCAGGCTTGTCGGCCGGCTTTTCAGCGGCGCTGCTCTGCTTGGCGCGGCCTTTGTCTTTGCCCTTGTCCTTGCGTCCGCCGTTGCTGTCTTTGCCGGCGTCGCTACGCGGCTGATTACGACCACCGCGGCCGTTGGCCTGCGGGCGCTCACGGACTTCAGGCTTCTCGACTTCGACGGTGCTGGCGTCAAAGCCCATCAGATCGCCGTCCTGGATCTTCTGGCGAGTGACGCGCTCGATGCTCTTGAGCAGTTTCTCTTCGTCCGGGGCAACCAGCGAGATGGCTTCACCTGAGCGACCGGCACGGCCAGTACGGCCGATGCGGTGCACGTAGTCTTCCTCGACATTCGGCAGCTCGAAGTTGACCACGTGCGGCAGCTGGTCGATGTCCAGGCCACGCGCGGCAATGTCGGTTGCGACGAGGATGCGCACTTCGTTGGCCTTGAAGTCGGCCAGGGCCTTGGTGCGTGCGTTCTGGCTCTTGTTGCCGTGGATCGCTGCAGCCGGCAGGCCGTGCTTCTCAAGGTACTCGGCCAGGCGGTTGGCGCCATGCTTGGTGCGGGTGAAGACCAGCACCTGTTCCCACGCACCGAGGGTGATCAAGTGCGCCAGCAGGGCACGCTTGTGGCTCGCCGGCAGGCGGTAGACGCGCTGTTCGATACGCTCGACCGTGGTGTTCGGCGGCGTGACTTCGATGCGCTCGGGGTTGTGCAGGAGCTTGTCGGCGAGGTCGGTGATGTCTTTGGAGAAGGTCGCCGAGAACAGCAGGTTCTGGCGCTTCGCCGGCAAACGGGCGAGGACCTTCTTGACGTCATGGATGAAGCCCATGTCGAGCATGCGGTCGGCTTCATCGAGGACCAGGATTTCGACGCGGGACAGGTCAACCTTGCCTTGGCCGGCCAGGTCGAGCAGGCGGCCAGGGCAGGCCACCAGTACGTCGACGCCTTTGGCCATGGCCTGAACCTGTGGGTTCATGCCGACACCGCCGAAGATGCAGGTGCTCACCAGGCTGAGGTCGCGTGCATACACTTTGAAGCTGTCGTGCACCTGAGCCGCCAGTTCGCGGGTCGGGGTCAGCACCAGTACCCGCGGTTGACGCGGGCCGTGGCGCTGGGATTTGTCTGGGTGGCCGCCCGGGAACAGACGCTCCAGGATCGGCAGGGCGAAACCGCCGGTTTTGCCAGTACCTGTCTGTGCGGCGACCATCAGGTCGCGACCTTGCAACACGGCGGGGATGGCCCGCTGTTGCACTGGGGTAGGCTCGGTGTAGCCCGCTGCTTCGATAGCGCGGACAAGTGCCTCGGAGAGACCGAGGGAAGCAAAGGACATGGGCAATCCTGTTCTGGTGGGGGCTAGGCCCTATAGGGTGATCTGCCTGGCGCGACGGGCATCTGAGGGATGCGATCGCGTCCGGTCCAGCTTGGTGTCCACTGCGCATCAGAGAAACATCGGGCCTGCGCTGTAGAGCGCGTTGGCGATGATCGAGATGCCTGGATGAAGACCGAGCGTCCGGGCGTGAGCCTGGCGGGAAGGCCCGAGTATAACAGAGCTAGCGAAGTGTGCTGCTTTCCTGCTGCTCAACGGCGCCAGGCAGCACTCCAAGGTCGTCTTCGAAGCGAGCGATCATCTGCACGTAGGCGGGTTCTTGCTTGAAACGGCGCAGTTCGTCGGCAAACGAGCGAGCCAGTTGTTCGCGCCCGGGCTTGCGCGCCAGACCCAGATACTGGTTTTGCCGATCGATCAGCAGCGGCAATTGTTCGATTTGCTGCTGCAGCCCCATCTGCCGGCGCAGATAGCGCCCGACGCGACTGTCGGTGACCAGCAGATCGATGCGGCCGAGCATCAGTTTGCCGAAATTGGCCTCGTGAGTGGGCGCCGGCTCACGTTTGAACAATGTCGACTGATTGAATGCCGCGCCATAGTCGTAGCCCGGCGAGGTGCCGAGGGTCAGCCCGGCGAGGTCCTCCAGTCGCTTGACGGCGCGGTGCTGGCCGTGTCTGCCGAGCAGAACGAACTCGACTGCGGACAGGGGTTCGTCCGGGAACACCATGAACACCTTGCGCGCATCGTTCTGGAAAATCCCCAGCACGCCATCGGCCTGGCCCTGCTCGACCATCGCCAGGCATCGCTTCCACGGCATGAACTCCCAGTCGACCTGCACACCGAGGCGCTTGAACACCTCGCTGGCAACCTCGTACTCGATACCCTGCGGCTGGCCGTTGTGTTCGTAGACATAAGGCGCCCAGTCATCGCTGACCACGCGCAGGCGTTCGGCCTGAGCCGAACAGCTCAGGCAGACAAGCAACAGGCAGAGTAGGCGGGGCAGAGGCGACATGGCGTGAGAGTACGCCGTCCATCGGGCGATGAACAGTGAACGGGGCTTGTACAAACGCTGATAGTTGTAAACACCTGGGTGCCGTTCACAAACGCCTGTAGGAGCGGCCTTGTGTCGCGAAAGGGCCGCGCAGCGGCCCCAGATTTTCAGCTTCGCCGCCAATATCGCCGGGCCAGCTACGCTGGCCTTTCCGACCGGTCCGGCGCCCCGGCAAGGCCGCTCCTACACAAAGCAGATCGCGTTAGCGTGGCAGCTTGAGGTTGTTCCAGATCGCCAGGCTCGGTTCGGCCTGGTTCAGGGTATAGAAGTGCAACCCAGGTGCGCCGCCTTGCAGCAGTTGCTCGCACATGTTGCTGATCACTTCTTCGCCAAAGGCCTGGATGCTCGCGCTGTCGTCGCCATAGGCTTCCAGTTGCTTGCGGATCCAGCGCGGCAGTTCAGCACCACAGGCGTCGGAGAAGCGCGCCAGCTTGCTGTAGTTGGTGATCGGCATGATGCCGGGCACTACCGGGATATCCACGCCCATTTTCTGCACGCGTTCGACGAAGTAGAAATAGCTGTCGGCGTTGAAGAAGTACTGGGTAATGGCGCTGTCGGCACCGGCCTTGACCTTGCGCACGAAGTTGCTCAGGTCGGCTTCGAAGTTCTGCGCCTGTGGGTGCATCTCGGGGTAGGCGGCAACTTCCAGGTGGAAGTGATCGCCGCTTTCCTGGCGGATGAACTCGACCAGGTCACTGGCGTAGCGCAGTTCGCCCGAAGCCATGCCCATGCCCGACGGCAAATCACCGCGCAGGGCGACGATCCGTTTGATGCCGGCAGCCTGGTATTCGCTGAGCAAGCCGCGCAGATCGGCCTTGGAATCACCGACGCAGGACAGGTGCGGTGCGGCGGCGACTTTGACTTCATGTTCCAGCTGCAGCACAGTGTTAAGCGTGCGGTCGCGGGTCGAACCGCCAGCGCCGTAGGTGCAGGAGAAAAAATCAGGATTGTAGCCAGCCAGCTGGCGAGCAACGGCCATCAGCTTTTCGTGACCGGCTTCGGTCTTGGTCGGGAAAAACTCGAAACTGTAACGGCGTTCTTCGGACATCGTTCGTTCCTCATGCAGCCAACGCCAGTAGCGCGCCTTCAGCTGCAATCTGCAAGTAAAAGCCAGAGCGGTGAAGGCCGGTCTGGCTTGGCGTCATTCAATTGCATGGACTGCCCGCGGCAAGCATGTCTGCCGCGGGCCACTCGCTTAGTAGCGGTAGGCGTCCGGCTTGAACGGGCCTTCGACGGTGACGCCGATGTATTCGGCCTGCTGCGAGGTCAGCTGGGTGACCACGCCGCCGAAGCCACGGACCATTTCCAGAGCGACTTCTTCGTCGAGTTTCTTCGGCAGCACTTCAACGGTCAGACGCTCGGCTTTCTTCTCGGCCGAGAGGTCAGCGAACTTCTGCCCGAACAGGAAGATCTGTGCCAGCACCTGGTTGGCGAACGAGCCGTCCATGATCCGGCTTGGGTGGCCAGTGGCGTTGCCCAGGTTGACCAGACGGCCTTCGGCCAGCAGGATCAGGTAGTCGTCGTTCTGCGGATCGAAGTCGCCAGCGCCGGTGCGGTGAATCTTGTGCACCTGCGGCTTGACCTCTTCCCATGCCCAGTTCTTGCGCATGAAAGCGGTGTCGATTTCGTTGTCGAAGTGGCCGATGTTGCACACTACAGCGCGCTTTTTCAGCGCCTTGAGCATGTTCGCATCGCAGACGTTGACGTTACCGGTGGTGGTCACGATCAGGTCGATCTTGCCCAGCAGAGCTTTGTCGATGCAGGCTTCGCTGCCGGTGTTGAGGCCGTCGATGAACGGCGAAACCAGCTCGAAGCCGTCCATGCAGGCTTGCATGGCGCAGATCGGGTCAACTTCGGAAACCTTGACGATCATGCCTTCCTGACGCAGCGACTGGGCCGAGCCCTTGCCGACGTCACCGTAGCCGATGACCAGCGCCTGCTTGCCCGACAGCAGGTGGTCGGTGCCGCGCTTGATAGCGTCGTTGAGGCTGTGACGGCAGCCGTACTTGTTGTCGTTCTTGCTCTTGGTGACCGAGTCGTTGACGTTGATCGCCGGGACTTTCAGCTCGCCCTTGGCCAGCATGTCGAGCAGACGGTGAACACCGGTGGTGGTCTCTTCGGTAACGCCGTGGACGCGATCCAGAACCTGTGGGTACTTGTCGTGCAGCAGCTGGGTCAGGTCGCCGCCGTCGTCGAGGATCATGTTGGCATCCCATGGCTGGCCATCCTTGAGGATGGTCTGCTCCAGGCACCACTCGTACTCTTGCTCGGTCTCGCCTTTCCAGGCGAATACCGGGATACCAGCAGCGGCGATGGACGCAGCGGCCTGGTCTTGCGTGGAGAAGATGTTGCAGGACGACCAGCGCACTTCGGCACCCAGGGCAACCAGGGTTTCGATCAGCACGGCAGTCTGAATGGTCATGTGGATGCAGCCGAGGATTTTCGCACCCTTGAGCGGTTGCTCTTCGAGGTACTTGCGGCGCAGGCCCATCAGTGCCGGCATTTCCGATTCGGCGATGATGGTTTCGCGACGGCCCCAGGCGGCCAGGGAGATGTCAGCGACCTTGAAATCGGTAAAACCAGCAGGCGTGTTTACAGCGCTCATGAAGAGCCTCCATTCGTAGTGTGCGAATGGGCGCCGTTGTGCGTTGAGCGTCCACTTGAGCGGACAACGCCCCATCCGAGCCTGACAGGTCGAACCTGCTGCAGCGCCCCTCGGACAGGTGGCGGGCATGGCACCGCGGCGGGTGGCCATGTTAAACGGCGCTGATTATAGCCGGGCAGGGCGATCAGGCCCAAGGTTTTCTGTCGATTAATCGCGACGATAGTCGATGACCAATGGAGCCCTGCGGCAGGCTCTGCCATCATGACTGCACGTTAGCCAAAGCTGGTAGGAGCAATGATGAACTTCCACACCCGCAAATGGGTAAAACCCGAAGACCTCAACCCCAATGGCACTCTGTTCGGCGGCAGCCTGCTGCGCTGGATCGACGAGGAAGCGGCGATCTACGCCATCGTCCAGCTGGGTAATCAGCGAGTGGTGACCAAGTACATCTCGGAGATCAACTTCGTCAGCGCCTCGCGCCAGGGCGACATCATCGAGCTGGGCATTACTGCCACCGAGTTTGGCCGCACCTCGATCACCCTCAAGTGCGAAGTGCGCAACAAGATCACCCGCAAGAGCATCCTCACCGTCGACAAGATGGTCTTCGTCAACCTGGGTGACGATGGCTTGCCGGCTGCGCATGGGCGCACCGAGATCAAGTACGTGCAGGATCAGTTTCCCGACTCTGCCGTAGAGTGATTTTTCGGGGCCGCCAAGCGGCCCCGACATTCTCAAGGCTGAACGCTAACCTTGCTCACCACACGACCAATGCTCAGACCCTGAATCAGGATCGACGACAGCACCACGATGTAGGTGATCGACAGCAGCAAATCACGCTCTTCACCCAGCGGCAACGACAACGCCAGCGCCACCGACACGCCCCCACGCAAACCACCCCAGGTCAGCACGCGAATGGTGCCCTGCGGCACGCTGCGCCAGCGGCGCAGCAGCAGAATTGCCGGCGCCACCGTGAGCAGGCGCGACATCAGCACGGCTAGGGCCAGCACCGAACCGGCGGCCAGGTGCATCCAGTTGAACGGCAGCAGCAACAGCTCCAGGCCGATCAAGGCAAACAACAAGGCATTGAGCATGTCATCGATCAGTTCCCAGAAACCGTCCATGTAGCGCCGGGTCATGTCGTTCATGGCCAGGTTGCGGCCCATGTTGCCGATGATCAGGCCGGCCACCACCATCGCGATCGGTGCCGAGACATGCAGCTCGTAGCACATTGCCGAGCCGCCGATGACCAGCGCCAGGGTCAGCATGACCTGGACCTGGTATTGGTCGATGCTCTTGATCATGCGATAGGTCGCATAGCCGATCAGGCCGCCGAAGGCGATCCCGCCGATGGCTTCGCGGGCGAACAGCAGGGCGGTCTCGGAGATACTTGGCGTCTCGCCCAGCTGGACGATGCCGAGCAGTACCGTGAACACCACCACCGCCGTGCCGTCGTTGAACAGCGACTCGCCAACGATGGTGGTCTTCAGCGGCTTGGAGGCGTTGGCCGTACGCAGCGCGCCGAGCACGGCAATCGGGTCGGTCGGCGATATCAATGCGCCGAACAGCAGGCAGTAGATCAGGCTGACGTGCCAGCCGAACATGGCGAACACCCAGTGCGCGAGAAAACCGATGACCACGGTGGCGATAAGCACGCCGATGGTCGCCAGCAGGCCGATCGGCCAACGGTAGCTGCGCAGATCGCTGAGGTTGACGTGCAGGGCGCCGGCAAACAGCAGGAATGCCAGCATCCAGTGCATCAGCAGGTCATTGAAGTCGATCTGGTTCATCAAACCTTCGACGCGTTCTTCCAGGCCCGGAAAGCCGATCAGGCTCAGACCCTGCAGAATCAACGAGAACAGCAGCGCCGTGACCATGACACCGATGGCCGGCGGCAGGCCGATGAAGCGATAGTTGACATAGGTGAGGAGGGTGGTCAGGCAGATAAAAGCGGCAACAAGTTCAAGCATCCCGAATCCTGTAAAAAGTGGCTTCCAAGTCGGACCCGAATCGCTCGGGTCACGGGTTTGATGGTGCAGCAGGGGGGGTGGGACACACTCTATGACCAGAAATGTCCGAATCGTTCAAAATATGTACAAGGGCGCCCCGGCCCTGTCCGCTGCGTAACCCGCTATATTGTGCCGACCTCTGAGTCTGAGCCCTCCAAGGAAACCTCGCGTGCTGGCAACCGTTCTTGTTCTTGTCGCAGCCCTGTTGCATGCCATCTGGAACACCCTGGTCAAGTTCAGTGGCGAGCGGCTGCTGGTGATTGCCAGCATGGACTCGGTAGCGTTGCTGTTCGCTGTGGTGGCTGTGTGGTTCGTCGATTTCCCGCCTGGCGAAATCTGGCCCTGGCTGCTGGTTTCGGCGCTGGCCCAGCAGATCTACCGGGTCTTGCTGATCAAGGCCTATCGGGTCGGCGACCTTGGTCTGGTTTACCCACTGATGCGCGGTTTGTCACCGCTGGTGGTGCTGGGTCTTACTCTGGCGTTTGCCGGCGAGACCCTCAGCGGCCAGCAGATCATCGGCATCTTGCTGATCCCCTGTGGCATGGCCTGCCTGCTCTGGCAGGGCGGTGGCGGTGCGCGTTTGCCATGGTCGATGTTGCCGGTAGTGGGGCTGATCGGGATGTGTATCGGCTGCTACACCTGGTTCGACGGCCAGGGCGTGCGTGCGTGGGGCAAGCCTTGGGATTATCTGGTGTGGCTCACCTTGCTCAGTACCTGGCCGTTTCCGCTGCTGGCCGGCGTTGCCCGGCGTGCACCGTTCGTGCAGTTCTGGCGTAATCAATGGCGGCTGGGCCTGGCGGTCGGTGTTTGCGTGCTGGCCAGCTACGCTCTGGTGCTGTGGGCGATGCACCTGGGGTCGGTGGCCGAGGCGGCGGCGTTGCGCGAGATCAGCGTGATTCTGGTGGTGCTGCTGGGCATGCGCTACCTCAAAGAACCTTTCGGCGGGCCGAGGCTCTTAGCTTGCGGGCTGGTGCTGGCAGGCATGCTGGTGATGAAGCTCTGAATCCAACTCTTTTGAACAAGGAATTCTGTCCATGACCGTTGCCCTGTGGTGCATTTTGATCGCCATGATCCTGCCGCCGCTGTGTGCGCTGATCGCCAAACTCAGCAGCGGCCGTTTCGGCATGCAACACAACCATGACCCGCGGGCGTTTCTGGACACGCTGTCAGGCCTGCCACGCCGCGCCCATGCTGCCCAGCAGAACAGCTATGAAGCCTTCCCGGCCTTTGCGGCGGCGGTGCTGGTGGCGGATATCGTCGGCAACGCCGAACAAGTGACCCAGGATGTGTTGGGGGTGATGTACATCACCAGCCGGTTGCTGTTCATCATCTGCTACCTGGCCGATTGGGCGATATTGCGCTCGATAGTGTGGTTTGCCGGTTTGGCATTGATCGTGGCGTTTTTTGTAGTCTCGGTTTGACCGAGCGACTTACGCCGACCGTGTAGGAGTGGCCTTGCCGGGGCGCCGGACCGGTCGGAAAGGCCAGCAGAGCTGGCCCGGCGATAAACGCGGCGAAGCATAAATCGTAGGGCCGCTGCGCAGCCCTTTCCGACCGGTCCGGCGCCCCGGCAAGGCCGCTCCTACAGGGGGAGGCGATGGTGTCAGGGGACTTTGGGTAGCTCAGGCAATGGCTGGCCTTTGGGCCAGAGCATCCAGATCTGCCCTTGCTGCTTCATGTTGCCGGCCAACTCACCGGCTTGCGGCCCGGTACCCCAGAACAGGTCGGCACGTACTTCGCCGGTGATCGCCCCGCCGGTATCCTGCGCGCCGACCGGGCGCACCACGGGTGAACCATCCGGGCGGGTGGTCGACAGCCACAGCAGGCTGCCCAGTGGGATCACCTTGCGATCGATGGCGACGCTGTACCCTGCGGTCAGCGGCACGTTCAACGAACCGCGCGGGCCTTCGTTGCTGTCCGGCCGGGTGCTGAAGAACACGTAACTGGGGTTGCTCGCCAGCAACTCCGGTACCCGCTGCGGGTTGGCCTGGGCCCAGGCGTGAATCGCGCCCATGCTGACATCTTCTTTCTTCAACTGGCCTTGTTCGATCAGCCAGCGGCCGATCGGCCGATACGGGTGGCCGTTCTGGTCGGCATAACCCAGGCGTAACTGGCGCCCGTCTTCCAACTGAACCCTGCCAGAGCCCTGAATCTGCAGGAATTGCAGGTCCATCGGGTCCGTCAGCCAGGCCTGCACAGGTGCGTTGACGCCATCACGGTAGATGGTTTCCGAGGTGTCATAGGGCTTGAGCACGCGGCCTTCCAGGCGCCCGCGCAGGCGCTTGCCCTTGAGCTCAGGGTAGATACTCGCCAGATCGACCACGATCATGTCCTGCGGCACGCCGTACACCGGCACCTGGGCCGCCGCAGTGCGGGTCAGGCTGCCAGGGTAGACCGGCTCGTAATAACCGGTGATCAGCCCGGTGGCGTTGTTCTCGGCCGAGCGCAGGCCGTACACCTGCAGGTTCTGCTGGAGAAACGCGCGGGCCTGGGCGGCATCGTCAGGAATGCGCAGCGCCGCCTCGCAGGTCGCTGCCCAGACCGCATCGCGCTTGAGCTTCTCGCAGCCGACGCGCCACGCCTGAAAGCCCGCCAACAGATCAGCATCACTGACGCTGGGCAGATCTTTCCAGGTGGCGGGAGCATAGGTGGCAATGGCGTGCGGTTCAGGCTTGGTGCTGTCACCGCCGTTGCAGCCGGCCAGCAGGGCCAGGGCTGGCAGCGCCCAGGCGAGCTGGCGCAGAGCAGATTTCATGGTTGAATCCTTGAGCGGGTAGCGGCGTGGCTGCCCCTGTTTTCTGTAAGGGTATTGGTCTTTGTCGAGCAGGCGAGGATACTGTCGGCCCTCTTCCGATGCCAATGTGACCGTGATGTTCAAATGTTTCACCGTGCTGCTGGTAGCTAGCCTGGCCCTGCTGGGCTGCGACCGTGTCGATCCTAACTCACCGCTCGGGCAGCGCAAGGCGATCTTCAAGCAGATGCTCAACACCAGCGAAGACCTTGGCGGCATGCTGCGCGGACGCTTGCCGTTCGATGGCGACAAGTTCGCTGCCGGCGCCATCAAGCTCGATGGGCTGGCGCACGCCCCTTGGAAGCATTTTCCGCAGGCTCAGGATGGTGGCGACAGCAGTGCGCGGGCCGAGGTCTGGCAGCGCCAGGCGCGCTTCGAGGAGCTGGCCCGGCAACTGGAAGGCGTGACCGGTGAACTGGTTGCCGCGAGCAGCAACAAACCGCTGAACGCAGCGCAGTTGCAAGCGCCTACGGACAAGGTCGAAGCGGCCTGCAAGGCCTGCCACACCGAATTTCGTAACCACTAGGCCGCGCTGACGCCGGCAGCGCGCTCACGGTTCAGCGTGGCGTCGGAGTGGTTACTTTTCCAGATCGTCGAGCGCCTCCTGCAGCTCCTTTTTCGATTCGGCAAGCTTGTCTTTACGCTTGTTGATCTTCTCGGAGTCGCCGCGCTTCATGGCTTTGTCCAGATCCTTGGTGCGCTTGTTCACCTCGTGACGCGCATCCAGCACCTTCTGCTCGCGCTCTTTGCGCAGGCTGCTGTCGGTGCAGTTGGCAGTCACTTCGCTCAGGGCTTTTTCCAGACCAGCCTGCTGGTTGCTGTTGCCGTGGGCACGTGCCTGCTCGATCTGTTCGCTGATCGCTTGCTTCTTGGCGGCGCAACCTTTGAGCTCGGTCTGCTCGGCAGCCAGCGCGCCGTGGGCAGTGAGGCCAAGCAAGGCGGACAGGGCGAGGGTAGAGAACAGTTTCATCGGGGGCTCCATTCGGGTGCAGGGCAGCGAAAAGGGAAATGCTGCCCTGATCCGGCAAAATTAGAAACCCTTGATTGTGTGATGGCGTAACTGCCCGGCCAGTAATTGCACTGCGTCGTCATTGAAAAATGCCTGCAACTGCTCGGCACGGCCGTTGCCGATGCCGGGTTCCTGCAGCCATTCTCGTGCGGTTCTGCTCGCCATGGTCTGCCAGTCAGGGCCTGGCGCAAGGCGGCGCGGCGCAGGCATACCCAGGCCGTGTAGCCAGCGCTGGAAGGGTTGCTGGCGGGCTTGGGTGAACACCTCGAGCAGCTGTTCGGCGCGCGTTTCAGCGATGCCCGCAACACCCAGCAACTGCTCCCGGTCCAGGTTCAGCCAATCGTCCAGCGTACTGACCAGGCCGCTGTCGACCAGCTGAGTCCAGGTTGCCGAGCCCATTCCTTGCATGTTCAGGCCTTGCTTGCCGCCCAGCCAGTGCAGGCGGGCGACAAACTGCTGGCGACAGGCGGGGCTGTCCTGCCAGCAACTGAGCGAATGGTAGCGGCCCGGTTCCGGGACCTTTACCGGCGCACGCTGGCTGCTGCGCTGCACCACGGACTCCAACCGCGGAATGGTCAAGCCGGCCAGGCTTATTGCCACCTGATCGCCTGCACGGATGTCCAGCGCTTGCCAGCGTGCCAGCGACCCGAGGCTGACCTGACTGACCTGGCGATCATCCAGCTGCAGCGGTTTCAGCTGTAACAGAGGCGTGATGCGCCCGGTGCGGCCAACCTTGAACTGCACCTCGCGCACTTCGGCCAGTGCCTGGCGCAGCGGATACTTCCAGGCTGCAATCCAGTACGGCGCATTGGCCTGCCAACGCTCTGCGGCGGGGCGCTGATCCTGGCGCAGGATCACTCCGTCAGTAGCGAACGGCAGGGCTGATCGATACCAGTGCTGGCGCCAGTGAGCGGCCTGCTCGAAGGTATCGATGGCGACGCTGTACTGCTGGCTGTCGCTGAAGCCTAGTGCAGTCAGTGCACTGAGCCGTTCTGCCTGTGTAGCTGGGCCCTCGGGCCAATCCCAGACGAACAGGCCGATATCCGCGCCCAATTGCGCGCTGAGCTGCTTGCGCGCCATCAGGCCGGCGACACTCCCGCGGGCGCCGCGCCCACCGGCGGCTGCCTGCACGTGGTTGTCCAGGCGCAGGTACAGCTCGCCCTGCAGCGCCAGATCAAGGGCGCGTGGCAGTTCGCGCTGGATGCCCGAAAGGTACGGCAGGTGCCGGCTCCAGTCATGCCCATGGACGCCGTCACCGCGGCTCAGCAACTGCACCAACCGACCTTGTCGGTAAACCAGCGAGACCGCCACACCATCGACCTTGGGCTGAATCCACACGGCCTGTTTACCGCGCAGCCATTGTGCGGCGGCCTGCTCATCACGCAGCTTGGCGACGCCGGTATGAACAGTCGGGTGCGCCAGCGGGCCGCGCGCGCTGGCCAGCGGGTCGTCACTGGCATTGATGGCAAAGCACTGTTGCAGGTCCAGCAGGCGCTGCCGGCTTTGGTCGTAGAGTTCATCATCGACCAGCGCGATACCTTGGCGATGGTAGTGGTCATCCCACGTTGCCAGTGACTGGCGCAACTGTTCGACCTCTTGTTGCGCCCGCTCGCCAGGCCAGGCGGGGCAAGCGGCGGCCTGAGCACCCGAGAGGTACAACAGCGACAGCAAACACAGCAGCAGTTTAAGCATCATGGCCAGCATCCTTGCCAGGCGATTCGGAACCCTCAGCCTAAGCGCGCAAGCGGATCAACGCTGGGCCATTTTGTCAGGCGATATGTCACAAAAAAGCCCCTGTCGATTACTCGGCAGGGGCTTTCGTCTGTGGTTGTAAGAAAGCTTACAGGCCAGCAGCGTCCTTCAGCGACTGGGCGCGGTCGGTGCGTTCCCAGGTGAAGGTGGTGAAGGTGTCGTCACCCACGGTTTTCTGCTCAGGGGTACGGCCGAAGTGACCGTAGGCCGCAGTTTCCTGATACATCGGGTGCAGCAGGTCGAGCATGGTGGTGATTGCGTAAGGACGCAGGTCGAAGCACTCACGCACCAGCTGGACGATCTTGGCATCGGAAATCTTGCCGGTACCAAAGGTATTCAGCGAGATCGAGGTCGGCTGAGCGACACCGATGGCGTAGGACACCTGAATCTCGCAACGCTCGGCGAGGCCGGCAGCCACGATGTTCTTGGCGACGTAACGACCGGCGTAGGCCGCCGAACGGTCAACCTTGGATGGATCCTTGCCGGAGAATGCGCCGCCGCCGTGACGGGCCATGCCGCCGTAGGAGTCGACGATGATCTTGCGCCCGGTCAGGCCGCAGTCGCCCACTGGGCCGCCAATGATGAACTGGCCAGTCGGGTTGATGTGGAACTGGGTGTCCTTGTGCAGCAGTTCGGCAGGCAGGGTGTGCTTGACGATCAGCTCCATGACGGCTTCTTTGAGGTCTTTTTGCGAGACTTCAGGGTTGTGCTGGGTCGACAGCACCACGGCGTCGATACCAACAACCTTGCCGCCTTCGTAACGGCAGGTGACCTGCGACTTGGCATCCGGGCGCAGCCACGGCAGCAGGCCGGACTTGCGCGCTTCGGCCTGGCGCTCGACCAGACGGTGCGAGAAGCAGATCGGTGCTGGCATCAGCACGTCGGTTTCGTTGCTGGCGTAGCCGAACATCAGGCCCTGGTCGCCGGCGCCTTGATCTTCAGGCTTGGAGCGGTCAACGCCCTGGGCGATATCGACCGACTGCTTGCCGATGATGTTCATCACCGCGCAGGTCGCGCCATCGAAGCCGACGTCGGAGCTGTTGTAGCCGATGTCGACGATGACGTCGCGCACGATCTGCTCGAGGTCGACCCAGGCCGAGGTGGTGACTTCGCCGGCAATAATGGCAACACCGGTCTTGACCAAGGTTTCGCAGGCCACACGGGCGAACTTGTCCTGGGTGATGATGGCGTCCAGGACCGCGTCCGAAATCTGGTCGGCGATCTTGTCCGGATGTCCTTCAGACACGGACTCGGAGGTGAAAAGGGAATATTCGCTCATCTCGACGGGTTCCTAAAATTTACCGATGGTGATGTCGCCAGCCGTCCGCTGAAAATGGCGGACCTGGATCTGGAAACCGTTACGCAAGCCCACATACAGGCTGTCTCCGAGAGCCAGCCCTGCTGCCCGGGCCCAACGGGCCAGGTCATCCTGCTCAAAGCCCAGCCAGAGATCGCCGCAGGCCTCGCGGGCCCAATGCTGATCATGGCTGCACAGTTCGGTGACCAGCAGGCTGCCGCCTGCCTTTACCCGTTTGGCCAGCAGGCGCAGGGCCTGGGCCGGATCGCTGAAATGGTGCAAGACCATGTTCAGCACTACGCAGTCGGCTGTCACATCCGTTGCACCCAATGCATCGGCCAACTGCAGGTTTACATTACTCAAGCTTTCTCGTTCACAGACCTGGCGCGCCAGCTCGAGCATGGTCGGGCTGTTGTCCATCGCCGTGACGCTGGCAAAGCGCCGCGCCAGGTCGGGCAGAAAACCACCGTCACCCGGGCCGACTTCAAGGGCACTGGCGTCAGCGCCGAAGCTGAGTTTGTCGAGCAGTGCCAGCAGGCTCTCGCGGTACTGCGGCAAGCCGGCAATCAAGTCCTGCTGGGCACGAAACTTTTCTTCCACACGCAGGAAGAAGTCCTGACTGGTAGCGGCCCGGCGCTGTTGCACCTGGGCAATGCGCGCCTGCACTGCGGCCGGCAACGCGAGGTCGTCGACCTCTTCAAGCAGTGCCGTATGCAGCCGGCCACCGGGGCGCAGGCTGTCGGGCAGGGCGCGCCGGTAGAAGATGGCGTTGCCTTCGCGGCGCGTGGCCACCAGTTCGGCCTGGGCCAGCACCTTGAGGTGATGACTCATGCCGGACTGGCCGACGTCGAAGATCTGCGCCAGCTCGAGCACGCCGAACGAGTCACTGGCCAGCGCGCGCAATACATGCAGGCGCAGCTCGTCGCCGCTGGCTTTGCATAAAGCTGCCAGGTCGTCGCTGCGTTGCAGGGCCAATGGTTGCGCGGGAAGATTCATAGCGCGGCAGTCTAGACAGGCAAGGTTGCCCTCGCAAGGGCAATATCAAAAAGTTTTGATATTGGACGATGGATGGCCCGAGTCAGTCCGAACCACCGTCTATTCTCGCGAATCGCTCATCAATCACAGGAAAAACACCCAACTGCGACCATCCGTCATTGCCCCGGAGCCGACTGTGGGGGAAAATGGTCGTCTTTTTTGCGCTTCATTACTTATTCAAGCCCCCAGGAGACTTAGCGATGCCCAGCCGTCGTGATCGTGCCAACGCCATTCGTGCCCTCAGCATGGATGCCGTGCAAAAGGCCAACAGCGGCCATCCCGGTGCCCCAATGGGCATGGCGGATATCGCCGAAGTGCTTTGGCGCGACTACCTGAAGCACAACCCGAGCAACCCGAGCTTCGCCGACCGTGACCGCTTCGTGCTGTCCAACGGCCACGGCTCGATGCTGATCTATTCGCTGCTGCACCTGACCGGCTACGACCTGTCGATCGAAGACCTCAAAGGTTTCCGTCAGCTGCACAGCCGCACCCCGGGCCACCCGGAGTTCGGCTACACCCCAGGCGTCGAAACCACCACCGGCCCACTCGGCCAGGGCCTGGCCAACGCGGTCGGCTTCGCCCTCGCCGAAAAAGTCATGGCGGCGCAGTTCAACCGTGACAGCCACAACATCGTCGACCACAACACCTACGTGTTCCTCGGCGATGGCTGCCTGATGGAAGGCATCTCCCATGAAGTCGCCTCGCTGGCCGGCACTCTGGGCCTGAACAAGCTGGTCGCGTTCTACGACGACAACGGCATCTCCATCGATGGCGAAGTCCACGGCTGGTTCACCGACAACACCCCGGCACGCTTCGAAGCCTACAACTGGCAAGTGATCCGCAACGTCGACGGCCACGATGCCGAAGAAATCAAGATGGCCATCGAGACGGCGCGCAAGAGCGATCGTCCGACCCTGATCTGCTGCAAGACCATCATCGGTTTCGGTTCGCCGAACAAGCAGGGCAAGGAAGACTGCCACGGCGCACCGCTGGGCAATGACGAAATCGCCCTGGCCCGCAAAGAGCTGAACTGGAACTACGGCCCGTTCGAAATCCCGGCCGACATCTATGCCGAGTGGGACGCCAAGGCCGCCGGTGCCAAGGCCGAAGCCGAGTGGAACCAGCGCTTTGAAGCTTACGCCGCTGCTCACCCAGAGCTGGCTGCCGAGTTCAAGCGTCGGATGGCCGGTGACTTGCCTGCCGACTTCTCGGCCAAGGCTCAGGCCTACGTCAACGAAGTTGCTGCCAAGGGTGAAACCATTGCCAGCCGCAAGGCCAGCCAAAACGCCCTGAACGCCTTCGGCCCGCTGCTGCCCGAGTTCCTCGGCGGTTCGGCTGACCTGGCCGGTTCCAACCTGACCTTGTGGAAAGGCTGCAAAGGCGTCGACGCCGTTGATGCCAGCGGCAACTACGTGTTCTACGGCGTGCGCGAATTCGGCATGACCGCGATCATGAACGGCGTCGCCCTGCACGGCGGCCTGGTGCCTTACGGCGCGACCTTCCTGATGTTCATGGAATACGCCCGCAACGCCGTGCGCATGTCGGCTCTGATGAAGCAGCGCGTCATCCACGTCTACACCCACGACTCGATCGGCCTGGGCGAAGACGGCCCGACTCACCAGCCAATCGAGCAGCTGACCAGCCTGCGCAGCACGCCGAACCTGGACACCTGGCGCCCGGCCGATGCGGTCGAGTCGGCGGTTTCCTGGAAGCAGGCACTGCAGCGCAAGGACGGCCCGTCGGCGCTGATCTTCTCGCGTCAGAACCTGCAGCATCAGCAGCGCGATGCGCAGCAGATCGCCGACATCGAGCGCGGCGGTTATGTGCTCAAGGACTGCGCTGGCGAGCCTGAGCTGATCCTCATCGCTACCGGTTCCGAAGTCGGTCTGGCCGTGCAGGCGTTCGACCAACTGAGCGAGCAAGGCCGCAAGGTCCGCGTCGTCTCGATGCCATGCACCAGCGTGTTCGATGCCCAGGACGCCAGCTACAAGCAGGCTGTGCTGCCGCTTGAAGTCGGTGCGCGGATCGCCATCGAGGCTGCCCATGCCGACTTCTGGTACAAGTACGTTGGCCTTGAAGGTCGCGTCATCGGCATGACCACTTACGGCGAATCGGCTCCGGCCTCGGCGCTGTTCGAGGAATTCGGCTTTACCCTGGAGAACATCCTCGGTACCGCTGAAGAGCTGCTGGAAGACTGATTCATCCTGAGCGAGGCGAGGGCGTTGCCCTCGTTTTCGCGACTCAAGGCCGCGCCTACAAGTTATTGCCTGTGCAGTATCTTGTAGGCGCGGCCTTGTGCCGCGACGGTCAATGATCATCCTGTGTTAGCGAGTCCTGCATGTCTCAAGGTCGCCCTTACAAAGTTGCACTCAACGGTTACGGCCGCATTGGCCGCTGTGTCCTGCGCGCGCTGGTTGAGCGGGGGGCTGCTGCGAGCTTCGAGATCGTTGCCTTGAATGACCTGGCCGATCAGGCCAGCCTGGAATACCTGACACGCTTCGACTCCACCCATGGCCGCTTCCCCGGCGAGGTCAAGGTCGATGGCGATTGTCTGCATATCAACGGCGACTGCGTGCAGGTGTTGCGCAGTGCCACCCCGGAAGGCATCGACTGGGCCGCGCTGGAGGTTGACCTGGTGCTCGAATGCACTGGTGCCTACAACACCCGCGCCGATGGCCAGCGCTTTCTCGACGCCGGTGCGCCACGGGTACTGTTCTCGCAGCCGATGGCCAGCGAGGCCGACGTCGACGCCACCATCGTCTATGGCATCAACCAGGCTTGCCTTAGCGGTGCCGAGCAGTTGGTGTCGAATGCCTCCTGCACCACCAACTGCGGCGTGCCGCTGCTGCGCGTGCTGGATCAGGCGTTCGGCATCGAGTACGTGCAGATCACCACCATTCACTCGGCGATGAACGACCAGCCGGTGATCGACGCCTATCACCATGAAGACCTGCGCCGCACCCGCTCGGCGTTTCAGTCGGTGATCCCTGTGTCCACTGGTCTGGCGCGTGGCATCGAACGGCTGCTGCCGGAACTTGCCGGGCGAATTCAGGCCAAAGCGGTGCGTGTGCCCACTGTCAACGTGTCGTGCCTGGACATCACCCTGCAGACCGCCCGTGACACCACCGCTGCCGAGGTCAACCAGGTGCTGCGTGATGCAGCCCTGAGCGGCCCGCTGCGAGGGCTGCTGGCCTACACCGAGCTGCCGCACGCCAGCTGTGATTTCAACCATGACCCGCATTCGGCCATCGTCGATGCCAGCCAGACCCGCGTTTCCGGCCCCCGCCTGGTGAACCTGCTGGCCTGGTTCGACAACGAATGGGGGTTTGCCAACCGTATGCTCGACGTTGCTGATCATTTCCTGCACGTCGTCCACCAAACCCGCAGCAAACAGCCCTGAAGGACTGCATTCATGACCGTGTTGAAGATGACTGACCTCGACCTGCAAGGTAAGCGCGTACTGATTCGCGAAGACCTCAACGTGCCTGTCAAAGACGGTGCGGTTGCCAGCGATGCGCGTATCCTGGCGGCGCTGCCGACCATCAAGCTGGCCCTGGAAAAAGGCGCCGCGGTAATGGTCTGCTCGCACCTCGGTCGGCCAACCGAAGGCGAGTTTTCTGCCGAAAACAGCCTCAAGCCGGTGGCTGAGTACCTGAGCAAGGCACTCGGCCGTGAAGTACCGCTGGTGGCCGATTATCTCGACGGCGTTGAAGTTGCCGCCGGTGAGCTGGTGCTGTTCGAGAACGTGCGCTTCAACAAGGGCGAGAAGAAAAACGCCGACGAGCTGGCGCAGCAGTACGCTGCCCTGTGCGACGTATTCGTGATGGATGCGTTCGGCACCGCCCACCGCGCCGAAGGCTCGACCCACGGCGTGGCCAAGTTCGCCAAGGTTGCCGCTGCCGGCCCGCTGCTGGCTGCTGAGCTGGACGCATTGGGCAAGGCCCTGAAAGCGCCTGCCAAGCCAATGGCTGCCATCGTTGCCGGCTCCAAGGTGTCGACCAAGCTCGATGTACTGAACAGCCTCAGCAGCGTCTGCGACCTGCTCATCGTCGGTGGCGGCATTGCCAACACCTTCCTCGCCGCCGCTGGCCACAAAGTCGGCAAGTCGCTGTACGAGCCTGACCTGGTCGACACCGCCAAGGCCATCGCCGCCAAGGTCAACGTGCCGCTGCCGGTCGACGTGGTAGTGGCCAAGGAGTTCGCCGAGAGCGCCGTGGCTACCGTCAAGCTGATCAGCGAGGTTGCCGACGACGACATGATCCTCGACATCGGCCCGCAAACTGCCGAGCAGTTCGCTGAGTTGCTGAAGTCGTCGAAGACCGTGCTGTGGAACGGCCCGGTCGGCGTGTTCGAGTTCGATCAGTTCGGTAACGGCACCAAAGTACTGGCCCAGGCCATTGCCAGCAGCGACGCGTTTTCCATCGCGGGCGGTGGTGACACCCTGGCGGCCATCGATAAATATGGCGTTGGCAGCGATATCTCCTACATTTCTACCGGTGGCGGCGCGTTCCTCGAGTTCGTCGAGGGCAAGGTTCTGCCTGCTGTGGAAATCCTGGAACAACGAGCCAAGGCCTGAGCATGAAGGCGCCTGGCGCAGGGAGCGAGCGGATGCTCAAGCAATTGCCGGTGATGATCGTGGCCTGTCTGTTGGGCGCCTGCTCCAGCGGGCCGGCTGCCGATGACGAGCCGTCGCAGGCGGTGCCGGGCGGCTGTTACCAGTCGCAGTGGCAGGCCGAGACGGTGCCGGTGATCAACAAGCGGCTGGGTCCGGACGGGCTGGAAAAGTACGACGACGAGCACCAACGCAAGGCGCCCGGTTGCCCGTGATGGGTTGGCGGGCAACCTAAACTGGGTTTTGTGGTCTTGGATTAGGGGCCGCTTCACGGCCTTCGCGGGTAAACCCGCTCCCACAGACGTGCACCGAACCTGTGGGAGCGGGTTTACCCGCGAAGGGCCGCATAGCGGACCCATAACGAGGGTTTCGGATGAAAGCGCTATTGGCCCTGATGGCCCTGGCGACACTGGCAGGCTGCTCACTGCTGCAGCCGGCACCGGCTGCGCCGACAGACACCTGGACGCGCTGGGTCTGTGATACACAGACCGAAGTATCCTGGCGTTTCGCCGATGCCAGCCAGGACTCGGTCGATGTCCGCCTTGGCGGTAATGACCAGGTCTACCGGCTCAAGTCCGAGCCGGGCGCCTCTGGCGCGCTGTACAGCGATGGCGTTCTGGCCCTGCATCTGCGCGGCGAAGAAGGCCTGGTGTACTGGGTAGCAACCAACGATCTGATAGGGCGGGGCTGCAAGGCACCGTGATGGCCGGGTCGCTTCGGCGGCCCACATAACATGAACAGCAACCGCCCTATGGCAGGTTTGCACGAAACAACGACGCTTGTCGGGAGAGAGATACACAATGGCACTCATTAGCATGCGCCAGATGCTGGACCACGCCGCCGAGTTCGGCTACGGCGTTCCAGCTTTCAACGTAAACAACCTCGAGCAGATGCGCGCCATCATGGAAGCCGCCGACAAGACCGACTCTCCGGTCATCGTGCAGGCCTCGGCCGGTGCTCGCAAATACGCCGGTGCACCCTTCCTGCGCCACCTGATCCTGGCGGCAATCGAAGAGTTCCCACACATCCCGGTGTGCATGCACCAGGACCACGGTACCAGCCCTGACGTTTGCCAGCGCTCGATCCAGCTGGGCTTCAGCTCGGTGATGATGGACGGCTCGCTGGGCGAAGACGGCAAGACCCCAACCGACTACGACTACAACGTCCGCGTCACCCAGCAGACCGTCGCCATGGCCCACGCCTGCGGTGTTTCGGTAGAGGGCGAGCTGGGCTGCCTGGGTTCGCTGGAAACCGGCATGGCCGGTGAAGAAGACGGTATCGGCGCCGAAGGCGTGCTCGATCACAGCCAGATGCTGACCGATCCGGAAGAAGCCGCCGACTTCGTCAAGAAGACTCAAGTCGACGCCCTGGCCATCGCCATCGGCACCAGCCACGGCGCCTACAAATTCACCAAGCCGCCTACCGGCGACGTGCTGGCAATCGACCGCATCAAGGAAATCCACAAGCGCATCCCCAATACCCACCTGGTGATGCACGGTTCTTCCTCGGTACCGCAAGAGTGGCTGGCGATCATCAACCAGTACGGCGGCGACATCAAAGAGACCTACGGCGTACCGGTTGAAGAAATCGTCGAAGGCATCAAGTACGGCGTGCGCAAGGTCAACATCGACACCGACCTGCGCCTGGCCTCGACCGGTGCCATGCGTCGTCTGATGGCGACCAACCCGAGCGAGTTCGACCCACGCAAGTTCTTCGGCGAAACCGTCAAGGCCATGCGTGACGTGTGCATCGCCCGTTACGAAGCCTTCGGCACCGCCGGCAATGCCTCGAAGATCAAACCGATCTCCCTCGAAGGCATGTACCAGCGTTACCTGAAAGGTGAGCTGGCTGCCAAGGTCAACTGATCAGGGCTATATGCTTGAAAAAACCCGCAGCGATGCGGGTTTTTTTATGTCTGCGAGATGACCGTTAGTCGGCATGGGAAACTAAATTCGGTGATAGCGTTCTGATTCCATTGCACCCCGCCAACTGCGGTCTAGAGTAGACGGGTAGGAAGCAGTCGCTCTTACAAGAGAAGCAGCATGGATGAAGCTCAACCCACTGCAACGGACGGCAAGTCCGTCTTGCTGGTTGTCGACGATTACCCAGAGAACCTGATCAGCATGCGCGCCCTGCTGGCCCGTCAGGATTGGCAGGTATTGACTGCCTGTTCGGGCACCGAGGCGCTCGGCGCGCTGCTCCGCCATGAAGTCGACCTGGTTTTGCTCGACGTGCAGATGCCCGAGATGGACGGCTTTGAAGTCGCCCGCTTGATGCGCGGCAGCCAGCGCACTCGACTTACTCCAATCATTTTCCTGACTGCCAACGAGCAGTCGCAGGATGCCGTGCTCAAGGGCTACGCCGCCGGCGCCGTGGATTATCTGTTCAAGCCATTCGACCCGCAGATCCTCAAGCCCAAGGTGCAGGCCCTGCTCGAGCAGCAGCGCAACCGACGCATGCTGCAGCGCCTGACCCGCGAGCTTGAAGCGGCGCGGGCCTTCAATGCCTCGATCCTGGAAAACGCCGCCGAAGGCATCCTGGTGGTGGATGAGAGCGGCACCATCAGCTTTGCCAATCCGGCGATTTCAAGCCTGCTGGATACCCCGGTGCAGGTGCTCCAGGGCGCCCACGTGCTTGACCTGCTGCAACTGGCGACACCAAGCCTGTGGCGCGAGTCGGACTTCTTCAAGGCGTACCAGCAACGGCAGATCTTCCGCGTGCACGATGCGCAGTTGCGCACCGCCGACGGGCAACTGGTGCCGGTGGCGTTGTCCTGCGCGCCGCTGCCGAGCGAGCAGCACGCCATGGTAATTACCCTGCTGGACATGTCAGTGGTGCGCAGCCTGCATCAGCAGCTGGAACAGCAGGCGGTCACCGACCCGCTCACCGGCCTGCTCAATCGGCGCGGCTTCTACCAGGCTGCCGAAGCTGCGCTGCTGCGCAACGAGCACTCGGAGAAGGTCCAGGCACTGATGTACATGGACCTCGATGGCTTCAAGCGGATCAATGATTCGCTCGGGCACGAGGCAGGCGACGAGATCCTGCACTGGGTCGCGTCTCAACTGAAGGATTGCCTGGGCAGCGAGGCGCTGCTGGCACGGATGGGCGGTGACGAATTCACGGCTTTGTTCGACGGCCTGCCGTATCCAGAGCTGGCCGGACGCTTCGCTGAGCGGGTGCTCGAACGCCTGTCGATCACCCACCAGGTAGACGGGGTGGATGTATCCCTGGGCGTCAGCATTGGTATCGCCACTTATCCCGACTGCGGCGGCACTTTCGAGGGCCTGTTGCGCGCGGCGGACACGGCGATGTACGCCGCCAAGCATGCTGGCCGTCAGCAATACCGGTTTTACGATCAGGAGCTGAACGGCCGTGCGCGGTCGCGGCTGATGCTCGAAGACGGCGTGCGCAGCGCCATCGAGCAAAAGGACTTCAGCCTGGTGTTCCAGCCGCAGGTGGCGTTTGCCGATGGCCAGCTGCGTGGCTTCGAGGCGCTGCTGCGCTGGCAGCACCCCAGCGTCGGTGATGTACCGCCGGGCTTGTTCATCCCGTTGCTGGAAGAGACCCGGCTGATCAGCCGCCTGGCCAGCTGGATCTACGATCAGGGTGCTGCCCAGCGCAAGGCTTGGCGCGCGGGCTTTGCCGATGACCTGGTACTGGGGATCAGTCTGAGCCGGGTCCAGTTCGCCATGCCAAATCTGGTCGATGAACTGCAGGCGGTGATCCAGGCGCACGGCTTGCGCCCGGCGCAGCTTGAGGTCGAGGTGGCGGAAACCTCGCTGATGTACAACGTCGACGCCGCCGTGAAGCAGCTCAACCGCCTGCGTGAGCTTGGCGTGCGAGTAGCGCTGGACGACTTCGGCGCCGGCGGCTGTTCGCTGCGGATGATCCGCGATCTGCCCATCGACACGCTCAAGCTTGACCGCCATCTGGTCGCGCGTCTGCCCGACTCGGCCAGCGATGCGGCGTTGGTGCGCAGCGTCATTGGCCTGTGCGCCGACTACGCGATCACGGTCATTGCCGAAGGCGTGGAAACCGAAGCCCAGGCGGCCTGGCTGAAGGCGCACGGCTGCTGTTATGTGCAGGGCTTTTTGGTGGCACGGCCGATGACCGCTGCCGATGCGAGCGGCTTTCCATTGTTTTTCCACTGGCCCGGGCAATGATTGGCTAGAATCGCGTGTGCTTTTATCGACCGCCGTGCCATGACCGACCTACGTTACCTGCAAGCCTACCCACCGCACCTGCAAGAGCAGGTGCGGCAGATGATCGCCAGCGACCGCCTGGGCGAGTACCTGCGCCAGCGCTATCCCGCCCGTCACCAGGTGCAGAATGACAAGGCGTTGTACGCCTACGCTCAGGAACTGAAGCAGAGCTACCTGCGCAGTGCGCCGAACCTGGACAAGGTGCTGTTCGACAACCGCCTCGACCTGACCCACCGCGCCCTGGGTCTGAATACGGCTGTGTCGCGGGTACAGGGCGGCAAGCTCAAGGCCAAGAAAGAAATCCGCATCGCGGCCTTGTTCAAGGACGCCGCGCCAGAGTTTCTGCGCATGATCGTCGTGCATGAGCTGGCGCACCTGCGTGAGCGCGACCACAGCAAGGCGTTCTACCAGCTCTGCCAGCACATGGAGCCGGATTACCATCAACTGGAATTCGACCTGCGCGTTTACCTGACCTACCAGGAACTGCCCAATCAATCCTAAGGACCCCGAGCATGGAAGTGAGCAAGACCAAGAGCAGCTTCTACCGCCGCCTGTACGTCGCCTGGCTGATCGACAGCCAGACCGCCGCCAGCGTACCGGCGTTGACCGAAGCCACCGGCATGCCCCGGCGTACCGCTCAGGACACCATCGCTGCGCTGGCCGACCTCGACATCATCTGCGAATTCGAGCAGGAGAGCGGCGCCCGCAACCATGCCGGGCAGTACCGCATCCGCGACTGGGGTGCGATCGACAAGCAGTGGATCGGCGCGCATCTGGCGCACATCCGTAAGGTGCTGGGCTACCCCTGAATCAATCTGCAGCGGGTCGCTCGCGGCCGCTGCACTTTCCCTGCCTGCCGCGCCTGGCTTAGCATGGCGCGCTTTACCCTCAGGAATGCTTGCGATGTCTGCACCCCGGCCGGCGCTCAGCCCCCGCTTCAGCAACTACGCCGCCATGGCCGATGGCGTCGCCACGCTGCTGTTTCCGCATGCTGAAGTGGTGGTGCATGACCTGCGCAGCCAGACCATCGTGCACATCGCCAACAATATCTCCAAGCGCCAGTTGGGCGACGACTCGGCGCTGCAAGACTTGCCCGCCGACCTCAATGGCGCCACCCGCCTGGGTCCGTACGAAAAGCTCAACTGGGACGGCCAGAAAATTCGCTCGATCAGCAGTGTGATGCTCGATGACAACGGCCAGCCCGAAGCGCTGCTGTGCATCAACTTCAACGTATCGCTGCTGGAGCAGGCCAGGCAGGCGCTGGATGTGTTCTTCCAGGCCAGCCGCCTGCTACCGCAACCTGAAGTACTGTTTCGTGATGACTGGCAGGAGCGCATCAACACCTTCATGCACAGCTGGCTGGCCGAACGTAGCCAGAGCCTCAACACGCTGGAGCGCGAGCACAAGCGCGAGCTGATCGAGGCTCTGCATGGCGAAGGGGCATTCCGCGGCAAGAGCGCATATGACTATGTGGCCAACGTGCTGAACATGGGCCGGGCGACCGTCTACAAATACGTGAAGCTCGCTCGCGAAAGCTGATCACCTGTCGACCTGCTCGCTGGTGCTTGCGCGACGTGGAAATAAAATCTATCGTAGATTTAATTTCCATATAAGTGCGCTGCCTGGGTGGCGCTCTGTCACCGAGAGCATTACTGATGACCGACGACCAAGCACTGGGCTCCCTGCAGCAGGCCATCACTGAAGCACACACCGCGCTGCGCCCGCAGGTCGCGGTCACGCCGTTGACCTTGAGCAGCCGCCTGAGTGCTTTGAGCGGCTGTGAGGTTTACCTCAAGTGCGAGCACCTGCAGCACACCGGCTCGTTCAAATACCGCGGTGCCAGCAACAAGCTGCGCCTGCTTGACCCGGTCCAGCGCCAGCGTGGCGTCATCACCGCGTCCTCTGGCAACCACGGCCAGGGCCTTGCCTTGGCCGGCCAGGCACTGGGCGTGCCTGTCAGCGTCTACACCACCACGCAGGCCTCCAGCTATAAGCTGGAAGCAATGCGCGCACTGGGCGCCGAGGTCATCAGCCTTGATCTCGATCCGCTCGGCGCCGAACTGGAAGCCGGGCGCCAGGCGCAGTTGCAAGGCAAACCGTACGTGTCGCCGTACAACGACTACCAGATCATCGCCGGTCAGGGCACGGTCGGAATGGAACTGTTCGAGCAGCAGCCGGAGCTGGATGCGGTGTTCGTGGCTGTGGGCGGTGGTGGTCTGATTAGCGGCATTGCAGCGGCCCTGCATGGCCTGTCGGCGAAAACCCGCATCGTTGGTTGCTGGCCAGCCAACTCACCGGCCCTGCATGCCTCACTCGCAGCAGGGCGGATCATCGAGGTCGACGAGGAGGAGACTATCTCGGATGGCACCGCCGGCGGCGTCGAACCCGACAGCGTTACCCTCGGCCTGTGCCAACGGCTGTTGAGTCAGCGCGTGTTGGTCAGTGAGGCGCAGATCAAGGCTGCCATGCGTGAGGTCGCCGCCAGCGAGCGCTGGATCATCGAGGGCGCCGCAGGCGTGGCGATGGCCGGCATGCTGGCGCTGGCCGAGGAGTATCGCGGCAAGAAAGTCGCAGTCGTGCTGTGCGGCCGCAATATCGTGCTGGAGAAATACCTCGAGGCTATCGCATGAAGGTCTACGAGCTGCCGGCGATCATGGCCGCGCTGGATGCCCATCAGGCCATGTGCGCCATCGAACTGGGCTTTGTCGCTTATTCCGCAGGCCGGGTGCAGGTGCCACCGGTGCAGGCATTCGGCTTCCCTCAGGCAAATGGCGACTGCTGTATCAAATCGGCCTATGTCGAGGGCAGTGAGACTTTCACGGTCAAGGTTTCCACTGGTTTCTACAGCAACCCGCAGCAGGGCTTGCCGAGCAACGACGGGCTGATGCTGGTGCTCAGTGCCAGCACCGGCCAGCCGTTGGCGCTGCTGGCTGATCAGGGTTGGTTAACCTGCATGCGCACCGCCCTGGCTGGGCGCATCGCGGCACGGTTGCTGGCGCCGAACCGGGTCGAAGCGATCGGCATCCTCGGCACCGGCATGCAGGCGCGCTTGCAGCTGGAGCAGTTACTGGCAGTCACCGCCTGCCGCGAGGTGCTGGTGTGGGGTCGTAGTGACGCCGCGCGGCGCGACTACAGGGCGTTTGCCGAGGCGCTGGGCTGCACGGTGCGCTGTGTCGAGCAACCGCGGCTAGTGGCCGAGGCGGCCAACCTGCTGGTCTGCGCCACGCCTTCCCGCGAGCCGCTGCTGCAACGTGAATGGCTGCTGCCCGGCAGCCATATCACCGCGGTTGGTGCCGATGCACCAGGCAAGCAGGAACTGGCGGTGGAGCTGGTCGCCAGTGCTCAGCGGATCATTGTCGATTCGCGCCGCCAATGTAGCCAGTACGGCGAGGTGTCTCATGCGCTCAAGGCCGGTTTGATAGCCCCAAGCCAGCTGAGCGAACTCGGCGAGGTGCTGGCAGGGCACGCGACCGGGCGCGAACACGACGGGCAACTGACCCTCGCCGATCTGACCGGCGTTGCGGTGCAGGATGCGCAGATTGCCCGCTGCGTGCTGGAGGTGCTGCAACGCTGACCAATTGGGCCTCGCAACGAGGCCTGATTATTGCTTTGGCAAGTAATCTGCCGGCTTGGCCAAAATAGAGGCCATTTGACATCATTGTCCGCTGTCGGCAGTCCCGCGGATCTGTATTCTGCTCGGTATGACGGAGCACATGTTACCGTCATCCGCGGGAGCCCCCCATTGCCAAAAGGATTCGTGCATGCGGCCACTGCTGTGCCTTGCCGGGCTGTTGCTGGCGTTGCTGGCCTCGCCTGCAGCTGCAGAGCAAAAACTGCGTCTGGTTGCCGACAGCTGGCCGCCGTTCACCGACGCCAGCCTGCCCGGCGGTGGCCTAGCGACCAGCCTGGTGACCACGGCGCTGACGCGCGCAGGCTTTGCCAGTGAATACGAAGAAGTGCCCTGGGCGCGTGCGTTGAAAGGGTTGGGCGAAGGACGTTACGACGTGCTGGTCAACGCCTGGTACAACGAGTCGCGCACCCAGATCGGGCAGTTTTCCAGTGCCTTTCTGAGTAACCGCATTCGCCTGCTCAAGCGTCAGGGTGAGGCCTTCACTTATCAGCGCCAGGCTGACCTGTACCCCTACAGCATCGCCGTGGTGCGCGGTTATGCCTATTCGCCGAGCTTCGACGATGACAGCCGCCTGAGCAAGGTACAGGTGCGCAATTTCTCCTCAGCTGTGCGCATGCTGGCGGCCGGGCGGGTCAAGCTGGCAGTGGAAGACGAGTACGTCGCACGTTACAACCTGCAGCGCGAGCCGCAGCAGGTGCGTGACTCGGTCAGTTTTGTCGATCCGCCGCTCGGTGAGAACAGCCTGCACATTCTGGTCAGCTTGCAGCACCCGCAACATCGGCAGATCGTGCAGCGCTTCGAGCGCGCCATCGCGGCCATGAAAGCCGATGGCAGTTATCAGCGCCTGCTGCGCCAGCATGGCTTTTGAGCCCAGGCTCAGCTCGGCGCACCTTCCTTGATCAGGTGCGCGGCCATGGTCCGCAGCGGGCCGAGCTGGCGGCAGATCAAGGCCAGCTGCGTCTGCACCAGACGCTGATGCTCATCCAGCTCTTCCGGCATCTGCTCGAGGGCATTGGCCAAGGCTTCTTCTTCATCACTGTGAATCGCCACCGGTAGGCGCGCGGCCAGGCCGTTGGCGATCTGGTCGAGGCTGTTGGCCAGGCTGACCCCGGCACCGTCGATCAGTTGCTCGTGGACCTCTGGCGGCAGCGCCGTATCGCGGTGCGCACCTAGTCCTGACAGGTAGCTGAGCAAGGTGTGCGAGAGCACCAGGAAGCGGAAACCGACATCGGCTTCCTTACGGAAGTGGCCAGGCTCCATCAGCATGTTGGCCAGAGTGGTCGACAGCGCTGCGTCAGCGTTGTGCGCATTGCGCCGGGCCAGGCGATAGGCGAGGTCGTCGCGTTTGCCGTACGCATACTGCTGCATGATCTGGCGCAGGTACTCGCTGGCGCAGGTCAAAGTATTGGCCAGCACCTTGTTCAGCCGCCGCCCCTGCCAGTCGGGCAGGAACAGGAACACCGCCAGAATGGCGATCAGGCTGCCGACCAGGGTATCGAACAGGCGCGGCAGGAACAGGCCGTAACCGTCGCCGATCTGGTTGAAGCAGAACAGCACCATCAGCGTGATTGCCGCCGTGGCCAGGGTATAGCGGGTGGTGCGGTTGACGAAGAACACCACCCCGGCAACCACCGCGAACAACGACTGCACCACCGGGTTAGGGAACAGATCGAACAACGCCCAGCCGACCGTCAGGCCGATCGCCGTGCCGAAAATCCGCTGCACCAGCTTGCGCCGCGTCGCGCCATAGTTGGGCTGGCAGACGAACAGCGTGGTGAGGATGATCCAGTAACCCTGGGTCGGGTGAATCAGATGCACCATGCCATAGCCGATTGATAGCGCCAGCGGCAGGCGCAGGGCGTGGCGGAACAGCAGCGAAGTCGGCGTCAGCTGCGTGCGCAGGCGGCTCCAGACGTCCTTGAAGTTGCGCGGCGAGCGGTCCAGCAGGCTGCTGTCACTGGCATCGGCAAGGCCGTCCGGGTTGCTGGCGTCGGCGAGCAGGCGGTCCAGCGTGGCGAGGTTGCCGGCCAGCGCCCGCAGCGAGCGCAGCAGGCCGCGCCAGGCTGGGTTGCTCTGGATGCGCAGGTGTTCCAGGGAGGCGTGCAGGTCTTCCAGCGCCTCGGCAAAACCGCTGCCGTAGACGAACGGCTGGCGCATGCGGATCGATTCCGACAGCTGCTGGCAGGCCGAGCCTTGCTGGCGCAGCAGGCGCTGGCAGCGGAACATCACGTCGCTGTGGAAAAACGCCTCGGCCAGAGCGTTGTACGGATAGTGCGAGGCACTCACGCGCTCGTGAATGTCCTGGGCCAGGAAATACAGCTTGAGGTAGCGGCTGACCTTGGAGTTGGGTTGGCTGTTGCCGACCCGGTGCAGGATGATCTCTTTGGCGGCGTTGAGGGCTGCGACCACCTTGCCGTTCTGCTGGGCCAGCTCCAGCCGTCGCGATTCCACTTCAAGGTTGCGAATTGGCTCGAACAGGTTGGCCTTGAGCTTGAGGTAGCGGCCCAGCTCGTAGAACAGCTTGGCCAGGCTCTGCTGCACCGGCTGATTGGAGAACAGCGCCTGCCACAGCACCGACAGCAGCCCATACCAGGCAGCGCCTGCCACCAGCAGCAACGGCTCGTGCCAGAAGTCGGTGACCTCACCGCCGCGCTGGTCGACGCCGATCATGGTGTACACCGAGAGGATCAAGGTCGCCGAGGCAATCGCGCCATAGCGCTCGCCCAAGGCGCCGAGCATGGTCAGGCAGAACGCCGCCAGGGCCAGGGCGAAGGCAAAGATCCAGGGGTAGGGGAACAGCAGCTCGACCGACAGCGCGGCGATGGCAAAACAGGCCAGGGTCACCAGCAGGGCGCTGAGGCGGCCCTGCCAGCCGTCGTCGGTCTCGGCCAGGGCGCTGGCGATGATCCCCAGGAACAGCGGGATCAACAGCTTCATTTCATCTTGATACCAACACAAGGCCATGCTGCCGGTGAGGGCGATGGTCACCCGGATGGCATAACTGAACTTGTCCTGGCCCCACAAACGACGCAGAGAATGACGAAACGAGCTCGATGACATAGTGGCCTGCTGGCAGTGATCGATGAGAACCTTTCAGGGCATTGCTGAAAGGATTCTACATTACACGAACTGCGCCGCGGCGTTGGCAGAAGCCCAAGCCCACTGGAAATTAAATCCGCCGAGATGGCCGCTGACATCGAGCACTTCACCGATGAAATACAGCCCAGGGCTTTTCAGCGATTCCATGGTCTTGGACGACACTTCGCGGGTGTCGACGCCGCCCAGGGTGACCTCGGCCGTGCGATAACCTTCGGTGCCGGCCGGCACCACCTGCCAGCAGGCCAGCTTGTCAGCGATCTGTGCCAGCTCAGCCGGGGTGTACTGCTTCATCGGCTTGGATTCGAACCACTGCTCGGCCAGCAGGTTTGCCAGCTTGCGCGTGAACACCTCGCCGAGCACGGTCTTCAGCTCGCTGTTGGCGCGCTCGATTTGCTGGCTTTGCAGCCAGTCCAGCGCGTCACGGTCAGGCAGCAGGTTGATCTCGACGCTGTCGCCGGCCTCCCAGAACGAAGAAATCTGCAGAATCGCCGGGCCACTCAGGCCGCGGTGAGTAAACAGCAGGTTCTCGCGGAAGCTGCTGCCGTTGCAGCTGGCGGTGCAGTCCAGCGAGGTGCCCGAAAGCTCGGTGCACATGGCCTTGAGCTGCGGCTCGGTGATGGTGAACGGCACCAGCCCGGCACGGGTTGGCAGCAAGGTGTGGCCGAACTGGCGCGCCACCTGGTAGCCGAAGCCGCTGGCGCCCAGCGTCGGGATCGACAACCCGCCGGTGGCGATCACCAGCGACTGGCAGGCGAACGGGCCGGCGCTGGTCTGCAGCCGATAACCCTCGGCGGTTTTCTCGATGGTCTCGATGCTGGTGTCCATGCGCAGGTCCACCCCGGCAGCGTCGCATTCAGCCAGCAGCAAATCGAGGATGTCGCTGGACTTGTTGTCGCAGAACAGCTGACCGAGCTTCTTCTCGTGATACGGCACCTGGTGCTTGGCCACCAGTTCGATGAAGTCCCACTGGGTATAGCGGGCCAGCGCCGATTTGCAGAAGTGCGGGTTGTTCGAGAGGAAGTTGCTCGGCTCGGTGTACATGTTGGTGAAGTTGCAACGCCCGCCACCCGACATGAGGATCTTCTTGCCCGGTTTGTTGGCATGGTCGAGCAGCAGCACGCGGCGGCCACGGTTGGCGCTGAGCTGAGCGCACATCAGGCCGGCGGCGCCAGCGCCGAGGATGATCACGTCGGTGGAGTGCACGGGAGTTACCTGGAATCAGTTGAACAGAAGGTGAGGCCAACCCTGCGCCGCCGGCACAGGGTTGCTGTAGCTATCAGAGGATGCGCACTCTCAGCGCGCGGCCCTTGATCTTGCCGCTGTTGAGGCGCTGCACGGCCTGCTTGGCCAATGCTCGCTCGACCGCAACCAAGGCCTGGAAGTCGAAGATGGCGATCTTGCCGACCTGCTTGCCAGGGATGCCGGCGTCGCCGGTCAGTGCACCGAGGATGTCACCCGGGCGCAGCTTGTCTTTACGCCCGGCGCCGATGCACAGAGTGACCATTACCGGCAGCAGCGGCTCGCCGCCCTGGCTCTTGAGGTTGTCCAGCTGTTCCCAGCGCAGGGGGCGCTTCTGTTGCTGCTCGATGGCCTGGGCGCGATGGCCTTCGGCGGGAGCGACCAGGCTGACGGCGACGCCCTTTTCGCCAGCACGGCCGGTACGGCCGACTCGGTGTACGTGGATTTCGGCATCACGCGCCAGTTCGACGTTGATGACCATGTCCAGGCCGTCGATATCCAGGCCGCGCGCGGCAACGTCGGTGGCAACCAGCACCGAGATGCTACGGTTGGCGAACATCGCCAGCACCTGGTCGCGGTCACGCTGCTCCAGATCGCCATGCAGCGCCTGGGCAACGATGCCCTTGGCGGTCAGGTGGTTGACCACTTCGTCGCACTGCTGCTTGGTGAAGCAGAACGAGACGCACGATTCAGGGCGGTAGTGCGCGAGCACGCGGGTCAGCGCTTCAAGGCGCTGCTGCGGGTCGATCTCGATGAAGCTCTGCTCGATCTGGGTTTCGCTGTGCAGCGCGTCGACCTTGACCTGCTGCGGCTTGCGCATGAAGTCAGCGGCCAGTTGCTCGATGCCGCTCGGGTAGGTGGCCGAGAACAGCAAGGTCTGCCGGCGCGACGGGGTCTTGCCGATGATCGCGGCAATGGCGTCGAAGAAGCCCATGTCGAGCATGCGGTCGGCTTCGTCGAGCACCAGCGTGTTGAGACCGTCGAGGACCAGCGTGCCCTTGTCCAGATGCTGCTGAACCCGGCCCGGAGTGCCAACGATGATGTGCGCGCCGTGCTCCAGCGAGGCGATCTGCGGGCCGAGCGAAACCCCACCGCAGAGGGTCAGGATCTTGATGTTGTCTTCCGCCCGGGCCAGCCGGCGCAGTTCTTTGGCCACCTGGTCAGCCAGCTCGCGGGTCGGGCACAGGACCAGTGCCTGGCAGCCGAAGTAGCGCGGGTTGAGCGGATTGAGCAAGCCGATGCCAAAGGCGGCAGTCTTGCCGCTGCCGGTCTTGGCCTGGGCGATCAGGTCCTGGCCACGCAGGATCACCGGCAGGCTCTGGGCCTGGATCGGGGTCATCGCGGCATAGCCGAGCGCCTCCAGGTTGGCCAGCATGGCGGCAGACAAGGGCAAAGAGGCAAATGCGGTGGATTCGGTGGTCACGAGGCGGGCCTGGGTAGCAAAGCGAAAAATGCCCGATAGTCTACCAGCCTCGTGGCCATTCCCCCTAAGGTTCGATCTCGGCTTCCGGACGACGGGCACGCCTGCCGTCGCTTGGCGCCAGTTGCAGGAAGATCGCCGCTGCCAGCATCGACATCAGGCCGATGGTGAAGAAGGTCAGCTGGAAGGCCCCCAGCACGCTCTCAACGCCATCGCCGTTACCAGCCGCGGTGAAGCCGCCGAGCAGGGCACCGGCACAGGCCACGCCCAGGCTCAAGGCCAGTTGCGCAACCACCGAAAGCAAGCCGTTGCCGCTGCTGGCGCTGGCATCGTCGAGATCGATCAGGGTCACCGTGTTCATCGCGGTGAACTGCAGCGAGTTGACTGCACCGAGCAACGACAGCTGCACCAGCAACAAAGCATACGGCGTCTGCTCATCGACCAGGCCCAGGCTCGCCAGGAGGATGCCTAGCAGCACGGTATTGCCGGTGAGGATGATACGGTAGCCGAGCCGCTCGATCAGCGGCCGTGCTACCGACTTGGCAACCATCGCCGCTGCTGCCAGAGGGATCATGCTCATGCCGGCCTGGGACGGCGAATAGCCCAGGGCGATCTGCAGCAGCAGCGGCACCAGAAAGGGCAGGGCACCGCTGCCCAGACGGGCGAACAGGTTGCCGAGAATACCGATGGCGAAGGTGCGCACGCGGAACAGGCTGGGCGAGAACAGCGGCTCGGGATCGCGCCCGGCGCGCAGCCAGTAGGCCGCCAGGCAAGCCATGCCGGCAAACAGCAGCAACATCACCCGCAGGTGCGGCATGTGCAGCTCGCCCAGGCCTTCCATGGCAATGGTGATCAGCACCATCGCTGCACCAAACAGAAGGAACCCTGGCGTATCGAAGGTCGTGCGCTCGCTGCCGCGCAGGTCGGGGATGAACTTCCATACCGCCCAACAGCCCAGCGCACCCACCGGCAGGTTGAGCAAGAAGATCCAGTGCCAACTGAGGATTTCTACCAGCCAGCCACCGACGGTCGGCCCCAGCAGCGGGCCGAGCAGGCCGGGGATGGTGATGAAGCTCATGATCCGCACCAGCTCTGAACGTGGGTAGGCGCGCAGCACCACGAGCCGCCCGACCGGCAGCATCAAGGCACCGCCCAGGCCCTGAATGATCCGCGCCCCGATGAGGAAGCCGAGGCTGTTGGCCAGGGCGCACAGCAGTGAGCCAAAGCTGAACAAGAGGATCGCGCTGAAGAAGATCCGCTTGGTGCCAAAGCGGTCGGAGATCCAGCCCGAGGCCGGGATCAGCAAGGCCACGGTGAGCATGTAGGCGATGATCACCCCTTGCATGCGCAGCGGGTCTTCTTCGAGCGAGCGCGCCATCGCCGGCAGCGCGGTGTTGAGGATGGTGCCGTCGAGTGACTGCATGAAAAAGGCAATCGCCACCACCCACGGGATCCAGCGGGCGGTGACAGGGTCAAGCGGTGCGCGATCGGTCATGGCGGCCTCAAATCCTTCCAGGCGGCGGTGTTACAGAGTCAGGGTCATCGCTTTGACCAGCGCGCCCGGCAAATGACTCGATCCGGTTTGCCGTTGGCCGTAGGTGCTGGTCGAAAGGATCAGCTCACGCTCGGCGGTCAGGGCTTCGAGCTGCTGGCCGAGCAGGTTGTACAGGGTGTCGTCGAAGCGCATGGTGCTGACCGGCCCCTTAATCTCGCCGTTCTCGACCCAGAAGGTGGCAAAGCGGGTCAGGCCGGTCATCCGTGCTGCTGGCAGGTCAGAGTAGTTCAGGTACCACAGGTTGCTGATGTACAGGCCGGTGCCCAGGCGCTGGAGGATGTCGGCGGTGGCCAACTCGCCCGGTGCCAGGCTCAGCGCGCAGGGCGACTCGTAGCTGTCGGCGCCGTTGGCGGCCAGCTTGAACTCCGCTGCGCTGCGGGCACTGACCAGGCGCTGCAGGCCGCGACCCTCGGCGATCAGTTGCAGGTCCTGGCGCTGCGAACCTTCGTCGGAAAACGCCGGGCTCAACGAGCCACTGACCTGCTCGCTGATACTCACCAGCGGGCTCAATTGCGCATCGCCGCTGTACAGGCGCTGCAAGGCGCTGTTGCCGGTGGCCAGTGCCTGCGCGGAAAAACCGCCCCAGCAGAGCATGCCGGCGATTTCATCCATGGCCGCTGGCGCCAGGTAAGCGCGATAGCTGCCGGGCTTGAGCAGCACCCCAGGCAGGCCCAGATAGGCCAGTTGCTCGCGGGCCAGGCGCAAACGCTCGACAAAGGCAGCAGCGTCCCAGCTCTGGCCTGCATAGTTGGCTTTGACTGCCTCGCCGTTGGCGTGGAACAGGCTCCAGTCGAAGTTGAAACTGACCGCTTCATGCCAGCCAAACGCCCCGAACGAACTGGCAAAGCCGCGGCAGATCGGGCCGGCGGCGTAGATGCCGACCAAATCCAGTTCGGCAGCTTCGCGCTCGACCAGCGCCAGCACCTCGGCTGGGGCCGGCAGCGCCTGTTGTTGCAGGCTGTGCGACTGCCAGGCGCTGTCGTCCAGGCTCAGGTACGGGTCGACGGCCAGCAGCGGCAAGGTCTGGCGCAATTGCTTGAGCGCATCGTGCAGGCGCTGCTGGTCAAGCTCGGCATCGCCACACAGGGTGAACTGCTGCTCGGCCTGGCGGCCATTGTCGACCAGCCGCAGTTGGGCGCTGGCCTGGCTGACCACACCGGCCTGGCGCACCTTGGCATGGTTGAAACGAATGAACTGCGACTGCTCGGCGCTGAAACCGAGGGTGAACTGCTCGCCGTCGCGCAGGGCTGCACGCAAGGTTTGCAGCAGCTGCTGGAATTGCTCCTGGGGTGTGGCGCGCATCAGGCGTCTCCTCCGAATACATCGATCTGGCTGAACACACAGGCCGGCGACGCATGGCCGACCCGCACCACCTGATTGGGCTCGCCCTTGCCGCAGTTGGGGGTGCCGAGTACCTCGAAAGTGCTGCGGTCGCCGACTGCCGACAGGTCGCGCCAGAACTGCGCCGAAATACCGCGGTAGTTAGGGTTCTTGACCACGCCCTTGAGTTGGCCGTCTTCGATCAACTGGCCCCACTCGCAGCCAAACTGAAACTTGTTGCGCGCATCGTCAATCGACCACGAGCGGTTGGTGCGCATCAGGATGCCCTGCTCGATACCGCCAATCAGCTGCGCCAGCGACTGCTCGCCGGGTTCGATATTGAGGTTGGCCATGCGGTCGATCGGCGCGCGGTTCCAGCTGCAGGCGCGGCTGTTGGCGACCCCATCAAGCCCGGAGCGGAACTGCGACAGCGCGCCCCCGAGCGGGCGTAACAGCTTGCCCTGACGGATCAGGAACTGCTTGCTGGCGGCCGTGCCGTCATCGTCGTGGCTGTAGCTGGCCAGCTCTTCGGCGATGGTCGGGTCGAAGGTCACATTGAGTAGGCTCGAGCCATATTGCAGCTGGCCGAAGTCGCTGGCTTTGACGAAACTGGTACCGGCGTAGTTGCGCTCGTCGCCCAGAATTCGGTCCATCTCCAGCGGGTGGCCGATCGACTCGTGGATCTGCAGCATCATCTGGTCAGGCATCAGCAACAGGTCGCGCTTGCCGCTCGGCGTGTTGGGCGCCAGCAACAGTTGCAAGGCCTGATCGGCAACCTGCGTCGCGGCACCGATCAGACCGCAGCGCTCGATGATCTCGAAACCGCCCTGCTGGCCAAAATTGTCCCGGCCCAGGCTGCGGCTCTGGCTGTCCTGGCCGTCGCTGGCAGTGACGGCCATGCCCGGGAACAAAAAGCGCTGGGCGTGGCGCAGTTCGGCGCCGGCCGAGTTCAAGTAGGTCTGCTCGACTTCGCTGATACCCAGGCTCGCCTGCCAATCGACCAGGCGGTCATCCGTCGGCACGCTGGCCGATTCGGCGGCGAGCAGGCCCAGGCAATCGGCCAGGTTCGGCAGCGGCTGAATGAAGTTGGGGGAGACATGGTCATGGCGCTCGCTCGGCACGGGTTGCGTGCTCAAATCCAGCAGGCTGTGCCGGGCGATCTGCCGGGCCAGCGCTTCGGCCTGCTCCAGCGCCCGTTGCAAGCCGCTTTGCGAAAGATCGGCGGTGGCCGCATAGGCCTCGACACCGTTGATGCGCACGGTAAGCATGGCGCCTTCGTCCTGATTGAAGAACGGTGGCTGGGCAACATTGCGGCGCACCGCCAGGCCTTGATAGGACTGCTTGACGTGGCGCAGCGAAAACACCTCGGCCGTACTGCGCAGCGAGGCAAAGCGCTGACGCAGCAGGGCGCTGGAATCGAACATGGGCAGAACTCCGTGAACGCGGCGGCTCCCCCTAGAACCACCCTTCGTGCATGCTCAGGCAAGTGTCATCGCGGGCCTCGAGCAGTGCCAGCTCAGTATGGCAGCCCGGTACTTCCCAAGTCAGGAAATAACGCGCCGCCTGCAACTTGCCACGATAGAAGTGGTGGTCGGCCGCCGCGCCGTTGACCAGCCCGCGCTCGGCATGCAGCGCCTGCTCCAGCCAGCGCCAGCCAATCACGCAATGGCCAAACACCTTGAGGTACAGCGCCGAGTTGGCCAGCGCAGTGCTGACCTTGCCCGCCGCCATATCGCCAAGCAGCGCCAAGGTCACCGCCTGCAGCCGATTGACCAGTTGCTCAAGCGGCTGGCGCAGGTCATCGAGGGCAGGGTGATGGCTGGCGCGCTCGGCCGTTGCGGCGATCAGGCGGATCAACTGCTTAAGCCCGGCGCCGCCATTGTGCGCCAGCTTGCGGCCGAGCAGGTCGAGCGACTGGATGCCGTGGGTGCCTTCATGGATCGGGTTCAGGCGATTGTCGCGGTAGTACTGCTCGACCGGATACTCGCGGGTGTAGCCGTGACCGCCGAGGATCTGGATCGCCAGCTCGTTGGCCTTGAGGCAGAACTCCGAGGGCCACGACTTGACGATCGGCGTCAGCAGGTCGAGCAATGCCTGGGCCTGCTGGCGCTCGCTGTCGCTGGGCGCGGTGTGGGTATCGTCGAACAGCCGCGCTGCATACAGGCCCAGATCGAACGCACCTTCGACATAGGCCTTCTGCGTCAGCAACATACGCTTCACGTCACTGTGAGCGATGATCGGCACTGCCGCGCTGAGCGGATCCTTGTTGTCCGGCAAACGCCCCTGTGGCCGCTGGCGCGCATACTCCAGCGAGTACAGGTAGCCGGCATAGCCGAGCATCACCGCACCCATGCCGACGCCGATCCGCGCCTCGTTCATCATCTGGAACATGCAGGCCAGGCCCTGGTGCGGCTGGCCCAGCAAATAGCCCACGCAGTTGCCCTGGTCACCAAAGTTAAGCGCCGTCGAGGTGGTGCCGCGCCAGCCCATCTTGTGAAACAGCCCGGCCAGCAGCACATCGTTGCGCGGGCCCAGGCTGCCATCGGCATTGGCCAGGTACTTGGGCACGATAAACAGCGAAATGCCCTTCACCCCGGCGGGCGCGTCCGGCAGCTTCGCCAGCACCAGATGGACGATGTTCTCCGACAGCTGATGGTCGCCGCCGGAGATGAAGATCTTGTTGCCCTTGATCCGGTAACTGCCATCGCCAGCCGGTTCGGCGCGGGTGCGGATATCCGCCAGTGACGAGCCAGCATGGGGTTCGGTCAGGGCCATGGTGCCGAAGTAGCGCCCCTCGATCATCGGCTGCAGGAACAAGCGCTTCTGCTCATCGCTGCCGAAACTCTCGATCAGGTTGGCGGCGCCCATGGTCAGAAACGGGTAGGCCGTAGTGCCCGCGTTGGCTGCCTGGAAGTGCGCGAAACAGGCTTGCGAGAGCAGGCTCGGCAACTGCATGCCACCGACCTCGAAATCGCGGTTGGCATTGAGGAAACCCGCCTGCAAAAAGGCATCGACCGCAGGCTTCACTTCGGCAATCAACTCGGCCCGGCCATCGACGTAGCGCGGTTCATTTTCGTCTGCCTTGCGGTTGTGCCCGGCGAAGTACTTCTCGGCGATGGTGCGCGCAGTGGCCAACGCCGCATCGAAGGTTTCCCGGCTGTGCTCGGCGAAGCGCGGGCGCTGGGTCAGGGCCTCGGCGTCGAGTACTTCGTAGAGCTCGAAAGCCAGGTTGCGGGAGCTGAGCAGGGTTTCGGACATGCTGGCGGGTCCAGTGGTGAGGGGCTTAAGGCGAGTCTAGGAACGAGGAGTGGGTGAGGCCAGCATCATTGATTGAGGTGATGGTGTGGGGGAGGGGTGGCGAATTGCGGCCACTAAGTGCATGTCACGGGCTTCTGGAGCGGCCTTGTGTTGCGATGCGCCGCGCGGGCGGCGCTGGATCTTGAGAGCGCTCCCCGCAGTCCCCATTTCCTCGAAGGGCTTCACATGACTTGAGCGCGTTGGCCAAGGCGCTGATGGATGATGCCGAGTTGGGGATGCGGCGGTGATTGCGCTGCGGTGCGCCAACGGCCGGCTATTGGACGTAGTTTGGTGTAACTGCTGCTGATGTCGGGGCCGCTTCGCGGCCCTTTCGCGACACAAGGCCGCTCCTACAGGGGCCGCTTCGCGGCCCTTTCGCGACACAAGGCCGCTCCTACAGGGACCGCGTCCAGTCGGCGTAGGCGCGCCAGACGCCTCGCCCGCCGCCATGCGCGGTACTGTAGGAGCAGCCCCAATACAGGCGACGCCGACCTGGAATCAGGCGATGCAAGTGGCAGCAAGTTGTATCTGAAAGTCATAAAAAAGGAGAGCCGAAGCTCTCCTTTTTGGTTACTGCCGTGTCGGTGTCAGCCGATCGTCATCAAGCTCGCGTTACCCCCCGCCGCAGCGGTGTTGACGCTCACTGCGCGCTCGATCACCAAACGCTCCAGGGCAATCTGCTGATCGCCGCTGGACAGCCCGTGCACACCGACAATCGCCCCGGCGCGCTTGGCTACCTGCTCGCACACGGCGCGCAGTTGGTCCGAGTGGCCGTGGTGGATAACAGCATCGAACGCTACTTCATCCTTGGTCCAGTCGGCCACCAGCTTGACCTTGCCTTGCAGCTCTTTAGGCAGGCGCGCACGCAGGCTCTTGGCCGGCTCGCCGTCGACGCATACCGCCGAGCTGCCTACGGCCAGTACCGCAGCCAATTGAGCCAGCAGGTCAGCTTCATTGTCTGCCAGGCACAGCACATGCTCGCGCGGCAGGATGGTGTAGCTGTTGCGCTCGCCGGTCGGGCCCGGCAGCAGGCGGGTGATGCCGCTCTGTGATTGCTCTGCGAACTGCTCGCAGAGGCTGGCCAGGTCGCTCAGCTTGTTGCTTTCTGCCCAGGCTTTAAGGCTGTGCAGCGGCTTGATCAGTTGCTCGCGCAGGACGCTGTCGACCTTGCTGGCAGCATCGGCCTCCTTGAACTGGCGAGCCACGGCGTCGACCGGGCGGGTTGAGAGCAGGCGGTACAGGTACAGCGGGCCGCCGGCTTTCGGGCCGGTGCCGGACAGGCCTTCACCACCGAACGGCTGCACGCCGACCACGGCACCGACGATGTTGCGGTTGACGTACATGTTGCCGGCGTTGACGGTATCCACAACCTTGGCGATGGTTTCGTCGATGCGGGTGTGTACGCCCAGGGTCAGGCCGTAGCCGGAGGCGTTGATCTGCTCGAGCAACTGGTCGAGATTGCGGCGGTTGTAGCGCACTACGTGCAGTACCGGGCCGAAGATCTCGCGCTTGAGTTCGTCGAAGCTGTCCAGCTCGATCAAGGTCGGCATGACGAAGGTACCGCGTTTGCACTCGGCAGCATCGGCGATGGCCACCTGATACACGGCGCGGCCTTTTTCACGCATGGCCTGGATGTGCTTCTCGATGCCAGCCTTGGCTTCGGCGTCGATCACCGGGCCGATGTCCACCGAGAGTCGTTCCGGGTTGCCCTGGCGGTTCTGCGCCATGGCGCCCTTGAGCATTTCAATGACGCGGTCGGCGGAGTCCTCCTGCAGGCACAGGACGCGCAGGGCCGAGCAACGTTGGCCGGCGCTGTCGAACGCCGAGGAAACCACGTCGATCACCACTTGCTCGGTCAAGGCCGACGAGTCGACGATCATCGCGTTCTGCCCGCCGGTTTCGGCGATCAGCGGGATCGGCCGGCCTTGAGCGTCGAGGCGGCCAGCGATATTGCGTTGCAGCAGGCGGGCGACTTCAGTCGAGCCAGTGAACATCACACCTTTGACTCGCTCGTCACCGACCAGACCGGCGCCGACGGTTTCACCGCGGCCTGGCAGCAGTTGCAGCACACCTTCAGGGATGCCGGCTTCAAGCATCAAGCGCACCGCTTGCGCAGCGATAAGCGGAGTTTGCTCGGCAGGCTTGGCCAGCACAGGGTTACCGGCAGCCAAGGCCGCGGCAACCTGGCCGCTGAAGATCGCCAGCGGGAAGTTCCACGGGCTGATGCACACCACCGGGCCCAGTGGGCGGTGGGCGTCGTTGCTGAAGTTGTTGCGGGCCTGTACTGCGTAGTAACGCAGGAAGTCCACCGCTTCGCGGACTTCGGCAATGGCGTTGGCGTAGGTCTTGCCGGCCTCACGCACCAGCAGGCCCATCAACGGCTGGATCTCGGCCTCCATCAGGTCGGCGCTGCGCTCGAGGATCGCTGCACGCTCGGCTGGCGGCGTCGCTTGCCAGATCGGCGCAGCGTTCAGCGCGCACTGGATGGCGTTGTCGACATCAATGACGGTGGCTTCCTGCACATGACCGACGACGTCGCGATGATCGGACGGGTTGATCACGGCTGCCGCCACTTCCTGGCTGCTGGCGCAACCCAGCATTGGTGCGGCTTTCCACTCGGTGTGAGCGGTTGCCAGCAACGCGCAGGACAGCGACGCCAGGCGATGTTCGTTGGCCAGGTCGATACCGGCCGAGTTGGCCCGCTCGCTGCCATACAGGTCACGCGGCAGTGGGATGCGCGGGTGCGGCAGGCCGATGCTGCCTTCCTGGGCCGCCATTTGCTCGATATTGGCGACCGGGTCGGAGACCAGCTCTTGAATCGAAATCGAGTGGTCGGCAATACGGTTGACGAACGAGGTGTTGGCGCCGTTTTCCAGCAGGCGTCGCACCAGATAGGCTAGCAGCGTCTCGTGGGTACCGACCGGGGCATACACCCGGCACGGACGGTTCAGCTTGCCATCGGCAACTTTGCCCACCACTTGCTCGTAGAGCGGCTCGCCCATGCCGTGCAGGCACTGGAACTCGTACTGGCCCGGGTAATAGTTCTGCCCGGCGATGTGGTAGATGGCCGACAGGGTGTGGGCGTTGTGGGTAGCGAACTGCGGGTAGATGGCTTCTGGCACCGACAGCAGCTTGCGTGCGCAGGCGATGTAGGAAACATCGGTGTACACCTTGCGGGTGTAGACCGGATAGCCTTCCAGACCTTCGACCTGGGCGCGCTTGATTTCGCTGTCCCAGTAGGCGCCCTTGACCAGGCGGATCATCAAGCGATGGCGGCTGCGCTTGGCCAGGTCGATGACCGAGTCGATCACGTACGGGCAACGCTTCTGATAAGCCTGGATGACAAAGCCGATACCGTTCCAGCCAGTCAGCGATGGCTCGAAGCACAGGCGCTCGAGCAGGTCCAGCGACAGCTCGAGGCGGTCGGCTTCTTCGGCGTCGATGTTAAGGCCGATGTCGTACTGCTTGGCCAGCAAGGTCAGCGACAGCAGGCGCGGGTACAGCTCGTCCATCACCCGCTCGTATTGCGCGCGGCTGTAGCGAGGGTGCAGGGCGGAAAGCTTGATCGAGATGCCCGGGCCTTCATAGATGCCGCGGCCATGGGAGGCCTTGCCGATCGAGTGGATCGCCTGCTCGTAGGAGGCCAGGTACTTCTGTGCGTCATGCTCGGTGAGTGCGGCTTCACCGAGCATGTCGTAGGAATAACGGAAGCCTTTGGACTCGAAGCGGCTAGCGTTGGCCAGGGCTTCGGCGATGGTTTCGCCGGTGACGAACTGCTCGCCCATCAGGCGCATGGCCATGTCGACGCCCTTGCGGATCATCGGCTCGCCGCTCTTGCCGATGATGCGCGTCAGCGACGAAGTCAGGCCGGATTCGTTGTGGGTCGAGACCAGCTTGCCGGTCAGCAGCAGGCCCCAGGTTGCTGCGTTGACGAACAGCGACGGACTGTTGCCCAGGTGCGGGTGCCAGTTGCCGGTGCTGATCTTGTCGCGGATCAGCGCGTCGCGGGTGCCTTTGTCGGGGATGCGCAGCAGGGCTTCGGCCAGGCACATGAGTGCAACGCCTTCCTGCGACGACAGCGAAAACTCCTGCAGCAGGCCCTGAACGATACCGGCACGACCGCTGGCGCTCTTCTGGTTACGCAGCTTCTCGGCGATGCCCGAGGCGAGCTTGTTGGTGGCTTCGGCCTGGGCAGTGGTCAGGCGCGCCTGCTCCAGCAGCATCGGCACCATTTCCTGCTCGGGGCGACGGTAGGCCGAAGTGATGGCAGCACGCAGTACCGATTGCGGCAGGATGCTTTCAGCGAACTCGAGGAAGCATTGATGGCTATGCTCAGGCTGTACCTCGCCGGCGTCGTCACTGAGGTTGGCACCATGGCCATTGATTTCGTGCAGGGTCGCGCCACCCTCGAGCTTCTCCAGGTAATTGAAGATAGCCTGCTTGATCAACCAATGCGGCGTGCGGTCAATCGACTGCGCAGCTGCCTTGAGTCGCTCACGGGTAGGGTCATCGAGTTTGACCCCAAGGGTGGTCGTCGCCATTTCTTATCCTCATTATTGCCACTTGCTGTGGCTTTAGCTGAGGCCAAGATTAGCGCTAGCCCATTGCGGGTGCAACCTGGTGCAACCCGTTTTTTTATAGTTTGAGGTGCAACTCGTCTGGCGCGTGGTTTCAGGTCGTCGCGCTGCTCGATTGTGGTGCGTTTTCCTTTGATAAACGCGGCGTTTGCGACAAAAGTGTCTAAAAGCGACGTTTTCTGTGTAAACGCATTTCAGGGTGCAACTGGCAAATGAAAAATGGTTGCACCCGGTTCATGTTGTTGCATAGCATGCGCCGCCTGGGTGCAACCGCTTTGTCGGCAGGTTGCATGAAATAAAAACAAACGCCAGGGCACAACCATGGGCAATCCACTGACGATCACCTTCGTGGTCTACATCGCAGCAATGGTACTGATCGGCTTCGCCGCCTATCGCTCCACCAACAACCTTTCCGATTACATTCTCGGCGGACGTAGCCTCGGTAGCGTTGTCACCGCGCTGTCCGCAGGTGCCTCCGACATGAGCGGCTGGCTGTTGATGGGCCTGCCAGGCGCCATCTACATGTCCGGCTTGTCCGAAGCCTGGATCGCCATCGGCCTGACCGTTGGTGCCTACCTGAACTGGCTGTTCGTGGCCGGCCGTCTGCGTGTGCAGACCGAGCACAACGGCGACGCGCTGACCCTGCCGGACTACTTCGCCAGCCGCTTTGAAGACAAGAGTGGCCTGCTGCGGATCATCTCCGCGATCGTCATCCTGGTGTTCTTCACCATCTACTGTGCCTCCGGCATCGTGGCGGGTGCTCGTCTGTTCGAAAGCACCTTCGGCATGTCGTACGAAACCGCGCTGTGGGCCGGCGCTGCTGCGACCATCGCCTACACCTTCGTCGGTGGTTTCCTGGCAGTGAGCTGGACCGACACCGTGCAGGCCTCGCTGATGATCTTCGCGCTGATCCTGACGCCGATCATCGTGCTGATCTCGACGGGCGGCTTCGACACCACCTTCCTCGCCATCGAAGCGCAGAACCCGGCCAACTTCGACATGTTCAAAGGGGCGACCTTCATCGGCATCATCTCGCTGATGGGCTGGGGCCTGGGCTACTTCGGCCAGCCGCACATCCTCGCGCGGTTCATGGCTGCCGAGTCGGTCAAGTCGATCGCCAATGCTCGTCGCATCTCGATGACCTGGATGATCCTGTGCCTGGCTGGTACTTGCGCCGTGGGCTTCTTCGGTATCGCCTACTTCTCGGCCAACCCTGAACTGGCTGGCCCGGTTACCGAGAACCACGAGCGTGTGTTCATCGAGCTGGCGAAGATCCTGTTCAACCCGTGGGTTGCCGGTGTGCTGCTGTCGGCCATCCTGGCGGCGGTGATGAGCACCCTGAGCTGCCAGCTGCTGGTCTGCTCCAGCGCCCTGACCGAAGACTTCTACAAGACTTTCCTGCGTAAAAACGCTTCCCAGGTCGAGCTGGTCTGGGTCGGCCGGATGATGGTCCTGGCCGTGGCACTGATCGCCATCGCCCTGGCAGCCAACCCGGAAAACCGCGTGCTTGGTCTGGTGGCGTACGCCTGGGCTGGCTTCGGTGCTGCGTTTGGTCCGGTAGTCCTGCTGTCGGTACTGTGGAAGGGTATGACCCGCAACGGCGCGCTGAGCGGTATCGTAGTTGGCGCACTGACCGTGATCTTCTGGAAGCAGCTGGACACCGGCCTGTACGAAATCATCCCGGGCTTCCTGTTTGCCACCATCGCCATCGTGCTGGTGAGCAAGCTGGGCGCACCGACCTCGAGCATGGTTTCGCGCTTCGAGAAGGCTGACGAGGCTTACCACATCGGTAAGTAATGTTGCCCTGACCGCTGTATGAAAAAGCCCGCGCCTGTTTAGGTGCGGGCTTTTTCTTGCCCGCTGCAAGGCAGGCCTGCAGTCGCCTGGCGCATACGCAGGCCTGACGGCTCCAGCCTGACAAGGTAAACTTGCCGCCTGCGCAGGAGTTGCCATGAACTATCGTCACGCCTTCCACGCCGGCAACCATGCCGACGTCTTCAAACACATCGTGCTGACCCGCCTCATCGCCTTGATGTCGCGCAAGGAGCAGCCGTTCGCTTACATCGATACCCACGCCGGCCTCGGTCTGTACGACCTGCACGGCGACCAGGCGAGCCGTACCGGTGAGTACCTGGAGGGCGTTGCCCGGCTGTGGGGCCGTGACGATCTGCCAGGGATCACCGCCGACTACCTGCGCGTGATCAAGCGCCTGAATCCAGAAGGTGAGCTGCGCTATTACCCGGGCTCGCCCGAGTTGGCGCGCCGGCTGATGCGTCAGCAGGACCGTGCGCTGTTCAACGAAAAGCACCCGGAAGACGGCCCATTGCTGCGCGAGAACATGAAAAAGGACCCGCGCGTCACCGTTCATCTGGGCGAAGGCTGGCATGTGCCGCGGGCGCTGCTGCCAGTGCAGGAAAAGCGCGCGATCATGCTCATCGATCCGCCGTTCGAGCAGGCCGACGAGCTCAAGCGCTGCACCGTTGCAGTCAAGGAAGCGATCGGGCGCATGCGCCAGACGGTGGCGGTGATCTGGTACCCGATCAAGGACCAGCGCTTGCTGACTCGCTACTATCAGGACCTGACCAGCACCGGCGCGCCGAAGCTGCTGCGCGCCGAGCTGTATGTGCATCATCAGGACAGCCCGCAGGGTCTGAACGGTTCCGGCCTGGCGATTGCCAACCCGCCATGGGGCCTGGAAGAAGAGCTGCGCGAGTTGCTGCCGCTGCTGGCCAAAGAGCTGGCCCAGACTGACGGTAGCTGGCGCCTCGATTGGCTGATTGCTGAATAATCCGATCCTGTCTCGCCGCCCCGGGCCCGCTCCACACAGGGGCGGTGCGCGATGGAGCTTTGCGTTATAATCCCGCCCTTTAGCCGCCGTCCGCCCGTGAGGCCGACCGCGCATCTCTACCGAATGAAGAGGCTAGACCCTTGGCATTGACGATTCTTGGCCTGTCCGGCGCCCTTAGCCATGACCCTTCCGCGGCCCTGTACATCGACGGCAAGCTGATTGCCGCCGCCGAAGAAGAGCGCTTCGTGCGTGACAAGCATGCGAAGAACCGCATGCCCTACGAATCGGCGAAGTTCTGCCTGGAGCAGGCCGGCATCAAGCCGTCGGACGTCGATGTGGTCGCCATACCCTTCGCCCCGATCAGCCTGTTCGGCAAGGCCCGCTGGCACTATGCCAAGCGCTACTGGTATGCCCCGGACCGCGCCCTCGACGCGCTGCTGATGGGTAACCGTCGCTACAAGCGCTATCGCAACAAGATCGTCTGGTGCCTCGAGCAACTGGGCTTCGATCCGAAAAAGATCAAGATCGAGCCGGTCGAGCACCACCTGGCGCACGCCTCCAGTGCTTACCACTGCTCGGGCTTTAAAGAAAAAACCGCGATCCTCGGCATCGATGGCAAGGGCGAATACGCCACGACCTTCTTTGGCTACGGTGAAAACGGCAAGATCCACAAGATCAAGGAGTTCTTCGATCCGGACTCGCTCGGCGGCCTGTATGGCGCGATCACCGAGTTCCTCGGCTTCGAAATGCTCGACGGCGAGTTCAAGGTCATGGGCATGGCGCCATACGGCGATGCCAGCAAATATGACTTCTCGCGCCTGGCCAGCTTTGAAAACGGCGAACTGGTGATCAACACCGAATACGCCAACGTCATCGGCCTGCGTCGCTATAAAGAAAAGGGCAAGGGCTTCTACTTCTCGCCAAAACTGATCGAGTGGCTGGGCCCCAAGCGCGAAGGCGATATCGCCGACGAGCCGTACATCCACTACGCGGCGAGCATGCAGGCGCTGTTCGAGAAGCTTGCGCTGCAGATGATCGACCATTATCTGGGCGACATCCTCAAGCAGACCGGCAAGCTGGCCTTCGCTGGCGGTTGCGCGCTGAACGTCAAGCTCAACCAGAAGATCATCGCCCGCCCGGACGTCAAGGAGCTGTTCGTGCAGCCTGCCTCCGGTGACGCCGGTACTGCGGTCGGCGCTGCTGCCTACGTGTCGCACGCCCGTGGCGTCCCGGTCGAGAAGATGGAACACGTCTACCTCGGCCCGTCGTATTCCAACGAAGACGTGATTGCCGCCTGCGCTCGCCATCCGAGCCAGCCGCAGTGGCGCAAGCTGGACAACATGCCCGAGCAGATCGCCAAGATCATGGTCGATGGCAACCCGGTGGCCTGGTTCCAGGGCCGTATGGAATTTGGCCCGCGCGCGCTCGGTGGCCGTTCGATCATCGGCTGCCCGAGCGTTGCCGGGGTTGCTGACCGGATCAACCACCAGATCAAGTTCCGCGAGCGCTGGAGGCCTTTCTGCCCGTCGATGCTCGACACCGTTGCGCCGCAGATGATCAAGATCGATCACCCTGCGCCGTTCATGACCTTCACCTTCGAAGTGTCGGATGAATGGAAAACCCGTGTACCGGAAGTGGTCCACGAGGACGGCACTTCGCGTGCCCAGGTGCTCAAGCGCGAATACAACCCGCGCTACTACGACATGATGAAAGCGCTGGAAGACCTGACCGGCAACGGCGTGTCGCTGAACACCTCGCTGAACCGTCGTGGCGAACCGATGATCTGCTCGCCGACCGACGCCTTGAACATGTTCTTCGGCTCGGACCTGCAGTACCTGATCATGGAAGACATCCTGGTCGTGAAGGATGGCGCTGCGCCTTATGACCAGCCGCTCTGAACCGCGCATTCTGCAGTTCTGCCATGGTTATGACGGGCCGTTTCTCGACTGCGCCCGTCAGTACGCCAGCCTGTTTCAGGGGCGCGGTTATCAGGTCACCACGGTGTTTCTCACCGGCAAGGCCGATCCGCAGGTAGCCGCGGGCTGTGCTTCGGACGAAGTGCTGTTTCTCGAATTCAGCTCCAAGGCCGTGCGCGGCCTGAAGCTGGGGGCGATACGTGCGCTGCGGCGGATCGCTGCCGAGCGCAACTTTGCCCTGTGCATCGCCCACCGCTTCAAGCCGATCTATATCGCCTTGCTCGGCACCGATCTGCCGGTGATCGGCGTGCACCACGCGTTCGGCGACTATCAGCGCAACAGCCGCCGGCTTTTCGCTAATCTGTTCCGCCAGCGCCTGAGCTTGCTCGGCGTGTCCGACGCGGTGCGCGACGATATGCGCCGCTGCCTGACGCAGTGGCCGGCCGAACGTATTCAAACCCTGTACAACCGCATCGACGTCGATGCACTGCAGGCCAGCCTGGTGCCGGCTGAAGAAGCCCGGCGGGTGCTTGGCCTCGATCCGCAGGCGTGGATTGTCGGCAATGTTGGCCGTCTGCACCCGGACAAAGACCAGGCGACCTTGCTCAAAGGATTTGCCCAGGCGCTGCCGAATCTGCCTGCCGGTGCTCGCCTGGCGATCCTCGGCACTGGCCGCCTGGAGCCACAGCTCAAGGCCCTGGCGGTCGAACTGGGTATTGCTGCTCAGGTCGACTTTCTTGGCCAGGTGGCGGATGCGCGGTGCTACTTCAAGGCGTTCGATGTATTTGCGCTGAGCTCGGACCACGAGCCGTTCGGCATGGTTCTGCTGGAGGCTATGGTCGCCGGCGTTCCGGTATTGGCCACGGCCTGTGGCGGTGCCCGCGAAGTGGTCGAGGGCGTTGGCATGCTGTTCCCGCTGGGCGATGCCGGGCAGTTGGCCCAGGGCCTGGAACATATGGCCAGGCTGGACGACCAGCAGCGTCAGGCGTGTGCCGAGCACATGCTGCAACGCTTGCGCGAGCGCTTCAGTGACCAGGCCGTCGCCGAGACCTTCTGGCAGTTGCCGCAAGCACAGGCGTTGGCGGTGCAGCCGTGATCTTCAACCGCATCCCGGCTGTGCGCGAGCGCGGCTGGAAAGTCATCGATGCCGCCGCCTATGCCGAGACCTGGCAGCGCTTCGGCGGCAGCGTCGCGACCCATCCGCGGGTGCTCGAACAGTTGGCTGAGCTTGCGCAGATCCCGGTCCGCTATCTGGGGTGGGAGCAGGGCGGTGATTTACAGGCGGCCATTCCGACCTGGGGGCGCCACCTGGCATTGTCCAAGGACGTGCTCAAGCGTCACGGCAAAAAGGGTCTGTTCGACCTGGGCAATGCCGAACTGATTCTGCCGGCGTCCAGCACTGCCGAGGCGCCGCTGCGGCACGCCGGGCGCTACCTGTCAGAGCTCAACCACGGGCGCTTCAGCGGCCTGCAGGCGCAAGCTGAACAGTTGGCCATGGCCCGCGCGCCGGAAGACCTGTCGAAGAAGTTTCGCTACAACCAGCGCCGTGAACTGCGCTTGTTGGAAGAAGCCGGCGGGCAGGTGCAGCCGATCAGCGATTTTACCTCGGCGCAGATCGCCAGCATGTATTGCGACCTGTTCCAGCGCCGCTGGGGCTTCGCCGCCACCGGCGCGCAGCATATGCCTGAAGTGCTCGAGCGCCTGCGCGAGCTGTTGATCGGTTCGGTGGTATTGCTTGAAGGTGCACCGATTGCCATCCAGCTGATCTACCGTGTCGAGGCCCCGGAGTGGGTCAGCGTCGAGTACGTCAACGGCGGCGTCGACCCCGAGACCAAGGCGTTCAGCCCCGGTAGCGTGCTGAGTTTCCTCAATACCCAGGCCGCCTGGGAAGATGCCCGCGCGCGCAACAAGGCCCTGCGGTTCTCCTTCGGTCGTGCTGACCGGGAGTACAAGGAGCGTTGGTGCACGCCGGTGCCGGTGTATCAGGTCTGACCATGAGCGCACGCAAGCAGCAGTTACTCAATCGTCATCGCAAGCGCAAACGGCTGGTTGTGTTGGTGCTGTTGTGCGTTCTATTGCTGTCGGGCTTGTGGCTGTGGTGGCTGCCGCCGGTACTCGCGCTGCTGCTGTGGGTCGGCCATGAAGCCTGGTTTTCCGATCACCTGTTCTACGTGGCCGCCAGTGATTACGAGTACGACCTGCAAGGCTGCGCGCGCTACCCGCTGCACAGCCGCGACGGCCTGCTCACGCTGCCTGCAGATTGCGTACTGGATGCCAGCCAGACCCTGCTGCTGCGGGTGCAACTGCGCGCCAGCTTGCTGGGTCGGCTGCTTGACCCTGCCGTTGTCATCGAAGGCGGCAACGCCGACAAGCAAAGCTTCGAGCGCGGCGCCAAGGGCGTGCGCTACCTCAATCTCAGTGGTCAAGAGGCTGCATTGGCAGCTGGGCAACTGCGTTTGCGCGGGCGCCACTGCCGGCTGGCAGCTGAAATGGAGCTGCTGGTTATCGGCCACGCCGACTACCTTGCCGGCACCCTGATGGTGATCGCGCCGCATGCCGATGATGCCGAACTGGCGGCCTTTGCAGCGTATGCCCAGGCCGAGCAGAGCTGGATCGTCACCCTGACCGCTGGCGAAATTGAAAATGAGTACTACCGCGACACACTGGCCCTGGACACCGTGCAGGCAGCCCGGCTCAAGGGCGAGCTGCGCAGTTGGGACAGCGTCGCCGTGCCGCGCTGGGCCGGGGTGCCATCGGCGCAGAGTGTGCAGCTCGGTTACTTCTGCATGCAATTGAGCGCGATGCAGGCCGATCCGCAGGCAGCAGTGGCGTCCCGTGAGGCCGATCTGGTCGACACGCGTCCGTTTCGCCGCTTCAACGAATGCACCCTTCAGAGTGATGCACACGGTCAGCCGACCTGGCAGGCCCTGGTGGCTGACCTGTGCGAGCTGATCGAGCGCGCGCGACCGGACACCGTAGTGCTGCCGCATCCGCAGCTCGACCCGCACCCCGATCACGTCTGCGCCCACGACGCACTGCGCGAGGCGCTGGCCGCGTGCCAGTGGCAGCCGCAGACCCTGCTGCTGTACGCCAACCACCTTCATGACAACGACCGCTGGCCGATGGGCGAGGCGGGTGACGGCGTGGCCTTGCCCCCGTTGTTCGAGGCGCAGCCGGGGATGTGCCCGTGGGCACTGCAAGTCTCGCCTGAGCGACAGCGGCAAAAGGCCATGTCTTTGGCTATGATGCACGACCTGCAGCCGCCGGCGCCGCTCAAAAGGCGGGTTCGGCGCCTGCTGCAACAGTATCTGGCTGGTCGCCGTTGGCCGCTATTTGGTAAAAACGAGTTCTTCCGTAAGGCAGTGCGTCGCCACGAACTGTTTTGGGTCGAGACACTGGTCGACAAGAGTAAACCACAGTGAAAGTCCTGTTTCTGGTCCAGAAAGAGCAGCGCGCCATCCTTGATCGGCTGTATGAAGGCATCGCCGCCAGTTGCGAGTGTGATATCCGCTGGCTGACCGACGCCGAACAGGACGACCTGCGCGGTTACTTCAAGCAGCATGTGCAGGTCGAACAGTACGACCGCATCCTGTTCTTCTTGCGCTTCAAAAAGGAGATCCGTCAGGTTCGCTTCATCAGCCAGATACCCAATCTGGTCATCCTCGAGCACGATGCCTACCAGAACTACATCCCCTGCAAGTACACCGGCAAGTTCAGCGCGCATTACCGCCGCCTGCCGTGGGCGCGGGTGATCACCTCTGGTGCGGTGGTCACCCGCCGTCTGCAGGACGAAGGCTTTGACGCGGTGTTCGTGCCCAAGGGCTATGACCAGGCGCTGCTGCGCAACGAGAACCGCGAGCGCGATATCGAACTGGCGTTTGTCGGCAGCCTGCGCAGCGTCGCCTATTCCGGGCGCAAGGCCATGCTCGACTCGTTGGCCGAGGTGGAAAACCTGGTCATCACCCGCACCAAGTCCGGCGAAGAGTACAGCCAGACCCTCAGCCGCATTCGCTACTTCGTCAGTGCCGATGTCGGCATGGGCGAGTACATGATCAAGAACTTCGAAGCCATGGCCTGTGGCTGTGTGCTGTTCGCCTACGACCAGGGTGATGAAGAAAACCGCGCCCTGGGCTTTGTCGACATGGAAAACATCGTGCTGTACCGCGACCTTGCGCAATTGCGAGAAAAACTCGCGGTGCTGCGTGCCGACAGCGCCCTGGCCGAGCGTATTTCCCGCAATGGCCAGGCATTGGCAGAGCAGCGCTTCAGCTTCCACGCCATCGGCCAGGCGATCGTCGAGGCCATGCGTCCCCCTTTGCGTCAGCGTGACAACCCGGGCCCGTGGCAACGTCTGCGTCGCGCCCTGGGTCTATAACGCCCGACCCTAAACCATCGAGGACAACCATGCTTTTCAGTGAAAGCAGCGAGATCACGCTGATGGTGACCAGTTGCGGTCGGTTCGATCTGCTCAAGCGCACGCTCGAGACCTTCGACCGCTTCAACACCGCGCCCATCCGCGAGGTGTTCATCACCGAAGACGCCGGCGACGAAGCCGTGCGCGAGTGCATCCCCGAACACTGGCGTGCGCACACGACCTTTATCGTCAACAACCCGAAGCTGGGCCAGTTGCGTTCGGTTGACGCCGCGTACGCGCAGATCAAGACGTTCTGGGTGTTCCACTGTGAAGATGACTGGGCGTTCTACCGCCCGGGCTTCATCGAAGACTCCATGGCCCTGCTTGAAGCCGATCCACAGGCCTTGCAGGTCTGGCTGCGCAGCTTTGCCCATGACCTGCAGGTGCATAGCCCGTATGTGTTCCTGCACGAGCGTCAGGTGCACGCCGGCATCCCGTTCTACCAGCTGGGTTCGAACAAACCGGAATGGCAGGGGTTCTCCTTCAATCCGGGCCTGCGCCGGCTGGCTGATTACCAGGCGCACGCGCCGTATGCCTCGCATTCGGGCGAGAAGAGCCTGTCGCGGCTGTATGCCGACGCCAACCGCTACGCACTGATTCTTGAAAACGACGCTGTATTGCACACCGGTTTCGGTGAGCACGTGGAAATGCCCGAAGAGAAGGTCAAGAAGCTTCGGCGCAAGCGCATGGAGCGCATCAAATTGATGGCTGCGCTCGTTATTGGACTGCTGGTTGGATGGATATTGAAGGATGTTTGAAAAGATAGGCAAGGAGGGCGCAATGAGCAGGCAATACTTTGCTGCAGCACTGATCGTGTTTCTGCTCAGCTATGTGTTGATGACGTCCTCGAAGTGGACCAACAACATTTTTTACGCGTTCGTCGCGTTGCCTGGGCTGGTGTTCCTGATAAAGGAGCGCGGCGCGGGATTGTTTGCAAACAAGCTGGGCTGGGCCTGGGTAGTGTTTCTGCTGTGGTTCCTGGTGCCGGCGGCGGTGGCTGGTGATGGGCAGTTCTACAAGCACATCCTCTATGTGACCTTGTTCGTGTTCATTCTGGGCGGGCTGCTCAATCCGGACTTCTTCCGCTCCGAGGCATTCACCCGGGCCCTGTTCTGGGCGTTGTGCCTGTATATCTATGGCTGTGCGGCCTATGCCTACCAGTCTGGCGAGTTCCGCTTCGGCGCGCGAGTAGGGATCCTGCCCGCGCGGCTTGAGAACGTGATCTATGCCAGCATCTGGTTGTTCTGCGCGCTGGCCCTGGCCATGCCAGCGTGGGTCAAGAACCGCCGCTGGGTGGAAGCCTGTGCTGCCGTAGTGCTATCGGTGGTGGCGGTCAGTTTCGTCTTGCAGACGCGCACTGCACTGGTCGGCGCAGCCTTCCTGTTCGCGGCCTGGGCGTGCTACGCGCTGTGGCGCTTCCCCCGGGTTGCCGGGCCTTGGCTGTTGGCGTGTGGGGTGATGGGGGCGATAGCGCTGTGGCTGGTCAAGGATGCGCAGTGGTTCCATAACCTGTTTGCGCGCGGCGACTCGTATCGCATCGAGTTGTTCCAGATCATGGTCGGCGAGTGGCGCAATTGCGGCTGGCTGCTTGGCTGTGGCGTAGAGTTCCAGACCGACAAGCTGCTCAGCGGTGTGATGCCGATTCAGCATCCGCATAACATCTTCGTCGCGATGGGCTTGTACACCGGTGGCGTTTCGCTGGTGTTGTTCCTGATCGTCATGGCCATGACCCTGATCGAAGCGATTCGCCTGCGCGATCCGTGGGGTATGTACCTGGCGTGCGCGCTGGTGATGCTCAATTTCGATGGCAGCAAGCTGATCGGCAATCCGGATGAGCTTTGGCCGCTGGTGTTGTTGCCGGCAGCGATGGTGTTGGGCAGGGTTGTCCAGCAACAACAGCGTAAGCGCTGGTAACAGATCAGAAGCTTGCGCGATCCCTGTAGGAGCGGCCTCAGCATCGCCGCTGACTTCGCGGGCCAGCTACGCTGGCCTTTCGCGACACAAGGCCGCTCCTACAGGTCGCGGTGAATTCAAGGTTTGCGCGGTTTCAGGCCAGAACCCTGGTCAGCTCTTCGCGGCTACACAGCTGCTGGGCGGCCAGATAGCCGTCGACAAAGCTGCTGTCGCCGGCGTCGAGTAGCCACTGGCGATCCTGAGGATAGCGCAGCATGTGCTTGAAATTGCGCAGCCGCTGCGATTTGCGCAGCGGCCGGCGGAAGATGCGCAGGTCGGCGATGTCGATCAAGCCCAGCTCACCCTCAGGCGTGAGCACCACATTGCCCATGTGCGCCGAGCGGAAGTACACCCCGCGCTCATGCAGAATCGCGATGAACCGGCCCAGTTGCGCACGCAGTTGGTCGTGATCGGCAGGCTGTTCAAGCACCTGGCGCAAGGTCTGCCCAGGCAGTGGCGCATAGTGCACGGCATCGCGCTCGATTGCGCCAATACGGTATACCGCCTTCACCACTGGACACGGAATCTGCCGCTCCTGCAAGTGCCGACAGTTGTCGGCAAAGCGCTGCGCATACGGATACCACGCAGCAGAGCTGAGCAGGCGCTTGCGACGAAACAGTTTGAGCATGCTGCCATCGGCCAGGCGCAGGACCTTGTCGCCGGTGCCGTCGGCTTCGAGCACAGTGGCGCCTTCGCGCAGTGCGAGATAACGTGCCTGTTCAAGCGCTTGCATCAAGTCTCCAGAGTGTGGCCAAGGGCAGGGCAGCCGCCTATCTTACCTGCAGCAGGCGGTCGGCAACACCGCGTGTGGTATAATCCCGACTCTTTTTCACCCGACGGATTGTCATGACAGTTCCCGAATCGTCCGCGCCCTCGAGCCTGAAGATCTATTTCCGCCTGCTCAGCTATGTGAAGCCCTATCTCGGCATCTTCATGCTCAGCATCCTCGGCTTCGTGATCTTTGCTTCGACCCAGCCCATGCTGGCCGGCATCCTCAAGTATTTCGTCGACGGCCTGAGCGATTCTCAAGCCGTGCTGTTCCCCTCCGTGCCGTACCTGCGCGACCTGAAACTGCTGCAGGCAGTGCCGCTGCTGATCATTCTGATCGCCGCCTGGCAGGGCCTTGGTTCGTTTCTGGGTAACTACTTTCTGGCCAAGGTCTCGCTGGGCCTGGTCCACGACCTGCGCGTCGAGCTGTTCAACAAGCTGCTGGTGCTGCCCAACCGCTATTTCGACAGCCACAACTCGGGCCACCTGATCTCGCGCATCACCTTCAACGTGACCATGGTCACCGGTGCTGCCACCGATGCAATCAAGGTGGTGATCCGTGAAGGCCTGACGGTGGTGTTCCTGTTCGCCTACCTGCTGTGGATGAATTGGAAACTGACCCTGGTGATGTTGGCGATCCTGCCGATCATCGCGGTGATGGTCAGTACTGCCAGCAAGAAATTCCGCAAGCAGAGCAAGAAGATCCAGGTCGCGATGGGGGATGTGACCCATGTCGCCTCCGAGACCATTCAAGGCTACCGTGTGGTGCGCAGCTTCGGCGGCGAAGCCTACGAGCAGCGCCGTTTCAACGCGGCCAGCCAGAGCAACACCGACAAACAGCTGCGCATGACCAAGACTGGCGCGCTGTACACGCCGGCGCTGCAGTTGGTGATCTACACCGCCATGGCGTCGCTGATGTTCCTCGTGCTGTTCCTGCGCGGCGACGCTTCGGCCGGCGATCTGGTGGCCTACATTACTGCCGCTGGCCTGCTGCCCAAGCCGATTCGTCAGCTTTCGGAAGTCAGCTCGACCATCCAGAAAGGCCTGGCCGGTGCCGAGAGTATCTTCGAGCAGCTCGACGAGCCTGCCGAAGTGGACGCTGGCACGGTTGAAAAGGACCGCGTCGAGGGTCGTCTGGTGGTGCGCAACCTGAGCTTCACCTACCCCGGTACCGAGCGCCAGGTGCTGAACGACATCAGCTTCACCGCAGAGCCTGGGCAGATGATCGCCCTGGTTGGTCGCTCCGGCAGTGGCAAGTCGACCCTGGCAGCGCTGATCCCGCGCTTCTATCACCACAATGAAGGGCAAATTCTGCTCGATGGCGTGGAGATCGAAGAGTACAAGTTGCGCAACCTGCGCCGGCATGTCTCGCAGGTCACCCAGCACGTCACCCTGTTCAACGATACCGTCGCCAACAACATTGCCTACGGCGATCTGGCTGGTGCGCCGCGCGAGGCCATCGAGGCTGCCGCCGCCGACGCCTACGCCAAGGAATTCGTTGATCAGTTGCCCAAGGGCTTCGACACCGAAGTCGGCGAGAACGGTGTGCTGTTGTCCGGCGGCCAGCGCCAGCGCCTGGCGATTGCCCGGGCCTTGCTGAAAAACGCCCCGCTGCTGATTCTCGACGAGGCCACTTCGGCGCTCGATACCGAGTCGGAGCGGCACATCCAGGCCGCGCTGGATCACGTTATGCAAGGTCGCACCACGCTGGTCATCGCCCACCGCTTGTCGACCATCGAAAAGGCCGACATGATCCTGGTCATGGACCAAGGCCGTCTGGTCGAGCGCGGTACCCACGCCGAACTGCTCGAGGCTAATGGCCATTATGCCCGCCTGCACGCGATGGGCCTTGATCAGCCAGAGAAAGTCGATATCACCTGAGTCGGCTGTTGCGGGGCCGATCCGGCCCCGATTGTCACCGGAATTGTCCAGGCCAGCTTGGCGCTAAAGCCATCGTCTGGCCTGTGCTAATATCCTGCCCCTGTTAATTTTTCCATATGGGTTGCCCATGAAGTTGTCCATGCCGAGTTTCGATCAAGCCCCGGTGTTGGTGGTCGGCGATGTCATGCTCGACCGCTACTGGCATGGTGGTACTTCACGTATTTCCCCGGAGGCGCCGGTGCCTGTGGTCAAGGTCGAACAGATCGAAGACCGTCCCGGCGGCGCGGCCAACGTGGCCTTGAACATTGCCGCCCTGGGCGCGCCGGCCTCGCTGGTCGGTGTGACCGGCCAGGACGAAGCGGCCGAGAGCCTGAGCAACAGCTTGCAGGCTGCGGGCGTACGCTCGATCTTCCAGCGCATTGCCCACCAGCCGACCATCGTCAAGCTGCGGGTCATGAGCCGTCATCAGCAACTGCTGCGCATCGACTTCGAAGAACCGTTCGCCACCGACCCGCTGTCATTGGGTGTAGAGGTTGAAAAGCTGCTGGATGGGGTCAAGGTGTTGGTCCTGTCCGACTACGGCAAGGGCGCCCTGAAAAACCACCAGAGCCTGGTCCAGGCGGCGCGTGCCCGCGGTATTCCGGTATTGGCCGACCCCAAGGGCAAGGACTTCTCGATCTACCGCGGCGCGAGCCTGATCACGCCCAACCTGAGCGAGTTCGAAGCCATTGTCGGCCGCTGCGTCGATGAAGCCGACCTGGTCGGCAAAGGCCTGCAATTGATGCAGGAGCTGGATCTGGGGGCATTGCTGGTGACCCGTGGCGAACATGGCATGACCCTGCTGCGCGCCGACCACCCGGCGCTGCACCTGCCGGCCCGGGCCCGTGAAGTGTTCGACGTCACCGGTGCCGGCGACACGGTCATCTCGACCCTGGCCGCCGCTATCGCTGCTGGCGAAGACCTGCCCCATGCCGTGGCCCTGGCCAACCTTGCCGCCGGCATCGTGGTCGGCAAGCTCGGTACCGCGGCGATCAGCGCCCCTGAACTGCGCCGTGCGATTCAGCGCGAAGAAGGTTCGGAGCGCGGCGTGTTGACCATCGAACAGTTGTTGCTGGCGATCGACGATGCGCGCGCGCACAACGAGTCGATCGTGTTCACCAACGGCTGTTTCGACATCCTTCATGCCGGCCACGTGACCTACCTGGAGCAAGCCCGCGCCCAAGGTGATCGCCTGATCGTCGCCGTCAACGACGACGCCTCGGTCAGCCGCCTGAAAGGTCCCGGCCGGCCGATCAATAGCGTCGACCGGCGCATGGCAGTACTCGCAGGCTTGGGCGCCGTCGACTGGGTCATCAGCTTCCCGGAAGGCACTCCAGAAAACCTGCTCAGTCAGGTCAAGCCTGATGTGCTGGTCAAAGGTGGCGACTACGGCATCGATCAAGTGGTCGGCGCCGACATCGTTACCAGCTACGGCGGGACGGTGAAAGTGCTCGGCCTTGTGGAAAACAGCTCAACCACTGCAATAGTGGAAAAGATCCGCAAGAACTGAAAAAGGGCCGCTTAGCGGCCCTTTTCATTCTCGGCATGCCCCGATCCCCTGTAGGAGCGGCCTTGTGTCGCGAAGGGGGTGCGAAGCGCCCCCCAAATTTCAGCTCCGCCGCCGACATTGCTGGGCCCGCTTTGCGGGCCTCTCGCGACACAAGGCCGCTCCTACAAAGAGCAGTCCGCGTAACTATTTATGCAGCGAAGTCCGCGCCCGAGCCAGCAGAGCCCGCGCCTTGCCCGTCAGCCGCTGCAACCGCGAAGCCGGCCTAGGCTCCACCAGCCCCTGCTGGCGCAGCCAATCCTTCCAGCGCACTCGCTCATCACGCACCACCCAGCCTTCCTGCCGGGCAAAACTCTCGGCCAGCCAGATCCCACGGGTACTGGCCGGCACCAAGGTGTCCTTCTTCAGCGTGAACAGCTCGGCCGTAGGCCGCCCATCCACCAACGGCATCAAGTACAGATCAGGCCGTTTGCGATTAAGCCGCGCCACCAGTTGATCCCCTTCCAGCCGCTCATCCACATGAAACAGACTCAGCGACTTGGCCTCCCGCGGCACCTGCAAGCGCAAGTCATAGATCAGCTGCAACGACGCTGTAGGCAAATGCACATAGGCCCGCGGCTGTTCGATCAACACCAGGTTGCCCGACTGCACCGGCCGCGCCGCCGTCGCCTGTGAGGTCAGCACAAACGGCAACGCCTCCCGATAATGCAGCGCCGCCGCGTAGGGCGCGGGCAACCAGGTATCGTTGAAGCGCCCGCCCAGCCAGCCCTCTGGCGTCTCCAGCAGGCACTCTTCGGCTACCTCCTGAATCGCGGTATGCAGCGGCAGGTTCAGCTCCTGCGCCGGCACATATCCGGAAATCAGCTTGAGCACCACATCGCCACGGTCTTGCCGGCGCTGACGCACCAGCACCCAGTATTCGCGGTTCTGCCACTGCAGCGTCAGCCGCACCGACACGCCCAGGTTGGCCAGCTCAACCACGAAGCGCTCGCTGTCTGCCACCTGCACGGCCTTGCGTCGTTGCAGGGTCTGGGCGAAGTTCAGCGGCATGCCGATGGTCTGATAACTCAGGCCCTCGGCAGTGGCTTCGACATGCAGCGGCAGCGTTTTGAAGTTGCTCGGGTTCTTGCGGATCAGCGTACGTGCCACGAGGCTCCTCCTTGCGCTTGTGTAGCCGTGCCAGCGGCCCTATTGCTGCCTCAAGATACGGGCAACGGTGGCCACGTTATGGGCCAGATGCAGCGGGTTGATGGTGCCGACGATAGCACTGCTCACGCCTGGGTGGGCAAACAGCAGCTCGAAGCTGGCCTGCACCGCATCCACCCCCGGCGCCAGGCAGACATGCCCGCTGGCCAGGGCCTTCTTCACCAGAATGGCTTTGCCATGCTCGGCGGCGTAGTCCAGTACCGGGCGTTCGGTTTGCTCGTTGAGGTTGTAGGTAACCATCGCACAGTCACCCTCCTGCAACGCCTTGAGCCCACCTGCGGCGGTCTTGCCAGACAAGCCAAAACCGAGAATCTTGCCTTCCTGCTTGAGCGCGGCGAGGGTCTGGTAGACCTCTTCCTGCTCGAGGATCGCCAGGTCATTACCATCTGAATGGACCAGCACCAGCTCGATTCGATCCGTTTCAAGACGCTTGAGGCTACGTTCGACCGAACGCCGGGTGTGCGCAGCAGAGAAGTCGAAGTGCGACTGGCCGTCGTTGAACTCTTCACCGACCTTGCTGACGATCACCCACTCGTCACGCTGACCGCGCAGCAGCGGCCCGAGGCGCTCTTCACTGCGACCGTAGGCCGGCGCGGTATCGATCAGGTTGATCCCCAGTTCACGCGCCTGGGCCAGCAGCATGCGTGCCTCGTCGTCGCCTGGGATGGTGAACCCGGTGGGGTATTTGACGCCCTGATCACGGCCCAGCTTGACCGTGCCCAGGCCCAGCGGCGAAACCATCAGGCCAGTGCTGCCCAGCGCTCGGTGCAGGTCATGCAGATCGGGCAGGCTCATGGCAGCAGTTGCTCCCAGGCCGGTACGCCGAGCGCAGGCCGGGGCAGGCCGGACAAGTCAGGCTTGGCTTGAGGGCGAATACCATCGCGTTCGAGCTTGGCCAGCACGTGATCGGCGAAGTCCGGCGCCAGCGCCAGTTTGGTCGGCCAACCGACCAGCAGGCGCTGCTCTTCGGCGAGGAAGGCGTTGTCCGGCCGCACCTGGCCAGACTGCGCTGGCTCGGCTCGATCAACCCGCAGGGTGGCCCAGCGCAGCTGGCTTTGATCTACCCATGGCAACAGGCTGGCGACTTCTTTCTGCGCGGCAGCGATCTGCGCCGCTGGCTCGCGGGCAACGCCATCGGCTTCAGCCAAATCACCACCCAGGTACCACACCCACTGGCCATCCGCGCCGGGATGAGTGGTGACCGTGATGCGCGGCTTGGGCCCACCGCCGAGGCAGTGCGCGTACAAAGGCTTGAGGTTGGGGCCCTTGGCCAGAACCATGTGCAACGGTCGGCGCTGCATGGCCGGTTGGTCCAGGCCGAGGGCCTGAAGCAGCTCGGCGGTGCCACCACCGGCGCTCAGCACGATGCGCTGGGCGTGAATCTCGCGCCCGTCGACACGCAGGCCGACCAGTTCATCGCCTTCGCGCAACGGCTCGATCTGCTCGCCGGCGAGCAAGCTGTCACCGGCCAGCGCAGCGAGGTTGGCGAGCAGGCTGGGCACGTCGATGACCAGCTCGGCGAGGCGATAGACCTTGCCTTTGAAGGCGCGGTCTTGCAGGGCAGGCGGCAGTTGTTCGCCCTTGACCTGATCGACCCGGCCGCGCATGGCCTTGCTGGCAAAAAAGCTGGTGACATTGCCAAGCAGGCCGCCCGGCGACCACAGGTAATGTGCATCGGACAACAAGCGTACCTTGTCCAGGTTCAGCTCGCCGCTGCCGGCCAGCGCCTCGCGCCAGCGCCGCGGCATGTCGGCGATCGCCTCGGAGGCGCCGGTCAGGCTGCCGTGCAGAGCGTACTTGATGCCGCCGTGGATGATCCCCTGCGACTTGATGGTCTGCTCGCCGCCCAGGCTTGCGCGTTCCACCAGCACCGTCGAATAGCCCAGGCGCTGCAGCCGGGCATTGAGCCAGAGGCCTGCGACCCCGGCGCCGACGATCAGTACGTCAGTGGAAATGGCAGATGGCATGCGGGCACCTCAAAGACAGGGACAGGCCAGCAGTATACAGGCTGATGTCTTTGCCGTTGACCGCGCAACGCAACGGTCAGTGCCCGCTGCTGTTGGAAAATACCTGAATGACTACCACGCCGCCGACGATCATCGCCATGCCGAGCACGGCCGGCAGGTCCAGTTTCTGCCCATAGATGAGCCAAGCGGCGATGCTGATCAGGACGATGCCCAGCCCCGACCAGATGGCGTAGGCAATACCTACCGGAATGCTGCGTACCACAAGGGTCAGCATCCAGAACGCCACGGTGTAGCCGGCGATCATCAGCAACAGCGGTAGCGGCGTACTGAGGCCTTTGACCGCCTTCATCGAAGCGGTGGCGACGACCTCGGCGCAAATGGCGATGGCCAGATAAACATATGCGTTCACGCTGCGTTCCTCGATTGATTGGCGGCCATTCTAGGCGATCCGCTTGCCAGCTTTCACACTATGTCCGCCGCTTTTATGGCTTGGGCGGACATGGGCAGGCCTTTTCAGGCAGTTCCTAGTAAACTGCGCCGCCATGAACAGAACCCTTTATACCCTGCTGTTTCACCTGGGCCTGCCGCTGGTAGCGCTGCGCCTGTTCCTGCGTGCGCGCAAGGCGCCGGCCTACGGCCAACGCGTCGCCGAGCGCTTTGCCATCAAGCTGCCGCCGATGCATCAGGGCGGCATCTGGGTGCATGCGGTGTCGGTCGGCGAGAGCATCGCGGCGGCGCCGATGGTGCGCGCATTGCTCAAGGCCTATCCCGAGCTGGCGATCACTGTAACCTGCATGACCCCTACCGGTTCGGAGCGGATTCGCGCGCTGTTTGCCGATGAACCACGCATTCAGCATTGCTACCTGCCGTATGACCTGCCCTGGGCGGCGGCGCGTTTTCTCGACCAGGTGCGACCGCGGCTGGGCGTGATCATGGAAACCGAGCTGTGGCCCAACCATATCCACCAGTGCGCCAGGCGCGGCATCCCGGTGGCGCTGGCCAATGCGCGCTTGTCGGCGCGGTCGGCGCGCGGCTATGGCCGCTTCGCCAAACTGACCCGGCCAATGCTCGCCGAGATGAGCCTGATCGCGGCGCAGACCGAAACCGAAGCCGAGCGCTTTCGTAGCCTCGGCGCGCGGCCTGAATGCGTGCAGGTGACCGGCTCGATCAAGTTCGACCTCAAGCTCGACGAACAGCTGCTGCCCCGTGCCCGCCAGTTGCGCGAGCAATGGCAGGCCAGCCAACGCCCGGTCTGGATCGCAGCCAGCACCCATGAAGGCGAGGATGCGCAGGTACTCGAGGCGCACCGCCGTCTGCTGCAGGTGCATGCCGATGCGCTGCTGATTCTGGTGCCGCGTCATCCTGAGCGGTTCAACGCGGTGCATGCGTTGTGTGCCGAACAGTTCGCTACCGTGCGCCGCTCCAGCGCCGAGTTGGTCACCGACGCAACCCAGGTGCTGCTCGGCGATACCATGGGCGAGCTGCTGTTCCTCTATGCGCTGGCAGACATCGCCTTCGTCGGCGGCAGCCTGGTGCCAACAGGCGGGCACAACCCGCTGGAGCCGGCCGCGCTGGCCTTGCCGGTGATCAGCGGCCCACACGTGTTCAACTTCCTCGATATCAGCGCAATGCTGAAAGATGCCGGCGCGTTGCACTCAGTTGCCGACAGCCAGGCATTGGCCGCCGCCGTGCAGCGGCTGGTCGAGTTGCCGCAGGACGCCAAGCGCATGGGCGAAGCGGGCAGGGCGGTGATGCAGGCCAACCAGGGCGCGTTGCAGCGCTTGCTGGATGGCCTGGCTCGGCTGCTGGGCTAGCGATAGATCGCGGCGCCGGGTGAGCCCGGCGCCGCAGTCGCAGATCAGGGCCGGCGTTCGAAGTTCTTCGCCGCCGCTGCTGCCAGATCCGGTGGCAGGAAGTCCTTGTCCGGGTTGTAATCGGCTTTCAGATAACGGCCCAGGTCGGACAGGTCCTGCGGGCTCAGGGTGCCGGCAGCCTGCTTCAGGCGCAGGTTATCCAGAATGTAGTCGTAGCGGCTGTTGTTGTAGTCACGCACCGAAGTGTACAGCTGGCGTTGCGCATCGAGCACGTCGACGATGTTGCGGGTGCCGACCTGATAACCGATTTCGGTCGCCTCCAGCGCACTCTGGTTGGAGATGATCGACTGCTTGCGCGCCTGCACCTGTTCGACATCGGTATTCACCGCGCGGTGCAGGTTGCGGGTGTTTTCCACCACCTGGCGGCGCAGGCTTTCGCGCTGTTGCTCGCTCTGGCTCAAGCGCTGATAGGCCTCGCGCACTTGCGAGCTGGTCAGGCCGCCGCTGTACAGCGGGATGTTCAACTGCAGGCCGATGCTGGTCTGTTCGACGTCGCCGCCGTAGCGCACGCCGGGCTGCGGCGCCGGGTTGGAGAAGCCCAGCGCATCGTTGTCACCCTTCTGGTAACGCGCCACCGCGTCGACCGTCGGGGCATGGCCGGCCTTGCGCTGGCGCAAGGTTTCTTCGGCGGCATCGACAGCGTAGTTGGTCGCCTGCAGGTTGAGGTTCTGCCGTGCGGCGGTCTCGACCCAGGCCTTGGCATCGTTGGGCATCGGCACCTGGATCGGCAGGCTGTGGACCACGCCCTGCAACGAGCCATAGTCGCGGTTGGTCAGCGTTACCAATGCCTCGAAGGCATCTGCTACCTGGCGTTCGGCGATGATCCGGTTGGCCCGCGCCGTGTCGTAGCTGGCCTGCGACTGGAGCACGTCGGTCTTGTCCGACAGGCCGACGTCAAAGCGCTCGTTGGACTGATCCAACTGGCGCTTGAGGGCGGCTTCCTCGGCTTTGGTCGAGGCCAGATTGTCTTGTGCGCGCAGTACCGAGAAATAGTTCTCGGCGGTCTGCAGAATCAGGTTCTGCTCGTTGGCCGACAGCTCCAGCGCCGCCTGCTCGTTGACCGCTTCGGCGGCTTGCAACTGGAACCAGCGATCGGCGCGGAAGATCGGCTGCGACAGGGTCGCGCTCCACGAATTGCCGCTGCGATTGGAGGTGATCGCCGGCTCGTCGAGCTTGGTGCGGGTGTTCATCATTTCGGCACCCGCCGACAGGTTCGGCAGCAGCCCGGCGCGGGCCTGCGGCACGATTTCGCGGCGTGCGCCATAATCGGCGCGGGCAGCGGCAAGGTCGGCGTTGTTGCTGGCCGCTTCCTGATAGACGCTGATCAGGTCGGTCTTCACCGGCGCGGGCAGGTCAGCCGCCCAGACCACTCCGTTGGACGCACAAGACACGGCAACCGCCAGTGAAAGTTTGCGCAGCATAGGGCAATCCTTGTACGAGTTTTAATTACTGAACCGTTGAGTATCGGTGCGCCAGTGTAAGGCTGCGCACGGCCGGCAACAATCGCTGATTGGCGCCTTTGATCGCCGCGCTGCAAGCACCCTTGGCTTTGCGCGCAACTCCAGTCTAGACTGCGCATGTTCTTGTCGGGGTGCCTTGATGCAAAGGCTGAGATCGGAAGTTTCCGGATCCCGTTGAACCTGATCAGGTTAGCGCCTGCGTAGGGAACAAGATTTCTCGCTTTCCCGGCGAGTCTCTTGTGTCAGGTCCGGGATTTGTCGAGCAGCGTAGCCGCGCATTGGCATTCCAGGTATCCGGCACTGCACCCATCAAGGGTGTGTCCGCGTCATTCAGGTTCTCCCCCGACATTCCGCCGCTAGGAAGCTGTCTGGAGCCTGTGATGAGCAAACAAGAAAAAGCGATCAACCTCAGCGAATCGGCGCAAGTCGATCAGCAGTCTGTGCAACCCTTCACCCGTTCGCGCAAAGTGTATGTCCAGGGTTCGCGCCCGGATATCCGTGTGCCCATGCGCGAAATCAGCCTGGATGACACCCCTACCGACTTTGGCGGCGAAGCCAATGCGCCGGTGCTGGTGTACGACACCTCGGGCCCGTATACCGACCCTGCTGTCAGCATCGATGTGCGCAAAGGCCTGGGCGATGTCCGCTCGGCCTGGATCGACGCGCGGGGCGACACCGAACGCCTGGAGGGCCTGAGCTCGAACTTCGGCCAGCAGCGCCTGAGCGATGCCGAACTGACCAAGCTGCGCTTTGCCCACGTGCGCAATCCGCGCCGGGCCAAGGCCGGCGCCAACGTTACGCAGATGCACTACGCGCGGCAGGGCATCATTACTGCCGAGATGGAATACGTCGCCATCCGCGAAAACATGAAGCTGCAAGAGGCCCGCGCTGCCGGCCTGCTTGAGCAGCAGCACGCCGGCCACAGCTTCGGCGCCAGCGTGCCCAAGGAAATCACCGCAGAGTTCGTTCGCGACGAAATCGCCCGTGGTCGCGCGATCATCCCGGCCAACATCAACCACACCGAACTCGAACCGATGATCATCGGCCGTAACTTCCTGGTGAAGATCAACGGCAACATCGGCAACAGCGCGCTGGGGTCGTCCATCGAAGAAGAAGTGGCCAAGCTGACCTGGGGCATCCGCTGGGGTTCGGACACGGTCATGGACCTCTCCACCGGCAAGCACATCCATGAAACCCGCGAGTGGATCATCCGCAACTCGCCGGTGCCGATCGGCACCGTGCCGATTTACCAAGCGTTGGAAAAGGTCGGCGGCGTTGCCGAAGACCTGACCTGGGAGCTGTTCCGCGACACCTTGATCGAGCAGGCCGAGCAGGGCGTGGACTACTTCACCATCCATGCCGGCGTGCTCCTGCGCTACGTGCCGCTGACCGCCAAGCGCGTCACCGGCATTGTCAGCCGTGGTGGTTCGATCATGGCCAAGTGGTGCCTGGCGCATCACCAGGAGAACTTCCTCTACACCCATTTCGATGAAATCTGCGAAATCATGAAGGCCTACGACGTCAGCTTCTCGCTCGGCGACGGCCTGCGTCCGGGCTCGATTGCCGATGCCAACGACGCCGCCCAGTTCGGTGAGCTGGAGACCCTGGGCGAACTGACCAAGATCGCCTGGAAGCACGACGTGCAGTGCATGATCGAAGGTCCCGGCCATGTGCCGATGCAGTTGATCAAGGAGAACATGGACAAGCAGCTGGAATGCTGCGACGAGGCGCCGTTCTACACCCTCGGCCCGCTGACCACCGACATCGCGCCGGGCTACGACCACATCACCTCGGGGATCGGTGCGGCGATGATCGGCTGGTTTGGCTGCGCCATGCTCTGCTATGTCACGCCCAAGGAACACCTCGGCCTGCCGAACAAGGATGACGTCAAGACCGGCATCATCACCTACAAGATCGCCGCCCACGCCGCCGACCTTGCCAAGGGCCACCCCGGCGCGCAGATCCGCGACAACGCGCTGTCCAAGGCGCGCTTCGAGTTCCGCTGGCAGGACCAGTTCAACCTTGGCCTGGACCCGGACACCGCCCGTGCCTACCACGACGAGACCCTGCCCAAGGAGTCGGCCAAGGTCGCTCACTTCTGCTCGATGTGCGGGCCGAAGTTCTGCTCGATGAAGATCACCCAGGAAGTGCGCGAGTACGCTGCCAATCAGCGTATCGAGGCGGTCGACATGTCGGTCGAGGAGGGCATGCGCGAGCAGTCCGAGCGCTTCCGTCAGACCGGCAGCCAGCTGTACCAGAAGGTGTGATGCAACTGGGGCTGCTTTGCAGCCCTTCGCGGGTAAACCCGCTCCCACAGGTTTAGGCGGCGCTGCAAAACCTTGTGGGAGCGGGTTTACCCGCGAACGAGCGCGAAGCCCTCGCATCTCCACAATAACTCCGGCGAGCATCAACTATGACCACCCCCAGCAACTTCTCCCCCGATCATCCGATCCCCGCCAGCCAGCGCCTGTTTGGCGGGCGGGACCTGTTTGTCCTGTGGTTCTCCCTTGGCACTGGCTTGATGGTGCTGCAGGTCGGCGCCATGCTCGCGCCGGGCCTGGGCCTGGCCGGCGCGATGCTGGCAATCGTGCTCGGCACTGCGGTTGGCGTGCTGCTGCTGGCTGCCGCCGGGGTGATCGGCAGTGACACCGGCCTGTCGGCCATGGGCACCTTGCGCTTGAGCCTTGGCCGGCACGGCGTGCGCCTGCCGGCAGTGCTCAACTTGCTCCAGCTGATTGGCTGGGGCTCGTTCGAAATCATCGTCATGCGCGACGCCGCCAGCCTGCTCGGCGCGCGGGCGTTCGGAGCCGATAGTGCCTGGACCAACCCGCTACTGTGGACGCTGTGCTTTGGCGCGTTGGCAACGCTGCTGGCAATCTGCGGCCCGCTGACCTTCGTGCGCAAGATCTTGCGCAAGTGGGGTATCTGGCTATTGATCGGCGCCTGCCTGTGGCTGACCTGGAACCTGTTTGCCAAGGCCGATCTGAGCGCTATCTGGCAGCGTGCGGGCGATGGCTCGATGTCGCTGGCAGTCGGTTTTGACATCGTCATCGCCATGCCGCTGTCGTGGTTGCCGTTGATTGCCGACTATTCGCGCTTCGCCCAGCATGCGGGCCGCGTGTTCAGTGGCACCGTGCTCGGTTATCTGCTTGGTAATGCCTGGCTGATGAGCCTTGGCGTTGCCTACACCCTGGCCTTTGCGCCAAGCGGTGAGGCCAATGCCCTGCTGCTGGCGCTGGCCGGCGCCGGTTTGGGTATCCCGCTGTTGTTGATTCTGCTGGATGAGACCGAGAACGCTTTTGCCGATATCCATTCCGGCGCGGTCTCCACCGGCTTGCTGCTGCCGATCAAGGTCGAACACCTGGCCCTGGCGATCGGCCTGCTGTGCACGCTGATCGCCTGTCTGGCGCCGCTGGCCCAGTACGAGAACTTCCTGCTGTTGATCGGTTCGGTGTTCGCGCCGCTGTTCGGCGTGGTGCTGACGGACCACTTCGTGATCCGCCAGCGCCAGTTGCCGACCCGTGTCGACGGCTTGCACTGGCAGGCGCTGCTGGCCTGGGCGGTGGGCGTCGCGGCCTACCATGGCATTGCCAATCTGGCCCCGGAGGTCGGTGCAACCCTGCCTGCGTTGGTGCTGGCAGGGCTGCTGTACGGGCTATTGAGTGTCAGCCGCGGCCGGGAAACAGCTCAGGCTTGATCACGCCATTCAGGCGCGGGTAGGGGATCTTCAGCTCGACGTGGCCCATGGAGTAGGGCGCGATGGCATACACCTCGTACTTCACCACGACCGCACCGTAGGTCAGGGCGATGTGCGGGGACTTCTTGAACGGCCAGGTCTTGACGAATTCGGCGTCCTTGTCCATGCCGGTGCTGATCATCCAGGCGCGGTGCGACTCTTCGACGGTTTTCCAGAAGGTGTCTTCCTGGCCTGGCACCAGCATGTCCTGCAGGGTCAGGACCTTGTCCTGCTTGCGCGAGTAGTTGATGAACGCGCGGCCGGGCATGCCGTGGGCGCCGCCGCTGTCGAGGTAGCTGGACAGCTCGATGATCACCAAGCCGTCATGCTGTTCACGTACCTTGGCTTGCAGGTAGCTGCTGTTGCGCTTGTCGGCGCTGGCCAGGTACTGATCCTCGTAGGCCTTGAGCGAGGTCGGCGCGCTGCTGCGGGCGTTGTCGGTGGTCAGTTGCAGCAGGCGGCTTTCGACGATGGCGTCGAGCTTGGGCAGCGCCGGGAAGTGCACGGTGTCGATGTTCACCAGCGGGCAGTCGCTGGCACTGCAGCCCGGCTTGACGTGCTCCCAGGCATCGCGCTTGACCTCGAGTGGGGCCCGGTAATTGGGCGCGAACAGGCTCTGGCAGGCGCTCAGTGCCACCGCCAGCACAGCCACGGAAGTCAGTTTGACTAGCGTCATGATGATCCTTGCAGAACTTGGATAGTCGGCCTTGGACCGTCGGCAAAGCCGTCGGTTCGCCACTAAGCTAACAGACATGACGCACCCGCTTCCAGCAGCCTGAACGGTCAACGGAAAGGGGTGAAACCCGGTCAAACGCAGAGTAGGATGGCGCGATGCGGTAGTTGAGGTAATGAGGATTTCCATGACAGACACGTCCAATTCGGTGCCCAAGACGGTTGAGATCGTCAAGCGCGAGAACTGCTTCCAGGGCTTTTACAAGCTCGACAAGCTGCACCTGCGCCATGAGCTGTTCGCCGGCGGCATGAGCCGTGAGATCAGCCGCGAGCTGTTCGTGCGCCACGATGCAGTGTGCGTGCTGCCGTACGATCCGCTGCGCGACGAGGTGGTGCTGATCGAGCAGTTCCGCGCTGGCGCCATGGGCAAGGTGGCCAATCCCTGGCTGATTGAAATGGTCGCGGGCCTGATCGACAAGGACGAGCAGCCTGAAGAGGTTGCCCATCGCGAAGCCGAAGAAGAAGCCGGCCTGACCTTCTCGGCCTTGTGGCCGATGACCCGCTACTTCCCATCGCCGGGCGGCAGCGACGAGTTCGTGCATCTGTTTCTCGGCCGCTGCGTCAGCGAAGGTGCCGGCGGCTTGCATGGGCTGGAGGAAGAGGGCGAGGATATCCGCGTGCGCGCCTGGTCGTTCGAGGACGCCCTGCAGGCGGTACGTGACGGGCGCATCTGCAACGCGGCCAGCATCATCGGCCTGCAATGGCTGGCGCTGAACCGCGACGAAGTACGGGGGATGTGGAAGTGAACCTGCTGCGCGAGCGTTATCGGGTCGATCTGGTCGGGCTGCAAAGTGCCTGCGAGGCCAACTACGCTCGCTTGATGCGCCTGCTGCCGGACATGCGTACTACCCAGAGCTCGCGGCGCATCGGTATGACCCAGGGCGACCAGATGCTTGGCGTGCTGGTGCTGGACGTGCTGCTGACGTGCCCATACACCACCACCCTGCGCGTGCGTCAGGAGCACAGTCTGCCCTGGCTGCCGGTACCGCAGTTGGAAGTGCAGGTGTACCACGATGCGCGCATGGCCGAAGTGGTCAGCGCCGAGCATGCACGGCGCTTTCGCAGCATCTACCCGTACCCCAACGAAGCCATGCACCAGCCCGACGAGAAGGCCCAGCTCAATCTGTTTCTCGGCGAATGGCTGAGCCACTGCCTGGCCTGCGGCCATGAACTGGCGGCAGTACGCTGAAAATGTGATGCGAGTCGGCTTCGCCGGCTTGCGTGAAAGCTGTCAGCGGCGATAATCGCGCAGAACTCGCTCGAGGAGACGGCCGTTGCCGCAGCCCAACCATCCCCACGCACCGATCAATGTCGTGCAACTGACCGACGCCCATCTGTTTGCTGATCCGGCAGGCACCCTGCTGGGCCTGAATACCCGCGGCAGCCTGCAGCATGTGATCGACCAGGTGCATCGCGAACAACCTGCAATCGACTTGCTGCTGTGCACCGGCGACCTGTCGCAGGATGCCAGCGCGACGGCCTATCGCGCCTTTGCCGAGATGACGGCGACGCTGCGCGCGCCAGCCCGCTGGCTACCGGGCAACCATGATCAGGCGCGAGTGATGGCCGAGGTGGCGCAAGGTACGGATTTGTTGCAGTCGGTAACCGATGTGGGCAACTGGCGCATCATCATGCTCGACTCGGCAGTGGTGGGCGCGACCCATGGCCTGCTCGCGCCGGCGCAGCTTGCCGTCCTCGATCAAGCCCTGAACAGTGCCCCCCAGCGCCATTGCCTGATCTGCTGTCACCACCAGCCGGTGGATATCGGCTGCGCCTGGATGGCGCCGATCGGCCTGCGCAACAGCGATGAGTTGCTGCAACGGGTGCAGGCTCACCCGCAGGTGCGCGCGGTGCTCTGGGGGCATGTGCACCAGGCCTTCGAGCAGACGCGTGACGGCGTGCGCTACATGGCCACACCGTCGACCTGCATCCAGTTCGCCCCGGGTAGCGTCGACTTCAAGGTCAGTGAAGAGTTGCCGGGATACCGCTGGCTGCGCCTGCATGCAGACGGTCAGCTGGAAACAGGCGTAGAGCGGGCGCTGGATTATGTGCTGCAGCTGGATTTCAACAGCCCCGGTTATTGAGCGCGCAGTCCCAGCGACCTTGAACAATGTATTACGAAAATCCCGAAGCAGCGCCAATGCTCGGCGAACACGCTACACTGCGCGTCCCTGCGCCCCAACTGGCGGGCGCGCCGCAGCAGACACTGGGGGCAGCATGTCGGGTTCCATCCTTTATATCCACGGCTTCAACAGCTCGCCGCTGTCGACCAAGGCGCGCCAGCTTGAGGCTGTGATGCAGCAACTGGGCCTGGCTGGCCAGTTGCGCATCCCCGCGCTGCACCATCATCCGCGTGAGGCGATTGGCCAGCTCGAAGCCGCCATTGCCGAGCTGGGCGCGCCCTTGCTGGTAGGCAGTTCGCTGGGCGGCTACTATGCGACCCATCTGGCCGAGCGGCATGGCCTCAAGGCACTGCTGATCAACCCGGCGGTAGCGCCGCACCGCTTGTTCGACGGCTACCTGGGCACCCAGCGCAACCTGTATACCGATGAGCCCTGGGAGCTGACCCTGGACCACGTGCAGGCCCTGGCCGAGCTCGAAGTGGCGCCGCCAACCGACGCCGCACGCTACCAGGTGTGGTTGCAGACCGCCGATGAAACCCTCGACTACCGCCACGCCGCTGCCTACTACCAGGCCTGCGCGCTGCGTATCGAAGCCGGTGGCGACCACAGTTTCCAGGGCTTCACCAAGCGCCTGCCGGCGTTGCTGGCTTTTGCCGGCATTGCCCGCGAGCAATATGCGGCGCTCGATTTTTCTGTATTTTGATTTTTCGCATTCACCAGACTGACGACGAGAACCCATGGCCAACCCCAGCGCTAGCGCCTATAACGCCGACGCCATCGAAGTCCTCTCCGGCCTCGATCCGGTGCGTAAACGGCCCGGTATGTACACCGACACCAGCCGGCCCAACCACCTGGCCCAGGAAGTCATCGACAACAGTGTCGACGAAGCCCTGGCCGGCCACGCCCGCTCGGTGCAGGTCATCCTGCATGCCGACCACTCGCTGGAAGTCAGCGACGATGGCCGGGGCATGCCGGTCGACATCCACCCAGAAAAGGGCGTCTCGGGTGTCGAACTGATCCTCACCAAACTGCACGCCGGCGGCAAGTTCTCGAACAAGAACTACCAGTTCTCCGGTGGTCTGCACGGCGTTGGTATCTCGGTGGTCAACGCCTTGTCGACCCAGGTTCGGGTGCGGGTCAAGCGTGACGGCAACGAATACCAGATGACCTTCGCCGACGGCTACAAGGCCACCGAGCTGGAAGTGATCGGTACGGTCGGCAAGCGCAACACCGGTACCAGCGTGTATTTCAGCCCTGATCCGAAGTACTTCGACTCGCCGAAGTTTTCCATCAGCCGCCTCAAGCATGTGCTCAAGGCCAAGGCCGTGCTGTGCCCGGGCTTGTCGATCAGCTTCGAAGACAAGGCCAGCGGCGAGAAAGTCGAGTGGCACTACGAAGACGGCCTGCGCTCGTACCTGGTCGATTCGGTCAGCGACTTCCTTCGGCTGCCCGACGAGCCGTTCTGCGGCAGCCTGGCCGGTAACAAGGAAGCGGTCGACTGGGCCCTGCTGTGGTTGCCCGAGGGCGGCGACAGCGTGCAGGAAAGCTACGTCAACCTGATCCCGACGGCGCAAGGGGGTACCCACGTCAACGGCCTGCGCCAGGGCCTGCTGGATGCCATGCGCGAGTTCTGCGAGTTCCGCAACCTGCTGCCGCGTGGGGTCAAGCTGGCCCCGGAAGACATCTGGGAGCGGATCAGCTTCGTCCTGTCGATGAAGATGCAGGAGCCGCAGTTCTCCGGCCAGACCAAAGAGCGCCTGTCCTCGCGCGAGGCGGCGGCGTTCGTCTCCGGCGTGGTCAAGGATGCCTTCAGCCTGTGGCTCAACGCGCACCCTGAACTGGGTATGCAGCTGGCGGAGCTTGCCATCAGCAACGCGGGTCGCCGCCTCAAGGCGAGCAAGAAGGTCGAGCGCAAGCGCATTACCCAGGGCCCGGCACTGCCCGGCAAGCTGGCCGACTGCGCTGGCCAGGACCCGATGCGCTCCGAGCTGTTCCTGGTCGAGGGTGACTCCGCCGGCGGTTCGGCGAAGCAGGCGCGGGACAAGGAATTCCAGGCCATCCTGCCGCTGCGCGGGAAGATCCTCAATACCTGGGAAGTCGACGGCGGCGAAGTGCTGGCCAGCCAGGAAGTGCACAACATCGCCGTGGCCATCGGTGTCGATCCGGGTGCCACCGACCTGTCGCAGCTGCGCTACGGCAAGATCTGCATCCTCGCCGACGCCGACTCTGACGGCCTGCACATCGCCACCTTGCTCTGCGCCTTGTTCGTGCAGCACTTCCGGCCGTTGGTCGAGGCGGGCAACGTCTACGTCGCCATGCCGCCGCTGTACCGCATCGACCTGGGCAAGGAGATCTACTACGCCCTCGACGAAGCGGAGCGTGACGGCATTCTTGACCGTTTGGTCGCCGAGAAAAAACGTGGCAAGCCGCAGGTCACCCGCTTCAAGGGCCTGGGTGAGATGAACCCGCCGCAGTTGCGCGAAACCACCATGGACCCGAACACCCGGCGCCTGGTGCAGTTGACTCTGGATGACGTCGAGGCCACCTGCGAGCTGATGGACAAGCTGCTGGCGAAGAAGCGCGCCGGTGACCGGAAGAGCTGGCTGGAAACCAAAGGCAACCTGGCTGAGGTCATGGTTTGATTGTTCGGTTGCTTGCCGCAGTACTGGCCCTGGTCGCTTTGCCGAGTCTGGCGAGCGACTGGCCGGAGCTGAAGCTGAGCAGCGAGCACGCCATTGACGGCATGCCCAGCGGCAACCTCTCGGGCCTGGCGATGTGCCGTGGCGCGCTCTGGGGTGTATCCGACCGCGATGACGACCGGATCTACCGCTTCGAGCAGAGCGATGGCGTCTGGCAGGCCGAAGCGATGCCCTTCAGCGCGCCGCCAGCGCCTGACAGTGGCTTGCCATTAGGCTTGAAGGTGCGCAGTTGGGCGGTCGCCGCAGTGCGCGGTGGTGAATTGGACTTTGAAGGTATCAGCTGCGATCAGGCGGGTAACTTCTACTTGGTCAGCGAATCCCATGCGGCGGTGCTGCAGGTGCCGCTGCAAGGTGAGCCGAACTGGTTGAAGATCGACCCGTTGATGGTTGGCCGGGCACGTGCCAGCGGCATGCTGCTGCGCTTCAATGGCTTGTTCGAGGGGGTGGTGATCAACCCGGCGGGCGATCGTCTATGGCTGGCCGCCGAACGGGAACGGCGCGGCCTGGTTGCGTTGCAACGCCAGCAGTCGCTGTGGACCTGCGTGCGCAGCTGTGTGCTGTTCAGCGAGGCTGGGGTCGAGATGCAGCCGCCGCAAGTGGACAAGCCGCGGCCGGTGTCGCGTGATTTTGCCGACCTGGCGCTGTATGCCGGCAAGCTGTTTACCCTGGAGCGTAATGCCTACCGGGTATGCCGGCGCGACGTGGACAGCGGCGCCGTCGAGCGCTGCTGGTCGTTTGCCGCCGATGCGCTGACCGAGGCGCGCCGCTATGACCAGCTGTTTGGCGTCGCCGAAGCCTTGATCATCGATGACGAGGGCGCCTGGATTGGCGTAGACAACAACAACGGCGCCCGCGGAGATGGCGAAGTACGGCCGATCGTCTGGCGCTTTGCTGCGCCACAAGGCGGCTGGAGTGGCAAACCATGAGCCAGCCGGCCGGCAAGCGCGCGGGCAAGGTGCTGATGATTCTCGCCTGGGCGGCGGCGATGTTTCTTGCCACGCGCTTTTTTGGCGTCTGGGAGGATCAGCAGCGCAACCCCAATGCGCAACCCGAGTCGGCCCATGGTGATGGTTTCATCGAAGTTCGCTTACTGAGCAATGGTCAGGGCCACTTCGTCGCCGACGGCGCAATCAACGGCCAGACCGTGCACTTCATGCTCGACACCGGCGCGACCGATGTCGCCATCCCCGAGTCGCTGGCCAAAGGCCTTGAGCTGCAACGCGGTGCGCCTGTGCTGGTGAGTACCGCCAATGGCCGCACTGAAGGCTACCGGACCCGTCTGGAAAGCCTGCAACTGGGTGATATCCGCCTGCAGGGCGTACGCGCCCTGGTGGTGCCCGGCCTTGACGGCACAACCGTGCTGCTCGGCATGAGCGCCCTCAAACAACTTGAATTTACCCAGCGCGGCGGCAGCATGCTGTTGCGCCAGAACCTGAAATGACGAGGCCCGCATGAGCGACTCACTGGAACTCAGTCTCGACGGCGTCGAGCGCCGTTCCCTGGCTGACTTCACCGAACAGGCCTACCTCAACTATTCCATGTACGTGATCATGGACCGCGCCCTGCCGCATATCGGCGACGGCCTCAAGCCTGTGCAGCGGCGCATTGTCTATGCCATGAGCGAGTTGGGTCTGGATGCCGATTCCAAGCACAAGAAGTCGGCGCGTACCGTCGGCGACGTGCTCGGCAAGTTCCACCCGCACGGCGACTCGGCCTGCTATGAAGCCATGGTGCTGATGGCGCAGCCGTTCAGCTACCGCTATACCCTGGTCGACGGCCAGGGCAACTGGGGTGCGCCGGACGATCCGAAGTCGTTCGCGGCCATGCGTTATACCGAGGCGCGCCTGTCGCGCTACTCCGAAGTGCTGCTCGACGAAGTCGGCCAGGGCACGGTCGACTGGGTGCCCAACTTCGACGGCACTCTGCAGGAGCCGTCGGTTCTGCCGGCGCGGCTGCCGAATATCCTCCTCAACGGCACCACCGGTATTGCTGTGGGCATGGCCACCGATGTGCCGCCGCACAACCTGCGCGAAGTCGCCAGCGCCTGTGTGCGCCTGCTCGACGAGCCGAAAGCGACCATCGAGCAGCTGTGCGAGCACATTCAAGGCCCGGACTATCCGACCGAAGCCGAGATCATCACGCCGCGTGCCGACATCTTGAAGATGTACGAGAGCGGCAAAGGCTCGATCCGCATGCGTGCGGTGTACCGCGTCGAGGATGGCGACATTGTCGTCACCGCCTTGCCGCACCAGGTCTCCGGGGCCAAGGTGCTCGAGCAGATCGCTGCGCAGATGCAGGCCAAGAAGCTGCCAATGGTGGCTGACCTGCGCGACGAGTCCGATCATGAGAACCCATGCCGAATCGTGATCATCCCGCGCTCCAATCGGGTCGATGCCGACGAGCTGATGCAGCACCTGTTCGCCACCACTGATCTGGAAAGCAGCTACCGGGTCAACGTCAACATCATCGGCCTCGACGGCCGGCCGCAACTGAAAAACCTGCGGCTGTTGCTGCAGGAATGGTTGCAGTTCCGCGTCGGCACCGTGCGCCGGCGCCTGCAGCACCGCCTGGACAAGGTCGAGCGGCGCCTGCACCTGTTGGACGGCTTGCTCACGGCGTTTCTCAACCTGGATGAAGTTATCCACATCATCCGTACCGAAGAGCACCCCAAGCAGGCGCTGATTGCCCGCTTCGAGCTGACCGAAATCCAGGCTGAATACATCCTCGAGACGCGCCTGCGCCAGCTGGCTCGCCTGGAAGAAATGAAAATCCGCGGTGAGCAGGACGAACTGCTTAAAGAGCAGGCCAAGCTGCAGGCCCTGCTGGGTAGCGATGCCAAGCTGAAAAAGCTGGTGCGCAGCGAGCTGATCAAAGATGCCGAGAAGTATGGCGACGACCGCCGCTCGCCGATTGTCGAGCGCAGCGAAGCCAAGGCACTCTCGGAAAACGAGCTGATGCCGACCGAGCCGGTCACCGTGGTGCTTTCGGAAAAAGGCTGGGTGCGTTGCGCCAAGGGCCATGACATCGATGCCACCGGGCTTTCCTACAAGGCCGGTGACGGCTTCAAGGCCGCTGCGGCGGGGCGCTCCAACCAGTTTGCCGTGCTGATCGACTCCACCGGGCGCAGTTATTCGGTGGCCGCGCACACGTTGCCCTCGGCCCGTGGCCAGGGCGAGCCGCTGACCGGGCGGCTGACACCGCCGCCGGGGGCGACCTTCGAGTGCGTGCTGCTGCCCGAGGACGACGCCCTGTATGTGGTGGCCTCCGACGCGGGTTACGGCTTCGTGGTCAAGGGCGAAGACCTGCAGGCCAAGAACAAGGCCGGCAAGGGTTTGCTCAGCCTGCCCAACGGCGCCAAGGTGATCCCGCCGCGGCCGGTGAGCAACCGCGAGCAGGACTGGCTGGCAGCGGTGACCACCGAAGGCCGCTTGCTGGTGTTCAAGGTCGCCGACCTGCCGCAGCTGGGCAAGGGCAAGGGCAACAAGATCATTGGCGTACCTGGCGACCGGGTTGCCAGTCGCGAGGAGTACGTCACCGACCTGGCCGTCATCAGCGAGGGGTCGACCCTTGTATTGCAGGCTGGCAAGCGTACCCTGTCGCTCAAACCAGATGATCTGGAGCATTACAAGGGCGAACGCGGTCGGCGAGGCAGCAAGCTGCCCCGCGGCTTCCAGCGCGTCGATGGGCTGCTGGTGGAAGCTTCGAGCTAACCAGGCGAGTCGTCTGAACCGGCACTTTCGGCGTTGTTCGCGGCGGAACTACTGGAGTCGGACGACCTTTTCGCGGATGATAGGCGCTCGCGGCGCCGGCGTGGCCGAGCGCCCCAAAGACTCTACATGTGTATCACTGCGGTATGCCGAATGGCTGCCACCTGGATGGGATGATGAAATTTCCGCGCTTTCCATTTGCGCTGTTGATGACCGGCCTGCTGGGCCTGGGCGGGTGCAGTGTGCACCAGCCGGTAGCCCTGTATCAGCTGGACAGTGGTGAACCTGGCCAGCCTTCGCAGAGTGCCGGTATGGCTGTGGTGCTTGGCCCGGTTTCGGTGGCTGACTACCTGCAGCGCGAGACCTTTTTGCAGCGCCAGGCAGACGGCAGCCTGACTTCGGCGACGGACGGTCGTTGGGCGGGCAGCCTGTCTTCGGATATTGACCAACTGCTGGTGCGCCAGCTGGCCTGGCGCCTAGACAGCCAACGGGTGGTGCTGGCGCCGGCGAGCAGTGGTTTTGCGCCGGACGTGCAGGTGCTGCTGTCGATCACTCGGCTGGATTCGGGCAAGGATCAGCCGGCCATTCTGGATGCACAGTGGCGCCTGCTGGATCGCCGCGGCAACGTGCGTGACAACCGCATAGTGCACCTTGAGCAACCGCATGAGGGCAGCGAGTCTTCCCAGGTGCAGGCGCAAGGGCAGTTGTTGCAGAAGCTGGCCGAGCAGTTGAGCAACGCGGTCAAGCCGCTGGCCAATCAGCCGGCCCTGGCTGAAGAAACCCGCAAGAAGCCGGCGGCGCCGGTGCAGGTCAAGAAGACCCCAGAGAAGTCGAAGATCCCGATTGCTTCGCCGGTGCGTACCGATATGGAAGTGTTCAGGTTCTGAGTTTGAATCGAGGCGCTTGCAAAGGCCGCCCCTGCAGATATCTGTGGGGGCGGCCTTTTTGTTTGTGCGGTTTATGGGAGCGGGTTCATCCGCTCCCACAGGGTGGACCAATCCTCAGGCCCGGCGCTCGTGCATGCGCGCCAGTTGCCGCTCCAGCATCGATGGGTACGGCTCCATCAACCGCTCGACACAGCATGCACCCTCAGGGCTGGCAATCGGGCGGATGCGGGCGCGTTGGCGGACCAGCGCATCATCGGTGATCTTGCGCTCGACCAACAGCAGGTTGCGGCTGTGCTGCGACAGGGCCAGGGCATCCTGGGCTTTTTCGGTCATCAGCAGATCGACCTGCTCGAGTCCTTGCAGGTCATCACCCACGGTCAGCCCCAGTTGCAGCTGCAAGGTGATGCCGCTATCGGCCACTTCGATCTGCAGGGCATGGCCCAGGGCGCGCAGCAGCTCGCCGCAGCAGATGGCATTGGTCAGGTAGTCTTCACCCGTCTCGCGGCTGTGGAACAGCAGCAAGGTGCTGCCGTCGGTCAGGGTGAAGGTTTCACCTTCATACAGCGAAGCAGCCTGCTCGAGGCAGTCGCGATAACGTTCGAGCAGCTCGGTCAGGCGCGTGCGCGGCAGGCGGCGCAGTTGCTCCTGCGAACCCAGCTGTACGGCCAGTACGGCGCTGTACTGCGGTTCGGTCGAGACGGGCGCGGCCACAACCGGCTTGGCGCTGCTTTGCTCGACGTCGATCAGGCCGGCAAAGGCTTCATCGTCTTCCTCATCCTGCTGGGCAATAGCCCGGCTGCGGGCAGCGACACTGGTGGTTGCCGGGGCGTGATCAAGGTCGGCGAAGTCATGCTCGTCGTCGTGCTCTTCCTCTTCTTCCGGCTCAGGCGGCGGCGGTGGCGCGAGGCGGGCATGCAACTGACGGGCAAGGTCGCCGATCTCGTCCTGACGATCGATGGCCGGGGTGTACGGGTGCGGATCACGCAGCCAGACCCGCAGCTGCAGCAGCGGCGTGGAGATGTAGCGGCCCAGGCGCAGGCTCAGGGTCAGGGCCAAGACCAGCAGTATCCCCGCCAGAATACCCATGCTCTGCAAGCTGATCAGCATCGGTTGCTGGAACTCGCTCATGTCCAGGCTGATGCGCAGTTGCCCGGCGGTCACGTCCTGAAAGGTGATCTTGGTCTGGTACAGGCCTTCGGCTTCACCCAGCAGGGTGTTTTTCGGGCGCTGACCGGCCTCGGCGAGGATGCGGTTGTCGACGCTGTAGATGGCGGCGTGGGCCACCAGCGGGTTCTTCACCAGATTGCCCAGCAGCACGTTGAGGCTGAGGATGTCGTTGGACACCAGCAGCTCGGTCGCCGAGGTGGCCGTCTGGATGGTCAGGCTCTGCCCCAGGGCGTCCGCCTGCTCATGCATGGCCTGCTTGAACTGCAGGCCCATCACGCAGGCATAGATCACCAGCGCCATGGCCACCAGGAAAATATTGGTGCTGGCGATACGCAATGCCAAGGGTACGCGGCGTTGGCGCAGAGCATGGAACAGCATCAGGAAGAAGTTATCGGATTTAACTGGCGTGGGCCGGTTCACAGAGCGCGGCTCTTTATGACGAGAAAGTGCTGCGCAGTATAGCGACCCGGCATTTGTCGGCAAAGTGCAAGTGGCGCCCGATAGTTACCGAAAGTCGGTAGAATGCGCATTTTTCATCGAAGTCGGAGCCAGGTTGTGCGCGAAATCGTTCTGATCAACATCACCGGTGAAGACCGCCCAGGTCTCACTGCCGCCATCACCGGCGTCCTGCTCCAGGGCGGTGTGAACATTCTCGACATCGGCCTGGCCGTGATGCACGGCACTTTGTCGTTCGGCATCCTCGTCGATATCCCGGATAACGAAGTCGCCACGCAGTTGCTGCACAGCGTGCAGATCAAGGCCCACGAGCTCAATCTGCAGGCACGCTACACACCGATTTCCGAGGCTGACTACCAGCACTGGGCCGATGGCCAGGGCGACGCCCGGCAGATTGTCACCTTGCTCAGCCGCAAGGTCACCCCCGAGCAGCTGCAGCGGGTCAGTGCGATCATCAGCCAGTATGGCCTGACCATCGAGCGCATCGAACGCCTGTCGGCGCGGGTGGCGCTGAACGCCGACAGCGACCACGGCAAAGCGTGTCTGGAGATTTCTGTGCGCGGCGAGCCGAGTGATGCTCAGGCCCTGCGTGCCGCGTTCTTCACGTTGTCTGAAGAGCTGGCCGTGGATATCGCCTTCCAGAAGGATGACCTGTTCCGCCGCAACCGCCGGCTGGCGGTGTTCGACATGGATTCCACGCTGATCGAAGCCGAAGTCATCGACGAGCTGGCCAAGGCCGCCGGCGTCGGCGAGCAGGTTTCCGCCATTACCGAGCGGGCCATGCGCGGCGAGCTGGATTTTCGCGCCAGCTTCAAGGAGCGCATGGCGTTGCTCAAAGGCCTGGACGTCAAGGTACTGGACGAGATCGGCGCATCGCTGCGCTTGACCGAGGGCGCCGAAAACCTGTTCGCCGAGCTCAAGCGCCTGGGTTACAAGACCGCCATCCTGTCCGGTGGCTTTACCTACTTCGCCAAGCAGGTACAGGCGCGGCTGGGTATCGACTATGTGTTCGCCAACGAGCTGGAAGTGGTCGACGGCAAGGTCACAGGCGTGGCCATCGAGCCAATTGTCGATGCCCAGCGTAAAGCTGACCTGTTGCAGGAGCTGGCCAGCAAGGAAGGCCTGCAACTGGCACAGACCATCGCTGTAGGCGACGGCGCCAACGATCTGCCCATGCTGTCGCTGGCAGGGCTGGGCGTGGCCTTCCGCGCCAAACCACTGGTGCGCCAGTCGGCCAAACAGGCGATCTCGACCCTTGGTCTGGATGGTGTGCTGTATCTGCTCGGCTTGCGCGACCGCGACGCTCGCGGCTGATCTGAGCCCGTAAGGGGCCGCAGAGCGGTCCCGACAAACGAAAAGGCCCCGCATGGTTGCGCCATGCGGGGCCTTTTCGTAGGCGGCGGATCAGACTGCGGTCGGTACCGCCAGCAGTTCACCCATGCGCACGGCAGAGCCGGCACCGAGGCTTTCAGCCCACTTCACCTGCTCCGGGCCAAACAGCACGATGGCAGTGGAGCCGAGCTTGAAACGGCCCAGTTCGGCGCCTTTTTCCAGGTGGATCGGTGTGCGGCTGGCTTCGTCGTAGCGGAAGGTCTTCAGCTCACGCTTGGGCGGCGTGACCAGTCCCGCCCAGACGGTTTCGATCGAAGCCACGATCATCGCCCCGACCAGCACCACGGCCATCGGCCCGCGCTCGGTATCGAACAGGCAGACCACGCGCTCGTTGCGGGCAAACAGCTCCGGTACGTTTTCGGCAGTGGTCTGGTTGACCGAGAACAGCCGGCCTGGCACGTAGACCATCTCGCGCAGGGTGCCGGCTAGCGGCATGTGCACGCGGTGGTAATCCTTCGGCGACAGGTAGATGGTGGCGAACTCGCCGCCCATGAACGGTGCGGCCAGCGCCGGATCGCCGCCGAGCAGCTCCAGTGCGCTGTAACCATGGCCCTTGGCCTGGAAGATGCGGCCGTGCTCGATCGGGCCGAGTTGGCTGACGGCACCATCGGCCGGGCACAGAATGGCCCCTGGAGTTTCATCCAGCGGGCGCGCACCTGGCTTCAGGGCGCGGGTGAAGAAGGCGTTGAAGTGCTCATAGGCGCTGAGGTCTTCGACCAGCGCTTCGGACATGTCGACCTGATAACGCTTGGCGAACCAGGCGGTGAAGGCATTCTTGAACCAGCGCGCGCGGCACTCGGCAACGCAACCGGCCAGGCGTGACAGCAGATGGTGCGGCAGCAGGTACTGACTGATGATGAACAAACGCGATTTCATTGAATTTCCTTAAACCTCTACGGGCGTGTCCGGATGGTTGCCCCATTCGCCCCACGAGCCGGCGTACGCCTTGACCCGGGGGTAGCCGAGGGACTTGGCCACCAGATAGGTAAAGCCTGAACGGTGATGGGTCTGGCAATGGGTGATCACTTCCTTGTCGGGAGTGATACCCAGATTTTGCAGGATCTCGGCCATGTCCTTGCGGATGCGCAGGTGGTCATTCATGTCCATGCCTGCGGTCCACTCAAAGTTGACGGCGCCGGGGATGTGCCCGCCTTTGGCCGCGAGCACTTTCTCGCCCCGGTATTCACCCGGCGCGCGAGCGTCCCAGATGGCCAGGTCGGCAGCGCCGAGGCGGCTCTGCAGGTATTCGCGGGTGGCGGTCGGCTCGTCGTTTATGGTCAGGCTGACCGAGCCGGTGGCGCTGGCGGGCGTCTCGGTCGACAGCTGATCAGCCGGCCAGGCCTGGATACCACCGTTGAGGTAGTGATACTGCGCATGACCGATGACATCCAGAAGCCAGATGAAACGCCCGGCCCAGCCACCGCCTTCGTCGTCGTAAACCACATAGACGGCATCGTCACGATGGCCGAGTTCGGCGAACAGCTTTTCCAGGTCGGCGCGCGCCGGCAGTAGCCCAGGCGCCGGCGGTTGGCCCAGCTGGGTACGCTTGGGGTCGACGAAGCGCGCACCGGGTACGTGGCCACTGCCATAGCGGTTGGCGCTGGTCAGGTCGACCACGATCAGCGCGGGCGAGCCCAGGCGTGGCAACAGGTCTTGCGCTTCGATAACCAGCGGCAAGCCGGAAAAATCAGTCATCCACAGTCTCCAGGTGGAACGCGAGGGGGCGATTGTAGCGTAAGGCTCAGCTACTGCGGGTGGCGAAGGTAGCCAGAGCGCGCTCGATACACTGTGCAGTCTTGCCCAGTGCCTGCACGCTGACGTCGGCCAGCGGGCGGCCCGCCTGATCGGCAAGCAGCAGCATGATTACCTGGCCATTGACCGCCAGCGAGCGCAGCAGCAGGTGCTCGCTGGGGAACAGGGCATTGATCGGCGCTGGCAGCAGGGCGGCGAACTGGGCGTGGTTGTCCGGCGTCAGGCGCAATTGCCCGGCCTGACTGGTCAAGCGTTGTAACAGTTTGTTCTGTTTGACTGCCAGGTTCAGTGCAGCTGCTTCCTTGGGCAGGCCAGCAGTCTGCTGCACGCGCAAGGCATCAGTGGCCTTGTCGTAGGTCAGCAGCAGTACCCGCTGCATGCCGCAGGCGAGCAGTGCATCGCGGGCGTGGGTAGCCAGGTGCACGGCATTGCTGAAGCGGCTGGGCTGGGCCAGCATTTCGGCGCACAGCGAGCGCCAGCGCTCCAGGTTTTCTGCAGGCGGCGGCGGTGGTGTGAGCATGTCCGGGTGCGGGCGGCGCTGCTGCCATGGCCAGATCAACGCTTCGGCCGGGTGGAACAGGGCGTGGCGGGCGTGATGGCGGGCACTCGCTGCGGCTTGCTGGTGAACCTGCTGCTGGACGTCGTCCAGCGAGGTCTGCAAATACAGCGCGGTCAGCAGTTGCCAGCGCAGCAGGTGCGGGTTGTCCCAGCCGACTTGCGCCGCCAGTGCCAGGCCGTTGGCCAGCAATACGGTGTTGGCCGGTTGGTTGAACCAGCGGCGCAGGCCTGGTTCTTCATCCAGCCGATGCTGCTGCTCGAGGCTGTCCGTCTCGCGGGCAATGTTGAATACCTGAGCCAATTGTTCGCGTTCGCTGGTAAGCAGGCGGTAGCCCTGGGTTACCCACTCCGGCAGGCGCCAGTGCAGGGCGACCGCCTGGCACAGCTCCATCAGGCGTACGCCAAACAGCTCGATCTCGACCTCGGCAGCGTTTTCGCCCTTGTGGATAACCCGCAGCTCCCAGGTGTCGAGCAGCTTGGGGTAGGTCACGGCCATCGGCCACAGCGGCGACAGGAACAGCAGGCTGCCCCAGTGAATCTCCTGCCACAGCCGCGCCAGGCGGCTGGCGAACAGGCCACTGGCCTGCTGCGCGGCATGCTGGCTGATCAACAGAAACTGGCGCAGTACCGGCGGGATGTCATCGCCGGGCAAGGCCGGCAGGCGCGCCAGCAGCTGTGCGCTGCGCTCAAGTCCGAGGCGATTGAGGGCAACTTCGAGGCTCTCGGCCGGCTCGGCCTGGCTGGCGTTGGCCGAGTGATTGGCCTCACGCATGACCGACAGTACCAAGGCGGGGCTGTCCTGCATCAGTTCGGCGATGTCGCGCAATGATCGACGGTTGTCATTGATGGCCGCCAGTACCCGGTCGTGGCTTTCCTTGGGCACGGGCAGGCGCACGTCATCCAGCAGTTTTATCCAGCGGTCTAAAGTGCGTGGCGTCTGACTTGGTACCTTGGTTTCAATTGGCATTTTGACATCAGTCCGAACTGGCTTTTCACTTGGAGTGGCTATAGTCTGGCGCAGTTCTGCCGATAAGTAGAAGAAGAGTTTTCAAGCTCCCGTCCCCGACCCTGACCTCGACTTCAAGTGCTTTGAACCTATGGCTAAAATTATCGGCATCATCGTCGTCTTCGCGAGCGTGATCGCAGGCTACGTGCTTTCCCACGGCAAGATTGCGGCGCTGATCCAGCCGTTCGAAGTGCTCATCATTGGCGGGGCTGCGTTTGGCGCGTTCCTGCAGGCCAACCCTGGCTACATGACCATGCACGTGATCAAGAAGTCGATGAAGATGTTCGGCTCGCGCTTCACCCATACCTTCTACCTGGAGGTGTTGGGCCTGGTCTACGAGATCCTCAACAAGAGCCGCCGCGAAGGCATGATGGCGATCGAAGGCGATATCGAAGACGCCTCGGCCAGCCCGATCTTCGCCAAGTACCCGGCAGTGCTGGGTGATGAGCGCATGACTGCGTTCATCTGTGACTACCTGCGCATCATGTCCACCGGCAACATGGCTCCGCACGAGCTCGAAGGCCTGTTCGACATGGAGCTGCTGAGCCTCAAGGAAGAACTCGACCACCCTTCGCACGCGGTCACCGGGATCGCCGACGGCATGCCTGGCTTTGGTATCGTTGCGGCGGTACTGGGTATCGTCGTCACCATGGCCTCGTTGGGTGAGGGCGACCAGGCTGCCATCGGCATGCACGTAGGTGCGGCGCTGGTGGGTACCTTCTTCGGTATTCTTGCTGCGTACGGCTTCTTCGGCCCACTGGCTACCTGCCTGGCTCACGATGCCAAGGAAGAGGTCAATCTGTACGAGTCGATCAAGGCGTCGCTGGTGGCTTCGGCCTCGGGCATGCCGCCGTCACTGGCCGTGGAATTCGGGCGCAAGGTGCTGTACCCCAAGCACCGTCCGAGCTTCGCCGAGCTGGAACAAGCAGTTCGCGGTCGCTGATTCATGGAAAACAATCAGCCGATAATCATCAAGCGCGTCAAGCGCTTTGGCGGCGGTCACCATGGCGGCGCCTGGAAGATCGCCTTTGCCGACTTCGCGACGGCGATGATGGCGTTCTTCCTGGTGCTGTGGCTGATGTCGACGGCCACCCCAGAGCAGAAGATCGCCATCGCCGGCTACTTCAAGGACCCGATCGGCTTCTCCGAAAGCGGTACGCCCTATGTGATTGACCTGGGTGGCTCGCCGGAGCTGGCGCCGGACAAGACCATCAACCCTGAGGTGAAGTCCGAGCCGACGCCCGACACCAGCGTGCAGCTGGACAAGGATCAGGTCGAGACCATGGCCGAGCAGGTTGAAAAGGAACGCCTGAACCTGCTCTTGCAGGAGCTGCAGAACAAGGTCGAAGAAAACCCGCAACTGCAGAAGTTCAAGGATCAGATCCTGTTCGAGATCACCCAGGACGGCCTGCGTATCCAGATCATGGATGCCGAGAACCGGCCGATGTTCGACATCGGCAGCGCGCGTTTGCAGCCGTACTTCGAGGACATTCTGCTGGCCATGGCCGACACCATCAAGGCGGTGCCGAACAAGATCAGCGTCAGCGGCCACACCGATGCCAAGGCCTATGCCGGCAGCGGTGACTACGGCAACTGGGAGCTGTCGGCCAACCGTGCCAACGCTGCGCGACGTGCGCTGGTGGCGGGTGGCTATCCGGATGATCAGGTGGCGCGGGTGGTGGGTTATGCCTCGTCGTCGCTGTTCGATCGCAAGAACCCGTTCAACCCGGTCAACCGGCGCATCGATATCATCGTCCTGACCAAGAAGGCCCAGCGCAATATCGAGGGCGAGCAGGGCACTCCGGATGCACCGCCGGCATCTGACGCACCCGCGGCGCCAGGCTCGGCAGCGCCAGGTGCAGCAGCGCCCGCTGGTGCCGGCGAGGCGCCGATGCAGCCGCGTGAGCTACGGCAGAAGCTCAATATCTTCGAGGACGGTACCTTGAAGATGGACGAGCCGAAGGAATAACCGCCTGCGGCACAGCAAAAAAGGGCTGCAATGCGGTAATGCCAGTCAGTTAGGCCGATTGGGGCTGCAAAGCAGCCCCGACTTACCTGCCCCAGCTGTTAATAGCTGTCTTCGGTCAGGCTGGCGATGATCGAGCGGTAGCTGTGCATACGCTGTGGCTTGATCCGGCCTTCGTCCAGCGCCTTGAGCAAGGCGCAGCCTGGCTCGCGGTCGTGCTTGCAGTCGCGAAAGCGACAGGTGCCGAACAGTTCGCTGAACTCGATGAAGCCGGCTTCGACATCATCGCGGCTGACGTGCACCAGGCCGAATTCACGGATACCGGGGGAGTCGATCAGGTCACCGCCGTTGGGGAAGTGATAAAGCCGCGCCGTGGTGGTGGTATGGGTACCCTGGCCAGACCACTCGGACAGATCACCCACCCGCGTGTGCGCCTGCGGCAGCAGGCTGTTGACCAGCGACGACTTGCCGACACCGGACTGGCCGACAAACACGCTGACGTGGCCATCGAGCATTTTCTGCAGCTGCTGCATGCCGTCGCCGTGGTGCGCCGACACCTCCAGCAGGGGGTAGCCCAGGTCGCGGTAGACCTCGAGCAAGGCATTCAGCGCCGGTGCATTTTGCTCGTTGATCAGGTCGGCCTTGTTCAGCAACAGCAACGGGCGAATGCCGGCGTGCTCGGCGGCGACCAGGTAGCGGTCGATCAGGTTGGCGTGGGGCTCAGGGGCGGGGGCAAAGACGATCACGATCAGATCGACGTTGGCGGCTACCGGCTTGAGCACGCCCTGGTTGTTGGGGCGGGTCAGCTCGGTCGAGCGCGGTAGTTGCGCGACGATTACGCCGATGCCCTGGTTGCCTGCTCGCCATACCACGCGGTCACCGGTGACCAGTGCAGGCAGGTTGGCGCGCAGGTGGCAGCGGAAGATCTGGCCAACTGTGTCGCCGTCCTGGGCTTCGACTTCGACTTGGACGCCAAAGTGGGCGATGACCAGGCCGAATTGCTCGGGTCCGAGGTCGCCGCCTTCCAGTTCCTGCAAGACGTGCTGCTCGCGTTTGGCGGCGCGTTCGGCGCGTTCGCCCTGGATTTTTTCGATGCGCCAGTTTTGGCGGCGGTTGAGCTGGCGTTTGGCCATGAATGTTCCGTGGTGGCTTGCGGTTGGAAAACGGCTGACAGTTTAGCATGCTCCTGTTGTGGCCTATTCGTTAACCTTGGTTGGGGAGGTGCCTGTGGAATCGTTGAACACAGTGAATTAGCGAGCAAAGCCAATTACCCGGTCGGGCCACTAAGCTACTATGACGGCCTATCTCAGGAGCCCTTCATGGACAACACACAGAACCTGATCTGGATCGATCTGGAAATGACCGGTCTGGATCCGGACAGCGACGTCATCATCGAGATGGCGACCATCGTCACCGACAGCAACCTCAACACCCTGGCCGAAGGCCCGGTGATCGCCATTCACCACAGCGATGAAGTGCTGGCGCGCATGGATGAGTGGAACACCCGAACCCACGGCGGCTCGGGCTTGACCCAGCGTGTGCGTGACAGCCGTATCAGCATGGCCGAAGCCGAGGCCCAGACCATCGCGTTTCTGCAGCAGTGGGTGCCGAAGGGCAAGTCGCCGATCTGTGGCAACAGCATCTGCCAGGACCGGCGCTTCCTGTACCGCCACATGAAGTCGCTGGAAAGCTACTTCCACTACCGCAACCTCGACGTTTCTACCCTCAAGGAACTGGCTGCACGCTGGGCCCCTGAGGTGCGCGACAGCTTCCAGAAGGGTGGCACCCACCTGGCGCTGGACGATATTCGCGAGTCGATTGCCGAACTGCGCCACTACCGCGAACACTTCATCAAGTTTTAAGCCTGCTGCGCCGGCTGACGATAGTCGGTGCGCCCCCTTCTGGTGCGGGGTGCAACTGGGTAGACTGCGCGCCTTTCTCGCACGGACTCGCACCATGTTGCTGATGCTCTACCTCGTCGCTATCACCGCCGAAGCCATGACCGGGGCCTTGTCCGCCGGCCGTCGCGGCATGGACTGGTTCGGTGTGGTGCTGATCGCCTGCGTGACGGCGCTGGGTGGTGGCTCGGTGCGCGACGTGCTGCTGGGGCACTATCCGCTGACCTGGGTGAAACACCCCGAGTACCTGGTGCTGACCAGCTTTGCCGCACTGCTGACGATCTTTATCGCGCCACTGATGCGCCATCTGCGCTCGCTGTTTCTGGTGCTCGATGCGCTGGGGCTGGTGGCGTTTACCCTGATTGGCTGCATGACTGCGCTGGAGATGGGCCAAGGCCTGCTGGTGGCGTCGATCAGTGGGGTGATCACCGGGGTCTTCGGCGGGATTCTGCGCGATATCTTCTGCAACGACATCCCGCTGGTGTTTCGCCGCGAGCTGTATGCCAGCGTGTCGTTTGCGGCGGCGTGGTTCTATCTGGGCTGCGTGCACTTCAATCTGCCGGCCGAGCAGGCCACGCTGCTGACTCTGTTTGGTGGTTTTCTGGTGCGTTTGCTGGCGATCCGCTTTCACTGGGAAATGCCCAAGTTTCACTATAACGACCAGCAGTAGTCACCAGCTCGCTGGCTGCGCCTGCCGTTCTGCGTGCTGGGCCAGCGCCCACTCGACATGCTCGCGGACCAGTTCGGACGGGTGCTCGCGGCGTGCCTGCAGCGCCTCCAGCACCGGAATGGTCGACGGTGCGTTGCCCAGCCCGACGGCCAGATTGCGTAGCCAGCGTTCGTAGCCGGCGCGGCGCAGCGGCGAGCCTTCAGTATTGCCCAGAAAGGTCGCCTCATCCCACATGAACAGTTCGGCCAGGCCGGCATTGTCCAGGCCGTGACGCGGCTTGAAGTCGTTTTCCTGGGTGGGGCGGGCGAAGCGGTTCCACGGGCAGACGATCTGGCAGTCATCGCAGCCAAACACCCGATTGCCGATCATCGCGCGCAGCTCGACCGGGATCGCCTGCTTCAGCTCGATGGTCAGGTAGGAAATGCAGCGCCGTGCGTCGAGTACATACGGGCCGACGAAAGCATTGGTCGGGCACACGTCCAGGCACGCCTGACAGCGGCCGCAGTGCTCGCTGGTCTGGGCTTCATCCACCGGCAGCGGCAGGTCGACGAACAACTCAGCCAGAAAGAAGTAGCTGCCGGCCTTGCGGTTGAGCAGCAGGGTGTTCTTGCCGATCCAGCCCAGCCCGGCCTCCTGCGCGATGGCTTTCTCCAGCACCGGCGCGCTGTCGACAAAGGCACGAAAGCCGAACGGGCCGATGTCTGCCTGAATGCGGTCGGCCAGGTGCTGCACGCGTTTGCGCACCAGCTTGTGGTAGTCGCGGCCCAGCGCGTAGCGCGACACGTAGGCTTTTTCCGGCTGTGCGAGCACCTGCGCCATGCGCGTATCGCCGGGCAGGTAGTCCATGCGCAGCGAGATCACCCGCAGTGTCCCCGGGATCAACTGCTCGGGGTGGGAACGTTTGCTGCCATGCGCGGCCATATAGTCCAGCTCGCCGTGATAGCCGGCGGCAAGCCAGCGCTCCAGGTGCTGTTCATGCTCGCCCAGGTCTACACCAGCGATACCGACGTGGGCGAAGCCGAGTTCGCGGCCCCAATCCTTGATCGATTGGGCCAGCGCGGCGAGGTCAGGAATACAAACGGACATGGATGGGCAAGGCATTACAGGCTCAGGTGCGTATAATTCTGCCAGACATCGGAGCCTTTGACCCCATGCCCCAGACCAAACACCCCGACAACGCGGTAAAAACCCTCAGCCGAGCCAACCTCGCCCGGCTGCCGGCGCGCCGTGCAGACTCGCACAAGACCGACTTCGGCCATGTGCTGGTGGTCGGTGGCGACCTCGGCACCGGCGGCGCCGCGCTGCTCAGTGGCGAGGCCGCGCTGCGCTGTGGTGCTGGCCTGGTCAGCATCGCCACGCGCCCTGAGCATGTTTCAGCGGCGCTGACCCGGCTGCCTGAGACCATGTGCCTGGGCGTGTCATCGGCCAATCAGTTGATCGAGGTGCTGGCCCGCGCTTCCGTGCTGGTGGTCGGCCCCGGGCTTGGCCAGGCCGCATGGGGGCGCAGCCTGCTGTCGGCTGTGGCCAACAGCGATGTGCCGCAGGTGTGGGATGCCGATGCGTTGAACATGCTCGCCAGCAGCCCGTTGGCCGTGCCCGGCGCGAGCATCCTCACCCCGCACCCAGGGGAGGCGGCGCGCTTGTTGGGGATTTCCACCGAGGCGGTGCAGGCTGACCGTGCCGGCGCTGCGCGCAAGCTGGCGCGCAGGTACGCCAGCATCTGCGTGCTTAAAGGCGCGGGTACTCTGGTGGCTGATCCGGACGGACAGTTGGCGTTGTGCCAGCGAGGCCACCCGGCGATGGCCGGTGCAGGGCTGGGCGATGTGCTCACTGGTGTGCTTGGCGCATTGCTGGCGCAGGGTCTGGATGGCTGGTCGGCGGCATGCCTGGGCGTGTGGCTGCATGCCTGCGCTGGCGAGCGCCTGGGCGTGAAGGGCAGGGGCCTGGCAGCCAGTGATCTGCTGCCGGTCATTCGTGAATTATTGGAGGAGCATTCAGCGTGTCAGGTGTAACCCTGTTTCTGCCCGACGAAGAAGCCACTGTGGCCTTCGGCGCGCGACTGGCCGAAGTGACCGGCGGTCATGGCGTGATATTTCTCGAGGGTGACCTCGGCGCCGGCAAGACCACCCTGTCGCGTGGCCTGATCCGTGGCCTGGGCCATACCGGGCCGGTCAAGAGCCCGACCTTTACCGTGGTCGAACCCTACGAAATCGGCGATGTGCGGGCGTTTCACTTCGACCTGTACCGGCTGGTCGATCCGGAAGAGCTGGAGTACCTGGGCATTCGCGATTACTTCGAAGGCGACGCCCTGTGCCTGTTCGAATGGCCCGATAAAGGTGCGGGCGTTTTGCCAAAGCCCGACCTGACCATTACCATAAGCCCGCAAGCGGGCGGACGCTCGCTTAACCTGTTGCCGCAGGGCGCTCGTGGCCAAGCCTGGTGCACCGCGCTGGCCAACAAAATTCAACAGTAAATGGGGTTAGGTATGCGCATACGCGCACTGGTCGTCGTTGTCGGTCTGCTGCTCAGCGCAGTGACTGTCAACGCTCTGGCCGCCACACAAGTAAAAAGCATGCGTCTGTGGCGCGCGCCGGACAACACACGACTGGTGTTCGACCTCTCCGGGCCCGTGCAGCACAGCGTGTTTACGCTGAGCGCACCGGATCGGCTGGTTATCGATATCAATGGTGCGACCCTCGGCGCGCCGCTCAACGTGGCCACCTCCAACACCCCGATCAGCAGTGTCCGCTCGGCGCAACGCACGCCGACCGACCTGCGCGTGGTCATCGACCTGAAAAAGGCCGTCACCCCGAAAAGCTTCGTTCTGGCGCCCAATGCCCAGTACGGTAACCGCTTGGTGGTCGACCTGTACGATCAGGAAGCCGACGCCATCGCGGCCACTACGCCGACGCCCGCGCCGACGCCGGTGCAGCCGCCGGCCAACACGCCGGCCATCCCGGTAACGCCGACCCAGCCCGCGATCAAGCTGCCGCCAGCACCGAGCGGCAAGCGCGATATCGTGGTTGCCATCGACGCCGGTCACGGCGGCGAAGACCCGGGCGCTTCCGGCTCGCGCGGTCAGCACGAAAAAACCATCGTGTTGCAGATCGCTCAAGAGTTGCAGCGCCAGATCAACAGCGAGAAAGGCTACCGCGCCGAGCTGACCCGTACCGGCGACTACTTCATCCCGCTGCGCAAACGCACCGAGATCGCCCGCAAGAAGGGTGCAGACCTGTTCGTTTCGATCCATGCCGACGCCGCGCCGTCGAAGGCCGCCTTTGGTGCTTCGGTGTTCGCCTTGTCTGACCGCGGCGCTACCTCGGAAACCGCGCGCTGGCTGGCCGACACGGAAAACCGCTCCGACCTGATCGGCGGTGCCGGCAACGTCAGCCTCGACGACAAGGACCGCATGCTCGCCGGGGTTCTGCTCGACCTGTCGATGACCGCTACGCTCAGCTCCAGTCTGGATGTCGGGCAAAAAGTGCTGGGCAACATGGGCCGCATCACCTCGCTGCACAAGCGCCGGGTCGAGCAAGCGGGCTTCATGGTGCTGAAATCGCCGGATATTCCGTCGATCCTGGTCGAAACCGGATTTATCTCCAACGCCAACGAAGCCGCCAAGCTGGCTACCAAGAGCCACCAGCAGGCGCTGGCGCGCTCGATCCACACCGGCTTGCGCCAGTACTTCCAACAGAGCCCGCCGCCTGGCACCTACATCGCCTGGCTGCGTGACAGCGGCAAGATTGCCCAAGGCCCGCGTGACCATACCGTGCGTCCGGGTGAAACCCTGGCGATGATCGCTGTGCGTTACCAGGTCAGCGTGGCTGCCCTGCGCAGCAGCAACAGCCTGAAAACCGATGAGCTGAAGGTCGGCCAGCATCTGGATATTCCGGGTACCACCCTGGCGTCGCAGCAATGACCGGTGGTTCGCGCATCGAGCTGCTCAGCCCGCGGCTGGCCAACCAGATTGCCGCCGGCGAAGTAGTCGAGCGACCTGCGTCGGTAGCCAAGGAGCTGCTGGAAAACAGCCTCGACTCCGGTGCCCGGCGCATCGATGTCGAGGTCGAGCTGGGTGGCACCAAGCTGCTGCGTGTGCGTGACGACGGCAGCGGCATCTCCCCGGATGACCTGCCGCTGGCCCTGGCCCGGCACGCCACCAGCAAGATTCGCGAGCTGGAAGACCTTGAAGGCGTACTCAGCCTGGGCTTTCGGGGTGAAGCACTGGCGTCGATCAGTTCGGTTGCACGGCTGACCCTGACCTCGCGCACCGCCGATGCCAGCGAAGCTTGGCAGGTCGAGACCGAAGGCCGCGACATGACCCCGCGGGTACAGCCTGCGGCGCACCCGGTCGGCACCTCGGTAGAAGTGCGCGACCTGTTCTTCAATACCCCGGCCCGGCGCAAGTTCCTCAAGGCCGAGAAAACCGAATTCGATCACCTGCAGGAAGTCATCCGTCGCCTGGCACTGGCACGCTTCGATGTCGGCTTTCACCTGCGTCACAACGGCAAGAGCATCCTCAGCCTGCACGAGGCCGCCGATGATGTGTCGCGGGCGCGGCGAGTCGGCGCGATCTGTGGCCCGGGCTTTCTTGAGCAGGCGCTGCCGATCGACGTCGAGCGCAACGGCCTGCGCCTATGGGGTTGGGTCGGCTTGCCGACCTTCTCGCGCAGCCAGGCTGACCTGCAGTATTTCTTCGTCAACGGCCGGGCGGTGCGCGACAAGCTGGTGGCCCATGCGGTACGCCAGGCGTATCGCGACGTGCTGTTCAACGGCCGCCATCCGACCTTTGTGTTGTTCCTTGAGCTGGAGCCGAATGGCGTCGACGTCAACGTGCACCCGACCAAGCACGAAGTACGCTTCCGTGAAGGGCGTACGGTTCACGATTTTCTCTACGGCACCCTGCATCGCGCGCTGGCCGATGTGCGCCCGGAAGGTCAGGTGGCCGCCCCTGCCGCAGCCGCCGAGCTGGTGCGTGCTGGTGGCCAGCTGGCTGGCGAGTTCGGCCCTCAGGGCGAGATGCGCCTGGCCACGCCTGTGCTCGAACAGCAGCAGCCTGCTCCAGCCGGCTCCGGCTCCGGCTCCGGCGCTGGTGCGGGTTACCAGTACCAGTACACGCCGCGCCCCTCGCAGCCACTGCCGGTGGCCGAAGCGCAGGCCGCTTACCGCGAATTCTATGCGCCGCTGAACAGCGCCGCGCCGGTCGCGCTGCCCGAAGGCCAGGGCGATATACCGCCGCTGGGCTACGCCATGGCGCAGCTCAAGGGCATCTACATCCTTGCGGAAAACGCCCAAGGCCTGGTGCTGGTCGACATGCATGCCGCCCACGAGCGGATCATGTACGAGCGGCTCAAGGTGGCCATGGCCAGCGAAGGCCTCAGTGGCCAGCCGCTGCTGGTGCCGGAAACCCTGGCGATGAGCCAGCGTGAAGCCGATTGCGCCGAAGAGCATGCACAGTGGTTCCAGCGCCTCGGCTTCGAGCTGCAGCGGCTAGGCCCGGAGACGGTCGCGATTCGCCAGATCCCGGCGTTGCTGAAACAGGCCGAAGCCAATCGGCTGGTGCAGGACGTGCTTGCTGACCTGATGGAATACGGCACCAGCGACCGCATCCAGGCGCACCTCAACGAGCTGCTCGGGACCATGGCCTGCCACGGCGCCGTGCGCGCCAACCGGCGCCTGGCGATCCCCGAGATGAACGCCTTGCTTCGCGACATGGAAAACACCGAGCGCAGCGGCCAGTGCAACCACGGCCGACCGACCTGGACCCAGATGGGCCTGGACGATCTGGACAAACTCTTCCTGCGCGGTCGGTGACATGAGCAGCAAACCTCCAGCGATCTTCCTCATGGGCCCGACTGCGGCGGGCAAGACCGATCTCGCCATTGAGTTGAGCAAAGTGCTGCCCTGCGAGCTGGTCAGCGTCGATTCGGCGCTGGTCTATCGCGGCATGGACATCGGCACTGCGAAACCGTCGAAAGACATCCTGGCGGCGTACCCGCACCGCTTGATCGATATCATCGACCCCGCCGAGAGCTATTCCGCGGCGCAGTTTCGCAGCGATGCCCTGGCGGCCATGGCCGAGATTACCGCACGCGGCAAGATCCCGCTGCTGGTCGGCGGCACCATGCTCTACTACAAGGCTTTGCTTGAAGGCCTGGCCGACATGCCGGCGGCTGACCCGGCCGTGCGCGCCGAGCTGGAAGCCCAGGCCAGCGCACTGGGCCTTGGCGAATTGCACCGGCAGTTGGCCGAGGTCGATCCGGTGTCGGCGGCGCGCATCCACCCCAACGACCCGCAGCGCTTGATCCGAGCGCTGGAGGTGTATCGAGTGAGTGGTGAGAGCATGACTGCCCACCGCCAGCGCCAATCAGCCGAAAGTAGCGGCGCAGACGCAGGCGCGGCCGGCCATTTGCCCTATACTGTGGCCAGTCTGGCGATCGCTCCTGCAGATCGTCACATTCTGCATGAGCGAATTGCGTTACGATTTTCACAGATGCTGGAACAGGGCTTCATCGATGAGGTCCGAGAGCTGCGAGCCAGAAGTGACTTGCACGCCGGGCTGCCGTCTATACGGGCAGTGGGCTATCGGCAGGTCTGGGATTTCCTAGACGGCAAGCTAGATGAGAATGAGATGCGAGAACGCGGTATCATTGCGACTCGCCAGCTGGCCAAGCGGCAGTTCACCTGGTTGCGCGGTTGGTCCGACGTGCACTGGCTGGACAGCCTGGCCTGCGACAATCTGTCCCGCACCTTGAAATACCTTGGGGCCATCTCCATATTGAGCTGAGTCCCTGCTAATTGCCGTCTACTCTTGCGAGTGGGCGGCGTAATCATAGAATTTTCTCGTTTTTTATTATTTATCCTTACAGGAGTGCGGCATATGTCAAAAGGGCATTCGCTACAAGACCCTTACTTGAACACCTTGAGAAAAGAAAAGGTCCCGGTTTCGATCTATCTGGTCAACGGGATCAAGCTGCAGGGCTCGATCGAATCTTTCGACCAGTTTGTAGTTCTACTGAAAAACACCGTCAGCCAAATGGTCTACAAACACGCCATTTCGACTGTCGTACCTGCACGTCCGGTTCGTCTGCCAAGCCCGTCCGATTCCGAGAACGGTGACAGCGAGCCAGGCAACGCCTGATTAGGAGCCTGCATTGTTCTTTGAGCGCCACGGTGGTGGTGAACGAGCGTTGCTCGTTCACTTGGAAGGTCAGAACCCTGAGGCGCGCGAAGACCCGCAGGAGTTCCAGGAGCTGGCCCTGTCGGCCGGTGCTGAAATCGTCTTGCTGTCTACGGTGACACGGCATCAGCCCAGCGCCAAATTCCTGATTGGCAGTGGCAAGGTCGAGGAGTTACGCGACCTGGTCAGTGCCGAGCATGTCGATCTGGTGATTTTCAATCACACCCTCACGCCCAGTCAGGAGCGTAACCTCGAACGTGTGTTCGAGTGTCGCGTGCTTGACCGTACCGGGCTGATCCTCGATATCTTCGCCCAACGGGCGCGTACCCATGAAGGCAAGCTGCAGGTCGAACTGGCCCAGCTTGAGCACATGAGCACGCGGCTGGTGCGCGGCTGGACTCACCTTGAGCGGCAAAAAGGTGGTATCGGCCTGCGCGGTCCGGGGGAGACCCAGCTTGAAACCGACCGGCGCCTGTTGCGGGTCCGCCTGCGGCAGATCAAGGCGCGTCTGGAAAAGGTCCGCAGCCAGCGTGAGCAAGCGCGGCGCGGGCGCAGACGTGCGGACATCCCGTCGGTGTCGCTGGTGGGTTATACCAACGCCGGCAAGTCGACCCTGTTCAACGCCCTGACCCAATCCGACGTGTACGCGGCCGACCAGCTGTTCGCCACCCTCGACCCGACCCTGCGCCGTCTGCAACTCGACGACCTGGGGCCGATCGTGCTGGCCGATACCGTGGGCTTCATTCGCCATCTGCCGCACAAGCTGGTCGAGGCATTTCGGGCTACGCTCGAAGAGTCGAGCAACTCCGACCTGCTGCTGCACGTGATCGACGCCCATGAGCCAGAGCGCATGGAGCAGATCGAGCAGGTGCTGGCGGTATTGGGCGAGATCGGCGCAGAAGGCTTGCCGATCCTCGAGGTCTATAACAAACTCGACCTGCTTGAAGATGTCGAGCCACAGATCCAGCGCGATGCCGATGGCAAGCCGGAACGGGTCTGGGTGTCGGCACGTGATGGACGTGGCCTGGAGCTGGTTGGCCAGGCAATTGCCGAGTTGCTGGGGGATGATCTGTTTGTCGCCACCCTGCGCCTTGATCAGCGTTTCGCTCGCTTGCGCGCGCAGCTGTTCGAACTGGGTGCGGTGCAGAGCGAGGAACATGATGAAGAGGGCAGCAGCCTGCTAAGCGTGCGCCTGCCGATGATCGAGCTTAATCGCCTGGTCAGTCGTGCCGGGATCGAGCCGCAGACGTTTATCGCGCAACACACTTTGCAATAAATGCCCGTCGAGGTCGCCGGGCAGCCGTGACAGGCATTCTGTAGCATTGGACGGCGCGCCGTGGGCGCGTCTTTGCTTTATCAGATGGAGAGCGCTATGGCTTGGAATGAGCCGGGTGGCAACTCGAAAGACCAGGATCCCTGGGGCGGTCGCCGTGGCGGCGGCGGCAGTGGTGGCGGTGGCGACAAAAAAGGCCCACCTGATCTCGACGAGGCCTTCCGCAAGCTGCAGGACAGCCTGAACGGCATGTTCGGTGGCGGCAAGAAACGCGGCGGTGGTGACCGCAATATCGGCAAGGGTGGCGGTTACGGCCTGCTGGGCATAGGCCTGGCGGTGTTGGCTGCGATCTGGCTGTACAGTGCCGTGTACGTGGTCGACGAGCAGGAGCAGGCGGTTGTGCTGCGCTTCGGCAAGTACTACGAGACCGTGGGTCCAGGCCTGAATATCTATTTCCCGCCGATCGATCGCAAGTACATGGAAAACGTGACGCGTGAGCGTGCGTACACCAAGCAGGGGCAGATGCTCACCGAAGACGAGAACATCGTCGAAGTGCCGCTGACCGTGCAGTACAAGATCACCAACCTGCAGGACTTCGTGCTCAACGTCGACCAGCCGGAAGTGAGCTTGCAGCATGCGACCGACAGTGCCCTGCGTCACGTGGTCGGCTCGACCTCGATGGACCAGGTGCTGACCGAAGGTCGTGAGCAGATGGCCGTGGACATCCGCGAGCGTCTGCAGCGTTTCCTCGACACTTACCGTACCGGTATCACCGTGACTCAGGTCAACGTACAGAGCGCGGCAGCCCCGCGTGAAGTGCAGGAAGCCTTCGACGACGTGATCCGTGCCCGTGAAGACGAGCAGCGTGCGCGCAACCAGGCCGAGTCCTACGCCAACGGCGTGGTGCCAGAGGCCCGTGGTCAGGCGCAGCGCATCATCGAAGACGCCAACGGCTACCGCGATGAAGTCATTGCCCGCGCCAAGGGTGAAGCCGATCGCTTCACCAAGCTGGTCACCGAGTACCGCAAGGCGCCGGACGTAACCCGTCAGCGTCTGTACCTGGAGACCATGCAAGAGGTCTACAGCAATTCGAGCAAGGTCATGGTGGCAACCAAGGACGGGCAGAACAACCTGCTCTACCTGCCGCTGGACAAGATGGTTGAAGGCGGTCGCAACACGTCGGCTTCTGCCGGCAGCAGCAGCGCGTCGCCGTCGGTCAACGACGCAGCCGTGCGCGCAGCGCAGGACCTGCAACAGCAACAACAGGCACTGCGTACTAGGGAGAGCCGCTGATGAGCAATAAATCGCTGATCGCCCTGATCGCCGCAGTCGTGCTGGCTGTCGTGGCCTGGAACAGCTTCTACATCGTGTCCCAGACCGAACGTGCGGTACTGCTGCAATTCGGTCGTGTGGTTCAGGCTGATGTTCAGCCCGGCCTGCATGTGAAGATCCCGTACGTCAACCAGGTGCGCAAGTTCGACGCGCGGCTGATGACCCTGGACGCACCGACGCAACGCTTCCTGACCCTGGAAAAGAAAGCGGTAATGGTCGACGCCTATGCCAAATGGCGGGTGAAAGATTCCGACCGTTTCTACACCGCAACCTCGGGCATGAAGCAGATCGCCGACGAGCGTCTGTCGCGACGTCTGGAAAGCGGCCTGCGTGACCAGTTCGGTAAACGCACCCTGCACGAAGTGGTATCCGGTGAGCGTGACGCACTGATGGCTGACATCACTGCATCGCTGAACCGCATGGCCAACAAGGAGCTGGGTATCGAAGTGGTCGACGTTCGCGTCAAGGCCATCGACCTGCCGAAGGAAGTCAACCGCAGCGTGTTCGATCGTATGAGCACCGAGCGTGAGCGTGAGGCCCGTGAGCATCGCGCCAAAGGTAACGAGCTGGCCGAGGGTATCCGTGCGGATGCCGACCGTCAGCGTCGAGTACTGCTGGCCGAAGCCTATCGTGAATCCGAGGAAACCCGCGGTGATGGTGACGCCCAGGCGGCCGCCATCTACGCTAAGGCCTACAACCAGGATGCGGATTTCTATTCGTTCCACCGTAGCCTGCAAGCGTACCGTGCGAGCTTCTCGAGCAAGAGCGACGTGCTGGTCCTGGATCCGAAGAACGAGTTCTTCCGGTACCTGGACAAGAGCCGGCCGTAAGCGACAAGGCCCCGCCTGGCAGGTAAAACTGCCGGCGGGGTGCATCCCGAAGGAAAAGGGGTGTATGATGAGTCAGCCGGGAAATTTCCCGGCTTTTTTGCGTCTGCAAGGTTGATTGGCTCGCATTGGGTCAGCCCGGCGCTAGTAATTCGAGGGTGTTGGTACGGCGGTAGCGCTGGGATTAGTGCTGCCTGTTGTTGTGTGCCAATGCCTGTATTCACGGCTCGCCTATGGGTTGGCCGCTCGGACCAAAGGGGAAAAGGCGTAATGGCAACGGTAGACCGCTGGCTGCTGCCAGATGGCATCGAGGAAGTACTGCCACCTGAAGCTGCGCGCATTGAAGTCGCGCGGCGGCAGGTGTTGGACCTGTTCCAGAGTTGGGGTTACGAACTGGTCGTTACTCCGCATATCGAGTACCTGGAATCGCTGCTCACCGGTGCCAGCCAGGACCTCGACCTGCATACCTTCAAGGTGGTCGACCCGCAGTCCGGTCGGCTGATGGGCTTCCGTGCCGACTTCACGCCGCAGGTAGCGCGCATCGACGCCCACACCCTGCGCCGTGAAGGTCCGAGCCGCCTGTGCTACGCCGGTAGCGTGCTGCATGCGCAGCCGCGCCAGCTGTCTACTTCGCGCAGCCCGATCCAGCTCGGCGCCGAGCTGTATGGCGATGCCAGCCCGACCAGCGATGTCGAAGTCATCAGCCTGATGCTGGCCATGCTGCGCCTGGCCGATGTGCCGGACGTGCATATGGACCTCGGCCACGTCGGTATCTACCGTGGTCTGGCGCGTGCTGCCGGGTTGTCCGGCGATGTCGAGCAGCAGCTGTTCGATGCGCTGCAGCGCAAGGCCCGCGATGAAGTGTACGCACTGACCGCTGACCTGCCGCAGGACCTGGGCGGCATGTTGCGTGCCCTGGTTGAGCTGTGCGGTGGCCGTGAAGTGCTGGCTCAGGCGCGTGTGCGTCTTGGCCGTGCCCCGGCCAGCGTCCTGGCTGCACTGGATGACCTGCTGGCGATCGCTGATCGGCTGGCAGCGCGCTTCCCGGAGCTGCCGCTGTACTTCGACCTCGGCGAGCTGCGCGGCTACAACTATCACACCGGTGTGGTGTTCGCGGTGTTCGTGCCTGGGGTCGGTCAGTCGATCGCTCAGGGCGGTCGCTACGATGACATCGGTGCCGACTTTGGCCGGGCGCGTCCGGCCACTGGTTTCTCCACGGATTTGAAGACCCTGGTCACACTGGGGCGAGCGGAGGTCGTATTGCCTTCTGGCGGCATCTGGATGCCCGACAGCGGCGACGCGGCCCTCTGGCAGATGGTCTGCCAGTTGCGCAACGAGGGCCAGCGAGTGGTCCAGGCATTGCCTGGCCAGCCGCTGAGTGCTGCCCTCGAGGCGGATTGTGATCGGCAATTGATTCAGCAAGAAGGGCGTTGGCAGATCCTGCCTCTGACCCATTGAGACAGCTCGCGCGGCCCGCATCAGGGCCGGCAACCAAGTTTGCGTGAATGAGGACAAGTGTTATGGGTAAGAATGTCGTCGTCCTGGGCACCCAATGGGGTGATGAGGGCAAAGGCAAGATCGTTGATCTGCTGACCGAACATGCTGCCGCCGTAGTGCGCTACCAGGGCGGTCACAACGCCGGCCACACGCTGGTGATCAACGGTGAAAAAACCGTGCTGCACCTGATTCCGTCGGGCATCCTGCGCGAAGGCGTGCAGTGCCTGATCGGCAACGGTGTAGTGGTTGCACCGGACGCCTTGATGCGGGAAATCACCAAGCTCGAAGAGAAGGGTGTACCGGTGCGTGAGCGCCTGCGCATCAGCCCGGCTGCACCGCTGATCCTGTCCTACCACGTAGCACTGGACCAGGCTCGCGAGAAGGCCCGTGGCGAAGCCAAGATCGGTACCACCGGTCGTGGTATCGGCCCGGCCTACGAAGACAAGGTCGCTCGTCGTGGCCTGCGCATCGGTGACCTGTTCCACCGTGAGCGCTTCGCTGCCAAGCTCGGTGAGCTGCTGGACTACCACAACTTCCAGCTGGTCAATTACTACAAAGAGCCGGCCATCGACTTCCAGCAGACTCTGGACGAGTGCATGGCCTACGCCGAGCAGCTCAAGCCGATGATGCTCGACGTCACCGCCGAGCTGCACAACCTGCGTCGCGCCGGCAAGGACATCATGTTCGAAGGCGCCCAGGGTTCGTTGCTGGACATCGACCACGGTACCTACCCGTACGTGACCAGCTCCAACACCACCGCCGGCGGCATCTCCACCGGTTCCGGCGTTGGCCCGATGTACCTGGATTACATCCTCGGCATCACCAAGGCGTACACCACTCGTGTCGGTTCCGGTCCGTTCCCGACCGAACTGTTCGATGACACTGGCGCAACCCTGGCCAAGCGTGGCCACGAGTTCGGCTCGACCACCGGCCGTGCCCGTCGTTGCGGCTGGTTCGATGCGGTCATCCTGCGTCGCGCCATCGACGTCAACAGCATCTCGGGCATCTGCCTGACCAAGCTGGACGTGCTCGACGGCCTTGAAACCATCAACATCTGTGTGGGTTACAAGAACGCCAACGGCGCAGTGCTCGAAGCGCCTTCCGACGCCGACAGCTACATCGGCCTGGAGCCGGTGTACGAAGAAATGCCGGGTTGGAGCGAGTCGACCCTGGGCGCCAAGACCCTCGAAGAGCTGCCAGAAGCGGCTCGCGCTTACATCAAGCGCATCGAGGAGCTGACCGGCGCGCCGATCGATATCATTTCGACCGGCCCGGATCGCAACGAGACCATCGTGCTGCGTCATCCGTTTGCCTGATGAGCCTGCCAGGCTGATCCAGCGCCGCGTTCCCGCAAGGGAGTGCGGCGTTTTTTTTGCACACGTTGTATCGTCGGTGAATAAACTTGGCGTTTATGCCTGCTGCGACGGCACAACCCTTGCTGTAAGAATGCCCTTGTCGATGCCATCAAAATAGTGGCGCCAGAAACACGAGGGTTCACCGTGTCTGCCATTCTTTCATTGTTACGAAGCCGCCTGTTGCGGCCTGTGTTTGTTGCCTTGGGTATCGCCCTTTTGGTGCAGGTGCTGGTGGCCGTTGCGCTGACCCGGAGCACAGTGACGGCCCTTGAGGCTGATCTTGGCGAGCGTCTGGGCAGCGACAGCCGCAAGCTTGCGGGTGAACTTGAATTGGCCGGGCAGGACGTCCGCGCCGGCCTTGAAGGCCTCTCCAGCAGCACTCGGCAGCGTTTGAGCAGCGGTTTGTCGACGCGCCTGCAAAGCGAACAGCAGCAATTGCGTGCCACCCTGGAGAAGAACCTCAAGGACTCGGCCAACGACATGGCCGAGTTGCTCGCCTCGGTTGCCCCGCGAGCGATCTGGGACAACGACGTGCCGGTGCTCTCCGACTTTGCCCGCCGTGCCCAGCGCAATCCCAATGTATTGTTCGTGATCTATGACGATGCTCAGGGCCAGCACCTGACGCGCTACCTCAACCGGCAAAACCCGATCAACCAGGCGCTGATGGACAAGGGCGAGGGTGAGCGGGCGCTGGACAAAGTGCTCAACGCTGCGCGCAAGGACCCTTCGGTGTACTTCGTCGAAGCACCGATCAGCCCCAACGGTGCCGAGATAGGCAAGGTGCTGATGGGCGTTTCCACCGCATCCGTCGAACAGGAACTGAAGGCCCTCGATGAACGCTTCGCGGCATTGATCGGCAGCAGCGAGCAGTTGGTCGGCGACAGCCTCGGGGCGGCCGCCGCAGACAGCGGCAAGGCCCTGCGTGCGCGTCTGGAAGCTGCGCAGAACAGCGCCACCGCGATGCAGGCCAACACCGCCGAAACCGTCCGCGATGCGGCCGCCGAGCTGCGCTGGCGGATTGGCCTGGGCCTGGTGCTGGTGGGGCTTGGCGTACTGCTGGTAGTGGCAGTGGTACTCGGCCGGCGCGTGGTCAACAAGCTGCGCCTGCTGATTGCGGCACTCAATGACCTGGCCGCGGGCGACGGTGACCTGACCAAACGGGTCAGCCTCGACAGCCGTGATGAAATCGGCGACATGGCGGCAGCGGTCAACCGCTTTGTCGACAAGCTGCAGCCGATCGTCCGCGAGGCGGGTGAAGTCGCCCAGCGCACCGGCGTCGAAATCGGTGTCATGACCCAGCGCAGCGCCGGTGCCGACGCTGCCGCAGCCTTGCAGCGTGACGCAGTGGCGGCCAGCTTGCGCGACCTGTCCGGCATGGCCGACGAAGCCCAGGCCGAGAGCCATGCGATGCAGGCTGCCTTGCAGCAGGTGGTCGACATCCGCCAGGCCACTGACGAAAACAGCCGCACCTCGACCCAGCTTGCTGGCTTGATCGAAAACCTCGCGGGCCAGGTCGATGCCGGCTCGCAGGTGATCGAGCGGCTGGCCAAGCAGAGCGAACAGATCGAGGTGGTGCTGACGGTAATCCACGGCATTGCCGAGCAAACCAACCTGCTCGCCCTCAACGCGGCAATCGAAGCCGCCCGCGCCGGCGAGACCGGGCGTGGCTTTGCGGTGGTGGCCGACGAGGTGCGGGCGTTGGCGAGCAAGACCCAGAGTTCGACCGGGGACATTCAGGCGCATATCGTTGCCCTGCAGCAAGGCGCCAAGCAGGCGGTGGCAACCATTAGCCAGGCCGGGCGCCAGGCCAGCGAAGGCTTGCTGGTGCTGCGCGATAACGAACGCCGCCAGCAATCGGTGCAGGCCGCCGTCGAGCAAGTGCATGCGGCGATTGGCCTGGCGACCCGTGCTGCCGAGCAGCAGGCACACGGTGCGCAAGCGGTACGCGGCAGGGTCGAGACGATTCATGCCCAGGCCGAGCGCTCGGCCGAGGTGGTGATGCAGACGACCGCCAGCGGCAAGGTGCTGGATGATCTGGCGGCGCAGCTGCGCGCCAGCCTTGGTCAGTTCCGGGCGTAAGAGTCATCCCTTTCAAGGTGTTCTGAAGCTGCACGTGTAGTGAGATCGTCGGGGGCCGCTACGCGCCCCTTTCGCGACACGAGGCCGCTCCTACGGGGTCCGCGCTAGTCGATCATGCGCGGTCACCTGTAGGAGCGGCCTTGTGTCGCGAACGGAGCGCGCAGCGGCCCCAGCAAACTCACGACAAGCGCAATTTCAGAAACCTCAGGCCCGGTTCAGGTACATCCGCGTGGTCAGCAGATACACCGGCAGGCCCGAAACCACGATCAACAGCGCGGCATAGGGCGCTGCCGCGGCGAACTCGACGTTGGCCGTGTGCGCCCACACCTCGGTGGCCAGGGTGGTCATTCCGGTCGGGCTGAGCAACAGGGTCGCGGTCAGCTCTTTCATGGCATCCAGGAACACCAGCGCAAAGGCCGCTGCCAGCGCCGGGAAGATGATCGGCAGAGTCACCCGGCAAAACGCGCTGAAGCTGCTCGCACCCAAGGTCCGGGCCGCCTCTTCAAGCGTCGGCGAGGCCTTGTTCAGCGCCGTGCGCACCGGCGCCTGGGCCAGAGGCAGGAACAGCAAGGCATACGCCAGCAGCAACAACGCCGTGGTCTGGTACAGCGCCGGCACGTAGTGCAGGGCAAAGAACACCAGCGTCAGGGCAATCACCAGGCCCGGCAGGGCATGCAGCAGGTACGGTAGGCGCTCGGCCCAGATCGCCAGGCGGCCCTTGTAGCGCACCACCAGGAAACTGATCGGCAGTGCCAGCACGACGCAGAACCCGGCGCCGCCCAGCGACACCGACAGCGAGGTGAACAGCGCCTGGCTGATCTCGCCCACAGGAAACGCTGCCGACGAGCCGACACTCAGCCAGTAGCCGAGCATCGCCAGTGGAATACCACTACCGAGCACCGCCAACGCCAGGCAGAACAACTGGCCGACAGCCGTGAAGCTGCCCAGCTTGATCGGCTGCGCCCGCCGCGCCACACCCTGGCCAATGCGCACATGGCGCGCCTTGCCGCGCACGCGCAGCTCCAGCGTGAGCATGATCAGGCACAGCGCCAGCAGCACTGCCGAGAGCATCGCCGCGTTGGCGTTGCTGAACTCCAGTTCGAACTGCTGATAGATCGCCGTGGTGAAGGTCTGCAGGCCAAGAATCGACAGGGCACCGAACTCGACCAGCATGTGCAGCGCGATCAGCAAGGCGCCACCGAGCATCGCCGGCCACAGCAGCGGCAGGGTGACCTTGCGATACACCCCCCAGCGGCTGCAGCCGAGGGTCCTCGCCGACTCTTCCAGCGAGCTGTCGACATTGCGCAAGGTCGCCGCAACCGGCAAGAAGATCAGTGGGTACTTGGACAGTGCCATGATCATGATTGCCCCGCCCAGGCCCTCGAAGTCCGAGCTCAGCGATACCCAGGTAAAGCTGCTGACAAACGACGGCACGGCAAACGGCAGGCACAGCACCACGCCCCACATGCGCCGCCCTGGCAGGTCACTGCGCTCCAGCAGCCAGGCCAGGGTCAGGCCGAGCACCATGCAAACGGCGGTGACTCCAACCATCAGCAGCAGGGTATTGCGCAGCAAGCCCCAGACGAACGGCCGCCAAAGCAGATGCAATGCCTCCTGCCAGCCGGCTTCCCAGGCTTTCATGGCGACGTACAGCAACGGCAGCAAGCTCATCGCCACCAGAAACAAGACCGGCAGCAGCACCCAGATCGATGGGCGCTTGCGGCGAGGCACGAAACGCGCCTGGGCCGCTTGGGGCAGGGCGGCAGTCATCAGAGCAGACCGACCTCACGTTCCAGCTCCAGCGCTTCCTCGGCATTGCCCAGGTCGGCGGGGGTGATCTGCGGCGGGCGCAGCTCTTCGAACGGCTTCAGGCCGCGGTCCGAGACCATGCCTTTGTGCAGCGGGTATTCGGCGGTGGTCTGGGTGATCACGCGCTGGCCTTCTTCGCTGGCCATCCAGTTCAGCAGTGCCTGGGCTTCCTTGGGATGCTTGCTGGCTTTCACCGCGGCAGCGCCCGAAATGGTCACCAGGCCGCCGGCATCGCCATCGGCCAGGTAGTACAGCTTGGAGTCGAGCTTGCCGCGCTCGCGCTCAAGCGCGTACCAGTAGTAGTTGTTGACCAGCACCGCGGCGACTTCGCCTTTTTCCACGGCCTTCAACGCGACCATGTTGTTGGTGTAGGTCTTGCCGAACGCCTTGAGGCCGGTCAGCCATTCTTCGGCCGCTTCACGGCCGTGCATTTTCAGGATGGCGACCGCCTGCTCCTGGAACGCGCCGCTGGTGGGCACGAAGCCGACGCGACCGTCCCACTCAGGGTCAGCGAAGTCCATGACCGATTGCGGCAGGTCTTTCTCGTCGATTTTCTTCGGGTTGAACACCACCACGCGGGTGCGCGCAGTCACGCCCATCCAGGTGCCGTTGCTGGCCACGTATTCCTTGGGCAGCATGTTCAGGGTGGCGTCGTCGATCTTGGCCAGCAGGCCGAGCTCGCCGAGGTTGTTCAGCGGTGGCGACTCTTCGGTATAGATGACATCGGCGGGCGAGCGGTCGCCTTCTTCGATGATCTGGCTGGCAAGCTGGTTGCTGCTGCCCTTGCGGATATTGATATGGATGCCGGTCTTGGCCTCGTAGGCCTTGGCGATGGCTTCGCCGATTTCCTTGTGCTGACCGTTGTACAGGGTCAGGCTGACCGGCGCGTCTGCCATGGCGGCCGGTGCGCCAATCACCAGGCTCAGAACAGCGGCGGCCAGGGTGCGCATCAGCGGTTGCGGACGGATCGTCATGCGGGTACTTCCTCGCTTACGGCTACATATTTGGAAACAATGGTAAACGAAATCGTTTCTCATGTGGCCGAGTGACGAGAAATTCATTCATTCGATTGCAGTGTCGTGCGGGCCAGCAGGCGGTTGAAGTAGGCGTGTTCAAGGTGATCGACAAACAGCCGCAACAGATCAGCCCGGCGCAGCGCCTGGTCGGCGTGTGGCACCCTCAGCAGGCGGTTGCCGCCAAGCCGGTTGAGCCAGTGGCCAAGATCGTCTGCGTTACACAGCAGCAGCGCAGAGCTTGGCGAACGTTTGGCTTGGGGCTGGGCTGCGAGCAGTTCGAGCAACGGGTCGCTGGCTGGTTGCGGCGCCAGCTGGCGCGTATCGAACAGCACATAATCGCTGTCGCTGGCATGCTCGCTGTGCAGGGCCGAGCGTGCCGCCTCGGCATTGCCGAATACCTGCAGATCCAGATACAAGCCATGGCTCTCGGCATGCTCGCGAACGTACGCCTGAGCCTGCTCGGCGACCTGGCGGTACAGGCACTGTGGGTCGTTGTCCGGCCATGACTGGCTGGCGGCGGGAGTCTCGTGGCCTAGCCAGTGGTTGAGCCGATCCAGCACAGCTTGCACATCGTCGCGCAGCGCGCTGTCGCCGCTGACCAGGCAGATGCCGACGGTTTGCTGCTTCATGCTTTGCCCTCGCTGATGCCGCGAGCCAGGCCCGCTGCGGTGTGACGCTCGCTCGCCAGCACAGCGGCGGTGCTGCCGGCGATGCTGTGACGCACCCGCCAGGCCAGCAGCAGCGCCACCAGCAGACCTGCGCTGAGGCAGGCCAGCATGCCGTGCTGGCCCAGCCGATCAAGCAGCAGCCCGGCGGCAACCGGCACAGCCAGACGGCTGATGACAAATAGGCTGGACTGCAGGCCGTAGTCGCTGGCGGTGTTGCCGCGACGGCTGAAGCACAGGGTCAGGCCGAACATCAGCGCGGACACCGCGCCCATGCTTGCCGCGAGCAGCAGCACGCTGGCGGTCAGCCAGGCAGGCCCCAGTCGCAGCCATACGCTGACGGTCAACAGCAGCAGCGCCAGCAGGGCGGCGAGCAGGTAGCACAGGATCGCCCGGGCCGGGCCAAGCACCGGTATCAGCCGGCCAAACAGCAGGCTCGATATGGCGCCCGTGGCGCCGCCGGCGATGCCCACCAGCCAGGCTACCTGTTCCATGGCCATGCCCTGATCAAGCATCAACGGCTTGAGGTACAGCCAGGCGGCGCCGATGAACGGGAACGCGCTGAGCAACACCCAGCTCCATTGGCGTGCACCGGGCTGAGCGAAGAAACTCATCCACTCGGCGACCAGGCCAGGTGGCTCGACAGGTTCGCTGGTAGCCGCCTGTGCCCGTTTGCGCAAGACCAGCAATGGCAGCAGGCCCAGCACCAACGCAGCGGCCATCAACAGAAACGGCGCCTGCCAGCCCAGCCGGGACTGAACCAGCAACATCGCGCCACCACCTACGATCGCTCCGATGAACAATGCCGCCGAGCGAATGCTGCCGGCGCGCAGCTGTTCGCTACGTGGCAGCCACTGCACGGCCAGGGCGTTCAGCGGGATGTCCATCCAGGTGGCGATGATGCTGATGGCGAAGGTCATGGTGAACAGCGCCAGACGCTGTTCGATCAGGTCATGCCGACCAATCAGCCAATACAGGGCCAGCAGCAGGGCGCCGAGCAACAGCATCCAGTGCACCAAATGTCCGTTGCCCAGGCGCATCCGCTGTACCGGTACGGCGAGCAGGAACTTGAACACTGCCGGCAGCCCAGCCAGTTGAAACAGGCCGATCTCGGTGCCACTCCAGCCGTACTGGCGCATTACCAGCGGCATGCCGAACATCAGGTAGATGCTGGGCACCGCCAATGCCAGGTTGAGCCAGCCAAACAGCAGTTGCAGGCCGGCGATTCGAGTGCGATTCATCACGTTATCCCTGAGGTCTGCGAGCGATGACGGCGTTCACCGGGGTGACCGGAAAACGCAGCCCGTTGAGTTGCTGTACCGCGCTGAAGCCTGCGCCCTGAAGCAGGTGCGCCATTTCACCCTCGGCCAGTACGTGGCGCCCTTGCAGGCGCATGTGCAGGTAGTACGGCAGGACCTGCGCTGCCGCAGCGCGCTCGCTGGGCACCTCGGCCTGGCAGCACACCAGCAGCCCGCCGGGGCGCAGGGCGGCGTGCAGGCGGCGCAACATGGCGGGCAGGTTGTGGACAAAGTGCAGCACCGACGAGCACCAGATCAGGTCGAAGCCGCTGCCGATGTCGTCGTCGTTGAGGTCGCCGCCAAGCGCCTGCAAACGCTCGCCAAGCCCGGCGCGCTGGATGTTGTCGTCCGCCACGGCGGCCGCCTCGGGGTACTCGAAGACCACTCCGGTCAGGTTCGGCAAGCGTTCGGCGAGTGCGATGGCGACCAGCCCCGGCCCCCCGCCGAGGTCGAGCACACGTTCCAACTGGGCGCATTCGGGCAGGCGCTCGATCAGCGCGCAGGCCAACTCGGTGGTGACTGCGCGTTGCTCCTGAGCGATCTGCAGGCGAGCGGCGTTGGCCCAACTGCGAGCGATCGCCTGTGGGCTGGCGGACGGCGTCGCCATACCGTTGCGCAGGTAGTCGCCGAGCTGGCTGCCGGTCTGGCGCAGTACCTGATGGCGGAACAGCAGGGCATCGCCGCAGTAGTCGTCGGCCTCGGCCCGCAGGTGGCGTTCGGCGGTGGGCAGGTTGCGATACAGCGCAGGCTGCTGCTCGTTGCGCTCGAGCAGGCCCTGGCACCACAGCAGCTCCAGCAGATAACTGGTGGCTTGCTGGTCCAGTGCCAGCGCCTCTGCCGTGTGCCGGGCACTGGTGAACTGGCGCAACTGATCGAACACGCCGTACTCAAGGGCTACCCGCAGGGCATCGGCGCCAAGGCCGCCCAGTTGCAGGTCCCAGCAGGCCTGGAGGGGGTGACTGCTACGCAGGTCCTGGTAGTTGCAAGTCATCGGTCACCCGCTGGCTTGCTCAGGTGTACGCGGCAGCAGTGTGGCTTCGCAGATTGAGGCACGGTAACTCCCTGTAGTGGCCGCTTGTATGAAACGAAACAAGGCATGGCCGAAGCACTGATAAAGGTGATATATATTAAATGAGAATCATTCAGTATAAGTATGCGAGTCGGAGCCGTTCCTATGCGACGCGAGCTCGCGGACCTTCAGGGAAGTCAGCATGAGCACATTGAAAGGGAGTTGCCGTCTCGGTCTGGATCAAGCGCGCGAGCGCAGCGTGTTGGCTGATGGGCGCCTGCGCATGCAGCTGAGCGAGGACCTTGGCCAGTGCCACTCCGAGCTGTTGCAGTTGGAGCGGGGCCTGTCACTGGGGCGCTTGCATTACCACCCGCTGCGCCCCTTGATCGAAGAGACCTGCGGCCCGCATGACGGCCATGTGATGGTGGTGACGATTGGCTTGCAGGGTAAATCGGGGTTCACTGGCAAGGATGGCAACCACCTCGCTTTCGAGGCTGGCCACACCACCATCACGGCGTTCAAGGCGACCCCCGGCGAGCGCCGCTATCAGGCCAATCAAACCGCCTCGCAGCTGCGCCTGGTGATCGATGAGCAGACCCTGCGCAAGTACGTCGGCGAGGAGCGGGCGGCGCAGGTGCTGGGTACCGGGCATCTGCATCGCCTCGACTTTCGCCCAAGCTCGCAAGCCGCGCAGGCGCATGCCGCGGCGTTGGTGCGCTACCTGCAGCCAGGCCTGCTGAACCCGGCCAACCGCCTTGATCTGCACATCCATACGCTGAGTCTGTTGGCCGAACAGTTCAATCTGCTGGCGCCGCAGGACAGCATCAGCTCGGCGCTGAGCAGCAGCGACGTCGAGCGCATCGAGCGTGCGCGCAACCTGCTCTGCGAGCAGTTGCATCAGCCTCTGACGGTCGAGTACTTGGCCACGGCGGTGGGGATGAACGAGCACAAGCTCAAGGAGGGTTTTCGTCACCTGTTCGACTCGACCCCGGCGCGCATGCTCCTGGACATGCGCATGCGCAAGGCGATGACCCTGCTCGAGTCCGGCCAGCAAGTGGCCCAGGCCGCCTGGCAGGTGGGCTACAAATATCCGAACAATTTCACCGTGGCTTTTACCCGCTACTTCGGCCGGGCGCCGAAGTCGATTTTCGGCAAGAAGCGCTAGCGACGTGGTCGGGCTGTGCGCATAGGTTTTTGTTGTTTTCGCATATCAATCTAAACGAGATTCATTTGCATTTATCGTTAGTATCACTGCGCCGCGAGTCAGCGGCCATGAAACTGCCATGTCACGATAAATACAGGTCTCGCCATGTCTTTGCTCACCCCACCGCCATCGCCAATGCGCCTCAAGCCATTGGCGTGGTCGATCCTGCTGACACTGTCCAGCCCCGCAGCGCTGGGCGAGGAAAACGCCCCAGGAGCTCAGGCGCCCTCGCCGAATATGGGCGCCATCGAGATCGAGCTGCCGGCAGGTTTCGAGGATGAGCTGAGCAGGCCAGGTACTTCGCAGCAGGGGCTGCAGGTGCTGGAGGCGTTGGAGGTCAAGGGTGAATGGGAGGACCAGACCGAGAAGGGCGAGAACGACGTTTACCGCAAGGACGTCTCCAACGTTTATGTCGGCAAGGAAGACATCGAGCGCTACAAGGGCACCAGTGTTGGTGACCTGTTCAAGGGCTTGAATGGCGTCTATAGCGGCGAGTCACGCAACAGCGGCGCGCTTGATCCGAACATTCGCGGCATCCAGGGCGAAGGTCGGATTCCGGTCACCGTGGATGGTACCGAGCAATCGACCTCGGTGTGGCTGGGCTCGGCAGGGGTCTCCAACCGCAACTACGTCGATCCGAACATGATCGGCGGCATCTCGGTGGAGAAAGGGCCATCGCTGACCGCTGGGGTCAAGAGTGGCATCGGTGGCTCGGTGGAGATCCGCACGCTGGACGCCGAGGATATCGTCCGGCCAGGCGAGACCTACGGGCTCGAGCTCAAGAGCGAAACCGCAAGCAATTCGGTAGCGCCCAATGAAGACGGCATGCGCAGCTTCGGCCGCGACTACCGCGATATCGAAGGCGCGTATACCGGCGGCACTTCCGTTTATTTCGCCAATGGCGGCGGTACCCGTTACACCCCGCATACCGACTCCCGGTCGGATGACTTCGACTTCGAGGACAATGCCTACCGCATTGCCGCCGCGACCCGCCAGGACAATTTCGACCTGCTTGGCGCTTACAGCTATCGCAAAAAGGGGAACTATTTCAGCGGCAAGAAGGGCAGCAAGCGTTACGAATCCGAAAGCGGTTATGAGGGCGTTACAGCGGAGAATGCGCCGGTAGTGGGCGACACCTCCGCCAACTACCTGGCCAGCTTCTACAACCCGGGTGGCGAGGTAGCGGGCACGTCCAACGAGATGCGCACCACGCTGCTCAAGGGCACGCTGTACTTGCCTGATGAGCAGCGCATCAAACTCTCTTACATGCACAGCGATCTCGAGTTTGGCGAAACCATCCCTTACATGATCAACGAGGTCATCAAGCAGGTCCCCAGTGGCAGCAATTTTGGGTTTCAGCTGCCGTACAGTGAAGTCAAGCAAGACACGTTTTCAATCAATTACAGCTGGAGCCCTGAAGATAATCGCTGGGTCGACCTCCAGGCTGGTTTCTGGCTGACCAAGAGTGACTCCAAGCGCTACCAGAATGGCGAGCAGATATATGCCATCAATGGTATTGACGGTAGGGGCGATGCCGCCTGGGACAACTATGTGCAGTGTCGCTACAGCCTGTTCGGCTGCAATGGCGATAGCGCCATGCCGGACAAGTTAGCCAACACCGACGGGCGCTTCAACTTGTTCTCGCGCGCGCTGCAAGTGACCCAGCACGACCGTTGGGGGGTGACACTGGGTAATAAAATGCAATTGACAGACAGTTGGATGCTGACGCTGTCCGGGGACTTCAGCAAAGAAAAACTGGAGCAGGGCAACAATCTCGATCAAGAGAGTGGTGGTGTGGTTGCCTACGCCATCAACTACTTGGGGCCGCGCGGCGGCAGGCGGGAGCAGTATAACTTTAGTTTTAATAACGAGTGGGCTGCAACGCCGTGGTTGACGTTTACGGCGGGGGCGCGTTACAGCGATTACAACTCGTTCGATACGACGCTGGATGAGAATCGCAAAGGGCAAGTTGAAGGTTGGGGTGTTAACAGTTATCAGACCATCCGTGACTTTGGATATGTCAAGCTGCTCAGCGACGAAGAGGCCAAAAATTATGAAGCCTCGGTGAGGGACATGGTGGAGAGTTGGGGGTTGGACAACCCAGCTGAAATTGAGGAAGCTGTTGCCGGCGAACTGGCGAATGCTACTGTAGATGGAGTTTATTACGGTCCCGTCGAGGTGGCGCAGGTTCCGCTCAAAGGCACGCGGTTGGACAGCAGTGCAAATCCATTCACCAACGGCACCATTAACTTTAGTGAACAGGTAGCCAACGCTCAAGGCAGTGGCCGCACGGTTGCCCGTTATTTGAAAGCACCCTCAAGTGGTGGGGTATACCAGCAGATACCCGAGGATGAGCGTTGGGCCAAGCCGAAGAAACGCAGAGACAGCGCTTGGGCGCCGATGGCAGGGGTGACCCTCAAGCTGAGTGACAGTGCCAGGGTGTACGCGCGGTATGTCGAGTTCATTCGCTTTCCCACAATCTACGAAGACACTCAAGCGTTCTCGGGTAGCCGTTCAAGCATCACATCCAATCAGCCGAGTCCAGAACATGCGTATAACTGGGAAGTCGGTTACGTTCAGGACCTGCTAGGGTTTGTACCCGAGTGGAGGAACGCGGATTTTCGCATCAATTATTACAAGAGTGACATCAAGGATTATATCGACAGGGATTTTTCCTACAATATTATCCAGTACGAAAAAAAGCTGCTGTCAGGCATCGAGTTGCAAACACGCTTTGATACCGGCAAGTATTTCAGCAGTTTTGGTGCCAGCTATCGACTGGATCAGCGCCTGTGCGACAAAGACATGGCCAGCACCGTTGATCCCTATTATGGTCGGGTCAAGGAGTGTGTAACCGGTGGCTTCCCGACGACGTTCTCCAGGACCAGCTTGCAGCCTCACTATTCTTTGAACCTGGACAGCGGCATGCGCCTGTTCGATGAGCGCCTGGAGATCGGCGCACGCATGGTCTATCACAGCAGCGCGAAGAACAAGGAAGAGGCTAAGTGGATCAAGCAGAATCTTGATATGGTCAAAGGCATCAATCAGCCTTACGAGTGGCACCCTATTTGGGTATTCGATACGTATGCGACGCTGCATATCAATAAGAATATTGATGTCGACTTCGGCGTCAACAATATAACCAATCGATATTATCTTGACCCGTTGGCGCGCACGGTCATGCCAGCGCCCGGGCGCACGCTCAAGATGGGGCTGACTGCACGTTTCTAGATTTTTTGCTGTTTTTTGTAAAACAGCGTTGTTCATAAACTATGACAAGGAGAGTGTTGTGAAAAAACTATTTGTAATGACAGCGTTGTCGTTGGTGACCTCCGGTGCATTTGCCGCTACGGTCAGCGGTGGTTCCTCTTCGACTTATGTGCAGGCAGTGCCTTCGAACTTGATGGCAGTAGGCACAGCGGGTATCGCTATGCCAACGGTAGCCGGCGCTACCGCGAACACCTCAGCCGTTGTCAGCTTCAAGGCAGGGCCTATTGCTCAAACCAATGCGCTTCTCAGCGGCTATGGCACCACCTCGGCGCTCATCACCAACCCCGGTACAGGCGTAATTACCTCGCAGACCTGGAAAAACAAGGCTGCCTACAATACCGAGGTTTATGCCTATCGCCAGATCGCAGCGCCGTCCCCCGGCTTCCCGCAATTCGGCGGTGAAGTCATCGCCAAGGTATCGGGTGCCGAGGTGTACTTCGGCGAGTGGGCGCCAGCCAAGAGCGGTGCTCAGCCGACCAACAGCACTGACCTGAACCTGTCGCATGCCAACCGTACGGTCTGGTTCGTTGGCGAAAATCCAACTACCAGCATGCCGGCCTTGGTCAATGCCAAGTACAACGTCGTGGGCATCAACCAGTACAACCCAGGTACGGCCGCCGGCGTGACCAGTGGTGTGCTGACCGCCAACTATGGCAGCGGCTCCGGCACGCTGGCGGGTAGCGTAGGATCTATCAACTTCGCGGGCACTACCATCGCAGCCAATGGGTCATTCGCTCGTTCCAATCAGATCAAAGGCCAGTTCTACGGCAACAACGCCGAGGCCCTGGCGGGTATCTACACCAGCGGCACCACCAAAGTCGCCTTCGGCGGCGCCAAGCAGTAATACCCCTGTGCAACGGAGGGGGCGCTGCGGCGCCTGCCTCCCACTTTTTGTCCCTGTCTCTGGATCGATCACCATGCTGCCGTCCATGCGGGTGCACGTCGCCCTGCTGTGTCTCTCGACCTTGTTCTCCCCCGTACTGCTGGCCGACGATGACGACACCCGTCTGCTGCTGAACAAGATTGACCGCCGCGCCGAGGCGCGGGAGCGGGCCAACCTGGGCGCACCGGACCCGGCCGAGAATGACGCATCCTTGATCACCATCGAGGGGCAGACGTACAACGTGCAGAACAGCCTCGCAGACCTCGGCCCGGCTATCTATGTGTCGATCAACCTGCAGCAGTGGAGCAAGGTGCGCCAGTTTGTCGAGCGCTACCGGCAACTGCCCGGGCACGAACAGGCATTGGTGGAAATGGCCGAAGGCCTGATCGATCGCCAGGCGCGCAGGTACAAACAGGCGATCGCTCACCTGCGCCGCGCCGATCAACTGCAGCCCGGCTTCGTCCGTGCCCGTCTGGAGCTGGCGCGTACGCTGTTCGAAGACAACCAGACCGCTGAAGCCGAAGCGTTGTTCGCTGAGGTCGCCAGTGCTGAAGTGCCCGAGGCGGTGCTCGAAGTGCTTGGTCAGTACCGCAGTGCCATCGACAGCCGGCGCGAGTGGCACGGCTCGGCATCGCTGGGGTTTGGCTACAACAGCAATATAAACCAGGGCAATGGCATGCTCACCACCACCCAGGTATGTACGATCTTCTTCGAGTGCTTTGATTACTCGCGGCAGATGCCCAAGCCGATCAAGTCAGCCAGCACGGTCTATGACATGGCTGCCGAGCGGCGCTTACAGCTGGCTGGTAACCACCACCTGCTGGTGCGCGGGCTGAGCTATGGCAACAGCTATGACAAACATAGCGAAACGCAGGAGAACCAGACCTGGTACGACGACAACACCAGCGTGCTCTACGCCGGCTACAACTTTCAGAGCGCGCTCAACGATGCGTCGCTGACGCCGTTGTTCGAAAACTACTACAGCGACCACCACACCAAGTACCAGGCCAGCGGCGTACGCGGCGAATGGAAGCACCACCTGAGCAAGCGTCTGCAGCTCAGCCTGCAGCTGCAGAACAAGCACTTTCGCTTTCAGGGTGAGCAACGCGATTATTTCGATGACTACGACGAGCGGCAGGTCGGTACTTCGCTGTCGTACATGCTCGATCCACGGACCCTGGTATTTACCGGAGTGACCTATACCCGGCGCAGCCAGGACGCTGCCAGTGCCAGCAATCGCGAGTACCTGGCCAGCCTCGGCGCCTATCACAGCTTTGATGCCGGGCTGAATCTGAGCGTCGTCGGTCTCTACCGCAAGACCCGTTACGACCAGCCCGATGCGTTTCTCGGCGGCTTGCGCAAGGATCGCCAGCAGATCTATATCGCCACGCTCAGCGTTCCGCGGCTGGCGTTCGCTGGCGTGGTACCGAGCCTGTACGCCAAACGCACGGTGACTGACAGCAGCATCGACTGGGCCTATGCCTATCGCCAGACCGAAGTGGCGCTGAAATTCGAGAAGAGTTTTTGAAGGAGGAGGGCTGCTCAGGCCGGTCATGGCGGGGCATACCAAATCGCAGGCAAGAAAAAACCCACTAGCAAGCTAGTGGGTTTTTAATTTGGTGCCCAGGAGAAGACTCGAACTTCCACGACCTTGCGGTCACTGATACCTGAAACCAGCGCGTCTACCAATTCCGCCACCTGGGCAAAGCTTTACATCTACAGCGTACTGCGATGAATCTCTTGCTGAATCACAGACAGACCTGCTATCTATGCTTCGAAATATTTGGTGCCCAGGAGAAGACTCGAACTTCCACGACCTTGCGGTCACTGATACCTGAAACCAGCGCGTCTACCAATTCCGCCACCTGGGCACACTGTCAAGATTAGAGGATGCTTTACAACATCGCTTATCTCAACTACAACGGCGGTGTCCGTCGTTGTGGTGCGCACTATACGGACGCCATTGGGGGCTGTAAAGCCCTCGTATCAAAAAAAAAGTAAAAAACTCAACACGTTGATTCTGTTGAGCTTCCCTCGCCAACAAGACTGTCAGACGGGGGCTGTCCAACGACGACATTTCCGGTTTCAATAGGCCTATGCCAAACTTCTACTCTATATATACCAAGGTGAACCCCTCCTGATGGCCGATTGGCAATCCCTCGATCCAGAGGCCGCTCGCGAAGCGGATAAATACGACAACCCTATTCCCAGCCGTGAGCTGATCCTGCAGCGCCTTGCCGATCGTGGCGAGCCAGCCGCGCGCGAGGAGCTGGCCGCAGAGTTCGGCCTGCTCGAAGAAGACCAGATCGAAGCCCTGCGCCGCCGCCTGCGCGCCATGGAACGTGACGGTCAGCTGATCTATACCCGGCGTGGCACCTATGCCCCGGTAGACAAACTGGACCTGATCTGCGGCCGCGTGTCTGGCCACCGCGATGGTTTCGGCTTCCTCATCCCGGATGATGGCAGCGCTGACCTGTTCCTCAGCCCGTCGCAGATGCGTCTGGCGTTCGACGGTGACCGTGCCCTGGCACGGGTTTCCGGTACTGACCGTCGTGGTCGCCGCGAAGGTGTGCTGGTCGAGATCATCTCCCGCGCCCATGAGAGCGTGGTTGGCCGTTACTTCGAAGAAGGCGGCATCGGCTACGTAACCCCGGACAACCCGAAGATCCAGCAGGAAGTGCTGGTCACTGCCGGGCGTAACGGTGGCGCCAAGATCGGCCAGTTCGTCGAAATCAAAATCACCCACTGGCCAACGCCGCGGTTCCAGCCGCAGGGTGATGTGGTCGAGGTGATCGGCAACTACATGGCGCCGGGCATGGAAATCGACGTTGCCCTGCGTAGCTACGACATCCCGCACGTGTGGCCGCAGGAAGTGGTCAAGGAAGCGCGCAAGTTCCGCTCCGAAGTCGAAGAAAAGGACAAGGAACGCCGCATTGACCTGCGTCACCTGCCGTTCGTCACTATCGACGGCGAAGACGCCCGTGACTTCGACGACGCCGTCTATTGCGAGCCGCAAGGCAAGCTGCGGCTGTTCTCCGGCGGCTGGCGCCTGTACGTGGCGATTGCCGACGTGTCCAGCTACGTGCGCCTGGGCTCGGCCCTGGATATCGAAGCGCAGCAACGCGGCAACTCGGTGTATTTCCCTGAGCGGGTGATCCCGATGCTGCCCGAGGAGCTGTCCAACGGCCTGTGCTCGTTGAATCCGCACGTCGATCGCCTGGCCATGGTCTGTGAAATGACCATCAACAAGTCCGGGCAGATGGTCGACTACCAGTTCTGCGAGGCGGTGATCCACTCCCATGCACGCCTGACCTACAACAAGGTCAGCAGCATGCTCGAGCACTCGCGTACCCGTGAAGGCAAGGCTCTGCGCGATGAGTACAGCGAAGTCGTGCCACACCTGAAGAACCTGCACGCCCTGTACAAGGTCCTGCTGGCGGCGCGCCATACCCGTGGCGCGATCGACTTCGAGACCCAGGAAACCCGGATCATCTTCGGTGATAACCGCAAGATCGAAGAAATTCGCCCGACCGTACGTAACGAAGCGCACAAGCTGATCGAAGAGTGCATGCTCGCGGCCAACGTTGCGACCGCTGCGTTCATGCAGAAGCACGAAGTGCCGTCGTTGTACCGTGTGCACGACGGCCCGCCACCGGAACGTCTGGAAAAACTGCGCGCCTTCCTCGGCGAGCTGGGCTTGTCGCTGCACAAGGGCAAGGAGCCTTCGCCGAAGGACTATCAGGCCCTGCTGGCGAGCATTTCCGGGCGTCCGGACTTCCACCTGATCCAGACGGTGATGCTGCGCTCGTTGAGCCAGGCGGTGTACAGCACCGACAACAATGGCCACTTTGGTCTGAACTACGAGGCGTACACCCACTTCACCTCGCCGATCCGCCGTTACCCGGACCTGCTGGTGCACCGTGCCATTCGCAGCGTGATCCGCTCCAAGATCGACACCCCGCACGTCAAGCGTGCCGGCGCCGTGGCAATCCCCAAAGCGCGCATCTACCCGTACGACGTTGCCACCCTGGAGCAGATGGGCGAGCAGTGCTCGATGACCGAGCGGCGCGCCGACGAGGCCACCCGCGACGTGGTCAACTGGCTCAAGTGCGAGTACATGAAAGACCGTGTGGGCGAAGTCTTCCCGGGCGTAATCACCGCTGTGACCGGTTTTGGTTTGTTCATCGAACTGACCGACATTTACGTCGAAGGCCTGGTCCACGTCAGCGCGCTGCCGGGCGACTACTACCACTACGACGCCGTGCATCATCGCCTGTCGGGCGAACGCACCGGTCGCAGCTTCCGCTTGGGCGACACGGTTGAAGTCAAGGTCATGCGGGTCGATCTCGACGAGCGCAAGATCGACTTCGAAATGTCCGAAGCCACCGTCAATGCGCCGGTTGGCCGCAAGCAACGTGGCGCCGCCGAGACGGCTCCGGCGGGCAAGTCCGCGCCGGCAGGCAAAGGTGCTGGCACGGGCAAGCGTGACGTGAAGCAGGACAGCAAGCGCGAGGCCACGTCGCAAGCCAAGCCAGAAGCCAAGGCCGAGCCAGCACCGCGTCGGCGCAAGAATGAAAGTTCGGATGCCTACTTCCCGAGCGATGCCGTGCAGCGCAACGCCGAAGTACGCAAGAGCCGTGAAGTGAAAAAGGCGCTGATGGGCGAAGCCCGCAATGCGCCGACGGCAAGCAAGTCCGGCAAAAGTTCGAGCAAGCCCGCCAGCGACAAGCCAAGCAAACACCGTAAAGGGCCGTCCAAGTCCGGCGCGCCACGCAAGAGCAAGAATAAGTCATGAGTCAGTTGGAAAAAATCTACGGCGTGCACGCCGTGCAGGCGCTGCTGCAGCACCATCCCAAGCGGGTCAAGCAGATCTGGTTGTCGGAAGGGCGCAGTGAGCCGCGTCTGCAAACCCTGCTGGCTCTGGCCGCAGAAAACCGCGTAGCGGTCGGCCAGGCCGAGCGTCGCGAGATGGACGCCTGGGTTGAAGGCGTGCATCAGGGCGTGGTGGCTGAAGTCAGCCCGGCGCAGGTGTGGGGCGAGTTGATGCTCGAGGAGTTGCTCGAGCGCACCGAAACCCCGCCGCTGATTCTCGTGCTCGATGGCGTTACCGACCCGCACAACCTCGGCGCGTGCCTGCGCACCGCCGATGCTGCCGGTGCCACCGCAGTGGTGGTGCCCAAGGACAAGTCGGCGACCCTGACTCCGGCTGTGCGCAAGGTTGCTTGCGGCGCTGCCGAGGTGATCCCGCTGGTCGCCGTGACCAACCTGGCGCGTACCCTGGAGAAGCTCCAGCAGCGCGGCCTGTGGGTGGTCGGCACTGCCGGCGAAGCCGACAAGGAGATCTACCAACAGGACCTGACCGGCCCGCTGGTGGTGGTCATGGGTGCTGAAGGCAAGGGCATGCGTCGTCTGACCCGTGATCATTGCGACTTCCTCGTGAAGCTGCCGATGGCTGGCAGCGTCAGCAGCCTGAACGTGTCGGTGGCTACCGGTGTGTGCCTGTTCGAAGCCGTACGTCAGCGCCAACTGAAGCGCTGATCCAGTCGTCTGCAGCGATCCCGGCGTAGCTATTTGCCCGCCGGGATCAGTCTGCACCCTGGCGATTTGGGCAGATCCCTGCCGCTGTTCAAATAATCGCCAATCACCTTGCTTGTGCGTCCCGCCTTCTCTACAATTGCGCCCCTTGCCCAGCAGGCAGGCGCGCATGTGCCTTCTGCACAAGGCAAGTCATACAGTGTCATTCACTCCTTGTCTGACCAGATTCCCTGGCAGGCTTCTAACCCGTAAGGAGCATTCATGCGTCATTACGAAATCATCTTTCTGGTCCACCCGGATCAGAGCGAGCAAGTCGGCGGCATGGTTGAGCGTTACACCAAGCTGATCGAAGAAGATGGTGGCAAAATCCACCGTCTGGAAGATTGGGGCCGTCGTCAACTGGCCTACGCAATCAACAATGTTCACAAGGCTCACTACGTGATGCTGAACGTTGAGTGCACTGGCAAGGCCCTGGCCGAGCTGGAAGACAACTTCCGTTACAACGATGCCGTGATCCGTAACCTGGTCATCCGTCGCGACGAAGCCGTTACTGGCCCGTCCGAGATGCTCAAGGCCGAAGAGAACCGCAGCGAGCGCCGTGAGCGTCGTGAACGTCCTGAAGCTGATGGCGCCGATGGCGACGACAGCAATGACAGCGACGCCAGCGATAGCGCTGACGAGTAATCCACGGACCTTTTGAGGAGCCTATTACATGGCACGTTTCTTCCGTCGTCGTAAATTCTGCCGCTTCACTGCTGAAGACGTGAAAGAGATCGACTTCAAAGATCTCAACACCCTGAAAGCTTACGTATCCGAAACCGGCAAGATCGTTCCAAGCCGTATCACCGGTACCAAAGCTCGTTATCAGCGTCAGCTGGCTACCGCTATCAAGCGCGCCCGCTTCCTGGCCCTGCTTGCCTACACCGACAGCCACGGCCGCTGAGGCCTGGCTTTCGACAAGTAGCAAGGGATAAGCATGCGAGCGTTGGCTGATTTCATCATGCGCGGTCGCGTGCAGGCCGCTGTAGTAGTGGCCGGTTGTGCGGCATTGCCGCTGTTGTTCTGGTTGTGTGCCGCCGCTGGGAGCCTGGTGTTCCTGCGGCGCGGTTTCAAGGACGCTTCCTCGGTCATCGTCTGGGGCATTTTGCCGGCGTTGGTCTGGTGGGTCTTCGGCGAGCCGCGCACCTTGATGGTGTTGCTGGGTACGCTGGGGTTGGCTGCGCTGTTGCGCGCCGGGCATTCCTGGAACCGGGTGCTGTTGTCCAGCATTGCACTGGGCCTGTTGTATGGCCTGATTCTCAGTTCGGTGTTCCGTGAACCGATTGAAGCTCTGGCGCGAGCGCTTGAAAAAGCCCTGCCGCAGATGCTCGACGGTCTCTACCAGCAGTTATCGGTAGAGGAGCAGGCACGCCTTGGGAGTCTTGTCGTACCGGTGCTCAATGGCCTGATTGCGGCTTTGCTGCAGGTTGTCAGTGTGTTGTCCCTGATGTTGGGGCGCTACTGGCAGGCCTCGTTGTACAACCCGGGAGGTTTCGGCCGCGAGTTTCAAGCGGTACGGATTCCCTTGGTGCCAACGCTGGTATTGCTGGGGTGCATGGTGTTGGGTCCGAACCTCGGTTCTGCCCTGGCGCTGCTCACGCCGCTTTGCAGCGTACCGCTCATGTTTGCCGGGCTTGCCCTGCTGCACGGGTTGGTGGCACAGAAACGTCTGGGCAGATTCTGGCTGGTCGGGTTGTACGTGACGCTGGTGCTGTTCATGCAGCTGACTTATCCGCTGCTCGTGGTCCTGGCCATTGTCGATAGCCTGGTTGATTTTCGCGGTCGCAAGTCGCCTCAGGGTGACGATTCCGCGAACGGTGAAGGTTAAAAGTTAAGAGGTTTTACCAAATGGAACTGATCCTGCTGGAAAAAGTCGCTAACCTGGGCAACCTGGGCGACAAAGTTAAAGTTAAAGCCGGTTACGGCCGTAACTTCCTGCTGCCGTTCGGCAAGGCCACTGTTGCCAATGCCGCCAACGTCGCTGCGTTCGAAGAACGTCGCGCCGAGCTTGAAAAAGCTGCAGCTGACAAGAAATCTTCGGCTGAAAGCCGTGCTGCCCAACTGGCCGAGCTGGAAGTGACTATCACTGCCACCGCTGGCGACGAAGGCAAGCTGTTCGGTTCGATCGGCACCCACGACATCGCTGATGCCCTGACTGCCTCCGGCGTTGAAGTGGCTAAAGCTGAAGTTCGTCTGCCGAACGGCACCATCCGTAACGTTGGCGAATACGACGTAGCCGTGCACCTGCACAGCGACGTTGAAGCCACCGTTCGCGTGGTTGTCGTTGCAGCCTAAGCTGTAGCACTCGGCTGGCTCCCTGTGGGCTAGCCGGTTAACATTGGGCGCGGCTCTGCTTTGCAGGCCGTGCCCTTTGTTTTTCTCATCACCCAGAATTCTATTGTGGCCATGAACGAGATCACCCATCCAGAACAGCTCGACCTGCAAACCGCCGCGCTGAAAGTGCCGCCCCATTCCATCGAGGCCGAACAGGCCGTGCTCGGTGGTCTGATGCTGGACAACGAAGCCTGGGAGCGGGTGCTGGATCAGGTCTCGGATGGCGACTTCTACCGGCATGACCACCGCCTGATCTTCCGTGCCATCCACAAGCTGGTTGATCTCAACCAGCCGTTCGACGTGGTCACCCTGCACGAACAGCTCGACCGCGAAGGCCAGTCGAGCCAGGTCGGCGGCCTGGCGTATCTGGCCGAGCTGGCCAAGAACACCCCGTCGGTTGCCAACATCAAGGCTTATGCGGCGATCATTCGTGAGCGCGCCACGCTGCGCCAGCTGATCAGCATCAGCACCGATATCGCCGACAACGCCTTCAACCCGCAAGGGCGCAACGCCGCCGAGATTCTTGACGATGCCGAGCGGCAGATCTTCCAGATCGCCGAGGCGCGGCCCAAGACCGGCGGCCCGGTCGGGGTCAACGACCTGCTGGCCAAGGCCATCGACCGCATCGACACGCTGTTCAACTCCGACAGCGACATCACCGGTATCTCCACCGGCTATACCGACCTGGACGGCAAGACCAGCGGCCTGCAGGCGGCCGACCTGATCATCGTTGCCGGCCGTCCGTCGATGGGTAAAACCACCTTCGCCATGAACCTGGTGGAAAACGCCGTGCTGCGCAGCGACAAGGCGGTGCTGGTGTTCTCCCTCGAGATGCCAGGCGAATCGCTGATCATGCGGATGCTCTCGTCGCTGGGTCGCATCGACCAGACCAAGGTGCGTTCCGGTCAGCTTGATGATGACGACTGGCCGCGGTTGACCTCGGCGGTCAACCTGCTCAACGACCGCAAGCTGTTCATCGACGATACCGCCGGCATCAGCCCTTCGGAGATGCGCGCGCGGACCCGCCGCCTGGCCCGCGAACACGGCGAGATCGGCATGATCATGGTCGACTACCTGCAGCTGATGCAGATCCCGGGCTCCAGTGGTGACAACCGTACCAACGAGATTTCGGAGATTTCCCGCTCGTTGAAAGCCCTGGCCAAGGAATTCAACTGCCCGGTCATTGCCCTGTCGCAGTTGAACCGCTCGCTGGAACAGCGCCCGAACAAGCGCCCGGTCAACTCCGACTTGCGTGAATCCGGTGCAATCGAGCAGGACGCCGACGTGATCATGTTTGTCTACCGGGATGAGGTCTATCACCCCGAGACCGAGCACAAGGGCGTCGCCGAGATCATCATCGGCAAGCAGCGTAATGGCCCGATCGGGTTTGTCCGCCTGGCGTTCATCGGCAAGTACACCCGCTTCGAAAACCTGGCGCCGGGTGCGTATAACTTCGACGACGACGAATGATTGTGTCGTTCGCTCAAAGTCGCTTGGTATGGCGCTGCCGAGCCTCTTGGTTTGAAGGAATGTAGGTCAGCTACCGATAGGTTCAAACTGCATGGATAGAGGCTGAGGCTGGCCGGCGCGTCGTTCGGAGCGCCTTTTGCCGAAGAGGCGCAAGCAAAGTCGGGTAAACGTAGCCGCTGTGCCCATAGGTTTGATCAGATGCTGATGAAAACCATTGTCCTCTTCGTGACTTCGCACGCTGATGGCGGATTCTCCCATCGTCTCTGTGCCGGATGCGCTCAGGCAAAATCCGACCATTACCGTCGGATGTGATCAAAATTTGTGCTATTTTCCGCGCCCGCGATTTCCCTGCACACCAAGAACCGGTCACTTCATAAAGCTCGGCGAGCCGAACCTGTTCTTCGGTGTCGCTGCAGGCAACATGAACTCTAACCGTCCTCACCGCGCCAGCCTGGTCTACAGCCAGCGCTGAAGGAAGCCTACAAGCACGCGTCGATTGTCCTCGGTGGCATTAAGGCGTCGGTGCGCCGGATTACAACTAGACGTAATCTTCGTCAAGGTGCCGCTGAGGATCTCGAATGCCCCCTGACCTGGTTTTCGTCGATGTCATTCCATGGAATGGCATAACACGGAGCTTCTGCACCTGATATTCGTTTCCTAGTCTCGTTTCGACCAGGGAGACTGTGGTCGCGTATCCCGAGGACTGTGCGCCGGTCATGCTACTCATGTCCTGCGTCATGGATCTACCTGTCCGGGAGTTAGGCAGGCTTGAGTCACACGATAGGAAATGGGTTTGCCGCCCGGTCATGTCGACTTTATTTGCGATCAGCCTTTTGTAAAGACTCAAGCCATCGTGGATCGCGACGTTACTACCGCCTATATAGCCCGCGCTGCCGTGAGAAGTGATATAGAGGGTTGGCAAACGGCCATCTTGACGCGGGGGTGCGGTGAATACGATAACTCCCTCAAACTCCGCAACAATGGGGCCCCTGTAAGTCTTTTTCGTGAAAACGCGACTGAGCATTGAGCTGAAGAACTCACCAAAGCGCCCGGAAGGGTCTCTGCCATTAATAGGGTCGTTGAGTACAAACGTGTAGGTATTGATACCTCCTCTCGCGAAGGGGCTCTCGCGATCAGGGCTATTGAACCGCATCAAGACAGGATTGTAAGCACGATAGCCGTTTCCAAGTAGATAGTGACGGGTTGTCGAATCTTGAAGCTCTCCCTTGAAGCCGACCGTGAGTTTTTTCTCTGGGGTTGACCCGTAGGCACTGAAAACAACGGCATCACGCTCTTGCGGTGATATGAGTGAGGTGGGGGACTCGTTTGCCTCGCTGGCAACCAGATGGCAGTCGAGCTCCTCGCATACAGCCATGATGCCTGCAGGGCTCGCAAGCAAGCGCGTCCGTCCGCCCTGCTGTAGCAACGTGCTGACTCTTCGTTGGTGGTAAAAAAATTTCTTCATTCTGCTAGCTTCGATGATGGCCTTCTCCGGCAGCCTACCCCCCAGTGAGGGTCTCCAACACTGTCAGAATTTATAGTAAGGCCCGCTCGCTTCAGGCGTGCCCCATGCCGTTTACTGAGGTCAGCTTGGCGTTTAGAGGATTGCGATGATTCTGAAGGGTCGCTGATGCGGCCGTGCGCCCAATGCCTTCAGGCAAAATCCGACCATTACCGTCGGATGTGATCAAAATTTGTGCTATATTCCGCGCCCGCGATTTCCCTGCACACCAAGAACCGGTCACTGACATGCACGCAGCCAAACCACTTTACGACTATCCCAAGTACTGGGCCGAATGCTTCGGGCCAGCGCCTTTCCTGCCGATGAGCAGGGAGGAGATGGATCAGCTCGGCTGGGATTCCTGCGACATCATCATCGTGACCGGTGATGCCTACGTCGACCATCCGTCGTTTGGCATGGCCATCATCGGCCGCCTGCTCGAAGCCCAGGGCTTCCGGGTCGGCATCATTGCCCAGCCGAACTGGCAGTCCAAAGACGACTTCATGAAGCTTGGCGAGCCGAACCTGTTCTTCGGCGTCGCGGCCGGCAACATGGACTCGATGATCAACCGCTACACCGCTGACAAGAAGATGCGCTCCGACGATGCCTACACCCCTGGTGGTCTGGCCGGCAAGCGCCCTGACCGTGCCAGCCTGGTGTACAGCCAGCGCTGCAAGGAAGCCTACAAGCATGTGCCGATCGTGCTCGGCGGCATCGAGGCTTCGCTGCGCCGCATCGCCCACTACGATTACTGGCAGGACAAGGTCCGCCATTCGATCCTGATCGACGCCTGCGCCGACATCCTCCTGTTCGGCAACGCCGAGCGTGCGGTAGTTGAAGTCGCGCAGCGCCTGTCCAACGGCGAAACCATCGAGCAGATCACTGACGTGCGCGGCACCGCCTTCGTACGCCGCGACACCCCGGCGGGCTGGTTCGAAATCGACTCGACGCGCATCGACCGTCCGGGCAAGGTCGACAAGATCATCAACCCGTACGTGAATACTCAAGACACCCAGGCCTGCGCCATCGAGCAAGCCAAGGGCGAGGTCGAAGATCCGAACGAAGCCAAGGTGGTGCAGATCCTCGACAGCCCGGGCATGACCCGCGACAAGACCGTGCTGCGTCTGCCCTCGTTCGAGAAGGTCCGCAATGACCCGGTGCTGTACGCCCATGCCAACCGCGTTCTGCACCTTGAAACCAATCCGGGTAACGCCCGTGCGCTGGTGCAGAAGCACGGCGACGTCGACGTCTGGTTCAACCAGCCGCCGATTCCGATGACCACTGAAGAAATGGACTACGTGTTCGGCATGCCGTATGCCCGTGTGCCGCACCCGGCCTACGGTAAGGAGCGCATCCCGGCTTACGAGATGATTCGCTTCTCGGTGAACATCATGCGTGGTTGCTTTGGCGGCTGCACCTTCTGCTCGATCACCGAGCATGAAGGCCGCATCATCCAGAACCGCTCGCACGAGTCGATCCTCAACGAGATCGAGGAGATGCGCGACAAGGTGCCGGGCTTCACCGGCGTGGTCTCCGACCTTGGCGGGCCGACCGCCAACATGTACCGCATCGCCTGCAAAAGCACCGAGATCGAGAAGCACTGCCGCAAGCCGTCGTGCGTGTTCCCGGGCATCTGCGAGAACCTCAACACTGACCATACTTCGCTGATCGAGCTGTACCGCAAGGCCCGTGCCTTGCCGGGGGTGAAGAAGATCCTGATCGCTTCGGGCCTGCGCTACGACCTCGCGGTCGAGTCGCCGGAGTACGTCAAGGAATTGGTCACCCACCACGTCGGCGGTTACCTGAAGATTGCCCCGGAGCACACCGAGCGTGGCCCGCTGGACAAGATGATGAAGCCGGGTATCGGCAGCTACGATCGCTTCAAGCGCATGTTCGAGAAGTACTCGAAAGAAGCGGGCAAAGAGCAGTACCTGATCCCGTACTTCATCGCCGCGCACCCGGGCACCACCGACGAGGACATGATGAACCTCGCCCTGTGGCTCAAGGGCAACGGCTTCCGTGCCGACCAGGTGCAAGCGTTCTACCCGTCGCCAATGGCCTCGGCCACGGCGATGTACCACTCGGGCAAGAACCCGCTGCGCAAGGTCACCTACAAGAGCGAAGGCGTCGAGATCGTCAAGAGCGACGAGCAGCGTCGGCTGCACAAGGCATTCCTGCGCTACCACGATCCGAAAGGCTGGCCGATGCTGCGTGAAGCACTGGAGCGCATGGGCCGCGCCGACCTGATCGGCCCGGGCAAGCACCAGTTGATCCCGCTGCATCAGCCGCAGACCGACGGCTACCAGAGTGCACGGCGCAAGAACTCCACGCCGAGCGGCAGCCACAAGGTCGGCAAGGAACAGAAGATCCTTACTCAGCACTCCGGGTTGCCACCGCGCGCCAGTGACGGCAGCAAGCCGTGGGACAAGCGTGAGAAGGCCAAGGCTGAGGCGTTTGCGCGTAACCAGCAGGCGGCCAAGGAGCGTAAGGAAGCGGCCAAGGGCGGCGGCAAGAAGAAGCCGCGTCAGCCAGCGGTTCCGCGTTGATCTGAAGGTTGATGGGGCCGCTTTGCGGCCCTTTCGCGACGCAAGGCCGCTCCCACATGGTCAGCGCCGCCTTCGAGGCGTGCACCGGATCTGTGGGAGCGGCCTTGTGTCGCGAAAGGCCCGCGCAAGCGGGCCCAGATGCACGGTCAGTCAGGTGCGCGATCGACCCACTTGGGCACCACCGGCGCGACGAATTCATCCATCCCGTCCAGCAGCGCATCCGCCTGCTGCCCGAGCAACAGCATCGCCCGGTGCTGCGGCCGCACAAAACCTTCTTCGACAATATGGTCGAGGAACCCGCCCAGCTTGGTATAGAAGCCGTTTACATCGAGCAGTCCCAGCGGCTTGGCGTGGTAGCCCAGTTGCCCCCAGGTCCACACCTCGAACAACTCCTCAAGCGTCCCCAAGCCACCCGGCAGGGCAATAAAGGCATCGCTGAGTTCGGCCATACGGGCTTTGCGTGCGTGCATGCCGTCGACCACTTCCAAGCGGGTCAGCCCACTGTGGCCGACTTCGGCGTCGACCAGGCTCTGCGGGATGATCCCGACCACCTCACCGCCGGCCGCCATCGCCGCGTCGGCAACCACGCCCATCAGGCCGACCGCGCCGCCGCCGTAGACCAGGCGTAGGCCACGCCGGGCAATCGCTTCGCCGAGGGCAACGGCCGCTGCGCGGTAGGCGGGGTTGGCGCCGATACTGGCGCCGCAGAACACACAAACGGAACGTACAGGCATTGCTTCTCTCCCTTTACAGACGTCCAAGGGTAAAGCGCATGCCTGTCGCTTCCAAGATCGGATTTATTCGGGACGGGAAAACTCGCAGGCCGCGCCAGTGGTGCCATGGGCGTAAGCGGCGAGCAGGCTATTCATCAAGCTACCAAGGGACATGTCGTTTGCTCCTAAATGAGAGGTTGTCCCATCGTCGGTTATGCAGGCATGATGTGCACTTAGATTGGTTGTATACAATCCATAGAACAAATTTACTGGCTGCCAGCCGAACACTGCCTTGATGCATATCAGGCACGCTCGTTCCGCTTTCAGGCAGACTCGCAATTGATAAACCCTGCCAAGGAGATTCACGATGTTTGCGAAAGCTGTAGCGGTATCCCTGCTGACCCTCGCCAGCGCTTCTGTGTTTGCAGCCGAGTGCGCGGTGACCATTGATTCGACTGACCAGATGTCCTACAACAGCAAAGAATTCACCGTCGACAAGAGCTGCAAAGAATTCACCGTGACCCTGACTCACTCCGGCAACCTGCCGAAGAACGTCATGGGCCATAACCTGGTGGTCAGCAAGACTGCCGACATGCAGGCCATTGCCACCGAAGGCATGACCCAAGGCATCGACAAGGGTTACCTGAAGGAAGACAACGCCAATATCATCGCTCACACCGCGATGATCGGTGCGCCAGAGAAAGAAACCAAGGTCACCTTCGACACTTCCAAGCTGGAAGCTGGCGGCGACTACAGCTTCTTCTGCACCTTCCCAGGCCACATCTCGATGATGAAAGGCAAGGTCGTGGTCAAGTAAGCCACGCCACAAAAAAAGCCCGGCCGCGATCAACGTCGCGGTCGGGCTTTTTTTATCGCCGCCGATTACGGCGCGAACGGCAGCTCGCGCTTGTGCTGAGTCTTGCGGTAGGTGCTGACGATGATATCGAAAGCATGCTGGTCGACAGGCTCACCGTGCAGGAAGGCATCGATCTGCTGGTAAGTGATGCCGTGCGCTGCTTCATCTGGCTTGCCTGGCTCAAGGTCTTCGAGGTCCGCGGTCGGTACTTTCTCGACCAGTGACTCAGGCGCACCAAAGGCACGAGCAATGGCACGTACCTGGTTCTTCACCAGGCCGCTGAGCGGCGCCAGATCACAGGCGCCGTCGCCGAACTTGGTGAAGAAGCCCATTACCGCCTCGGCCGCATGGTCGGTGCCGATCACCAGGCCGCCACGGGCGCCAGCGACGCTGTACTGGGCCACCATGCGCATGCGCGCCTTGATGTTGCCGACCACGAAATCGACCATGGCCGGTGCGCCGTCCTGCAGCACATCGACCTTGCTCTTGAGCCCAAGTACGGCGGGAGCGATGTCGATGGTGTGCACTTCATCGGCCTTGATCACATCCAGGCAAGCCTGCGCGTCGTGTTCGTCGTGCTGCACGTTGTACGGCAGACGCACGGCGATGAAGCGATAGCCGTCGTCGCCGCTGCTGGCGCGCAGTTCGTTGACGGCGCGCTGGGCGAGCAGGGCGGCGGTCAGCGAGTCGACCCCGCCACTGATGCCCAGCACCAGGGTCTTGAGCCGGGCGTTGGCCAGGCAGTCCTTGATGAAGGCCACACGCCGGGCAATTTCGGCTTCGAGCGCGGCGGCATCGGCGAATGGCGGCTGCACCTTGAGCTGCTGCGCGATCTCTTGCTGAACGGCTTGCATGGGTTACTCCTTGTGGGCAACTTTGAATACGTGACGCAGGTAGGCGACGAAGTTTTCATCGCGGCACTGTGTCTTGGCGGCCTCGTCGGAAATCTTCGCTACCGGCGAGCCATTGCAGTCGGTCATTTTAAGCACGATGCTCATCGGCGCTACTCCCGGCAGGTCGCAGGTGAGGTTGGTGCCGATGCCGAAGCTGACATTGATGCGACCACGCAGGGCACGGAATATCTGCAACGAACGCGGCAGGTCGAGACCGTCGGAGAACACCAGGGTCTTGGTCATCGGATCGATGCCCAGTTGCTGGTAATGGGCGATAGCCTTTTCCGCCCAGGCCACCGGCTCGCCGGAGTCGTGGCGCAGGCCGTCGAACAGCTTGGCAAAGTACAGATCGAAATCATTGAGGAAGGCATCCATGGTGATGCAATCGGTCAAGGCGATGCCGAGCAGGCCGCGGTACTCGCGGACCCAGCAGTCGAGCGCGGCGATCTGGCTGTCGATCAGGCGCGGGCCGAGTTGCTGATGGGCCATCAGCCATTCATGGGCCATGGTGCCCAATGGTCTGATATCCAGTTTCCATGCCAGATCGACATTGCTGGTGCCGACGAAGCGCCCCGGGAAGTCATCGCGCAGGACCCGCACGACTTCTTCCTGGACGCGGCTGGAGAAGCGCCGCCGGGTGCCGAAGTCGGCTACCTGCAGTTCGGCCAGTTCGTCCTCGCTGGCGTTGGCCCTGAGCCAGTCGAACTTGCGGTAGAGCTGATCGCGGGCAGCCGCCAGCTGCATGTGCGGGTGCAGGTGACGGTTGCGCACCTCGCTGATCAGCGCCAGCAGCGGCACCTCGAAGAGGATCACATGCAGCCACGGGCCTTTTAGACGCAAGCACAGCTGATCGTCTTCGATGCCCAGATGGACATAGCGCAGGTTGAAGCGGAACAGGCGCAAAAAGCGCAGAAAGTCTGGCTTGAGAAAGCTGATGCGCTCAAGAAACGCCAGCTGGCCGTCGTCCAGGGTCAGCTCGCTGAGCAGCTCGATCTGGCGGCGAATCTCGCCCAGATAAGGGCGCAGGTCTTCGCCGTTGCGGCAGCGAAACTCCCACTCGACATCAGCATCGGGATAGTTGTGCAGCACCGCCTGCATCATCGTCAGCTTGTAAAAATCGGTGTCGAGCAGGTTGTGCACGATGCGCTCAGAGAATGCGCTCTCGCTCATTGAAAGCTCCAGGTCGGCGGCGCTCGCTGAAACGGCGCAAGCGCGCGGGAATGGCGATCATTGTGCCAGCCTTTGCGCTTCACAGGGCACTCACAGTTGACCGCATTACCTTTACCTCGCGCGGAGCCTCTGTAGGAGCGGCCTTGTGTCGCGAAAGGGTCGCGTAGCGGCCCCAGCATTTGTGCTGCACCGCAAAATCGCCGGGCCCGCTGCGCGCGCCTTTCGCGACACAAGGCCGCTCCTACACCTGACCGTGTCGCGGCTGCTGCGGGCAGGCTTCGCGCAGCCCTGCAACGGGGCTGTAACTGCCAAAACCCGGACGTTTTCGCGCGCAGCGACTAGCCTTGAAACAGTGCCCCCGTAGCAGTCACGCACCAGCGGTGTGCACTTCGGTGACGTCGACAGTTACCGGCAGGTTGCACGTTGACACTGGTGCTGGTTGCAATGATGGCACTGCTCGGTTGCGCCTATATTGGAGGAATGGTGGCGCCCGCTTCGTTGTAGACGGTTGCACGCTCAATGAACGATGCCCGGCGCCGGCCTCCAGACGGCCAGCCAGGCGTGTTTGCTCGAAATGCAAAGTCAGTGGCACGGCGCTTGCTCTGATCAGCAAGCAGAACGTTGTAGTGCCAACCAAAAAAAAGACTCTAGGAGCACCACCTCATGTCGCAGACGTTTTACAAGAAAGGCTTCCTGGCTCTGGCCGTGGCAACGGCACTGGGTGTTTCTTCGTATGTTCAGGCCGACATCAAGATCGGCGTCGCGGGGCCAATGACCGGGGCCAACGCAGCGTTTGGCGAGCAGTACATGAAAGGTGCGCAGGCTGCGGCCGACGCGATCAACAAGGCCGGTGGGGTCAACGGCGAGCAGATCAAACTGGTAGCCGGCGATGACGCCTGCGAACCGAAACAGGCCGTAGCGGTAGCCAACAAGCTGGTCGACCAGGAGAAAGTGGTTGGCGTGGTCGGGCACTTCTGCTCGTCCAACACCATCCCAGCCTCCGAGGTGTACGACGAGGCCGGCATCATCGCGATTACCCCAGGCTCGACCAACCCGCAGGTCACCGAGCGGGGCCTGTCGGCCATGTTCCGCATGTGCGGGCGTGACGACCAGCAAGGCATCGTTGCCGGCGACTACATCGTTGATGTGCTCAAGGGCAAGAAGGTCGTGGTGCTGCACGACAAGGACACCTATGGCCAAGGCCTGGCCGATGCGACCAAGGCGCAGCTGGAAAAACGCGGCGTCAAACCGGTGCTGTATGAAGGCCTGACCCGCGGCGAGAAAGACTTCAGCGCGGTGGTCACCAAGATCCGTGGCGCCGGCGCCGATGTCGTCTACTTCGGCGGCCTGCACCCGGAAGCCGGTCCGCTGGTACGTCAGCTGCGTGAAGCTGGCCTGAAAGACGTCAAGTTCATGTCCGATGACGGTATCGTCACCGACGAACTGGTCACCACCGCAGGCGGCGCGCAATACGTCGACGGCGTGTACATGACCTTCGGCGCCGACCCGCGTCTGCTGCCAGACAGCAAGGCGGTAGTGGATCAGTTCCGCAAGAACGGCACCGAGCCTGAAGGCTACACCCTGTATGCCTACGCCTCGGTACAGGCCCTGGCTGCTGCATTCAATGGCGCCAAGTCGAACAAGGGCGAAGACGCCGCCAAGTGGCTCAAGGCCAACCCGGTGCAGACCGTCATGGGCGAGAAGACCTGGGACGCCAAGGGTGACCTGAAGATCTCCGACTACGTGGTCTACCAGTGGGATAAAGACGGCAAGTACCACCAGCTGGAAAAACAAAAATAACAACGGCGCAAGGCCCGGGCACAGACCCGGGCCGACGCCCAGGCGGTATCTGTCTTTATCCGTAGATCTGCACCTGTGCTGCACCACGCGGGCCGCCTGACGGCAGCCCCGCTGTGGCCAGCGCAGGGGCGATCTCACTCAGCGAGATTGCGTTATGGATGGTATTTTCCTGCAGCAACTGGTCAACGGCCTGACCCTCGGGTCGGTCTACGGCCTGATCGCCATCGGCTACACAATGGTCTATGGCATCATCGGCATGATCAACTTCGCGCACGGCGAGGTGTATATGATTTCCGCCTACCTGGCGGCAATCAGCCTGGCATTGCTGGCTTATTTCGGTGTCGAATCCTTCCCGCTGCTGATGCTCGGCACGCTGCTGTTCACCGTGGTGGTGACCGGTGTGTACGGCTTCACCATCGAACGTATCGCGTACAAACCCCTGCGTAACTCCACCCGCCTGGCGCCGCTGATCAGCGCTATCGGCATCTCGCTGATCCTGCAGAACTATGCGCAGATCAGCCAGGGCGCTCGCCAGCAAGGCGTGCCGACCCTGCTCGAAGGCGCGCTGCGGGTCGAGGTTGGTAGCGGCTTCGTGCAACTGACCTACACCAAGATCTTCATTCTGATTGCTGCCTTTGCCGGCATGGCCCTGCTCACCTATGTGATCAAGTACACCAAACTTGGGCGGATGTGCCGCGCCACCCAGCAAGACCGCAAGATGGCCTCGATTCTGGGTATCAACACCGACCGAGTGATCTCCTACGTATTCGTCATCGGTGCGGTCATGGCCGCCCTGGCTGGCGTGTTGATCACCATGAACTACGGCACCTTCGACTTCTATGCCGGCTTCATCATCGGCATCAAGGCGTTCACCGCCGCGGTGCTCGGCGGCATCGGTTCGCTGCCTGGAGCCATGTTGGGCGGGATCATCCTGGGCATCTCCGAATCACTCTTCGCCGGCCTGATCAACTCCGACTACAAGGACGTGTTCAGTTTCTCGCTGCTGGTGTTGATCCTTATCTTCCGGCCACAAGGCCTGTTGGGCCGCCCGCTCGTGGCTAAGGTGTGAACATGTCTGCTGCCAATTCTGCTTCTTCCGGTTTTGATATCAAACGCAGCCTGATCGAGACCATCGTCGCCGGCCTGCTTGCCCTGATCGTGTTCGGCCCGGTGGTCGGCGTGGTGCTCGATGGCTATACCTTCAACGCCGAGCCCGCCCGTGTGGCCTGGCTGGTCGGCGCGGTGATGGTCGGGCGCTTCGTGCTCAGCCTGTTCTTCCAGAGCGGCACCGGCCAGCGCATGCTGCAGGGCTTCGACAGTGGTGGCTCGGGCGTGCATGTGCTGGCGCCGGACTACAAGTCGCGGCTGCGCTACATCATTCCGGCGCTGATCGTGATCGCCATCGTGTTCCCGATCTTCGCCAACAAGTACCTGCTGACGGTGGTGATTCTCGGCCTGATCTACGTGTTGCTGGGCCTTGGCCTGAACATCGTAGTCGGCCTGGCCGGCTTGCTCGACCTTGGCTACGTGGCGTTCTATGCCATCGGCGCCTACGGCCTGGCGCTTGGTTACCAGTACCTCGGCCTGGGCTTCTGGACGGTGTTGCCGCTGGCCGCCATTGCAGCGGCACTGGCCGGCTGCATATTGGGCTTTCCGGTATTGCGCATGCACGGCGACTACCTGGCGATCGTGACCCTGGGCTTTGGCGAGATCATCCGCCTGGTGCTGAACAACTGGCTGTCCTTCACCGGCGGGCCGAACGGTATGCCGGCGCCATCACCGACCTTCTTCGGCCTGGAGTTTGGCCGCCGGGCCAAGGACGGCGGGGTGCCGTTCCATGAGTTCTTTGGTCTGGACTACAACCCCAACGTGAAATTCCTGTTCATCTACATCGTGCTGTTCCTGGTCGTGCTGGCGGTGCTGTACATCAAACATCGGCTGACCCGGATGCCGGTTGGCCGCGCCTGGGAAGCGCTGCGCGAAGACGAGATCGCCTGCCGCTCGATGGGGCTTAACCACGTGCTGGTGAAACTCTCGGCATTCACCCTGGGCGCTTCTACCGCGGGCCTGGCGGGGGTGTTCTTTGCCACTTACCAAGGCTTCGTCAACCCGTCCTCGTTCACCTTCTTCGAGTCGGCGTTGATCCTCGCCATCGTGGTGCTGGGCGGCATGGGCTCGACCGTTGGCGTGGTGATTGCGGCGTTCGTGTTGACCGTGGCACCCGAGCTGCTGCGCAGCTTCTCGGAATACCGCGTGCTGCTGTTCGGGGTACTGATGGTGCTGATGATGATCTGGCGACCGCGTGGGCTGATCCGGATCAGCCGCACCGGGGTAGTCCCGCGTAAAGGAGTGGCGCCATGAGCGACGAAGTCATTCTCTCGGTCGAACACCTGATGATGCAGTTTGGCGGCATCAAGGCATTGAGCGACGTCAGCCTGCAGGTCAGGCGCAACCAGATCTTTGCCTTGATCGGCCCCAACGGCGCCGGCAAGACCACCGTGTTCAACTGCCTGACCGGCTTTTACAAGGCCAGCGGCGGGCGCATCCAGCTCAACCTGCGCGGAAACCAGACCGACGTGATCCAGTTGCTGGGCGAGCGCTTCCAGCCCAGCGACTTCGTGTCGCCGGCGCGTTTTGCCAGTCGCGTGTACTACAAGATGTTCGGCGGCACCCACCTGGTCAACCGCGCCGGGCTGGCGCGGACCTTCCAGAACATTCGCCTGTTCAAGGAAATGTCCGTGGTGGAGAACCTGCTGGTGGCGCAGCACATGTGGGTCAACCGCAATCTGCTCGCCGGCGTGCTCAACACCAAGAGCTACCGCAAAGCTGAAAGCGATGCGCTGGACCACGCTTTCTACTGGCTCGAAGTGGTCGACCTGGTCGACTGTGCCAACCGCCTGGCTGGCGAATTATCGTACGGCCAGCAGCGCCGCCTGGAGATCGCCCGGGCCATGTGTACCCGGCCCAAGATCATCTGTCTGGACGAACCGGCCGCCGGCCTCAACCCGCAGGAAACCGAAGCACTGAGCCGGATGATCCGCGTGCTGCGCGACGAGCACGACATCACCGTCGTGCTGATCGAGCATGACATGGGCATGGTCATGAGCATCTCCGACCATATCGTCGTGCTCGACCACGGTACGGTGATCGCGCAAGGCGCGCCGCAGGAAATTCGCCACAACCCGACGGTGATCGCCGCCTACCTGGGTGCAGATGAAGAGGAACTGGTATGAGTGCACCCATTCTCGAGCTGAAGGAGCTGGACGTGTTCTACGGGCCGATCCAGGCCCTGAAAAAGGTCTCGATGCACATCAACGAGGGCGAGACGGTCAGCCTGATCGGCGCCAACGGTGCCGGCAAGTCGACGTTGCTGATGTCGATCTTTGGCCAGCCACGGGCAGCATCCGGGCAAATCCTTTATCGCGGCACCGACATCACCCGCAAATCGCCGCACTTCATCGCTTCCAACGGCATTGCCCAATCGCCGGAAGGGCGCCGGGTGTTCCCCGACATGACCGTCGAGGAGAACCTGATGATGGGCACCATCCCCATCGGCGACAAGCACGCCAGCGAAGACATGCAGCGTATGTACGAGCTGTTTCCGCGGCTCAAGGAGCGCCGCAGCCAGCGGGCCATGACCATGTCTGGCGGCGAGCAGCAGATGCTGGCAATCGCCCGCGCGCTGATGAGCCGGCCCAAACTGCTGCTGCTCGATGAGCCATCGTTGGGCCTGGCGCCGATAGTGGTCAAGCAGATCTTTGCCACCCTGCGCGAGCTGGCCCAGAGCGGCATGACCATCTTTCTGGTGGAGCAGAACGCCAACCATGCCTTGAAGCTGTCGGACCGCGCCTATGTGATGGTCAACGGCGAGATCCGCATGACCGGCACCGGCCAGGAGCTGTTGGTCAACGAGGATGTGCGCAACGCCTATCTTGGCGGCCATTGATGGTCAGGGGCCGCCATGCGGCCCCTTCTTTCAGCAAATGTGGACAACTTGTCGCACACCATTGATTTCGCTTCTTCGAATCCCTCGCCAAGCCCTTGTTTGCATAGGTAGAAACTTGTCCACGGATCGTGTGGAACTGCCTGTGGACAACATGGTGGCACTCTGTTGCAGCCCTTTGTAATCAAGGCTTGTAGAGGTTTGATCATATTTTGATCAATGCCCTTTGGATACCTGTAACGGCGCCCTGATTAGCCCTGCAGCGGATGGGTTTCGCGCCTGATCAGTCTGTGGATAACTCTGTGCAAAAGCCTTGGACAGACTGCTGCAAGTGGCAGCTAGCATGGCTTTGCTCGACTTAACCTTTATAGGGTGCACGCTGACCCTGTAGGAGCGGCCTTGTGTCGCGAAAGGGCTGCGTAGCGGCCCCACGATTTAGGCAACGCCGCAGAACTGCTGGGGCCGCTACGCGACCCTTTCGCGACACAAGGCCGCTCCTACAGAGACCGCGTCTAAGCTGGTTGCAAGTTGCCCCCAATCGGTGGGGAAAGCCCTGTGGATAACATGCGCATAGCCTGCACCGGGCCTTATACGGCAAGGCTTTGCGCAATGTGTACGTTTTTTGACCAGTCGCTTAAACGGCTTGCTGGCTGGGCCGGCCACGGGCATGCTTCAAGGCCTGCCGACGACACCCCATTGCGAAGGAGAACAGCATGACGTCTACCGTATTCATCACGGGCGCCACTTCCGGTTTCGGCGAGGCCACCGCCCGCCTTTTTGCTGACGCAGGCTGGAAGCTGGTCCTGACCGGCCGACGTAAAGAACGCCTGGATGCGCTGTGCGCCGAGTTGTCGGCCAAGACCGACGTGCATGGCATCGTGGTCGACGTGCGCGACCGCGCGGCAATGGAGCAGGCCATCGCCAACCTGCCGCCGGCGTTCGACAAGCTGCGCGGGCTGGTCAACAACGCAGGCCTGGCACTGGGTGCAGACCCTGCGCAGAAGTGCGACCTGGACGACTGGGACACCATGGTCGATACCAACATCAAGGGCCTGATGTACACCACTCGCCTGCTCCTGCCGCGGCTGATCGCTCATGGTCGTGGCGCGTCGATCCTCAACGTGGGTTCGGTGGCGGGTAACTATCCATACCCTGGCAGCCACGTCTATGGCGGCACCAAGGCGTTTGTCGGTCAGTTCTCGCTGAGCTTGCGCTGCGACCTGCGTGGCACTGGCGTGCGGGTCAGCAACATCGAGCCAGGCCTGTGCGAAAGCGAGTTTTCGCTGGTGCGCTTCGGTGGCGATCAGTCCAAGTACGATGCAACCTACGCTGGCGCCGAAGCGATCCAGCCGCAGGACATCGCCGAGACCATCTTCTGGATTCTCAACCAGCCGGCGCACATCAACATCAACAGCCTTGAGTTGATGCCGGTGAGTCAGGATTGGGCTGGGTTCTCGATCGATCGCTCGCCCAAAGGCTGAGCGCAGCAACGGGGCCGGCCTGCGGCCCCTTGGTGCGACGCGTAACCGTCAGGCCAGCGCGTCCAGCCCTTGCAGGCAGGTCGCCAGGTGATAGGGCGTGGTCGACGGCATGTCGTGCCGGCTGACCGCGCCGGTGGCGTCCAGGCATTCGCGCCAGCCGCCTGCATGCAGGAACTTGTCCTCCAGCGAGCGTAGCTGTTGCAACAGCTGCTGCTCACTGCCCGGGCGCAATGCCAACGCGCGCAGGTATTCTGCCTTGGCCCAGATACGCTGGGTTGGGTCGAGCACCTTGCCATTGATATCCAGGCTGGCGAGTACCGCCGCATCGATCACGCCATGGCGCTCGGCGTAGTCAAAGCCACGGGCGATCGACCCATGCAGCGCGCTGCTGTTGAGCAGCGGCGATGTTTCGAGCAGGTAGAACCACTCGAACTGATGACCAGGTTCGAACCAGTTATCCACAGCGCCGCGCGGTTTTTCCAGCATCAGACCGTGCTCGGGCTCGATGAAGTGCGTTTGCAGCGCCTCACACAGTTGCAGCAACGCTTGCTGCACGTCCTGATCGTCGCGTACTGCGAGGGTTTGCAGGAAGGCCTCGGCCAGGTGCATCTGCGGGTTTTGCAGCGATCCGCTGCCCAGGTCGGCCCAGTCTTCGCCCAGGTTTGCTTCATACAGGCCATCGTCGCGCGCGAAGCGTTCGGCTACCACTTCCAGCGCTGCGTTCAGTGTGGCTTCGACCAGCCCCTCCTGCACCTTGCCCCAGTAATGCGCGCAGGCGAACACGATGAACGCATGGGTGTACAGGTCCTTGCGCCGGTCCAGCGGCTTGCCGGCGGCGTCTACGCTGTAGAACCAGCCGCCGTGCTCGGCATCGTGGAAGTGGCGCTGCAGCGAACGGAACAATGCTGCGGCGCGCTCGGCGGCGCCGGCTTGCTCGATACGGCTGCTGAACAGGTACAACTGACGCGCGACGGCCATCGCCCGGTAGCGCTGCACGGGCAGTGGCTGGTGCTGTTCATCGAGGGCTTCGAAGGGCAGGGCCAGTTCGTCGTTCCAGCCTGGGCCTTGCCACAGTGGCACGATGCGTTCAGCGAAGTGCTGACGGAAACGCGCCAGGCGGGTGCTCAGCTCGGGCAGGGTAGGGCGGGGGTCGGACATGGCAACGCTCGTCGCAATCGGGCAGGGCGCCATGATAGCAGCTAGCGGCCAGGCGCCGTCAGCCAGGGGTGCTCAAACCCTGCCAGTGGCGTGCACCGACAAAGATGAAACGCAGCTGCTGGGTGATCTTCTCCTGCGCGCTGAGCGGCTGGGCGGTGTGCGGGTCCGGGCTGTCGATCAGCTCGGGCAAGGTGGCGAACACGGTCTTGACCACCAGGTCGGCCATCACTTCCAAGGCTGCCGCATCAAGGTGCTTCCAGCGCGGCATCAGGCCGAGGTCAGTGGCAAGGTCGGAACTGATGTGCTGGCGCAGGCGAGCGATTGCCTGGCGCACCGGCTGCGAGCCGCCGTATTGCTCGCGGGCGAGAAACAGGAACTGAGTGCGGTGCGCGGCGACCATGTCGAGAAATATGCGTACCGAGGCATCGGTGATGCCACCCATTTCAAATTCGTTTTGCCGCACCAGGCGGATCGCGTGGCGGAAGGTCGCGTCGACTTCTTCGACCAGGGCCAGCCCGAGCGCGTCCATGTCGGGGAAGTGCCGATAGAAACCGGTGGGCACGATGCCGGCGGTCTTGGCCACTTCACGCAGGCTGATGCTGCCAAAGCCACGGCCGCTCTCCATCAACTGGCAGGCAGCGTCCAGCAAGGCTTGACGGGTCTGGAGCTTCTGTTCGGCGCGAGGCAGCATGGGGCAGGCTTCTGTGGCTGTACGACGGGGTTATTCTGGATAAAAAAACAAAGCCCGGTCAATGGACCGGGCTTGGAGGGTAGCAGGCGCAATATCGAGGATCGACCTTTTCTGCCATGGCAATCAGCTCACACGGCTGAGTTCAAGCAGACGATCCGAGCCACCTTCGGCTACTCGGCCACTGCGCTCGATCAGACGGTCCGAGCCACCTTCGGCAACACGGCCACTGCGCTCGATCAGGCGGTCCGAGCCACCTTCAGCGACGCGGCCACTGCGTTCGATCAGGCGATCAGAGCCACCTTCGGCGACACGGCCACTGCGTTCGATCAGACGATCCGAGCCACCTTCGGCAAGGGTGTTCAAAGGCTGCACGGCGGCCGCGTCGCTGGAGCGCGACTCGGCGGTCAGGTGCTGCTCCTGACCAGGCAAGGCGAAGGCACTGGTGGCTGCGATGGACAGGGCAAGGCTAAGCAGTAATTGGCGTTTCATGATCAGGGCGCTCCTCTGGAGGGCTGGAAAGTGGGTACGAAGCCAATGCTACCCGCCGCACCGCCAGAGAAAAGTTCATAAGGATAATGGTAACAATCGACAGGATTGATACTGTTGCAGCAGCGGCTCTAGCCCAGGCATTTCGGCTCCGCGCGCATGCCACTGAGCAGCTTGGTAACCAGTCAATCTCACGGCAAAGCTGATGAGGTCGTCAGAAAATTCTTGGCTAGAATGCGCCATGGATTAAACCCAGCGGCTTTTCATCAGTCCCACTTATTAAGTGTCACCGTCGTGGCGCCATGAGCCATGCAGTCAGGAGAATCACGCAATGACGCGCCCCGCCAGAATCATCACCTGGACCCTCGCCACACTGATCACCTTGCTGGCGATCCTGGTGGTGGTGATCGCCACCTTCGACTGGAACCGCGCCAAGCCGCTGCTCAACGAGAAAGTCTCAGCCGCCTTGCAGCGACCGTTCGCCATCAACGGCAACCTCGCCGTCAAATGGCGCACCGAGCCTGAAGAAGGCGGCTGGCGCGCCTGGGTGCCGTGGCCGCACTTCATTGCCGAGGACCTGACCCTGGGCAACCCGGAGTGGCTCAAACAGCCGCAGATGGTCGGCCTGGAGAAGGTCGAATTTCGTCTGTCACCGCTGCCGCTGATCTTTCAGCACATTGTCATCCCGCGCATCAACCTGACCAAACCCAATGCCAGCCTGACCCGCCTGGCCGATGGCCGCGCCAACTGGACGTTCGATTTCGGGCCAAAGGATGAAAACGCCGAACCGTCGAAATGGGTGCTGGATATCGGCGCCATCGGTTTTGATCAGGGCAATGTCAGCTACAACGACCAGATCCTCAAGGCTGACATGAAGGTGCAGATCGACCCGCTGGGCAAGCCAATCCCATTCAGCGAGATCGTCGGCAAGGCCCGTGCCGAGAAGAGCGCCGGCGCCCAGGACTACGCCTTTGGCCTCAAGGCCAGCGGCCGCTACAAGGATCAGCCGGTGTCCGGCACTGGCAAGATCGGTGGCCTGCTGGCGCTGCAGGACGCCAGCCAGCCGTTCCCGTTGCAGGCCGACGTGCGTATTGCCGACACCCATGTGGTGGTCGCCGGCACCCTGACCGACCCGCGTAACCTGGGCGCGCTGGACCTGCGCCTGAAGCTGTCCGGCGCTAGCCTGGGCAACCTCTACCCGCTGACTGGCGTGACCCTGCCGGACACACCTGCGTACTCCACCGACGGCCATCTGCTGGCCAACCTGCACGCTGCCGAGGGTGCGCGGTTCAGCTATGAAGGTTTCAACGGCAAGATCGGCGACAGCGACATTCATGGCGATCTGGCCTTTGTCGCGAGCAAGCCGCGGCCCAAACTGAGCGGCAAGCTGGTCTCCAATCAGCTGCTGTTCAAGGACCTTGCGCCGTTGATCGGCGCTGACTCCAACGCCGAGCAAAAGGCCCGTGGCGGTGCCAGCAAGCAGCCAGGCGACAAAGTGCTGCCGGTCGAAGAGTTTCGGACCGAGCGCTGGCGGGCAATGGATGCCGACGTCAGCTTCAGCGGCAAGCGCATCGTGCACAGCTCCAAGCTGCCGTTCAACGACCTGGCCGTGCACCTGATCCTCGATGACGGCCTGTTGCGCCTGCAGCCGCTGCGCTTTGGCGTAGCCGGGGGCAATCTCGCCGCCAACATCCGCCTGGATGGCCGTAACGTGCCGATGCAGGGCCGGGCCCGGCTGACCGCGCGTGGCTTCAAGCTCAAGGAACTGTTCCCAGGCTTTGCGCCGATGCAGACCAGCTTTGGCCAGCTCAACGGCGATGCCGATATCAGCGGCCGTGGCAATTCGGTTGCGGCGCTGCTCGGCACCGCCAACGGCGACATGCGCATGCTGATCAACGATGGCGCGATCAGCCGTGAGCTGATGGAACTGGCCGGCCTCAACGTCGGTAACTATGTGGTCGGCAAATTATTCGGCGACAAGGATGTGCAGATCAACTGCGCGGCCGCCGATGTCGGCATCAAGGACGGCCTGGCGAGCACGCGCGTGTTTGTCTTCGATACCGAGAACGCGATCATCTATGTCGATGGCACGGTCAACTTCGCCAGTGAACAGCTCGACCTGAAGGTCACCCCGGAGTCCAAGGGCCTGCGCCTGTTCTCGCTGCGCTCGCCGCTGTATGTGCGCGGCAAGTTCGTCAAACCCAGCGCCGGTGTGCAAGCGCTGCCGCTGGCCCTGCGCGGTGCCGGCATGGTTGCCCTGGGCGTTGCAATTGGCCCGGCAGCAGGGCTGCTGGCGCTGATTGCACCGGGTGACGGCGAGCAGAATCAATGCACGCCATTGCTTGAGCAAATGAAAGCCGGCAAGGCGCCGGCTGAGGTCAAGACGAAGAAGTAAGGCAGGTTCGTTATCGGCCTCTGCACCGCAGGTTGCGGGCAGAGGCCAGAGGCTAGCGAATCACAGACCCTTGAGCAGGTCGGCCATGTCGTCGGCGTGCTCTTCTTCCTGGGCCAGGATGTCTTCGAAGATGCGCCGGGTGGTCGGGTCGCTCTCGCCGATGTACTGGATGATCTCGCGGTAGCTGTCGACAGCGATGCGTTCAGCCACCAGGTCTTCCAGCACCATCTCCTTGAGCGAGTTGCCCGCGACGTACTGCGCGTGGGAGTTCTTGCTCAGGTTGTCCGGGTTGAAGTCCGGCTCGCCGCCCAGCTGGACAATACGCTCGGCCAATTTGTCGGCGTGTTCGGCTTCCTGGGTGGCGTGCTCAAGAAACTCGTCAGCTGCTGCTGCCGCCTTGATCCCGCTGGCCATGAAGTAGTGGCGCTTGTAGCGCAGTACGCAGACCAGCTCGGTTGCCAGCGACTCGTTGAGCAGCTGGATGATCTTCTCGCGGTCGGCGCTATAGCCTTCGGTCACGGCGCCGTCTTCAACGTGCTGGCGGGCGCGTTCGCGCAAGGTGTGTTTATCGGTCAGTTCAACGTTGCTCATGCTTATCTCCGAGATATCAGGGTTGTCAGGGCTTCAGGAAGACTCACGCGCCAGTTGCGGCTTTCGTGTCTTCTTCTCGTTGTTTGCAGGTCTTGAAGCCTTTGGCATCGACGTGGCCGGTGGCATCGAAGCGCACGTAGTAGGGCTGTTGATGGCCATCACGGTTGAGGATGTAGTCGTTGCAGGTGCCGCCGTTGGGCAGGTCAATGACCATCGACGGGCTGCCACCGATGGCGATTACCTTCTGCATGGTCATGCCGTTCTCGACCTGCTTGACCAGCGGCTCGTCACGGTAGGTAACGTAGTCCACCGGGTTTTCCGGACGGCTGCCGCAGGCGGCCAGGGTTGCGCTGGCCAGAAGGATTGCCAAAGTCTGTTTGTACATGGTCCCGCTCCTTGCTCAGGGTGTGTGCAGGATTGGAACCGCAGCGCGGCTCAGGAGTTCGATTGTGGCTGTCATCTACCCCGCGTTAGTGTTGGCGCACGGCCAAACCCGAGGAGAACGGCAATGAAACAGGATCTGGCGACGCGATACCCGGTGGTGCTGGTGCCGGGCATGCTCGGTTTTGTCCGGCTGCTGGTTTATCCCTACTGGTTCGGCATCGTGTCGGCGCTGCGCCGCGGCGGTGCCAAGGTCTATCCGGTGCAGGTGTCGCCGCTGCATTCCAGCGAGGTGCGTGGCGAGCAGCTGTTGGCGATCATCGAAGACATCTGCCAGCGCAGCGGCGCCGCCAAGGTCAACCTGATCGGCCACAGCCAGGGCGCACTCAGCGCGCGCTATGCCGCTGCCAAGCGGCCAGACCGGGTTGCCTCGGTGACGTCGGTGGCCGGGCCCAATCACGGCTCGGAGCTGGCCGACCACCTCGAACGCACGGCGCCCGGGCACTCGCTTAAAGGGCGTGTGCTGCGCGTCGTGTTGCACGGCCTGGCGCGGTTGATGGGCTGGCTGGAAACAGGCTGGCGCCGTGAGCGGCTGCCGATCGACGTGCACGCGTCGCATCAGTCGCTGACCTGCGCGGGTGTGGCGCTGTTCAACCAGGCTTATCCACAGGGCCTGCCGCAGGAATGGGGCGGCGAGGGCGCCTATGAGGTCAATGGCGTACGCTACTACTCGTGGTCGGGCACGCTGCAGCCAGGCTTGACCGACCAGGGCCGCAACCGCTTTGACGGCAGCAACCGCTTTTGTCGCCTGTTCGCCCGCAGCTTCGTCCGCGAGAAAGGCCAGTGCGACGGCATGGTCGGGCGCAACAGTTCGCACCTGGGCCAGGTGCTGGGCGATGACCACCCGCTGGATCATCTGGACATCGTCAACCAGTCACTTGGTGCGGTGGGCAAGGGGGCTGAGCCGGTGCGGCTGTTTACCGAGCACGCCGCGCGCTTGAAAGCCGCGGGGCTCTGATGGCGCTGGCACGCGGAAATAGTTGGCTACACTCAGGCTTGGATCCGTGCATTGGGCGCGGAACAAGGAGACCACTCCATGAAGCGACTGCAAGCGCCATTGCTGGTATTGGGCATGTTGATCTGCGCGCAGGGCTTTGCCGCCACCGCCCAGCAGGAAAAGATGAAGAGCTGCAACGCCGACGCCACTGCGCAGACCCTCAAGGGTGATGAGCGCAAGGCATTCATGAGCAAGTGCCTGAAGGTCACCCAGCAGGAGAAAATGACCCGCTGCAACGCCACCGCCACCGAGAAGACCCTCAAGGGTGACGAGCGCAAAGCATTCATGAGTACCTGCCTGAAGAAGAAATGAGCTGTATCTATGTTTGCGCGCCGAAGGCTGGCAGACTGCGATTCTTTTCCGCTGTCTGCCCCTGAGGCTGTATGACTTTCACCCCTCGCCAGGTCACCCTGGCCAGCTGGATCATCGTCTTTGCCGGCCTGTTGCTGGCCCTGCCACTGAAGTTGTTGCCAAGCCTGCTCGCCGGCCTGCTGGTGTTCGAACTGGTCAATATGCTTACCCCGCGGCTACAGCCGATCATTGCCGGGCAGCGCGCGCGCTGGCTGGCGGTGGCGTTGCTGGGCACGCTGGTGGTGATCAGCCTGACGTTGCTGATTGCGGGCGCGTTCAGCTTCTTGCTGCATGAAGCGGAGAACCCTGGCGCCTCGCTGGACAAGTTCATGCTGCTGGTGGAGCAGGCGCGTAGCCAGTTGCCACCGTTCATCGAAGGCTACCTGCCGGCCAGTGCGGCCGAGTTCAAGGTGGCGATTGGCGAATGGCTGAGGAGCCACCTCGGTGAATTGCAGCTGGTTGGCAAGGGCATGGCGCACATGTTCGTCACCCTGCTGATCGGGATGATCCTCGGTGCCATCGTTGCCTTGCAGCGCATCCCCGATATCTCCCGGCGCAAGCCACTGGCAGCGGCGATGTTCGAACGGCTGGCGCTGCTGGTGCAGGCGTTTCGCAATATCGTCTTCGCCCAGATCAAGATCTCGCTGCTCAACACCTTCTTCACCGGGATCTTCCTCGCAGTGGTGCTGCCGCTGTTCGGCGTACACCTGCCGCTGACCAAGACCCTGATCGTGCTGACCTTCCTGCTCGGCCTGCTGCCGGTGATCGGCAACCTGATGTCGAACACGCTGATCACCATTGTCGGCTTGTCGCTGTCGATCTGGGTGGCGTTGGCGGCGTTGGGCTATCTGATCGTGATCCACAAGGTCGAGTACTTCCTCAACGCGCGGATCGTCGGCGGCCAGATCAGGGCCAAGTCGTGGGAGTTGCTGCTGGCGATGCTGGTTTTCGAGGCAGCATTCGGCTTGCCGGGTGTGGTGGCCGGGCCGATCTATTATGCGTATCTGAAGAGTGAGCTGCGCCGCGCCGAGCTGGTGTGAGGGGCAGGCCTGACAGCACGCGCTAACGTGCTGCCAGGCTTGCGCTGAGGCTTACAGCGCGCCGTAACGCTTGCGCGCTTCGATCGCCAGGCCGCTGCCGATGCTGCCGAAGATATTGCCTTCGACGTGGCGGGCATTGGGCAGCATCGCCGCGACGCTGTTGCGCAGCGCCGGGATGCCGCTGGAGCCGCCGGTGAAGAACACCGTGTCGACCTGGCCCTCAGTGACGCCAGCCTTGTTCAGCAATTCGCTGACGCTGCCGCGGACCCGTTGCAGCAGGCCGCCAATGGCGTCTTCGAACAACGCGCGGGTCAGCTCGACGGTCAGTTCCGGTTCGACCCGGCGCATGTCGATCTGGCGGCTGGGCTGGTCGGTCAGCTCGATCTTGCTGGCCTCGATCTCCATCGCCAGCCAGTGCCCGGCACGCTGCTCGATCAGCTTGAACAGACGATCGATGCCCAGCGCGTCTTCGATGTCATAGCGCATGTTGCCCAGCGCCAGCTGTGATTTCTGCGAATACACGGCGTTGATGGTGTGCCAGGTGGCCAGGTTCAAGTGGTAGCTGGTCGGCATCAGCGCACCGCTCTTCATCTTGCTGCCGTAGCCGAACAGCGGCATCACGCCTTGCAGGCTCAACTGCTTGTCGAAGTCGGTACCGCCAATGTGCACACCGCCGGTGGCGAGAATGTCACTCTGGCGCTCGGCCAGATGGTGGCGATCGGGCGACAGGCGAATCAGGGTGAAGTCGGAGGTACCACCGCCGATATCGACGATCAGTACCAGCTCTTCGCGGCTGATGCCGGACTCGTAGTCGAACGCTGCCGCGATCGGCTCGTACTGGAACGACACGTCCTTGAAGCCGATCTTGCGCGCTACGTCGGCGAGGGTGTCTTCGGCTTCCTGGTCGGCCGCCGGGTCATCGTCGACGAAGAATACCGGGCGGCCCAGCACGACTTGCTCGAAGCTGCGGTCGGCGTCAGCTTCGGCGCGTTTTTTCAGCTCGCCGATGAACATCCCGAGCAGGTCCTTGAACGGCAGGGCAGTGCCGAGCACGCTGGTGTCATGCTTGATCAGCTTGGAACCGAGCAGGCTTTTGAGCGAGCGCATCAAGCGCCCTTCGTAGCCTTCGAGGTATTCGTGCAGGGCCAGGCGGCCGTACACCGGGCGACGCTCTTCGATATTGAAGAACACCACCGAGGGCAAGGTGATCTTGCCTTGCTCGAGGGCGATCAGCGACTCGGCACCAGGGCGGTGCCAGCCGACCGTGGAGTTGGAGGTGCCAAAATCGATGCCCAGGGCACGGGCCGGGGATACGTCGGACATGGACAATTTACTTCCGGAGGCAAAACGGCCGCGCAGTTTATGCCCTTTGCCAGCAGAATCAAGACCAGTCGTCTGCTCCACGGCAACCCCAAACCGCCCTTGAAAGGCTATGCTTGGTCCCTATCTTCAGATGCAACACGCAAATTCACACTGGTGATCCATAGATGGACTTCAAAGACTATTACAAGATACTCGGCGTAGAGCCCACCGCGGACGACAAGGCGATCAAGGCCGCGTACCGCAAGCTGGCCCGCAAGTATCACCCCGATGTCAGCAAGGAGCGCGATGCCGAGGACAAGTTCAAAGAGGCCAACGAGGCCTACGAAGTGCTTGGTGACGCGCAGAAACGCGCTGAATTCGACGAGATCCGCAAGTATGGCGGCCAGCACGGCCGGCCGTTCCAGGCCCCGCCCGGCTGGCAGGGTCGCGGCGCTGGCGCGGACAATGGTTTCGAAGGCGGCGACTTCTCCGACTTCTTCAGCTCGATCTTTGGCGCACGTGGCGGCAGCCCGTTCGGACGCGGACAGCAGCAACAGCAACGCAGTGCGGGCAGACGAGGGCAGGACGTGGAACTGGAGCTGGCGGTTTTCCTTGAGGAGACCCTGAACAAAGAGTCCAAGCAGATCAGCTTCCAGATCCCGCAGACCAACGCCGCCGGGCAGCGCACCGGGTTCACCACCAAGACCCTCAACGTCAAGATCCCGGCCGGGGTCACCGACGGCGAGCGCATCCGCCTCAAGGGCCAGGGTGCGCCAGGGGTTGGCGGTGGTGCCAATGGCGACCTGTTCCTGACCATTCGCATGGCGCCGCATCCGCTGTTCGATGTCGAAGGCCATGACCTGATCATCACCGTGCCGCTGGCGCCGTGGGAAGCCGCGCTGGGCACCAAGGTCGCGGTACCGACCCTGACCGGCAAGATCAACCTGACCATCCGCCCCGACAGCCAGAGCGGCCAGCGCCTGCGCGTCAAAGGCATGGGCTTGAGCAACAAGCAGGGCGAGCGCGGTGATCTGTACGCGCAATTGAAGGTGGTCATGCCGACCCAGTCGGACGACACCACCCGTGAACTGTGGGCCAAGCTTGCCGAGAAGGCCGCGTTCAACCCGAGGACTCAATGGAGTAGTTGATCATGAGCAGCACCCTGATCGTTCAACTGGACATGCGCACCCTCTGCCAGGAAGCCAATATCACGGCTGACTGGGTGATCGAAATCGTCGAGCACGGCATTGTTCAACCATCGGGGCGAACGCCGGAAGACTGGCTGTTCGACGACCGCGCGCCGGTAACGCTCAAGCGCGCGGTCAAGCTGCATCAGGAGCTGGAACTGGAGTGGGAAGGCGTGGCGCTGGCGCTGGAGTTGCTGGAAGAAGTGCAGCACCTGCGCAGCGAGAACACCATGCTGCGCCAGCGTTTGGGGCGGTTTACCCAGATGTGATCCGCCGCAGAACTATCGGCTGGCGCGTGGCCTGTAGGAGCGGCCTTGTGTCGCGAAAGGCCCGCAAAGCGGGCCCGGCGATGTCAGCGGCGGAGCTGAAATTTTGGCGCCGCTGCGCGACCCTTTCGCGACACAAGGCCGCTCCTACAGGTGCGCGGGGTTCAGGATCAGCTGCATGAAGGTCAGATCCAGCCAGCGACCAAACTTGATGCCGACCTGCGGCATCTGCCCGGTCACAACGAACCCCAGCCGCTCATGCAACCGCACCGACGCTGCATTGCCGCTCTCGATCGCAGCAACCATCACATGCTTGCCGCAGCCGCGCGCACGCTCGATCAGTGCCGCCATCAGCAACGGCCCCAGGCCCTTGCCGCGTTGATCATCGCGCACATACACCGAATGCTCGACGGTGTGCCGAAAACCCTCGAACGGGCGCCAGTCGCCAAACGATGCATAGCCCAGCACGCCGCTGTCATCGGCTACCACCAGAATCGGATAGCCCTGCTCAGCCCGCGCCGCAAACCAGGCCTGGCGGTTGGCCAGGTCCACCGGGGTCTCGTTCCAGATCGCCGTGGTATTGCGCACGGCATCGTTGTAGATGGCGAGAATGCCCGGCACATCGGCAGCCTGGGCATCGCGAATCGGGTAGCTCATGACAACGTCTCGCAGAAGGATTGCCTGCAGATTAAATGGTTACCAACCCGCGCACACCTTCGGCCTGCATGTTTTCGCCACGGCCTTGCTGGATGATCTCGCCGCGGGCCATCACCAGGTACTGATCGGCCAGCTCCTCGGCAAAATCATAGAACTGCTCGACCAGCAAAATGGCCATGTCGCCGCGGTCGGCCAGCTTGCGGATCACCGCGCCGATTTCCTTGATCACCGACGGCTGGATGCCTTCGGTAGGCTCGTCGAGGATCAGCAAGCGTGGCCGGCTGGCCAGGGCACGACCGATGGCCAGCTGCTGTTGCTGGCCGCCGGACAAGTCACCGCCACGGCGCTGCTTCATCTGCTCGAGCACCGGGAACAGTTCGTAGATAAACGCCGGCACCTCCCGCGCCCCGCGGGCCGGGAAACGTGACAGGCCCATCAGCAGGTTTTCTTCAACGGTCAGCCGGGCAAAGATCTCCCGCCCTTGTGGCACATAAGCGATGCCGGCATGCACCCGCTGCTGCGGCTTGAGCGTGGTGATCGGCTGGTCTTCCCAGTGCACGCTGCCTTCCCGCGCCGGCACCAGCCCCATCAAACAGCGCAGCAAGGTAGTCTTGCCGACCCCATTGCGCCCGAGCAGACAGGTCACTTCACCGATCTTGGCCTCGAATGACAGGCCACGCAGGATATGGCTGCCGCCGTAGTACTGATGCAGGGTATCGATTTTCAGCATGTGCAAATCCTTGAGCGCAACGGTTGGCGCGGTCTGTTGGCAAACAACGATCAGCGGCCCAGGTAAACCTCGATCACCCGCTCATCCGCCTGCACCTGCTCCAGCGAGCCTTCGGCCAGCACGCTGCCTTGGTGCAGCACGGTGACGTGGTCGGCGATGCTGCCGACAAAACCCATGTCGTGCTCCACCACCATCAGCGAATGGCTGCGCGCGAGGCCCTTGAACAGCTCGGCAGTGAATTCGGTTTCGGCGTCGGTCATGCCTGCCACCGGCTCATCGAGCAGCAACAGTTGCGGCTCCTGGACCAACAGCATGCCGATTTCCAGAAACTGTTTTTGCCCGTGCGACAGCAGCCCGGCCTGGCGCTGGGCCAAGGGCAGCAGGCGCAACTGGGTCAACACTGAGTCGATGCGCTCGCGCTGCTCGGATGACAGCCGCGAGGCCAGGCTAGCCCATACCGACTTGTCGGTCTTGAGCGCCAGTTCGAGGTTTTCACAGACGGTCAGCGCCTCGAACACCGTCGGCTTCTGGAACTTGCGACCTATGCCGGCCTGGGCGATCTGGTATTCGCTCATGCGGGTCAGGTCGAGGGTGTCGCCGAAAAACGCCGTGCCGGTGTCCGGGCGGGTCTTGCCGGTGATCACGTCCATCATGGTGGTCTTGCCGGCACCATTGGGGCCGATGATGCAGCGCAGCTCGCCAACCCCGATGTACAGGTTCAGCGCATTGAGCGCCTTGAAACCATCGAAGCTGACGCTGATGTCTTCCAGGCTCAGCACCGTGCCGTGGCGCACATCCAGGCCTATGCCGCGGCGCTGGCCGAGGCCGATCGCATCGCGCCCGGCGCCGATCTGGTCGAATACCGGTTCGAGCATGAATTCCGGGTGTACCGGTGGGATGCCTCTCATGGCTGGTTCCTTTTCTTCAACAGGCCGACCACGCCTTTGGGCAGGTACAGGGTGACGATGATGAACAGCGCGCCGAGGAAGAACAGCCAGAACTCCGGGAAGGCCACGGTGAACCAGCTCTTCATGCCATTGACCAGGCCCGCTCCGAGCAGTGGCCCGATCAACGTGCCGCGTCCGCCCAGTGCTACCCATACGGCAGCCTCGATGGAGTTGGTCGGCGACATTTCACTGGGGTTGATGATGCCCACCTGCGGTACGTACAACGCCCCGGCCAGGCCGCACAGCACGGCGCTGAGCACCCACACCAGCAGCTTGAAACCGCGCGGGTCATAGCCGCAGAACATCAGCCGGTTTTCCGCATCACGCAGTGCCGTCAGCAGGCGGCCGAACTTGCTCTGGGTCAGCCGCCAGCACAGGTACAGGCTGGCCAGCAGCAGGCCGACGGTGAGCAGGAACAACACCGCCCGGGTGCCTTGCGCGGCGACGTCGAAGCCGGCAATGGTGCGGAAGTTGGTGAAGCCGTTGTTGCCGCCAAAGCCGGTTTCGTTCCGGAAGAACAGCAGCATGCCGGCAAAGGTCAGTGCCTGGGTCATGATCGAGAAGTACACGCCCTTGATCCGTGAGCGGAAGGCGAACCAACCGAACACCAGCGCGAGCAGGCCCGGCGCCAACACTACCAGGCACAGCGCCCAGGCCAAGTGCTGGGTGCCGGTCCAGAACCAGGGCAGCTCGGTCCACGACAGAAAGGTCATGAACGCCGGCAGGCCGTCACCCGCCGCCTGGCGCATCAGGTACATGCCCATGGCGTAGCCGCCGAGGGCGAAGAACAATCCATGCCCCAGCGAAAGCATGCCGGCATAGCCCCACACCAGGTCCAGCGCCAGCGCGACAATGGCGTAACAAAGGATCTTGCCGACCAGCGTCAGGGTGTAGGCCGAGACCTGCAACGAGTGCTCTGCGGGTAGCAGCGACAACAGCGGCAAGGCCAGCAAAAGCAGGACAACAACGATGCCGATGGCCAGCGACAGGCGCGGCCCGGCCTTTTGTGCGGCGGTTACAAGCAGTGGCTGGTTCATCAGTCGATTACCCGTCCCTTGAGAGCGAACAAGCCTTGCGGGCGCTTCTGAATGAACAGGATGATCAGCGCAAGGATAAGGATCTTGCCCAGCACCGCACCGATCTGCGGCTCGAGCAGTTTGTTGGCGATGCCCAGGCCGAACGCGGCCCACAGCGTGCCGGCAAGCTGGCCGACGCCACCGAGTACCACCACCAGGAACGAGTCGATGATGTAGCTCTGGCCAAGGTCCGGGCCGACGTTGCCGACCTGGCTCAGGGCCACCCCGCCAAGGCCGGCGATGCCCGAGCCAAGGCCGAAGGCGAGCATGTCGACGCGGCCGGTGGAAACCCCGCAGCAGGCAGCCATGTTGCGGTTCTGGGTGACCGCGCGCACGTTCAGCCCCAGCCGAGTGCGGTTGAGCAGCAGCCAGGTGAGCAGCACCACCGCCAGGGCAAAGCCGATGATCACCATGCGGTTGTAGGGCAGTACCAGATTCGGCAGCACTTGAATCCCGCCGGACAGCCACGCCGGGTTGGCTACCTCGACGTTCTGCGCGCCGAACAGCAGGCGGATCGCCTGGATCAGGATCAGGCTGATGCCCCAGGTCGCCAGCAGGGTTTCCAGTGGGCGACCGTACAGATGACGGATCACTGTGCGCTCCAGCGCCATACCGACCCCGGCACTGACGGCGAACGCCACCGGCAGGGCGATCAGCGGGTAGAACTCGATGGCGCCTGGCGCGTAGCGCTGCAGCAGTACCTGGACCATGTAGGTGCTGTAGGCGCCGAGCATGAGCATCTCGCCGTGGGCCATGTTGATCACCCCAAGCAAGCCGAAGGTGATCGCCAGGCCCAGTGCTGCCAGCAGCAGGATCGAGCCCAGCGACAGGCCGCTGAAGGCCTGCCCGAGCAGTTCACCGATCAGCAGCTTGCGCTTGACCTGGGCCAGGCTGGTTTCGGCGGCGGTGCGCACGGCGGCGTCGGTCTCGACACCGGGCTGCAACAGCGCTTCAAGACGGGTGCGGGCCAAAGGGTCGCCGGTTTCGCCGAGCAGACGCACGGCGGCCAGGCGTACCGAGGGCTCGCTGGCGACCAGTTGCAGGTTGGCCAGGGCCAGGCCCAGAGCGGCATGCACCGCTGGGTCTGACTCATTGGCGAAGCGCCGGTCGAGAAACGCCACCTGTGCCGGCTGGGCGCTGCGTTGCAGTTCGCCAGCCGCGGCCAGCCGCACGCGGGCGTCATCGCTGAGCAACTGATGGCTGGCCAGGGCATTGTCGATCAGGCCGCGCAGACGGTTGTTCAGGCGCAGCTTGCGCGTGTCGCCGTCGGCGATCCGGCCTTGTTTCAGCGCGGTCAGCAGCGCCAGCCGCGCAGGCTCTGGCTGGGCTGCCCAGTCCTGCAGCAGGCGGGCCTGGTCTGCGGGCTTGGCAGCGTAGAAGAGGTCGCCCTCGCTGGCCTGGGTTGCCAGCGGCAGCAGCAGGAGCAGGGCGAGCAGGAATCTGAGCATTGGTTGATCCTGTTGTGTCAGGGGGAGGCGAGGGCTGCGCGCTCGATCGCGACACAAGGCCGCTCCTACAGGAAAGGGCCGCAGAGCGGCCCCCGTCACTTAGTTACCCTTCACCGCATAATCCGGACGCTTGTCGTTGCCAGGAATGAACGGGCTCCACGGTTGCGCACGCAGGGGCTGCTCGGTCTCCCAGACCACACTGAACTGACCGTCATCCTGGATCTCGCCGATCATTACCGGCTTGTGCAGGTGGTGGTTGGTCTTGTCCATGGTCAGGGTGTAGCCCGACGGCGCGGCAAAGGTCTGTCCGGCCAGCGCTTCGCGGACCTTGTCGACATCGGTGGACTTGGCCTTATCAACCGCCTGCGCCCACATATTGATACCGACATAGGTGGCTTCCATCGGGTCGTTGGTCACCGCCTTGTCGGCGCCCGGCAGATTTTTTGCCTTGGCGTAGGCCTTCCAGTCCGCGACGAACTTCTGGTTGACCGGGTTATCCACCGACTCGAAGTAGTTCCACGCCGCCAGGTGGCCGACCAGCGGCTTGGTGTCGATACCGCGCAGCTCCTCTTCGCCCACCGAGAACGCCACTACCGGTACGTCGGTGGCCTTCAGGCCCTGGTTGGCCAGTTCTTTGTAGAACGGCACGTTGGAGTCGCCGTTGACGGTGGAGATCACCGCAGTCTTGCCGCCGGCAGAGAACTTCTTGATGTTGGCGACAATGGTCTGATAATCAGCGTGGCCGAACGGCGTGTACACCTCTTCTATGTCCTTGTCGGCCACACCTTTGCTGTGCAGGAAGGCCCGCAGAATCTTGTTGGTGGTGCGCGGGTAGACATAGTCGGTGCCGAGCAGGAAGAAGCGCTTGGCGCTGCCGCCGTCTTCGCTCATCACGTATTCCACCGCCGGGATCGCTTGCTGGTTAGGCGCCGCGCCGGTGTAGAAGACGTTTGGCGACATCTCTTCACCTTCGTACTGCACCGGGTAGAACAGCAGCCCATTGAGCTCCTCGAACACCGGCAGCACCGACTTGCGCGACACCGACGTCCAGCAGCCGAACACCACCGCGACCTTGTCCTGGGTCAGCAACTGGCGGCTTTTCTCTGCGAACAGCGGCCAGTTGGAAGCCGGGTCGACCACCACCGCTTCGAGCATCTTGCCATTGACCCCGCCCTTGGCGTTGATCTGGTCGATGGTCATCAACGCCATGTCCTTGAGCGAGGTCTCGGAAATGGCCATGGTCCCCGACAGCGAATGCAGGATGCCGACCTTGATGGTCTCGGCGGCCTGGATACTCCAGCTCAGGCCCATCGCCGCAATCGATGCGCTAAGGGTAAAGGCCTTGATCAGACTGCGACGCTTCATGTGCTCTCTCCGCTGAGTTTTTTATGCTGTTGGCGACTCTGCAGGAGACATTGCAAGCGCTGTGCCCGCTTTTCGGACACGGCCAAAGCCCCGGTTTTCGGGGCTTTGCGGGGGAAGGGTGGGGTTGCTGGGTCCAGCTTGGTGCTGGCGCCCGAGGCGTGCACGGTATTGGGGCCGCTGGGCGGCCCCAAGCAGTCAGCGGTCCATTGCGGCCCGCGGCTGGCGCTTGCTGCGCACGAACTGGTAGGTCACTGCCAGCAGCAGGAACCAGATCGGCGTCACTACCAGCGCCGAGCGGGTGTCGGCCTCAAGGCTGAGCAGCACCAGAATCGCGGCGAAGAACACCAGGCACACGTAGCACATGAAGCGCCCGCCGGGCATCTTGTAGATCGAGCTTTGATGCAGCGCCGGGCGCTGGCTGCGGTACTTCAGGTACGACAGCAGGATCAGCGTCCAGACGAACATGAACAGCACCGCCGACACCGTGGTCACCAGGGTGAAGGCTTCGATCACGTTCGGCACCAGGTAGATCAACACCGCGCCCAGCAGCAGGCAGGCGCAGGAGAAGAACAGGCCGTTGGCCGGGACCGCGCGGCGCGAGAGCTTCTCGAAGGCCTTCGGTGCATCGCCTTCCTGGGCCAGGCCGAACAGCATGCGGCTGGTGGAGAACACGCCGCTGTTGGCCGACGAGGCGGCCGAGGTCAGCACCACGAAGTTGATGATGCTGGCCGCAGCAGGCAGGCCGGCGAGGACGAACAGCTCGACGAACGGGCTCTTGCCCGGCACCACGTCGCGCCACGGCGTCACTGCCATGATCGCGATCAGGGCCAGCACGTAGAAGACGATGATGCGGATCGGGATCGAGTTGATTGCCCGCGGCAGGGTGCGCTCCGGGTCTTTCGCTTCGGCGGCGGTGGTGCCGACCAGCTCGATACCGACAAAGGCGAACACGGCGATCTGGAAACCGGCGAAGAAGCCCATCAGGCCATGGGGGAACATGCCGTCATCGTTCCACAGGTTGGCCAGCTGCGCAGTGCTGCCAGTGGGCGACTGGAAGCCGGTGATGACCATATACAGGCCGGTGGCGACCAGGCCGAGGATGGCGACGATCTTGATCAGGGCGAACCAGAATTCCATCTCGCCGAACATCTTCACCGTCACCAGGTTCAGTGACAGCAGCAGCGCCACGCAGCTCAGCGCCGGGATCCACTGCGGCAGGTCAGGGAACCAGAACTGGGTGTAGGCGGCGATCGCGACCACGTCGGCGATACCGGTGACGACCCAGCAGAACCAGTAGGTCCAGCCGGTGAAGTAACCGGCCCAGGGCCCGAGCAGGTCGGCCGAGAAGTCGATGAAGGACTTGTAGTTGAGGTTCGACAGCAGCAGCTCGCCCATCGCCCGCATGACGAAGAACAGCATGAAGCCGATGATCATGTAGACGAAGATGATCGACGGGCCAGCAAGGCTGATGGTCTTGCCCGAACCCATGAACAGGCCGGTGCCGATGGCGCCACCGATGGCGATAAGCTGAATGTGGCGGTTGCTCAGGTTGCGTTGCAGATGCTGATCATCTGGCTCGGGGGTGGAGGTCACGGTCATTGGCTGCATTCCATTATTGGTTCAGTCTTTTTTTGCTAGCCGAGTAGGCTAACACGCCCGTTCCAGATCGGGGCGTGACAGATCGACACGAGTTTTGCGTGGCAGCCTGGGGCCGCAAAGCGGCCCCGGCTCTCTCAAGCCCGAACCACCATCCGCCGCCTCACCACGCAACGATCAACCACCCACATCACCAGCATTGACACCCCCACCAACGGAAACGCGACGCCCAAGACCAGCATCACCACTGTCGCCGTCTTCCAGCGCGGCAAATCATGGCGCAGCGGCGGCACCCCCAGGCCACCCTCAGGCCGGCGCTTCCACCACATCACCAGACCGCTCACCGAACCGAGCAGAATCATCAGGCACACCAGCAAGATCACGATCTGGTTGAACGCGCCAAACATCTTGCCCTCATGCAGCATCACGCCCAGCTCAGTCGCGCGGGCGACCGGGCTGTAGTCCTGCCAGCGCACATCGGCCAGCACCTGGCCGGTGTACTGGTCGACATGCAGGGTCGCGTCGTTGCGGGGATCATCAGCAAACACCGCAATGGTATACACGCCGTCGGCGGTGGTCGGCAGGGTGATGCTGTAGCCGGGCTCGACCTGGCGGCTGCTGGCAATGTCCTCGACCTGCTGCAAGCTGACCTGCGGCGCCGCTGGCTTGCTCGACATCATGTGGTGCCCGGCGTGTTCGGCATGGGCGCCGGACTGCGGCATCGGCGTGTTCTCCATCGCCCAGGGCACGGTCTGCCGATGCGCCTGGTTGAGCACCCGCGCCTGCTGGTCCGACTTGGGCACGTCATTCCACATCGCCGCCGGGAAGCGGTTCCACAGATCGGCATACTGCTTGCCCCACATGCCAGTCCAGGTCATGCCGCTGAGCAGCATCAGCAGCAACAGCGCCGATCCCCAGAAGCCGCTGACCGCATGCAGGTCGCGCCACAGCAGCCTGCCGCGCGAGGCAAAGCGCGGCCAGAGCACGCCGGCACTGCTGCGCCCGCGCGGCCACCACAGGTACAGCCCCGACACCACCAGCACAATGCCCCAGCCAGCGGCCAGTTCCACCAGCCGGTCGCCGACGGTGCCGACCATCAGCTCGCCATGCAGGGCACGGGCGATGGCCTGCAAGTTCTGCTTGGCGTCCTGCTCGCCGAGCACCTTGGCGTTGTACGGATCGACGAACACGTTCAGCTCACGGCCGCCGTCATGCACCACGAATTGCGTGCTGCGCTCGCTGTTCAGCGGCGGCAGGTACTGGCCGACGTGGCCCTGTGGATAAGCCTGCTGAACCTGCGCCAGCAGCGCGTCGGCGTTTTGGCGATGGTGGCCGCCTTCGACCACCATCAGCTCGCGGTACATCAGCGGGTCGAGCTGTGGCTTGAACAGGTAGATGATCCCGGTGAGTGCCAGCAGAATCATGAATGGCGCAACGAACAGCCCGGCATAGAAGTGCCAGCGCCAGGCCAGGTTATAGAAGGAAATACGCGGTCCGCCCATGGAACCTCCCATCAGAGGGGCGCGGTCATGGCCGCGCCCGTTGTAATTGTCAGAAGCTGAGATCGACTTTGGTCCAGAAGGTCCGGCCAGGTTCAGGCACCGGCTGCGGATCGTTCGCCGGGTAACCAAAACCGGCGTTGCCGGCCAGGTTCAGGTGCTCGGCGTAAGCCTTGTCGAACAGGTTGTCGACGCCGGCGCTGAGCTTGAGATTGCGCGTGACCTTGTAGGCGCCGTTGAGCGAGAACACGCCAAAGCCTGCGCTTTTTTCATAGTCCTTGCCGACCACATTGCCCTGATTTTCAGCGACGCGGTTCTGCGCCGAGACCAGCCGCCACAATGCCCCGGTGCTCCAGTTATCCTGGCTGTAGGTCAGGCCCAGGCGGCTTTCCAGTGGCGGCATCTGCGGCAGTGCCTTGCCGTCGCTGCTGTTTTTGCCCCAAGCGTATGCCAGGGTCGCATCGGCCTTCCAGTTTTCCGACAGCTTGTACGCCGCGCCCAGCTCGCCGCCCATGATCCGCGCATCGATGTTCTGCGCCTGGGTGGTGCTCATGCCCATCATGCCGGTCTGGTAGTCGAACAAAATGTAGTCGCTGATCTGCCCGACATAGCCCGAGGCCCAGGCTTGCAGGCGCTCGTCACGGTACTGGATGCCGAAGTCGAGCTGGGTGGTTTTCTCCGGTTTGATCGCGTCGAAGGCGTTGCGCGCACCGGCCGGGCCGTCGGCCGAGAACAGCTCCCAGTAATCCGGGAAGCGTTGCGCATGGCCAAGGCCGATGTAGGTGGTGGCCGACAGCGCGCTGAGGTCATGCTCATAGCGGACAAAGCCGCTGGGCAGGGTATCGGCGCGAGTGTTGCCGGCGGTGGCCTGGTCGCTGCGCAGATCGCGCGCCGAAGCGCGGTCAAGGCGGGCACCGCTGATCAATCGGTCTTCGCCGCTCGCGTACCAGGTCAGCTCGGCGAACACACCGTAGTTGTGGAACTCGGCATCCTTGCTCCACGGCTGGCCACGGTGCGCGTCGACGCCCATGCCGCTGCGCTGGCGGTGCTCGCTGCTTTGCGCATCGATACCGTTGATCAATTGCACATCGGCCCAACGCCAGGTGGCCTTGATCCGCGCGCCGAGGGTGCGCCGGTCGACGTTGGCGACCATCGGCATGCCCATCATGCCGCTGCCGGATGGGGTGCGCAGGCTGTAGTTGTCCATCACGTGGTCGGCGTAGTTGTAGTAGACCTGCGCCTCGATCTTGTCGAGCACCTCGCCGAGGTTGGATTTTTCGAAGCGCAGGCCCAGGCTTTCGCGCTTGAACTGCGAGCCGTCCATGCCGCGCCCGGCGTACCGGGCTTCGCCGTCACCTTTGCCGGCGGTGAGCTCGAGCAGGGTGTCGGCATCCGGCGTCCAGCCGAGGCTGACGTCGCCGTTCCACTTGTCCCAGCGCGACGGCACGCTGTCGCCGTTGCCGTCGCGGTAGTCATCCGAGCGTGACTGGTTGCCGACGAAGCGCGCATACGCCTCGCTGTTGCCGGCGGCGACGTCGAGCAGCTTGTCGAAGCGGCCATTGGAGCCGGCCAGCAGGCTGGCGTTGACTCGGCTGCCAAGCTCGCCGAACTGCTCTGGCTCGCGTTCGAAGAGGATCGTCCCGGCCGAGCCGCCGGGGCCCCAGATCACAGTTTGCGGGCCTTTGATCACGGTAAGGCGGTCGTAGGTTTCCGGCGAGATGTACGAGGTTGGCGCGTCCATCCGGTTGGGGCAGGCGCCGAGCATCTGGCCGCCATTGGTGAGGATGTTCAGGCGCGAGCCGAACATGCCGCGCAACACCGGATCGCCGTTGGTGCCGCCAGCGCGGATCGCCGAGAAGCCGGGGATGGTCTTCAGGTAGTCGGCACCATCACTGGCCGGCACTGGTTGGCGCGGGTCCTTGGGGTTGGTGACGATGGTCAGCGGCGAGCTGGGGGCGACGGCGGTGATTACCGTCGGGCTCAGCTCGGCGGCGTCGTGGTCGTGGCCAACATGGCCGCTGTCGGCGGCGATAGCCAAGGGGCTCAGCAGCGAGCCGCAGAGCACGGCGATAGTGCCGCGCAGGGAAAGAGTGAAAACGGGGATGCAGCCGGACATAGTGATTCCAGTCGATCAGTCGAATATGAGCGCACAGCCTCCTGGCTGCGTGCGGTCAATGGATGTTCAGACGTAGATCGACTGGGCAGGTGGCGCCCGGCTGCGGGCGCCGGGGAAAATCGCCTGGCGCGCGTGGCCGTGGCGGGTGGCGCTTGGCGGGGGCGGGGCAGGTGGAACGCGGCTGGCGTTGAGCGGGCTGAAGCTCTGCGGCAGCGCCGGGCAGTTGAACAGCAGGGTGCAATAGCCGCACTTGGCCCACAGCGCGTGCAGCTCGGCGTCATCGCTGTGGTTGTGGTGGTGCTTGCTGTCGGCGTGGGCATGGCTGGCGGGCATGGGCATGTTCATGGCCATGTCGCTGGACATGCTCATGCTCATGCCCGTGTGGTGCTCCATCGGCATCGACTGAGAAATCAGCGGCCCGATGAAGATCATCCACATGGCAAACAGGCTCAGCCAGCCGCCACCGGCGCGCCTGCGAGCAGGGCGGGTGGTACGGCGGTAGCTGTGTTTGCCCAGCACGTTCACGGCTGGCGCCTGTCAGCGGTCAGTGCGCGTGTTGCTGTTGCGGCTGGTCGGCCGGCGGCTGCTTCTGGACAGCCACTTGCACGGTGATATCGCCGGCTTTCTCGAAGTGCAGGGTCAGCGGGAAGCGCTTGCCGTCGGTGAGCAGGCTGCGGTCCTTGGGCTGCATCAGCATCACGTGGTAGGCGCTGGGGGCGAACAGCAGGTCCTTGCCGGCGGGGATGGTCACGCCGTCGACCTGCTGCATTTTCATCAGGCCTGCTGCGTTCATGGCGTGCTCATGCAGCTGCGCGTCATCACTGATCGGGCTGTCGACGCTGAGCAGGCGGTCGTCGCTGCTGCCACTGTTGTGCACGGTGAAATACGCCGCCACGTTGGGCGCATTGGGCGGCAGCTGCAGTGACCACGGGTGGGCGATGTGCAGGTTACCCTGAGTGTATTCATGGGCATTGGCGAATGCGCCAGGCAGCAACAGGGCGGCCACGACGAGGGCTTGCTTGAGCATGGGGAAATCTCCGATCTGGACAGGTTCAGGGCGCGGGGCGGCTGTAACTCAGGTCAGAGGAGAGGCGCGCGGATTGAGCGCAGGCCATAACTGGCGCGGCGTCGGTTGGTAGCTGGCAAGAATGCTCGCAGTGCCGTTGTCCATGGCGACAGGGATGTGCAACTGCGGCGGATGCCCAGGCAAGGCCAGCAGCGTCAGGCCGCCTGAGCAGCACCAGCAATGTTGCATGCTCGCGTGCTCGTCGCCTTGCGGGCCGAGGTCGATCTTGGCCAGCGCCTGCACTGCCGGCGTGGGCTTGACGCCCATGCTGGAGCAGAACGCCCCCCACAGCAGCTGCTCGGCCGCGCTTTTCGGCGCAGCGGAAGACAGCGGCATGGCCAGCAGATTGAACAGCACTGCAAGGCAGGCGATCCAGGCGATGGGCCGACGTGGGGGCATGGAGAGATCCGGTCAGGAATCGTGGTGGCTATTGTAAGGCGCAGTATAGGTAAAAATACCCCGGTGCGGTGAAGTGCCGCAGCTGCGCCTGTGCAATGGCCGCCCTGACCTGAGCGGGGCGGCGGTGTATCAGGCCTTGCGCCCGAGCAGCCCGCGCACTGTTTCTTGCAGGTCGGCCGGCAACACCACGATCTTGGAATTGTTGCTCGCAGCGAGGGTTTCCATCGCACCGATGTAACGCTCGCCAAGCAGGTACATGGCCGGAGTGGTCTCGCTGCCGACCGCCTCGCGCACCAGGGTAATCGCTCGGGCCGAGGCTTCGGCCAGGTTGATCTGCGCTTCTGCGTCGAGCCGAGCCGACTGCAGGCGCGCTTCGGCTTCCAGTACGGCCGCTTGCTTGGCACCCTCGGCGCGGGTCACGTCGGCTTTACGCTCACGCTCTGCGGCGGCCTGACGTTCCATCGCCAACTGCATGTTCGGCGACGGCTTGATGTCCTGGATTTCTACCGAGCGCACGGTCACGCCCCAGTCTTCGGTCTGCTCGGACATCGCTTCGCGCAGGCGCGCCTTGATCTGCTCGCGGCTGGACAGCGCTTCGTCGAGGTCCATGGCACCGACGATCGCCCGCAGCGAGGTCATGGTCAGGCTGGTCACGGCAAACGAGAAGTTCTGCACGCCGTAGGAGGCCTTCTGCGGGTCGATTACCTTGGCGAAGCACAGTGCGTTGGCGACGATGACGGCGTTGTCCTTGGTGATGATTTCCTGTTGCTGGACATCGAGGATGATGTCCTTAGTCGGCAGGCGATAGGCAACCACGTCCATGTACGGGATGAGGATGTTCAGGCCGGGCTTGAGCGTGCTGTGGTAGCGGCCCAGGCGCTCGACGATCCACTCTTCGCCCTGGGGCACGATGCGCACCCCTTTGAATACGGTGATCAGAACAAACAGTGCCAGGCAGGCGACGACGATTAGGCTGGTCATGGTGCAGCGTCCTTTAAGTACGGATTCAGGCCCGGGTGATCCGGGCGGTGTTGCCTTCGATGGCGGTCAGGCGCACGCGCTCGCCGGCGGCGATGTCACTGTCGGCGATGCACACCCATTCCTCGTTGCCGAGGATCGGCTTCTGGAAGCGCACCCGGCCCTTCTGGAACTCCGAGACGGCCACGGTAAGCAGGCCGACCTCGCCGATCACGCTGTCGGCAGTCCAGCGCACGTCGGGTTTTTTCCGGCGAAACAGCTTGAACCAGAGCAGGGTAGTGGCCGACGAGAACAGCACCCACAGCAGCACCTGGCTGTCCAGTTGCAGGCTGGGTGCGATCAGGGCGATCAGCGCCACCAGCACGGCGCCGATGCCGAACCAGAGAATGAAGAACGTGGGCAGGACCAGTTCAAGCAGGATCAGGGCAACGCCGAAGACGAGCCAGATCCACCATTGCATTTCCATATGGGTGGCCTTCCAGGAGGGGAATGCGCAGTTTACGGCAGATGGCCGGATGGTGGCCATTGAGACGGTTCCTAAAGCTGTGCAGGAAATCTCTCTACCAGCCTGCCCGCTGGCGCCAGCAGCGCGATCAAAGCCCCAGCGCGGCCAGCAAGGTGTCTACCTGAGCAAACTCACGATCCACTGTCGGCAGTAGTGGGCGCTTGAGCACCAGCACCGGTATGCCCAGCTCGCGGGCGACCTCAAGCTTGGGCTCGGTGGCGACGCTGCCGCTGTTCTTGCTGACCAGCACGTCGATCTGGCGGCGGGCGAACAATGCGCGCTCATCCGCCAGCGCGAACGGCCCGCGGGCGGCGATGACTTCGCAGCGGTCATTGCCCGGGTAGCTGTCGAGGGCACGCAAGGTCCAGAACTGCTGCTCGGGTATTTCGTGCAGATGAGCCAGGGGCTCGCGGCCCAGCGTGAACAGTGGCCGGGCAAACGGCGAGAGGGCCGTGACCAGCTCGGCCCAGTCCGCCACCTCGCGCCAGTCATCTCCCGGCTGGGGCTGCCAGGCCGGGCGGCGCAGTGCCCAGCAGGCCACACCGGCACTGCGCGCAGCCTGCGCGGCATTGGCGCTGATCTGCGCCGCATAGGGATGGGTCGCGTCGATCAGCAAGCTGATGCCGGCTTCGCGCAGGTACTGCGCCAGGCCCTCGGCGCCACCATAGCCGCCGACCCGTAGCTGGCAGGGCAGATCCTGCGGCACGCGGCCGACGCCGGCCAGACTGTAGACATGCTGCGGGCCCAGCCGCCGGGCAATGGCCAAGGCTTCGGTAACACCGCCAAGCAGCAGAATCCGCTCGCTCATTGCACACCCGCCCGGCCGACGATGCCGCCCTGGCGGTCGATGGCAAACACCTCGACCTGCACCTGCGCCGGCACCACGCTGCAGGCAAAGGCGCGGGCATGGGCACACACTGCGTCGCCCAGCGCGATGCCTGCGGCATGCGCCAGGGCCAGCGCCTGCTGGCTGGTATTGGCGGTGATGATCGCCTGCTGCAGCGACTGATCGGCACCCAGCGCTTGAGCCCAACCGGCCAACTGCGGCAGGTCGATACTGGAATGACGGCTGTGCAGGTCCATGTTGCCCGCAGCCAGCTTGCTGATCTTGCCGAAACCGCCGCACAGGCTCAGGCGCGCCATCGGCACCTTGCGCAGGTGCTTGAGCACCGCACCGACAAAGTCGCCCATCTCGATCAGGGCGATTTCCGGCAGGTTGTAGACCCGGCGCATGGTGTCTTCGCTGGCATTGCCGGTGCAGGCAGCGACGTGCGTGTAGCCGTTGCTGTGGGCGACATCGATGCCTTGCTGGATCGAGGCGATGTAGGCCGCGCAGGAGAACGGCCGGACGATACCACTGGTGCCGAGAATCGACAGCCCGCCGAGAATGCCCAGCCGTGGGTTCATGGTTTTCAGGGCCAACTGATCACCGTCACGCACGTTCACCGTGACCTCGAAACCGCCGCTGTAGCCACAGTCGTTGGCCAGTTGCTGCAGGTGCTCGCTGATCATCCGTCGCGGTACCGGGTTGATGGCCGGCTCGCCGACCGCCAGTACCAGTCCGGGCCGGGTTACGGTGCCGACACCGACACCCGCGACAAAACGCACGCCGGGCGTGGCGAGCAGGCGCACCTGGCTGTAGAGCAGGGCGCCGTGGGTCACGTCGGGGTCGTCGCCGGCGTCCTTCAAGGTGCCGGCCTCGGCGCAGTCGCCGTTACGCCTGCAGAACTCCAGGCGCATCTGCACGACCTTGCCCTTGGGCAGGGTGATGTGCACCGCGTCGGCGTCGACACCGCTCAGCAGCAGGCGCGCGGCGGCGAGGCTGGTTGCCGTGGCGCAGCTGCCGGTGGTCAGGCCGCTGCGCAGGGGCGCGGGTTGTTCGCGGGTTTCTTCACGCATCCAGGGCTTTCACTACGTCGAGCAAGGTGATCGGCAAGGCCTGGCGCCAAGTGTCGAAGTTGCCCAGCGGTTGCGTGTGGGCAATGTGGATGCGGGTCAGCTCGCCGCCGTGCGCTTCGCGAAACTGGGCAAGGGCCATTTCGCTTTGCAGGGTGACGGCATTGGCTACCAGCCGGCCACCGGGGCGCAGGCGCTCCCAGCACAGGCCGAGCATGCCTTCGCCGGTGACGCCGCCACCAATGAAGATCGCGTCGGGCCGCTCCAGTTCGGCCAGCGCCTGCGGGGCCTTGCCGCGGATCAGGCGCAGCCCCGGCACGCCAAGCGCGTCGCGGTTGTGCTCGATCAACGCTTGCCGGCCTGCATCGGCTTCGATCGCCAGGGTACGGCAGCTGGGGTGGGCGCGCATCCACTCGATGCCGATCGAACCACAGCCGGCGCCGACATCCCACAACAGCGCGCCGGGTTGCGGTGCCAGGCGGGCGAGGGTGATCGCGCGAACATCGCGCTTGGTCAGCTGGCCGTCGTGTTCGAAGGCCGAGTCCGGTAAACCGGCAGCAGGTGACAAGCGCGGTGTGTCCGCTGCAGCCTGGCATTCGATGGCGACCACATTCAACGCAGCCAGCTGACTGTGTGGCCAGTCTTCGGCCGTGCCTTGCACATGACGTTCCTGCGGCCCGCCAAGGTGTTCGAACACCTGCAAGCGGCTCGGGCCGAAGCCTTTGTCGCGCAGCAGCGCAGCGATCTGTGCCGGGCTGTCGCCATCGTTGCTCAGCACCAGCAGGCGCAAGCCGGTGTAGCAGTAGGCGTTGAGTGCGGCCAGCGGGCGGGCGACCAGCGACACGACCTGCACCTCCTGCAGTGGCCAGCCCAGGCGCGCAGCGGCCAGGGCGCAGGACGATGGCGCCGACAGAACCCGCAACTGCTCGGCTGGCACCTGCCGCGCCAGGCTGGCGCCGACGCCGAAGAACATCGGGTCGCCGCTGGCCAGTACGCATACCGGCTCGCCGCGCAGCGCCAGCACCGGTTCCAGGCTGAACGGGCTCGACCAGGGTAGTTGCTCGGCGCTGACACAGTGCGGCAACAGCGCTAGCTGCCGCGGGCTGCCGAAGATCCGCGAAGCCGCCAGCAGGGCACGCCGGGCAGGTTTGCCCAGGCCGCTGAAACCGTCTTCACCGATACCTACAACTGTCAGCCAGGGGGCCATCTGCTTCCTCATCAAGCTTGAGTGGGCCACAACGGCCGCAAATTCACACGATCTTCGACCGCCGGTTTTTCATGCCGTCGAGCAAAGCAGGCATAATACCGCGCCTTCTACACTCAAGCGCACTTTGACGATTGCCGGATGCCTTCTTGAACCCGCCCCTTGACCCTGCCGTTTCGCCCCGCCCCTCGGCCTGCCCGGGGTTGTGGCGCATCGTCGCCGCCCGCGATGGCGGCATCTGCCGGATCAAGCTGGCGGGTGGCCTGCTGCTGGCCGATCAGGCCGACGCTGTGGCCGAGGCTGCCGAGCGCTTTGCCGGCGGTGTGATCGAGGCTACCAACCGAGGCAATCTGCAGATTCGCGGGGTCGGCGCGCAGCACGCCGCGCTGATCGAGCATTTGCTGGCGGCTGGCCTTGGCCCGCGCCAGGCGGCTGGCGACGATGTCCGCAACCTGATGCTGAGCCCGCTGGCCGGGCGCGATCCGGCCATGCTGCTGGATACCCGGCCGCTGGCCGGGCAGATCCTCGAGATGCTCGAAAGCACGCCGCATCTGCATCAACTTTCGGCCAAGTTTGCCGTGCAGTTGGATGGCGGTGAGCACCTGGCCATGCTCGAACACCCGCATGACCTGTGGCTGTCGCCGCTGCAACTGGAGCAGCAAACCTGGCTGGCCTTCGGTCTGGCCGGTTGCCCAAGCACCGATCAGCCGCTGGGCGCGGTGCCGTTGGGCGCTGGGCTGGCGCTGACCCGGGCGGTGCTGGAGCGCTTTCTCGAGCTGGCCAGTGCCGAGCAGTCGCGCATGCGCCAGTTGCTGCAGACCTGCCCGGTCGAGCATTTCATCGAAGGCCTCGGCATCGAGCTGCGGCGCGACCCGCCAGTGCTCCAGTGGCGACGGGCCAAGGCCTGCGCCAACTGGCTCGGGCCGCTGGCGCAAGCCCAGGGCACTGCGCTTGGCGTTGCCCCACCGCTGGGCCGCTTGACCCCGGCGATGCTGCGTGGCGCCGCCCAGGTAGCGCGCGTCAGTGGTGACGGTGAATTGCACCTGAGTCCCTGGCAGAGCCTGGTGTTGAGCAGCATCGCACCAAGTCAATTGCAGGCCGCCCAGGCCCAGTTGCAGGCGTTCGGCCTGGTCTGCTCCAGCCGCGAGCCACTGGCACGAGTGACCGCCTGCAGCGGCGCCAGCGGTTGTGCCAAGGCACTGGCCGAGACCAAGGCCGATGCCGTCCAGCTCGCCGCGCTGATTGCGCCCGGCGCACCGGCCAGCGTGCACCTCAGCGGCTGCCCGCGCTCCTGCGCTGTGGCCCATGTCGCCCCGGCGACCTTGCTGGCCCGTTCGCCGGGCCGCTACGACCTTTATTTGCGTGACGCGCAGCAGCCCGGCTTTGGTGCCCTGCGCGCGACCGACCTTACCTTGAAAGCAGCAGGCGCCATGCTCGACCTGCCCACGGAGCACCTTGATGATTGACTACATTCGCGATGGTCAGGAGATCTATCGCAATTCCTTCCGGATCATCCGCGATGAGGCCCGCCTGGAGCGGATTCCTGCCGATCTGGAAAAGCTCGCGGTGCGGGTGATTCACGCCTGCGGCATGGTCGAGGCAATCGATGGTCTGCAGTTCTCCGCAGGTGCCGGCGCTGCCGGGCGCGCAGCGCTGGCCAAAGGCGCGCCGATCCTGTGTGACGCGCACATGGTTGCCGAAGGCATCACCCGTGCGCGGCTGCCAGCCAACAACCAAGTGATCTGCACCCTGCGCGATCCAAGTGTGCCGGCACTGGCCAAGGAGCAGGGCAATACCCGTTCGGCAGTGGCCCTGGAGCTGTGGCGCGAACACCTGGAAGGCAGCGTGGTGGTGATCGGCAATGCACCGACGGCGCTGTTCTACCTGCTTGAGATGATCGACGCGGGCGCGCCGAAACCGGCGCTGATTCTCGGCTTCCCGGTGGGCTTCGTCGGCGCGGCCGAGTCCAAGGCGATGCTCGCCGCCGACAGCCGTGGCGTGCCGTTCGTGATCATGCAGGGCCGTCTGGGCGGTAGCGCGATGGCCGCCGCCGCCGTCAACGCGCTGGCCACGGAGGTCGAATGATGACGCCACGCGGACGACTGCTTGGCCTCGGCGTTGGCCCTGGCGACCCGGAACTGATCACCGTCAAGGCCTTGCGCCTGCTGCGCGAGGCGCCGGTGGTGGCTTACTTTGTGGCCAAGGGTAAGCGCGGCAACGCCTTCGGCATCATCGAAGCGCATTTGCAGCCGCAGCAGACCTTGCTGCCACTGGTGTATCCGGTCACTACCGAAGCGCTGCCTGCGCCGCTGTCCTACGAACAGGTCATCAGTGATTTCTACGATGAGGCCGGCGAGCAAGTGGCCGCGCATCTGGACGCCGGGCGTGATGTAGCGGTGATCTGCGAAGGTGATCCGTTCTTCTACGGATCGTACATGTACCTGCACGACCGCCTGGCGCAGCGCTATGACGCCGAGGTGATTCCTGGTGTCTGTTCGATGCTCGGTGGCGCCTCGGTGCTCGGCGCGCCGCTGGTCTACCGCAACCAGACCCTGACCGTATTGTCCGGTGTGTTGCCTGCCGAAGAGCTCAAGCGGCGGCTGGCCGACGCCGATGCGGCGGTGATCATGAAACTGGGGCGCAACTTCCCCAAGGTGCGCCAGGTGCTGGCCGAGTTGGGCCTGGACCAGCGCGCGCTGTACGTTGAGCGTGCGACCATGGCCAATCAGAAAATCGTTGCGCTGGACGCGGTCGATCCGCAGTCTTCGCCCTACTTTTCGCTGATCATCGTGCCGGGTGAAAAATGGCAGGGCTGAACCTACGCAAAGCGCCGGCCATCATCATCCTCGGCCAGGCCAGCCTGGCTACTGCGCAGCGCCTCCAGCAACTGTATCCCGAGGCCAGCATCCATGGCCTGAATGGCCGGGTCGCGGGCGCCGACAGTGGCTATGAGTCATTTGGCAGCACCTTGCGCGAGCTGTATCTGCAAGACACGCCGATCATTGCCCTGTGCGCCGCTGGCATCGTCATTCGCAGCCTGGCCAGTGTGCTCAGCGACAAGGATGTCGAGCCACCGGTACTGGTGGTCGCCGAAGATGGCAGTGCCGTGGTGCCGTTGCTCGGCGGTCTCGGCGGGGTCAACGTGATGGCGCGCGAGATCGGCGCGGCGTTGTCGGTCGCTGCCGCGATCACCACGAGTGGTGAACTGCGTTTCGGCACCTGCCTGCTCAATCCGCCGGTTGGCTATGCCTTGGCAGATCTGGAGCAGGGCAAGCGCTTTGTCTCCGACCTGCTGGCCGGTCAGAGTGTCCGTATCGAGGGTGATGCGCCGTGGCTTGCGCAGGCGCAACTGCCCGCCGATGCGGCAGCGCAACGAACCATTCACGTGGGCTGCGAAGCGCGCCCCGCCAGCCGTGACGAACTGCTGATCCATCCACGTTCGGTGCTGGTCGCCGTCAGTGCCGAGTCTGCCGAGCTTGCCGAACACGTGCGCGCGGCCCTGCGCGCGGCCAATATTGCCGAGCCAGCGCTGGCGTGCCTGCTTGCCAGTGACCAGCACATGGCCCTGCCGGGTCTGCACCAGGCGGCGCAGCAACTCGGTGTCGCACTGCGCTTTGCCGCGCCGGCAGTGAGCCTGGCCGAGATGGTCGAACAGAGCGTGCCTGGCGCCCGCTTGAGTGAACACTCGGGGTTGTTGGTGGCAGTTGCCAGCGCGCCCATCGACCCTGCCCAGGTCGGTCGCGGTCGTGGCCGGCTGGCAGTGATCGGCCTCGGCCCCGGCGCCGCCGAATTGATGGTGCCTGCAGTCAAGCGTGAACTGAGCCTGGCCGAGGATGTGCTCGGTTACGAAACCTACGTGCGTATGGCTGGCCCGTTCCGCCCGGATCAGGTGCTGCACAACACCGACAACCGCGAGGAGATGCAGCGCGCCCGGCATGCCTTTGAGCTGGCCGCACAGGGCCGTTCGGTCGTGGTGGTGTCGTCGGGTGATCCCGGCGTGTTCGCCATGGCCGCCGCCGTGCTCGAGGCCTTGCACGAGTCGACTGACCCGGCCTGGCATCAGGTTGATCTGCAGATCCTCCCAGGCGTCTCGGCGTCGCTGGCGACTGCTGCGCAGGCAGGTGCACCGTTGGGCCATGACTTCTGCGTAATGTCGCTGTCGGACAACCTCAAACCCTGGTCGATTATCGAGACACGCCTGGACCTTGCCGCCCAGGCTGATCTGGTGCTGGCGTTCTATAACCCGATTTCGAAAGCCAGACCCTGGCAATTGGGTGTAGCGCTGGACGTCGTGCGCCGTCATCGCTCAGGCGCTACGCCGGTAGTCCTTGGTCGCGATATTGGCAGGCCAGGGCAGACGCTGCGCGTAGTCACACTGGCCGAACTGCTGCCAGAAATGGTCGACATGCGCACCATGGTGCTGGTCGGGTCTTCGACAACCTGCACATTGCCGCGTGCCGACGGTGGCACCTGGGTCTACACCCCGCGGTGGTACCCAGCGGCCAACTGAGGTGTTGAGGAAATCCTTCAGCGCTCCTTCCCCGAAGGCCTGCGCATAGGGTGGTAATCCCTGAATCACAGGGGCTACCACCAAGGATTTATTCATGTCTGACAGCAACGATATTGCGAGCACCAACACCGCCGTCCTGGTCCAGGATTCACTGCTCGCCTGCGGTGCCGGGATGACCCAGCAAAGCCGTAACGACGTCAAGAATGCCTTCCACTTCGCCACATTGGTGGCCGATAAACTGTATGACCCACAAATTCAAAGTAAGGCCTGGTACGACCAGTTTCTGAAGGCCATGCAGGATTGCGGGTTTGTCGCCGCGCGCCGCAGTTTCGAACTCGAAACGGCATCTTCGGTAACGGTTACCGTCGGCGCAGTGGTGTTTCGCGTGATGTCCGCTGCCGGTGCTGCTGCGCTGGGCGGGCCTGTTGGTGAGGCGTTTAGCAAGCTGGCCCAGAAAGCGATCGACAAGCTCGGTTCGATCGATAGCGAAAAGCGGATCTTCATCAGCGATCGAAAGAATAAGCGCAGCGGCATGGTCGGGCTGGGTGCGTGCATGGAAACGCCCGAAGGTGAGGTGGTGCTGGTGATGAGCTGCGTCAACGCCGCAGCGCCCGAGTCCAACACTGACCTGCTCGGCGTGGAATGGAACATTACTTCCTCGGAGTACTACGCCGGCAGCGCGGTGTTGTCGTTCAACCGAATGATCTACGACCGCGTACGTGAGCACATCGAGACCAAGCTCGGCGTGCGCAGTGTTGAAGACATTCTCGAGTACGAGATCTGAGCAGGCTGACGGCGACATGCTTCGCCGTCATTCCAACGACTTGCAGGCAGCAGGCATCCCATGCAAATACAGAATCACGCCCTGGTGCTGGTCGCCGGGACAGTGTTGTTGATTGATCCACAGATCAGCCCATCGCAGCGTCAGGCAGCCATTGATAGCACGCTCTACGCGCAGCTGGTCGCGAACAAGCGTGCGGGCAATCGCTTTACCGAGCCGGCCACCTGGGACCGCGCTTATCGAGCAGTGTATGCAGAGCTGGGCTGGCTCGTGACCAGTCAGGCGCACGATGAGCAGAGTGTTCCGGGCGTCGCCGGGCTGGCCATCTCTCCAGCGCTTCAAGCGTGGTTCGGGCAGGCAGGCATCGATGGCGGTCAGGTCTTGCGCAGCGTCTTCGAAAGCTTGCGCGAGCACCCAGATGGGCTGCGGCAGCTGCAAGGTTTCATCCGCTCGGACACTGCAGACGGGCATTTGGCAAAGCTGGAAATCGGCCTGATGGACGCGGACATGCGTCTGCATCTGTGCAGCCTGAGCTGGCAGTCCACGGCCGCTGTCGAGGCAGCCGAGCAGCCCAGCCTGAGCGAAATCGCGACGTTGCCGGCGGAGGTCCAACTGCGCTGCCTCTCACTGCTGTGCGACGCGCAGTCCTTTGAAACAAAACGCAGCCAGTTACGCATGTTGATGGACAAGAAACAGCATGAACACGCCTATGTGCTCGAACTGCCCACGCAGAACAGGAGGATGTGATGGCAAATACCCAAGCAGCGGTAATCGGCTCGTCGATTGTGAGCTTCCTGCCCGGTCTTGATGGACAGCAGTGCGACGCGGTAAAGACGGCGGTTGCCTTGGCCGAGCGCGCCACCCTGAGCGTGTTCAATGAGGGTCTGGTCGAGGACTGGTTGGGCTACTTTCGTAACCAGCTAAAGTTCATGGGGTGGGATGCGGTTGCGCCAGAGGACATACATTGGCCGACGGATCAACGGTCAAAGCTGGTGGACAAAGCGCTTCAGACCATTGCCGCCACGGCAGGTGAGCACTTTGCCGAGTCCACCGATCTTGCCCTGCGCCGGTTGATGGCCAGCCCGGCCACCCTGGGTACCTTCGAGCGACAGGCCGCCGAGCGACAGTGCCTGCAATTTCTTCCTTGTTCGCCGGCCGGTAACGGTCGAGTCGACATGGTGCTGTACTTCGAGACTGACAAGAAGACTCGCTTCGCGACCGGCTTCATGGAGCGCAAGCGTAGCTACCATAAAGTCTCTGCCGAGCTGGTGCGGTTCAATGTCCGAGCATTCATGGACACGCACCTGCCCAAGGTTCTTGCCAGCACGGTAGAGCAGGCGCGACTGAGTATCCACGAGTACCAGATCTAGTTAAGCAAGTAGCCCTTGATCCCGGTAAAGATGATCTGCGCAGCCAGGGCACAGACGAACAGCCCCATCAAGCGGCTGACGATCTGCAAGCCCTGGTCACCCAGGATTCGTTCGATACCGTGCGAGAGGTACAGCACCAGGCCGACAGTGAAACTGGCCAGAGCAATACTGACGATTGCCAGTAGCTTGTCATCCCAGTGCGGCTGGCTGACGCCCATCACCAGCAGCGCACCGATGGTGCCGGGGCCGACGGTCAGCGGGATGGTCAGCGGTACGATGGTTACGTCCTGCTGTACGTTGTCGCTCTGCACCGCCGGCTTGCCCTGGGCCATGCTCAGCGCAGAAATGAACAACACACTGCCGGCACCGATACGAAAGGCGTCGGCAGTGATGCCGAACACGCCGAAGATCACCCGGCCAAACAGGTACAACAGCACGCTGGCAATGAGCACGGCAATCGCCACGCGCCAGGCCAGCTGCTTGCGCTCCTTGCTGGAGTGGCCGCGGGTCAGGCTGATGAAGCAGGACAGCACGAAGAACGGGCTGTAGAGCACGAGCATCTTCAGGTAAACGCTGAACAACTCATGAAGCATGGCCAGGATCCATGGCGATGGGATGGGTGCGGCAAGTGTATCAGCCGCTCAGGCGGTGGGTTTGAGCTTTGCCCGGCTGCACTCAGCGCTGCCGGTCATGATGCATCCACCTCAGCGGCTCTCGCCTCGCGCTGCCCGGCCCAGTACTGGACCAGTTCGCGCAGTTGCGACAGCTCGACCGGCTTGGCCATGTGGCCGTCCATACCGGCCAGGCGTGCACGTTCCTTGTGCTCGCTGAGGATGTGGGCGGTCAGCGCGACAACCGGCGTGCGCTGGCGCTGGTTGGCCGCCTCCCACTCGCGCAGGCGAATGGTCGCTGAGAATCCATCCAGCACGGGCATCTCGCAATCCATCAAGACCAGATCGTAGCGACGAGCCTGCATGGCCTGCAGGGCCTCCTCGCCATTGCTGGCGGTATCAGGTTCGAGGTTGAGCTTGCCGAGCATGCCGCGGATGACCTTGGTCGAAATGCTGTTGTCTTCGGCAACCAGCACGTGGAAGTCGGCTGGAACTTCCAGTGTCGCCGGCGGCACGCCGAGCGCTGTCGGCGGGCTGGCCTGCTCACGCCCGCGCTGGGCCAGCTCTTCAGCGAGGGTGGTTTTCAAGGTGTAGCCGGCCACCGGCTTGGCGAGGATGCGCTTGACCCCGGCGTTGCGCGCGATGACCTTGCTCGGGGCGTTGCTGATGCCGGTCAGCATCACCACCAGGATGTCGTGGTTGAGGCTTGGGTCTTCCTTGATCTTGGCTGCCAGTTGCATGCCGGTCATGCCGGGCATGTTCTGGTCGAGCAGGACCGCGTCGAAGTAGTCGCGCAGGTGCGCCTTGGTGCGCAGCAGGGCGAGCGCTTCCTTGCCCGACGGCACGGCGCTGACATTCATCCCCCAGGCACTGCATTGCTGTACCAGGACCTTGCGACAGGTATCGTTATCGTCGACCACCAATACTCGTGCGTCGCGCAGCGGGCCGTCCAGGTCGGCCGGTGGCTGCTCCAGACGCGACGGGTCGAGCGGCAGGGTCAACCACAGCGTGTTACCCATGTTGCTGCTGCTCTTGATGCCGAATTCGCCCTGCATCAGGCCAATCAATTGTTTGGCGATCACCAGCCCGAGATGGCCACCGAGCTTGTTGCTGGAAAGAAACTGATGGCTGTGTAGCTCGGCCTGCAGCAAGGCTTCGCGCTCGGCCGGTGGCATGGCACTGCCGCTGTCTTGGACGGCAATGCGCAAACGCGGCAGCTCGCCGCGTTGATCCAGTGCCACCACCAGCAGGATTTCCCCCTGCTCGGTATTTTTCAGCGCGTTTTCCAGCAGGCTGGAAAGGGCCTGACGCAAGCGCGTTGGGTCGCCGCTGATGACCCGCGGGACTTGCGGTTGGGTAAAGCTGATCAGCTCGATGTTGCGTTGTTCGGCCTTGGCCCGAAAGATATTCAGGCAATCTTCGATCAAGGCGTTGAGGTCGAACTGCACATCGTCCAGCTCGATCTGCCGCGACTCCAGCTTGGAGATGTCGAGGATCTCGTTGATCAAGGTCAGCAGCTCGTTGCCGGCGCTGTGGATGGTCTGCACGTAGTCGCGCTGCTTGACCGACAGCGGCGTGCCCAGCAACAGCTCGGTCATGCCCAGCACGCCGTTCATCGGTGTGCGGATTTCATGGCTGATCTTGGCCAGGAACTCGGCCTTGGCGTTGAGCTCGGCGTCGCTGGCTGCCAGCGCGCGGCTGGCACGGAAGCGGTCCTCATTGATGCGTCGCAAGCGTTCACTCACTGCCAGGTTGAGCAGCAGGCCGCTGCTTACCGTCAGTGCCAGCAGAATGCACAGCAACCATGGCGTCGGCGTGCGGGTCAGGCCGAGCAACGCTGGCAGCAACACCAGCCCGCCGAGGTTGTACACCAGCATTGCCAAGGCGAACAAACGTGCCGGGCTGTAGCCCTTGTACCAGTGATAGCTGCTGACCAGCAGCATGCTTGCGCTGCCAATCGCGAGCAGGGCGTAGGTCATCAGGTTGAGCGGCAGGGTGTCGACGAACAGCAGGATCAGGCTACTGACGCCAACCAACAGCATCTCGCCCTGCAACAGCCGATTCAGCCGCGGCGAATTGCCGGTACTGAAAAAGTGCTGGGTGAAGTACAGACCGGCCAGCCCGGCCATGACCAGGGTCAGGTAGGCGGCAGGCGTTTGCGCACTGTGCCAGACGTGCCACCAGGGCCCGCTGAGGTTGAGCAGGATCAGCGCGCTGAGCAGCATCAGGCCGTGGTAAAGGGCAAGAATCAGGGTGGTGCTCGAGCGCACGTAGAGGAAGCGGATCACGTTGTGCAGGATCAGCATGACCAGACCGCCGAACAACAGGCCGAACAACAGCAGCAAGTGTTGGTCGCCCGCAGCCTCGGCAGCAGACAGCAGGCTGATGGCTGGGCGCAGTTGGTGTTCCGAGACCAGGTGCAGGTAGACGTCCAGTGGCTGGCTGCTGTTGGGTAAAGTCAGCAAGTGGTCACTGCCGAGCAGGGTCGGCTCGCTGCCGGTGTTGGCCTGCGGACCATGGTGGCGCTGGCGCAGCAGTTTGTCACCGTTGAGCACGTACAGATCGAGGCGGGACAGGTCGGGAGCGAAGATGCGCAGCAGGCGTTGCTGGTCATCCGGTTCCAGCCGGTAGTGCAGCCAGAGCGCTTGATCAGGCTCGGCAGCCTCCAGCTCGTTGAGTTGGAGGGGACTGAATTGGTTGCGGTAGCGTTCGGAGCGTACGTCGCTCAGTTGCAGGTTGGCCTGTTCATCGAGCAGCAGCGACCAGCCACCACCTTGCTCGGCCGAGGCCGGCGGCAGGCAGAGCAGGGTCAGTAAGCTGACGAACAGGGCAAGGGCAATCCGAAGCCGACGCAAGACGAGATCCTTTCTTAGCGGGTGTGGCGAAGCACAACTATGCGCGGCGGGTGAAGGCGAACGCAAGGCCCATCGGCATCCTGTCGACGAGCCGAAGGCCGTGCACCAAAGGGCGTCACGGCCATTCGCCAAAGCGCTGTTACTGCGCTTCACCACGCTCGCGGGCAATGGCCCGGTAGCCGATGTCGGTGCGGTAGAAGCTACCGTCCCAGCTGACTTCCTTGGCCAGGCGGTAAGCCTGTTCCTGGGCCTGGGCGACGGTCTGGCCGAGGGCAGTGGCGCACAGCACGCGGCCGCCGTTGGTCACGACCTGGCCGTCCTGCAGCGCAGTGCCGGCATGGAAGACCTTGCCTTCCAGCTTGGCCGCAGCGCCGAGACCGTGAATGGTAGCGCCCTTGGCGTAGTCGGCCGGGTAACCGCCGGCAGCCAGCACGACACCCAGGCTTGGCCGCGGGTCCCATTGTGCTTCGACCTTGTTCAAGGCCTTGGCGAAGGCGGCTTCGATCAACAGCACCAGGCTCGACTCCAGGCGCAGCATGACTGGCTGGGTTTCCGGGTCGCCGAAGCGGCAGTTGAACTCGATCACCTTGGGGTTGCCGGCCTTGTCGATCATCAGCCCGGCGTACAGGAAGCCGGTGTAGACGTTGCCTTCGGCGGCCATGCCGCGCACGGTCGGCCAGATCACCTGGTCCATCACCCGCTGGTGCACTTCGGCGGTAACCACCGGGGCTGGCGAGTAGGCGCCCATGCCGCCGGTGTTCGGCCCGCTGTCGCCGTCGCCGACGCGCTTGTGGTCCTGGCTGGTCGCCATCGGCAGCACGTTTTCACCGTCGACCATGACGATGAAGCTGGCTTCTTCGCCGTCGAGGAACTCTTCTATGACGACCCGCGAACCTGCATCACCAAAGGCGTTACCGGCGAGCATGTCGCGCACGGCGTCTTCGGCTTCCTGCAAGGTCATGGCAACGATCACGCCTTTGCCCGCAGCAAGGCCGTCGGCCTTGATCACGATCGGCGCACCGACCTTTTGCAGGTAGGCCAGGGCTGGCTCGACTTCGGTGAAGTTCTGGTAATCCGCGGTAGGGATCTGGTGACGGGCCAGGAAGTCCTTGGTGAATGCCTTGGAGCCTTCAAGCTGGGCAGCGCCCTTGGTTGGGCCAAAGCAGTCGAGCTTGCGGCTGCGGAACAGGTCGACGACGCCGGCAACCAGTGGCGCTTCCGGGCCGACGATGGTCAGGTCGACGTTCTGCTCGGCGAAATCGGCCAACTGCTCCAGAGCGGTCACCTGGATGTCGACGTTCTCGCATTTGGCTTCGGTGGCGGTGCCAGCGTTGCCTGGGGCGACGAAGACTTTTTCGACGCGTGGGTCCTGGGCAACTTTCCAGGCCATGGCGTGTTCACGGCCGCCGTTGCCGATGATCAAAACTTTCATGTCTAAAACCTCGGAAATCTCTTGGGCGGTAGGCCGAACCTACCGCGCTGTATTCGCGGTACGAGGTCGCAACGCAGCAGATGCCTGCTTCAGTGCGGCCGATTGCCGATCAGTGGCGGAAGTGGCGCATGCCGGTGAACACCATGGCGATGCCGGCTTCGTCGGCAGCAGCGATCACTTCAGCATCGCGCATCGAACCACCTGGCTGGATCACTGCAGTGATGCCGGCCTTGGCAGCGTTGTCGATACCGTCGCGGAACGGGAAGAACGCGTCCGAGGCCATGACCGCACCTTGTACCTGCAGGCCAGCATGCTCGGCTTTGATTGCAGCAATGCGTGCCGAGTTGACGCGGCTCATCTGGCCAGCACCGACACCGATGGTCTGGCGCTGCTTGGCGTAGACGATAGCGTTGGACTTGACGAACTTGGCTACTTTCCAGGCGAAGATCAGGTCGTGAATTTCCTGCTCGCTCGGCGCGCGCTGGGTAACGATCTTCAGATCGTCGGCGCTGATCATGCCGATATCGCGGCTCTGCACCAGCAGGCCACCGTTGACCCGCTTGAAGTCCCAGCCAGCGCTGCGCTCGGCTGGCCACTCGCCGCACTCGAGCAGACGCACGTTCTGCTTGGCGGCTACTACGTCACGGGCAGCCTGGGAGATTTTCGGCGCAATGATCACTTCAACGAACTGGCGCTCGACGATGGCCTTGGCAGTCTCGCCGTCCAGTTCGCGGTTGAAGGCGATGATGCCGCCAAAGGCCGACTCGGTGTCGGTGGCGTAGGCCAGTTCGTAGGCCTGACGAATGCCGCCTTCGTTGTCCGGAACCACGGCAACGCCGCACGGGTTGGCGTGCTTGACGATCACGCAGGCCGGCTTGACGAAGCTCTTGACGCACTCGAGGGCGGCATCGGTGTCGGCCACGTTGTTGAACGACAGCTCTTTGCCCTGCAGCTGGGTGGCGGTAGAGATGCTCGCTTCGCCCTTGTTCGCTTCAACGTAGAACGCCGCGTTCTGGTGCGGGTTCTCGCCGTAGCGCATTTCCTGGGCTTTGACGAACTGGCTGTTGAAGGTGCGCGGGAACAGGCTGCGGTCGGAAGTCGACAGGGTCTCGGCAGCCTGGTTCACGGTGCCCATGTAGTTGGCGATCATACCGTCGTAGGCGGCGGTGTGCTCGAACGCCTTGAGCATCAGGTCGAAGCGCTGAGCGTAGGTCAGGCCACCGGCCTTGAGGCTTTCGAGGACCTGGCCGTAGTCACCGGCGTTGACCACGATAGCCACGTCCTTGTGGTTCTTGGCTGCCGAGCGAACCATGGTCGGGCCGCCGATATCGATGTTCTCGATTGCGGTCGGCAGGTCGCAGCCAGGCTTGGCGATGGTGGCTTCGAACGGGTACAGGTTGACTGCCACCAGGTCGATTGGCTTGATGCCGTGCTCGTTCATGATCGCGTCGTCGGTGCCGCGACGACCGAGGATGCCACCATGGATTTTTGGATGCAGGGTCTTCACCCGGCCGTCCATCATTTCAGCGAAGCCGGTGTAGTCGGCCACTTCCACCGCGTCGACGCCATTGTCCTTGAGCAGCTTGTAGGTACCACCGGTGGACAGGATCTCGACGCCGAGCTGTTGCAGCTCGCGAGCGAATTCGAGGATCCCGGTCTTGTCGGAGACGCTGATCAGGGCGCGGCGGATCGGCAGGCGGGTAGTCTGGTCGGTCATTTCGGATTCCATAACGCGGTGGAGTCAGCAAAAAAGGCGCCTCCTGCGGGAGCCGCCTTTTCTGATTGGGATTCTGGCCTTAGAGCAAATCGTACTGCTTGAGCTTCTTGCGCAGGGTGCCACGGTTGAGTCCGAGCATCTCGCTGGCTTTGGTCTGGTTGCCCTTGACGTAATTCATCACACTTTCGAGCAGCGGCGCCTCGACCTCCGAGAGCACCAGGTTGTACACGTCCGTGACGGAGGCGCCTTCGAGGTGGGCGAAGTAGTTGTGCAGCGCCTTCTCGACGCTGTCTCGCAGGGTCTGGCCCTCCTCGCTCGGCGTATTCAGGTGCTGCTTGAGGTTGGCGTTGTCGCTCACGGGCGTTGTTCCACTCACTAAAGTCTCGGTCATCATCGTCATGCGGCCACCCCTTGTTCGTCCTTTGTTTCAAGGCTCTGTCGGCATTCGGAGAAAAACTCGCGAACGTTGGCGCATTGCGCGTGTGTCTCATCCAAAGCGTTGAACCGGGAGCGGAACTCCTTGCCGCCGGGTCGGGTTGCCAGGTACCAGCCAACGTGCTTTCGGGCGATACGTACGCCCATTACATCGCCGTAGAAGGCATGCAGCGCGGCCAGGTGCTCCAGCAAAATGCGTTCAACTTCGTCCAGCCCTGGCGCCGGCAGGTATTCACCGGTCTGCAGGTAATGCTCGATCTCGCGGAAGATCCACGGCCGGCCTTGGGCCGCACGGCCAATCAGCAGGCCGTCGGCACCGGTGGCATGCAGCACCGCCCGGGCTTTTTCTGGCGAGGTGATATCGCCATTGGCAAAGACCGGGATCGACACTGCCTGCTTGATCGCAGCAATGGTGTCGTACTCGGCTTCACCGGTGTACAGGTCGGCGCGTGTGCGGCCATGCACCGCAAGCGCCTGGATGCCGGCCTGTTCGGCAATTTTTGCCACGTTCAGGCCGTTCTTGCTCGAACGGTCCCAGCCGGTACGTATCTTCAGGGTCACCGGGACATCCACTGCGCCAATGACGGCGTCGAGGATCTCGCTGACCAGCACTTCATCTCTCAATAAAGCAGAGCCTGCGGCTTTGTTGCAGACTTTTTTTGCCGGGCAACCCATGTTGATGTCGATGATCTGCGCGCCGGCCTCGACATTGGCCCGGGCCGCCGCCGCCATCATCTGTGCGTCACCCCCGGCGATCTGTACCGAGCGCGGCTCGGGATCACCTTCATGGATGCGGCGCAGACGTGACTTGCGGCTGTCCCACAGGCTCATGTCGCTGCTGACCATCTCCGACACCACCATGCCTGCGCCCAAGCGCTGACAAAGCGTGCGGAAAGGCTGGTCCGTAACCCCGGCCATAGGCGCAAGGATAAGGTTGTTGCGAAGCGTATATGGGCCGATGCGTACCGCCGACATAGGTGTTCCCTGTTGTGGGGCCGAATCATTGAGGTCAAAAAGGGTGGGCATAATACCCGCTCTGGATGACTGGATAAAGGTCAATTTGGATAAAATCTGAACAGCTGCGGCCTTATGCCTCGCAGTTCTGGACAAGCTGCAGGCGCCGGTAAACCGGCGTCTGCGGGCAATTGTCACTCCGGCGAGCGGAAGCTCAGGCTGTAGTTGACGGCCTTGGGGCCCGGGTCGAGGATATCCAGGGCGATATGGATAGGCGTCTGGCTGGGCATTTCGCCGCGCCCGGCCAATTCACCGGAGAGGTACTCGCTGGGTTTGAAGCGACGACTGGCAATCGACTGGCCGTTGAGGTCGGCAAAGCGCAGTTCCAGCAATGGGAACGGTTGGGCAAACGGCGCGCGGTTATAGATGATCGCGTCGACGATCAGGGCGCCCTTGAAGTCCGGATGGCTGCGCACCACCAGGTTGCTGCTCTTGATCCGGGCAATGTCGACCCGGGTCGGCACCTTGCAGCCCAGCGTCGGGCACAGTTGCTGGAACCACGGCCGGTACTGGTCCTGGCGGGCCATTTCGTCGAAGTGGAACCACACGTACTGAAAGGCCAGCAAGCCGGCGGCAAGCAGGGTCAGCGTGCCCCACAGCAAGCGCTTGCCCCAGTTGACCTGGGGTTTTTGCCAGTCCAGCTGGAGCGGGTCGTCGACCACATCGATCAGCGGCTCCTTGCGCCGGTTGGCGCGGCTGTTCAGGCCCGGTTCGATACGCTCATCGAGCGGCTGCTCGAGTTCATCGTCGTGGGCGTCCAGCGCTGACAGGTTTTCCTTGCGGCGGCCATCATCGAACGCCGACAGGCCGCTTACAACCGTGTCATGGTCGTCGTCGGCGGCCAGAGACTCGCGGCTCAGCGCTTCGGCTGCGGTCAACGGCGCGCCCAGCGTGGGCTGCTGGCGGCTGGGTTGATCGTCCGGGTTAAGCACCAGGCCAATGCTTGGCTCGGTGCGCTCGCGGGGCGATGGCTCGTGCTCAGAGGCCTCCTGCTCAAACGGCTCTTGCTCCAGCGCTTCGGGCTCGATCAGCGGCGGCTCGAGGACCAGCGGAGAAGGCTCGCTCAGAGGCTCATCGGTGGCGTTACCGAACGGGCGGCCGACGTCTTCGTCGGGGTCGTGCACCTCGCGCACTGCCTGCAGGGCATCGCTGCGCGCTTCGCTCTGGCCTTCGCTGGCCCGATCGCGCCGCTCCAGATTGGCTAATGCCTGGTCCAGGTCGATTTCGTCAAAGGCCTGAGCGCTGGCCTGCCATTCGTCCTGGCTCGGTGCCGGCCCAGCAGGCGCTGGTGCTTCGACCGGTGTAGCCAGCTCCGGCGGCGCAGGCGCCGTCTCGGCAATGGCTGCGCGGTTTTGCTCGAGCAGTTGCTTGGCGGCGTTGAACACTTGCAGGCACTGGCCGCAGCGAACCACCCCGCGGGCCACGCTCAATTGATGATGCGTGACGCGAAAGCTGGTCTGGCAATGCGGGCACTGGGTGACGAAACTGTCGGTCATGCGGCGATCCGGGGGGCTGTGCAGGTGATTATTTCAGGCCTGCCGAGCGACGGCGGCCACTGATGCGAACCCAGCCGTCGCGGACGACGATCGGGTCCAGGTCAAAGTCTGCAGCATAGGCGGCGGCGACTTCTTCACCCTGTTCGGCGAGGATCCCCGATAACGCCAGCAGGCCGCCCGGTCGTACCAGGCCCGACAACTGCGGCGCCAGCGAGACCAGCGGGCCAGCCAGAATGTTGGCCACCAGCACGTCGGCCTGCATCGCCGGCATGTCTTCAGGCAGGTACAGCGGGAAGCGCTCGGCTTCGATACCGTTGCGCCCGGCGTTGTCGCGCGAAGCTTCCAGCGCCTGCACATCGATATCGGTACCGACCGCTTCGCGCGCGCCCAGCAGCAGCGCAGCGATGGCCAGAATGCCCGAGCCACAGCCGAAGTCCAGTACCTGCACGTCAGCCAGTTGCTGGCCGTCGAGCCACTCCAGGCACAGCGCGGTAGTCGGGTGGGTGCCGGTGCCGAACGCCAGGCCCGGGTCGAGCAGCAGGTTGACTGCTTCCGGCTCAGGGGCTGCGTGCCAGCTTGGCACGATCCACAGACGCTGACCAAAACGCATGGGCTGGAAGTTGTCCATCCAGCTGCGCTCCCAGTCCTGGTCTTCGATGACTTCAGCCTGATGCTCGGGCAGCTCGGCGTTGGTCAGCAGGCGCAGGTGAGCGAATACCTGCTCAGGCTCAGCGTCGGCTTCGAACAGGGCCAGCAGGTGGGTGTGCGACCACAGTGGCGTGGTGTTGAGGTCCGGCTCGAAGATCGGCTGGTCTTCGGCGTCCATGAAGGTTACCGAGACAGCGCCTACTTCGAGCAGGGCATCTTCGTAGGTTTCGGCTTGTTCCGGGCTGATGGCCAGACGTACTTGCAGCCAGGGCATGGCGGGTACCTTAAAAAATCTGTGGGGGCAGCGACTGGGCTGCGCGAAGTAGGGCAGTTTACTTCAGTGTGTGCGGTTTGTGCGCGTGGCGAGGCATGCGAGGCACGAGCGGCAATAAAAAACCCCGGCACAGGGCCGGGGTTTGTTCAGCGCATCACTTCAAGATCAATCCTGGTTGGCCAGTTTGTGCTCGAGGTAATGGATGTTGACGCCACCTTTGCAGAAACCTTCATCACGCACCAGGTCGCGGTGCAGCGGGATGTTGGTCTTGATACCGTCGACCACGATTTCGTCGAGGGCATTGCGCATGCGCGCCATGGCTTCGTCGCGATCCTTGCCGTAGGTGATCAGCTTGCCGATCAGCGAGTCATAGTTCGGCGGAACCGAATAGCCGCTGTACAGGTGCGAATCGACCCGCACGCCATTGCCGCCTGGAGCATGGAAGTGCTTGACGGTGCCTGGGCTCGGGATGAACTTGCGCGGGTCTTCAGCGTTGATCCGGCATTCCAGCGAGTGGCCGCGGATCACCACGTCATCCTGAGTGAACGACAGCTTGTTGCCAGCGGCGATGCTGAGCATCTCCTTGACGATGTCGATACCAGTGACCATTTCCGAAACCGGGTGCTCGACCTGAACACGGGTGTTCATTTCGATGAAGTAGAAGCGGCCGTTCTCGTAGAGGAACTCGAACGTGCCGGCACCACGGTAACCGATGTCGATGCACGCCTTGACACAGCGGGCGAAGACTTCCTGACGCGCTTGCTCGTCGATGCCCGGGGCCGGCGCTTCTTCGAGAACCTTCTGGTGACGGCGCTGCAGCGAGCAGTCACGGTCGCCGAGATGGATTGCCTGGCCCTGGCCGTCGGACAGCACCTGGACTTCCACGTGACGTGGGTTGGTCAGGAACTTCTCGAGGTAGACCATCGGGTTGCCGAACGCAGCACCGGCTTCGGTACGGGTCAGCTTGGCCGACGCGATCAGGTCTTCTTCATTGTGCACCACGCGCATGCCGCGACCACCGCCGCCGCCAGCGGCTTTGATGATCACCGGGTAGCCGACTTCACGGCCGATGCGCAGGGCTTCTTCTTCGTCTTCCGGCAGTGGGCCGTCGGAGCCTGGTACGGTCGGTACACCAGCTTCGATCATGGCTGCCTTGGCCGAAACCTTGTCGCCCATCAGGCGAATGGTGTCGGCTTTCGGGCCGATGAAGGCAAAGCCGGACTTCTCGACCTGCTCGGCGAAGTCAGCGTTCTCGGCGAGGAAGCCGTAGCCTGGGTGGATGGCGGTAGCGCCAGTCACTTCGGCGGCAGCGATGATCGCCGGGATGTGCAGGTAGGAATCCTTGGACGACGCAGGGCCGATGCAGACCGATTCGTCCGCCAGACCCAGGTGCATCAGCTCACGGTCAGCCGTGGAGTGCACAGCGACGGTCTTGATGCCGAGCTCTTTGCAGGCCCGCAGGATACGCAGGGCGATTTCGCCACGGTTGGCGATCAGGACTTTTTCCAGCTTCGCAGACATCGTTGGCTCTCCGAGGATCAAACGACGGTGAACAGCGGCTGGTCGAATTCAACCGGCTGACCGTCTTCCACCAGGATGGCGTCGATGACACCGCCGATTTCGGCTTCGATGTGGTTCATCATCTTCATCGCTTCGACGATGCACAGGGTGTCGCCTTTCTTGATGCTCTGCCCGACTTCAGCGAAGTTCGGCGAGGTCGGCGATGGCTTGCGGTAGAAGGTACCGACCATTGGCGAACGGACCACGGTGCCTTTGAGCACTGGCGCGGCGTCGGCAGCAGGGGCGGCAGCGGCAACCGGAGCAGGCGCAGCTACTGGAGCGGCGGCCATCGGTTGTGGCGCGAAGTACTGCTGAGCAGCTGGGGTCTTGCTGTGACGGCTGATGCGAACGGACTCTTCGCCTTCCTTGATCTCCAGTTCGTCGATGCCGGACTCTTCCAGCAGTTCGATCAGCTTTTTGACTTTACGGATATCCATTAATCAGCAACTCCCAAGGTTTGGTCGGGGACGTAAATTGAAAACGTGTCGAAAACGTTTCTCTATGACCTCGGCCCGCAGGGGCCAAGGCCTTGTTTCATCAGGGCTGTGCGCTTGCAGCCAGCTGTTCCAGAGCTGCCTCCAGGGCCAGTCGATAACCGCTGGCGCCGAGACCGCAGATCACCCCTACCGCAACATCGGAGAAGTAGGAGTGATGCCGGAACGGTTCACGCTTGTGCACGTTGGACAGGTGCACTTCGATGAATGGGATGCTCACCGCCAGCAATGCGTCACGTAATGCGACGCTGGTGTGGGTGAAAGCAGCCGGATTGATCAGGATGAAATCGACGCCTTCGTCGCGCGCGGCGTGAATCCGATCGATCAGCTCATACTCGGCATTGCTCTGCAGGTACTGCAGATGGTGGCCTGCGGCACGGGCACGCTGCTCCAGATCCTGGTTGATCTGGGCGAGGGTGGCGGCACCGTAATGACCCGGCTCGCGGGTACCGAGCAGGTTGAGGTTGGGGCCGTGCAGCACCAGTAGGGTAGCCATCTGCGGGTTCCTTGGTCTTGTAGGGCAATACGACATGCGCGGCGACTATGCCGCAAAGCGAGTAGGTGTGTCCAGTTCCCGGCAATAGCCAGCACGTTGCCCGAGATTCGCGCAAAGTATGTGACCAGATGTTTAAATTTGGTCACCTCAGGCTGCGAACAGCGCAGTCAGCAGGAAGTTATAGCCCGAGTTGGCCGCGTACGCGCGTGAGGATCTGTGCAAAATCGCCGGCGTTTATTTCACCAACCACACGATCGCTGCTCATTTCGCTGCCGTTTGCGGCAAAGAACAGCAGTGCCGGCGGGCCGAACAAGCGATAGCGGTCGAGCAGGCTGCGCTGCTCGACATTGCTTTCGGTGATGTCGAAACGCAGCAGCTTGAAGGCGCCCAACTGCGCCTGCACCTGCGGTGCGCTGAGCACCTCATGTTCTATCACCTTGCAGCTGATGCACCAGTCGGCGTACCAGTCGAGCAGCACCGGTTGGCCGGCGGCCGAGGCCGCCGCCAAGGCTGCGTCGAGCGCCGCCGGAGTGGTGATGGTCTGCCAGGCGTCGGCGCTGACTGCGCCTGCAGCAGCGGCTGGAGCCGCGCTGGGCAGTGGCCGCAGTGGGTCACCCTGGCCGCTGAGGGCGCCGTACCAGCACGCCAAGGCGTACACCAGCAAGGCCAGGCCGGCCAATTGCGCGAGGCGCTCGCGTGGCGTTTTCACCACCAGCTCAAGGGCGCCGAGGAACAGCGCTACGCCCGCCGCGAGCAGGCCGATCAAGAGCAAAGTCAGCGGCCCGGGCAAAACCCGGCTGAGCAGGCCGATAGCCAGACCCAGCAACAGCACGCCGATGGCATTCTTGACGGTGTTCAGCCACGGCCCGCTCTTCGGCAGCCAGGCCGCGCCGCCGGTGCCGATCAGCAGCAATGGCGCGCCCATGCCCAGGCCTAGGGCGAACAGTTTCAGCGCGCCGCCCAAAGCGTCACCACTGGCGCTGATGTACAGCAGGGCGCCGGCCAGTGGCGCCGACACACAGGGTGAAACCAGCAGGCTGGAGAGCACGCCGAGCACCGCGGCACCGAGCAGCGAGCCGCCCTGGGTGCGATTGGCCACGCGGTCCAGGCGATTGCTCAGGGCTTGCGGTAGCTTCAGCTCGAACAGGCCGAACATGGCCAGGGCAAACAGCACGAAGAACAGCGCAAACGGCACCAGCACCCAGGCCGATTGCAGCCGCGCCTGCAGGTTCAGCCCCGCGCCAAACACGCCCATCAGCGCGCCGAGGGTGGCGAAGCACACCGCCATCGGCAGTACATAGGCCAGCGACAGGCTGAAACCACGCCAGCCGCCGACCTGACCGCGCAAGACCACACCCGACAGGATCGGCAGCATCGGCAGTACGCAGGGGGTGAAGGTCAGGCCGACACCGGCGAGGAAGAACAGCAGCAACGCTTGCCAGTCCCAGCCGGGCGCGCTGCTTGGCGAGCTGGCCGCACCAGCCGCATCGATGGCAATCCTTGCGGTTTCCGGCGGATAGCACAGGCCTTTGTCGGCGCAGCCCTGGTAGCCCACCAGCAGGGTAAAGCCGCGGTTGTCAGCGGCAGGTCGCGGCACGACGATATCGAGCACGCCGTGATACACCTCGACATCACCAAAAAACTCGTCGTGCTTGGCCTCACCGGGCGGAATCTGCGCCGTGCCCAGAGCTACATCGGCAGGCTCGCTGCGGAACTGGAAGCGGTGGCGATAGAGGTAGTAACCGTCGCTGGCGACGAAACGCAGGGTGATGTTCTGCGCATCACTGCTGACCAGGCTCAACTTGAACGCTTCATGCACCGGCAGGAAGTCGCTGTTGTTACTCAGGGCAGAGGCACCGAGCGTGGCACTGGGGCGGTTGTCGAGCAGGCCAGCGGCGAAAGCCGGGCTGGCCAGCAGCAGAAACAGCAGGAAAAACAGGCGGCGCATGGCGGACTCGCGAGGTCGAACGTGGGCGCATGATAGCGGACTTGGCGGGCATTGGGGGCGCCCGCCCGGCGCCCTTGTTTAAACGCGGAATGCAGCCACTGCAGTGTTCAGCTCGCCGCCCAGCTTGAGCAATTGCTCGCCTTGTTCACGGCCTTCGCCGATGCGCTGCAGGTTGTCTTCGCCCAGTTGGTGAATGCGCTCGCTGTGGTCGCGGATGTCGCTCACGGCGCCGGTTTGTTGCGCCGTCACATCGGCGATACGCCCAGCGGTGTCGGCGATGGTGCGGATTGCCGTGACGATTTCATCCAGAGCGCCATCTGCCGTCTGCGCCTGGCTGGCAGTGGCCTCGGCATGCTCGAGCTGGGTGCGCATGCCATTCACCGAGTCGCGCGCGGCCAGTTGCAGGCGGTCGATCAATGCCTGGATTTCGCCGGTAGCGCCAGTTGTGCGCTGCGCCAGCGAGCGCACCTCATCGGCGACCACGGCAAAGCCGCGGCCCATCTCGCCGGCGCGAGCCGCTTCGATTGCGGCGTTGAGCGCCAGCAGGTTGGTCTGTTCGGCAATCGAGCGAATCACCGTGAGCACACCGCCGATGGTCGCCGACTCCTGTGCCAGTTGTTCGATCATCTGCGCGTTGCCCTGGACTTCATCAACCAAGGTACGCAGCCCGGAAAGGCTCTGGCCGATCACCCGCTGACCGTGCTCGACGGCACTGCCGGCCTCGCGACTGGCCTGGGCCGCAGCGCTGGCATCGCCTGCCACTTGCTGAATGGTCGCTTCCAGCTCGCCCAGGGCATCGCGGATCTGCGCGGTGTCACCGGCCTGGCGTTCGGCGCCTTGGTGCAGGCCGCTGCTCATGCCGGCCAGGGCATGACTGCTGCCAGCAACCTGCTCGGCGTTGGCGCGCAAGGTCGCCACCAGTTGCACCAGATACTGGCGCAGGTGGTTGAGCGAATCTTCGATGTCGTGCAGTTCGCGGTTGGTCTTGCCCAAGGAAATGGGCTGGGCAAAATCGCCCTCGGCCCAGCGTGACAGTGCTGGTGCAAGGCTGCCGAGGGTTCCCGCCAGGCGCCGCTGGAGGCTGTCGATGAGCAGCGCGATGAACAGAATCAAGACGATCATCACGCCCTGAATGATGCGCACCTCGGCGGCGATGCTGGCGTGTTGCGCGCGTACCTGCGGCTCCAGCCCGGCAATCGCTTGCTGCACCGCCTCGAGCCGCTCGCGGGTGCTGTTGGCCAGGGTTGCGCGCTGATCGATCTGTTCGCGGGTGCGCTGCAGTTCGGCGCGATAGCGGCTGAGCAGGCTCTGCAGATCGCGCTTGAGGGCCACGGCGACGTCTTCGCGCTGCTCGCTAGCCTGGCTTTGCAGGCCCATCAGCGCGGCGAAGTCGTCAGCGCCGGACTCGGCCGCGCGGGTCACGCCCAGTAGCGGCAATGCTGCAATCTGCTCGGCCTGAACACGTACCTGCTGCAATTCGCGTTCGACTTCTTCAGCCAGCTCGGCGCGCCCACTGCTGACCAGCTTGTCGCGGGCCAGCGATAAACGGCCCAAATGCACCGCTGCGTCCAGCAAGGGCGCCAGGTAGCGCTGGGCCTGCTCGCTGGTGCTACCTTGGGCGTAGCCAGCCAGCTGTTCGAGAGTGCCGCCCAGTTCGCGTTCGGCCTGCAGCAGCAAGGCTTGCGGATCACCCGCCAGCTTGCCGGCGGCCAGTAGCTGATTGCCGGTGAATGCCTGCAACTCGCCGAGGCTGGGGCGCAGTTGCTCGGCCAGAGCTTCGGGCCAGTCAGCAAGCGCTGCCTGCAACTGCTGGTTGCCCTGCACAGCGGCGGCGTGGCGTACGGCGTCGCCGCTGGCCAGGTAGGCCTGGGTATCGCGCTCGATATGGTTCTGAAACTGCTGCGACAAGCCCAGATAGCGTTCCATCAGCAGATAGGGGCGCTCCAGCGCTCGTTGTGACCACCACAGGGTTGCGCCCAGGGCAATGCACACGGCAACGAGCAACAGGGTATTGAAATTGGTCAACCACTTCAGGCGCATGGCGCAGGCTTCCGGCAGCGTGGAGAGAGGTAGGTGCCTGAAGTTATTGCGATTTCATGACGGGGTGATGACGGAGGAGGGTGCTGCGCTGGAGAATTGTGGCCTTTTGCCTTGATCGGGCCTGGCGCCTTTTACGCGGGGTCTACCCGCACCACGCAGTTGCGCCCGGCATGCTTGGCCCGGTACAGCGCTTCGTCAGCGGCACTGGCCATGCTCAGGGCGTCGTGCGCTTGATCCAACTGCACCACGCCGGCGCTGAACGTGCAGTGCAGGTCATGGGGTTGGGCCGGATAGATGATCTCGGCAAAGCGCCGGCGGATCTCGTCGAGCACCTTGTAGGCCGCGCTCAGCGGCGTATTGGGCAGCACAATGGCGAATTCCTCACCGCCGTAACGGCCGATGTAATCGGTCTTGCGCAGGCGTTGCTTGAGGAACAATGCCAGGCTCTTGATCACCCGATCGCCCATGGGGTGGCCGTGGCGGTCGTTGATCTTCTTGAAGTGGTCGATGTCGAGCATGGCAAAGCTCAGCGGCTGCTGTTCGCGGCGGGCGCGGAAGCTGCAGTCTTCCAGCAATTGCAGGATATGCGTGTGGTTGTACAGACCGGTCAGGCTGTCGCGGACCATCCTCGCCTTGAGATGACGCGCGCGCACGGCGCGGTTGCGTACCGTGGTCAGCAGCTGGCGTGAACGCACCGGCTTGGTCAGAAAATCATCACCGCCTTCGCTCATGGCATCGAGCTGCTTGTTGAGATCGTCCTCGGCCGACAGGTAGATGATCGGCACGCTGACATAGCGGTCATTGTGGCGGATCACCTTGGCCAGCTCCGGCCCGGTACAGTCGGGCATATAGAGGTCGAGGATGATCAGGTCGGGCTGAAAGTCAGCCAGCTCGGCCATGGCGCGGATCGGCTCGGTCAGGCTGCGGGTGATCATCCCGGCGCTGTTGAGCACGCGCTCGGTATGCAGTGCCTGGGTACGCGAGTCGTCGATGATCAGTACTCGAAACGGGTCGTACTGAGTGGCGTTGGTCAGCATCTCGACCTTTTCCAGCAGGCTCGATGCTTCCAGCGTACCGGTCATGAACGCCTGGCCACCGGCGCGCACGGCGGCCAGGCGCGTCGGCGTGTCGGTTTCGTGCAGGCTGAAGAACAGCAGCGGCACAGCCTGATCCAGCCCCAGCTGGGCCTGCGCCGCCAGCAGCAGGCCACAGCCCGGGCCGCTGAAGTCGACGTCCATGACTATCGCCGCCGGCAAGCGCTCGCGCATCGCCGCGCAGAACGCCTCGGCAGTGGCCAGTGCGTGCACCCCCAGGCCAAAGAATTCCAGCTGCTGCGCCAGGCGTTCGGCGCGGTCATGATCCTGCAGCAGGATATACACCGGTTTGCGCAACGGCGGCAGCGGCACCTCGTCGACGTGATCGCTGCTGCGCTTGGCGCGCTCGTGGCTGGGCTGTGGTGACTGGATCATGGCTGACTACTTATTATGGGGGAATGCAGCTTCGATGATGGCTGTATGCTAGCACCACTTCTGCAAGCTGCGCGTGTGCCAGGTCAACATTGCGTCTGGTCCTGTTATTCAGTTGCTGACCGCCCGGTCGCTTATGCGCAAGCCGGTGTCTGCTTTATAGTGGGTCGATGTGGGCTTGCCGTGGCACCCTGGCCGTAGCCTGAGGTCCAAGCTCTGAACCGTCGTGACTGATTAAGGACAATGCCATGCTGGACTGGAAAAACCGTGAGGCCACTGCCGAGCCTCGTGAGCGGCCCGACTCCCGTCGCGCCGCCGCCCGTAGCTACTTTGGCGGCCTCTGGAGCCGCGCTCTTGGGGTCGTGATCGGGCTGTACCTGCTGGTCTGTATCGGCCTTGGCTGGTACTGGAGCCAGGAGCCTGACCTGTTCCCGGTGCAGCAGAATGCCCAGGCCAGCGCCGAGCGCAGCGGGCAGAAGATGGTCATTGGCTACACCACCGTCGAGACGCTGAAAACCGTTGCCGCCACCCTGCTCGACAAGCCGGGCGGTTACATTTCCAACGACCGCTTCCCACCTGGGCTGTGGATGGACAACATGCCGAGCTGGGAATATGGCGTGCTGGTGCAGGTGCGCGACTTGTCGCGGGCACTGCGCAAGGACTTCGCCCGTTCGCAGTCGCAGTCGACCGAAGACGCCGACCTGGCCAAGGCCGAGCCGCGCTTCAACTTCGACAACAAGAGCTGGATCCTGCCATCGAGCGAGTCTGAGTTCTCTGAAGGCATCAAGTCGCTCGAGCGTTATCAGGCGCGTCTGGCCGCAGGCGACAAAGGCGCGATCTTCTATACCCGTGCCGATAACCTGAACAACTGGCTGGGTGACGTAGCCACCCGTCTGGGTTCGCTGTCGCAGCGGCTGTCGGCCAGTGTCGGCCGGGTCAAGCTGAACAGCACCCTGAAGACTGAAACCGTGGTGGCTGGCCAGGTGCCGCAGCTTGACGAAGAGCTGGTGGAAACACCATGGATGCAGATCGACAACGTCTTCTATGAAGCACGCGGCCAGGCCTGGGCGCTGTCGCACCTGCTGCGCGCCATTGAAGTGGACTTCGCCGACGTCCTGGCCAAAAAGAACGCCACGGTTAGCGTGCGCCAGATCATTCGTGAGCTGGAAGCCTCGCAGGAAGCCCTGTGGAGCCCAATGGTGCTCAACGGTAGCGGTTTCGGCATGTGGGCCAACCACTCGCTGGTGATGGCCAACTACATCTCGCGCGCCAACGCTGCAGTGATCGACCTGCGTCAGCTGCTGTCGCAAGGCTGAGCATGACCATCACCCCAGCCGAGGCTGCCCACCGGGCGGCCTCGGACCTCGAACTGATCGCCTGGGTCGACGAGCATGATCAACTGCTCGGCGCCATGCCGCGTGCACAGCTGCGTGAGGCAGGGCTGATCGGCCGCTGCACGTTCATTCTGCTGTTCAACAGCGCCGGCTTGCTCTGCATCAACCGCCGCTCCCTGAGCAAGGCGGTCTACCCGGGGTACTGGGACGTGGCCGCTGGCGGCATGGTGGCGACCGATGAGAGCTATGCCGAATCGGCGGCCCGCGAGCTGGCCGAGGAACTCGGGGTGACCGGCGTCGAACTGCGCTTTCATGAGCGGTTCTATTTTGACCAGCCGGGCAATCGGCTCTGGTGCGGCGTGTTTTCGGCGGTCTGGGACGGGCCGTTACGCTTGCAGCCGGAGGAGGTCAGCGAGGCGCGCTTCGTCAGCCTGGCGCAGGTCGACGACGAGCGTCAGCGCTTGCCTTATTGCCCGGATTCACTGGTTGCGCTGCAGCGCTATCAGGCAGGCTTGAGCTAGTCTGCGGCCAGGAGTCTGCGTCAGGTCGTAAAACCTGCGCAAAATGGCGCAATCCAGTACTTAGCAAGCGGCGCAATTATCGTTACACTGCGCGCCCTTTTCGGGCTGTCGCAGCTTTTGCGTCAGTAGCGCCGCCCCTGCCAGAGTGGGGCTTCGCGGTCGGCTCCAGGCAACGGAATCGACCAGTTTTTGTCCTCAGCAAGAGGAACAAAAGTGGCCAAGAAAGCTTCTTCCTTTTCCGCCTTGAGCGGTCTCGTTTATTCCACCGATGCCGGTCGGCACTGCCCCGACTGTGGCCAGCCGGCGGACGCCTGTATCTGCAAGCAGCAAGCCATCCCCGAAGGTGACGGTATTGCCCGTGTGCGCCGCGAAAGCAAAGGCCGCGGCGGCAAGACGGTGACCACCATCAGCGGTGTGCCGTTGGCGCTCGAACCCTTGAAAGAGCTGGCTGCCAGCCTCAAGCGGCGTTGTGGCACCGGTGGCGCCTTGAAAGACGGCGTTATCGAGATCCAGGGCGACCACGTCGAGCTGTTGCTGGCAGAGCTGACCAAGCAAGGCTTCAAGGCGAAAAAGTCCGGTGGTTGAATCACCAGGCGATTTTTTCCCCCGAGCTTTCTAAACTCGATTCCGTAACCAGGGTCTACCCCTGGCATGGACGAATCGTCATTTTTCGCTTTTACACTGCCGTCGCCTTGTCGCCAAGGCAGTGTCTTCGACTTATCTACAGGGGACTTGAATGTCCGTACGACGCACACGCAAAGACGATGGTAGCCAGTGGACCGTGGCCGACAGCCGCAGTGTTTATGGCATCCGCCATTGGGGCGCTGGTTATTTCGCCATCAATGAAGCCGGGCGCGTCGAAGTGCGCCCCAACGGCCCCGACAGTGCCCCCATCGACCTCTTCGAACAGGTTGACGAGCTGCGCCAGAGTGGCCTTTCGCTGCCACTGCTGGTGCGTTTTCCGGACATCCTGCAGGACCGCGTCCGCCAGTTGACCGGCGCTTTCGACGCCAATATCGCGCGCCTGGAATACCAGAGCGAGTACACCGCGCTGTACCCGATCAAAGTCAACCAGCAGGAAGCGGTGGTCGAGAACATCATCGCCACCCAGAACGTATCGATCGGCCTTGAAGCCGGCTCCAAGCCAGAGTTGCTGGCGGTGCTGGCGCTGGCGCCGAAGGGCGGCACCATCGTCTGCAACGGCTACAAGGACCGTGAGTTCATCCGCCTCGCGCTGATGGGCCAGAAGCTTGGTCATAACGTATTCATCGTTATCGAAAAAGAATCCGAGGTCGCCCTGGTGATCGAAGAGGCTGCCGAGCTCAAGGTCAAGCCACAGGTCGGCTTGCGCGTACGCCTGTCGTCGCTTGCTTCGAGCAAGTGGGCCGACACCGGCGGTGAGAAGTCCAAGTTCGGTCTGTCGGCGGCGCAGCTGCTGTCGGTGGTCGAGCGCTTCCGCGCTGCCGGGCTGGACCAGGGCATCCGCCTGCTGCACTTCCATATGGGTTCGCAGATCGCCAACCTGGCCGACTACCAGCATGGCTTCAAGGAAGCGATCCGTTATTACGGCGAGCTGCGCTCACTGGGCTTGCCGGTCGACCATATCGACGTTGGCGGCGGCCTTGGGGTCGACTACGACGGCACCCACTCGCGCAATGCCAGCTCGATCAACTATGACATCGACGACTACGCCGCCGTCGTGGTGGGTATGCTCAAGGAGTTCTGCGATGCGCAGGGCCTGCCGCATCCGCACATCTTCTCCGAAAGCGGCCGTGCCCTGACCGCGCACCACGCGATGCTGGTGGTGCAGGTGACCGACGTCGAGAAGCACAACGACGAAGTGCCGACCATCGACAACAAGGAAGCCCTGCCCGAGACCGTGCAATGGCTGGTCGACTTGCTCGGCCCAACCGATATTGAGATGGTCACCGAGACCTACTGGCGTGCCACCCATTACATGGGCGACGTCGCGGCGCAGTATGCCGACGGCAAACTCACCCTGTCGGAAAAGGCCCTCGCCGAGCAGTGCTACTTCGCCGTGTGCCGCCGCTTGCACAACTCGCTCAAGGCCCGTCAGCGCTCGCACCGCCAGGTGCTCGACGAACTCAACGACAAGCTTGCCGACAAGTACATCTGCAACTTCTCGGTGTTCCAGAGCCTGCCGGATACCTGGGCGATTGGCCAGGTACTGCCGATCCTGCCGCTGCACCGCCTGGACGAAGAGCCGCTGCGCCGCGCCGTGCTGCAGGACCTGACCTGCGACTCGGACGGCAAGATCAACCAGTACGTCGACGAGCAGAGCATCGAAACCAGCCTGCCGGTGCATGGTATCAACGAGGGTGAAGACTACCTGCTGGGGATCTTCCTGGTCGGTGCCTATCAGGAAATCCTCGGTGACATGCACAACCTGTTCGGTGACACCGACTCGGTGAACATCTACCAGAACGCCGACGGCAGCGCCTACCACGCCGGGATCGAGACCCACGACACCATCGAGGACATGCTGCGCTACGTGCACCTGTCTCCGGAGGAGTTGATGACTCACTACCGCGACAAGGTCGCCAGCGCCAAGATCACCGCCCGCGAACGCACCCAGTATCTGGATGCGCTGCGGTTGGGCCTGACCCGGTCTTCGTACCTGTCGTCGTAATGTACAAAAGGGGGGGCCGCTAGCGGCCTTTGCTGCGCCTGAGACTTTGGGGCCGCTCTGCGACCCTTCGCGGGCAAGCCCGCTCCCACAGGGCTGTATGTGACCCCTGTGGGAGCGGGTTCACCCGCGAAGGGCCGCAGAGCGGCCCCAGCTTTACTCGGCCAGCGCCCTGGTGGATATGGTCATCCTCGAATTGGCCGTTGAAAAGATCGCCCTAAATCACCCCAACCACCGCCCCTCTCGCTGCATCCGCCAGCCAACCCACCCCAGCGTCACCCCGCGCAACGCCATGAACCCAAGAAACGCCAGCCACAATCCATGATTGCCATACCCGCTGGCCATCCACGCCAATGGCGCCGCCAGCAGCAAGCTCAGCAGCATCGCATTGCGCATCTCACGCGCGCGGGTCGCGCCGATGAACAGGCCGTCGAGCAAGTAGCTCCACACGGCAATCAGCGGCAGCACTGCCAGGTACGACAGGTACGGATAGGCCGCCTCGCGCACGCTGGCGATGTCGGTTTGCAGGTTGATGAACAAATGCCCGCCGAGCAGAAACAGCCCGGCAAAACCAATACTGACAATCAGCGACCAGCCGCCGGCGACTACCAGCGAGCGGCGCAGGGTCTGCCGGTCGCGGGCGCCGATGGCGTGACCACACAGCGCTTCAACCGCATGGGCGAGCCCGTCGAGGGCATAGGCAGTCAGCAACAGGCCATTGAGCAGCAGGGCATTGGCCGCCACCGTCGCTTCACCGAGGCGTGCGCCTTGCACCGTCAGCAGCAGGAACACCAGCTGCAACGCCAGGCTGCGCAGGAAGATATCGCGGTTGACCGAAAGCAGCGGCCGCCAGGCCTGCCAGCGGCGCAGTGCCGCCCAGGCGAGCTGCCCAGGATAGCGGCGTAACGCCGGTCGGGTCAGAGCCAGGCCGAGCAGGGCGGCGCTCCATTCGGAAATCACCGAAGCCCGCGCCGAGCCAATCACGCCCCAGTCCAGGCCCAGCACGAACCACAGATTGAGCGCGATGTTGAGCAGGTTGGTGGTCAGCAGGATCGCCAACGGCGCGCGCGCGTTCTGCGTGCCAAGAAACCAGCCGACCAGGGCGTAACTGGCCAAGGCTGCCGGCAAACCGAGCAACCGAGTGTGGAAGAAATCTTCGGTGGACTGATGCAGCGCCGCACTTGGGTTGATTACCTGCAACGCCAGTTGGCTGAAGGGTAGTGCCAACACCCCGATCAGCGCGGCAAAACCCAGCGCCAGCAGCAATCCCTGCACCAGCACTTGGCGTAGCGCCGCGCCATCGTTGCGCCCGGCGGCCTGGGCGGCGAAGCCCGTGGAGCCCATGCGCAGGAAGCCCATCAAACCCACCATGAAGGTGAACAAGGTCGCGCCCACGGCCACCGCGCCGAGCTGATGCGCATGCGGCAGGTGGCCAATCACCGTGCTGTCGACCAATGCAACCAACGGCACCGAGATGTTCGAGAGGATCATCGGTGCGGCCAGCGCCCAGACCTTGCGGTGGGTCAGGTGGTGGCGCCAGTCGGCGGACAGCGGGGGCATACGGACTCCTGTTGCGATCAAGGCTGAGATTGGCGGGGCGCCGTCGAGGCTATTCTAGCGAGCTGCCCGGCCGCCCGTGCGAACAAGCTCGCAGTTACCACGCGACAGCAGGTAAGCCGCTGGCCGTTGCGCTATAGTTGCAGGCCTCAAGAACACGCTGCCCAAGAGTCTTCTCTCCATGTTCAACAAAGGATTGTTGCTGGCCTGCGCGCTGGCATTGCTCAGTGCCTGTGATTCCTCGTCGAAGGACACCACTGCCGCTGTCGAAAAGCCTGCGGCAACTGCGCCGGCCGAAGCCAAGGCCGCCAAACGGGAAGACCCGGCAGTGCTCGCCAAGCGCTACGCAGGCCGCGAGCTGACCGTGCTCGATGTCTCGGAAACCCAGCTCGACGGCGCCAGCGCGCTGTCGATCAGTTTCTCGGCGCCGCTCGATGCCAAGCAGGACTTCGCCAGCAAGGTGCACCTGGTCGACACCGTCAAAGGCAAGGTGGACGGCGGCTGGGAGCTTTCCGACAACCAGATGGAATTGCGCCTGCGCCACCTTGAACCGCAGCGCAAGCTGGTGCTGACCCTGGACAAGGGCCTGCTCGCGGTGAATGGCAACAGCCTCGCGGCCGAGTCGGTCAGCCGCCTGGAAACCCGCGACATGCAGGCCACCATCGGCTTTGCCAGCCGAGGCTCGTTGCTGCCGACGCGCCTGGCCGAAGGCCTGCCGGTGATTGCCCTGAACGTCGACAAGGTCGATGTCGAGTTCTTCCGCATCAAGCCGGAGATGCTCTCGACCTTTTTGGCCAACTGGGGCCGCAACAGCAGCCTGTACTACTACCAGTCCAAAGAAACCCTGGACATGGCCGAGTTGGTCTACGGCGGGCGCTTCGACCTCAACCCTGCCCGCAACACCCGCGAGACTGTGTTGCTGCCGATTGCCGGGATCAAGCCACTGCAGGAGCCAGGCGTATACCTGGCGGTGATGCGTGCATCTGGCACCTATGACTATTCCCAGCCAGCAACCCTGTTCACCCTGAGTGATATCGGCGTCTCGGCGCACCGTTACCGTGACCGCCTGGATGTGTTCGCCCAGGCACTGGAAGGCGGCAAGGCGCTCAGTGGCGTCAACCTCGAACTGCACGACGACAAGGGCAAGCTGCTGGCTCAGGCCAAGACCGACAGTGACGGCCATGCCCAGCTGCCGATCACCGACAAGGCCGATACCCTGATCGCCACCCAGGGCGTGCACACCACTCTATTGCGGCTCAATACCGCCGCCCTCGACCTGGCCGAGTTCGACATCACCGGGCCGCAGGCCAACCCGCTGCAGTTCTTCGTGTTCGGCCCGCGTGACCTCTATCGCCCGGGCGAGACCGTGCTGCTCAATGGCCTGTTGCGTGATCAGGATGGCAAGCCGGTCAAGGCGCAGCCAGTCAGCGTCGAGGTGCGCCGGCCAGATGAGCAGGTCAGCCGCAAGTTCGTCTGGGAGGCCGATGCCAATGGCCTCTATCAATATCAGCTGCAACTGGCGAGCGAGGCACCGACCGGTCGCTGGCAGTTGCTGCTCGATCTCGGCGGTGGCCGTAAGCAGGTTTTCGAGATCCTCGTCGAAGACTTCCTGCCCGAGCGTCTGGCGCTTGAACTCAAGGGCAGCGCCACGCCGCTGAGCCCCGAGCAGACCGCGCAGATCAAAGTCAATGGCCGCTACCTGTATGGCGCCCCGGCAGCGGGCAACCGCCTCAGTGGCCAGGCCTACGTGCGGCCGCTGCGTGAAGCAGTGCCGGCGTTGCCCGGCTACCAGTTCGGGTCGATCACCGAAACCGAGCTGAGTCAGGATCTGGAGCTGGACGAAGTCACCCTCGACCAGGCCGGCAAGGCCACCATCGACATCGAAAGCCGCTGGAGCGAGGCCCGTTCGCCGCTGCAGTTGAGTGTGCAGGCCAGCCTGCAGGAGTCCGGCGGCCGACCGATTACCCGCCGCCTTGAGCAACCGATCTGGCCGGCCGAGCGCCTGCCTGGCCTGCGCGGTTTGTTCGACGGTGAAGAAACCGATGGCGATGGCCCGGTCGAATTCGAAGTGCTGGTAGCCGACCGCAACGGTGCCAAGCTGGCCGCCGACGACCTCAAGGTGCGGCTGATCCGTGAGCGCCGCGACTACTACTGGAACTACTCGCAGAGCGACGGCTGGAGCTACAACTACAACGAGAAGTACCTGACTCAGAGCGAAGAGACCGTCAGCGTCAAAGCCGGCTCCACCGCCAAGCTGAACTTCCAGGTCGAGTGGGGCCCGTACCGGGTCGAGGTTGAAGACCCGCAGACCGGGCTGGTGTCCAGTGCACGCTTCTGGGCCGGTTACCGCGCTCAGGACAATGCCGAAGGCGGCGCGGTGCGCCCGGATCAGGTCAAGCTGGCCCTGGACAAACCGTCCTATGCCGACGGCGCCACGGCCAAGGTCACGGTCACGCCGCCTGCAGCCGGCAGCGGCTACCTGATGATCGAATCCAGCGATGGCCCGCTGTGGTGGCAGGAAATCGACGTGCCCGCCGAAGGCAAGACCTTCGACGTGCAGTTGGACAAGAAGTGGGCGCGGCACGACCTGTACATCAGTGCGCTGGTGATTCGGCCAGGTGAGCGCAAGGCCAACGCCACGCCAAAACGGGCGGTCGGCGTGCTCCATATGCCACTGGATCGGACCGAGCGCAAGCTGGCCCTGACCCTGCAGACGCCCGAGAAGATGCGCCCCAAGCAGCCTTTGACGGTCAAGTTCAAGGCTACCGCTGCCGACGGCAGCGTGCCTAAACAGGTGCATGTGCTGCTCAGCGCAGTGGATGTCGGCATCCTCAATATCACCGACTTCAAGACCCCTGATCCTTTCGCCAGCCTGTTCGGGCGCAAGGCCTATGGTGCTGACCAACTGGATATCTATGGCCAGTTGATCGAAGCCGGGCAGGGCCGTCTGGCCAGCCTGGCCTTTGGTGGTGACGCCGCGCTGGCCAAGGGCGGCAAGCGGCCCAATACCACGGTGACCATCGTTGCCCAGCAGAGCCTGCCGGTGACCCTCAACGACAAGGGCGAGGGCGAAGCATCGGTCGATATCCCCGACTTCAACGGTGAACTGCGGATCATGGCCCAGGCCTGGAACGACGAGCAGTTCGGCATGGCCGAAGGCAAGACCGTGGTCGCCGCGCCGCTGATCGCCGAGCTGTCGGCACCGCGCTTCCTCGCCGGTGGTGACCGCACCAGCCTGGCGCTGGATCTGGCCAACCTGTCCGGGCGCGCTCAGCAGCTGACGGTCGAACTCAGCGGCGAAGGCCAGTTGAGCCTGGCGGCCGGCAGTCAGCAGAATGTTGCCCTGGCCGAGGGCCAGCGCAAGACGCTGATGATCCCGGTGCAGGCCTTGGGCGGTCTCGGCCAGGGCACCCTGCGCGTGCGTGTCAACGGCCTGCAACTACCGGCTGAAGCCGCCAGCAGCTTTGAGCGTGAGTGGAAACTGGGCGTGCGCCCGGCTTATCCGGCGATGCTCAAACACTACCGCGTGGCACTCAAGGATCAGCCGTGGAGCCTGCCGGAGAGCGATCTGGCTGAGTTCGAGCCGGCCGGTCTTGAGGCCAGCCTGGCCCTGTCGAGCCGGCCGCCGCTGAACCTGGCCGAGCAGATCCGTGCGCTCGAGGCCTATCCCTATGGTTGCCTGGAACAGACCACCAGCGGCCTGTACCCGTCGCTCTATGCCGATGCCGAAAGTCTCAAACGCCTCGGCATCAAGGGCGAGCCTGCCGATGTGCGTAAGCGCAAGATCGAGATGGGCATCGAGCATCTGTTGGGCATGCAGCGCTACAACGGTGGCTTTGGCCTGTGGAGCTCCGACAGTGAAGAAGAATACTGGCTGACCGCCTATGTCACCGACTTCCTCCTGCGTGCTCGCGAGCAGGGCTATGGCGTGCCGGCCGAAGCGCTGAAAAAGGCCAACGAGCGGCTGCTGCGGTACTTGCAGGAGCGCAATATGATCGAGGTCAACTACAGCGACAACGCCGAGCACACCCGCTTTGCCGTGCAAGCCTACGCCGCCTTGGTACTGGCGCGCAGTCAGCAGGCGCCGCTGGGTGCCCTGCGCGCAGTGTTCGAGCGCCGTAGCGATTCCCGTTCCGGTCTGCCGCTGGTGCAGTTGGCGGTGGCACTGGACAAGATGGGCGACAAGCCACGTGCTCAGCAAGCGCTGCAAGCGGGCCTGGCGATCAGCCGCGGCAAGGGCTGGATGGCCGATTACGGCAGTGCAGTGCGTGACCAGGCGTTGATCCTCGCCTTGCTCCAGGAAAACAACCTGGCCACCAATCAGGTCGATCAGCGCCTGTTTGCCTTGTCTGACGAACTGGCCGCCAACCGCTGGTTGTCGACCCAGGAGCGCAATGCGCTGTTCCTCGCGGGCCGCGGCCTGCTGGGTAAACCTGAAGGCAAGTGGCAGGCGCGGCTGGACAGCGCCGGCGAGGTGCGCGAGTTCAACAACGTCGAATCGGGGATGAAGCTCGAAGGGCCGTTACTGGCATCGCCGCTGACCTTGCAGAACCAGGGCAGCGACACCCTTTATCAGCAACTGACCCTGTCCGGTTACCCGCGCCAGGCGCCGCCGGCCAGCAGTAACGGTATGGAAATCCGCCGCGAGTACCTGGGCATGAACGGTCAGCCGCTGGATCTGCGCAATCTGCGTAGCGGTGAGCTGGTGCTGGTGCACCTGGCCTTGCGTGCTTCGACCCAGGTGCCGGACGCATTGGTGGTTGACCTGCTGCCGGCGGGCCTTGAGCTGGAAAACCAGAACCTGGCGCAGAGCGCAGCCAGCCTGGACAACGCCAGCAGTGCGGTGAAGGAATGGCGCGAGTCTATGCAGAACGCCAGCGTGGTGCATCAGGAGTACCGTGATGACCGCTATGTCGCTGCCCTGAAACTGGACAGCTACGGCACCACCCATCTGTTGTATCTGGCACGTGCCGTGACCCCGGGTACCTACCGGGTGCCGCCGCCGCAGGTTGAGTCGATGTATCGACCTAATCTGCAGGCGGTGGGTGAGAGTCAGGGGGATATGACCGTCAAGGGCCGCTGAGGCGGGCTTTGTGCCTGGCTCGAGATCGCTGGGGCTGCTTTGCAGCCCTTTCGCGACACAAGGCCGCTCCTACAAGGACCGCGCCGCCCGGGCGTCACGCGGTCTGTGTAGGAGCGGCCTTGTGTCGCGAAAGGAGGGCGCAGCCCTCCCGGCAATCTCCAGTCAATGAATGATCCAGCTCATGACCCACAAGCCGAGCACCAGCCAGATGATCCCGGCGATGATCGAGGCGCGCATGAACGCGCGGATTGCCGAGTACAACAGTAGCAAACCGACGATCAAGGCGAGGATGCTGACCAGCGAGGTATCCATGCCCAGCGTGCGCGCCAGCCCGTCGATGAAATTGCCGCCGGCATTGGCCAGCAGATTGAACAGCCCGCTCAAGCCATCGACAATGAAGCGGATCACCGCCCCCAGTGCCTGCCCCAGCCATTCAAAAAAACCTTCTACATGCATAGTCGCGTCCTGATGATCATTCCAAGGCTTTGGCCATTACCTGGCCAGGTCGGTTCCCCATGCCAAGCTTAATACGCCCGCGCCATCGTGCGCTGCGTGTATTGCAAACCAGTATTGCCGGTGCACTGCTGCTGGTCGGCCTGCTCTGGCTGGCCGATCGCATCTGGCCGTTGCCGATGCCGGCCGACGACCTTGCCCGGGTGGTCCTGGCCGAGGACGGTACGCCGCTCTGGCGCTTTGCCGATGCCGATGGCGTATGGCGTTATCCCGTCAGCCCCGATGAAGTGTCGCCGCTGTACCTGCAAGCGCTGCTGACCTACGAAGACCGCTGGTTCTATCGCCATCCCGGGGTCAACCCGCTGGCCCTGGCGCGGGCTGCCTGGCTCAACCTCAGCGGCGGCCGCGTGGTGTCCGGCGGCAGCACCCTGTCGATGCAGGTAGCGCGCCTGCTCGATCCGCATGAGCGGACCCTGGCTGGCAAGTCGCGACAACTGTGGCGCACGTTGCAGCTGGAATGGCACCTGTCGAAGCAGCAGATCCTGCAGATCTACCTGAACCGCGCTCCTTTCGGCGGCACCCTGCAAGGGGTGGCGGCGGCCAGCTGGGCTTATCTCGGCAAGTCACCGAAACAGCTCACCCCAGCCGAAGCCGCCTTGCTCGCGGTGCTGCCCCAGGCCCCCAGCCGGCTGCGCCCGGACCGTCATCCGCAGCGTGCGCAGCAGGCCCGCGACAAGGTCTTGCAGCGCCTCGGCGAGTATCAGGTATGGTCGGCTCAGCAAGTCGCCGAAGCCCGAGAAGAGCCGTTGCTGCTCGCCCCGCGGCAGGAGCCGGCACTGGCGCCGCTGCTGGCCCGCAGGCTGAACACGGCGAACAGCCCGCCGCTGATCCGCACCACCCTGGATGCCTCGCTACAGCGCCGGCTCGAAGACTTGCTGCTGGGCTGGCGCGCACGCCTGCCGGAGCGCACCTCGGCGGCGATTCTGGTGGTCGAGACACAAACCATGGCCACCCGTGCCTACATCGGCTCGATCGACATCGGCGATGCCCGCCGCTTTGGTCATGTCGATATGGTGCACGCCCTGCGCTCGCCCGGCTCGACCCTGAAACCGTTCCTGTATGGCATGGCCCTGGACGACGGCCTGATCCATTCCGAATCCCTTCTGCAGGATGTGCCGCGGCGCTATGGCGACTACAGGCCCGGCAACTTCTCGATGGGTTTCAGCGGCCCGGTGTCAGCCAGCTCGGCGCTGGCGTTGTCGCTCAACCTGCCCGCCGTGCAACTGCTCGAAGCCTACGGCCCCAAACGCTTTGCCGCGCAGATGCGCATGGGGGGTATGCCGTTGATACTGCCGCCACTGGCCGAGCCCAACCTGTCGCTTATCCTCGGTGGCGCCGGCAGTCGGCTGGAAGATCTGGTCGGCGGTTATGCAGCCTTGGCCCGGGCCGGGCAGAGTGCCCAGGTACGCCTGCAACCGCAGGATCCGCTGCTCGAACGGCGGCTGTTGTCGCCCGGTGCGGCGTGGATCATCCGGCGGATTCTCAGCGGCCAGGCACGGCCCGACCGCGATCCGCACGCCGAACTGGTGCAGCGCCCGCAACTGGCCTGGAAGACCGGCACCAGCTATGGCTTTCGAGATGCCTGGTCGGTCGGGGTCGGCCCGCGCTACCTGATCGGGGTATGGATCGGCCGCCCGGATGGCACCCCGGTGCCTGGCCAGTTCGGCCTGGCCTCGGCGGCGCCGCTGATGCTGCAAGTGCACGACCTGCTGAGCAACCGCGACAGCCAGCGCGGTATTCGCCCACCGGTGGAGCAGGTGCCGGCGTCGGTCGGGGTGGCCGCGATCTGCTGGCCGCTCGGCCAGCCCATGCCGCGCCAGGACGCTAACTGCCGGCGCCAGCGCTTCGCCTGGACCCTTGACGGCACCACGCCGCCGACCTTGCAGGCGGCAGACCAGCCGCTCGGCCTGGGCCTGCGCGACACGGTCTGGGTCAACCCGCAGGGGTTGCGCGTGGATGCCAGTTGCCCAGGTGCCACGGCGCAACAGATCGCGCTCTGGCCTGCGCCACTGGAACCTTGGCTGGCGCGGGTCGAACGGCGCGCGGCCCGGCTGCCGGCAATTGACCCGAGCTGCCCGCCGCAGGTGCCCGCCAGCGCGCCTCCGCTGTCGATCGTCGGCGTGCGCAACGGCGACAACCTGCGCCGCCCAAGGACCAGCAGCGAGCCGTTGCAACTCTATGTCTCGGCACTGGGCGGTGGTGGCCAACGCTGGTGGTTCCGCAACGGCCAGCCGCTGGGCGAAACGTCCGGTCAGGACAGCCTGCTGGTGCGCTTTGAGCAGGTCGGGCGGGTCGAACTGAGTGTTCTCGATGAAAGCGGCGAGACGGCGCGGGTGGAATTTCAGGTGGATGCCGGTGGCTGAGGGCTGATCAGCGTGCCGTACGGGTCATCGAAGGTATATCGGTCGCGGCGCTAGCCGACCGACTGCATGCGTGGCTTGGGGAACAGGTTATCCAGGGTTTCCAGCAGGCGGGCGTGATAGATCGGCTTGCGGAACAGGTCCAGCACATGCAGGCGCAGCAGGTCGCTGACATCGTCCATATCGGCATGCCCGGACATCACGATCACCGGCAGGTGCTGGCGGGCCGTGTGATCGCGCAGGCGTTTGATCAAGGCGATGCCGTTCTCCTCGGGCATGCGCAGGTCGGTGATCACCAGGGCCATGTCCGGGTGTTGGGTGAGCAGCACCAGCGCGGCCTTGACCGAGTTGGCGGTATGGCAGGTGAACCCCTCGTTCTCGAGCAACTCGGCCAGCTCCAGCAGGGCCTCTTCCTCATCGTCGACCAGAAGAATCTGTTGACGCAAGGAAGAAGTCAGCATGGAACGCTCCTGGTCGCTTGAGAGTGCGCAGCAGAATTGAGGGTTGGGCCACTCAACGGGTAATTGCAGTCTGGATGGTCGTCATCAAGGCCGTTACCTGGGTCGATATCGGCGTGACGAACGCCGCCAGCGCTACGGCCACCATCGCCGCGATCACTGCGTACTCGATACCCGAGGCGCCGTCCTTGCTTTCGATAAAGGTTTTGCAGCGGGTATAGATCTTCAACAGCAACATGGCACATCTCCTTGCGCGGTTGGCGCCGGTGGCGGGGCGGCGTGCAGTGATACCCCTTTGCCATCAGAGCATCGTCAAACTGTGCAGACCTGCAAATGTAAGAAGGCGTTAACTACAAAGTATTAGGTTTGAACAGCTGCGCTAAGCCCCTGTTTTTGTTCAGCGTCAATTTGTCGGCTGCAAATCTCCCCCCGTATTCATGGCGAAATAGCCGCTCTGCGCTACCGTGCAATAGCGAAATAGTTACTTTTGGCCATCATGGTTTTCCAGGGACAGGAGAGCGTTAATGAGCAGTCGCTTGACCATGATCCTCGCCGGTCTGTTCCTGCTGGCGGCACTGCTTGCCGGCTATTGGGGGCTGATGCTGAGCCGCCCGGCCGAGCCTGTCGCCGCACCGCCGGTGGTCGAGGCCAGTGCGCCGCCAGTAGCTGCTCCGGCGCCCGTAACCGTTCCGGAGCCTACGCGTTTCCCCATCGTGATCATGGCTCGGCAGGTCCCGGCCAACACCCCACTCACCGCTGAAGATGTGCTGATCGAGCGATTGCAGGTAGTCCCTGCTGGCGCCTTCAGCCAGCTCGACCAAGTGCTCGGGCGCAGCAGCGCGCGCCCCTTGCCGCAGGGTTTGTGGCTGGATGAACAAAGCTTTCAGAGTGGTGGCCCGCTGGCGCGGATGATCCGTCGACATGAGCGCGCCGTCGCGTTGGCGGTAGACGATGTGATCGGTGCGGCAGGGCAGTTGCGCCCGGGGGATTACGTCGATGTGCTGCTGTTTCTGCGCGAAGAAAACAACAACCCACAGGCGTCGGCTCAAGTCGTGCTGCCCGCGCTGCGGGTGCTCAGCGTCGGTGACCAGACCGGCCTGGCCAATGACGGCCGACCTGCGCAAAGCGCCGATGAGCAGCAGGCGCGGCGCGATGCGCTGGGCACGGGTGGCACGCGCACCGTGGCCCTGGCCGTGCCCGAGGCGCTGGCCAGCCGGCTGATGCTCGCCGCCCAGGCCGGCACCTTGCGCCTGGCAGTGCGCAGCGCCGATGAGCAGCTGCTGGCCGGCTATTGGGCCGAGCGCCAGGCCGAGTCGCAGTTGCAAAGCGCCAACCGCGAGCTGTTCCGGTTCAGTCAGTTGTCGCAGGTGCCGCCAGCCAAGGCCGCGCCCAGCGGCGCTGTGGCCGGCATGCAGATTATTCGTGGCGCCCACAACCAAGCGCCAGCAGACACCCCCTGACCCAGCAAGGATGCAGCCATGCGTAGTTCCTCGCGGTTATTCACTCCGTTGTGCCTGGCGTTGACGCTGCTCGGCGCCGCGCCTTGTGCGCAAGCGGCTGACAAAGGCTGTGCCGCGGTGGCCGAGTTGCCCTCGGTGATCGAGATGGACCAAGGCCTGCAGCAGGAGCTGCGTCTGCCGCTGGCCATCAGCCGGGTGGCCGTCGGCGAACCCAAGGTGGCCGACGTGCAGGCCAGCGGCCCGCGCGCGGTATTGCTGACGGCGCTGGCGCCTGGCAGCACCAGCCTGATGCTGTGGACTGCCTGCGCGGCGACGCCGCACCGGGCGATGTTGTTCGTCAAAGGCAGTGCCTCGGTGGACATGGCGCTGCCCTCGCAGGATGAGCAACTGCCGATCCAGGTACAGGCCGACATCCGCTTTGTCGAAGTGCATCGCAGCAAATACAAGGAAGCCGGCGCGCGGTTGTTCTTCAGTGGATCGAACAACAGCCTGATCGGCTCGCCAGGCAGTGTGCCGGGCGTCAATGTCTCGCCGGGCAACGTGCCGGTGGCGCGGCCGCTGATCCCGCTCAACGACAATGTCTTCAACATCGTCTGGGGTGGCGGCAGCAGCCGCTTTCTGGCAGCCATCAGCGCGCTGGAAAACAGCGGGTTCGCCTACACCCTGGCCCGTCCCAGCCTGACCGTGCTCAGCGGCCTGACCGCAAGTTTTCTCGCCGGTGGCGAAATCCCAATCCCGGTGCCGAGCGCCGGCAGCGACAACGTGTCGATCGAGTACAAGGAGTTCGGCGTGCGTCTGGCGCTGACGCCGACGGTGGTCAGCCGCGATCGCATCACCCTCAAGGTGGCACCCGAGGTCAGCGAGCTGGACTACAACAATGCCGTGAATATTGCCGGTACCTTGGTGCCCGGGCTGAGTGTGCGGCGTACCGACACCAGCATTTCGCTGGCCGATGGCGAGAGCTTCATCATCAGCGGGCTGGTCAGCAGCAATACCCGCTCCTCTGTAGACAAGCTGCCAGGACTCGGCAATCTGCCTGTGCTTGGTGCGTTCTTTCGTCAGTCGGCACTGGTGCGTGAAGAGACCGAACTGCTGATGATCGTCACCCCCCATCTGGTCCAGCCCCTGGCCGCCAACGCCCGACTGCCGGAGCTGCCCGGCGAAAGTCTGCGCAGTTACGACCCCAGCTGGGGCCGCTTGTTTTTCATGGAAAACGGCAACTTCGACGGCCGTAGCGGGTTATCACGATGACTGACAGCCTCAACCAGACCTATCTGGCGATCACCCGCAATGAAGAAGACCTGCACTGGTTGCAGGGCGCCTTGGCACCGCTCGGCCAGGTCATCGGCGCCAGCGGCGGCAGCCTCGATGAACTGCTGGCGCTGGTCGACGTGACCTTCAGCAACCTGGTGTTCATCGGCCTGGACCGTGAGCAGTTGGTCAACCAGTGCGCGCTGATCGAAGGCGTACTCGAGGCCAAGCCGATGCTGGCCATCGTTGCCCTTGGCGACGGCATGGACAACCAGCTGGTGTTGCACGCGATGCGCGCCGGAGCGCGTGACTTCGTTGCCTACGGCTCGCGCTCGAGTGAAGTTGCCGGGCTGGTGCGGCGCCTCGGCAAACGTCTGCCGGCGGTGTCCAGCAACCCCAGCCTGGGCGGCCTCACTGTGCTCTATGGTGCTCAGCGCGGCGCTGATGGGGCCTTGCTCACCACCCATCTGGCGCGGGTAGTCCAAGACAGCGGCCAGCAGACCCTGCTGCTCGACCTGGGCCTGCCGCGTGGCGACAGCCTGGCGCTGCTCGGGCTGGAAGCCTCGTTCTTTTTTGGCGACGCCTTGCGCCACCTGCGGCGCCTCGACACCTCATTGATCGACAGCGCCTTCAGCCGTGACAACAGCGGTCTGCGCATTCTGGCCTACGCCGACACCGACGAGCCCTTGCGTAATACCAGCGCCGCCGAGCTGTACATGCTGCTCAGCGCTCTGCGCCAGCACTTTCAGCATATCGTCGTCAACCTGACCGGGCAGGCCGACAGCGAAGCCCTGCGCACCATCATCAGCCACTGCGACAAGCTGATCGTGTATACCGACCAGAACATCCTCGACTGCCGGCGCAACCTGGACGTGCTCGATCAATGGCGCGACCGCGGCATCAAGCTGGAGCACGCCAGCCTGCTGGTCGACTGCTACCTGCGTAACCTGGCGCCGGATGCCGATGCCCTGGCCAAGCGCTATGGCTTACCGCTGCTCAAGGCACTGCCGTACAGCCCGGAGCTGCGCCTGAATGCCAAGAATCAGGGCTTGAGCCTGTTCGAGCTGGCCCCGCGCGAGGCCCTCACGCAAGCCTTGCACAGCCTTGGCGAGCGCCTGGCGCATCGCTCCGAGAGCCTTGAGCGACCGACCCTGACCTGGCTGCGCCGCCTGTGGTGGAGCAAATGAGCGGCGACGAACTGTTCGGCGGGCCACGCCATGCTGCAGCTGAACCGCAGGCGCTCAAGCGCGCCCTGCACCGGCATGTGATCGACAGCATCGAAGACAGCGGCCGTAGCCTGCTCGAAGGCGCCCGGCCGGCGCTGACCCAGTTCGTCTACGAGCAGGTCGGCGACTATGTCGCGCGCCTGCGCCTGGCCCTTTCGCGTTATGAAATGGAGCGCATGGCCGAGGAACTGGTCGATGAGCTGACCGGATATGGCCCGCTGGAGGTGCTGCTGCGCGACCCCAGCGTGACCGAAATTCTGGTCAACGGGCCGCACCGGGTATTTGTCGAACGCGCCGGTTTGCTGCAATTGACCGACCTGCGCTTCATCGATGCGCAGCATGTCGAGCGGGTCATGCAGCGCATTCTTGCGCCACTCGGGCGGCGCCTGGATGAATCATCGCCAATGGTTGATGCGCGCCTGCCGGATGGCAGCCGGGTCAACGCGATCATCCCGCCGGTGGCGCTGGATGGGCCGTGCCTGTCGATTCGCAAGTTTCGCAGCGACATGCTCAAGGGCGCCGACCTGCTCGCCACTCGGGCCATCGACCAGGCCATCTTCGACTTCCTCGAACGGGCGGTGCGCCGGCGCTGCAATATCCTCGTCAGCGGCGGTACCGGTACCGGCAAGACCACCCTGCTGAATATCCTCAGCCAGATGATCGCCCCGCAGGAGCGTCTGGTGACCATCGAGGATGTGGCCGAACTGCAATTGCATCACCCCCATGTGGTGCGCCTGGAGACGCGCCCGCCGAATGTCGAAGGGCATGGCGAGATCAAGTCCAGCGAGCTGATCCGCAACGCCCTGCGCATGCGCCCGGACCGCATCCTGCTTGGCGAGATCAGGGGCGGCGAAGTGCTCGACGTGCTGACCGCGATGAACACCGGGCATGACGGCTCGATGAGCACGGTGCACGCCAACACCGCCCAGGACGCCTTGCTGCGGCTGGAGACGCTGGTCGGCCTGAGTGGTCGGCAGATTGCCGAGAAGACCCTGCGCCAGATGATCTGCGCCGCGCTCGACGTGGTCATCCAGCTGACCCGCCTGGCCGATGGCCGGCGCTGTGTCAGCGAGGTGCTGGAAGTGGTCGGGGTGCGCGACGACGTCTACGTCACCAACACCCTGTTCCGCCTCGACCGGCGCGGCGGCGATGTGTTCTTGCGCGATGCGCCGAACCCCGCCGGGGCCAAGCTGCGCAACGACGGTGTGCTGTGAGCGGGGCGCTGCTGCTGGCCCTGTCGCCCCTGCTGCTGGGGGTGGCACTACTGCTGTTGCGCCAGGGCCTGTACAAGCGCGGCGAAGAGCGCACCTTGCTGCGCCTGGGCCGCGCCTTTCGCGCCGTGCACAGCAGCAAGGCCCGCCGTGACTGGTTTGATCCACTGCTGCAACGCGCAGGTTTCGACACCGCGCAGTTCAACCCCAAACCGTGGCTGCTGGGCTGGCTGGCCGGGGTGATCGTTGCGCAACTGGCAGCGGGCTGGACGGCGGCACTGATGCTTGCGCTGAGTGTGCCTGTGCTGGGTCGGCTGTACCTGAGCTGGCGTTATCGGCGCCGGGTGCGTTTGATCATCGAGCAACTGCCCGGCCTGCTCGACTACAGCGTGCGCAGCCTCAAGGCCGGCCGCACGCTCAATGACGCTGTGCTCGGCGGTATCGATGGTACGCGCGAGCCGTTGCAGTCGGCCATGCAGCGGGTGCGCCGCAATGTGCGCCTGGGGGTGGGCCTGGACGTTGCCGTAAGCGAGCTGGCCGAGCTGTATGACCAGGCCGAGTTGCGCCTGTTTGCCATGGGCCTGCGCATCAATCAGCAGTACGGCGGCAATGCCAGCGAGCTGATGGAAAACCTGATCAAGTTGATTCGCGAGCGTGAGCAGGGCGCACGCCAGCTCAAGGCAATGACCGGCGAAACCCGCGTGACGGCATGCATCCTCGGCGCGCTGCCGCTGACCATGGTCGGCTATTTCTTGCTCGGTAATCCCAGTTACCTGCTGGGCATGTGGCGCGACAGTCAGGGCCAGCTGCTGTTGTTGCTGGCATTTGCCCTGCAGCTGCTCGGCTGCCTGGTGTTGTGGCGCATGATGAGGAGCCTGTGAGCGCGGCCTGGCTGCTGTGCGCGCTGTGCCTGTTGGCCGGCTGCGGGCTGCTGGCTGCGCAGTTGCTGCGCCGGCTGCGCACGCGCTTGCTGATTGCCCGGCGCTTGCAGGGCCAGTTGGCGCGGCAGGAACGTTTTGGTGACTGGCTGCAATGGCTGGGTAGCAGTGGCCTGGGCCGGCGCCTGCAAAAGCTCGATGGCGAAACCCAGACCTTGCTCGATCGCCTGGGCTGGCGCCGCAGCCGCCAGCGCGCACTGTTTGCGGCGGTGCAACTGGGTCTGCCGCTGCTGGCGGTGGTGCTGGCGCTGCTGCTGCAGCATGGCGTGGACGGGGTTTGGGCTGGTCATTGGCTGGTGCTGCCGCTGTGCGCGTTGGGCCTGGGTTATCTGCTGCCCAAGCGATTTCTGGCGGTGGCCGCCGCGCGTCGTCAGCAGCGGATCGCCCACGAAATCAGCTTGCTGATCCCGTTGCTACGCATCCTCTTCGAGACCGGGCTGACCGTCGAGCAGGCGCTACGGGTGTTGAGCCAGGAAGGCCGCACGCTGGTGCCGCAGATCAGCGAAGAGTTGCGCCTGATTCTGCAGCGGGTCGACTCCGGCCTGACCCTGGCTGGCGAGCTGGAGAAAACCGCTAACCTGCTGGCCGTCGACGAGTTCAGCGACACCTGCGTGATTCTGCGCCAGCTGCTGGTACAGGGCAGCGGTGCGTTGAAGTCACTACTGGCACTGAAAACCCTGCTCGATGACCGGCGCCTGACACGCCTGCAAGAGCGTGTATCGAAGATGTCGGCAAAGATGTCGGCAGTGATGATGGTGTTTCTGTTCCCGGCCTTGCTGATCGTGCTGGCGGGGCCGGGTTTGACTGCGTTGGCACGGGCATTGGGCTCGTGAGGGGAGGGCTGATGAAGCGATTGATGGTACTGCTGGGCGTGTTCGCCCTGAGTGGTTGCGCCGGACAGGCGCCTGGCGGCCTGGCACAGATGCTCGGCAGCGGCGGTTGCGCCAAGCCGGACGCTGACCAGCAACTGGCGCTCAATCTTGCCGATGAAATGCTCAATGAAGGCCGCCCGCACGCGAGCCTGGCGCACCTGCAGGAGCTGCCTGACAGCCTTGCCCAGGTGCGCCTGCGCAAGGCCAAGGTGTCGCGCCTGCTTGGTCGCAGCGAAGCCGAGCCGTTGTACCGCAGCCTGCTCGGCGGCTGCCTGGCGGCCGAGGGCGAGCATGGTCTGGGCCAGTTGGCCTCTGCCCGCGGCGATGATGTGCAGGCGCTGCAGAACCTGCAGCGTGCCGTGCGCCTGGCACCGACCGATGAAAAGGTGCGCAATGACCTGGGCGTGGTGCTGATGAGTCTGGGCCGGCATGAACAGGCCCGCTTCGAGTTTCTCACGGCGCTGGAGCTCAAGGACGACAACCAGTTGCCGGCAGTCAACCTGGTGACCTTGTCGCTCCTGCAGGACAACTGGCAGCAGGCGGCTGATCTGGTCGCTCGATTGCGCCTCAAGCCGCAGCAGTTCGCCGAGGCCCAGGCGCGGGCCAAGCAATTGCAGGCCATTGCGCGGGCGCCACTCAGCTGATCGCCAACGCCAGCGGCGCTGGCAACCGGCCTATATGGAGACAGTCGTCATGCTCAAATCGTTGATCCTGCTTGCCTGCATCGCCTTCCCAATTGACGCGTTGGCGGCTGAAACCACCTATCCGCCGCAAGCCGAGACTGCCACCGAAGCACTGCTGCGGGTGCAGTCGAGCAATCAGCAGGCGTCGAGCAGGCCCCAGCAGCAGACTGCTCGCGAACGCGACCAGTCCATGCAGCGCTGGCTGGACAGCTACAAGTATCAGATCCCGGACTTCTTCCGCTGGGAGAAGGTCAGCTCCGAGAAAAACTAGTGGGTCGTGAAGCGCTGGTGCAGTGGTGACATACGCGGCGTCAGGGCCAGGGCCAGCTGGGTGCGGTTGTGCATGTGGGTCAGGCGCAGCACCTGCGAGACGTACAGCTTTACCGTGTTCTCGGTGATGCCCAGCTCGCAGGCAATCTGGTAGTTGGTCTTACCCTTGCTCACAAGCTTGGCCACTTCCATCTGCCGTGGCGACAGCTTATCGAACACTGCCGGCAGCTCGCCCTCGCTTTCCGGCGCATCGCCAGCGCGGCGGTGCACACCCTGGCCACGGGCCTTTTCCAGGTCCTGATAGAGGTCATCGATCGAGTCGGCCAGATACTGCAGACGCTCATTCAACGTGCCCAGCTCGCGGAAGTTGCGCCGCCGCTCCAGCAGGGTCTGCTCCAGCCGGCGTACCCCCGTCAGCAACTCGTTCAGATCCATGGGTTTCTGGTAGTAGTCAGCAAAGCCTTCGCGCAGGGCACGGATGACGTCCTGCTTGTCGGCGCGGCCGGTCAGCATGATCGCCTCGAACATGCGCTGGCGCCCGGCCTGCTCCTTCAGGGCGCGCATCAGCTCGATACCATCGCGCTCCGGCATGTGCAGGTCGCTGAGGACCAGGCCAATGCCATCGTCGGCCTGAAAGTGCTCCAGCGCCTCCGCCATCGAGTGGGCGGCAAAACAGATGTAGCCTTGATTCTCGAGAAACTCACACAGCTCTTCGACGATTACCGGCTGGTCGTCGACTACCAGCACCTTCACCTCGCTTACCGATTTGCTCACGATCAACTCCCTGTTCAACATTTGCCGCTCCAATGCCAGACCTGCTCACGCTATGGACAGTAGTCCGACCTCGTGACTATGTACAAAGCTTGTACAACTTATGCGACAGCAGGTCGCGCTATTGGATCCATACGGATGCCAGAAGGAAGCCGACCAGCACGTACGGAGCAAATGGCTGCTTGTCGCCAACCTGTTCGGCGAGGGTCTGCAGGCGTTTTTTCACTTTGGGATTGAGCAGGCTCCATAATCGCCGACGCGTCAGCAGCCAGAGCAACACAGCCACGCCGGCGCCGATGAAGGTGCCGAGTACGTAGTAATGACTGGTGGCCAGAGCCAGGGCGCCCATCAGCTTGACGTCCCCCGCGCCGAAGCGCCCGAGCATATAGCCGGGCAAGGTCAACAGCATGACGATGGCCAGGGCCCAGCCGGCTTCACTGGCATCGGCGCCGATCCAGCTCTGGCCGGTGGCGAACAGCCAGGCCAGGGCGCAGGCAGCCACGCCCAGGGTGAGCGTGTTGGAAATCTGCCGTTCACGGACATCCTGTTCAGTACACAAGGCCAGCCACATCAAGACAACTATGCTGTGCATTGGCAAATCGCCATCCCTATTCGTTGAACACTTCTATGCTCAGAGGCAGGTTTCATAGTCAGGGTAGACGCGAACATGCAAGCAGGCCCGGCGGGACGGCAAAAAGGCGCAGCAGCCATCGAATTTGTCGCTGTATTCATGGTGTTTTTTGCAGTGTTCTACGGGCTGGTCAGCTATGCGCTACCGATGCTCATGCTGCAATCGTTCAATCAGGCCAGCAGCGAGGCGGTACGCCGCTGTGTGGCCCTCGACCCCACCAGTGCCTCGTATGCCACTGATGTGCAAAACGTTGCCCGTCAGGCCATCGACCAGCAACTGGCGTGGATGCCGGCGGCGCTGGGCTTTCGCTCGGCCACCGATGCCCAGGTCAGCCTAGCGGCGAACAAGCTGCTGACGGTGACCATCGACTATCCCCGTGAGCGCCTCACCGCGTTGGTGCCGGTGCTGCGCTTGCCCTTGATCGGCGAGGTGCCACGCCTGCCGGCGCGGCTCAAGGCCGAAGCGAGTCTGCAGCTATGAGCGGCCTGTTCGATCGTTGGCGCACGGCGGCCGAGCCGGCCGCAGACTATCACCCACCGCTGCCGATCGGCCTGCAGGTCTGGCTGGACGATCAAGCGCGGGTATTGCGCCTGGCCGGCCCGCTGCGCAGCGTGCTCGCTTTGCCCAAGCCGGGCGCCGGGCGACTGCACGATTACCTGCAGCGGCGCAGCTGGCTGGTGATCGAAGGGGCGCCGGCCGATTGGCAAGGGCAGCCACTGGACCTGGATTTTCATGGCGTGCTTGGCCAGCCATTGCACACCCGCGGCTGGCTGCTGCGCCAGAGCGAGGGCTGGATGCTGCAGCTGTTCGATATCGGTGACCTGCTGCACGAACACGCCAGCACGCAGCAGCAACAGGTCGAGCAGCAGCTTGCAGCCGATATCAGCCGTGCCCTGCGCGACTGCAGTGAAGCGCATCTGCAGCAAACCGTCAGCGAACAACTGCAGCGCCTGGCCGAGCACTGGCAAGCGGCCTCGCTGCAGTTGTTACTCTGCGACGATCAACCGTGGCGCAGCTATGCCCGCAGTGACGCAACCTGGCCCTGGCCTGCCCCCAGCCGTTTGCAGCCGTGGTTGGCGCAGTTGCCCTCGCAGGGCTTGCTCGATGGCCCTGCGTCTGCCGAGTTGCAGGCGCTGTGTGCCGACCCCAGCCTATGCCTGCTGCCTTATCGGCAAGGGCCGCAGGTGCAAGCCTGGCTGCTGTGCGCCGGTGTCGCCACGCCGCTGCACGGCGAGCCAGCACAGGCCCTGATGCAGGCGCTGCTGCAACCGCTGCTGGGCCACCTGCACCACGCCCGCAGCGTGCATCAGGCGCGGCATCTGCAGCAACTGCAGCAGCAGTTGGGCGCGGGTTGGTGGGAGTGGTCGCTGAATGGCCCGCTGCAGCTCGACCCATGCCTTGCCGCCAGCCTTGAGCTGCCTGCGCAAGTGAGCCTGGAGCAATGGTTGGCGCGGCTGCATCCGGCCGACCGCGAACCGCTGCAGTTGGCGCTTGAGCAAGCCTGGGCGGGCCGCGAGCTGAGTGTGAGCCTGCGCCTGCCGGGCACTGACGCACCGCGTTGGTTGCATTGGGCAGGGCAACTGCAGGGCCGCCAGTTGCGCGGCTTCATCCTCGACGTCAGTGCGCTCAAGGCCCAGGAGCTGCAAACCAGCGCCGCGCGGGCCCGGCTGGAAAACCTGATCGCCAGCTCGCCGGCAGTGATCTATGTGCAGCGCTGCAGCGACGGCGCGCTGCACAGCGAATTCTTCAGCGCCAGCTTGCAGCCCATGCTTGGCTGGGCGGCCGACAGCGAGCAGGCGCGCCAGCCTGGCCTGGCCGTGCACCCGGATGATCATGCGCTGTGGCTGCAACGCACCCGCGACCTGCTGCGCGAGGGTCAGGCCCGCTGCCGCGTGCGCCTGCGCGACAGCCGCGGCGGTTATCACTGGATTCTTGATGAAGCGCGCTTGCTGCGTGATGACCTCGGCCAGCCGCTGGAAGTGGTTGGCCTGTGGCTGGATGTCAGCGAGGCCACCGAAGCGGCTGAGCGCGTGCGCCAGAGCGAAGAGCGCTATCGGGTGCTGGTAGAAGACTCGCCTGCGATGATCTGCCGCTACCGGCCTGACCTGAGCCTGATGTTCGGCAACCGGCCATTGGCCGACTACCTGCAATGCACGCCGGAGCAACTGGTAGGGATGGATCTGGGGCAGTGGTTGTCGCCGGCGCAGCGCGCAGCGTTTGTCGAGCGGCTGCGGCAGCTGACCCCGGAGCAGCCGCTGAGCAGCAGCGAAATCTGTCTGCAGCTGCCCGGCCGCGAGCACGCCTGGTGGATCTGGGCCGACCGCGGCCTGTTCGACGAGCACGGCCAACTGCTGGAAATCCAGGCCGTCGGGCGCGACAACACCGAAGTGCGGCGCAGCCAGCAGCAACTGCTGCAAGGGGCCAAGATGGCGACCTTGGGTGAACTGGCGACCGGCCTGCTGCACGAGATCAATCAGCCGCTCAATGTCATCCGGATGGCCACCGTCAACACCATCAAGCGAGTGGAAAGCGGCCTGGCCGAAACCGACTACCTGTTGGAGAAGCTGCGCCGAATCGAGGCGCAGACCGATCGCGTGGCGCGGCTGGTTGACCATATGCGCGTGTTCGGCCGGCGCTCGGAGGTAGAGCGCGAGTGGTTCCCGGCCTGGACCGCAGTGACTGCTGCGGTGGCGTTGCTCGATGAAGGCCTGCGCGGCAAAGGCGTGAGCGTGCAGGTCAGCGTGCCAGATGAGCAGCCACAAGTGCTTGGCCATCAGGATCAGCTCGAACAGGTGGTGATCAACCTGCTGGTCAACGCCCGCGATGCATTGCTCGGGCTGGGGCGGCGCGACGCGGCGATCAGCCTGCACCAGAGCCTTGAGCCGGGCAGCGTAGTGCTGTGGGTGCAGGATAACGGCGGCGGCATCGATCCCCAGCTGCATGAGCGCATCTTCGAACCGTTCTTCACCACCAAGCCTGCCGGCGTCGGTACCGGCCTTGGCCTATCGGTCAGTCATGGCATCGTCAGCGCCATGGGCGGCAGACTGCAGGTGAGAAACCAGGGCGACGGTGCCTGTTTCTGTATTCGCCTGCCATGTCACAGCATCAGCTGAGCGCGGCCCCCGGAGCAGGTCAGGTTGGCGCCCACGGCCGCGTTGTTGAGGTCGATCCCGAGTACCTTCAGCAGGGCGTTGACCAACGGATCGAGGAGGGGGCTGAGCAGGCTTTTGATCACTGGCTCCAGCAGCAGCTTGACGCCGTCGAGCAGGCCGGCGGTCAGCACCAGAATGTCGCCCAGGGCGCTGTTGCTGGTGGGCTTGTAGGCCTCCAGATGAATCCCCATGAGGGTGTCGCTGAGGCTGGCGACCACCAGGGTGTCCGCCAACGGCAGATACGCCGGCGCCAGGCCGATGTTCGGAGGTTCGCTGCTGGCTTTGAACAACAACGGCAGGTCCAGCGGGCCGCTGCCGAGGACCTTGCTGTTGACCCGCACACCGATGCCGCCACCGGCATACGGCACCCGGGTGCCGCACGAGGGCGGCAGGATCAGCAGGCGGCTGCAATAGTTGGTACCGATGTCGATCAGCGGCAGCGCCTTGACTGCTGTGGTGCCTTGGGTGAAGAAGGTCTCAGGGGTATCGAATTTGCCGACCGCGATTTTTACCGCTGATTTGCGCGACGCTGTTTTCAGGCTCTTGGGTGAGCAACTGAACGCATCCGCCGCAGTGGGCGTGAGCATCGCGCTGGCCTCGGCCACTTCCAGGCCGATGTCGATGTGCAGCTTGTCTTCGAGCAGTTTGATGTCGCTGACCTTGCACGGTATCCCGAGCGCGCAGCCTACCGATTGCAGCGTGCCGGACAGATTGAGGCTGAGCAGGTTGTTGAGGATATTGGTCAACGGCGCGGCCAGGTCGAGCACTGCATTGAGCAGCCCGGCGATGCCACCCAGTAGCGGCAGGTCAAGGGAGATCAGGGCCCGGATCTGCGCAGTGTGAACAGCCAGTTGATCCTTGCTCGGGTCGCCGATTGCCGAGATCTGCTGCGGCTCGATCACCTTGATGCGCACGCGGCCGTTGAGCAGCCCCAGCACGCTGAGCGGCAGATCGGCGGTTACCGCGCTGTCCCTGGCGGCCAGCTGGATCACCCCCTGCACCAGTTGCAGCAACTGGACGTTCGCATCCAGGCCGGCTTGGGCGGTGCCGTTCTTAATGTTCAGCAGTTCGCCCAGATTGAGCAGGGTACCGTTGGCGCTGCCGGCCGCCAGATTGCCCAGATTGGTCACTACATCCGCTGCAGCGCCGCCCTGCTGCAAGACCTTGGCGGCGGCGTTGAGTAACTGGCTCAGGGTAGCGTCGGCGTTGAGCAGTTGCTGGTAGTCGCCGGCATTGACCTTGAGGTCGATGGCCAACTGATCGAGGTATTTGAGCAGGTTGATGTTGGTGTCGGCGACACCCTGCCAACCGGCGAGGCTGAGCTGCGCACTACTGCCAAGCGCACTCAACAGGCCGTTGAGCAAGCTCGACTGACGCGAATCCAGGTTAACCAGGGTAGTGCGAATGCGCAGCATGGCCTGGGCGGGGAGGGGCTTGGCCGCCACGGCGCTGGCGCGCAAGGTCGAGGTGGCTGGCAGCTGGCCGTTGCGCACCAGCGCGAACACGCCGCCGGCAATGCTGGTAGTGACCGTATGGCTGACATCAACCTTGATCACTTCGGCACGGGCATTGTTGCTGGTAAAGGCGCGCACGCTGTTGGCGCCGGTCTGCAGGTAGCCACAAAGCGCCTGCAGCGGATCCTCCGGCAAGTGGCCGTTGCGGGTCGCCGCAGCGCGGGCAATGGCGCTGGCTTGTGGGCCGCTGCCCGTGCACACGGCGGATTGGCCGGCGGCTTCCAGCGCCGCCATGTCGGCAATCCGCTGCAACTTGCGTTGCTCAAGATAGAGTCTGCCGCTGTCGACTACCAACAACAGAAACAGCAACGCCAGGCCGAGCGTCATCGCCGCCATCAGGCCGATTGCGCCGCGTTGGCGCAGGGCAGAACGCGTACCCACAGGCACTCCTTTGCCGACCTTCAGCCATGCAGCGTGGCGGCGGTGTCAGGAGTGTAGTCAAGGTGATGGCGAGTTGCCTTGATGGCAGCGCGTGATGCGCCACAGGCGAACCTGTGGCGCTCAGGGCTATTTGGCGCGGCCTGGTGGATACTGGCTGAGGACCTGGTCGACGGTCTTCTGAATCGCCTGGTTACGCTCTTCCGGGCTTGGCGGGTAGCGGTTCATGATCTGCTCGGCGCTGCCGCGCCAGACCAGCTTGTCATCGCGGCCGTCGAACATGTCGACCTGAATGGTCGCGACCTTGTAGTCGACATTGCGCGTTTCGTTGTACATCGGCCCGCCCCAATAGCCACCCCAGTAACCGCCCCAGCCGCCGCCATAGTTGGTGGTGATCTGCTGCTGGCGCTGCTCGACGATCAGGTAGGCGCGCAGCTTGAGGTCTGCGCGAACGTTCCCCTGGGCCAGGCGCAAGCCGCGTTGATCGAGCTGCTGCTCGACCGCCTGGCGAATCCGCTGTTCAGTGAGGTCGCTCTTGATCCGTGGATCGTCCGGACGGTATTGCAAGGCCGGCTCCTGCCAGGCCCAGGTGCGATAGCCGGCAAAATCGCGACTGGCGTCGAAATCCTGCTGGACGTTATTGCTCGAACAGGCGCCGAGCAGCAACGCCAGGGACAACACAACGAGACTGCGCAGCATGGTGGTTTCTCCGTTAAGCGTTAACTGGGAGGATAGCCGTTGAGTGCCTTGTGCACGGATTCGCGCAGGGCGCTCTCGCGGTCGCGTGGTGAGTCGTTGTCGGCGCCGCTTTCGGCGCTGGCGCTCCACACCGGCTGACCATCACGGGCATCGAAAAAGGCGATGTGCACCACCATCACCTCAACCTGGTAGGTGCGCACGATCGGCACGCTGCCGTACGCGCCGTAGCCGTTGCGGTAGCCGCCATAACCGATGCCGCCATACGGTGCGCCACCGTAGTAAGGATCGTAGTCGTAATCGCGGACCTGGCGCAGGCGTCGCTCCAGGCGCAGGTCGGCGCTGACCAACAGATCCGCCTGGCCATTGTGCGCCGGGCGCAGCCCGTGTTGATCGAGCGCGCCGCTGACGGCATCGGCCAGTTGCGCGGGGTCGGCGTTGGCTGTGCCGCTGGGCAACTGACCATTGCGCCAGCCCCAGCTGCGATAGCGGCCGTAGTCGCGTGGCGCGCTTGGGTAGGCGCTGCGATCAAAGGTGGTTGCGGCACTGGCCGGGGCGGGCGGGATCGGCTTGCCGCTGGCCACATACGGGTTACTGCCCTGGCACGCGCCCAGGGCGAAGGGCAGCAGGGCCAGGCAGACAAGACGGTTGAGCATGGTTCCTCCTGGCGCGGTGCAGTCATAGCGGGCGGCAGACCCAATGCAGGTAGCGGCCCAGGCCGGCGAAGCTTGGGTGGCGGCGGTGAGCCAGCTCCATCTCGAGCAGGTCGAGCAGCTCGGCCTTGTCCTGGAAGTCCTTGGGCATGTAGTCGTGGAACACGCGAACACCACTTTCAGTTTCGACCGCCCACAGGCCTTCAAGTTGCGCGCGCAGTTCGCGCGGATCAAGTGGTTTCTGCGGGGTCAGGCTCTGCTTCTCGCCGGCCAGGTGATTGCTGCGCAGCTTGCGGAAATGGCCCTTGAGCAGGTTGCGGTAAACCAGTCCATCGCGGTTGTAGAATGCCAGCGACAGCCAGCCACCCGGCGCCGTCAGTTGATGCAGCACCGGCAGAATGGTCTCGGGTTCGGCCAGCCACTCGAGCACGGCATGGCACAGCACCAGGTCATAAGGCTCGGTTAACTGGCCAAGCAGATCTTGCCAGGGGGCCTGGATGAAAGTCGCGGTCTGGCCGGCTTCGGCAAAGCGGGCCCTGGCGCCATCGAGCATCGGTGCCGCCGGCTCGGCGAGGGTCACCTGATGCCCGCGCTCGGCCAGCCACAGCGCCATGTGGCCAAGGCCGGCGCCGATGTCGAGAATACGCAGCGGGCGATCGGGCAAGACTTCGGCGAGGTCGGCTTGTAGCACAGCCAAGCGGATGGCACCTTTGGCACCGCCGTAGATTTTTTCTGCGAAGCGCGTGGCCAGGTGATCGAAATGACGGTCGTTCATCGAGCGAAGCGCCTTTCGCTATCGGCCAGCTTGGCCCGCACCACTTGCTCCATGTTCAGCCCCAGCTCGCTGCACAGCAACAGCAGATAGAGGACCACGTCGCCGACCTCCTGGCCAGCATGGGCGAGTTGCTCGGGGGCGAGCTGGCGCGACTGGTCTTCGGTCAGCCACTGGAAGATTTCTACCAGCTCGGCCATTTCCACGCTGGCGGCCATGGCCAGGTTTTTCGGGCTGTGAAAGCCGCGCCAGTCGTTGTTGTCGCGGATCTGGTGCAGGCGTGTGGTCAGTTCTTGCAAGTTCATCGGGGCTCTCCTAATGGCGCATAGCTTCCGGCCAGCCCCGACGTAAAGCAAGTTTGCCGATCAGTTCGGCGCAATCGGCTGCCAGCGGCCCAGCATGTGCAGCAGGTCAGCGTGGCCATCCAGGCGCAGCTCGCCTTGCGCGCCGGCAGCACTGGCGCTGAGCACTACCTCCGACGGCAAGCGCACCGGTTTGAGAAAATCCACTTCGAACACATAGCCGGCCGCCGGCAGGTGCCCGGCCAGCGCAGCCATGGCCATGGCCTTGCTCCACATGCCATGGGCGATCGCCTTGGGGAACCCGAACAGCTTGGCGGTTGGCGCACTCAGGTGGATCGGGTTGTAGTCGCCACAGACCTTGGCGTAGCGCCGGCCGATATCGCTGTCGGCGTACCAGCGGGTGACCTCGGCCAGCTCACTGGCGAGCTCGGCCTCGACCGGCTCACTGGCCGCTGCTTCAAGCTTGAGGCCGCGCACCAGCATGCGACTGGTTTCGCGCCAGAGCAGGCCGAGGCCGTCTTCGGCTTCGGTGATCAGTTCGAAGGTGCCGCCCTTGGGGTGGGGCTGCAGGTTGTCGGCATACACCGCGAAGTGCAGCCCGTCGATGGCGCCGAGCGGGCGCAGCACCTGAATGCTGTTGTGCAGGTGAACCAGCCCCAGCAGCGGGAAGGGGAAATCTGCCGCAGTCAGCAGTTGCAGTTGCAGGGTGAAGGCCATTACATGCGGATAGGTGGCCGGCAAGCGGCCGTTGTCGGTGAAGTGACACAGCCGGCGATAGGCCGCGAGATTGTCAGGCTGCACCCGCAACTGGCAGCGCAAGCCGCTGGTGGGTAACTGGTCGCCGCTGATCTTGCGTTTGCTCAAGGCCCGCAAGTACAGGCTGGCGCTGGAATCGGGGCTGTGCAGGTCTTGCCATTGGCGCGTCATGCTCATGCTCCCATCAATGCCTGGCCACATACCCGCAGGGCCTGGCCGGTGACTGCGCCGGAGCCGGGCTGGCTAAGCCAGGCAACCGCTTCGGCAACGTCTTCCGGGCGCCCGCCCTGGCCCAGCGAACTCAGACGCCGGCCAGCCTCGCGCAGGCCCATCGGCATCGATGCGGTCATGTGCGTTTCAATAAACCCAGGTGCTACGGCATTGATGCTGGCGCCGCGGCTGGCCAGGATAGGCGCCCAGGCCTGGGCCAGACCGATCAAGCCGGCCTTGCTGGCGGCGTAGTTGGACTGGCCGCGGTTGCCGGCGATGCCGCTGACCGACGCGAGCAGGATGATCCGCGCGTTGTCGCCGAGCGCGCCGGCGTCCAGCAGCGCCTGGGTCAGCACCTGCGGCGCCTTGAGGTTGACTGCCATGACTGCGTCCCAGTAATCCGGAGTCATGTTGGCCAGGGTCTTGTCGCGGGTGATGCCAGCGTTGTGCACGACGATGTCGATACCTTCGGGCAAGCCTGCCAGCAGCTGCTCGGCGGCATCACTGGCGCAGATATCCAGCGCCAGGGCGCGGCCACCCAGGCGTGCCGCGAGTGCTTCGAGGTCCTGGCGGGCCTGCGGCACGTCGAGCAGGGTCACCTCGGCGCCATCTCGAGCGAGGGTTTGCGCAATGGCCGCGCCGATGCCACGGGCAGCGCCGGTGACCAAGGCGCGGCGCCCGGCCAGCGGGCGGGTCCAGTCCTGTACCTGGCTGGCGCAGCCTTGCAGGCGCAACACCTGGCCAGAAATAAAGGCGCTCTTGGGCGACAGGAAGAAGCGCAATGCGCCTTCCAGCTGCTCGTCGGCCTCTTCGCTGACATACAGCAACTGCGCGGTGGCGCCGTTGCGCAGCTCTTTGCCCAGCGAGCGGCTGAAGCCTTCCAGCGCGCGTTGGGCGACGCTGGCCAGCGGATCGCCGAGGCTCTCCGGAGCGCGCCCAAGGATGACGACATGGGCACTTGGCGCCAAGCTGCGTAGCAGCGGCTGGAAAAACTCGCGCAACTGGCAGAGCTGATCGCTGTCGGACAAATGGCTGGCGTCGAACACCACAGCCTTGAGCTTGGGCCCTAGGCCCGCTACCCAAGGCTGCGCTTGCAGCCCATCGCCGGCAAAGCTGTAGAGTTCGTCGGTGAGCCGAGCGGCAATGGCTTCGACCCGATTGGCCAGCGGCCCGCCACCCAACACCAGCGCGCCCTCGACCGGGCGCAGGCGGCCAGCCTGCCAGCGCTCCAGCGGTGCTGGTTGCGGCAGGCCGAGGGCGTCGACCAGGCGACGGCCCAGGTTGGAGTTGGCGAAGCCGAGGTAGCGGTCAGTCATTGCGGGTCTCCCGTAAGGCAAGCATGCAAGTGTGGACCAAGTTTATGTAACGGTCGTTCGACCGGGTTAAAAACACCTAGTCTGTACGGATCAAATTGTTTCAGGAGGAATAACCGCATGCGTTCATCTCGCCGGGTCGCAATTCTGGGCGGCAATCGAATCCCGTTCGCCCGCTCCAATGGCGCCTACGCCAAGGCCAGCAACCAGGCGATGCTAACCGCTGCCCTCGAAGGCCTGCTTGAGCGCTACCGTTTGCACGGGCTGCGCATGGGTGAAGTGGTCGCCGGGGCGGTGCTCAAGCATTCACGCGACATGAACCTGACCCGCGAATGTGTGCTCGGCTCACGCTTGTCGGCGCAAACCCCGGCCTACGATATTCAGCAGGCCTGTGGTACCGGCCTCGAGGCTGCTTTGCTGGTGGCCAACAAGATTGCCCTTGGGCAGATCGACAGTGGCATTGCCGGTGGCGTCGACACCACCTCGGATGCGCCGATCGCGGTCAGTGAAGGCTTGCGGAGGATTCTCCTGCAGGCCGGTCGTGGCAAAAATCTGGCCGAGCGCCTGAAACCGTTTCTGCAATTGCGCCCGGCCGACCTCAAACCGGCCTTGCCGAGCATCGGCGAGCCGCGTACCGGGTTGTCGATGGGTGAGCATTGCGAGCGCATGGCGCAGACCTGGCAGATCAGCCGCGAGGCACAGGACGAATTGGCCCTGCACAGCCACCAGAAGCTGGCTGCAGCTTACGCCGAGGGTTGGCACGATGACTTGCTCACGCCTTACCTGGGCTTGAGCCGCGACAACAACCTGCGCCCGGAGCTGAGCCAGCAGCAGTTGGCCAAATTGAAGCCAGCGTTTGATCGCAGCGGCCTCGGCACCCTCACTGCCGGCAACTCGACGCCGTTGACCGACGGTGCCTCGCTGGTGCTGCTGGGCAGCGAGCAATGGGCAGCCGAGCAAGGCCTGTCGGTGCTGGCCTATGTGGTCGATGGCGAGAGCGCGGCGGTGGACTTCGTCAAAGGTCAGGAAGGCCTGCTGATGGCGCCGGTGTATGCCGTGCCGCGTCTGCTGGCGCGCAATGGCCTGAGCTTGCAGGACTTTGACTACTACGAAATCCACGAGGCGTTTGCCGCCCAGGTGCTGTGCACGCTCAAAGCCTGGGAAGATGACGAGTATTGCCGCACGCGGTTGGGGCTGGACGCGGCGCTGGGGCCAATCGACCGCAGCAAGTTGAACGTCAAAGGCAGTTCGCTGGCAGCGGGACATCCGTTTGCCGCAACCGGCGGTCGGGTGCTGGCGAACATGGCCAAGCTTCTGGCAACGGCCGGCAAGGGTCGCGGTTTGATTTCGATCTGCGCGGCGGGCGGCCAGGGCGTGACCATGATCGTCGAGCGTTGAGCCTGGGCTGGCTGCTCGGGCAAACCTGTTAGGCTTGTCTGATCAGAACAACTAGATTGACACCATGCCGAGCAACGGACAACTGACCGCCCCGCGCCCCATCCCTACGCTGGAGCGCCTGCCACGCCCCGTCTATGCCCGCGCCGAGAGCCTCGGCGCCGGCTCATGGACCACTCGCCATCGGCATGACTGGGTGCAGTTTTCCTACGCCATCAGTGGAGTCTTGAGCGTCTACACCAGCGACGGCAGCTACTTCGCCCCGCCGCAGTGGGGCGTGTGGATCCCGGCTGACCTCGAGCACGATGTCGCCACCTCGATGCAAGCCGAGATGCGCAGCCTGTATGTGCGCCGCGATGCCTGCCCGTGGGCCAGCGCGCAATGCCGGGTACTTGAAGTCACGCCACTGGCACGCGAGCTGATAAAGCAGTTCTGCCTGCTGCCTGCGCATTATCCAGAGGAAGATAGCGCAGAGGCGCGCTTGGTCGCGGTGCTGCTCGATCAGTTACGCGGGCTGCCGGAGGTCGGCTTCAGTTTGCCGCTGCCGCGTCATCCTGGCCTGCTGCGCTTGTGCAACCAGCTGATTGCCGCGCCGGATCAGACGCAGACCCTGCAAGACTGGGCGCTGCAGTTGGGCTGTTCGGAGAAGACTGTGATGCGCCTGTTGCAGCGCGAGACCGGCCTGAGCTTTCGGGTCTGGCGTCAGCGCATGCGGCTGCTGTCATCCCTGGCGTTGCTGGAAGTCGGGGAGAGTGTCACCGAAGCGGCGCTGGGCTGTGGCTATGACTCAACCTCAGCTTACATCGCCGCGTTCAAGCAGATGTTCGGCGTGACCCCAGGCGAGCTGCGCCTGCTCTGACGGCGGTTGGCCAAGAGCAGGCGCGGGCCGGCTGATCAGGTACGGAAGCGGCGGACCAGGCTGTCCAGCTCGTTCGAAAGGCCAGCCAGGCTCTCCGAGTCCTGCCGCGCGGCCTGGGCCAGTTCTGCCACCAACTGCGCATCACCGTGGATCTGGCTGATGTGCCGGTTGATGTCTTCCGCGACCTGATGCTGCTCTTCGGCGGCGGTGGCGATCTGCGTGTTCATGTCGCGGATCACGTCGACCGACTCACGGATCTGGCCAAAGCTGTCGCGGGCCAGGCCAATCCGGCTGACCGACTGCTGCGAGACATCCAGGCTGGCGTGCATCTGCTGGGCAACTTCAGCGGTGCGACTGGCGAGGTTGCCGAGCAGGCCGTCGATTTCGGCGGTGGAATCTGCCGTGCGCTTGGCCAGCGCGCGGACTTCGTCGGCTACCACAGCAAAGCCGCGGCCTTGCTCGCCGGCCCGGGCGGCTTCGATGGCGGCGTTGAGGGCGAGCAGGTTGGTCTGCTCGGCAATCGAGCGGATGGTGCCCAGAATCGACTGGATCGCGTTGCTGTCACGCTCCAGTTGCTGGATCGACTGCGCTGATTGCTCGATCTCCTGGCTCAGGCGATCAACGCTCTGCACCGCGGCATCGATCTGCTGCTGACCTTCACGCGCCTGCTGCTGGCCGCTGTCGGCCGACTGCGCCGCCTGGCTGCAGGAACGGGCGACTTCGTTGGCGGTGGCGACCATTTCGTGGAAGGCGGTAGACACCATGTCCACTGCTTCGCGCTGACGCCCGGCCGCTTCGGCCATGTCGTTGGAGACGCGCGTCGAGCTGCTGGAGGTGCTGAGAATCTTGCCGGCGGCAGCGCCGATATGCTGGATCAGGCTGCGAATCGCGCCGAGGAACTGGTTGAACCAGCCGGCCAGTTGCGCGGTTTCATCGCGGCCGCGGACTTCCAGGCTGCGGGTCAGGTCGCCTTCGCCTTGGGCGATGTCTTCCAGGCCGCTGCTGACGCTGTTGATCGGGCGCACGATGAGCTTGGCGAACGCGGCACCGACGATTGCGAACAACGCGGCCAGGACCAGCGCAATGGTGCCGATCAGCCAGGTCAGGCGGGTGGTGGTCTGCATCACCTCGCCTTCCTGGATCAGGCCAATGAAGGTCCAACCGAGGGTTTCATCCGGGTAGATGTTGGCCATGTAGCGCTCGCCATTGATCTCGACTTGCACCAGGCCCTTGCCGGCCTTGGCCAGATCGGCGTAACCGCCGCCAAAGCTGCTCAGTTGCTTGAAGTTGTGGCTGGCGTCGCGTGGGTCGACCATCACGTTGCCGTTGTTTTCCATGAGGATCAGGTAGCCGCTGTCGCCCAGCTTGATCTTCTTGACGATTTCGGTGAGGCCGTTCAGCGAGACGTCGATGTTGACCACGCCGCCGGGGCTGCCCAGCTGGTTGGTTACCGTGCGCACGGTGCTGACCAGCACGGCATCATCGGCGGCCCAGTAGTAGGCGCCGGTGCGGATGGTCTTGCCGGGGTTGGCCATCGCCAGTTGGTACCAAGGGCGCTGGCGCGGATCGTAATTGACGAACTTCTGCCCGGCCGGCCAGCCGACGTAGCCGCCGTCGGCGACCCCGTAGGACAGGTAGGCGTAAGCCGGGTGGGCGTCGGCCAGGCGGGTGAAGAAGTCGAGCACCTTGGCGTCTTGCTCGCCCAGGGTGTAGGACGGGTTGGCGCTGGTGTACTTGTTCAGCTCGCTGCCGGTGGCGGCAACCATTGGCTGCGCGGCCATGTAGTTGACGTTCTGGTCGATGCCCTGGAAGAAGATGTTCATCGCATTGCTGACCTGGCGAATCTCTCGGCTGCTGTTGTCGAGAAAATCATCGCGGGCCTCGCCGCGCAGGTTGACCACTACCAGGGTAGCCACGAGGACGATGGGCAAGCCGGCAATCACGGCAAACGCCCAAGTCAGTTTTTGTTTGATGTTCATCCACGCTCCCGGAGTATTTTTTTTATCGACGCATGAAACAGGCACTTCAGGGCATCGGCAGCGTGGGCGATTTATAGAGGTCAAATCCCTGTATTTATTGGCCGACGTCGCGTTTGGCGACGATTCGGTCGTGATTGGGCTAATACGGCATACCAAAACTGGGCAGGGCAGTGTGGTCTTAGCTACAGCAGGCTTTGCCGCTGGCCAGATCCTTGAGGATCGGGCAGTCGGGGCGGTCATCGCCGTGGCAATCGGCAACCAGTTGGCTGAGAGTGTCACGCAGGCTGACCAGCTCTTCGATGCGCGTGTTCAGCGCAGCGATGTGCTCGTTGGCCAGGGCTTTGACATCGGCGCTGGCGCGTTCACGGTCTTGCCACAGAGTCAGCAGCCTGGCGACTTCCTCCAGAGAAAAGCCGAGATCGCGTGAGCGCTTGATGAAGGCCAGGCTGTGCAGGTCCTGCTGTTGGTAGAGGCGATAGCCGCTGTCGCTGCGTTGCGCCGGTTTAAGCAGGCCGATCGACTCGTAATAACGGATCATCTTGCTGCTCAGCCCGCTGAGGCGGGCAGCCTGGCCGATATTCATGGTGCCTCCTGCTGGTCGTTGTCGGGTTTCCAGGTTTTCAGCCACAGCGCATTGCTCACCACGCTGACGCTCGACAGGGCCATGGCGGCGCCCGCCAACACCGGGTTGAGCAGGCCAAACGCGGCCAACGGGATGCCGACCAGGTTGTAGATGAAGGCCCAGAACAGGTTCTGGCGGATCTTGGCGTAGGTCTTGCGGCTGATTTCCAGGGCTGCCGGCACCAGCCGCGGGTCACCGCGCATCAGGGTAATGCCGGCGGCCTGCATGGCGACATCGGTGCCACCGCCCATGGCGATACCGATGTCGGCGGCGGCCAGGGCCGGGGCGTCATTGATACCGTCACCGACCATAGCCACCACGCCGTCGCGTTTGAGCACGGTCACGGTAGCGGCTTTGTCGGCCGGCAGTACTTCGGCGTAGACATCCTCGATGCCCAGCGCGTCGGCGACCACCTTGGCACTGCCGCGGTTGTCGCCGGTCAGCAGGTGGCTGCTGACGCCTCGCGCGCGCAGACTGCGCACGGCCTCTGCGGCACCGGGCTTGAGGCTGTCACCAAAGGCCAGCAGGCCGAGCACCTGCGGCTGCGGTGCCTGTTCGATCAGCCACGACAGGGTGCGGCCTTCGGCTTCCCAGGTCTGTGCTTTGCCTGCAAGCTCGCCGGGTTGCAGTTGGCTGTCTTCGAGCAAACGCCGGTTGCCGAGGGCCAACTGGCGTTGCTCGACCACGCCGGCGATGCCGCGCCCGGTCAGTGACTGGCTGTCGCTGACGGGCGGCACGTCCAGGCCATGTTCGCTGCAGGCGCCGAGCACCGCTTTGGCCAGCGGGTGCTCACTACCCTGTTGCAGTGCCCCGGCCAGACGCAACAAGTGCGCTTCATCGGCAACGGCGGCCAGGCTGTGGACAATGCGCGGGCTGCCTGAGGTCAGCGTACCGGTCTTGTCGAACACCACGCGGTTGACGGCGTGGGCGCGCTCCAGCGCTTCGGCATCCTTGATCAGAATGCCGTGGCGGGCGGCCACGCCAGTGCCGGCCATGATCGCTGCAGGCGTCGCCAGGCCAAGCGCACATGGGCAGGCTATTACCAGTACGGCGACGGCGTTGATCAAGGCGGTTTCCAGCGGTGCGCCATACCACCACCAGCCGAGCAGGGTAATCAGAGCGATCACCAGCACCGCCGGGACGAACACCTGGCTGACCCGGTCGACCAGTTTCTGAATCGGCGCCTTGGCCGCCTGGGCATCCTCGACCAGGCGAATGATCCTCGCGAGTACCGTTTCGGTGCCGAGTGCCAGGGTGCGTACCAGCAATTGGCCTTCGCCATTGATGGCGCCGCCGGTGACCGGGTCGCCGGGGTGCTTGGGTACCGGCAGGCTCTCGCCGCTGATCAGCGCCTCGTCGGCGTGGCTGCTGCCTTCGATGACTTCGCCGTCGACCGGGAAGCGCTCGCCGGGTTTGACCCGGACCAGATCGTGCAGGCGCAGTTGGCTGATCGGCACATCCTCCTCACGCCCATCGAGCACGCGCAGGGCGCGCTCCGGGCGCAGCGCCTCGAGGGCGCGGATGGCGCTGGCGGTCTGGCGTTTGGCGCGGCTTTCGAGGTATTTGCCGAGCAGCACCAGGGCGATGACCACTGCCGAGGCCTCGAAGTACAGGTGCGGCTCTACCCCTAGCGGAGCATTGGCCCATTGATACAGGCTCAGGCCGTAACCGGCACTGGTGCCGAGCGCAACCAGCAGGTCCATGTTGCCGGCGGCTGCGCGCACGGCTTTCCAGGCCGCTCTGTAAAAACGTGCGCCGAGGATGAACTGCACCGGCGTAGCCAAGGCAAACTGCGCCCACGCCGGCAGCATCCAGTGCACGCCGAACGGCTGCAGGAGCATCGGCAACACCAGTGGCAGCGCCAGCAGCACCGCAGCGGCCACGGCCAGGCGCTCATTGCGCAAATGGCGCTGGGCATCATCAGGGTCGGGCGCAGCGGCATCCGGCATGGATGCTTCGTAGCCGGCCTGACGTACAGCCTCGACCAACGCAGGCAGGGTTTGCGCTGGAGCTTCGACACGGGCGGTCTCGGTCGCCAGGTTGACGCTAACCTGCGCCGCGCCGGGCACCTTGCGCAGGGCGCGCTCGACACGCCCGGCGCAGCTGGCGCAGGTCATGCCGCTGATGGGCAGGTCAAAAACAGTGGATGCAGACATGGCTGGCCTCCTTGGACAGGCCTGCAGCATCAACCCTGCCACAGGGGCAAGGTCAATAGTCCAGGCTGGCTCGGGTCAGGTGCAGGCCGCTGTGGTCCATGGCGATGCGATACTTGTTGATCTGTCCGGCCTGCAGGGTCAGGCGCTGATTGTGCTGGTTCTCCAGGCCAGGGTTGCAACCGGGGGCTTGCCCCGGCAACAGGCGCAAGCGGATATCCACCGGGCCGGGCGGCAGGTTGAACGAGGTCGATTGTTCCTGGAACAGGCGACCGGACAGTTGGTCATTGAGGTACACGCCGATCTCGCAGGTGGTCGCCACCTCAAGCCGCTCGCGCGAAATAATCAGCACGCTGTAGTCCGAGTTGCCAGCGGCGCTGGCCGCAGGCACCACGGTCAAAGCGGCGAGCAAGCCGACAAGGCTCAGTGCTGGCCTGATCATGAACAATCTCCTGCTTCATAAACTGTCAAAGGCGCAGCTTGGCTGAGCCAGGCGCGGATTGCCAGTCCGGCCGAGGACGGCATAACTTGACCTTGACCCGATGGCAAGCTTGAAACTGTGGCAAACCCACGAAGGAGACTGACCAATGCAAGTTTTCAATGTACAAGGCATGACCTGTGGCCACTGTGTAAAAGCAGTGACTGCGGCGGTACAGGGGCAGGATGCTGCGGCCAAGGTAGAAGTGGATCTGGCTGCCAAGCAAGTGACCGTCGACAGCCAGTTGGCCAGCGAACAGATTCTTGCCGCCATTCGTGAGGAAGGCTACGAGGCGCAATCGGCCTGACGACGCTGGAGTGTAGCGGTGCCGGTGATCGACCATGCTGCTGAATGTCATCGGTGCCGCTTCTGGGCAGGGAATTGTCACAAAGGTTTTCGCCAGAATCCGCCTTTGCAGTTAGACTTGGCAGCTTGCTTAGCCTGCTAATGGATTCCTGATGAACCTGCGTTACGTGCTGATTCTCGGCGCCTTGAGTGCGTTCGGGCCGCTGGCGATCGACTTTTACCTGCCAGCATTCCCGGCCATGGCTCAGGCCTTTCTGACCGACGAGAAACACATCCAGACTACCCTGGCCGCGTACTTCCTTGGCCTGTCGCTGGGCCAGTTGGCCTACGGCCCGGTAGCCGATCGCTTTGGTCGGCGTATCCCGCTGCTGTTCGGAGTGACCTTGTTCACCCTGGCCTCATTGGCCTGCGCTTATGCGCCCAATCTGGATACGTTGATTGTCGCGCGCTTCGTCCAGGCCTTGGGTGGCTGCGCGGGGATGGTGCTGTCACGGGCGATTGTCAGCGACAAGTGCGACCCGGTTGCCTCGGCCAAGGTCTTCTCGCAATTGATGCTGGTGATGGGCCTGGCGCCGATTCTTGCGCCAATGCTTGGCGGCGTATTGGTCAACCTGGCTGGCTGGCAGTCGATCTTCCTGGCCTTGAGCCTGTTCAGCGCAGGCTGCCTGCTGGCGATCAGCTTCGGCTTGCCCGAGAGCATGCCGGCGGATATGCCGCGCCAGCCGCTGTCAGGGGCGTTTCGCCAATACCTGCGGCTGTTTGCTGACCGAGTGTTTATCGGCCACGCGTTGACCGGTGGCACCGCCATTGCCGGCATGTTTGCCTACATCGCCGGCTCGCCGTTCGTGTTCATCAAGCTATATGGGGTACCGGCCGAGCATTATGGTTGGCTGTTCGGTGCCAACGCAGCGGGTTTCATTCTGATTGCACAGGTCAATGCACGGTTGTTGGCCAAGCGCGGCCCGGCAGTATTGCTGGGGCGAGCAGTGTGGTTGTACCTGGCGGCGGCGCTGACCCTGCTCGGCGTGGCGGCGTTGCGGCCGACGCAATTGTGGCCCCTGTTGTTGCCGTTGTTCGTGTGCATCGCCAGCCTGGGCTGCATCATCCCCAACGCCTCGGCGTTGGCCATGAGCGGTCAGGGCAACCGCGCAGGCAGCGCGTCGGCATTGATGGGCTGCCTGCAGTTCAGCGTTGCCGCTGGCTCGGCGGCGCTGGTCAGCTTGCTGCATGATGGCAGTGCGGTACCAATGGCCATGGTGATCAGCCTGTGCGGGGCTCTGGTGGTCAGTGTCGCGACGCTGACTCGGCGCTTGCAGGCCAGGCGTCAAGGCTGAACGAGTGAGGGGCCTGCAGGCGCTTCTGCAATGTTGCGACAAAGGCCCGCGCTTCACGCTCACTGCGAAAGCTCACCACGTGCTGGTCGAGCCGAACCTGCCAGGGGCAGTTGGGGTGACGTTCAGATGTACTGACGACGATCTTCATCGCATACCTCCACAGAACAGGTGCCGATTCAGTCTAGCGCTGCTGCCCCCAAGTGCCACCAATCCTTGAGTCGCTTCGGACTGACGGTCGCCTGTGGACCTTTCCCACAAGCCCTGTCTAGTTGTGCTGAGGCGCAACCACAGTGGATCCTTCGCTTTTGTTTGCCATATTTGCGGAAAGGCGCTGTCGGCAGCGTCTGAGGATATTTCTCTTTTCAGCTCGCGTTAAGGGCGCTTGTGGCTTTGGCTAGACAGGCTTGCGCCTGCTGGGTGGTTCTGGCCGGCCAGGTCTGCCCTGCTGGTGAATGCGTCGAGGGTCGCCCCACCCACCGCTTTGTCCGGTCTGTAGAGGAACCGGGAAGCGCTATCGCGGGACTTTGCCCGGCTTATACTGGCCCCAGCAGCCAGCGCCAGCGAGAGGGACTTCCCTGCCAGGGAATGCTATGCCAAGACCGTAAGCAGGTCAGCGCGCTGGCGTGTTTGGCCAATGGACCCAGACATGATTCAGCAGGGAGTTACCTTATGAAAGCAGTCAGCAGTATCAGCCAGATCGCCAGCCTGATGGCCGACCCCAAGCGCAGCGCCATGTTGTGGGCGTTGATCGATGGCACGCCCCGCCCCGCCGACGAGCTGGCGGTGATGACCGGCGTGAGTTCGTCTTCAGCGTGTGCGCATTTGTCCCTGCTCTCCTCGGCAGGCTTGCTGCGGCTGGAAGCCCGTGGCCGCAAACGCTATTTCCGTCTGGCGACGCCTGCTGTGGGGGCGGCGGTCGAGGCGTTGGCCAGCCTGCATCTGAATGACTTGCGCCCGCGGGTAACCCAGGTCAAACCGCTGCAGGTGCCACTGTCGATGCGCCGTGCGCGCCTGTGCAATGGGCATATGGGCGGTGAGCTGGCGGCTGAATTGCTGCAACGAATGGTCACTGCCGGCTGGCTGGAGGGGTACGACGGTGAGCTGCGGGTGAGTTTTGCAGGTCGCACGCAGTTGGCCAATGTCGGCGTGTACATCGAGGCCTTGGCACAGCGGCCACTGAGCAACTGTGTGATCTGTCACTGCAATGAGTGGAGCGATCAGGGGCCGCATCTGGGCGGAAGCCTGGGGCAGGCCTTGCTGACGTTGTTCCTGCAGTCGGGCTGGCTGCAGGAACAGGACGGTGCGCGCGGGCTGCAGATATCACCGCTGGGTATCCAGCAGATCAATCGTATCGCTCGCGCAGAGCCGTCCTTGCTGGTGGGTTGAGCTGCCGGCAACCGTTGCCGGTCAGGCCAGGCGAGCGTCCAGGCTGTTCTGCGCCAGGCGCCGAGCTTGATCCTCGGTCATGCCCAAATGGGTGTGTAGCGCGTGGAAGTTCTCGGTGACATAGCCGCCGAAGTAGGCCGGGTCGTCGGAGTTGACCGTGACTTTGACGCCACGCTCAAGCATCTCGAGGATGTTGTGCTGGCCCATGTGTTCGAATACGCAGAGTTTGGTATTGGATAGCGGGCACACCGTCAGCGGGATCTGCTCATCGATGATGCGCTGCATCAGCCGCTCATCTTCGATGGCGCGTACGCCGTGGTCGATGCGCTTGATCTTGAGCAGGTCGAGGGCTTCCCATATGTACTCGGGCGGGCCTTCTTCGCCGGCGTGGGCTACTGCGTCAAAGCCTTCGCTGCGGGCGCGCTCGAATACGCGCTGGAACTTGCTCGGCGGATGGCCTTTCTCCGAGCTGTCCAGACCGACGGCAATGAACGCATCGCGGAACGGCAGCGCCTGGTCGAGGGTTTTTTGCGCTTCTTCTTCGCTGAGGTGGCGCAGGAAGCTGAGGATCAGCCCGCTGCTGATGCCCAGTTGCTCACGGCCATCCTTTAGTGCTTTGCTCAGGCCGGCCATGACCACTTCGAAGGGGATGCCCCGGTCAGTGTGGGTCTGCGGGTCGAAGAACGGTTCGGTGTGAATAACGTTCTGCGCCTTGCAGCGTTGCAGGTAGGCCCAGGTCAGGTCGTAGAAGTCCTGCTCGGTACGCAGGACATCGGCGCCCTGGTAATAGAGGTCGAGAAACTCCTGCAGGTTGTTGAAGGCATAGGCGCCGCGCAGGGTTTCTACATCCGCCCAGGGCAGGGCGATCTTGTTGCGTTCGGCCAGGGCGAACAGCAGCTCGGGCTCGAGCGAGCCTTCCAGGTGCATGTGCAGTTCCGCCTTGGGCAAGGCGTTCAGCCAGTCGTACATGTGTGTGATCTCGATCAGGAACGGTTGTCGCCATTCTACAGGGCCAGGCCGGGCAATGCGCCCGGCCTGGCCTGCGCATATCAACCGGCGATCAGTTGCGCTGCGGCCTGGCGGTGGTCGGCGATCAGGCCTTTGACGTCAAGGCCTTCGATCTGGCCGTCAATCACGCGCCATTTGCCGCCGATCATGACCCGGTCGGCACGGTCGGCGCCGCACAGCAGCAGTGCCGACAGCGGATCATGGCTGCCCGAGAAGCGCAGCTCATCGAGCTTGAACAGGGCCAGGTCAGCCTGTTTGCCAACCGCCAGCTGGCCAATATCGCTGCGCCCCAGCAAGTGCGCCGAGCCACGGGTGGCCCAGCCCAGGGCGCGTTCCGGGGTGATCTGTTCGGCGCCATAGCGCAGCCGTTGCAGATACAGCGCCTGACGCGCTTCGAGGATCATGTTCGAGGCATCGTTGGAGGCCGAGCCATCGACGCCGAGGCCAACCGTGGCGCCGGCAGCTTCCAGATCCACCGTGGGTGCAATCCCCGAAGCAAGACGCATGTTCGAGCTTGGGCAATGGCAGATGCCGGTACCGGCAGCGCCGAGGCGGGCGATTTCGTCGGGGTTGAAGTGGATGCCGTGGGCCAGCCAGGTGCGCGGGCCCAGCCAGCCGACGCTGTCCAGGTAATCCACTGTACGCAGGCCAAAGCGCTGCAGGCAGAACTCCTCTTCATCAAGGGTTTCGGCCAGGTGGGTGTGCAGGCGCACGTCCAGCTCTGCGGCCAATTCGGCACTGGCGCGCATGATTTCCGGGGTTACCGAGAAGGGTGAGCAGGGCGCCAGGGCGATCTGGATCTGCGCGCCTTCGCCACGCTCGTGGTAGCTGTGGATAAGTCGCTGGCTGTCGGCCAGGATCACCTCGCCCTGTTGCACGGTCTGCTGCGGCGGCAGGCCGCCGTCGTCTTCGCCCAGGCTCATCGAGCCGCGGGTCAGCATGGCGCGCATGCCCAGCCCACGGACTGCTTCGACCTGTACATCAATGGCGTTGTCCAGGCCCTGCGGGAACAGGTAGTGGTGGTCGGCGGCGGTGGTGCAGCCCGACAGCAACAGCTCGGCCAAGGCCACTTTACTGGCCAGCTCGAGCTTGGCCGGAGTCAGGCGTGCCCAGACCGGATATAAAGTCTTCAGCCAGGGGAACAGCGGCTGATTGACCACCGGCGCCCAGGCGCGGGTCAGGGTTTGATAGAAGTGATGATGGGTGTTGATCAGACCAGGCAGTATCACGTGCTCGCGGGCGTCGAACACCTGTGAGCAGGGGATGCTAGGGCTTTCGCCCAGGGCCAGCAATTGCACGATTTTGCCGTCTTCGATAACCAGCCCGCCGCGCGCGTCGCTGTCGTTGGCGGTGAAGATGGCAAGGGGGGATTTCAACCAGATACGGGTCGCAGGCATGGTGCCGGCTCCTCTGAAAGTGGGTTCAGGTAAGCCAGCTCAGTTTTGCCCTGTCTGCTGATCCAGGTTCGCCGCGGGGGCGAGGCGTCGAGTCTACTGCCTCGCCCTGCAGCTTTCAATTCACCAGACCAATGGTTCGCCCTTGTAATTGATGAAGCGCAGGCCGCCATTGCCGCTGTGCGCCTTGATCTGCTTGAGCATGCCGCTGGTACTGGTGAACACGTCGATTTCAGCGTTTTCTCCGCCCATTGCAGTTTTCACCCAGCCCGGGTGCATGGCCAGCACGGCCAGGTCGGGGCGCTGCAGTTCGCCGACGTAGCTGTTGATCATCGAGTTCAAGGCGGCCTTGCTGGCCTTGTACAACGGAATCTCGCCGCCATCAGGGATGCTCACGCTGCCCAGTACCGAACTCATGAAAGCCAGCACGCCGCTGCCTTCGCGCAGTTGCCCGGCCAGGCGGCGGGCGATGCGGATCGGCGCCACGGCATTGGTCATGAACAAGGCGCCGATCTGCTCTTCGCTGACCGCTTCCAGATCCTGCGGCAGCGGCCCCATGACGCCAGCGTTGACGAACAGCAGATCCAGCGTCTCGCCGTGCAGGCGCTGCTTGAGGCTGTCGAGTTGAGCGGTGTTGTTGATCTCGAGGGTTTCGATGTGCACGCCGACAATGCTGCCCAGGTCGCCCGGGTTGGCCTTGTCGCGAACGGTGGCGATTACCTTCCAGCCATCTTCGTGCAGGCGCTGCACCAGGCCAAGGCCCAGGCCTCGTGAGGCGCCAATGATCAGGGCGGTCTTGGTTGCGGTCATTTCTGTACTCCTTCAGAGGTAGCGCATGCCGGGCAGCCATCACCAGAGCTGCCAGCGTAGTCGCTGCAGTTTGCCAGCGTGTGGTAACCGATGCACGGTTGTGCAAAAAATGATCAGCAGGCTACGGGCCTTGCGCCGTCAGGGCCGGAGCCAGTGGCTAACGGTTTATCCACAGGCTGCTCCACAGTATTTGTGCGCAAGCGGGCGGGCCAGGTTTTGACTGCCGGCGGCCGAATTGTCATTGCAGGCTGGGGATAACTTACTGTAATGCGGAGCTTTTCAGTGCTGTCAGGAAACTGTGATCAAAATATGATCAATGCTCTGCGCGCCTTGTAATTCGGGGCCTGGGTCGGACTGCCCCAAGCTTATCCACAGGCAGGCGCACAGTAGTTGTGAGTAATGTTTCAGCGGTTTTATCCATGACTTACGCGCTGAGGACAATTCTGCCGCGGCTCAGGTCGGCAAGTTGCTGCTGCAGTGCCGGCAGATGGCTGGGCCCGATAGCCAGCCGCAGATCTACACCATTGGCAGTGAACTGTTCATCCAGAACCAGCCCGTCAACGTCAGCCAGACGCAGTTTGACCAAGGCCAATTCGCTGAAACTGCAGCTGCAGGTGTATTCGCTGCGCTGCACCAACAGCCGCTTGGGCGCCTGTTGCAGGCATTTGTTGGCGCCGCCGCCATAGGCCCGGGCTAGGCCGCCGGTGCCTAACTGGATACCGCCGTACCAGCGGATCACCAGTACCACCACCTGATCGCAGTCCTGCGCCTCGATCGCGGCGAGGATCGGCCGGCCGGCGGTGCCGCCGGGTTCGCCGTCATCATTGCTGCGGTATTGCCCGCCGATTTTCCAGGCCCAGCAGTTGTGGGTGGCGGCGAGGTCGCTGTGGCGCTCGATGAAACTCTGCGCTTCGGCAGGGCTGTTGATCGGGCCGGCGAGGGTGATGAAGCGGCTCTTGCGGATTTCTTCGCGAAACTCGCAGAGGTCGAGCAGGGTAGATGGCATAAGTCCGGGTCAGGCGGGCAGTTGGATGCCGCAACCTTTGAGAATGATGTGGATAAGATTGTTGCTGGCGTCTTCCATGTCCTGCTTGGTCAGGCGGCTGCGGCCGGTAACCTGGCAGATCTGAGTGGAAAAGTCGGCGTAGTGCTGGGTGCTGCCCCAGAGCAGGAAGATCAAGTGCACCGGGTCGACCGGGTCCATCTTGCCGGCGTCGATCCAGGCCTGGAACACAGCGGCACGGCCGCGGAACCACTCACGGTAATCGGCGCTGAAGTATTCGGTCAGACACTGACCACCGCTGATCACTTCCATGGCGAAGATCCGTGAGGCCTGCGGGTTGCGCCGCGAGAACTCCATCTTGGTGCGCAGGTACTGGCTCAGCGCCTGGCCTGGGTCATCATCAACGCTCAGGGCGTTGAAGGTGCTGTCCCACAGCTCGATGATGTTGCTCAGCACGGCGATATACAGGCCGAGCTTGTTGGTGAAGTAGTAGTGCAGGTTGGCCTTGGGCAAGCCGGCCTTGAGGGCGATGGTATTCATGCTGGTGCCCTTGAAACCGTGGCGGGCAAACTCGTCTTCGGCGGCCTGGATGATCGCCTGCTCGTTCTTTTGGCGAATGCGGCCGGCGGGCTTGCCCGAGGCGGAGAGGCGATGCGCTGGGACTTCTAGGGTCATGGACGGTTCCGAACGGGCTGAGGCAACGGGATTGTCCGACAGATTACCTGCCTGTGCCGAAGTGACAAGCCTTTAGCGTGTGGCAGCAAGGCTTTCAAGGAAGCTTTCCAGTACCAGGTTTGGCCGCCGGCCTTTGCGTGTCACCCAGTTCAGGCTCAGGTCGTAATGGCGCTGCGCAGGTTTCAGGGCCCGCAGGCGGCCTTGTTGCACCCAGGTGCTGGCGTAATGATCGGGCAGGTAGCCGATGTAACGCCCGGTCAGGATCAAGAACGCCATGCCCTCGCGGTCGGACGCGCTCGCCGTGCAGTGCAGCGCCTGATAGTGCGCCTGGATTTCACCGGGCAGGCGGAAGGTCGGCGCGATCGCATCCTGGCTGTTGAGCCGCTCGTCGTCGATCTTGTGGTCGTCGGCATAGAACAGCGGGTGGCCAACGGCGCAGTAGAGCAGCGACCGCTCGCTGTACAGCGGCTGGTACTCCAGGCCCGACAGCGGGCTGGCCTGCGGCACCACGCCAACATGCAGGCTGCCATCGAGCACGCCTTGCTCGACTTGACTGGGGGCGATCATGCGGATCTGGATGTGCACGTCCGGGCCGCGGTCCTTGAGCTCGGCCAGGGCATGGGTGATGCGCATGTGCGGCAGTGTCACCAGGTTGTCGGTCAGGCCGATATTAAGCTCGCCGCGCAGGTGTTGGTGCAAGCCGTTGACCTCGGTGCGAAAGGTCTCGATGGCGCTCAGCAGTTGCAGCGCCGAGTGGTACACGTCGCGGCCTTCTTCGGTCAGCGAAAAACCGGCGCGGCCGCGTTGGCACAGGCGCAGGCCGAGGCGCTGCTCAAGGTCGCTCATTTGCTGGCTGATCGCCGAGCGGCCGATGCCCAACACGTTCTCCGCTGCCGAAAAACCGCCGCACTCGACCACACTGCGGTAAATCTTGAGCAGGCGGATGTCGAAGTCGCTGACTTGCGCAAGTGGATCGGGGCGTCGGCTCATTAGTTTAGTCCACTGCTAACTGAAGATTTGAAAAGTAGGCTTTTCCAGACTTTATCGCCGTGCCAATTTAGCTGCAACAACATCCATCGTTGCCTATTCGTTTGCCGAGGAACCGCCCGATGAACATGCCCGAAACCGCGCCTTCCGGTATCGCCAGCCAGCTCAAGCTGGACGCGCACTGGATGCCGTACACCGCCAACCGTAATTTCCAGCGCGATCCGCGCCTGATCGTTGCCGCCGATGGCAACTATCTGGTCGACGACAAGGGCCGGCGCATCTTCGATGCCCTGTCTGGGCTGTGGACTTGCGGTGCCGGGCATACCCGCAAGGAAATCAGCGAAGCAGTCGCGCGCCAGGTTGGCGTGCTCGACTATTCGCCGGCATTCCAGTACGGCCATCCGCTGTCGTTCCAGCTGGCTGAAAAGATTACCCAGTTGACTCCGGGTGATCTGAATCACGTGTTCTTCACCAACTCCGGTTCCGAGTGCGCCGATACTGCGCTGAAAATGGTACGTGCCTACTGGCGCCTGAAAGGCCAGGCGACCAAGACCAAGATGATCGGTCGCGCCCGTGGCTATCATGGGGTGAACATCGCCGGTACCAGCCTGGGCGGCGTCAACGGCAACCGCAAGATGTTCGGCCAGCTGCTCGATGTCGACCACTTGCCGCACACCGTGCTGCCGGTCAACGCCTTCACCAAGGGCTTGCCGGAAGAGGGCGGGATCGCCCTGGCCGACGAGATGCTCAAGTTGATCGAGCTGCACGATGCCTCCAATATCGCTGCGGTGATCGTCGAGCCGCTGGCTGGCTCGGCGGGTGTATTGCCGCCGCCGAAGGGTTACCTCAAGCGCCTGCGTGAAATCTGCACCCAGCACAATATTCTGCTGATCTTCGACGAAGTGATCACCGGTTTCGGCCGCATGGGCGCCATGACCGGTGCCGAAGCGTTCGGCGTCACCCCGGACTTGATGTGCATCGCCAAGCAGGTCACCAACGGCGCCATCCCTCTCGGCGCAGTGGTTGCCAGCAGCGAGATCTACCACACCTTCATGAATCAGCCGACGCCTGAGTACGCTGTGGAATTCCCTCACGGCTACACCTACTCGGCGCACCCGGTGGCGTGCGCTGCCGGCATCGCGGCGCTGGACCTGCTGCAGAAAGAGAACCTGGTGCAGTCAGCCGCCGAGCTGGCGCCGCACTTCGAGAACCTGCTGCATGGCGTCAAAGGCACCAAGAACATCGTCGACATCCGTAACTACGGCCTGGCCGGCGCGATCCAGATCGCGGCACGTGACGGCGATGCCATCGTGCGTCCTTACGAAGTGGCGATGAAGCTGTGGCAAAAAGGCTTCTACGTGCGCTACGGCGGCGACACCCTGCAGTTCGGCCCGACCTTCAACACCCAGCCGCAGGAGCTCGACCGCCTGTTCGACGCGGTGGGCGAGACCCTCAACCAGATCGATTGATCTGTCTGATTTTGACGGCAGGCGTGCACCGGCGCGCCTGATCCTTCCTTCCTGTTTCTGGAGTTATGCATGAGCATTGTTCAGCACCTGATCAACGGCGAACTGGTTTCCAAGGGCGAACGCACCGCCGATGTCTTCAACCCGTCTACCGGTCAGGCCGTACGCAAGGTCGAACTGGCCAGCCGTGCCACCGTGCAAGAGGCGATCGATTCGGCCAAGGCGGCCTTCCCGGCCTGGCGCAACACCCCGCCGGCCAAGCGCGCCCAGGTGATGTTCCGCTTCAAGCAGTTGCTTGAGCAGAACGAAGCGAAGATCTCGCAGATGATCAGCGAAGAGCATGGCAAGACCCTGGAAGACGCTGCCGGCGAACTCAAGCGTGGTATCGAGAACGTCGAGTTCGCCTGTGCCGCCCCGGAAGTGCTCAAAGGCGAGTACAGCCGCAACGTCGGCCCGAACATCGATGCCTGGTCGGACTTCCAGCCATTGGGCGTGGTTGCCGGTATCACTCCGTTCAACTTCCCGGCTATGGTCCCGCTGTGGATGTACCCGCTGGCGATCGCCTGTGGCAACGCGTTCATCCTCAAGCCGTCCGAGCGTGATCCAAGCTCGACGCTGTATATCGCCCAGCTGCTGCTCGAAGCTGGCCTGCCCAAGGGCATCCTCAACGTGGTGCATGGTGACAAGGAAGCGGTCGATGCGCTGATCGAAGCGCCAGAGGTGAAAGCCCTGAGTTTTGTTGGCTCGACGCCGATTGCCGAATACATCTATGCCGAAGGCACCAAGCGCGGCAAACGTGTACAGGCTCTGGGCGGCGCCAAGAACCACGCGGTGGTGATGCCGGATGCCGACCTGGATAACGCGGTCAGCGCGCTGATGGGTGCGGCGTATGGTTCTTGCGGCGAGCGCTGCATGGCCATTTCCGTCGCAGTATGCGTGGGTGACCAGGCAGCCGATGCGCTGATCGCCAAGCTTGAACCGCAGATCCGCGCGCTGAAGATCGGCGCTGGCACTTCCTGTGGTCTGGACATGGGGCCGCTGGTAACTGCTGCGGCGCGCGACAAGGTACTTGGCTATATAGATGACGGCGTTGCCTCGGGTGCCAAACTGGTGGTCGATGGTCGTGACCTGCGTGTTGCAGGCTGCGAGGATGGCTACTTTGTCGGCGGCACGCTGTTCGACAATGTCTCGCCAGAAATGCGCATCTATAAAGAAGAGATCTTCGGCCCGGTGCTGTGTGTGGTGCGCGTCGACAGCCTGGAGCAGGCCATGCAGTTGATCAACGATCACGAGTATGGCAACGGTACCTGCATCTTTACCCGTGACGGCGAAGCGGCTCGGCTGTTCTGCGACGAGATCGAAGTGGGCATGGTCGGTGTCAACGTGCCGCTGCCGGTACCTGTTGCATATCACAGCTTCGGCGGCTGGAAGCGTTCGCTGTTTGGCGACCTGCATGCCTATGGCCCCGACGGCGTGCGCTTCTATACCCGTCGTAAAGCCATTACTCAGCGCTGGCCGCAGCGCAAGAGCCATGAAGCATCGCAGTTTGCCTTCCCTAGCTTGTAACTGGGGCAGGGTATGAGCGGGGAGGCCTTTGGGCCTCCCCGTTTTGTTTGTGCTTTGTGAGTCCGAAGGGCCGCTTTTGCTTAATGTTATGCAATTATGAAATAACGGTTGACGGGTTTCTGTAAGCGCTTATAATGCGCCCCACTTCCAGCGTAGTTGGAGCGGAAAACTCCTTGAGATTCAATGAGTTAGAGGTTTCATGGTGCTGCAAGGGCTTCGATCGAAAGATCGTCAGCGGTGAAAAAGGCAGTTGACAGCGGGTTGTAACGCTGTAGAATTCGCCTCCCGCTACGAGAGATCGCAAGCGAGTCAAGTGTTTGAAGTTGAACGAGTTTCTCGCAAAATACTTCGAAA
>NZ_JBIURK010000002.1:0-756965 GCF_044740745.1 Pseudomonas sp. NPDC088322 | reverse complement strand
GTAGTGAAACGATGCATCGCCGATGGTAGTGTGGGGTCTCCCCATGTGAGAGTAGGTCATCGTCAAGATTCATTTCGCAAAACCCCTATCTGCGCAAGCAGGTAGGGGTTTTGTCTTTTCCGGATCTGGGAATTTGAGGCTGCATAGCGGCCCCAATCAAGGCAGCTTCAGCCCCGAGCCAACTCAGCAAGATGCGCAATCACCTGCTCGGTCTTCAGTACCAATACATCACCTTCAAGCTTATCGAGCACCACTTCAGCAGTGTTGCCGATCAACGCGCCGGAGATACCCGTACGGGCAACGGTGCCGATCACCGTTACCACGGCTTTGTATTTATCCTCGGTGTAAGGAATCAGCACATCTGCCGGCCCTTCAGCAATGTGTAGGCGATCATCAGTGATATAGAACTCAGCTTGAAACGCGCTGCACGCCTCGCGATAGCGTTGTTCGATACTGTCCCGGTTCTGGTACACCGGATCAGCTGCGGAGAGCATGGGGGAGGGGTGGGCACTGATCACGTGCAGTTCGCCCTTGGCCAGGCTGGCGATGCCAAAACCGTGATCGATAATGCTCGCATGCAATAGGCGGTGTTCCTCATCATGATTGCCCACGTCGACCGCTGCCAGAATCACCCCACCGGTCCAGGGTTGCTCGCTCTTGACCATCAGTACCGCGCAAGGGCACTGACGCAGTAGCTTCCAGTCGCTAGGGGTGAGTAATGCTTTCTTCAGGGGGTTATCCGGACGATGCTCCTTGATTACCAGGTCGCAACCCTCGGCTTGCTGGGCCTGGATGATGGCCTCATGTACAACATCGTGCCTGCTTTGCTCAAAGCTAATATTGTCGTAGCCGTCTTCCTGCAGTTGGCCCGCCAACACGCTCAGCAGTGCCTGATGGTCGTGCTTTTTGTCGCACATCAGCAGATGCATACGGGCGCCCGTCACCCCGGCAATCAGCTTGGCCCGGGTCAGCGCCCGGCTGTGGGCGTGGTCTGGATCGAGTACAACCAGAATGCTTCTGACCTGTTGCATGAGCATGGACTCCTAGAATGGGTGGCCGATGCCTGACTATAGACGGCGCGCTCACGGTTGCCGTTTGACGTATATCAAGCATAGTCGCTGGCGATCGCCGCTGCCCTCGGTATAATCGCCGACCCTGCCGCTGTTCAGTTGCCGTGAAATTATGTCCCTGATTCCCGAAGTCGAAGCCTTTCTCGGTTGTCGCACCCCTGATGCCTGGATCGAAGCAGCACTGGCCGATCAGGAGACGCTGCTGATCGATCACAAAAACTGTGAATTCAAGGCTGCCAGCACAGCTTTGAGCTTGATTGCCAAGTACAACGCGCACCTCGACCTGATCAACATGATGTCGCGCCTTGCACGTGAGGAGCTGGTTCACCACGAGCAGGTACTGCGCCTGATGAAACGACGGGGCGTACCGCTGCGGCCGGTCCCGGCAGGGCGCTATGCGTCCAGCTTGCGCAAGCTGGTTCGCTCCCACGAGCCGGTCAAGTTGGTCGATACCCTGGTGGTGGGTGCTTTTATCGAAGCGCGCAGCTGCGAACGCTTTGCCGCACTTGTACCGCACCTGGATGAAGAGTTGGGGACGTTTTACCACGGCTTGCTGAACAGCGAAGCGCGGCATTTTCTCGGCTATCTGAAGCTTGCCAATCAGTATGGCGATCAGGCCGACATCGCGCGCGTAGTGGAGAAGGTGCGCGAGGCTGAAGCAGAGTTGATCTGTTCAACAGATCAGGAATTGCGCTTTCACAGTGGTATACCGCTGGCTCTGGCCGCTTGATCAGCGGCTGAGCCAGCGATCTCGCCCGTATTACGAACGACGGCCCAGCAGCAAGCCGACTACCAGACCGAAGCCTGCAGACACAGCAACGGTCTGCCACGGGTGGCCACCGATATAATCTTGAGTGGCTTCGACCACCGGCTGCGCACGGTCGCGTACCGAGGTGGCAGCCTGACGAGCCTGGCTCAGCTTCTGGCTAATCTGTGCGCGCAGGGTATCGGCCTCTTCGCCAATCAGCGATGCACTTTGCTCGAGCAGACGTTCGGACTCTTCAATCAATGACTGCAGCTCGCTGAAGACTTGGTCCTTGATCTGATCGGTATCGATTTGGGTGGTTTTCCGGGCCATGAACAGCTCCTCGTTTGGTGATGGTTAGAACAATGGATACCTGCGCGGCGGGAAAGTTGCGCAGACGTTCCGGCCGATTGCCGCATCAGTGTAAGATAGCCGGCAAATTTCATGCAGCAGGGTAGATTTTCATGAGTTTCAATCTGGCCAACAGAAGCTTTGAAGAACGGGCGCAGATCGAAGCGGAGAAAGCGCGACTGTTCGAGTATTGGCAGAGCAACCTTGGCAAGGTCAAGGCTGAAGCCGGTCGCTTGATTTCCGAGAAGTCTCGTCGCAAGGGCAAATGGGCCGAGTGGGTCCGCGCCGAGCTAGATGCGATGACGCCGCAGGATTTTGCGATCATGGTCCGTAGCGAGGTCAATAAAATGATGGCCGCCGCCAACGCCAATCGCTGATCCGGTGCTGCTGTCGTTGGCGGCCCTCAGCCGCTAGACACGTCAGGAAGCATCTGCACACGAATTCGCACTTTTAATACGAACCTGCCACGCCCTAGGCTATCCAACGCCTGAGCGTGGCTTTTTCGTTTTTGGAGGTGGCACATGAAATCTGTCTGGCCAGTCCTTGGCCTTGGTTTGTTGCTGGCGTTACCTGGCAGCGCCGCATTCGCTGATACCAGTGCGCAGGCGGCCAACAACAACCCCTACAACAGCCCGATTCAGCGCGCCAACCCCAATAGCCGGCAGGGCAGTGCGCCTGATACCCCACCCGTGCGCGGGCCCTCTACCCAGCCCATGCCACGTCCACCGACGCTGGACAATCGCGGTATCGGCAACGGTGACAACTTGCGCCGCCAACAACAGACCCCACGCCTCGAACCCAGTCGCCCGCCGCGTGACAGCCAACGCGCGCCGTGAGCTTTTCTGCAAGGAACCCCGCATGACTCCACGATCCTGGTTGACCAGCTTGACCAGCTTGACCGTTGCAGCGTTGCTGCCCGTATTTGCCCACGCCGCCTCCGAGCAGCAATTTCCCAGTGAAGAGGGTGAGATCACCGTCAGCACAGTAGCCAATGGCCTGCGTAATCCTTGGGGCCTGGCGTTTCTTCCAGGCGGTAAGGACATGCTGGTCACCGAACGCCCTGGCAACCTGCGTCTGGTGACCGCTGAAGGCAAGGTCGGGCCACCCCTGAGCGGCGTCCCCAAGGTCTGGGCGCAAGGGCAGGGCGGCCTGCTCGATGTAGTGCTGTCGCCAGACTTCGACAAGGACCGCACGGTCTACCTGTCGTTCGCCGAAGAAGGCGACGATGACAAGGCCGGTACTGCGGTTGGCCGCGGCCAGCTCTCGGCCGACCGCGCGCGTCTCGACAATTTCACCGTGATATTCCGGCAGATGCCGAAACTGTCTGAAGGCAACCATTTCGGCTCGCGGCTGGTGTTCGACCGTGACGGCTATTTGTTCATCGCACTGGGCGAGAACAACCAACGCGCCACCGCGCAGGACCTGGACAAGCTCCAAGGCAAGGTCGTGCGCATCCTCCCCGATGGTGAAGTACCCAAAGACAATCCCTTCGTTGGCAAATCAGACGTTCGCCCCGAGATCTGGTCGTTTGGCCATCGCAATCAACAGGGCGCAGCGCTCAATCCGTGGAGCGGCGAGCTCTGGACCAATGAGCACGGGCCGCGCGGTGGTGACGAGATCAACATTCCCCAGGCTGGCAAGAACTACGGTTGGCCGATTGCTACCCATGGCATCAACTACTCGCTGTTGCCGATTCCAGAGGCCAAGGGCAAGCACGTTGACGGCATGGTCGATCCCCATCATGTGTGGGAGAAGTCACCAGGCATCAGCGGCATGGCGTTCTACGACCGTCCTACGTTCAAGGCCTGGGACCACAACCTGTTCATCGGTGCACTGGCCACTCAAGAGCTGATCCGCCTGCAGCTCAAGGGCGATAAGGTGGTGCACGAAGAGCGGCTGCTGGGCGAACTGAAGGCGCGAATTCGTGATGTGCGCGTAGGGCCTGACGGCTACCTGTATGTATTGACTGACGCCAAAGACGGCGCGCTGCTGAAAGTTGGCTTGAGCAACGACCAGTAATCGCGATAACAGGTACCATGGCGTTTTCCCAAACGCTCACTGGCACATGGCTATCGATCCGCAAACGCTCTATCAGCAGGCTTTGCAGCAGGACGGCTTCGTTGCCGATCCTGCGCAGGCCAATGCCGTAGCCGCCCTTCAGCGGTGTTTCGAATCCTTGCAGACTGACCAGGCCGGCCCGGGCGTCTACCTATGGGGGCCGGTCGGTCGCGGCAAGACCTGGCTGATGGACCAGTTCCATCGCTGCCTGCAAGTACCTGCAAGGCGCCAGCACTTTCATCACTTCATGGCCTGGGTGCATCAACGGCTGTTCCAGCTCAACGGCACCGCTGATCCGCTGCGAGCATTGGCCAGTGAGCTGGCCGGGCAAATTCGCGTGCTGTGCTTCGATGAGCTGTTCGTCAACGACATCGGCGACGCGATCATCCTTGGCCGGTTGTTCAGCGAGCTGTTCGAGCACGGTGTGGTGATCGTCGCCACCTCCAATCAACCGCCGACTGAGCTGTACCTGGACGGCTTCAATCGTGACCGCTTCCTGCCCGCCATTGAGGCGATGCAGCGGCATATGCAGATTCTGCCGGTCGTCGGCGAACAGGATCACCGGCTGCACCCAGGCCTCGCGCGTCAGCGTTACTGGTGTGTAGCAGACAATGCGACCAGTACCTTCGGCACGCTGTTCGAGCAATTGAGTGCCGGCGACGCTGGTTGTACCGAGCCGCTGCAATTAGGTTCGCGACAAATCCGCGTGGTGCGCCGCAGTGACCAGGCCATCTGGTGTCACTTCAGCGATCTGTGCGAGCAACCGTTGTCGGCCATCGAGTTCATGGCCTTGTGTGACCGGTTTCCGGCGATCCTCATCGATGCTATCCCTGCGCTAGGCGGCGAGCAGCGCGCCGGGCGCATTGCACGAGGCACCGAAGATGCTGCCGAGCGAGTAGCAGCCGGCGATCGCCAGCTGCCGACGTTGTCAGCCAAAGACGATAGCGTGCGCCGCTTCATCGCTTTGGTCGACGAGTGCTATGACCGCCGCGTTGCCCTCTACCTTGAGGCCCAAGTGCCGTTGGATGCGCTCTACACAAAGGGCTACCTGGCATTCCCGTATCAGCGCACCTTGAGCCGGTTACGGGAAATGCAGTTGCAACGCTTCGGCTAACGGTCGGCTCAGAGCTGGTTCATTTCTGCAGCCAGTCGATCAAGGTCTTGTGGAAGCGCCGCGGTTCTTCGATTTGCGGCGCGTGGCCCATCCCCTCAAAGACGATCAACTCGCCCTGGGGGATCAGCTTGGCCGCCTGCGGTCCCAGCGCCTTGTAGTTGCCCAGCTTCGCCTTGACCTCAGCCGGGGCAATGTCGCTGCCAATCGCGGTAGTGTCCTGATCGCCAATCAGCAGCAAGGTCGGCATCTTCAGGTTCTGGAACTCGTGATAAACCGGCTGGGTAAAGATCATGTCGTAGATCAACGCCGAGTTCCATGCCACGCGCTCATGCCCAGGACCCTGATTCAAGCCAACCAGCATCTGCACCCAGCGCTCGTATTCGGGCTTCCAGCGGCCGGCGTAGTAGGTCTTGCGCTCGTAGTTGCGCACGCCCTCGGCGTCCAGCTTGAGCTCACGTTGATACCACTGATCGACCGTTCGGTAAGGCACGCCTAGGGCTTTCCAGTCTTCCAGGCCGATTGGATTGACCATCGCCAGGCGCTCGACCTGCTGCGGGTACATCAGCGCATAGCGGGTGGCAAGCATGCCGCCAGTGGAGTGGCCGAGAATGATCGCCTGCTCGACCCCCAACTGCTCGAGCAGGGCGTGAGTGTTGCTCGCCAGCTGCTGGAAGCTGTATTGGTAATAGGCAGGCTTGCTCGACGTGCAGAAGCCGATTTGGTCCGGCACGATAACCCGGTAGCCGGCTTTGCTGAGGGCGTCGATGCTGCTTTCCCAGGTTGCGCCGCAGAAGTTCTTGCCGTGCATCAGCACCACGCTGTGACCGTTGGCCTTGCCTTGGGCAGGGACATCCATATAGCCCATTTGCAAGGCCTGGTCTTGCGAGGTGAAGTCGTAATGCTGGAGCGGGTAGGGGTAGTCGAAGCCTTCGAGTTGCTGCCCATAGGTGGGCGACTCGGCAGCGAACGCCGGGCTGCCGATTAGGCAGGCGAGGGCCAGGGCGGTTGCGCGCAGCATGGGGGCACTCCGTGTAGGACCATGTAGGAAAAAAGCGACTGTAGCAGCCCGACACGCGCAACAAGCGGCAAAGGTGTTACTGGCCGTTAACCCAGCCCAGGGTAATCAGCACTACCACCAGGTAACGCCCACACTTGGCGACTGTCACCAGCAGCAGAAAACGCCAGAATGGCTCGCGCATGATGCCGGCAATCAGCGTCAGAGGATCGCCGATCACCGGCATCCAGCTAAGCAACAGCGACCACTGGCCCCAGCGTTGGTAGCGTTGCTGGGCACGCTCCAGTTGGGCGCCACTGAACGGGAACCAGCGGTGCTCACGGAGCCGTTCCACCGCCCGGCCGAGCAGCCAGTTGACCACCGAGCCCAGCACATTGCCCAGGGTCGCGACCAGCAGCAGGGTCAACCAGGCATGCTGCTCGCGCAGCAGCAACCCGACCAGCACCGCTTCGGACTGCAACGGCAGCAGAGTGGCGGCGCCGAAGGCGCTGAGGAACAACGCCACAAGGCTCATCATCGGCCGCGGCTCAGTAGCTGGCCACGACCTCGTCGTTACCCTCATGGGTCACGCCGATCACCTGGTATGAATCTTTGTGATCGCCCATCTCCATCCCTGGCGAACCCATCGGCATGCCGGGTACTGCCACGCCCTTGAGGTCGTTGCGTGTGGCGAGCAGGCGCACTTGTTCGGCCGGCACATGGCCCTCGACGAACTTGCCATCGATGACACCGGTATGACAGGAGGCCAGCCGCGGCGCTACGCCGAGGCGTTGTTTCACGGCGCTCATGTTCGGCTCGACGTGGTCATTGACGGTAAAACCGTTATCGCGCAGGTGGCTGATCCACTGCTTGCAGCAGCCACAGTTGGGGTCACGGTAAACGTCGATGGTCTCGGCAGCCTGAGCAAGGCCAGTGAAGGCCAGCAGGCCCAGAGCAATCAGGCGAGTACGCAGCATGGTCAAATTCCTCGGCAAGGGGCGGCCGCCTGCAGGCGGCAGGCTCGGCGGCAGCTTAACGCAACCGGCGTCAGCCTGCTGCAGGCAGGCCAAAAGCGGCCAGCATGGCGCAACTCACCTGACAGCAAGCTGACGCAGTCATTACAGCGCTGTCAGCTGGCAGGCGCAGCACCGTCCAGATCACGCATCAGCAACGCGTACTCAAGTGGCACCTGCTCAGGGATAGGCAGATACACCACATGGCCGTCGCCAGGCGCCACCTCGATCTCGCGCTGCTGCCGATCGCGCAGGCGGCTCAGTTCAAAATGGTAGTTGCCGCGGGGTGTCATCAGCTCCAGCTGATCGCCAAGGGCAAAACGGTTCTTGACCTTGACCTCGGCCAGGCCCTCGACCCGCGCACCGGTCAGCTCACCGACGAACTGCTGTCGCTCGGACACCGAATTGCCGCGCTGGTAGTTCTGGTATTCATCGTGCACATGGCGGCGCAGGAAGCCTTCGGTGTAGCCACGCTGGGCCAGCGATTCAAGGTTTTCCATCAGGCTGCGATCAAACGGCCGCCCCTGCAGGGCATCGTCGATGGCCTGGCGGTAGGACTGCACCGCGCGAGCGCAGTAGAAATGCGATTTGGTCCGGCCTTCGATTTTCAGCGAATGCACACCCATGCGCGTCAGCCGCTCGACGTGTTGTACGGCGCGCAGGTCCTTGGCGTTCATGATGTAGGTGCCGTGTTCGTCCTCGAATGCCGGCAGCGCTTCACCGGGCCGATTGGCCTCTTCAAGCAGGAACACCTGCTCGGTCGGGGCGCCCAGGCCTAGAGTCGGTTGCACTTCATGGACGATGTCGCCGCTGACGTTCTCCACCGCCGCAGTGGCCTGATACTTCCAGCGGCAGGCATTGGTGCAGCTGCCCTGATTGGCGTCGCGCTTGTTCAGGTAGCCCGACAGCAGGCAGCGTCCTGAGTAGGCCATGCACAGGGCGCCGTGGACAAACACCTCCAGCTGCATAGCGGGTACCTGCTGGCGGATCTCCTCGATCTCTTCCAGCGACAACTCGCGCGAGAGGATGATTCGGCTCAGGCCAAGCTGCTGCCAGAAGCGCACGCTCGCCCAGTTGACCGTGTTGGCCTGCACCGACAGGTGCACCGGCATCTGTGGGAAGTGCTCGCGCACCAGCATGATCAGGCCCGGGTCAGACATGATCAGCGCATCGGGCGCCATCGCGATCACCGGAGCAAGGTCCTTGAGGAAGGTCTTCAGCTTGGCGTTGTGCGGGGCGATGTTGACGACCACGTAGAACTGCTTGCCTAAGGCGTGCGCTTCGTTGATGCCCAAGGCGAGGTTGGCATGGTCGAATTCGTTGTTGCGCACCCGCAGGCTGTAGCGCGGCTGGCCGGCATACACCGCGTCGGCGCCGTAGGCAAAGGCGTAGCGCATGCTTTTCAGCGTGCCGGCAGGGGCGAGCAATTCAGGCTTGGCGAGAGAGGTCATGGGCGCACCGGAGCAAAGGGCGCGGATGGTAGTGGCTGGCCAATTCAAGCGCATTGATCTGGATCAACCCCCGCAGGGCACTTTTTCCGATCTCTGCTGCACTAAAGGTCTGAATCCCCGAGGAATACTCATGAACCAAACCGCACTACAGAACAGGGCACTGGCCGTGCTGCTGACCGCCGTCACCATTGCCTTCGTCTGGATCATGCTGCCGTATTACGGCGCGATATTCTGGGCGGTGATCCTGGGCATCCTGTTTGCCCCTTTGCAGCGCAACCTGTTGATCCGTTTCAACCGCCGGCGCAACCTCGCCGCCGGTGTCTCGTTGCTGATCTGTCTGCTGATCGCCATCTTGCCGGTGATCTTCACCAGTGCGCTGTTGGTACAGGAGGGCGCCTCGCTGTATCAACGCATCGAGAGCGGCCAATTGGACATCGCCGGTTACGTTGAGCAAGGCAAGAACATGCTGCCAGCGTTCGCGCAGCACGGCCTTGACCAGATGGGCATGGGTAACCTCGATGGCTTGCGCGACAAGATCAGCAAGTGGGCCGGGCAAGCCAGCCAGATCCTGGCCAGTCAGGCGTTCAGCTTTGGCCAAGGCACGTTCGATTTCCTCGTCAGCTTCGGCATCATGCTCTACATCCTGTTCTTCTTCTTGCGTGAAGGGCCGGAGTTGGCGCGCAAAGTGCGCCTGGCGGTACCGCTGCCCGAGGATCAAAAGCGCCGCCTGCAACTGAAGTTCAACCGCGTGGTGCGCGCCACGGTCAAGGGCAACCTGCTGGTGGCGATCACTCAGGGTGCGCTGGGCGGGGTGATCTTCTGGATTCTGGATATCCCCAGTGCGTTGATCTGGGCAGTGCTGATGGCGTTTCTGTCGTTGCTGCCAGCAGTTGGCGCGGGGATCGTCTGGGCACCGGTTGCGGCCTACTTCATTCTGACCGGGGCAACCTGGCAGGGTGTGGTGCTGACGGCCTTTGGTGTGTTGGTGATCGGTATGGTCGACAACGTGTTGCGGCCGATCCTGGTCGGGCGCGACACGCGCATGCCCGACTACCTGATCCTGGTATCGACCCTGGGCGGCCTGGCGGTATTCGGCCTCAACGGCTTCGTGATCGGGCCGTTGATCGCTGCGTTGTTCATTTCCAGCTGGACCATCTTTACCGAAACCAAGCCGCAAGTGCAGTTGCCCTGAATCTGCCTTACTTCAAGCTGTAGGACACACCTGCATACACGCCGAATCCTTCCCCGGGCGTCGCCCGGGGTTGGTCGCTGCCTTGATCGTCATAGCCCGGGGTGACGCTGGCGCTGTAACGCTTGTTGGTCAGGTTGCGCAGGTCGAGCCAGGTTTGCCAGTCTTGTTGCGGTGAGTCCCAACCCAGTCGCGCACCGAACTGGGCATAGGCATCGGCGTGGTTGCTGTTGGCATAGTCGACCTGCACCTTGGACGCCATCTGTGTATTGACGCCGACATGGAAGCCGCTCGGCCAGTCATAGCGCAGCTCGGCCTGGTAGTAGTGCACGGGCAGGCCAGGCAGGCGGTTGTCGCCAAAGCGCTGGTCATCGCGGTAGTGAAAATCGCTGAAGGTATAGGCTTGGCGCAGGCTCAGCTTGCCGCTGCCTGATTGTTCCCAGAGGGTGCTGTCCAGGCTGGCTTCGAGCCCTTCATGCACCGTTGCGCTGGCATTGAACTCCTTGGCAGGCAAGCCTTGTACGAGTTCAACCGCCAGCAGCTCATGGCGAACCTGAGCGTAATACCAGGCCAGATCCCAGCGGCCGACGGCCGAGTCGCCTCGCGCGCCAAGCTCGAGCGTGGTCGCCGTCTGGTTTTGCATCTTGATTGGCTGGGTCGCAACCGTAGAACTCCAGATCAGCGACCACGGGTGCGGCGGTTCGACCGAACGGCTGAGGTTGCCGTACAGCTGCAAGTTCGGCTGCCAGTCGTAGCGCAGGCCGATCCGCGGGGCGTAGTCCCAATCGTGCTGGCTGACCTTGCCGCCACTGGCGGGATAGCTGACGTCGCTCTCACGGCGGGTGTAGATCATGGCCAGGCCGGTGGTCAGCCACAGGTCTGGGATCAGCTCCAGTTCATTACCGACGTGCAACACGGTATCCGAACCCTGATAACTGAAGTCGCGGCTGCGGGCGCCGAAGTTATCGCCATTGGTGCGGGCAAACTGCGACGCACCGCTGTTAGGCAGGTGCTTGGTGGTACGCCAACCCACGGTGGTCTTGCTCTCGTGGCCCAGCAACGTGTCGCGGCGCATGTAGTTCAGGGTGCCGCTGACATCGGTGTAGGCCACCTTCAGGCGCATTGGCCCTTCGCGCAGGTCCATCGGGAAATCGTGGTAGACCAACCCAGCTTCAACGCGGGCATCGTCCTCAAGGTAGAAGGTAGTCTTGTTGGCCACCCAGGTGCTGCCCGGCTGCGGGCGGCTGTCGTCACGGGCCAGGTAGGCGGCGTTGGCGGCCCGTGGGTCGTGCTTGATCTGCTCCTTGGTCAGGCGCCCGGCCAGTTCGTTCTCGGTTTCCCGGTAGCGCAGGTAGAAGCGCGTTTCCAGATTCGGGTTGAAGCGATAGCCAACGTTGCCAGCAAAGCCCTTGGCGCTGCCACTGCTGTGCTCCTGGTAACCGTCGTATTCCGAGTCGGTCAGGGCCACGTAGTAGTCGAGCTTGCCCAGTACCTGGCCGGAACTGATCTGGCGATGGGCGTAGCCGCGGCTGCCGGCCTCATAGCGCACCTGCAGGCGATCGGCATCGTAACCGGTGTGGGTCACGTAGTTGATCGCGCCACCGAGCGTGAGCGCGCCCTGATCAAAACCGTTAGCGCCCCGCAGCACCTCTGCGCGGCTCAGCCACAGCGGCTCGAGCAGCTCGTAAGGCGTGCCGCCGGGGCCAGTCAGCGGCAAACCGTCGAACATCGTGTAGACCCCTGAGCCGTGCGCACCCGGCGCACGGTTGATACCCGAGCCGCGGATCGACAGTTTGATGCCCTCATTACCCGCGGACTGGGCAAACACACCCGGTTGATAGGCAAGTACGTCCTGGTTGCTGGCCAACCGCCCTTGTGCCACCTGCTGCATGTCTACCAGATTGGTAGCGCCCGGGACGTGTCGCAGACGCTCGTCGGCCGCCTCCAACTGGCTTTGCGGCTGATCATTGATCAGCAGTTGATCCAGTTCTACGGGAGCGCTGGCCAGCACCGGGCAGCTGGCCGTACTGATCAGCAGGCCTAAGGCGCGAGAGGGTGGAACACAACGCATCGAACGACTCCAATGGCAGGGGCTTACAGGGCAAAGGAGGTCAGACGTACGAGATGTCGCTCGAAGCACGTCCGATTCTTAAGCGGGCAAGTGTATGAAGTTAGAACGTTGTTGTAGGCGATCGCTTTACAACTGCCGGTACTGGAGCGATCGATCCGCGAGTTCGTAAGGTGGTGTCTTACCCCTCTGCTCTGAGGGCCGGATTCGAAACTGCGGAGAACCAGCCATGAACGCCGTCACCCCACCGATTGATGCTCCGGGCAATAACCCGCCCATTTACCTGACGCCGCGCGAGCGGGAAGTACTGTTGTGGTGCGCCTATGGCAAGACCTCATGGGAAATCGGCCAGATCATTGGCTGCAAGGAGGTCACCGTAAATTTTCATGTCGGCAACATTCTCAGCAAGTTCGCCGTGACCACTCGGGTAATGGCGGTGATCAAGGCCATCCGCTACGGCATGCTGCAAGAATAATGAGGAGGCACGACCATGGACGCCGAGCTTCAATCGCCTGACCCAGCCCCGCCTTTGTACTATCTGGCGCGCCACGACCGGTTCTGGCCGCGCATCGAGCTGTCGAGTTTGCGCCAACGCTTGGCGATACCCGCGTACATCAGCGATACCCATCTGCAACTTGCCGGTCAACAGGCCTTGGCGATCGCCGCAGGAGAGTTCGCCAGCTGGCGCCGGCGTTTACGTGCACTGGGCTACACGCAACTCACCGACCTTTGCCGACATGTGCACGGTCGCCGCCTGTGCAGCTGCTATCAGCGTCTGGTCGAGCACTGTACGTTGCGCGCCTTGGGTGGCCGGTCAGCCTTGCAGGGAGCTGCCCATGAATGAGCTTGCCCAGGAAATGCTGCGTAATTGGGCGCAGATTGAGGGTGACCTGGCCAATTTCGACGGCCAGGCCCTGGCTGGCGCGATACTCGGCGCCTGGCTAGTTAGTTCGTCGAAGGGCAAGGCCTGGGTGACGATAAGGACGAGGCGCAAGTTGAGCCTGCAACAACGCCTGCTTACCCTGTTGCTGTCAGCGGGCGTGGGCTACCTATTCATGCCCCTGCTGTTGTCACTGGTGCCTTTCGTCTCCACAGGCGTTGCGGCTTTTGTCGCTGCGGTGGTCGTGATTCCGATCAGTGTCAAGGTGATGCTCTGGCTGGAGAACGCTGATCTCAAGGAAATCGTCCAGCGCTGGCGCCGTGGATCGTGATTGTCAGGCCGAATGCACAGCGGCGCTCAGTTGCTCGAGGCGCCGCTCCAGTTCCTGCAGGCGCAGTCGGTCCACGATTTGAATACGCAAGGCTTGCAGGTCGGCAGGCGCCAGCCCCTGCACCAGATCAAGCAGCTCTTGCGCCGCGTTTGCTGGCCCTGCCTGGGCTGTCCGTGCCGGGCTGCCAATGCCAAGCAGCAACCAGTCCAGTGACACGCTGTGGCGGTTGGCAGCTTCTATGCAAAACGCGTAGGGAATGCTCTCGCGCACCTTCCAGCTGCTCAGGGTCTGCGGACTGACGCCCAGCTCTTTTGCAAGTGCGGAATCACTGCTGGTGCCGGTTAACTCCTTTAACCGGTGCAACACCGAAACTAGAGAGGTATTACTCATTATGAATATCCCTGATAAGTTCTGATAAGATCGATGGCACGGATGTACTCAATATGAATAATCTGGATGGATCCTTACCCGCACCGCATGGTACGTAATTATGATAGTGATGAATATTCTGATAGCGCGCGGGAACAACTTGCCCAGCTGTTGTCGGAGCGACTTACAGACTGCCGGTTTTCAGGTGTTCTTGCTGCCGACACGTTGTTCCCTACGACAGACCCACCTGATTGGAGGAGGGCGCTGTGAGTAGTTACAAACTGGTGTGCCCGCATTGCAGCAGCCGGATGCGCATCCGCACCAGCGAAGGGCGGCATGTGTTTCTCAGGGTCGCTTACCTGCAGTGCATCAATGAAGCCTGTGGCTGGTCTGTGCGTGCCGAGTTCGAAATGACCCACGAACTGTCGCCCAGTGGCATGCCCAATCCGGATGTCCAGTTGCCCAGCGCCAACCGCGAGCTGCGCCACGCTGCTCGTAACCCTGACCCGCCAAGGAAACCCGAGCCTGAACCCAGGCAGGGCGCGCGTACGTCGATCTGATCGAAGTGAGCCTGTTGCCCATAAAAAAACACCCCGCAGATGCGGGGTGTTTTATCTTGCCGGATGATCAGCCGATCAGTTGCAGGCCGGCCTGCTGGACCATCTCCAGCAGCGGCTGCGGGTATACACCGAGGACAAAGGCGAGCAGGGCAATTGCCAGCAGCATCACGCCACCGGTCTGCTGCTCCCACTTCAGCGGCGCGTCGTGGCGACGCAGGTTCGGCTCGACCAGGTACAGGGTGACCATGACGCGCAGGTAGTAGTAAACGCCGATGGCGCTACCAATCACCAGTGCACCGACCAACCACCACAGTTGCGACTCGACGCCAGTGGCGATGATGTAGAACTTGCCGATGAAGCCTGCGGTCAGCGGTATACCCGCCAGCGACAGCATCATCACGGTCATCACCGCAGTCAGGTACGGACGACGCCAGAACAGGCCGCGGTACTCGTACAGGGCGTCGGCGTCACGGCCGGCGTATGGCGACGACATCAGCGTGATCACGCCAAACGCGCCAAGGCTGGTGATCACATAGGTGACCAGGTAAACACCCATGGCTTCCATGGCCAGGCCTTTGCTGGCGATCAAGGCGATCAACAGGTAGCCGAAGTGGGCGATGGACGAGTAACCGAGCAGACGCTTGAGGTTGCTCTGGGTCAGCGCCAACAGGTTACCGATCAGGATCGAAGCTACGGCGATTACCGCCAGCACGGTGCTCAGTACACCGCTGCTGGCAGCAGGCGAGATCATGTACAGACGCATCAGCACCGCGAACACGGCAACCTTGCTGGCGGTGGCCAGGAACGCTGCGACCGGCGCCGGGGCGCCTTCGTAGACGTCCGGGGTCCACAGGTGGAACGGTACCAGCGACAGCTTGAAGGCCAGACCGACCAGCATCATGCCCAGGCCCATCTGAGCCAGCAGGCTTGGCATGTTGGTGCTGGCCAGCGCCTTGGCGATACCGTCGAAGCTTAGGGTGCCTGCATCGGCATACAGCAGCGCCATACCGAACAGCAGGAACGCCGAACCTGCAGCCGACAGCACCATGTACTTGATACCGGCTTCCAGCGATCGCTTGTTGAAGAACGCGTACGCCACCAGCCCGTAGACCGGCACCGAAAGCAGCTCCAGACCGATGAACAGCCCCGCCAGGTGGTTGGCGCTGACCAGTACCAGGCCGCCCAGTGCCGACATGAGCAGCAGCAGGTAGAGCTCTTCGCGGTTACCCGGGTAGCCTTTGGAACCTTCGCCCAGATAAGCATGGGCCAGGGTTACGCAGGCCAGGGTAGCGACCAGCATGATCGCCATGTACAGGCAGGCGAACTTGTCGATGGTGATCAACGGGGTGATCGCCAGCGGCGCGACTTTCAGTGCTGGCAGGATCGACAGCAGTGCAGCGTTGAGACCGATGGTCGACAGCAGGAAGGTCTGCGAGTGGTTGCGCTTCCAGGCGATCGCCAGCATCACCACAACCGTGGTGAGGGTGGTGATCAGCATCGGCGCCAATGCAATGAAGTGTTGAGTGGTGAATTCCATAGCGCTCTTACCGTGCCGAAGCGAGTTGAGTGAATGCGGAACCGAGCCACTGCTGCACGCCACTCATGGTGGCGGCAGAGGTGTCGAGGAACGGCTGCGGGTAGACGCCGAGCACGATCAGCAACACGGCCAGGCCCAGCACCATGATCAGCTCGCGGCCGTCCATGCCAGCAAGCACAGTCTCGGACTTGCTTGGGCCGAAGTAGGCGCGGTGGATCATGATTAGCGAGTAGACCGAACCGAACACCAGGCCAGTGGTGGCAATCACGGTGAACCACGGCACGTGGGCGAAGCTGCCGATCAGGATCAGGAACTCGCCGACGAAGTTGCCGGTGCCCGGCAAGCCCAGCGAAGCAGCTGCAAAGAACAGGCTGATGGCCGGCAAGTAGGCGATACGGTGCCACAGACCGCCCATTTCACGCATGTCACGGGTATGCAGGCGCTCGTACAACTGGCCGCTGAGGATGAACAGCGCGGCAGCCGAAACACCGTGTGCCAGCATCTGGATCACCGCGCCTTGCAGGGCTTGCTGGCTGCCGGAGTAGATGCCGATCAGCACGAAGCCCATGTGCGAGACGCTGGAGAAGGCGATCAAGCGCTTGATGTCGGTCTGCGCGAAGGCCAGGAAGGCCCCGTAGAAGATACCGATCAAGCCCAGGGTCATGGCGATCGGGGCAAACTCGGCCGACGCGTTCGGGAACAGCGGCAGAGCAAAGCGCAGCAGGCCATAGGCAGCGGTTTTCAGCAGGATACCGGCGAGGTCGACGGAACCGGCAGTCGGCGCCTGGGCGTGAGCATCAGGCAACCACGAGTGGAACGGCACTACCGGCAGCTTCACCGCGAAGGCAATGAAGAAGCCCAGCATCAGCAGGTACTCGGTACCGGCCGGCAGGTCGGCCTTGAGCAGGTCGCTGTAGTTGAAGGTGATGACGCCAGTGTTGCCGTAGTTGACCAGTACCAGGGCGAGAATCGCCACCAGCATGATCAGACCACTGGCCTGGGTGAAGATGAAGAACTTGGTCGCCGCGTAGATCCGGGTCTTCTTGCCATCCGCCGAGCTGTGACCCCAGAGCGCGATGAGGAAGTACATCGGCACCAGCATCATTTCCCAGAAGAAGAAGAACAGGAACAGGTCCAGTGCCAGGAACACACCGACCACGCCGCCCAGAATCCACATCAGGTTGAGGTGGAAGAAGCCGACGTGGCGCTGGATCTCTTTCCACGAGCACAGCACCGAAAGCACACCGAGCAGGCCGGTGAGCAGGATCATCAGCAGCGACAGGCCATCCAGCGCCAGGTGGATGCTGATGCCGAAGCGCTTGATCCATTCGACTTTGTATTCGAAGGCCCAGGCAGGTTCGGCGCCCGGAGCAGGGGCCAGGGTGTAGTCACCGTTGGCCCACAGCCAGAGGCCGATACCGAGCAACAGGGACATGGTCAGCAGTGCAATCCAGCGCGGCAGGGTAGAGCCGAAGCGCTCACCCAGCCAGCACAGGAAGCCGCCGATGAAGGGAATCAGGATCAGCCAAGGCAAAATCATGACGGGTTCGTTTCCTTTGGCAAAGTCGCAAGGTTCGCAAGTGTGAAAGTCATACCGCAGCCACCAGCACGGCGCCGAGTACGAGTACTGCACCTACGGCGATCGAAGCGGTGTACCAGCGCAGCTGGCCGGTCTCGGTCTTGCTCATGGCGACATGACCGCCACGTGCCAGCCGAGGAATCAGGCCGATGCCGCGATCTACCGGGTCCTTGCGCAGCAAGTGGCAGATCAGCAGGTAAGGTTTGACGAACAGCTTGTCGTAGATCCAGTCAAAGCCCCAGGCGGCGAACCACCAGGCCGTGAGCAGGCGACCGATGCCGCTGTTGGCGATGGCCGTGACCAGGCGACGCTTGCCCAGGAACAGCATGGCCGCCAGCAGGATACCGGCGATGGCAATGGCGCCCGAGGCGATTTCCAGGCTGTGCTTGGCTTCGCCACCGGCATGGCCGACGCTCTGCGGCAGCACACCCGCCAGTGGTGGATGGATCCAGGCACCGACAAAGGTCGACAGCACGATCAGCGTGCCCAGTGGCAGCCAGTGGGAAATTCCATGGCCAGCATGAGCTTCGGTCTTGGCTTCGCCATGGAAGGCAATGAAGATCAGGCGGAAGGTGTACAGCGAGGTCATGAACGCGCCGAGCAGGCCAGCGTAGAGCAGGCCGCTGTTGCCGCTGGCGAACGCTTCCCAGAGGATCTCGTCCTTGGAGTAGAAGCCTGCGGTCAGGATCGGCAGGGCAGCCAGCGCCGCACCACCGACCACGAAGCTGGCGTAGGCCAGTGGCAGTTTCTTCCACAGACCGCCCATCTTGAAGATGTTCTGCTCGTGGTGGCAGGCAACGATCACCGCACCGGAGGCAAGGAACAGCAGCGCCTTGAAGAAGGCGTGGGTCATCAGGTGGAAGATCGCGCCTTCCCAGGCACCAACGCCCAGGGCCAGGAACATGTAGCCGATCTGGCTCATGGTCGAGTAGGCGAGGATGCGCTTGATGTCGGTCTGCACCAGCGCGGCAAAGCCGGCCAGTACCAGGGTCACACCGCCAACGATACCGACCAGGTGGAGGATATCCGGCGCCAGGGCGAACAAGCCGTGGGTACGCGCGATCAGGTAGACGCCAGCCGTGACCATGGTCGCGGCGTGGATCAGTGCCGAAACCGGCGTCGGGCCAGCCATGGCGTCAGCCAACCAGGTCTGCAACGGCAGCTGCGCCGATTTACCAACCGCACCGCCGAGCAACATCAGCGTTGCCAGTACCATCCAGGTATCACCAGCCTGGAACTTCTGCGGTGCCAGCACCAGCAGTTCCTGCACATTCAAGGTACCCAGCTGGGCGAACAGAATGAACATGCCGATGGCCATGAACACGTCGCCGATACGGGTCACGACAAAGGCCTTGAGGGCGGCGTTACCGTTGTTGCGGTTGCTGTAGTAGAAACCGATCAACAGGTACGAGCACAGGCCCACGCCTTCCCAGCCGAAGTAGATGAACAGCAGGTTATCGCCCAGGATCAGGAACAGCATGCTGGCGATGAACAGGTTGGTGTACGAGAAGAAGCGCGAGTAGCCGGCTTCGCCACGCATGTACCAGGAGGCGAACAGGTGGATCAGGAAGCCGACACCGGTGACCACGCCAAGCATGGTCACCGACAGGCCGTCCAGGTAGAGGGTGAAGCTCGGCGCAAAGCCATCCACCGACATCCACTGCCAGAGCAGTTGGCTGTAGGCGCCGCCCTCAGGCGGGGCAACGTTGAATTGCCAGATGACATAGGCCGAGACAGCAGCCGAAAGGCCGATCGAGCCAACGCCGATCAGCGCCGAGAGGTTCTCCGAGAACCGCCCGCGCGAGAACGACAGCAGCAGGAAGCCCAGCAACGGGAAGACGAAAGTCAGGAAGAGAAGGTTCATCCGCGCATCTCACTGGCAGCATCGATGTCGAGAGTGTGGAAGCGGCGATACAGCTGCAGCAGGATCGCCAGGCCAATGCTGGCCTCGGCGGCTGCCAGGCTGATCACCAGAATGAACATGACCTGGCCGTCGGGTTGTACCCAACGCGCGCCGGCGACGATAAACGCCAGCGCACAAGCGTTCATCATGACTTCCAGGCTCATGAGCACGAAGAGAATGTTGCGGCGGACCATCAGGCCAACCAGACCAAGGCAGAACAGAATGCCGGCGACTGCCAGGCCGTGTTCCATCGGGATAGCACCCATGATTTACTCCTTCGCCTCGTTGCGGCCCAAATGGAAGGCGGTGACGGCCGCAGCAAGCAGCAGCATCGAAGCCAGTTCGACCACCAGCAGATACGGACCGAACAGGCTGATGCCGACGGTCTTGGCGTCCACGGTGGTGCCGCTGATGCCCGCGCCGCTTGGCGCAACGAACAGCACATAGAGCAATTCAGCCAGCAGCAAGGCGCCCAGCAGCACCGGCCCGGCCCAGATCCCTGGGGTCAGCCAGCCGCGCTCCTGGGCGACCGAAGCCGGGCCCAGGTTGAGCATCATCACCACGAACACGAACAGCACCATGATGGCGCCGGCGTAGGCGATCACTTCCAGGGCACCGGCAAACGGTGCACCCAGCGAGAAGAAGATCATCGCCACGGAAATCAGCGAAATGATCAGGTAGAGCAGGGCGTGTACGGGGTTGGTGCCGGTAACCACCCGCAGGGTGGAAACCACGGCAATCCCGGATGCAAAGTAGAAAGCGAATTCCATCTTTCTGTCCTTATGGGAGCAAGCTCTTCACGTTGATCGGCTCGGCTTCGTTCTGTGCAGCGCCTTTCGGCTTGCCAGCGATTGCCATGCCCGCAACACGGTAGAAGTTGTAGTCAGGGTATTTGCCGGGGCCGGAGATCAGCAGATCTTCTTTCTCGTACACCAGGTCCTGACGCTTGAACTCGGCCATTTCGAAATCCGGAGTCAGCTGGATTGCGGTGGTCGGGCAGGCTTCTTCGCACAGGCCGCAGAAGATGCAGCGCGAGAAGTTGATGCGGAAGAACTCCGGGTACCAGCGACCGTCCTCGGTCTCGGCCTTCTGCAACGAAATGCAGCCGACCGGGCAGGCCACCGCGCAGAGGTTGCAGGCTACGCAACGCTCCTCACCATCGGGGTCGCGGGTGAGGACGATGCGGCCGCGATAGCGCGGCGGCAGGTACACAGCTTCTTCTGGGTATTGCAGGGTGTCGCGCTTGCGGAACCCGTGGGAGAACACCATGGCCAGGCTGCGCAGCTGCGTGCCGGTGCCCTTAACGATGTCGCCGATATACTTGAACATGGGTCAAATCCTCACTGGGCCGCGACGGCTGGCGTGTTGTAAAGCACGATCGCAGCGGTCACCAGCAAATTGATCAGGGTCAGCGGCAGGCAGAACTTCCAGCTGAAATCCATCACTTGGTCGTAGCGCGGACGCGGGATCGACGCACGGAGCAGGATGAACAGCATGATGAAGAACGCGGTCTTCAGGGCGAACCAGAGGAACGGCACCTGCGGCAGGATGCCGAACGGGCCATGCCAGCCACCGAAGAACAGCGTTACCAGCAGCGCCGAGATGAGGATGATGCCGATGTACTCACCGACGAAGAACATGCCCCACTTCATGCCGGCATATTCAATGTGGTAACCGTCGGCCAGTTCCTGCTCGGCTTCTGGCTGGTCGAAGGGGTGACGGTGAGTCACGGCCACGCCAGCGATGAAGAAGGTGCAGAAGCCAAAGAACTGCGGAATGATGAACCACAGGTTCTGCGCTTGATATTCGACGATGTCGCGCATGTTGAACGAGCCAACCTGCACGACCACGCCCATCAGCGCCAGGCCCAGGAACACTTCGTACGACACGGTCTGCGCCGAGGCCCGCAGGGCACCGAGCAGGGCGTACTTGTTGTTCGACGACCAGCCTGCGAACAACACCGCATAGACCGACAAACCGGCCATGGCGAAGAAGAACAGCAGGCCGATGTTCAGGTCGGCAACACCCCAGCTTGGGGTGATCGGGATGATCGAGAAGGCAATCAGCAGTGCGCTCATGGCCACTACTGGTGCCAGGGTGAAGATCACCCGATCAACGAACGGCGGGTTCCAGTCTTCCTTGAAGAACATCTTCAGCATGTCGGCTGCGATCTGGAACATGCCGAACGGGCCAACCCGGTTCGGACCGTAACGGTCCTGCCACCAGCCCAGCAGGCGCCGCTCGACAAAGCTGAGCAGCGCGCCGCAGACCACTACCGCGAGCAAGACCACAACGGCCTTGACCACGGCGATGATCGCGTCGATCACTTCGGGGGTGAACCAGGTCATTGTGCTGCCTCCTGCAGGCCTTCGACGGATGCACCGAAGATGGCCGGTGGTATCCCGGCCAGGCCTTTCGGCAACGCGACCAGGCCTGCGCCCAGCTGTTCATTGATACGCAGCGGCAGGCGCAGCGAGACGCCAGCGACGGTCAGGCTGAGCAGCGTGCCTTCGTTGACGCCGAGGCGGTCTGCTTCGGACTTGGCCAAGGCCACATAGGCCGGCTGGATGCGCTCTTGCACCGGTGCAGCGCGCGAGGAGGTTTCTTCGCTGCCGAACAGGTGGAACAACGGCACCGCTGTCCAGGTACCACGGGCCGGGCTGAAGGCTGCCGGGATCGCGCTGAACCAGTTCAGACGGTCACCCTGCGACTCGATCAGGCGCACGCCTGGGTCACCTGCACGCAGATGGCCACCGACCTCATCCTGAAACTTGTTCCAGGCTTGCGGCGAGTTCCAGCCCGGCGACCAGGCGAACGGCACTTGTTGGCGCGGTTCGACCGAACCCGAGTAGCCTTCCATGGAGAAGGCGAACGCGGTGTCCTTGTCTTGCGGAGTACGCGGCTCGTGCACGCTGATGTTGGCGCGCATGGCCGTACGGCCGGAGTAGCGCAGCGGCTCACGGGCAAGCTTCAGGCCCTTGATGCGGAACGCAGCACTAGGCGCGGCGTTGACGATCGCGGCCAGTTGCGGCGTGGCGGCAGCGCAGGCGCTGGTGACGTGGTCCAACTGAGTCCAGTCGACCGGCTTGTTGAGCAGGGTCGCGCGCAGGGCGTGCATCCAGCGCCAGCCTTCGTGGATCTGGATGCTGCTGTCCATGTAGGTCGGATCGAACACCTGGAAGAAGCGCTGGGCGCGGCCTTCCTGGCTGACCAGAGTACCGTCGCCTTCGGCAAACGATGCCGCCGGCAGGACCAGGTGAGCGCGCTCGCTGGTGGCAGTCTTGGAGTGGTCGGCAACGATGACCACCTTGGCCGCAGCCAGAGCAGCGTCGACCTTGGCCGCCGGAACACGGGCGTACAGATCGTTTTCGACCACGACAATAGCGTCAGCCTTGCCGCTGATGACCGCATCCAGCGCAGCGTCCACCGAATCACCACCGAGCATGGCCAGGCCGAGGCTGTTGGCCTCAGGCACCACCAGGCTCAGCGAACCATTCTTCTCGCGCAGCTTGAGCGCTTTGGCGATGTTGGCGGCGGCTTCGATCAATGCAGGTTCGGCCAGGGAAACACCCGACACCACCAGCGGACGCTGGGCAGCGACCAATGCATCGGCGATACGCTGGGCCAGGGCCTTGGCCTCGTCGTCCAGACCGATTACCGCTGGAGCACTTGGATCGATTGCATGGGCAACGGCGAAGCCCAGGCGCGCCAGGTCGGCGGGGGCGGCGTGCACGCACTCTTCAGCGACGTCATCGAGCTTGGTTTCAGTCAGGCTGGCGATAAACAGCGGGTACAGCGCGTGCTGACCGATGTTTTTCACTGCGGCGTCGAGCCACGGCTGTACGCGCATCGCGTCGGCCATGGCCTCGGCCTTGCCTTTGGTGGCCTGGCGAACCGACAGGGCGACGCGCGCTGCGGTTTGGGTCAGGTCTTCACCGAGTACGAACACCGCATCGTGGTCTTCGATGTCGCGCAGGGTCGGCACCGGCAGCGGGCTGTTGTTGAGCACGTCCAGCACCAGGCGCACGCGCTTGAGCTCGGCAGCTTCCATGCCGGAGTAGAAGTACTCGGCACCGACCAGCTCGCGCAGGCCGTAGTTGCTTTCAAGGCTGGCCCGCGGCGAACCGATACCAACGATGGTGCGGCCGCGCAGCAGGTCGGCAGCCTTGTCCAGCGCAGCATCGACGCTCAGTTTGTTGCCATCGGCCAGCAGCGGCTGGCGCGGACGGTCCTTGCGGTTGACGTAGCCGTAACCGAAGCGGCCACGGTCGCACAGGAAGTACTGGTTGACCGAACCGTTGAAGCGGTTTTCGATACGACGTAGTTCGCCGTAGCGCTCACCCGGGCTGATGTTGCAACCGCTTGAGCAGCCATGGCAGATGCTTGGGGCAAACTGCATGTCCCACTTACGGTTGTAACGCTCGGAGTGGGTCTTGTCGGTGAACACACCGGTCGGGCAGACCTCGGTGAGGTTGCCGGAGAACTCGCTCTCGAGCACGCCATCTTCAACGCGACCGAAGTAGACGTTGTCGTGGGCGCCGTAAACACCTAGGTCGGTGCCGCCGGCGTAGTCCTTGTAGAAGCGCACGCAGCGGTAGCAGGCGATGCAGCGGTTCATCTCGTGTGCGACGAACGGGCCGAGGTCCTGGTTCTGGTGGGTACGCTTGGTGAAGCGGTAACGGCGCTCGTTGTGGCCGGTCATTACCGTCATGTCTTGCAGGTGGCAGTGACCGCCTTCTTCGCAGACCGGGCAGTCGTGCGGGTGGTTGGTCATCAGCCATTCGACGACGCTGGCGCGAAACGCCTTCGACTCGTCGTCTTCGATGGAAATCCAGGTGCCATCGCTGGCAGGAGTCATGCAGGACATGACGATACGACCACGGGTGTCGTTTTCGTCGGTGTACTGCTTGACCGCACACTGGCGGCAGGCACCGACGCTACCAAGCGCCGGGTGCCAGCAGAAATAAGGGATGTCGAGGCCGAGCGACAGACAGGCCTGTAAGAGGTTGTCTGCACCGTTGACTTCGAGCGCTTTGCCGTCTACGTGGATAGTGGCCATGGTTCAAAGTTCTTCGTTGGCCCGCGTGAGCGGGCGTGGCTAATGGAAATCTGTGTGCCTGCGGCTCGCATCGGTCAATACCGTGCGCGCCTGCGAGGCTGGCGGGTGGCACGGACCACCCGCATGCAAATGTGTTACGCGCCGGCCACAGTCGGTTCGACCTGGATCGGCTTGGCCAAATCCGGGCGCAGGGTGTGCTCACTGGTAGCAGCGACACCGGCCTCGAACTCGGAGCGGAAGTATTTGATGGCGCTGCCCAGCGGCTCGACGGCACCCGGTGCGTGGGCACAGAAGGTACGACCAGGGCCGAGGAAGTTGACCAGGCCGAGCAGCGTCTCGATGTCTTCTGCCTTGCCCTGGCCGTTCTCCAGCGCACGCAGCATCTTCACGCTCCACGGCAAACCATCACGGCACGGTGTGCACCAGCCGCACGACTCACGGGCAAAGAACTCTTCCATGTTGCGCAGCAGCGACACCATGCTGACGCTGTCGTCGACTGCCATGGCCAGGCCGGTACCCATCCGGGTGCCAACCTTGGCGATGCCGCCGGCGTACATCTGCGCGTCGAGGTGCTCAGGCAACAGGAAGCCGGTACCGGCGCCGCCTGGTTGCCAGCACTTGAGCTTGAAGCCATCGCGCATGCCGCCGGCGTAGTCTTCGAACAGCTCACGGGCGGTCACGCCGAAGGGCAGTTCCCACAGGCCTGGGTTTTTCACCTTGCCGGAGAAGCCCATCAGCTTGGTGCCGTGGTCTTCGCTGCCTTCGCGGGCCAGCGACTTGTACCAGTCGACGCCATTGCCAACGATGGCCGGAACGTTGCACAGGGTCTCGACGTTGTTCACGCAGGTCGGCTTGCCCCATACGCCAACGGCGGCAGGGAAGGGCGGCTTGGAGCGCGGGTTGGCGCGGCGGCCTTCGAGCGAGTTGATCAGCGCGGTTTCTTCACCGCAGATGTAACGCCCGGCACCGGTGTGAACGAACAGCTCGAAGTCAAAACCGCTGCCGAGAATGTTCTTGCCCAGCAGGCCAGCGGCCTTGGCTTCGTCGATCGCACGGTTGAGGTTTTTCGCGGCGGTGGTGTATTCGCCACGCAGGAAGATGTAACCGCGGTAGGCCTTGAGGGCGCGGGCGCTGATCAGCATGCCCTCCACCAGCAGATGGGGCTGTTGCTCCATCAGCATGCGGTCTTTCCAGGTGTTGGGCTCCATTTCATCCGCGTTGCACAGCAGGTAGCGGATGTTCATGGATTCGTCTTTGGGCATCAGGCCCCACTTCACCCCAGTGGGGAAGCCGGCGCCACCACGACCCTTGAGGCCGGCGTCCTTGACGGTCTGAACGATGTCGTCCTGGGACATCTGCGCCAGTGCCTTGCGGGCAGCGGCGTAGCCGTCCTTGGCCTGGTACTCGTCGAGCCAGATCGGCTCGCCGTCGTCACGCAGGCGCCAGGTCAGCGGGTGAGTCTCGGCGGCGCGCGCAATGCGGTTGGCCGGGCCGAAGGAAGTGATGGTCATACGTAACCCTCCAGCAGTTTGGTCACGCCAGCAGGCTGCACGTCGCCAAAGGTGTCATCGTCGATCATCAGCGCCGGGGCCTTGTCGCAGTTGCCCAGGCAGCACACCGGCAGCAGGGTGAAACGCCCGTCTGCAGTGGTCTGGCCGAGGCCGATGCCCAGCTCGCTTTGGATCTGGCTGACCACCGACTCGTGGCCGCCGATGTAGCAGACCATGCTGTCGCAGACACGGATGATGTGCCGGCCGACCGGCTGACGGAAGATCTGGCTGTAGAAGGTGGCCACACCCTCGACGTCGCTGGCAGGAATCCCGAGCAGCTCGCCAATCGCATAAATGGCGCCGTCCGGGACCCAGCCGCGTTGCTTCTGGACAATCTTCAGGGCTTCGATAGACGCCGCACGCGGGTCCTCGTAGTGGTGCTTTTCGTGCTCGATGGCCGAGCGCTCGGTTTCGCTCAGGGCGAAACGGTCGGTTTGGATAAGCGTGTTATTCATGCTTAGCGGTCCACGTCAGCCATAACGAAGTCGATACTGCCCAGGTACGCGATCATGTCCGCGACCATGCTGCCTTTGATCACCGAAGGGATCTGCTGCAGGTGCGGGTAGCTCGGCGTACGAATCCGGGTGCGATAGCTCATGGTGCCGCCGTCGCTCGTCAGGTAGTAACTGTTGATGCCCTTGGTCGCTTCGATCATCTGGAACGACTCGTTGGCCGGCATGACCGGGCCCCACGAGACTTGCAGGAAGTGCGTGATCAAGGTCTCGATGTGCTGCAGGGTGCGCTCTTTCGGCGGCGGCGTGGTCAGCGGGTGATCCGCCTTGTACGGGCCTTCCGGCATGTTGCGCATGCACTGGTCGATGATGCGGATACTCTGGCGCATCTCCTCGACGCGGACCATGCAGCGGTCGTAGGCATCGCCGTTGTTGGCCAGCGGCACTTCGAACTCAAAGTTCTCGTAGCCGGAGTATGGCCGCGCTTTACGCAGGTCGAAGTCCAGGCCAGTGGAACGCAGGCCGGCACCGGTGACGCCCCATTCCAGGGCTTCTTTGGTGTTGTAGGCGGCAACGCCGATGGTCCGGCCCTTGAGGATGCTGTTCTGCAAGGCGGCCTTGTTGTACTCGTCGAGGCGCTTGGGCAGCCAGTCGACGAAGTCCTTGACCAGTTTCTCCCAGCCGCGTGGCAGGTCGTGGGCGACGCCACCGATGCGGTACCAGGCCGGGTGCAGGCGGAAACCGGTAATCGCTTCGATCACGGTGTAGGCGCGCTGGCGGTCGGTAAAGGTGAAGAACACCGGGGTCATGGCGCCGACGTCCTGGATGTAGGTTCCCAGGAACAGCAGGTGGCTGGTGATGCGGAAGAACTCGGCGAGCATGATGCGGATCACGTCGACCTTCTGCGGCACCTGGATCCCCGCCAGCTTCTCGACCGCGAGCACGTACGGCAGGTTGTTCATCACCCCACCGAGGTAGTCGATACGGTCGGTGTAGGGGATGAAGCTGTGCCAGGACTGACGCTCGGCCATCTTCTCGGCGCCACGGTGGTGGTAACCGATGTCCGGCACGCAGTCGACGATCTCTTCACCATCCAGCTGCATGACGATACGGAAGGCACCGTGCGCAGACGGGTGGTTCGGGCCCAGGTTGAGGAACATGTAGTCCTCGTTGGCGCCCTGACGCTTCATGCCCCAGGCTTCCGGGTTGAAACGCGCCGACTCTTCTTCAAGCTGCTGCTTGGCCAGGGTCAGGCTGAACGGATCGAATTCGGTGGCGCGCGCCGGGAAGTCCTTGCGCAGCGGGTGACCTTCCCAGGTCGGCGGCATCAGGATACGGGTCAGGTGCGGGTGGCCGGCAAAGTCGATGCCGAACATGTCCCAGACTTCACGCTCGTACCAGTTGGCATTTGGCCAGATACCGGTCACCGAAGGCAGGTTGAGGTCGCCTTCGCTGAGTGAGACCTTGATCATCACGTCGCTGTTACGTTCTACCGAAAGCAGGTGGTAGAACACGCTGAAGTCAGCTGCCGGCAGGCCGCGGCGATGAGTGCGCAGGCGCTCGTCGACACCGTGCAGGTCGAACAGCATGCTGTACGGCTTGGCCACGTTGCGCAGAAACGCCAGCACTTCCTTGAGTTGGGCGCGCTTGACCCACAGCACCGGCATGCCGGTACGGGTCTCCTGGGCGACGAAGGCGTCGGCGCCAAAGCGGTTGTTCAGTTCGACGACCACATCTTGGTCGTCAGCCTTGTAAGGCGGAATATAAATAGCGGTGTCCGCTGTCATGGTCTCGGTCGCTTTCGGTCAACGTAGAGAATGAAGCCAGGCCGCCGGCTCCAGGGGGAGCGGGCGGCAGGTCGCTGGATCAGACTTCGTCGGGGCTGCGCAGGTTGGTGACCTGAATACGCTGTTCACGACGCAGGTCTTTCTGGGCAGGCATCTCGGCACGGTAAATGCCTTGATCGCCTACTACCCAGGAGAGCGGACGTCGTTCTTGCCCGATCGATTCCTGCAGCAGCATCAAGCCTTGCAGGAACGCCTCGGGGCGTGGCGGGCAGCCGGGTACGTAGACATCCACGGGGAGGAACTTGTCGACCCCCTGAACGACCGAGTAGATGTCGTACATGCCACCGGAGTTGGCGCACGAACCCATGGAAATGACCCATTTTGGTTCGAGCATCTGCTCGTACAGGCGTTGAATGATCGGCGCCATCTTGATGAAGCAGGTACCGGCGATGACCATGAAGTCGGCCTGACGCGGCGAGGCCCGGATGACTTCGGCGCCGAAGCGGGCGATGTCGTGGGGTGCCGTGAACGCCGTGGTCATTTCCACGTAGCAGCAGGACAGGCCGAAGTTATACGGCCACAGGGAGTTCTTGCGACCCCAGTTGACCGCACCACGAAGCACATCTTCGAGTTTCCCCATGTAGATGTTCTTGTGGACCTGGTCTTCGAGCAATTGATCGGTAACGGTTTCCCGCTCACCGACCGGATATTGCTCGTTGGGTGCATCCGGATCGATTCTGGTGAGATTGTATTGCATGCCAAAGCCTCATTGTTTCAGCTTCGCTTGCCGCTTGCGACGACCTTCGGGAGCCCAATCGAGGGCCCCGACGCGCCATAGGTAGACAAGACCTGCCAACAGAATTGCTATGAAAACGAGTGCTTCGACGAATCCGGTCCAGCCGCTTTCGCGGACGGACACAGACCATGCAAAGAGAAAGAGGGCTTCGATATCGAAGATCACGAAGAGCATCGCGACCAGATAGAATTTTGCCGACAGGCGCATGCGCGCCCCGCCGGTAGGCAGCATGCCGGATTCAAAGGGTTCGTTCTTGGCGCGGCCCCAGGCTTTGCTGCCGAGCAGGGCGGACAGGCCGAGCATGAAGGCGCACAGGCCGACGACACCCAGAAGGAAGATGGCAAAGCCCCAGTTGTGGGCGATGAGTCCTGCTGAATCCGACATGCTAGAAATCCTTATACAGAGACCCAGCTCTGCAGTCTGAAATAAGTAACGCGGCGACGCGGTGTCGCGGGTGCAGTGACCAAATGTCGCAGCTGAATCAATCGCGCTGATTTTATGGGTAAACCAAGAGCAAGTAAAATTTCTATGGCAAATTAATTCTTCGGTTTAACTACAAAAACCGATTGTAACTGGCTGAAAGCCTTGATTTTCGGGCATTGCGGCTGGTTTTGTTAATTATGTTTCCTGCATCATGTAACGGAATGCAAGTTGCGTAATGATAATTAATATCGTTTGGGGTGGTGCGGTTCATTTTACTTGGTCTGATGCTTGCAAAGTTGCTGGCGGTGCTTTTTGGTTGCAAATGCGAAGGGCTCTCGTTCTAGCAGCTTTTTAAACGGTTTGCCCCGCTCTGGATCAATGGTCTGGTGAGTACTGGGGCGGGTTGTTCGCTTCTGGGAGCATAGACCTGATCCGGTTTTTTGCTCATACGCTGCCTGGGAGCTGGTCGGCCCTTTCTCGCTAACCATAAAAAAACCCAGACTCCCTCACCGGGAGCCTGGGCCTGCTCATTCCATCAACCAACCGCTACCTCAATGGAACTGCTCTTCCTCGGTCGAGCCGGTCAGCGCTGTCACCGACGAAGCGCCACCCTGGATTACGGTGGTCATGTCGTCAAAGTAGCCAGTGCCGACTTCCTGCTGGTGCGCAACAAAGGTATAGCCCTTGCTGGCATCGGCGAATTCCTGCTCTTGCAGCTTCACGTAGGCGGTCATGTCATTGCGCGCATAGTCATGCGCCAGGTTGAACATGCCGTGCCACATGTTGTGGATGCCGGCCAGGGTGATGAACTGGTGCTTGTAACCCATGGCCGACAGCTCGCGCTGGAATTTGGCGATGGTTGCGTCGTCGAGGTTCTTCTTCCAGTTGAACGACGGCGAGCAGTTGTACGACAGCAGCTGGTCCGGGTATTCCTTCTTGATCGCCTCGGCAAATCGGCGGGCTTCGTCCAGGTCTGGCTTGGCGGTTTCGCACCAGATCAGGTCGGCATACGGCGCGTAGGCCAGGCCACGCGAAATTGCCTGATCGAGGCCAGCGCGTACTTTATAGAAACCTTCACGGGTGCGCTCGCCGAGCACGAACGGCTGGTCGTACGGGTCGCAATCGCTGGTCAGCAGGTCGGCGGCGTTGGCGTCGGTACGGGCCAGGATAATGGTCGGTACACCCGCAACGTCAGCAGCCAGGCGCGCAGCCACCAGCTTCTGTACAGCTTCCTGGGTCGGTACCAGTACCTTGCCGCCCATGTGTCCGCATTTTTTCACCGAGGCCAGCTGGTCTTCGAAGTGCACGCCTGCGGCGCCCGCTTCGATCATGTTCTTCATCAGCTCGTAGGCGTTGAGCACGCCGCCGAAACCGGCTTCGGCGTCAGCCACGATCGGCGCGAAGTAGTCGACATAGCCTTCGTCGCCCGGGTTCTTGCCCGCTTTCCACTGGATCTGGTCGGCACGGCGGAACGAGTTGTTGATGCGCTTGACCACGGTCGGCACCGAGTCAACCGGGTACAGCGACTGATCGGGGTACATCGACTCTGCCGAGTTGTTGTCGGCGGCAACCTGCCAGCCGGACAGGTAAATAGCCTGGATGCCGGCTTTGACCTGTTGCACTGCCTGGCCGCCGGTGAGCGCTCCCATGCAGTTGACGAAGTCCTTGTCCGGACGGAAGGACGGGTGGGCACCTTGGGTGACCAGCTTCCAGAGTTTCTCTGCGCCAACCTGGGCCAGGGTGTGCTCCGGTTGCAGCGAGCCACGCAGACGAACGACATCGGCGGCGGAGTAGGTACGGGTCACGCCTTTCCAGCGCGGGTTCTCGGCCCAGTCTTTCTCGAGGGCTGCAATTTGCTGTTCGCGTGTCAGTGCCATGTGATTAAAACCTCGTCGCATCATTCTTGGGGTAGTTGTGGTGCTGATGCTCAAAAGTCGCGGATCAGAGCGCCTGACGGCTGTCCTGTTCGAAGGAGGTACGACGGCGAACGCCAAGGCTCGAAGGGGAAGGAGGGCGCAGCTCGGGCAAGGTGCGGCGACAGGTCGGCTCGTGGATGCCTTGCTGTGGCGCGACAGGATTTGCCTGGTGACTGCGGTGATGCGCTTCCGTCCCTCGGGACAACTTCTCGTTGCAGTCGCAATCCGGTCGAACCGCCTTGTGGGCCGTATAGACACGAGACGCCTCCAGGGGTAGCCGGAGCGCGCCTCGAAGACCCTTGCCAGGGCCTCTGATTAGCGGGAGCGAGGCCATCATGCCCTTGTCAAAAAGTGCCTGTCAAATGTTTTGTAGTGCTTTTATGGGTCTACTACATCTTTGGTCTAATGCGACTCCACAGTCAGTTTCAAGGCCTTTGGTCGAAGCCTCGAATTGCCTGGGTTCAGTCGAGAAGGTCGACTCTGACACGCAAAGTCATGTTTTCTCCGCGTTGCGTGCTGTAACTGTGGCTTGACGCACTCCGTTCAGCCTGGCTCTGCTGGTTGTACCCGGCCAAAGTAATCCACTCGCCAAGCCTGCCGGTCACGGTTGTGTCGGTGCTCTGCACTTTCACTACATCGGGACGTTCGCTGCTCATTCGATCATTATTGCTGCTGATTGCCAGCCGCACCGTGTCGCCGCTGACGCTCGGTGTGACATAGAAACCCTGGGTCACATTGCGATATTCAGTGTTGCTCTGCACGCGGCCGTAGCCGTCGGTGCTGCTGCTGGTGATCGGCACGCTCTGGCCAACCTGGATCAGCGCCGGCTGGCCGTCACTGGCCTGGATCTGCTGCAGGCCGCCCTCCCGGTTGCTGGTGCCGTAACGAATCACCCGAGCATTGCCACGGTTGTCCTGAAAGTTGCTGTCATTGTTGTCGACGCTGATCAGCAAGCGCTTGGCTTTGCTGTCGAGTTGCTGCAGCAGCGCGCGCAAGTCGCCAATGCGTTCGGGGCTGGCGTTGACGATCAGCTTGTTCTCGAAGGCGCTGACGCTGCCTTCCTTGCCAATAAAGGCCTGCGCGGTGGGCAGCAGTTCGGCACTGCTGCGGTGCTGCAAGGGCAGCACTTCGGTGGCGGCCTGGGCGCCAAGGCTGGTAGCCAGCAGCAGTGAAGCGAGCAGGGGGCGTAGCAGCATGTTGGAGTTCTCCGCAGGTAGAACAGACATGATGGCAAATTTGTCACGGTTATGCCGGATGAGGATCACAACCTGAGTCAAATGCGCTCAGTCGCCACGCACAGGTGGTTGCCCCCGGACAAATTCCGTAACATCGCGCCCCCGCTCGCTGCATGCCCAGATGCCAGCGCTTGCACAGATTGACTGATCTCAGGAAGCCCATGAAACCCGCCCGACTACGCGCCGATATTCTCGCCGGCCTGACTACTTCCTTCGCCCTGGTACCCGAGTGCATCGCCTTTGCCTTGGTCGCCCATCTCAACCCGCTGATGGGTTTGTACGGCGCCTTCATCATCTGCACCCTGACAGCGCTGTTCGGCGGCCGGCCGGGGATGATCTCCGGCGCGGCCGGCTCGATGGCGGTGGTGATCGTCGCGCTGGTGGTACAGCACGGCGCGCAGTACCTGCTGGCAACGGTGCTGCTGGGCGGGTTGCTGATGATCCTGTTTGGCGTGCTGCGCTTGGGCAAGCTCGTAAGGCTGGTGCCGTACCCGGTGATGCTTGGCTTCGTCAATGGCCTGGCCATCGTCATCGCCATGGCCCAGCTCGAGCATTTCAAAAGTGGCGAGCAGTGGCTCAGTGGCACCCCGCTGTACCTGATGATTGGCCTGGTAGCGTTGACCATGCTGGTGGTCTATGTGTTGCCGCGCCTGACCCGCAGCGTGCCGCCAGCGCTGGTGGCCATCCTCGGCGTCGGCCTGCTGGTGTATCTGCTTGATCTGCCGACGCGAACCCTGGGTGAGATGGCACATATCGCCGGCGGCCTGCCGCAGTTGGCTTGGCCGCAGGTGCCATGGACGCTTGACACGCTGAAAATCATTGCCCCCTATGCGCTGCTGATGGCCATGGTCGGCCTGCTGGAAACCCTGCTGACCCTTAACCTCACCGACGAAATCACCGAGAGCCGCGGCTTTCCAGACCGTGAATGTGTGGCCCTGGGCGCGGCCAACATGGTCTCGGGCATGTGCGGTGGCATGGGTGGCTGTGCGATGATCGGGCAGACCATGATCAACCTCAGCTCCAATGGTCGTGGGCGGCTGTCGGGGGTAGTGGCTGGCGGCATGATCCTGCTGTTCGTGTTGTTCCTGTCACCACTGATCGAGCGGATACCGCTGGCGGCACTGGTCGGGGTGATGTTCGTGGTGGCCCAGCAGACCTTCGCCTGGGCCTCACTGCGGGTGTTGCACAAGGTACCCGTCAGTGATGTGCTGGCGATCATTGCCGTGACCGTGGTCACGGTATTCACCGACCTGGCCATGGCGGTGCTGTTCGGGATCATCCTCGCGGCGATCAACTTCGCCTGGCAGCATGCCCGCGAGCTGTACGCCGACAGCCATGTCGATAGTGATGGCAACAAGCACTATCAGGTACACGGCACGCTGTTTTTTGCTTCCACGGCGACGTTCCTCAACCAGTTCGAGCCCACGCAGGACCCTGATGGGGTGACGCTGGATTGCAAGCACCTGAGCTTTGTCGACTACTCGGCGGTGGCGGCGTTGCAAACCCTGCGCGAGCGTTACAGCAAGGCCGGCAAGCATCTGCGTGTTGTGCACCTGTCCGAGCGCTGCAAGAAGCTGCTCAAGCGGGCAGGGGCCCAGCACTGATCGATCATGCCTGGGCCGGCGTGGATGCGCGGCTCAGGCATAACAACGCGCTGGCCTAGTTGCCGGTGTTCTTCTTGATGATCGCCTCGGCGATATTGGCCGGCGCCTCACCGTACTTGGTGAACTCCATGGTGTAGCTGGCCCGGCCCTGAGTCATCGAGCGCATCTGCGTCGAGTAGCCAAACATCTCACCCAACGGCACCTCGGCGCGGATCACCTTGCCGGCCGGCGTCTCTTCCCCTTCCTGGATCATGCCGCGGCGCCTGCTCAGGTCGCCGATGATGTCGCCCTGATATTCATCGGGGGTGACCACTTCAACCTTCATCACCGGCTCCAGCAATACCGCGCCGCCTTTCTGTGATAGTTGCTTGGTGGCCATCGACGCCGCGATCTTGAAGGCCATCTCGTTGGAGTCGACATCATGGTAGGAGCCGTCGAATACTGCCGCCTTGAGGCCGATCAGCGGATAGCCTGCCAACACACCATTGTGCATCTGCTCTTCGATGCCCTTCTGGATGGCCGGGATGTACTCGCGCGGTATGACCCCGCCGACCACCTCGTTGATGAACTCCAGGCCCTCTTTACCTTCCTCGCCTGGCGCAAAGCGGATCCAGCAGTGGCCGTATTGGCCGCGGCCACCGGATTGACGGACGAACTTGCCTTCGATTTCGCAGGTGTTGCGGATCTTCTCGCGGTAGGCGACCTGCGGTTTGCCGATGTTGGCCTCGACGCCGAACTCGCGACGCATGCGGTCGACAATGATGTCCAGGTGCAGCTCGCCCATGCCGGAAATGATCGTCTGTGCGGTTTCTTCGTCGGTCTTGACCCGAAACGACGGGTCTTCCTGGGCCAGCTTGCTCAAGGCAATGCCCATTTTCTCCTGATCGGCCTTGGTTTTCGGCTCGACCGCCACCGAAATCACTGGATCGGGGAAGTCCATGCGCTCAAGGATGATCGGCTTGTTCAGGTCGCACAAGGTATCGCCGGTGGTGACGTCCTTCATGCCGATCAGCGCGGCGATGTCGCCGGCGCAGACGTTCTTGATCTCGGCCCGCTGGTTGGCGTGCATCTGCACCATACGGCCGACCCGTTCCTTTTTGCCTTTGACCGAGTTGAGCACGGCATCGCCCGAACTGAGGATGCCGGAGTAGACCCGCGCGAAGGTCAGCGTGCCTACGAACGGATCTGTGGCGATCTTGAACGCCAGCGCCGAAAACGGCTCATTGTCGTCGGCGTGGCGCTCCAGCGGCCGGTCGTCGTGGTCCGGGTCGGTGCCTTTGATGGCCGGTATTTCGCTGGGGGCGGGCAGGTAGTCGATGACCGCGTCGAGCATCAACGGCACGCCCTTGTTCTTGAATGACGAGCCGAGTACGGTCGGCACGATTTCATTGGCGATGGTGCGCTGACGCAGGCCGGCCTTGATCTGCTCGTTGCTCAGCTCCTGGCCGTCCAGATACAGCTCCATGAATTGGTCGTTGGCCTCGGCGGCCGCCTCGACCAAGTGCGCACGCCACTCGTCGGCGAGTGCCTGCAACTCGGCGGGGATGTCCTCTTCGCGGTAGCTGGCGCCATTATCGGCGTCATTCCAGTAGATGGCTTTCATCTTCAGCAGATCGATCTGGCCGATGAAGTTTTCTTCGCTGCCGATCGCCAGCTGAATCGGCACGGGGTGGTGGCCCAGGCGTTTGTCGATCTGCTTGACCACGCGCAAGAAGTCCGCACCCTGGCGGTCCATCTTGTTGATGTAGGCCAGGCGCGGCACATGGTACTTGTTGGCCTGGCGCCAGACCGTCTCGGACTGTGGCTCGACCCCGTCGGCCGCACTGAACACCACGACCGCACCATCGAGCACACGCAACGAGCGCTCGACTTCGATGGTGAAGTCAACGTGGCCGGGGGTGTCGATGATGTTGAAACGAAACTTGTCGGCGAACTGCTTGGTCGAGCCTTGCCAGAAGGCCGTCGTCGCCGCTGAAGTGATGGTGATGCCACGCTCTTGTTCCTGCGCCATCCAGTCCATGGTCGCTGCGCCGTCATGCACTTCGCCCATCTTGTGGTTGACGCCGGTGTAGAACAGGATGCGTTCGGTAGTGGTGGTCTTGCCGGCGTCGACATGGGCGACAATGCCGATATTGCGGTACAGCTCGATGGAGGTCGTGCGGGCCATGGTCAGTCACCTGAGGTGAATGCGCGGGAGGGGTATTCCCACGGTAGCAGACGGCACGCCGCCTGCTAGCCCAATGGCCGGCTATGCGAGGAACGGTGTCAGTCGGCCTGAGCCTGCAACTGCCACTTGCCGTCGACTTCACGCGCCAGGCCGCTGGCCGGTAGTAGTGCCAGCAGGCGTTGATGCAAGGCCGGGTCGGTGAAACCTTTGACGGTATCCAGGTCGAGCTCGCCGAGCAATTGCATGTCGGTCTTGGTGTACGACAGCCAGGCCTTCTTCAGGTACTGCAGCACATCACTGCCCGCCGTGTTGGCGAAGCGCCGGTTGAGCGTGCGGCCTTCCAGCTCGAAGGTGTGGCGGTGGCTGTAGTTGCTCTCGTCGCCTGCGCATTCGACGCAGCGGTAGCAGCTGCAGGCGCCGTCGCCGAAGGCGTTGCGCAGGTAGCTGTTGAAGTCCACGACGGGCTTGAGGGAAAGGCGTTTGTCGACCTCGAACAGGTCGGCGGTCATCGGTTGTTCAGCGCTCACGCGGTGTCCTCGTGTGGTGTGGCGTGCATCGGCGGGCACCCTAACAGATCGGCGCTTTTTCGGCCATGCGCGCTGGCGCCCGCGCACATCCGGTCGTCTGCCACTCGCGCGGCGCCGCGTGCTGCCGTAACCTATGCGCCCCCGGTGCCCGCGCGCCGATCCCAACCCATGAGGCAAGTCGCTTGAACAAGTTTCCGTACATCGCCACCATCACCGTCAGCAGCGAAGACCGCGGGGGCGACACTGAAGCATCGGAGAACGTCAACATGCGGGTTGGCATCGAGGCTGTGACCGAGACCTTGAAGAAGGTGCATTTCGTCGCTGCACTGGCGGCCCCGGAAAAACCTGCCACGCACATCTGTGTGACGCTGGAGAACGGCCTGGTTTATTACGGCCCGATCGTCAATGGTCACGCCGAACTCGAAGGCGGCTGGATCGCCTTCGAGTCCGACATGCTCACCCCGCAAGAGCTCGGCCTGTAAGCCTCAGCCCAGCCCAGCTCAGCCCAGCTCGGCCAGGCACTGCTCGAAGATATCCAGGCCTGCTTCGAGCACCTCTGCCTCGATGGTCAGTGGTGCCAGCAGGCGAATGATATGGCGCGCCTTGCCGCTGGGCATCAGCAGCAACCCCTTGCTGCGCGCCGCTTGCAGCAGTTTGGCCAGCTGCGCCGGGGCTGGCGTGCCGTCGGCATTGACCAGTTCGATGCCACGCATGGCGCCGACCCCGGTCAAACGACCCAGTGACGGGTACAGCCCTGATGCCTTCCAGCGTTGATAGCGGCCGACGATAGCTTGCTCATGGCGTTCGCCCCAGGTCGCCAGATTGGCGTCGGTCATCTGTGCCAGGCTGGCCAACGCCGCTGCGCAGGCAATCGGGTTGCCTGAATAGGTGCCACCCAGGCCCCCCTTGGGCAACGCTGCGAGCAACTCCCGGCGGCCCACTACTGCGCCCAGCGGCATACCGCCGGCCATACTTTTTGCCAGCAGCAGCAGGTCGGGTTCGATCCCCAGTCGCGGGAAGGCAAAACGCTGCCCGGTACGGCCGAAGCCGGATTGAATCTCGTCGATGATCAACAGAATCCCGTGCTCATCGCAAAAGCGCCGCAGGGCTTGGGCGAACGTCGGATCAAGCGCGAGGAAGCCACCTTCGCCCTGCACCGGTTCAAGAATGAAAGCAGCCACATCCTCCACTGCCAGTTCGACGCTGAACAGCCGGTCCAGGGCCTTGAGCGCCTGTTCACAGCTGACATCGGTGTCATTGCTGGGGTAGGGCAGGTGATAGACCGGGCCCGGCAAATCACCGACCCGCTGCTTGTACGGTGCGACCTTGCCATTGAGGTTGAGCGTGGCCAGCGTGCGGCCGTGAAAGGCGCCGTCGAAGGCAATGATCGCGCGCTTGCCGGTGGCGCCGCGGGCGACTTTCAGGGCGTTCTCGGCAGCTTCCGCGCCGCTGTTGGTAAGCATTCCGGCCATGGGGTAGCTGAGCGGCACAAAGCTGCTCAGTTGCTCCATCAGTTGCAGGTACGGGCCGTGGGCGGCAGCGTTGAACGCATAGTGGGTCAAGCGACCGGCCTGCTGTTGAATCGCTGCAACTACTGCCGGGTTGCAGTGGCCCAGGTTGAGCACGCCGATGCCGCCGACGAAGTCGATATAGCCGTTACCGTCGGTATCCCAGACATGCGCATTGAGGCCATGGGAAAGTGTGATGGGGTGAACGATGGAAATGGACTGGCTGATACTTTCCTGATTCATGGGGGCACGCGTACCTTGTTCGATTTTGCTGACTATCCAAGCGCTTTGATCGCCCACGCACAAACGAATAATTCGATTGCGGTCATTCCCCTGATTCCTGAATTTTCAGCGGTGACTTGCACCGTGGCGTAAACCGCTGGCTCAAGGTGGTTGATGGTTTTTATTTTTTGGCCGATCGGTCAGGTCATCTCGGCATGAGTTCATTCCCTTGCGGAATCATGTGCTGCAAAAAGGTCGTTTGTTGGGGCTCCACCAAAGATCAATACTGACGTGGATCAATGATCGCGGCCGGGTAGATCGGGATAACCAAAAGGCCTGCCTCGGTACGTACAGAACAGCAACTAGATGCACGTTTGCATTGTACGAATTCTGCTCCAAGTTCAGCCGCCCGAGCGGCGGCCGACCCACTCGAGGGTTTTCCATGGCTTCGCTAAAAAACAAGAAACAGCGGTCCTTGCAACATGGTCTGACCTCGCGTCAGGTGTCGATGATTTCGATCGCCGGGATCATCGGCGCGGGGTTGTTCATCGGCTCATCCAACGCAATCGCCACGGCCGGGCCGGCGATTCTGATCTCCTACGCCATGACCGGCTTGCTGGTGCTGCTGGTGATGCGCATGCTCGGTGAGATGGCCATCGCCAACCCCAACAGCGGCTCGTTCTCGACCTATGCCAGTGAGGCGATCGGGCCTTGGGCTGGCTTTACCATCGGCTGGCTGTACTGGTGGTTCTGGGTGCTGATCATTCCGGTCGAGGCGATTGCCGGGGCAGACATCCTGCATGCGTATTTCCCTGACGTGCCGTCATGGTTGTTTGCATTTCTGATCATGTTGGTGTTGTCGTGCACCAACCTGATCAGCGTGAAGAACTTTGGTGAGTTCGAGTATTGGTTCGCCTTGATCAAGGTGATCGCCATTGTGGCATTCATCGTTGTTTGCACGATGGCGGTGCTGGGTTTCTGGCCATTGGCCGAGACACGCGGTGTGAGCCAGCTGTGGGCGAACGGCGGGTTTATGCCGAACGGCTTCGGCACGGTGCTGGGTGGGGTGCTGATCACCATCTTCTCGTTCTTTGGCGCCGAGATCGTGACCATTGCAGCGGATGAGACGGCCAATCCGAAAGACAAGATTCGCCGGGCAACCAACCTAGTGGTGTACCGCATCGGCATCTTCTATCTCGCGTCGATCTTCCTGGTGGTGTCGCTGGTAGCGTGGAACGATCCTGCGTTGAAGGCGGTGGGGTCGTTCCAGCGGGCGCTCGAGGTGCTGAATGTGCCGGGGGCGAAACTGGTGGTCGACCTGGTGGTGCTGGTGGCGGTTACCAGTTGCATGAACTCCGGGTTGTATACGGCTTCACGGATGCTCTACTCGCTGGCTTCGCGGGGGGAGGCGCCTGCTATGGTGCGGCGTGTGTCGGGTAATGGCGTGCCGACGGTAGCGGTGCTGTTGTCGACCTTGGCGGGCTTTGTCGGGTGTCTGGTCAACTACGTGTTCCCGGGGAAGGTGTTTGGCTTCCTGCTGTCCACTACCGGGGCGATTGCTTTGCTCGTGTATCTGGTGATTGCGATTTCACAATTGCGCATGCGTGGGCGGGCGGATCGGCTAGGGACTGTGCTGGAACTGAAAATGTGGCTGTTCCCGTGGCTGACCTGGTTGGTGATCGGGACGATTGTGATGGTGCTGGGGTATATGCTGCTCAGTGATGCTTATCGGTATGAGACGTTGATGACTGCTGGGGTTACGGCGTTTATCTTGCTGGTTGCGGTTACGCGGCGGCGGGGTGGGCCGGGGCGTTCCTCGATTCTGGTTTCGGGTGATTGAGCGTTTTGGATTAGCCCCTTGATCGCCGACACAACGCGGCCCCTGTAGGAGCGGCCTTGTGTCGCGATAGGGCCGCGCAGCGGCCCCTCGATTCATACAGCGCTGCAAGACTGCCAGCCAGTGGCATACGCCGCCGGCCTGGCTGTTCGCGACCGCGTTAACAGGCGCAGTCGCCGGCCGCGTCCTGATGCAGCCGATCTCCTGCAACGGGAGATAGTCAGTGCTGGCCTTTGTGCCCTACAGTGTCATCCCTACGCACAAAGGCTAGCGACCATGACCGATCTGAGCGCATTCCCTATCACCCGCAAATGGCCAGCCGCGCATCCCGAGCGCCTGCAGCTGTATTCGCTGCCAACGCCAAATGGGGTCAAGGTGTCGATCATGCTCGAAGAGATTGGCCTGGCCTATGAAGCGCACAAGGTCAGCTTCGAACATGAAGAGCAACTGAGCCCCGAATTCATCTCGCTCAGTGCCAACAACAAGATCCCGGCCATCCTCGACCCCAACGGGCCGGACGGCCAGCCGCTGGCGCTGTTCGAGTCAGGCGCGATTCTGCAGTACCTGGCCGAGAAGAGCGGGCAATTGCTCAGCGTCAGCCCGGCCCAGCGCTACCAGACCCTGCAGTGGCTAATGTTCCAGATGGGCGGCATCGGGCCGATGTTCGGCCAGGTAGGCTTTTTCCATTTCTTCGCCGGCAAGGATTTCGAAGACAAGCGCCCACGTGATCGCTACGTCAATGAATCGCGGCGGCTGCTCGGGGTGCTTGATCGGCATCTGCACGGCCGGGACTGGATGGTCGACGACTACAGTATCGCCGACATTGCCATCTTTCCCTGGGTGCGCAACCTGGTCGACCGCTACAACGCACGCGAACTGGTGCAGTTCGAGCAGTTCAAGGACGTGCAGCGGGTGCTGGACAACTTCCTCGCTCGGCCAGCGGTACAGCGCGGTTTGACGATTCCGAGCTGAGCGCACTGAGTGCTACAGGAGCGAGCGATGATGGCCGGCAAATGGATCCTTGAACAGCTTGCAGGCGATGGACAGGCCCGTGCCGCGGCGGTGTTCGATGGCCTTTGAATTGATCCGCGCCAGCGACAGCTACCGCAGCTTTGCGCGGGATCTCACCCGCCAGGCCATGCTGCCGTACTATCAGGCATTCGGCCTGCGCTGGATCGAAGAAGCCTTCGACCAGGCCTGGGGCTGGCGCGAACAGTGGCTTGTCATGGACGGCGAGACTGTGCTGGGCTTTTGCAGCTTGAGTGAGGATCGCCAGGCGCTGTTCATTCGCGAACTGCACCTGGTGCCCGAGCAGCGCAACCGCGGCGTTGGCACCTGGGCCCTGCAAGCGCTGGCTGCGATGGCCGCGCAGCGCAAGCTGGGCTTGCTGCGGCTGATGGTGTTCAAGATCAACCCGGCGCGGCAGTTGTACCTGCGCCAGGGTTTCGTCGAGATGGGCGAAGACGACTGCTTCGTGCGCATGCAGCGCGCAGTCGCCTGATCCTCAACGCTGGCTGACGCGCACGGTATTGCCCTGGCGCACGGTCGACTCGAGCAGGGTGCCCTGCAGCGGCAACAGGTCGCCGATCAACAGGTTCTGCAGCAGTGGCTTACCGTCGAAGCTGTTACCACCCAACTCGACCTGGCGCATGCCTTCTACCCGCAGGATGGCCTTGCCGACCTGGCCCAGACGGTTGCCGCTGAGCAGCAGCGGGCCGGCCATGGGCGTGGCGTTGCGCAGGCTCACCGCGTACTCGGGGGTATTGGTGATGTGGTTGCCAAGCAGCGCCAGTGCGCCGACTTCGCTGGCGTCGATGGCGCTGCCGACACTGCTGCCGAGCAAGTTGTTGTCGATCACCAGTGGCGCTGCCGGGGTTGGCGCCAGGCTGCGCAGCTGGATGCCATTGCCACGGCTGTCGCCGATGCGGTTGCCGGCCAGCAACACCGCGCCTTGCTGCTCGCTGACTTCGATGGCAGCCTTGCCCGCGCCGAGGATCAGGTTGTTTTCCACCAGCGCGCGGGTTTGTCCACGCAGACGTACGCCGCTGTTGTTGTCGATGCCGCGCAGCTGGTTGTCACGCACGCTGACCTGGCTGTCACGGACATCGATTGCATATTGCTGGGACTGCTCGAAGCGGCTGCCCTCAATGGTTGCCTGGCTGCGCTGCAGCTCGACCGCACTGGACATCTCACTGAACTGGCTGTCGCGGATCACCACCGTCGCCGGGCGGCTGCTGGCCGGCTGCTGGGTGCTGATCGCCGTGGTCAGGCCACGCGACAGGTTGGCGTTATAGCCCAGACGCTTCAAGGTCGAGCCAACCACCTGGGTGTGGCTGCCGGCCCAGGCGATCACGAACGGACGCCAGGCGCGGTCGGTATTGCCCGCCTTGTCACCGGCCATGCTCTCCAGGTTGGACTTGTTCAGCCCCAGCCAGCCCTGGTTGATCAGCGCGGTACCGGAGTAGCTCGACAGATACAGGCTGGTGCCTTCGAGGACCAGACCGGCATCGGCGCCGATCATCAGCGGATAGCTGAGCAAGTACCCGTCCTTGTAGCGCTTGAGAATGCGTGAGTCGTTCAAGGCATCGTGCAACTGAGCAAGGGTGATGCTGCCGCCGCGCAGGGTCACCACTTGCGGGTGATGCGCCTGATAGCCAGCAATGGCCCGGAACAGCCCATTATTGACGAACGGCTCGAACGGCCAGCTGCCGGCCTGGGCCGAGAACATCGGTTGCAGGCTGACACTGGCGCGGCCCGCCGGGCGTGCGCGTTCGGCCTGGGCAAAGGTTACCGCCAGGCGGACCTGCTGGCGCAGCTGCTGCAAATGTTGCTGATATTGCTCGGCAGGCAGCACGTCGACCGTCTGCTTGACGGGCAGGGTCTGCGTGCCAGCCTGGGCAGTACCGGCCAGCAGCAGGGCGGCGAGGCAGGTCAGGGAAAAACGGGCGAAGGGGGCCATGGGCACGTCCTTGTTCAACGCAAATGGGAATAAGCAGGCTGGATCGGGCCGCCGAGCTGACTGTAGTTATCTACCTCGCCGTCTTCGCTGTCGTACAGCTTGCGCGCCAGGCTATTGCCCGGGTTGCGTTGCAGGTACGGGATCAGCCAGGCCAGCTTGTACGGCGCTACGTCCGCCTGCGACTTGCCCTTGAGTTCTGGCAGGTCATCCGGATCGAGCACGCTGCGAGCGGCGAAGTTGGCCAGCAGATCAAGCGTATGCTGGTCTTCGGCCGTCCACGGCAGGCCGTTGACGCGGGCCGATTCGGCCAGCAGCACCAGTGGCACCAGCGCGTACTGGCTGTAGCTGGCCGCCAATTTGGCCCGTGCGACTTCCAGCGGCAGATAGGCGTAGCTACCGTCGCTGTTGCGTACCGCCTGGGCCAGTCCGCGGCGCAGGTTGCCGTCGGCCCACTGGATGAAATCGTCACGACCGACCAGCATGCCGGTGGCCGCGACTGCCCAGGCTGCCCAGTAGTCGTGGTTGTTGAAGTACACCCCGCGGGCGCTGCGGCGTGGGTCGTACTCAGCGATGACACGCTCGCCCAGGCGAGTGAACCAGTCTTTCTGCACCGGCGTCAGCTGCAACTTGCCATCGCTGGCCGACTGGGTCAGCAATACCGCGCCGGCCATCGATGCCAGCGCCCATTTGCGTGCCGCCATGCCGGTGCTGCTGGCGTCCTCGGTGAGCAGCGCGCCGGCGCTGGCCCACTGTTCCAGCCACTGGTCCTGGCAGGCCAGGGCCATGTTGGCCTCCTGCGGTTTTTTCGCCCGCTGAAAGCGCTTGCTGGCATAGATCAGGCCGCCGATGAACTCCTTGACCTGCTTGCCGATCCGTTCGCTGTCGGCATCCGGGCTGCTGCGCAAGGTCGACTTGCTCGCGTCGCTCTGGTCGTATTTGCTTTGCAGGCGCAGGCTGCCGGTGTAGGGCGGCGGCGGCACCTTGCTGCACTCAAGGGTACGGTAGTCGGCGATCATCGCTGCCTGCGGAGTATTGCGCGCAGGCCAGATCGACTGAGCCGCCTGCACCTGAGGCGCGAGCAGGGCCAGGGCCAGAGCCAGCAGGCTCAGTTGACGCGCGTGCGCGCGGCCAGTGCTGGCCGTCGCGCGTTGCAGGTTTACAGGCATAGACGGGTTTCCACATCGGTAGGCGCAGCGCTGGCCTTGGTCGGCTCAAGGAACACCGACAGCAGGTTGGCGCCGGCGTAGGCCGGATCTTTGCTCAGCTCAAGGTAGTACTGGCCACCGGTGACTGCAGCTTCACGGCGGAACCAGACCTTGTCGCGAGCACCGTTGTCGTAATAGACGATGACGTAGAAGTCCTTGACGTTCTTGTCGCTCAGGCGGATATCCAGAAAGCCGTTCGACCCGCTCAGCGCCTGGCGGTCACTGCCAGCGTTGGACAACAGCTCGATTCGTTCGCCGACCTTCAGCGGCGAGCGCTGCAGCTTGTTGCCAAGCACTTCGCGGGACGCTTCGCAGCCGCCTTTGACCGCCGGGATCAGCTGGCGATACATCAACGGCGAGTCAAGCCGGTAGTTGGCCGGCAGTTCCCAGACGATCAGCTTCGGCGGCGCGTCGGCCTTGTAGTCATCGGAGAGCAGGTACTCCAGCAGCGAGCCGTCCTCGCCAACGCCGGGCAGGGCGTAGTTGAGCACGTCGACGCTGAGGTACTGCTTGAGGTAGCCGTCGAAGTTGAACTGCTTGCTCTCGTCTTCCCGCGCTGCCGCGTTACTGTCACCGACCAGAATCACTTCCGGGTCCGGCGCCTCGTCGAACAGCGCTTCGGCGCTGGCCTCGACCGGGATGGTCTGGTAGCCGCGTACATACTGGAAACCGTAGTTGTTGCCGCAGATCGCACTCATGGCCAGGTTGAGGGTGCCGTCTTTGGGCACCATCACGCCAGGCTCGGTGCGGTACTGCTTCTTGGTCAGGCCGGCGTAGAACGGCTGACGGCGGATCTCGTCTGCCATCAAGCGCGCGGTCGCCTCGGCGCCGACCGGTGTCCAGTGGTGGTCGCGGCGGAAGAAGTACTCGCCCTTGGGCGGCTGCTGGACCAGCTGCATCATCGGCGCGACCACCGCGCCACCTTGCTTGAGCTGGCCAAGGTAAGCCGCCAGGTTGGCGCTGGCGCGGGCGTAGTCAAAGCCGTAAGGATGCTCGCCAATCAACCGGTCGCGGTGCATCAGGCCACGGGTCGGCTGGATCGCCATGGCGACCTGAATGCCCTGCTGATTGAAGGTTTTCATCAGGCGGGCAAATTCAGGGCGCATCGGCGCCGGAATGCCGAACTCGTTGGTCAGATCGACCGCCGAGCGGAACAGCCAGCGCTCCTGACCAGGGACGATCTCGCGCATCAGCTTCATGCGCCCCTCGGCATACTGCTGAGGATCGCTCAAGGCCGGGCAGACCATGCACTGCAGGTTTTCGCAGCCGGGCTTGGCGCCTTGCGCAGGCGTGGCGGCGTGGCCGGTCTGGCTGAGCAGGGCGAGGGCGGCGCCGAGGCCCAGGGGTTTGAGGATCTTCATTGCCATTTCATCCTTGCAGCGAAATTACTCGGTCGGGTCGATGCTGTTGGCCATGCTCATGCTGCGATTGTCGGGCAGCAGCACGTAGCTGTACGAGCGGCCCTTCTTCAGGAACAGCTCATCGAAGCTGGCGACCTTCTGCTCGGCCTCGTAGGCGGCGAAACCAATCTTGATTTCGTTGACCATGCGGCTGCCGGTCTGGCCGTTGCTCAGCGGGTCGACGATCACGTGCTTGCCGTCGACGGTCTTCAGCGCAGCTTGCTTGTCGCTGAGGTTGTAGAAGGCGATCTGGGCTTTTTTCGGCTCGTTGACGTATTTGTCAGCGATCAACTTGAGCTGCTTGCCGTCGTAGACCACGGTGCTGGCGGCATTGGCCTTGAGCTGGGGTTCGATGGCCTTGCCGCCGACGGCGATCTTGTGCGTGCCGGCGGGGATGAAGCGGTACCCGCTGAGCTGGCCGGCGGCGACTTTCTGCGGATTGACCTTGCCGCTGAGGCTGACGTCGATGTTGCTCTGCGACAGGTTGAGCACGCGGACAAACGCCGAATCGGCCGGGGCGACGGCATCGTACAGGTCGGCGTTGCCTTCGGCGGCGACCGCCAGGTGGCTGCCGAAGGCGAGGGCGATTGCGGTAAACAGGTGGGTGAGTTTCATCAGTTACTCCTTTGATTCTTCAAAAATGCTGCGGCTGGGCGCTACGGCTGAGCGAGCCCGGGCGATGTGCCAGCAAAGTGCGCAGGGGGAATTCCCAGACCACGGTGTCGATCTGTGGGTTGCTCAACTGATCGCTGGCGAGAAACTGGCTCATCGACTCGAACGGACCACGGGCCTCGACGGCAATCGAGATCAGGTCACGGTTGAGCGCTTCCTTGAGGAAGCCGACAAAGTTCCAGTCATCGATCTTGCTGTAGCTGGTGCCAACCAGCAGCAGGCTCTGCTCCTGCTCGGCAAACAAATCGTCGCTGCTCTGCTCGGCCTTGAGCGTCTCGTACAGGTCGATCTGGTTCGGGCCGAACTGCGGCGCGAGGCGGTTGTGGTCGAACTGGATGTAGTTCATCAGGTCGCCCTTGACGCTTTTCTCGCCGGCCTTGTGCGACACGTAAGCCTGATCGCCGACCAGTTGCGGGCGTTGCCGGGCCAGCTCGAAGGCGGCCAGGCGGGCACCGTCCGGGCTCCAGTGGGTATCGGACTTGAGGAACAACTCCGGGCCGTTCAGTTTGCTGAGGAACGCCCCGCGCAGCGGCACCACGTCGAGCTGACGCGCTTGCAGTTCGCCGACAAAATCGTCGTACAGGCTGACTACGCGTGGATCGAAGCGGTGCTGTGCATGCTCGGCATACACATCCAGCTTCATCGGCAGCGGCAGGATCACCAGCTGCTTGCCGTGCTCGGCCAGCTGCGTCTTGATCTTGGCGATCTGCTCCAGCTGGGTGTTGAGGTTGGCCTGCAGGTCGTTCGGGACGCGGTATTCCTGGTTGGTGTAGAGCCAGCCCTGCTTGCCCAGGACCACGCCTTTGGTGCCTTCACCAAACAGCTTGAACTGGGCATCGGCCCACAGCTCCACCGAAGGCTCACGCAGGAAGAAGCGCTTGTCGTAGACCTGCTCGAACTTGCGCAGCAGCTTGCCATCGACAAACAGGTTCCAGGTGTCGGTCTGGGTGCGGGCAAAGCTGAACACCGGCGGCAGCGAATAGACGAACATCGCCGCCAGCACCAGCACGAAGAGAATGCCATTGGCCTTGCTGGCCGAATTCATCACGGGGTACATGGCAGTCTCCTAGAACTGGAAATACAGGAAAGGCGAGAACGAATTCGCCGCCAGGCTGCTCAGTGCCAGCACGAAGCCGCCCCACAGCAGCACGCTATGCAGTGCGCCTACATGGCGCATGAAGTAGCCGTCCTTGTTGCCGGCGTAGAAACGCACGTTGTTGATCCCGGCCAGCAGCAGCCACACCACCGCCACCAAGACAAACGCCATGGCCATCTTCGAGGCACCCAGCACGTACAGCTCCAGCGAGCCGAAGCCGTTGAAACCAAACAGCGCCTGGTAGATGTCCAGGCTGTGGCGCAGGTCCATGGTGAAGAACAGCGGCATGCTCAGCACGATCAGCAGCGCGGTGCGCAGGTTGCGGCCGAGCTTGTACGGCGTGTTGATCTTGGTCGCCAGGTGGAACTTGCGCTCGATGACCATGGCGAAGCCGAAGAACAGCCCCCAGAAGATGAAGGCGAAACTCGCGCCGTGCCACAGGCCCGACAGCAGCATGGTCCAGACCAACGCGGGCAGGGCGCCGGTGACGCGCTTGCGCACCAAAGGCATGTACACGTAGTCGCGCAAAAAATGCGCCAGGGTCATGTGCCAGCGCGCCCAGAACTCGGTCACGCTCTGCGCTACGTACGGCTGGTTGAAGTTCTCCGGGAAGCGGAAGCCCATCATCAACGCCAGGCCCAGCGCCATGTGGCTGTAACCGGCGAAGTCGAAGTACAGCTGCAGGGTCGACACCACCAAGCCAAACCAGGCATCGCTGAACTGCAGCGTGCCCTCACCGACGAAGAGCATGTTGATCGGCGCAAGGCGGTCGGCAATCAACACTTTCATGATGAAGCCGAGCATGAACCGACATACACCGAGCGAGAACAGTTCCCAAGAGTGGGTACGCTCGCGCAACTGCGGCGCCAATTGGCTGTAACGCAAGATCGGCCCGGCCACCAGGTGCGGGAACAGCGCCACAAAGGCGGCAAAGTCGATGAAGCGGTTGGTTGGCGTGGCGTCCTTGCGGTAGATGTCGACGATGTAGCTCAGTGCGTGGAACACATAGAACGAGATGCCCAGCGGCAGGAAGATGTTCTCCAGCGTCCAGGTGTTGATACCCAGTGGCGCCAGCAGCACCGCCAGCACTTCAGCGCCGAAGTTGGCATATTTGAAGTAACCCAGGGTCGACAGGTTGCCGATCACGCCGATCCACAGCAGGCGCAGCGCCCAGCGTTTGTCGCCGGCATCCAGGCGATCCTTGATGCGCAGGCCGAACCAGTAGTTCCAGTAGGTGATCGCGACGAACAGCAGCAGGAAGTCCGGCCGCCACCACGCATAGAAGATGTAGCTGGCGGCAACGATCACGGTCGAGCGCCACTGCGGCCTGGCCAGGAAGTACACGGCCAGGAACAGCGGCAGATACAGGAACAGGAACACATTGGAGGCGAAGATCATGGCAAGGTCCGTCCTTAGTAGCTGACAACTACGCCGAGGCTCAGCTGATAGTCATCGCCGGTTTCCAGCGCGCTACCGGCATTGAGGTAGCTGGCGCTGACCAGGGCGTTGATATCGAGGTGCTTGCCATCGAGGGCGACCGGGAACATCTTCCAGTAGTAGTTGACGTCGAGCATTTGCCCGACGTTACGGCCACTGCCGTTGGTGCGATTGTCGATTTTGTTGTTTCGTTGCGATCTTGCATCGCTGGCCACGCGGATTGGCATGACGCCGTCTTCATCACGCAGATTCAACTGAGTGACCCGCAGGTCCAGTGAGCTACGGGGCGTTGGGTTGGTTTCCAAAGCGAAGCCGTAGTAGCTCAGGTTCTGCAGGTCGAGGGCGACGAACGAGCTGGTCAGCCGCGTGCTGTAGGAACCCTGGCGAGTGATCCGATCAGACTGAATGGCGTTCAGGCGGAAGCCATCCTTTTCATCACTCGGTTTATCTGTCAAACCGGCGCGCAACGCTACGCGAGGAGTCCAGGGCAACAAATCGAAACGACGGCCGATTTCACCTAGCGCGGCCCAACCTCTGCTGTCGTTGCGCTTGGTCGTTCCCGCCTGCCGTGTCTCAACCATCTCGCCATCAAGCGCAGCCAGCTCCAGATGATAGTCACTGATCACCGGGTTGACGAGGTTGTCGCCCTTGAAGAACAACCCATAACGCATGCCTTTGAAGTCGAAACGGTCATCGATGTCGCGATCACTGCGATCGTTCTCGTGCATCAGGCGCACACCGACCTGATTGTTCTGGGTCAAGCGATAGGCGTACTCACCCATGACATAGGTCGTGCGCGTTTCGCTGTCGGCGAGCGAGTTGACGTCGGTATTGTAGTTGTTGAACTTCTGGCCAACTGCGACGAACGCTTCAGAGAACGTGTCCTTGTAGTTGAAGCGCAGCGACTCCAGGCTGTCATCCCACCAGATGCCGTAATCGTCAGAGAACCGCTGGCGACCCAACGATGCCGAGAAACGCGGGTCATCGCCGATCAGGTTGCGTTTGACGTACAGCTCACGCATTTCGGCGTACCAGCCTTCTGGCTGTTCGCGCGCGTTGGCAGTGGTCGATTCGTTGGTCAGGTTGCTCGACTGGCTCGAGTCATAGTTGACCCACAGGCGACCGTACACCATCCACTTCGCCCAGCGTTTCTCAGGTGAGTACCAGGCAAACGACGGCTCATAGCGCAAGCTGTAGAACATCTCGCGGTCACGGTCGACCTGCGAGTCTTCAGGGCCGTAGCCAGTTTGTACGGTCACCTTGTTGAAGACTTCAGACGTGATCACCGGCTCGCTGCCATCAGCAGCGGCAACCCGCACGGGTTCGTTGCTGTCAGCCTCGGGGCCGGTGACTTCTTCAGCAGCGAACGCTGCCGACATTGGGGCCAGGGCAAGCAGGGCGCCGAACAGGGGGGAATGCGCTTTCACAGGGTGGCCTCCTTCAACAGGTCGTTGCGTGCGGCCAGGGCACGCTCGATATCATCCTTGGGCAAGGTTCTTTCCAGACGTCGGACCAGGCTGCGCGCGCTGCGCTCACCCATGTCCAGGGCAATCCGCGCGTAGGTGTAGGCCTTGACCCGGTCATGGCACAGGGCACGGCCAAAGGTGTGCAGGCTGGCCATGCGGTACCAGGCAGCCGATGAACCCTTGTTGGCCTCGGCCTGGAACAACGCCATGGCCTTTTCCTGATCGGGCTGATCAGCCACGCCCTTGCTGTAGTACTCGGCCAGCAACAGGCCGGCGCTTGGGTAACCGCTGGCGCGCAGCTCTTCGATCAGGGCCAGGGCCTTGTCCGGGTCCAGCGTCAGCCAGTTGTTGACCATATAGAACGACGCCTGCAGGGCTTTGCCGCGGACCGGGTCTCGCTTTTGCACCAGATCGATCATCGCCTGGGTTTCATCGGCGTTGTGCTCGGTCGGGTTGGAGATCATGTAGTTGGCCTTGGACACCATCGCCGGCACAAACCCGCGCTCGACGGCGTCATCGCGCCAGCGCTGAACCTGCGCAATCGACGCCGCCAGCGCCTCGGCCTGAGCCTTGTCGCGGGCCAGTTGCTCAGGCGTTGGCGGTAGCTTGGCAGCGGCCGGGTTGGCCTCTTCGCGCTCGTAGCGGTCGGCGTCCTGCTCGGCGCGTTGCACGCTGGTGATGTTGTCCAGCAGCGAGGCAATCGCGTGCACGACTTCTACCGGCAGCTGGCTGCGCTGCGGCTCAAGCTCGGTGGCGAAGGCGCGGAAGGCCGGATCCTGTTGTTCGCCGAGAAACGCGTAGTAACGGTTGACCGCACGCACATCGAAACGCGCAGCCTCGCGGTACCAGCGCTCGGCGCCGGCGCGATCGCCCTTGCGTTCAGCCAGCACCGCCTTGTACAGCTGCGGCCGGCAGTTGAGCAGGCACGACTGTTCGTACAGGCCGAGCAGCTCGGTGGCCTGCGGCACGTCGACCAGCTCCGGGTAGACCAGAAACACCTCAAGCGTAGTGCTAGCGTTGCGCGGGTCGAGCCGGCTCGGGTAGCGCTCCAGTGCCTGTTTCATCCACGGCTGTTGGGGCTGGCGCAGGCTTGGCTGGCGCTCGATCAAGCGTGCCAGCGAAGCCAGCGCCGGGATCAACCCGCGGCCATCGGCAAAGGCCTGGTGATACAGCGCCACCGATTCTTGCGGTTTGCCATCCGGCCGCCCGGCCAGTACGTCGCCCAGCAGCAGGGCACTGGCCAGGTCACCGCGGCCGGCCAGCTCGCGCAGGTCGGCAGTGACGTCGGCGCTCGGGTCCTTGTACAAGGCGTAGCGGATCTGCTCCAGGCTCTGTCCAGCGCTGGCGGCGCTGGCACAGGCGAGGGCGATGCTGGCCAGCAGCAGGCGCGAAGGCGTCTTCAGGGTCATGACGTCAGCTCTCTCGATGAACTCAGTTCTGGCCGGTAAATGGCAGGCCCAGGAACAGGTCTACCGACACTGCCTTCTGGTAGGCCGTGGCCGGCAACGGGCTGTCTGGGGCAATGGTCAGGGACAGGTTGCGGTTAACCTCGTCAACCCGTGCATCGACCACCTTGCCGCTGAAGTGTTCATCCAGGCCAAACACCTGCATGTCCACCGAGCGAATGCGGCTGACGTCGGCCAGCTTGTCGAACGGCACGTTGGCGCGTACGAACAGGCCTTGGTCTTTCGGCAGCAGATGCATCAGCGGTGCTTCTTTATAGCCATAGCCATCCAGTGGCTGGTTTGGGAAGTACACCTGGCAGTCGCATGGGCTGTTGATCACGGTCTCGATGGTGGCGCGGCCGAGCAGGGTTTGCAGGTCGCCTGGCGAGAGGTCGGCAACCGCCTTCATGTCAGCCGGGCTGGTGAAGCTGGTGGCCAACTGAGTAGAGATGCTGGCCAGTGGCTGACCCGCTTTGACTTCGGTGGTGCCGGCCGGCAGCAGGAACTTCACATAGCCGTTGTCGGGCATGCTGATGATCTGCGCGTTGGTCGCAACCTGGGCCTGCAGGGCCGGGATGCGGAAGAACAGCATGTAGCCCTTGTAGCCAACGAATGCCAGGGCAGCCAGGCCAGCAGCGCTGTACAGCAAGGTGCCGGTCATGGCCTTGAGGCGAGCACCGGCAGAACGCGGCGAAGCGTACTTGTGTTTGCGTTCCTTGATGTAGTTTTCCCGCTGCATCACGTTGAACAGGCCATTGATGTCGGCGATCTCGCCGGACATGTAGGCGGTGATGATGTAGCGCAGGATGTCGCGCTTCTGCGCGTCGAGGTCGACGAACTGCGCGCCGACTTCGTTGCCACGCTGGGAGACGATCTTGACCTTGCCATCGATCGACAGGTCGACCTGATTCAGGCGCAGCTGGATCGATGCGTCATACAGCGCGCCGATGGTCAGCGGGCCTTCATGCAGCAGGCCGATACCGCCCAGCGAGATGTCTTGCAGGGTGGTTTCGATGACGGTCTGACCACCGCTGGCAAGGCGCACGCGGGCGTTGATGCGGGTGCGTACGTACTGGCGCTCGTCAACCGCTTCATGAACGATGTTGGCCGATGTCTTGCCCGGGGCCGCGGGACTGTTGGTCATGCTCATGTGCAGGCGCCTTTCCTTTAACGTTGCGTGAGTTCAAGAAGTACGGTGATGACCCCGAAGAAGATGGCGATGGAGGAGAACAACATCGCCTTCGAGGACCAGCGGTTTAGCGAGGTGTCAAAATCGACACTGCCGGTAGCCAGGGTGGTTTTCTGCCGGGTCCAGCTTTGCTGGTCCATATGGAACATCGCGTAGACCTTCATTACCGAGCCAACGATCTGGTTGTAATAAAGGACAAACGGATACATCGGGCTGACCGGGTGCTTGGCGAACACGAACAGCACGGTCACCAGAGTGCGCGAGATCAATACCCAGAACAGGTACACCAGCAGGTACTGGATGCCGAACACCAGGCCAGCCACCACCGAGGCGGTCAGGCCCATCAGGCAGGTCCACATCGACACCCGTTGGTCCCACAGCACGTACAGGGTGAACAACCCCAGACGCGCGCGGCCGAGCAGGGCGGTGGCGCGGAAGTTCTGCCGCAGCGAGTTGCCGTACCAGCGGAACATCAATTGCCGGGTGGCGATCCAGAAGCTGTCGCTGGGCGGGTGCTCGACGGTCAGGGTGTGGCTGTCGGGTACATAGAAGGTGTCCCAGCCGGCGCGCATCAGGCTCAGCCAGCTGGATTTGTCGTCGCCGGTCAGGAACTGGAAACGGCCCAGGCGCCAGTGCTGAAGAAAGTCTGCTTCGACGTCGCGAATGAACTCCGGGTCGATCATCACGCTGGCGCGGAAGAACGACAGCCGCCCGGTCAGGGTCAGTACCCGGTGCGACAGGGCCATCGAGCACATGTTGATGTGCCGCTGGACAAAGCGCATCGAGTGCCACTGGCGCATCAGGCGGCTACCCTCGACTTCGCAGAACTCGTTGGTAGTCAGGCCGCCGACGTCGGGCAGCACGGCAAACATCTTCACAGCGCGCTCGACACAGCCGGGCAGCATCATGGTGTCGCCATCGACCACGCCGACCACCGCATCTTCCATCGGCATCTGCCGCGACAGTGCGCGGAAGGCGTGGGCCAGGCCATCACGTTTGCCGGTGCCGCGGGCGCGGACGATCACCAGCTTGATGTCGTCGCGGTCGCGCACTTCATTGCGCATGATGTCCTTGATGAAATTCTCGTCGCCCTTTTCCACGATCGAAGCAATCACCGTGCACGGCACATTCAGCCGCTGCACTTCCTGAAACACCGACTGGTAGACCTTGAAGGTGGTCGAGGTCGGGATACGGAAGCTGGTCACCACCATGAACATGTGCGAAGGCAGTGCCGCATCACCCAGGCGCTCGACTTCGCGGCGCATGCGTGGGAACCGCCAATGCAGAAAATACATGCCGCGCAGGTAGTGCACGATGGCATTGCCATAGCGCCACATCCCGAGCGTGCCGATAACAAAGATGAACAGATGATGGCTCGGGTCCAGATAAGCCGGGGCGATCATCTCCGACGCCAGCGCGATCAGCCCGGCCAGGCACGCCCAGGCGCAGAAGCTGGCGGCCGCGCGCAGGTAACCTGGGGCCTCGAAAGGTCGCTGTTGCGTTCGTTCCATGTAGCGTGTGCTCCTGTCTGCGGCCGCACCCACGGCGAACTGCCGGGGGTGCGACCTGCATCGATTACCAGCAGATGCCTTGGCGTTGCTCGTCGCTGACGCCATCCATGAACCCGACCAGGTCGATGACCTGTTTGCCCTCGTTGTTCTGCAGGGCACTGGCAAAGCGCTCGTCGTTGTTGCCCAGGACGATCACATCGGCTTCGCCGATCACTTGCTCAAGGTCGTTCTGCAGCAACGAAGACACATGCGGGATTACCGACTCGATGTAGTCGCGGTTGGCACCGAACACCCGTGCGTACTCGACGTTGGCGTCGAAGATGCGCAGGTCGTAGCCCTTGCCGATCAATTTCTCGGCCAGGGTTACCAGCGGGCTTTCGCGCAGGTCATCGCTGCCGGCCTTGAACGCCAGGCCGAGCAGGGCGACTTTGCGTTTGCCGGTGCGCTCGACCAGGTCAAAGGCGATATCGACCTGATTGCGGTTGCTGGCCATCAGCGAGGCGAGCAGGGGGTGCTCGACATCCAGCTGGCCGGCGCGGTAGGTGAGGGCGCGCACGTCCTTGGGCAGGCACGAGCCGCCGAACGCAAAGCCTGGGCGCAGGTAATAGCGCGACAGGTTGAGCTTGTAGTCCTGGCAGACCACGTCCATCACTTCGCGGCCATCGACGCCGGAGGCTTTGGCGATGTTGCCGATTTCGTTGGCGAAGCTGACCTTGGTCGCGTGCCAGACGTTGCAGGTGTACTTGATCAGCTCGGCGACTTCCACCGACTTGCGGATCACCGGCGCATCCAGGCCCTGGTACAACGAAGCCAGCAAGTCGCCCGACTGGGTGTCGAGCTCGCCGATCACGGTCATGGCCGGGAAGTCGTAGTCCTTGATCGCGGTACTTTCGCGCAGGAACTCAGGGTTGACGGCAACGCCGAAATCGGTGCCGGCCTTCTTGCCCGAGTACTGCTCAAGGATCGGAATGACCACATTCTTGACGGTGCCCGGCAGCACGGTGCTGCGCACCACGACTGTGTGGCGGCTTTGCTTGTCGCGCAGGACCGTGCCGATTTCACGGCACACGGCTTCCATATAGACCAGGTCGAGGTCGCCGTTCTTCTTGCTCGGCGTACCGACGCACAGAAGCGACAGGTCGGTGGCGAGTACCGCGGCCTGCACGTCGGTGGTGCCGCGCAGGCGGCCCTGGTTGACGCCATCTTGCAGCAGTTGCTCGAGGCCTGGCTCAACGATTGGCGACTTGCCCTGGTTGATCAGATCGATTTTCGCCTGGGAGACGTCCACTCCCAACACATGATGACCGCGCGCCGACAAGCAGCCCGCGCACACTGCGCCCACATAGCCAAGGCCAAAGATGCTGATGTTCATAGATCCCTCTCCCAGGACACGGCAAGGCCGGCCGAGATGCTCAGTTCAAGAAGTTTTCAATTAGGCAGACGCGCAGAAACAAGCCGCGAGGAAGTGGCAATACAGGCTGTTTTTTTTGGTCTTTTTTCATCCTAAAGGGGTTGCTGTTAGAACCGCAAGCGTTGATCTGCGGCTTTGTGAAAATACTTTAATCGTCGCTTGTTAAAGTTTAAAAACCGTTTTAAAACAACGACTTAAAGTTTGATGTAAGTTCGGCGTCAAAAATCCGATGCTGCTTGATTGGCAACAAAATGGCGTCGGTAAACTGTCGTTTATGTATTATTTTCATCTTGCTGACTGCGTCGGGTGCCAACTTGCGTCGAGCGGCGGTGCTAGGCATAGTTGCACTTGGTTACACCTCGGGTGCTGGAAGTGCTCGATCGCCCTTTACTGCACAGGAGGCATCTCATGAAAGGAATCGGACCTAGGCTGCGCGAAGAGCGTGAACGTCTGGCACTTACCCAGCGCAGATTTGGTGAGATCGGGGGCGTCGAGCCCAATGCTCAGGGCAAATACGAGAGTGGCGAGCGCACACCGCGTGTTGACTACCTTGCCGCGGTGGTCGCTTGCGGCGTTGACGCCAGATACGTGCTCGGTGGTGTCCGCACGCCACCGCCCATAACCAATCTAAGTGAAGACGAGACCCGCTTGCTGGGTACGTTTCGCAGCCTGTCCGCCAGTGATCAGGCTGCGCTGTGGTACCTCGCCGAGCGCTTGCTGGGTGACGCCAGCTAAAGCCTGACCAGATAGTCAGTTCAGATCGAGCAAAAGGCCTGGAATCGTGATGCGAAGGGCTAGGTCGACCTTGTAATTTTTTGTTATGGTGGCGGGATCCAATCGCCCCACTGACGAGGTGTCTGCTTGATTAGGGTCCTAGTGGTCGATGATCACGATCTGGTGCGTACCGGCATCACCCGCATGCTTGCCGATATCGACGGCTTGCAGGTGGTGGGTGAGGCGGATTCCGGTGAGACAGCCCTCAAGCTGGCCCGTGAGCTGAAACCCGATGTTGTCCTCATGGACGTCAAGATGCCTGGCATCGGCGGCCTCGAAGCGACCCGCAAGCTGCTGCGTAGCCATCCGGACACCAAGGTGGTGGCAGTCACCGTGTGTGAGGAAGACCCGTTCCCGACGCGTCTGCTGCAGGCCGGCGCCGCTGGCTATTTGACCAAGGGCGCGGCGCTGGATGAAATGGTCCAGGCCATTCGCCTGGCATTTGCCGGCCAGCGCTATATCAGCCCGCAGATCGCCCAGCAGCTGGCGCTGAAGTCATTCCAGCCGCAGGGCTCGCCGTTCGACTCGCTGTCCGAGCGAGAAATCCAGATCGCTTTGATGATCGTCGGCTGCCAGAAAGTGCAGATCATCTCCGATAAGTTGTGTCTGTCCCCCAAGACCGTCAATACTTACCGCTATCGAATCTTCGAAAAACTTTCGGTCACCAGCGATGTCGAATTGACGTTACTGGCCGTACGCCACGGTATGGTCGACGCAAGCCTCTGAGTTTCCATGTCCCCAATTTTTGATGCCAGCGCATTCCTGGCGACCTGCAGTGGTCGGCCGGGTGTGTACCGTATGTTCGACGCCGAGGCGCGGCTGCTCTATGTGGGCAAGGCCAAGAACCTCAAGAAGCGTCTGGCCAGCTATTTCCGCAAGACCGGGCTGGCGCCCAAGACTGCCGCCCTGGTGGGGCGCATCGCCCAGGTCGAAACCACCATCACCGCCAATGAGACCGAGGCACTGCTGCTCGAGCAGAACCTGATCAAGGAGTGGCGGCCGCCGTACAACATCCTGTTGCGCGACGATAAGTCTTACCCATATGTATTCCTGTCTGACGGCCAGTTCCCACGCCTGGGTATTCATCGCGGGGCGAAGAAGGCCAAGGGTCGTTATTTCGGCCCGTACCCAAGTGCTGGTGCCATCCGCGAAAGCCTGAGCCTGTTGCAGAAGGGTTTCATGGTCCGCCAGTGCGAAGACAGCTATTACGCGAACCGGACCCGGCCGTGCCTGCAATATCAGATCAAGCGCTGCAAAGGCCCCTGCGTGGACTTGGTCAGCCCAGAGGAATATGCCGAGGACGTGCGTCACTCGGTGATGTTCCTCGAAGGCCGCAGCCAGCAGTTGGGCAATGAGCTCAATGCCGAGATGGAACAGGCGGCGATGACCTTGAATTTCGAGAAGGCAGCCCAGCTGCGCGATCAGATCGCCTTGTTGCGCCGGGTGCAGGACCAGCAGTACATGGAGGGTGGCTCCGGTGAGGTCGACGTGGTGGCGGCCTTCATCAACCCAGGCGGCGCCTGTGTGCACCTGATCAGCGTGCGCGGCGGGCGGGTGCTCGGCAGCAAGAACTTTTTCCCGCAGGTGGGCATCGAAGAGGAGGTCAGCGAGGTCATGGCGGCCTTCCTCGCCCAGTATTACTTGGGCAATGCCGAACGCGAGATGCCCGGCGAGTTGATCGTCAACGTCGTCCACGAAGACTTCGCCGCTATCAGCGAAGCCGTGCAGACCTTGCGCGGGCGCGAGTTAGCTATTACCCATCGCGTGCGTGGCACCCGTGCCCGTTGGCAACAACTGGCCGTGACCAATGCCGAGCAGGCGTTGAACGCCCGGCTGGCCAACCGGCAACACATGGCCGCACGCTTTGAAGCCCTGGCCAGCGTGCTGGGCCTTGATGAAGTACCGCAGCGCCTTGAGTGCTACGACATCAGCCATTCCAGCGGTGAGGCCACTGTAGCCAGTTGCGTGGTGTTCGGCCCGGAAGGCCCGATCAAGTCCGACTATCGCCGTTTTAACATCGAAGGCATTACCGGCGGTGACGACTATGCCGCCATGCACCAGGCACTGATGCGCCGCTATGGCCGGATCCAGGCCGGCGAGGGCAAATTGCCCGATGTGTTGCTGGTCGACGGCGGCAAAGGTCAGTTGAACATGGCCCGCGACGTCATGCAGGAACTGGGCATCAGCGACCTGACCTTGCTCGGCGTAGCCAAGGGCGTGACCCGCAAGGCCGGCTTCGAGACCCTCTACCTCAACGACGTAGCCCACGAGTTCACCCTCAAGGGCGACTCTGCCGCGCTGCACTTGATCCAGCAGATCCGCGACGAAGCGCACCGTTTTGCTATCACCGGCCACCGTGCCCGGCGCGGCAAGGCCCGACGCACCTCCAGCCTGGAAGACGTCGCCGGGGTTGGCCCGAAGCGCCGCCGCGAGCTGCTGAAACATTTCGGCGGACTGCAGGAGCTCAATCGCGCCAGTATCGACGAGATCGCCAAAGCACCCGGAATCAGTAAAAAGCTTGCCGAGTCGATTTATGCCAGCCTGCATAGCGAGTAGAATGCCCAGTTCAACTCGCAGCCAGTCGTACCGATGAATATTCCAAATCTGCTCACCGTTCTACGCGTCCTGCTCATCCCGATCTTCATTCTGCTGTTCTATGTGCCCTATCACTGGAGCTACATGGCTGCCAGTACGGTGTTTGCCATCGCCGCTGCCACCGACTGGCTGGACGGCTATCTGGCCCGTCGTCTGCAGCAGAGCACTGCGCTCGGTGCCTTCCTCGACCCGGTCGCAGACAAGCTGATGGTCGCGGTTGCTCTGGTGCTGCTGGTACAGGTACACGCGAACTTCTGGCTGACCTTGCCTGCGGCGGTGATCATCGGGCGCGAGATCGTTGTTTCGGCGCTGCGTGAGTGGATGGCCGAGTTGGGGGCGAGGGCACATGTTGCCGTGTCCAATCTGGGCAAGTGGAAGACTGCGGCGCAGATGCTGTCCCTGGTGATCTTGCTGGCCAACCCGCCGGTCTTTGGCTTCTGGGTTGTGCTGGGCTATGGTCTGCTGCTGGTAGCTGCAGCGCTGACGTTGATCTCCATGATCAATTACCTGGTCGCTGCCTGGCCGCATCTGCGTGAAGGTTCAGAGCCGAAATAAAACTTTTTTGAATCAAGGGCTTGACGGCGTTTGGCAGATCGCTAGAATAGCGCCATCACCAAGCGGGAATAGCTCAGTTGGTAGAGCACGACCTTGCCAAGGTCGGGGTCGCGAGTTCGAGTCTCGTTTCCCGCTCCAAATATCGGTCTGCAGAAGGAAGGTCATTTCTGCAAGGCCTTGAAAAAAGACGCTTCGGCGTCTTTTTTCGTTCCAGGCCAAACCACGCCGATCCATGGGCAGCCAGACTTTTTGCTCCAGGAATCAGCCCATGAAGTCCGCACTCCCGTTCGCTGGAGCAGGAGACCTGGATCCCCGCGGTGTGCCCGAGCCAAAAGGCGATGTCGCTACTCCGGTCGCCTGATTGGAGTATTCTCACTGCTGCTCACTCCTGGCTACCCAGACACTCTACAAGACGCCCCTCCAGGGGTGCTCGGTAAGCAATCCCAGCGTCAAAGTCAGCGTCAGCTCGCGCTCGGCGGCGCTGCGTTCATCAGCCAGCATGCCCACCGCTTCAATGACTTGCTGCTCGTTGGCGCCTTCCTCGGGCAGCAGCAGCGTTTCGAGGCGGTCATGGTAGGGTTGGTTCAGCGCCTCGTATTGTTCCGCAAAGGTCTCACGCAGAAAATCGATCCAAAAGCCATGCTGCGCCATCGAATCTGCGATACGGGCGTTGGTCTCTGCCTGCAGGATGGTCCGGGCGGCGTCACGCAGGCGAGCGTCGTTCACGTCGGAGAATATCCGGTGATACATGTAGCGCGCCTGGGCCGGCAGCCCCAGCGGGCGCACCAGACCGGCGCGATACGCCAGGTGTATTTCCACTTCATCGATCAGCCCGTAGGGGTTGCTGGTTCTTAGCTCCCTTATGTGCTGCGCCGCGACGCGATCTACCTCGTCAAGCCGGTACAGCTCGCGGCCCAGCTGCACCAGTGCCGGGCTCATCTCTGCGCTGCCCAGCCCGGCCGTGCGGGTGGCGACCAAGGCGCGCACCTCGAACAAACTGAGCATCAACAGCATCTGGTCTGCGCAGGTCCGCGGGCCTGCTGCTTGCTGAAAAATCGCCTCCCGCACTTGTGTATTCTCCACGCACACCTCAACCAGCGCCCAGATGCGCCTGCGCAAATCGATGCCCTGAAGGTCATAATCACTGGATCGGCCGAGGTCGTTGAGAAACCGCATGAGATCATCGCAACCCGGTTGTTGCGTCAGGGCCAGCCACTGTTCGGAGCGGATGGTACGTTCCTCAACGCTGAAGTCGGCCAGCCATCGCTCGAGTGACTCCTGTCCGCCAGGCCCATGACGTCGCGTAGGCAATGCTCCCGCACCGGCCTCGCCCAGGGTGCTGCGCAAGGCGGTCTGGGTCGGCTCGGGTAACGGGTTGTCATGCAGGCTCAACCCGGCCAGTCGGCGGTGCGTCCGAGCAAGGGTCGGGCTCATGTCCTGTATGTGATTGTCGCGCAGATCGATGTCTTCAAGCGCAGGGTGCATGTACACCTCTACAGGCAATTCGCTCAGGCCGCAGTGGCGCAAATGCAGGCGCTGGAGGTTGAGCAGACTTCCCAATGGCGGCAGCTGCCCGATCGGATTATGCGACAGGTCCAGCACCCGCAGTCTGGACAATGCACTCAGCCTGGCCAGGCCTGCATCGTCGATCACGATCTGATTGCGCGTCAGGCGCAGCTCGCTGAGCTGGGTCAGTGCCTGCAGGCCATCTGGAATGCCGCCTAGCAGATTGTCACTGAGGTCCAGGGTGCGCAGGTTGGCGAACCGTTGCAAAAAACCCTCGGTGATGTGCGTCAAATGCGCGCGGCGCAGAATCAAGTGCGTGACATGGTCAAAAGTCACCTGCGCCGGCAGCACCGGCAGACTATCGATACGCTCGCTATCTATCACCAGACGGTACTCGCCGTCCGCGTCAGGCCGCTTACGCCGCCAGCACTGGCGAATGCGTCGAGCGATCAGGCGGCGGCGCTCGGGCAGAGGCGCAACAGTGGCCTCCCGGCGCCACGCGCCCAGGCTCTCGCCCAGTCCGATCAGGTGCTGCTGCAGGCTGTGCAAGTGGTCCCACGGTTGCTCACCCTGCAAGCGAACGCGCTCCAGGTAGAACTCTATCTCCATGTCGGTCAACGTCGGGAAGATTTGCTGATAACCGCGAAGCAGCGCGCGTCGTGAGCCTTCCGGGCGACCGCTGAGTACATAGCCGATGCGTCCATCACCCAGACGCATTGGAGGTCGGGGCGTGCCGATCGGCGCCATGCCCAGCAGCCGTGCCGCCTCGTTGCGGTCTGCGAAGGCTAGATCTGCAAGGGTGCTGGCCAGCTTCGCCGGCGATGCTGAGGCTTCGCCCAGCGCCACCCGTTGCTGCGTGTCCAGCACATGCAGCAGGGCCTTGAACAGATCGTCGCCAGCCAGGGAACCGGGCTTGGCGAAACCTGCCTTGTCGGTAGCAAGGTAGCCTCGTACGGTGCGGATCAGAGAGTGGGTCTGCGTGGGCTGTTCAGCGCCAATGCTGGCCGCGACATCACCGTTGAGCTGTGTGTCGCGCACCTCCACTCGCACCGTCGATTGCCAGGGCCATGCGGCGTGAAGCAAGCCCAGGGCCAGCTGCTCTGTGTCAGGCGTCACAGCAACTGGCTGCTCGAAGCCTGCGCAAGCGCGATCCAGGCGTGCGTCGCGCAGTTCCCAGCGAGCCTTTTCGGCCAGCGCCAGTGGCACCCTCTGTTGCTCCAGCAACTGGGTGAGATCGCTGTCGCTGGCGGCTGCGACCAACGCTCTGCCCGAGCGGATCGTCAGGCCAGGAAAGGCGCGGTGCAAGGGCTGTGCTGGGCCGCTCGGAACCGGCTGCGTCTCCTGCCAGTATGCCTCGAATGCTTGCCCGCGCAGGCGTGGGAACGACTCGTGGGCTACGTACCGTTGCAGTGCGTCACAGAGCCGGGCAGGGGCAGGGGCGTTTTCCAGATGCAGGCGCCGTAGGCACGCTTCATCCATGCCTACACTGCGCAGCAGCGAGCTGGCCAAGTCATGCCTGGCCAAACCGAGGTTCGAACCGAGCCTCCTCATCAGCATTCCCGCATCTTGCCAGTCATGTGGTCGCTCCAAGGCGTGGTGCACGCCACCAGCCTCGTTTTCCTCCAGGGCTATTGCTGCCGCTTGAGCACGATCGGGGTGCACCACGGTTGGGCGCTCCTCACTTTGTCCCAAACGGTAAGCCTGCTGCGCGATCGACACGTGTGGCTTGCCCCGCAGAACACCTCGCTGGCCCGACATCAGGCTGGTGCCTGCCATCGAGTAGCCCGGCAGGTCAGCTCGTGCCAGGCGCTGCTCACCTGTGGGCGTGAGCACGGGTGCCAGCTCATCAACGGCAGCTTCTCGAGCCAGTATCCCGCCTGTTGCGGCTCCGGCGGCCGCCCCTAATCCGATCATCGCAACGTTTTGGGTTACAGACATCAGGTGGCTAAGCGCTGCCTCACGATCGCCCAGTTCCCACTCCTGGTAACCCTCGAATACGTTGTTTGCTACCTGGTGCGCAGCCAGCGCAAGCAATGGCAAGCCAAGCTCTGGTACGAAGAAAGCGGCCAGCCCAAGCATGTCCACGCCGAGTCCTTTGAAGAAATGCATGCTCCGGTCGCGTTCCTGGCTATCGACAGCGCTGTTGGGGACTGCCAAGGCTTGAGCGTCCTGCAGTACCTTATCGATCTGCACCTGACGCAGGTGCTCGGCCAACGAACCGGTAATAAGCTGCTGGCGCCCGTCCAGTTGCATCGGCTGCTGGGCACCGCCTTGGCCCAGCAAACCTTTCAATTGCTGGCTGACGTGCATCCGGTCATGCTCTTTGATGAACCGTTGGAAGAACGTTCGATAGGCTGGATCGCGCAGACGGCTACCCAAGGTGTTGAACACTTGCGACCATGACCCATAGACGTTCAGGGCCCCATGCGGATCGTCAGGGATCCACACCATCAGGCTCTGCGGCGCAGTGGTTGTTGCATCCGAGCGCGGCTGGAACACCGTCACACCGGTGATCACCCGCCCCAGCAGTCGAAGCTCGCTGAACGTCCCTGCGGCGCTTTCGGCTGGAGCCGATACAGCGTTCAGCATCTCATCAAGCAGCACCCCCTCAACCTCGCCTTTGAGGCGCGCCAGTTGCGCAGCCGCCAGCAGGTTCGTGCGCCATGCTTCTTCGAGTATGGCGTTGACGCTGCGCCGGCGGCTGTCGTCTGCAAACAGCACCTGCTTGAGATGTTGCTGATAAAGCGCGCCCACATCCAGAGAACGGCACAGGCCGGCAAATGCACGAGGTCGCAGCGCGATCAGCGTACCGTCTGCATCTTGCAGCCTGGACTCTGGCAACCAGGCCGACTCGGAGGTTTCCCGGCGCTCGAAGTTGTGCAGGGCGCAGGCCAGCAGGCTTTGCTCCGAGGTTGTGGCGACCACACGATCGGGAACTGTGCTGACACCTGATGGGTAACGCACGTGTACCACCCGGCGGAGCTTGGCCGTGTGGACATCCACTGGGCGCTGCACGAGCCTTTGCAGCGCTGCGTCCAGCGATGTGCTGGCGAAGCTGTCCAGGGGTTCTATCTGGGCGAAAAGACGCGTCAGCTGTTCGCGCGCACGCTGTTGCGCGATCAGTGCCTGATGCAGAACAGAACGTTGATCGGCGGTAGCCGCGGTCAGCCAGTCTGGTAAGCGATCTGCTATGAGGGTATCAACGGAAGTGTCCGGGAATAGAGTAGCTTTCATAACGCACCAATGAGCGCAAAACGCTCATTCAGCCCGCGTTGTCACCGGCGCGTGCGGTAGTTATGTCGATGACAGCGGGCACTGAGACGCCAAGATCGAGAGCGATCCGCGCCGAACACATGAGAATGCAGCGCAATGAACGCTGGCAGGAGGGCTGTGGTTTTTTGATTGATGTTGGGCAAGACAGGTTCACAACTGGCAAAAATGATAGGGCTGCTTCCTGAAATGATCAGCACTGAAGCCGCTGACGGCAAAGTCGACGGCTCGGTTGCCGAGTCGGATCACTCCCACTGCATCTCGCCCTTGGCCACCTTGGCACTCAGCTCCAACGAGCTGTCCCCGGCCAAATCCGGATAGCGCTTTTTCATCGCCGCAATCAGCTCAGCGGAGTTGTCAGCCTTGGTAGTCTCTTTGTCAAACGCGCGAATGTAGTCAGCGGTGAACTGAACAGCTTGCAGGCCCTTAGGGAATGTCCCGTTGAAATGCCCTGGTATCACCGTGGCCGGTGCCAGTGCCTTGATCTGCTCCAGTGTCGCCAGCCAGTGCTCATGGGAGGCGGCGCTCTGCGTATCAGCCATCCACACATGCTCACCCCATTGCACCGGAATGCCGCCAACCACCGTCTTGATCGAAGGAATCCAGACAAAGGTGCGCTCTGGCGTTGGGCCATCGAGGCCGATGATCTTCAATGGCTGACCTTCCAGCATCAGGGTATCGCCGCTGAGGGGCTGCGGCACCACGATCTGCCGCGGCGCATTGGCGCCAAGCTCGGGAGCCCAGATTTTCAGTTTCGCGTCTTTGCTGGCGTTGATATGGGCAACGGTCTGCGCGGTGGCGACAACTTTTGCCTGAGGGAATGCGCGCACCAAAGTGTCTAGCCCGAAGTAATAGTCAGGGTCGCCATGGCTGATGTAGATGGTCGTCAAATGCTTGCCGGAGGCCTTGATCCGGGCTGCCAGTTTGGCGGCCTCCTGCGCGGAGAACTGGGCGTCGATCAGGATTGCGTCCTGCTTGCCTTCGACCAGTACCGATGACACGGCAAAGATTGCCGCTTCGCCTGGGTTGAACACATCCACAGTCAATGCCTGATGCGCAGGCTTGGTCATGGCGGGCGGCTCGCTGACTGGGCTGGCAGCGGGTGCGGTGCCAGCCACTAGCATGGCGAAGGCGACGGTCAAGGCTGAGAGGACAAATCGCGGTGTTTGCATCGGAGTTCACTCGGCAAAAGATTGAAAGGAATGGGGCAACGCCCTTGGATTGAAGCGCACTGTCCGCATCAACGTGTAACGAAAATCAGCCCTCAGCTATTAGCGCTTTCTAAATTAAGTGATCATTAACCTGAGAGTAATGATCAGCCCCGGGCATTGATTGATCGGCCTGAACTGCCAGCCTTAAATGACTCCACGAAAGCGCACCCGTGGAGTTGCAGAATGACAACAAGAACCTCCCCCCCACCGCAATGGTCGCGGCGGCGCAGCGAAAAGCAGCGCCGCCTTGAGCAGGTGCGAGACCTTGCCGATGGCGTGGTGTTGCCCAGCGAGCGGATCGTCGAAGCCCTTGAGCGCCTGATCGCCCCTGGTGACCGGGTGGTACTCGAAGGCAATAACCAGAAGCAGGCAGATTTTCTCTCGCGCTCGCTGGCCAAGGCCGACTCCGCTCGCCTGCATGACCTGCACATGATCATGCCCAGTGTCAGCCGTGCCGAGCACCTTGATCTGTTCGAGCGCGGCATCGCCCGCAAGCTCGACTTCTCCTTCGCTGGGCCGCAGAGTCTGCGCATCGGCCAGTTGCTGGAAGACGGCCTGCTCGAAGTCGGCGCCATTCACACCTACATCGAGCTGTACTCGCGCCTGCTGGTCGACCTGATCCCCAACGTTGCCCTGGTTGCCGGCTTCATGGCAGACCGCGAGGGCAATATCTACACCGGCGCCAGCACCGAAGACACTCCGGCGCTGGTCGAGCCTACGGCGTTCAGCGATGGCATCGTCATCGTTCAGGTCAATCAGTTGGTTGACGACGTGCGCGACCTGCCGCGGGTGGATATCCCGGCGTCCTGGGTTGACTTCGTGGTGGTCGCGGACAAGCCGTTCTATATCGAACCGCTGTTCACCCGCGACCCACGCCACATCAAGCCGGTGCACGTGCTGATGGCGATGATGGCGATCCGCGGCATCTACGAAAAACACAACGTGCAGTCGCTCAATCATGGCATCGGTTTCAACACCGCGGCCATCGAGCTGATCCTGCCGACCTACGGCGAGTCACTTGGCCTGAAGGGCAAGATCTGCCGCAACTGGACACTGAACCCGCACCCGACATTGATCCCCGCGATCGAAACCGGCTGGGTGCAGAGCGTGCATTGCTTTGGCACTGAATTGGGCATGGAGGACTACATCTCCCAGCGCCCGGACGTGTTCTTCACCGGCCGCGATGGCTCGATGCGCTCCAACCGCATGATGTGCCAGCTGGCCGGGCAGTACGCAGTCGACCTGTTTATCGGCGCCACCCTGCAGGTTGACGGCGACGGCCATTCCTCGACCGTCACCCGTGGCCGCCTGGCCGGCTTTGGCGGCGCGCCGAACATGGGCCACGACCCCCGCGGTCGGCGCCATGCAACGCCGGCCTGGCTCGACATGACCACCCCGGTGACTATGCTCGAACGCGGTCGCAAGCTGGTGGTGCAGATGGTCGAGACCTTCCAGGAGGGCGGCAAACCCACCTTCGTCGATACCCTCGATGCGGTCGAGGTAGCCAGGAAGGCCGGTATGCCGCTGGCGCCGGTGATGATTTACGGCGACGACGTGACCCACCTGCTCACCGAAGAAGGCATTGCCTATCTGTACAAGGCGCGCACGCTCGAAGAGCGCCAGGCGATGATCGCGGCGGTTGCCGGCGTGACCAGCATCGGCTTGCGCCACGACCCTAAAGACACCGCACGCATGCGCCGCGAAGGGCTGATCGCCTTGCCCGAAGACCTTGGTATCCATCGCAATCAGGCCTCCCGTACGTTGCTCGCCGCCAAGAGCATCGCCGAGCTGGTCGACTGGTCCGGCGGCCTGTACAACCCGCCCGCACGCTTCAGGAGCTGGTGATGACTGCATCCATTCAGATCCACGCACCACTGCCGTTGTCGCACCAGTTGGCCGATCTGGCGGTTGAAGCGCTGATCGACGAAGCCGATCTGTCGCCCAAACCGGCCCTGGTCGACCGCCGTGGCAGCGGCGCCCACAGTGATTTGCACCTTGGCCTGATGCACGCTTCGGCGCTGTCGCTGTGGCCATGCTTCAAGGAGATGGCCGAGGCCGCCATGCTCCACGGAGAGGTCGGCCAGTCATTGCGCGAAGCCCTCGGCCGCATTGGCCGGGAAGGCGAGACAGCCATGCGCGTCACTACTGCCGGCATCAATACTCACCGTGGTGCCATCTGGGCACTGGGCTTGCTGGTCGCTGCCCGTGCCCTTGATCCAATCAACAACGATGCCGCATCGATTGCCGCACGGGCAGGGCGCATCGCCCTGATCGATGACCGCTATGCGCCGCGTCAGCACGACAGTCATGGCCTGCAGGTACAGCGCCGCTTCGGCGTGCGTGGTGCCCGCGAGGAAGCGCAGCTGGGCTTCCCGACGGTACTCGCCCACGGCTTGCCGCAGTTGGCCAAAAGCCGCGCTGCCGGCAGTGGCGAGCAGAACGCGCGGCTGGACGCGCTGCTGGCGATCATGAGTCAGCTCCACGACACCTGCGTGCTCTGGCGCGCCGGCCTCGAAGGCCTGCAGACCATGCACCAAGGTGCCCGTGGCGTACTGGATGCTGGCGGCAGCGCAACCCTGGCCGGGCGCCGTGCGCTGCGCCAACTGGATACGCGCCTGCTGGCGCTGAACGCCTCACCGGGCGGCGCCGCTGACCTGCTGGCGGCCTGCCTGCTGCTTGATAACTTCGGGAGCCTTTGAGCATGGAAACCTTGTCTTTCAGATTTCCGGCCGGCGCGCCGGCAACCAACCGAGCCTTGGTCGGCTGTGTCGGCTCAGGCGACCTCGAAGTGCTGCTCGAACCTGGCACCAGCGGTGTACTGAACATCAACGTAGTGACCTCGGTAAACGGCAGTGCGCCGCGCTGGGAGCAGCTTTTTCAGCGCCTGTTCGCCGAGCACAGCCTGCCCGCCATGAACATCGACATCCACGACTTCGGCGCCACGCCTGGCGTAGTACGGCTGAGGCTGGAACAAGGCTTCGAGGAGATCAAGCATGACTGACATCGGCCGTTTACTGCAGGCCTGCAGCTTTGTTGAACTCAGCGCCCGCGAGCGCGCCCGCGCCTTGCTCGATGCCGGCAGCTTTCGCGAATTGCTTGGGCCGTTTGATCGGATGATGTCGCCGTGGCTACCCCAGCAAGGCATCGTGCCCCAGGCTGACGATGGCGTGATCATCGCCAAGGGCAGCCTCAATGGCCAGCCGTTGCTGGTGGCCGCCATCGAAGGCGTATTCCAGGGCGGCAGCATGGGCGAAGTCGGCGGCGCCAAGATCGCCGGGGCGCTGGAGCTGGCGGTCGAAGACAACCGTAACGGCATACCCACCGCCGCTGTGCTGCTGCTGGAAACCGGTGGCGTGCGCTTGCAGGAAGCCAACCTCGGCCTGGCCGCGATCGCCGAGATCCAGGCCGCGATAGTCGAGCTGCGCCAGTACCAGCCGGTGATCGGCCTGATCGCAGGTTCAGTCGGTTGCTTTGGCGGCATGTCGATTGCCGCTGGGCTATGCAGCCGGTTGATCGTCACCCGCGAAGCACGCCTGGGCCTGAATGGGCCGCAGGTCATCGAGCAGGAAGCCGGCATCGAGGAATACGACTCGCGCGACCGGCCGTTCATCTGGAGCCTGACCGGCGGCGAGCAACGCCACGCCTGCGGCCTGGCGGACGCCTATGTGGCGGATGATCTGGCCCAGGTACGTGAGGCGCTGGTAGCCCAACTCGCTGCAGGCGAACCGGCGTTGCCGCGCAGCCGTCGCCACGCTGACTTCCTCGCGCTGTTGGCCACGCTGGGCACTGACTGTGCGCAAGTCGACGCTGCGCTGACGCGGGCGCTGTATCAAGGAGAACTGCAATGAGCCGTGGTCTTGAGTGGATTCGGGCGCTGGCCCAGGGCAGCGAGCTGCCAGGCTATCCCGCCTCGGTAAAAGTCATCGACGGCGAGTTGGGCAACCGTCCTGCACGCTTCATCGCGGTTGTGCCCGACGCGCAAAACCCCTTCCCAAGGGCTCGCGATGGCGAGGTCGGCCTGCTCGAAGGCTGGGGCCTGGCCAAAGCTGTCGATGAGGCGATTAAGGCTGACCAGGGCGGCACGCCGCGGGTGTTGGTCGCCGTGGTCGATGTGCCCAGCCAGGCTTACGGCCGCCGTGAAGAGTCGCTGGGGATCCATCAAGCGCTGGCTGGCGCGGTAGATGCTTATGCCCGGGCGCGCCTGGCAGGGCATGCACTGATTGGACTGCTGGTGGGCAAGGCCATGTCCGGGGCGTTTCTCGCCCACGGCTATCAGGCGCAGCGCTTGATCGCGCTGGATGATCAAGGGGTGATGGTGCATGCCATGGGCAAGGCGGCAGCTGCGCGGATTACCTTGCGCAGTGTCGAGGAGCTGGAGGCTCTGGCTGCGAAAGTGCCGCCCATGGCCTACGACATCGCCAGCTATGCCTCGCTCGGCCTGCTCTGGGAGCGGGTCAAGGTGGACGCGGTCGAGCAGCCGTCTGCCGCCGATATCGGCAAGGTGCGCGCGGTGCTGGAAAGCGCTGTAGACGACATCGGCAGCAGTACTGATCTGCGCGGGCGACTGGGCGCGCCCAACCGGGCGATGTCTGCCCAGGTTCGGCAACTGCTGCGCGAGCAATGGTGAAAGCATGAACGCACACGACCTGCTGTGGGGCATGGCCCCGGACCATTTGCCTGCAGACGCCCCCGCGTGGGCGCGGCAGATGCTGCTGGCCGGTCAGCCGGTGGTGGTGCGCCGCGCCGTAGCCGGTGCGGGGCGCGTGGCGGTCGGCGTGCGTGGCAGTCAGCGCGGCGAGCGTCTGGCGGCTGAAATGCCCGTCGCCTCGATCAAGCGCCGTTGCAGCCCTGAACAGCTGCGCGGCGAGGGCAGGGCAGAGCTGGCTGCGCTGCAGGCACTGCACGCTGTTACGCCGCTTATGGACAGCCTCGGCCTGTCTTGGGGGCCGACCGGAGGGGTGGGCTATCAGTTGGCGACGGGGATCGCTGTGCTGCACCACGGCAGCGATCTGGACCTGGTTTTGCGCACGCCCGCAGCCTTGACTCGCGTCGATGCGAAAGCGCTGTATCAGGTGTTGTGCGCTGCACCGTGCCGTATCGACCTGCAGCTGGAAACACCCTTCGGCGCCGTCGCGTTGGCTGAATGGGCCGGCGCTTCAAAGCGGGTGCTGCTCAAAAGCCGCCACGGTGCATGCCTGGTCAGCGACCCGTGGTCAGTATTGGAACTGTCGGCATGAGCAGCTTGTTTGCCTTCCCCGGCCAAGGCGCGCAACGGCCCGGCATGCTCCAGCAATTGCCGGATGCGGCCGTGGTGCGTGCCTGCGTGGAGGAGGCCAGCGACGTGCTGCAGCAGCCGGTGTTGCAGCTCGACACGGCGCAGTCGCTGGCGTCTACCCGTGCGGTGCAACTGTGTCTGCTGGTGGCCGGTGTCGCCCATGCGCGCTGGTTGCTGGAGCGCAGCCCGGCGCCGGACTACGTTGCCGGTCTGTCGATCGGCGCTTACCCAGCGGCAGTCATAGCCGGGGCTTTGACCTTCGCCGATGCCCTGCGGCTAGTGGCGTTGCGCGGCGAACTGATGCAACAGGCTTATCCCGAGGGCTACGGCATGACCGCGATCATCGGGCTTGATCAAGGCACTGTCGAACGACTGCTTCAAGACTCGGCGCAGCCGCTGTACCTGGCCAACATCAATGCCGACAACCAGTTCGTGATCGCCGGCAGCGATACGGCCATGGCCGCGCTTGCCCGCCAGGCCCTGGCGCTGGGTGCCGGCGCGTGCAAGCGGCTGGCGATGAGCGTGCCGTCCCACTGTGCGCTGCTCGATGCGCCTGCCGCCGAACTGGCGGCTGCATTCGCCGAGGTGCCGCTCAAACGCCCGCAACTGGGTTACCTGAGCAGTACCAGCGCTCGCCAACTGCATGACCCAGAAGCCCTGCGCCGCGACCTGGCGCTGAACATGTGCCGCACCGTCGACTGGTACGGCACGCTGTGCAACGCCTACGAGCGCGGTGTACGGCTGCTGATCGAACTGCCCCCCGGCACCGTCCTCAGCGGCCTGGCGCGGCGTGTATTCAACTCCGGTACGGTGATCGCCTGCCAAGGCGCCCGCGCCGACACCCTGGATGCCCTGTTGCGGCGGGAGGTGAACGCCAGCGACTGACTGCCCGCATTTCGAAGAACAACAACAAAACAACTTCGATTCAACGTGAGGAAAACAACAATGATCATTTACGGTGTGGCCTTGCTGGCCATCTGCACGCTTGCCGGTGTCATCCTCGGCGACTTCCTTGGCGTTCTGCTCGGGGTCAAATCCAACGTCGGCGGGGTCGGCATTGCCATGATCCTGCTGATCTTCGCCCGCCTGTACATGCAGCGTAACGGCGGCATGAGCAAAGAGTGCGAGCTGGGCGTGGGCTTCTGGGGCGCGATGTACATCCCAATCGTGGTGGCCATGGCTGCGCAGCAAAACGTCGTCACTGCTTTGCATGGCGGCCCGGTCGCGCTGCTGGCAGCGATCGGCTCGGTCCTGCTGTGTGGCGCCACCATCGCCCTGATCAGTCGCACCCACCGCGGAGAACCGCTGGAAAAGGAGGTCGTTGAAACCTCCATTGCAGTCGCACCGGTCGGAGGTCGCTGATATGGAAGTCATCCTCAAAGCACTTGAACACAATAGCCTGATCACTGCCTTCGCCGTAGTCGGCGCAGTGATGTGGATCTCGGTAATCCTCTCCAAGCGTCTGACCTTTGGCCGCGTGCACGGCTCGGCGATTGCCATCGTCATCGGCCTGGTGCTGGCCTGGGTCGGTGGCACCCTCACCGGCGGGCAAAAAGGCCTGGCCGACCTGACCCTGTTCTCCGGCATCGGCTTGATGGGCGGCGCCATGCTGCGCGACTTCGCTATCGTCGCCACCGCCTTTGAAGTGCAGGCCACCGAAGCACGTAAGGCCGGCATGATCGGCGCAATCGCACTGCTGTTGGGTACAGTGCTGCCGTTCGTGGTCGGTGCGGCAGTCGCCTGGAGTTTCGGCTACCGCGACGCGGTGAGTATCACCACCATCGGTGCCGGCGCCGTCACCTACATCGTCGGTCCGGTCACCGGTGCCGCGCTGGGCGCCAGTTCCGAAGTGATGGCGCTGTCGATCGCCACCGGCCTGATCAAAGCTATTCTGGTGATGGTCTTCACCCCCGTCTCGGCGCGCTGGCTGGCGCTGGACAACCCACGCTCGGCGATGGTCTTCGGCGGCCTTGCCGGTACCGTCAGCGGCGTTACCGCAGGCCTCGCGGCAACCGACCGCAGGCTGGTGCCATACGGCGCATTGACCGCAACCTTCCACACCGGTCTTGGCTGTTTGATGGGGCCATCGATCCTGTACTTCTGCGTACGCGGCCTGGTCGGCTGATAGTACCTTTGACAAGCGCCCCGGCCCCGAACGCCGGGGCGTTTGCGTTTCAGCCTTCGCGTTGGCGGCTGTACATCCGGCATTCGGCAACCAAGGCGAGCAGGTTCGGGTCGCGCTCGCGAGTCTTCAAGAACACCGCGCCGATATGCTGCTGATGACGGTAACGCGCCTGCAGCGGGATCAGCCTAATCCGGTTCTCGTACACCGCCGAAATCCGCCCCGGCAACAGCGCATAACCCACCCCCGAACTGACCATGCTCAGCAGGGTAAAAATGTCATTCACCTGCATCGCCACATTCGGCTTGAACCCCGCCTGCTCGAATACCCGCTCGCCATCGCGGTGGGTGGCAAAGCCCTGGGTCAGGGTGATGAAGGTCGAATTGGCCAGATCCGCCAGGTCGACCTCCTGCTCCTGAGCAAATGGCGAATCGGTCGGCACCGCCAGGAAGATATCGTCCGAGAACAGCGGTAACTGCTCGCACGCCGCATCGCAGGTGCTCTCATCCAGCGAGACCAGAATCGCGTCCAGCTCGAAGTTTTTCAGGCGGTACATCAAGTCCACGTTCGAGCCTAGGGTCAGGTCGATGTTCAGCTCGCTGCGGCGCAGCTTCAAGCCCATTACCAGCAGCGGCACGGTTTTCACCGTCAGCGAATACAGCGCGCCTAGCTTGAACCGCTCCGACGAAAAGCCCGCCGCCTCGCGTGTGGCGCGGACCATCTCGGTGGTGTCCTGGATCAGCTTGCGGGCCTTCTCTTCAAGCACGTAGGCGCTCTCCAGCGGCGTCAATGTGCGGCCCTCGTGCTTGAACAGCGGGCAGCGCAGGGCGTTTTCCAGAGAATGGATGGCCCGGTGCACGCTGACACTGCTTGTGTCGAGCGCGCTGGCTGCACGGGCCAGGTTACCGCTGTGCATGAAGGCGAGGAATATTTCGAGCTTCTTCAGGGTGAGCTCTTCGTCGATCTGCATGTGGGCCTCGGGAGCGGTGGGGCGGTTTTCAGTTGCTGATGGCGAGCGAGGGGTAGGGCGGGATCAGGATAGGGGGTTGCGGCTTGGGCGGCAATTTGTATTCAGGGTGGGTGAACAGTGGTGGATTGTGGATGGCCTCGGCAGCTATTGCGATGTGGTTTTGCGTGCAGAGGCCGTGGGCAAACTACTCTTTGGGGAGTCGTGTGCGGCGACGACCGTATAGTTTTTTCTTGCGCGACGGTTCGCGTGCGGGTGCCTCTTCAAAGGCTTCAGCAGGCGGCGCTGCAGCTTTGACGTTGAACAGGCGGCAGACGATGTACCAACAGATGGCGAGTGACAAGTTGTGGTTCCTAGCCATGACAGCCGCGGCTGAACGGCGCCGCTGACGCGGCGCCGTTCCCCTTCACTTCACCGTCTTAGGCGCAAAGCGCAATATCAAACAAGCAATCACCGCCGACAGTAGCGACCCCAGCAAAATCCCGATCTTGGCTTTATCAATCAGCTCAGCCTGCCCCGGAAACGCCAACTCACCGATAAACAGGCTCATGGTGAAACCAATCCCACAGAGCATGGCCACCCCGTAAATCTGCAACCAGCTGGCCCCCTGCGGCTTCGAAGCCAGGCCAGTCTTGACCGCCAGCAACACCCCGGCAAACACCCCAACCTGCTTGCCCAGCAGCAGCCCAAGGGCAATCGCCAGCGGCAACGGCGCAAACACGTCGCTCCAGCTCAAATGGGTAAACGCCACGCCAGCATTGGCAAAGCCAAACGCGGGTACGATCAGGAAACCTACCCACGGCGCAATGGCATGCTCCAGCGTCAGCAGCGGGCTCTTGGCATCGCCGGCGGTGTAGGGGATCAGCAGTGCGCCGACCACGCCAGCGATGGTCGCGTGCACGCCGGACAGCAGGGTGAAGTACCACAGGGCGGCGACGCCGATCATGTATGGCCACAGGCTGACCACGCGCAGGCGGTTCAGGCCCAGCAGCAGGGCGACGATAGCGCCGGCGCCGGCGAGGGCGATGAGGTTGATCGAGGAGGTATAGAACAGCGCGATGATCGCTACTGCGCCCATGTCGTCGATGATCGCCACCGATACCAGCATCACTTTCAGCGACAGCGGTGCGTGCTTGCCGAGCAGCGCCAGGGCGCCGACGGCAAAGGCGATGTCGGTGGCGGCGGGGATTGCCCAGCCACCGGCCAGGCCGGGCTCTACAGCGGACACCTTGAGGTAGATCAGCGCTGGCACTGCCATGCCCATCAGCGCTGGCAGCGCTGGCAGGCGGCGTTGCTCCCAGGTGGCCAGGCGGCCGTCGACCATCTCGCGCTTGATCTCCAGGCCGACCATCAGGAAGAAGATCGCCATCAGGCCGTCGTTGATCCACAGGTGCACGGTCATCGGCCCGAGCTTGTCCGTGAAGGTGGGGCCGAGGGGCAGGTGCAGCAGGTGTTGATAGGCTGCGGCCCATGGGCTGTTGGCGATGATGATGGCCACTACTGCGGCAAGCATCAGCACCACGCCGCCTGCGGCTTCGCTGGCGAGCAGGCGCTGCAGCAATGGGCGCCGCTGGGCGTTGTTCAGTGAAACGGTCATGCGAGGTCCTCGTTCATGGATTCGCCCTGGATGCTGCAGGCATTGGCCGAACGACGGCCACGGCAAAGCGCTGGCACCGAATGGGCCACTGCAACAATAGGCGAGAAGAAGGGAAGGGGATGCAGCGAGCACGTACCCGGCAAAAAACGCGGAAACGGCATACGCCAAAGGAATAGCAAGGCTGCGTGCAACATGGATGGACTCTCGGAAAACAAATGAATGTTCTCCGTATTCGGGATAGCTCCCGGGCGCACGCAGCACACGCCAGGCGGCGAATTATACAGAGTTGGCAGTCAAAGTGGGCGAGGGGTCTGCATCGAAATGTTGCAATGGGGCGCCGCGCTCGAGCATCAGCCCATTGCGGGCGTCTGCTCGAGCGCGGTCAGGCGTTAGCCGCCGATGGCCGCAGTCGACCCTTGTAGCTGCCAGCGGCTGCGTAGCGACTGCAGTGCATCATCAAGGATCGAGATGCCGCTCTGCTCGCGCGCCATGCGCTCCTGACGGAAGCTGTCGTCCAGTACGGTCAGCAGGCTCTGGCTGCGGCTGCTCGAGCTTGGCGTGGTCACGTCATCGGTCAGGTCGCCATTCACATAAGTACGCACCCGCTCGCTCTGGCTGGCGGATTGCGAGGCGCTGGCTTCGACCAGGCGGCCTTTGTCGAAGGCCAGGCGCGTGCTGCTGCTGGCCTGGTCGTTGATCTCGTGATAGCGGTAGTTCTGCGATTCGCGGTCCAGCCCTAGCTGCATGTTGGTCAGCGGGTTGAGGCCCAGGTGGTAACCCGCTTTCAGTGCGCTCTGCTGATCCTGCTGCACCGAGCGGGTCAGCTGGCCGCCACCTGTAATGCTGGTCGATTGCGACGCGCGGTAATCGAAGCGGTCGGATTCTTCCAGGCGCATCGGGTTGCTCTGCTGCGAGGTCTGGCTGATCGAGGCATTGAAGTCGGCCAGGCCGCTGAGCAGGGCGCGGTCGCTGGCGCTCTGCAACGAGCCACGCTCGGTCACCGCCTGCTTGCCGTCATCGACGGCGTTGAGCTGGGTGAATGCGTCCTTGAACAGGTTCATCAGGTTCTCATCGCCTTTACCGCGCTTTTGCGCGGCGTCGAACTGGCTCAGGTAATTGCTGATGGCGGCCTGGCGCTGGCTGCTACTGCCCAGTTTGGCAGCGTCCGGCGTGTCGAGGTTCATCTGTACGCGCCCGGAGGGGCCGTCCAGTGTCAGGTTGCGCGACTGCTCGTTGACGCTGAGGTCAAAGGTCTGTGGTTCGCCGTTGACGTCCAGCTTGGCGTTCAGTTGCAGGCCGCTGAACAGCGTCGTGTCAAACTTGACCAGGTTACCGAGCTGCAAGCGCGGCGGCACCTGGGTCAGGCCGTCGAGCGCCGATTGGAAGTCGTCGGCCATTGCCGCCAGGCCTTGGAGTTCTTCGTCGTTCAGTTCACCGCCAAGCACCTCGGCGCTCACGGCCAGGCCTTGTGCGCTGCTCGCCAGGGAGAGGTTGACGGTCGCTCCGGAGGCCGTGGTCAGGCTGAATGTCACCCCATTGGTGGGGTGCGAGCGCAGGTTGGCCAGCTGCAATTGCAGGGCAGCCTCATTGGGCTGCTCGCCGCTGGCGATGGTCATGATGGACTGCGAAACGGCCTTGCCGCCATTGCCTGCCAATTGCTCCAGCAGCGCGGCGCCGATGTTCTGGAAGCGGCCACCATTGGACGACGACTGGATGCTGTTCATCAGGGCAATGCTGAGCTTGTCCGATCCTTCCCGCTCCCAGACGTGGCGCACCTGCGGGCCAGCCAGAGTACCGTTGGCCAGCGTACCGTTGGCGGTGTAGGTCGGGTCGGGGGTAGCGTCCACCGCCTGGCCGAGGCTGACCGAAGTGCTTGGCGAGGTCAGGGGTTGGCTGGCTTGGGCAACCGCCTGCACTTGAACAGGCGGCGGAGCGTTGTAGATTGGGGTTAGGCGCTGCGCAGCAGTTATCGCATTCATGGTCGGCTTCCGTGCAGATCTAGGGTCTAACCCAAGGTATCGGCACGGCCAGGCAAAACCTTAGCGTTCATGCAGGTATTGGCGGGGCTGCGCCAGCCAGAAACAAATCAGCCCGCCAAGGGGCGGGCTGATTGCTCAAGCACAGACGATCAGCGGCGGCGGAACAGCGGCAGCGGTTCGTCGGTCGCGGCCTGGTAGGTCACCGAAAAATCTTTCAAGCCTTCCAGGGCATCGACGGGGTCTTTGTCAGCGCGAATGGCAAATGCATCGAAGCCGCAGCGCGCCAGGTAGAACAGCTGGTCACGCAGGACATCGCCGATTGCGCGCAGCTCACCCTTGAACTGATAGCGATCACGCAGCAGGCGCGCATTGGAGTAGTTGCGCCCATCGGTGAAGGCCGGGAAGTTCAGGGCAATTACCTGGAAATGCGCAACGTCGTCACCGATTTCTTCAGCTTCTTCGTCGCTGTCCAGCCATACGCCAAGGCCGCCATCGCGGGCCTTGAGCGCATGGGCGTGATCGCGCCAGAGTTGCAGCGGCACGATGTAGTCGTCGCAGTTGGTCAGTTCGTCGAACGAGGCATCCTTGGGCAGCAAGTGCCAGGTTTCGTCGACCAGCTGGTTGTTCTTAATGATTCGCTGCATAGACGCGCTCCTTGAAGGGGTCGATGCCAATACGTTGGTAGGTGTCGATGAAGCGCTCTTCTTCGGTACGTTGTTCAACGTAGACGTCGATCAGCTTCTCGATCACATCGGCCATCTGGTCCTGAGCGAACGATGGGCCGAGGATCTTGCCCAGGCTCGCGTCACGGGCGGCGTTGCCACCCAGCGAGACTTGGTAGAACTCCTCGCCCTTCTTGTCGACACCAAGGATGCCGATGTGGCCGACGTGGTGGTGACCGCAGGCGTTCATGCAACCAGAGATGTTCAGGTCCAGCTCACCGATGTCGAACAGGTAGTCGAGGTCGTCGAAGCGACGCTGGATCGACTCGGCAATCGGGATCGACTTGGCGTTCGCCAGCGAGCAGTAGTCACCACCCGGGCAGCAGATGATGTCGGTCAGCAGGCCGATGTTCGGCGTGGCGAAGCCGCTTTCGCGCAGCTCTTGCCAGAGTGTGTGCAGCTGACGCTGCTCGACATCGGCAAGGATGATGTTCTGCTCGTGCGAGGTCCGCAGGAAGCCGAAGCTGTAGCGCTCGGCCAGATCGGCAACGGCATCCAGCTGCTTGTCGGTGAGGTCGCCCGGGGCAACTCCAGTCGGCTTCAGCGACAGGGTCACGGCCACATAGCCTGGGCGCTTGTGCGCACGGGTGTTGCGCGAACGCCAGCGGGCGAAGCCTGGGAACTCCTGGTCGAGCTCGGCGTAGTCGACGTTGTCCAGCGCCTGGTAGGCCGGGTCGACGAAGTGGCGCGAAACGCGCTCGATCTCGGCTTCGGTCAGGGTCGTGTTGCCACCGCGCAGGTGGGCCATTTCGGCTTCGACCTTTTCCGCGAACACTTGCGGGGTCAGGGCCTTGACCAGGATCTTGATCCGCGCCTTGTACTTGTTGTCACGACGACCGTAACGGTTGTACACGCGCAGGATCGCGTCGAGGTAGCTGATCAGGTCCTGCCACGGCAGGAACTCGTTGATGAACGAGCCGACCACCGGGGTACGCCCCAGGCCGCCGCCGACCAACACGCGGAAGCCCAGTTCGCCAGCTTCGTTGTGCACCGGCTCCAGGCCGATATCGTGCACTTCGATGGCCGCGCGGTCGTCCTTCGAGCCGTTCACGGCAATCTTGAACTTGCGCGGCAGGTAGGCGAATTCGGGGTGGAAGGTGGTCCACTGACGGATGATCTCGCACCATGGGCGCGGATCGATCAGCTCGTCGGCGGCGACGCCGGCAAACTGGTCGGTGGTGGTGTTGCGCAGGCAGTTGCCGCTGGTCTGGATCGCGTGCATCTGCACGGTGGCCAGCTCGGCAAGAATGTCCGGGATGTCTTCCAGCGCCGGCCAGTTGTACTGGACGTTCTGCCGGGTGCTGATGTGCGCATAGCCCTTGTCGTAGTCGCGGGCGATCTTCGCCAGCACACGCACTTGCGTCGAGTTGAGTTGGCCGTAAGGCACGGCCACCCGCAACATCGGGGCGAAACGTTGGACATACAGGCCGTTCTGCAGGCGCAGAGGGCGGAATTCTTCTTCGCTCAGTTCACCGGCCAGATAGCGGCGGGTCTGATCACGGAACTGCTTGACGCGGTCCTCGATGATCCGCTGATCGTACTCGTCGTATACGTACATAAAAGTCCTGTCTCAGGCTGCATGCAGCTAATCGCGCGCACGGCCGCGCACTCCGGTTCGGAGCCGGGGAACGATATCAGGTTGCATTTATGCGCTAAAGTGATGTTTTTGCATATGAAAAGAACTAAACGGACTAAGTGAGACTGACTGGCATTTATTCCAGGCGTCTGCGCTGGGTATAATCCGCGCTTTGCTCCACAGAGATGCACCCATGTTCAAAGCGCTGTGCCAGAGTCTGTGCCTGTTTCTGCCGTTATCGGCCGGTGCGCAGGCGGCGTCCGTGGTGTTTCTCAACCCGGGTCATGCCAACGAGAACTTCTGGGTGGGATACACGCGCTTCATGCAGGCCTCGGCTGACGATCTCGGCATGCAGCTGCGGGTGGAATACAGTGAGCGCCGCGCCGATCTGGTGTTGAGCCAGGCGCGGGCTATCTTGAGCGGGCCGCAGCGCCCCGACTATCTGGTGCTGGTCAACGAGCTGTATGTCGCTCCGGAGATCATTCGCCTGTCCCGCGACAGCGGCGTGCAGCTGTTTCTGGTCAACAACGGCCTGACCGATAACCAGCTCGAGAGCGTCCGGGCACAACCGGACAAATACCCGCCAGTGCTGGGCACGCTGACCAGTAACGATGAGCAGGCCGGTTACCAGATGCTGCGCGAGATGGTCGCGAAGTTGCCGCCATCGGACGAGCCGATCGACCTGCTGGCATTTGCCGGCGTCAAGACCACCCCGGCCTCGCAACTCCGCGAGCATGGCATGCGCCGGGCCTTGGCCGATCACCCGCAGGTGCGCTTGCGCCAGGTGGTATACGGCGGCTGGAACCGCGAGCGCGCGTTCGAGCAAGCGCAGCTGCTGCTCGAGCGCTATCCGCAAGCGCAGTTGGTGTGGTCGGCCAATGACGAAATGTCTTTTGGAGCGATGCAGGCGTTCGAGGCAGCGGGGCGCAAACCTGGCGTGGATGTGCTGTTCGGTGCGGTCAACAGCTCGCCTGAAGCGCTGCGCGCGCGTATCGACGGGCGCCTCAGCGTATTGATGGGCGGCCATTTCACTGTCGGCGGCTGGGCCATGGTCATGCTGCATGACCACGCCCAGGGCATCGCCATCAATCGCGACGGTGGCGGCGAATACAGCTTGCCGGTGCTGCAGTCAATAGATCAGGCCAAGGCGCGGCGCTGGCTGGCCCTGCAGGAGGGCGACGATTATGGTCTGGACTTCCACCGTTTCAGCGCCGAAGGGCGACCAGCCGATTATCGTTACCCGTTTCTGACGTCACCGGTCGACTATTGAAAGACCCTGCTTGAATCAAGGGCATTGCTCGACTTAACTGCTGGTGGTGTATGTGCATTCCCATAACCACTACAAGAGGCAATGCAATGGGTAACTCCACCAAGCTGCGCAAAAGCGACAGCAGTGTCGATGCCTGGGCGATCCTGTGTCTGATCGTGCTGGTCGTCGTCACTGCGGTGTACTGGGTCAGCCATCAGTAGCGCATCACTGCTGTCGACCGTGATTGCAACCTGAACCGCCCGTGGCAGGCACCGCCACGGGCGGCTTGCCTTTCAACGGGCGGTCAGGTGCATGGCCAGTTGCACCAGGCCAATCAGCACCAGTACGAATACCAGCGTGAACAGCACGCCCAAGGCGATGAAATGGCTGGCCTTGCCATGAGTGAAGTCGCGAGCGCGGTTCTTGCCGCTCTGCACGCCCAGGGCAGCGGCAAGCACGCTGTGCAGCATCTGCCAGAAGGTCGGCGGTTTGCCTTGGCTGGGGTCGTCCATGCTGGCCTCCTGTAGGTAGCGCAGGCGATCAGTGCACAGTGTAGACCTTCAGCAGGCAGGGGCCGCGCAGCAGCCCCTGGCAGGCGCTAGCCCCTGGCACGCTTTAGTTGTCGTAACCCAGATTAGGTGCCAACCAGCGCTCGGTGACATTCAGCGCCTGGCCTTTGCGCTCGCTGTAGCGCTCGACCTGGTCCTTGTCGATCTTGCCCACGGCAAAGTACTGCGCCTTGGGGTGGGCAAAGTACCAACCGCTGACCGCTGCCGCCGGGAACATCGCGAAGTGCTCGGTAAGGAACACACCACTCTGGCCGGTCTCGCCAATGGCCGTGCCGTCGAGCAGGCGGAACAGGGTTTCCTTCTCGGTGTGGTCTGGGCACGCTGGGTAGCCCGGGGCAGGGCGGATACCGCTGTACTGCTCCTTGATCAGCGCATCGTTGTCCAAGTGCTCATCACGGGCATAACCCCAATAGTCCTTGCGCACCTGCTCGTGCAGCCACTCGGCGCAGGCCTCGGCGAGGCGGTCGGCGAGCGCCTTGACCATGATCGAGCTGTAGTCGTCGCCCTTGTCCTGATAAGCCTTGGCCACTTCCTCGGCGCCGATGCCGGCGGTAGTGATGAAGCCGCCGATATAGTCGCTGACGCCGCTGTCCTTCGGTGCGACAAAGTCGGCCAGCGACAGGTTGGGCTTGCCGTCGGGCTTGATCGTCTGCTGGCGCAGGTGGTGCAGTTTGGCCAGCGGTTGGCCATCGGCGCCGTACACTTCGATGTCGTCGTCGGCGACCTGGTTGGCCGGCCAGAAGCCGAACACCGCACGCGCGCTGATCAGCTTCTCGTCGATCAGTTTGTCGAGCATCTCGCGGGCATCCTGATACAGCGCGGTAGCCGCTTCGCCGACCACTTCGTCGGTGAGGATGCGCGGGAACTTGCCGGCCAAGTCCCAGGAGATGAAGAACGGGGTCCAGTCGATGTACTCGGCCAGGGTCCGCAGGTCGATGTCTTCCAGCACCTTGACGCCGGTGAAGGAGGGCACTGCCGGGGTGTACTCGGCCCAGTCGTATTTGGGCTTGGCAGCAATCGCCTGGGCGTAGCTGAGGCGTTCGGTGCGGGCACTGCGGTTGGCGGTGCGTTCACGGACTTCGATGTAGTCCAGGCGAGTGCGCTCGACGAACTCCGGCTTGAGCTCCTTGGACAGCAACTGGGTGGCCACGCCGACCGCACGCGAGGCGTCGGTCACGTAGATCACCGCGTCGTTGGAGTACTTGGGCTCGATCTTCACTGCGGTGTGCGCCTTGGAGGTGGTCGCGCCACCGATCATCAGCGGCAGGTGGAAGTCCTGGCGCTGCATTTCGCGGGCGACGTGGACCATTTCGTCCAGCGACGGCGTGATCAGCCCGGACAGGCCAATGATGTCGCACTTCTGCTCGCGGGCGGTCTGCAGGATTTTCTCGGCCGGGACCATCACGCCCATGTCGACGATGTCATAGCCGTTGCAACCGAGCACCACGCCGACGATGTTCTTGCCGATGTCGTGCACGTCGCCCTTGACCGTGGCCATCAGGATCTTGCCCTTGGCTTCGGGCTTGTCGCCTTTTTCCGCTTCGATGAACGGGATCAGGTGGGCCACCGCCTGCTTCATGACGCGGGCCGACTTGACCACCTGTGGCAGGAACATCTTGCCCGCGCCGAACAGGTCGCCGACCACGTTCATGCCGCTCATCAGCGGCCCTTCGATAACCTCGATCGGGCGCGTCGCCAGCTGCCGGCATTCTTCGGTGTCTTCGACGATGAACGCAGTGATGCCTTTGACCAGTGCGTGTTCGAGGCGCTTGCCGACCGGCAGCGAGCGCCACTCTTCGTTCTCGACCTCTTTGGTGGCGCCGCCGCCCTTGTAGTCGTCGGCAATCGCCAGCAACGCGTCGGTGCCTTCGGGGGTGCGGTTGAGCACCACGTCCTCGACCTTCTCACGCAGCGCAGGCGGGATCTCGTCGTAGATCTCCAGCTGGCCGGCGTTGACGATACCCATGGTCAGGCCATTCTGGATCGCGTGGTAGAGGAACACCGAGTGAATCGCCTCACGCACCGGGTTGTTGCCACGGAACGAGAACGATACGTTGGAGACGCCGCCACTGGTCAGTGCGTGGGGCAGATGATCGCGAATGAAGGCACAGGCCTCGATGAAGTCGACGGCATAGTTGTTGTGCTCTTCGATGCCGGTGGCAACGGCGAAGATGTTCGGGTCGAAGATGATGTCTTCAGCTGGGAAGCCCACTTCGTTGACCAGAATGTCGTAGCTGCGCTGGCAGATTTCGCGCTTGCGCGCCGCTGTGTCGGCCTGGCCCAGTTCGTCGAAGGCCATTACCACTACCGCTGCGCCATAGCGCTTGCAGAGGCGGGCGTGATGTTTGAAGGCATCTACACCTTCTTTCATCGAGATCGAGTTGACGATGCCCTTGCCCTGGATGCACTTGAGGCCGGCTTCGATCACTTCCCATTTGGACGAGTCGATCATGATCGGCACGCGCGAGATGTCCGGTTCACCGGCAATCAGGTTGAGGAAGCGGACCATGGCAGCCTGGGAGTCGAGCATCCCTTCGTCCATGTTGATATCGATCACCTGCGCGCCGGCTTCAACCTGCTGCAGGGCGACTTCCAGCGCCTCGGTGTAGTTCTCTTCGCGGATCAGCCGGGCGAACTTGGCCGAACCGGTAATGTTAGTGCGCTCGCCGACGTTGACGAACAACGACTGGCGGTCGATGGTGAATGGTTCCAGGCCCGACAGGCGGCAGGCCTTGGCGATCTCCGGGATGACCCGCGGCGGGTACTTGGCCACGGCCTCGGCAATCGCCTGAATGTGCCCTGGGGTGGTGCCGCAGCAACCGCCGATGATATTGAGAAAGCCGCTGGCGGCAAATTCTTCGACCACTTCGGCCATTTCTGCCGGGGTTTCGTCGTATTCGCCAAAGGCATTCGGCAAGCCGGCGTTGGGGTGCGCAGAAACGTGGGTGTCGGCTTTGGTCGACAGCTCTTCCAGGTACGGGCGCAGGTCTTTGGCGCCGAGGGCGCAGTTGAGGCCGACCGAAATGGGCTTGGCGTGACGCACCGAGTTCCAGAAGGCTTCGGTGGTCTGCCCGGACAAGGTCCGCCCGGAGGCGTCGGTGATGGTCCCGGAGATCATGATCGGCAGCTCGATGCCGTCGTCTTCGAACACCTGCTGCACGGCGAAGATGGCCGCCTTGGCGTTGAGGGTGTCGAAAATGGTTTCGATCAGGATCAGGTCGGCGCCCCCGGCAATCAGCCCGCGGGTCGACTCGATGTAGTTTTCTACCAGCTCGTCGAAGGTGACGTTGCGATAGCCCGGGTCGTTGACGTCGGGCGAAATCGAGCAGGTGCGGCTGGTCGGGCCGAGCACGCCGGCGACGAAGCGCGGCTTGTCTGGCGTCTCCAGGGTTTTTGCGTCGGCCACCTGGCGGGCAATACGCGCGCCTTCCAGGTTCATCTCATAGGCCAGCGCTTCCATGCCGTAGTCGGCCTGGGAAATCTGCGTGGCGTTGAACGTGTTGGTTTCGAGGATATCGGCGCCAGCGTCGAGGTAGGCTTTCTCGATCGCGGCAATGATATCGGGCTGGGTCAGCAGCAAAAGATCGTTATTGCCCTTGATGTCACTTGGCCAATCGGCAAAGCGCGTGCCACGATAGTCGTGTTCCTCGAGACGATAGCTTTGGATCATAGTGCCCATGCCTCCGTCGAGGATCAGTATGCGCTCCTTGAGTGCGTGCTGGAGTGCTTGGAGACGAGCGCTACGGTCGGACATAGGACTACCTGGTCGGGCGAAAAACAGAAGGTGCGGAATGATAGCAAAGCTGCGCGGTTTTTAGGTGCGTAGGGCTTTTGCATGAATTTCTCTCATGTTTACGCATCCCGCCGGCCCGTTAGATACACCGTGATGGCTTTATTCGAAACCAGGACATTCGGCACATGATTCACCGCTGTTTACTTGCCCTAGCTGGCACGCTGGCCCTGTCGGTCAGCAGCATGGCGCTGGGGCAGGCCCCGCAATCGAGCCCGGCAATCTCCTACACCCGGGACATTCAGCCGATCTTTACCAACAAGTGTGTGGCCTGCCACGCCTGCAACGACGCTGCTTGCCAGCTCAACCTGGGCAGTGCCGACGGCGCCCAGCGCGGCGCCTCCAAGGTGCCGGTGTATCAAGGCGACCGCAGCCAGGCGGTGCCGACCACGCGTTTGTTCTATGACGCCCATAGCGAGCAGGCCTGGCGCAAGCAGGGCTTCTATTCGGTGCTCGACGGCCAGGGCAGTCAGGCGGCGCTGATGGCGCGCATGCTCGAGTTGGGCCACAAGACGCCGCTGACGCCCAACGCCAAACTGCCCGAGAGCATTGTGCTGGGCCTCAATCGCAACAATATGTGCCCGTTGCCCCATGAATTCGATGCCTACGCCGGTGTTCATCCTGGCGAAGGTATGCCCCTGGCCGTCACCGGCCTGACCGATCAGGAATACCAGACCCTGCAGCGCTGGCTGGCAGCCGGCGCGCCGGTCGATGCCCAGGCGCTACAGCCGAGCGCTGCGGAAGCCAGCCAGATCGCCGAGTGGGAAGCGTTGCTAAACCGCCCAGGCTCATCCGAGGCGTTGATCGGTCGCTGGCTGTACGAACATCTGTTTCTTGCCCATATCGACTTCGTCGGTGGCCAGCCTGGGCACTTCTTCCAGTGGGTGCGTTCGCGCACGCCCAGCGGTCAGCCGGCCGACATCATCGCCACTCGCCGACCCAACGACCCGCCCGGTACTGACTTCTATTACCGGTTGGTCCCGGTGCAAGGCGTGATCGTTCACAAAACGCACATCAGCTACCCGCTCGGGCCGCAGAAGCTCAAACGGGTCAAGCAGCTGTTCTATAGTGGCGACTGGCATGCCACCTCATTGCCAGGCTATGGCCCAAGGCACCGGGCCAACCCGTTCGAGACCTTCGAAGCGATCCCGGCGGTGGCGCGCTACCAGTTCATGCTGGATAACGCCGAGTACTTCGTGCGCACGTTCATCCGCGGGCCGGTCTGCCGTGGGCAGATTGCCACCGATGTGATTCGCGACAACTTCTGGGCATTGTTCCAGGAGCCTGCACATGACCTGTACATCACCGACGCACGTTATCGCGGTGAGGCGACGCCGTTGTTGGCCATGCCCGGCCAGATCGACGACGTTGGCAGCGTGATCAGCCTCTGGCATTCCTACCGCGACAAGCGTAACGAATACGAAAAGCTGCGCCGCGAAGCCTATGCTGAAGCCCCCGCGCCGAGCTGGTCGACCTTGTGGGCCGGTAATGACAACGCGCTGCTGAGCATCTTCCGCCACTTCGACAGCGCCTCGGTGAGCAAAGGCTTGATTGGCGACGTGCCACTGACTAGCTGGCTGTTCGACTACCCGCTGCTTGAGCGCACCTATTACCAACTGGCGGTCAACTTCGATGTGTTCGGCAACGTCTCGCACCAGTTGCAGACCCGGCTCTACTTCGACCTGATCCGTAACGGCGCCGAGGTCAATTTCCTGCGGTTGATGCCCGCTGACCAGCGCGGCGCGATCCTCAGCGATTGGTACCAGACCACCGGCAAGGTCAAGATGTGGCTGGATTACGAAGACATCGACACCGATACGGCAAGCGCTTTCAAGCTCGACGAACGTGACCCCAAGCGCGACTTCGGTCTGCAATTGCTGCAGCGCACCAAGAGCCTCAATGTCACGCCCGACCCGATCAACCGCTGCCAGGGCGCGTACTGCTCGCGGCCGCAGATGAGCGCCGAGTTTCGCGATGTCGAGCAGAGCCTCAGCCGCTTGGTATCACGTCCTGCCGCAGGCCTGAAGGTAATCAATCAGCTGCCCGAAGCGAGCATGCTGCGTATCGAAGGGCAGGGTGGGCAACGCCAGGTCTACAGCCTGCTGCGCAACCGTGCGCACAGCAACGTGGCGTTCCTGCTGGGTGAGGAATCGCGCTATCAGCCGGGTCTGGACACCCTGACCCTGGTGCCGGGCGTGCTCAGCAGCTACCCCAATTTCATCTTCAACATCCCGGCCAGCGATGTCCCGGAGTGGGTCGAAGACATGGAAGCTGCGCGCGATGATCCGGCCAAGTTCGAGCGCATCGTCATGCGTTGGGGCGTGCGCCGCAGTCACCCGCAGTTCTGGCAGTACTTCCACGATCTGAATACCTTTATCCAGGAGACCGATCCGCTGGAAGCGGGCGTGCTGGACATGAACCGCTATGAAAACCTGTGAGTTGACCGCCCGGCAGGAGGGCTGATCTTTTCATCGATGTCGTGGTCCCAATAGCAAGTGGTCTGTGGTTCGGCTCGCCGCTCTCGGTGGCGCGTCTGCGCCGAACCCCAGGCTTGAATGCACCAGGACCACAGGGCATTGCATGTTGTACTCGCTTCAGGCACTTCGGGCGTTCGCCGCCTGGGTGGTGGTTTGCCACCATTTCATGCAGATATTCTTCGACTTCCACGCCAGCGGCCCCGTTGGCGCCCTGCTCGCCGAGCGCGGCGCAGTTGGGGTGGATATCTTTTTTGTGATCAGCGGGTTGGTGATCTACCTGTCGACCCGTGACAAGGACATCGTCCCCAGTCAGTTTCTGCTCAACCGCGCGTTGCGCATCATACCCGCCTACTGGTTTTACACCGCTCTGATGGCCCTGCTGCTGTTCGGCGCCAGCCGCTGGATGCCGCATCAGGTGTTCGACTGGCAGCATTTGCTGCTGTCGTTGCTGTTCATCCCGGCAGAAAACCCCGGCGGCTACGGCATGTATCCAACGCTCAATGTGGGCTGGACACTGAATTTCGAGATGTTCTTCTATCTGCTGTTCGGCCTCGCCTTCATGGTACGTCGGCGTCTGCACCTGCTGCTGGTCACGGCCGCGCTGTTGCTGGTCAGCGAAGTTCTGGGGCGGCTGGGGGTGGTCAGCCACTTCTACAACAACGGCATCATCTACGAATTTCTGTTAGGTATCGGCCTGGGCGTGCTCTACCGCCGAGGTCTGATCCGCGAGGGCTTTTGGCTGCCGTTGGCATTGCTGGCGCTGGCCGGGTTTGCCCTATACCGGCTGGATGCGTCGCTGCGCCTGCTGCACTGGGGCCTGCCGAGCGCGCTGGTGGTGCTGGCGTTCATCTCGCTTGAGCCGTATTTCCGTGGCAACCAGCTGCTCAAGATGCTCGGTGACTGCTCCTACTCGGTATATCTGATCCATGTGCTGGTGCTGCATGCTGGCTGGTTCGTCAGCGAGCGTTTTGCACTCAACCCTTATCTGGTCTTCGCCTTCTGCGTGCCGTCCATTGGACTAATGTCGTGGCTGAGCTACCAATGGCTGGAACGCGGCCTGTATCAACGGATGAAGGCCTGGATCGACGCACGTTCGGCGCAGCAGCCAGCCTGGGAGCTATCCCGAGTCAAATGCTAGGACTTTGTTCGGGGCCTGGGTTGGCGTACACTTGCCAGCAAGTCTGTGAGGAACTTCCATGAGCGCTATAACCATTACCGACGCCGCCCATGATTACCTGGCCGATCTGCTCTCCAAGCAGAACACCCCGGGTATCGGCATCCGCGTATTCATTACCCAGCCAGGCACCCAGTACGCAGAGACGTGCATTGCCTACTGCAAGCCGGGCGAAGAGAAGCCAGAGGACACTGCCCTCGGCTTGAAAAGCTTCACGGCCTACATCGACGCCGTCAGCGAACCGTTTCTGGATGACGCGCTGGTCGACTACGCCACCGACCGTATGGGCGGCCAGCTGACCATCAAGGCGCCAAACGCCAAAGTGCCGATGGTCAACGAAGACAGCCCGATCAACGAGCGCATCAACTACTACCTGCAAACCGAGATCAATCCAGGGCTGGCCAGCCACGGTGGCGCAGTGAGCCTGATCGACGTAGTTGACGACGGCATTGCCGTCCTGCAGTTCGGTGGTGGTTGCCAAGGCTGCGGCCAGGCCGACGTGACCCTCAAGGACGGCATTGAGCGCACCTTGCTCGAACGCATTCCTGAGCTTAAGGGCGTGCGCGATGTGACCGACCATACCCAGAAAGAAAACGCCTACTACTGATAGCGGTAGTGGTGCGCAAGCAGACCCGGGCAGCAACGCGCGGGTCGCGCTTCTAGCAACAATCTGTTACTGATTCAACCCCCGCGACAACAGGTCGCAGCCGCGTATTACAAGGGCTGCAGGCCGATCACCGGCTTTGTTGGGTAGATAGCTAACAGAGGTCATGCCAGAATGCTGCGGCTTTTTGACCGGCCCTGCCCAGGGGCTGGCACCTTCCCTGTAAAGGATGGTTCCATGACTGATCTGTTGAGCCGGCGTGCCGTTGTCGCCGGCATGGGCGTACTCGGGCTTGGCCTGTTGGCCGGTTGCAACCCGGCGCGCGGCCTTGATTTCAAGTACGGCAAGAACATGAGCAACGAAATCCTCGGCCGTTCGTTCCGCCTGACCGATAGCCAGGGCAACGTGCGGACCTTGTCGAGCTTCTACGGCACCATGCCGATGATCTTCTTCGGCTTCACCCAGTGCCCGGCCGTGTGCCCGACTGCGCTGGCGCGTGCCGCCCAGATCAAGAAGCTGATGGGCCGCGATGCTGGCTTCTTGCAGGTGGTATTCATCACCCTCGACCCCGAACGTGATACGCCCGAAGTGCTTGACGCCTATGTCAAGGCATTCGACCCATCGTTCACGGCCCTGACCGGTACGCCGGAAGAGATCGCCGCGGTTGCGCGGGAGTTCAAGGTGTTCTACGAAAAGGTCCCCACCGGCGACACGTACACCATCTCCCACTCGTCCACCAGCTACGTCTACGATTCGCGCAGCACACTGCGCCTGAGCCTGGGGCATTCCCTGAATGCCAAGGAATGCACAGAAGACCTGCTTACCCTGATGGAGATCTGCTAAATGGCAATTTCGCTGCAACCGATCAAGCGCGGCCTGGCCGCTCTGGCACTGATGGGCATGGCGCTGCCGGCCCTGGCCGAGACCAGCGTCAGCGATGCCTGGGTGCGAGCAACCGTGCCGCAGCAGCATGCTACCGGCGCCTTCATGGTGCTGACTGCCACCACCGACAGCAAATTGGTCGGGGTCGCTTCGCCAGTAGCCAAGGACGTGCAAGTGCATGAGATGACCATGAACGGTGACGTCATGGGCATGCGCCAGGTCAAGTCGATCGAGCTGCCTGCCGGCAAAGCCGTGAGCCTGGATCCGAACGGCTACCATGTGATGCTGATGGGCCTGCATGAGCAGGTCAAGGAAGGCACCCAAGTGCCGCTGACGCTGACCATCGAAGACGCCAAGGGCGCCAAGCAGACCTTGCAGGTCCAGGCGCCCGTGCGTGGCCTGACAGCCGATGGCAACACTGGTGGCCACGAGCACGCCCATCAGCACTGACAGCTGCCGGAGCTATTCGCTCAGTAAAGAAAGCCGCTCCCTGAAGAGCGGCTTTTTTTTGCCGAGAATCAACCGCGAAAACGTGGCAGCGGGCGGTCGGTCTTCAGCGAGGTCAGCGTTTTGCGCACCTGTGCTTCTTCAGCCTCCAGTGCCCGCAAGCTGTCGCGGATCTTGCCGGCTGCGGGCACATCACCCTGCCGGTCGATCCAAGCGGCAATTTCCTTGCACGCGCTGGTCAAGTGGGTTTGGCGCTGATTCATCAACGTCAGCAGGGTGTTGAGCTCTTTTGCAGACATGGCAGGTTCCTCCGTTCAGCGCTTGAAGTGTAGCAGCGCTGGCAGAATTTGCCGGGCGCCTCAGCGGCTCAGGCAGGCGCTGCGGTAGGCGCCAGGGGTGACGCCGTAGGCCTGCTTGAACTGGCGGTTGAGATGGCTTTGATCGGCAAAGCCCAGGGCGAACGCGGCATCGGCAGCGGCCATGCCACCCTTGAGCAGCTCCCGCGCGCGGGCCAGGCGCCGTTGCTTGAGCCAGCTGTGCGGGGGCAGGCCGGTGGCTCGGCAGAATACCCGGGCAAAGTGAAACGCAGACAAGTTAACTGCCGCCGCCAACGCTTCCAACGACGGCGGGTTGGCGAGCTGGCTTTCCAGCAGCTCACGGGCGCGGGCGACAGCCAGCGGCTCACGGCCTGGATCGCGTGGCTTGCTGCACTGGCCGTGGCGCTGGGCCAGGGCCAGCACCGCTTGGCGCCAGGCAGTCTGCTGTTGCAAGGCGCTAGCCCCGGCTTCCGAGAGCTGGTGCAACTGACTGAACGCCGCCGCCAGGGCGGGATCCTTGATCACGCTCTGCTGAAAGTACGGCATGCCCTGGCCGCTCAGTTCCAGCTCGTCGAGCACGCCCGTAACCCGTGCCTGCTCGGGATAAAAGCCCCGATAACGCCAGCCGGTCTCGTGCGCAGTAGCGCCGGTGTGCAGTTCGTCGGGGTTGATCAGGACCATGCTGCCCACCGGCGCCAGGTGCTCGCTGCCACGGTGCCAGAAGCGCTGCGCGCCCGATTCGATCACGGTGAACACATAGCCTTCATGCACATGCGGGGCAAACCGTTGCTGCACATAACGCGCGTGCAGCATCTCGACGTCGCCAAGTGCCGGCGCCTGCCAGAGGTGGGTTTGTTCACGCAGGGGTGTGCTCATGCCAGCCAGCTGCGCAGCAGGAAGAAGATCAACATGCTTACCAGCATGCTCAGCAGCACACTGCGGGTCAACAGCACCAGCGCCACAGCCACCACCGAACCGAGCAGGTACGGATTGGTCAGGCTCAGGTCAAGCTGGTGCTCAGGCAGAAAGATGATTGGCCCGCAGATGGCTGTGAGCATGCCGGGTACGGCAAAACCGAGAAACTGCCGTGCGTTGGAGCTCAGGCGCAGCGGTAAACGCGGTTCGAGAAACGCGTAGCGGTTGAGAAATACCAGCAGGCCCATGCCCAAGATCAACAACCAGATCATGCCCGTGCTCCAGCCAGTTTTTGACAGACAAAGCCTGCACCCATGCCCAGCAACCCTGCTGCAATCAATGCGGTCTCCCAGTGCCAGTAGGTGAACAGCACCGAGCTGAACAGCGATACCAGCACGCACACCAATGCCGGCACGTTGCGCACGGTGGGCGCTATCAGGGCAACGAAGGTGGCGACGATGGAGAAATCCAGCCCCAGTTGGTCCAGGTGCGGGATGTTCTGGCCGAGCACAATGCCGGCCAAGGTAAACAGGTTCCACGCCACGTAGAAGGTCAGGCCAACGCCCAAGGCATACCAGCGGTTGAACTGCTGTTGGTCGTAGTGGCTGGTCAGCGCAAAAAATTCATCGGTGAGCAGGAAACCCAGGCCCAGCCGCCAGCGCAATGGCTGGCCCGACAGCAGCGGGCGCATCGACAGCCCGTAGAGCAAATGTTGGGAGGTCAGCAGCAAGGTCGTGAGCAGGATCGACAGCAGGCTGGCGCCACCCTTGAGCATCCCGATCGCCACCAACTGCGCTGCACCGGCAAACACGATCGCCGACAGGCCTTGGCCTTGCCATGGGCTGAGGTTCGCCTCGATGGCCATCGAGCCTGCCAGCAGGCCCCAGGGAGCAACCGCCAGCGACAGCGGCAGGCTGGCAATGGCACCGTGGAGAAAGGCGTGGCGAGTGATTGGCTGACTGCTGGGCATGATGACGGCTGCAAACAACAAGGCAGCGCAGCATGGCAGAACAGCTCAAGGCTGGCTTGAACGATCTTGCTCGTCTACGGCCAGCCTGTGCTTCAGCGATTGCTGGTCAGGCGTTGCTGCGCAGCGGCGCAGCCGTTGATCTCTACTGCCTTCTGCAGCAGTGTCTGCCGATGCTGCGGGTCCAGATCACCCAGCAACCGGTAGACCTCGGCCTGATAATCGCGCTGCCGCCCCCATTGCATCTGCAACCCTTGTGGCTGGCTGCGGTTACAGGCCAGGCGCACAGCGGGTTGCGGGTAGTACTGCGCGTACAACGTGGCCATGTTGGGGATGGCTTCCATCGCGTCGCGATACGCCGGACTGGCGTTGTACGGTGGGCACCAGGTCGAAATGGCCGGCGCGGGCGGGGCAAAGCCCTGCTGCAGGCTGGCCTCGAGCAAGGGGCAGGCGGCGTCGGGAATCTGCGCGGCAGGCAGGTAGGTCATGTAATACAGCGCCAGCCGGTATTGCGCCACCGGATGCCCCAGCGCCACCGACTTTTTCAGCAACGCCACCGCGGTCGGCAGGGTCTGCGCCAGCGCCTGGCCTTGGCGGCTCAGCTCGGGGTCGCTATCGGCAACCGAGCGTAGCGGCGAGGGACTGTCGCTCACGCTGTCGGCTTGCTCGAGCAGCGGCAAGGCCTGCCGGTAGAGCAGATCAGCGTGCGGGTCGATCTGGCTCTCAAGCGCGTCTGCCATGGGCGCAGCCAGGGCGATGAGCAGGGGCGAGAACAGGACAGCACGCGTGACGATTGAACGTGGCGTGCCGCTGTTGGCAGCGTTGGAGCTTCGATGTTCTTTGCAGATGCGCATATGCCTCGGTAAATCACAGCGATGACCGGCTATTCTAGCCATCCCGAGGCCCATGCCGATAGACCATGGCCGCGTTTATCAGACGAGCTTGATCGGCGTCACCTTGCGCGGGCGTTGTTTATCCTGCGCCAGGCCCAGCTTGGCAGTGATCACCTTGGCCAAGGTATTGTTCCCCAAGTCATTGAAATGCAAGCGATCTACGAACAGTGACTGGGCGAATACCGGTGAGCTGTCGAGCATGCAATTCATGTCATAACAGGCGACAGAATCGGCTTGGTTCTTGATCCGGCGAAAGAATGCCGAGTGCCGTTCGGCATCGAAAACGCCCGCCAGCAACTGATCGAACGGTACCGGCTGCTGTTGCAAGGCATCGAGCCTGGCCTGCTCAGCCGCGGGCACCGTTTCGCGGCACCAGGGCAGCAGCGGCTGCAAGATGAAGGTGAGGGTGGCATGGCTGTCGGCCAGCAAGCGGTCCCACTGGCGCAAGGTGCGCCCAATACAGTCGGCAGCGCGCATCAGGCGCTTGTCCGCAGGCGGCAGCGACCAGCTCAAGGCAGGCTGCTCGCGGCGTGGCACCAGCGCCTGGCGCAAGCGTTGCCAGAGCGACTCGACGTCTTTGCAGGGCGGTGCCTGCAAGGTCTCATTGAAGCTGTTCAGGTATGCCTGACGCGGGTCGGAACCCGTGGCCAGCAACTCGCTGAGGGCCTCCTGGGCCAACGTGTTGAGCCCGCTGAGGATCACCACATGGCCGATCTTGCCCAGCCGATGCTGGTGTGTAAGGAACAGCAGCAGCTCTTGCGTAGCACTCAGCCCGCAGCCAGCAAGGCTCAGCCAGACCTCACCGGTGAGCGCCGACAGGTGCGAGGCAACCGTAGCGTCATCACCGCTCGCGCCTATGCCAAAAGCGGTCGAGCCGCCCACCAGCAAGTTGACTCGCGCCGTACTGCCACGTTCGGCGGGCGAGTAGCGCTTGCCCGCCCAGTGGCTATAGCGCAAGCCCAATGCATCGGTATTGATGGTATCCGAGCGATAACCCCGTTCGTGCATGTACAGGGTTTGCGGCAAACGCCGGCTGCCCAGCTGCATAAAGCGCTGGTAGTCCAGTTGCAAGGGAAGCAGTTGGCCGTCCGTGGCGCTGTCGATCAGGCTCATCAAACCTCCTCACTCGGTCAGCAGGCGTGTGCGGCTCAGGCCGTCAGTTCCTTCAGGTTGTAAAGTAGGCCGACCGCTGCAATCAGCAGCAGCGCTACGCCGGAGGCAAGGCTGATCATGCGGCTGCTGCGCTGCGAAGCGATCCTGCCGATGGCGAAGATATACAGACTGAGTACGGCGAAATCGATGGCGATCCACAGCAGCGACAGCACCACCATGCTCTTGCCGAACGACTCGGTGATCTGGATGAACTGCGGGAAGAACGAGATGAAGAAGATGATGTCCTTGGGGTTGGAAATGCCCACCATGAACCCCTGCAGCAAGCCGCCGCGGGCCGGTTGCGGCGTTTCTGCCACGGCTGCCGCTGTAGCCATAGGCGTAGGCGGTTGCAGTGCCTCGCGCAGAGTCGCCACGGCGATGTAGCCGATGAATAGGCAACCGAGCAGGCTCATGCCGTTGAGCCAGACCTTGTCGATGGCGGCGCTGGTCATGATGATCCAGGCCGCAGCGCCGATCAGGACCAGTGATGCCCAGTTGGTACCGATGGCCGTGAACAGCGCCTTGCGTGAGCCGGACGCTGCAGCAGTGTTGACGATCAGGGCGACGACTGGGCCGGGGGTGGCGATCAGCAGCAGCACGGTCAGGGCATAGGTGGCAGTCAGGGCGGTATTCACGATTCAGTTCTCGATCAGTGTGTCGGGTGCCTTGTGGGCATGGAAAGGGCAGCGCGACGGGTTCAGCGACCCCTGCTCCTGCAACTGGTACTGCTTCCATTCAAAATTGTCGTCTTCGCCGAAGTACCCCAGCGAGTCAGGTACGACACCGTCGTTGTAGTGGCTGACCCGTTCACGAATCCGCGCGCGAATGCGCTGACCGCTCTCGGTCTGGGCACTCGCGACTTCTTCGAAGCTCTCGCGGGGGTTGATCACGAAGACCATGCTGTCGCCCAGGTTGCGGCTCTTCATCAGCCGGTGCGCCGGGAAGTTCATGTTGATGAACAGCGGCATGCCGGCGAAGCAGAACGACCATTGATTATCGTGCGGGTCGCCCGGCACGTCCTGAGGCCAGGGCTGCGGGTCGCGGGCATGCACGCCTTGCAGCACTTTCCAGGCCAGCGCCTGCTGCTCGTCGAGGCTGCCGCCAGGGGCGGTTTCGATGAACACCAGCAGCGGGGTGCCGATGCGTTGCTTGCGAGGTATCGGTTCGATGGTGCGCACGTAGTCGGTCAAGCCCTTGGCCATGTCATCAGCCATGTGCTCAGCACGGGCGAAGACAATGTGACACGTCTTGGCACCGACCGCCTTGCGGCCAAACAAACAAGGAAATTCAGGATTGGCGAGAATTGCGCGAAAGTGTTCTATGGTTTTGAAGGTCCAGTGACTCGTATTCTGGACATGTTCGGCGGCCAGCTCTAGCGCATCCAGGCGATAGCAGTTTCCATATCCCGTAAACATGGTTTCCCCAGACGTTCTAATGATCATTTCTGCCTAGCTAAGGCTGATTAGCTCTATGTATTTATGGTTTACAGGCATTTTCTGAGATGCGCCCAGCGTTGTAAAACGCCTGGATTTATGACCTACTATTAGTCTCACTCATGCTGCGGACGGCCATAGATGTCAGAACGGATTCAAGCACTGCATGCCCTGCGCGCTTTTGAAGTGGCTTCGCGCTACGGCTCATTCACTCGTGCAGCCGAAGAGCTGGCCCTGACCCAGGGCGCCGTCAGTCATCACATCAAGACCCTTGAGTCGATGTTTGGCTGCAGCCTGTTCGAACGACGCGGGCCCAAGCTGCGCCTGACCGAACATGGCCGCTTGCTGGCGCAGGAGCTCAAGGTCGGCTTCAAGATCATCGAAAACGCCTGCGCCTTGCTGCGTCAGGATCGCTATGGCTTGCGCCTGAAAGCACCGTCGACGCTCACCGTACGTTGGCTATTGCGCGCGCTGGATGGCTTCAAGAAGGTGGAAAACAGCTGCAGCGTGCAGCTGTCGAGCGTGTGGATGGACATCGATAGCGTCGATTTTTATTCAGAACCGTACGACTGCGCGATTCTTCTGGCCAACGGTCGTTTCCCTGCCGACGTCGAGGGCTTCAAGCTGTTCGACGAGTGGCTGATTCCGGTCTGCCACCCCGATTACCTGCAAGACCCCAACCCGGATCTGGCCATACTCAGTCAGTGCGACTTCCTGCACCCCTCGACCGACCGGCGTGACTGGCGGCGCTGGCTGGCGCGGATGGACGCATTGCACATCAGCATCGACCAGGGGCAGGTGTTCGACACCCTTGATCAAGGTATTTCCGCCGCCCAGCAAGGCCTGGGCATCTCGGTAGTGGACCTGGTGCTGGCCAGCGCCGACGTCGCTGCCGGGCGCCTGGTAATGCCGTTCAAGCACGCCGTGGCAACCGGCGACGGCTATTACATGACCTGGCTCAAGGCCAGCCCCAAGGCTCGGCAGATGCTGCGGCTGCGCGATTTTCTGCTGGCCCAGGTGCCGCCGCTGGTGTCCAAGGAGATCAACTACCTCTACGGCTGACGCAACAGGGTAGAATCCCTGCTCAGTACGCCGTATCACAGAGGTCATCGCAGTGGAGTTGCAGCAGGGCTTTGTCCTCACCCGACATTGGCACGATACGCCCGAAGGCACCTGCGTGGAGTTCTGGCTGGCGACCGATCAGGGCCCGCGCCAGCTGCGTCTGGCGCCGCAGGAATCGGTGGCGTTCATCCCCGAGCGGTTCGCCGCCCACGCCCGCGCAGTGCTCAAGGGCGAGCAGGGTGCTGAGCTCAAACCACTGCGCTTGCGCGACTTCGAGCAACGCCCGGTGCTGGGCCTGTACTGCCGCCAACATCGCCAGCTGATCCAGCTTGAGCACCGTCTGCGCAGCGCTGGTATCGATGTATACGAGGCGGATATCCGTCCACCGGAACGCTACCTGATGGAGCGCTTCATTACCGCGCCGGTGCTCTTCAGCGGCCAGCCGGATGCCCACGGCGTGCTCTGCAACGGTCAGCTCAAGCCGCACCCCGATTACCGCCCGCCGTTGCGCCTGGCCTCGCTGGACATCGAAACCACCGAGCGTGGCGAGTTGTACAGCATTGCCATCGAGGGCTGCGGCCAGCGTCAGGTGTACATGCTCGGGCCGGCCAATGGCGACCACAGCATCGTCGACTTCGATCTGCACTACTGCGCCGACCGCGCGCAACTGCTGCACTGCCTCAATCAATGGATGGCCAGCCACGACCCAGATGCGATCATCGGCTGGAACGTGCTGCAGTTCGATCTGCGCTTGCTGCACGAGCACGCCGCGCGCTTGCAGGTGCCGCTGCTGCTTGGCCGTAACGGCGCACCACTGACCCTGCGCGCACACCCCGAGCGCAACCATGTGTTCGTCGAGGCGCCGGGCCGCTTGTTGATCGACGGCATCGAGGCGCTGCGTTCGGCGACCTGGAGCTTCCCTTCATTCAGCCTGGAGAACGTCGCCCAGACCCTGCTCGGCGAAGGCAAGGCGATCGATACGCCGTACCAGCGCATGGACGAAATCAACCGCATGTTCGCCGAGGACAAGCCGGCCCTGGCCCGGTACAACCTCAAGGACTGCGAGCTGGTCACGCGGATTTTCGCCCATACCCGCCTGCTCGAATTCCTCCTGGAACGCGCCAGCGTCACCGGTCTGCCGGTGGACCGCAGCGGTGGCTCGGTCGCGGCGTTCTGCCATTTGTACATTCCGCACATGCACCGGATGGGGTTTGTCGCGCCAAACATGGGCAGCCAGCCGGACACTGCCAGCCCTGGGGGCTTTGTCATGGACTCGCGCCCCGGCCTGTATGACTCGGTGCTGGTGCTTGACTACAAGAGCCTGTACCCGTCGATTATCCGCACCTTTCTGATCGACCCGGTCGGGTTGGTCGAAGGGCTCAGCCAGCCCGATGACCAGCACTCGGTCGAGGGTTTTCGCGGCGCACGTTTTTCCCGCACCCGGCATTGCCTGCCAGCCATCGTCGAGCGCGTCTGGCAAGGCCGGGAAGCGGCCAAGCGCGACGGTAACGCGGCACTCTCGCAAGCCTTGAAGATCATCATGAACGCCTTTTACGGCGTGCTCGGCTCCAACGGTTGCCGCTTCTTCGACACGCGCCTGGCCTCGTCGATCACCCTGCGTGGCCACGAAATCATGCGCCAGACCCGCGCCCTGATCGAGGCCGAGGGTTACGACGTCATTTACGGTGACACCGACTCGACCTTCGTCTGGCTCAAGCACGCCCACGACGAGCAGGCGGCGGCGAGCATCGGCAAGGCGCTGGTGGCCAAGGTCAACCAGTGGTGGCGCGAGCACCTGCGTCAGAGCCTGAACCTCGACTGTGCACTCGAGCTGCAATACGAAACCCATTACCAGCGTTTTCTGATGCCGACCATCCGCGGCGCCGAGGAGGGTAGCAAGAAGCGCTACGCAGGTCTGGTGCAGGGCGCCGATGGCGAGCTGCAGATGATCTACAAGGGCCTGGAGTCGGTGCGCACCGACTGGTCGCCACTGGCCCGGCAGTTTCAGCAAGGGCTGTATGAGCGGATCTTTCGCAACCAACCTTATCGTGACTATCTACGCGATTACGTACAGCGCACCCTCGCTGGCGCGCAGGACGAGCTGCTGATCTACCGCAAGCGTCTGCGCCGGCCGCTGGCCGATTACCAGCGCAACGTGCCGCCGCACGTGCGTGCGGCGCGTCTGGCCGATGACTTCAATGCGCGGCTGGGCCGTCCCAAGCAGTACCAGCGCGGCGGCTGGATCAGCTATGTGATCACTACAGCAGGCCCCGAACCGCTGGAAAACCTGCAGTCGCCGATCGACTACGAGCACTACCTGAGCCGCCAACTGCAACCGGTGGCGGACGCGATCCTGCCGTTTGTCGGTGACGATTTCAACGCCCTGACTGGTCGCCAGCTGATGCTGTTCTGAGCCCGCACGGGCGCTAATTTTTCCTCGTTGCATTCGTTCTATAGGGATGGTTCGCCACCGCCCCACGCCTATAGATTCGGATGCCCACACAATGAATGCTGAAGACGCCCTGAAACTCGCTCGTCGCTTTATTGGCCTGCCGGTGGAGAAACGTCAGCTGTTTCTCGCTGCATTGGCCCGCGAAGGGGTGGATTTTGCCCAGTTTCCGATCCCGGCCGACGTGCCCGCCGAGGATCGCCAGGCGTTGTCCTATGCCCAGCGGCGCATGTGGGTGTTGTGGCAACTGGACCCGCACAGCGGCGCCTACAACCTGCCCGGTGCAGTGCGGCTCAAAGGTGCGCTGGACATCAACGCGCTGGAGCGCGCCTTCGCCAACCTGATCGAGCGGCATCAGACCCTGCGCACTGTATTCCGGCGCCGTGATGACGACAGCGTGCAGCAGGTGCCCGCCGAGCAGCCGCTGCACATCGTTCATCAGGACTTTTCGGCGCTGGCTATTGATGCGCGCGAGCAGGCGGTACGAGAGGCAGCCGAAGCCCAGGCGGTGCAGCCCTTCGACCTTGAGCAAGGCCCACTGCTGCGGGTCAGCCTGCTGCGTCTGGCCAGCGACGAGCACGTGTTGCTGCTGACCCTGCACCACATCGTCTCCGATGGCTGGTCGATGAACGTGTTGATCGAAGAATTCACTCGTTGCTACGACGCTTTCGCGCTGGGCAAGAATCCTGCGCTGGCGCTGTTGCCGGTACAGTACGCCGACTATGCCCTGTGGCAACGACGCTGGCTCGAGGCGGGTGAGCAGGCGCGTCAGCTAAGCTACTGGCAGAATGCGCTCGGCAACGAGCACGATCCGCTTGAACTGCCCACCGATCATCCACGCCCGGCGCTGCCAAGCCAGCGCGGCCGGCGCCTGGAATTCGCCATCGACACAGCGTTGGCCGACGGCCTGCGCGAACTGGCCCGCCAGCACAACGTGACCTTGTTCATGCTGCTGCTCGGCGCCTTCAACGTGCTACTGCTGCGCTACACCGGGCAAACCGACCTGCGTGTCGGCGTACCGATCGCCAACCGCAACCGCAGCGAGATCGAAGGCCTGATCGGCTTCTTCGTCAATACCCTGGTGCTGCGCACTCAAGTCGACGCCCTGCAGCCATTCGCCAGCTTGCTGCAAGCGGTCAAGGAACGCGTGCTCGGGGCCCAGGCGCATCAGGATCTGCCTTTCGAACAGTTGGTCGAAGCGCTGCAGCTGGAGCGCAGCCTGAGCCACACGCCGCTGTTTCAGGTGATGTACAACCACCAGCCGCACGTAGCCGACATGGCCAGCCTGCAAACGGCCTCGGGCCTGAGCCTGAGTGCGGTGCAGTGGCAGAGCCGCACCACTCAGTTCGACCTGACTCTGGATACCTATGAGCAGGGCGGGCAACTGCGCGGCGCCCTTACGTATGCGGATGAACTGTTCGACGCCGCCACTATTGCGCGCATGGCCAAACACTTCACCGGCCTGCTGGCAGCGCTGGTGGCTGACCCAAATCAGCGCGTTGGCGAGCTGGCGCTGCTGGCGGATGAAGAACACGACACCCTGATCAGCGGCTGGAACCAGACCGCCCAGGCCTATCCGCTGGATCAGTGCCTGCACAGCCTGATTGGCGAGCAGGTGCAGCGCACGCCCGATGCGCCGGCCGTGCGTTTCGCCGAACAGACCCTGAGCTACGCGGCCCTCGAACGCCGCGCCAACCAGCTGGCCAACCTGCTGCGTGAGCGCGGAGTTGGCCCGGATGTGCTGGTCGGCGTATGCCTGGAGCGCTCGCTGGAAATGGTCGTGGCCCTGCTGGCCATCCACAAGGCCGGCGGTGCCTACGTGCCGCTTGACCCGGAATACCCTCAGGAACGCCTGCACTACATGATCGACGACAGTGCCGTGCGCCTGTTGCTGACTCAGCGTGCGCTGCGGCCGCTGCTGGAAGGGCAGGCCGGCCTGCAGATGATCGATCTGGATCAGTCGCAAGGCTGGCTCGACGACTACTCCGAGCAAGTACCACTGTCGCAGACCTTGCCCCAGCACCTGGCCTACGTGATCTACACCTCAGGCTCCACCGGCAAACCCAAAGGCGCGGGCAACAGCCATGCGGCGCTGGTCAACCGGCTGTGCTGGATGCAGCAGGCCTATGCACTGACCAGCAGCGATGTGGTCCTGCAGAAAACCCCGTTCAGTTTCGACGTGTCGGTGTGGGAGCTCTTCTGGCCGCTGCTGACCGGCGCTTGCCTGGTGGTCGCTGCACCCGGTGCACATCGCGACCCAGAGCGGCTGATCGAAACCATCGTCGACAACGGCGTGACCACCCTGCATTTCGTGCCTTCGATGCTGCAGGCATTTATCCATGAACACGGCGTTGAGGCCTGCCAGAGCCTGCAGCGCATTGTCTGCAGCGGCGAGGCACTGCCGCTGGAAGCGCAGCAGCAGGTTTTTGCCCGCTTGCCGCAGGCTGCGCTGTACAACCTCTACGGGCCGACCGAAGCAGCCATCGATGTCACGCACTGGACCTGCATCGACGAAGGCGCGTTGGCCGTGCCGATTGGTCAGCCGATTGCCAACCTGCGCACCCTGGTGCTGGATGCCCAGCTGCAACCGGTGCCGGCAGGTGTTGCCGGCGAGCTGTACCTGGGCGGGATCGGCCTGGCGCGCAGCTATCATCGCCGCCCCGGGCTGACCGCCGAGCGCTTCGTCGCCTGTCCGTTCGTTGCCGGTGAGCGGCTGTATCGCACCGGTGACCGGGTCCGCCAGCGCCGCGACGGGGTGATCGAATATCTGGGCCGCTTCGACCATCAGGTCAAACTGCGTGGCCTGCGCATCGAGCTGGGCGAGATCGAGACGCGCCTGATGCAGCAGCCGCAGGTCGATGAGGCGGTCGTGCTGGTGCAGGAAGGCAAACACCTGGTGGCGTATCTGGTACTTGCTCAGGAGCCACAGGAGGGCTGGCAGGCCCAGCTCAAGAACGCGCTGCTCGAATGCCTGCCCGAGTACATGGTGCCGACCTACTGGCTGGCATTGGACCAGCTGCCCGTGACTGCCAACGGCAAGCTTGACCGCAAAGCCTTGCCGCTGCCGGAGGCGGCGCCGCAGCAAATCTATATCGCCCCGCAGGACGAACTGCAACGGCTGCTGGCCGGGATCTGGCAGGATGTGCTCGGCGTAGCCCAGGTGGGTCTGGAAGACAATTTCTTCGAGCTTGGCGGCGACTCCATCGTCTCCATTCAGGTGGTCAGTCGCGCGCGTCAGGCCGGCGTGCGGCTCAAGCCGCGTGACCTGTTCCAGCATCAGACAGTGCGTAGCCTGGCCCAGGTCGCGGTGCGCGACAGCCAGGGCCAGCAAGAGCAGGGGCCGGCAACCGGCGACGTACAGCTGACGCCGATCCAGCACGCGTTCTTCGCGCTGGACATGCCGCAGCGCAGTCACTGGAACCAGTCGCTGCTGTTGAGCCCGCGTGAACCGGTGCAAGCCGAAGTGCTCGAGCAAGCCTTGCAACTGTTGCTGGCCCAGCACGATGCGCTGCGCCTGCGTTACACCGCGCAGACGCAAGGCTGGCAGCAGGCGTATGCGCCGGTCAGCAGCGCTCGAGTGCTGGAATCCGCGCAGGTAACCGACACCGCCCAACTGGCAGCACTCTGCGATGGGGTGCAGTGCAGCCTCGATCTGCAGGCAGGGCCACTGCTGCGTGCGCTGTTGGTAGAGCTGCCTGATGGCGAGCAACGCTTGCTGCTGGTCATTCACCACCTGGTGGTCGATGGAGTGTCCTGGCGGGTGCTCCTCGAAGACCTGCAACTGGCTTATCAGCAATTGGCCGCCGGCCAACCAGCCAGGCTGCCGGCTAAGACCAGCAGCTATCAAGCCTGGGCCGCGCGCCTGCAGCAGCACGTACCGGCTGTGCTCGATCAGCTGCCGTACTGGCTTGCCCAGCATCAAGACATCGCCGAACTACCGTGCGACCGCCCCCACGGCGCCCTGACCAATCAACTGCAGCGCAAGGTCGAAGCGCGCCTGTCGCGAGAGGCCACCCGGCAACTCTTGCAAGTCGCCCCGGCGGCTTACCGCACCCAGGTCAACGACCTGCTGCTGACCGCTCTGGCGCGCCTGCTGCAACGCTGGACGGCGCAACCAGGCTGCCTGATCCAGCTCGAAGGCCATGGCCGCGAAGACCTTGGCGATGACCTCGACCTGACCCGCAGCGTCGGCTGGTTCACCAGCCTGTTCCCGGTGCGCCTGCAAGTCCCGGCCGACTGGCCGGGTTCGATCAAGGCGGTCAAGGAGCAGCTACGCGGGGTGCCCGGCAAGGGTCTCGGTTATGGCCTGCTGCGTTACCTCGCCGAGCCTGCCGTCGGCGCACAACTGGCCGCGCTGCCAGCGCCGCGGGTGACCTTCAACTACCTGGGCCAATTCGATGGCCAATTCGACCAGGCGGCGCTGTTCGCCCCGGCCAGCGAACGCAGCGGCCAGGCGCAGGACCCTCAAGCGCCGCTGGCCAACTGGCTGACCGTTGAGGGCCAGGTGTATGCCGGGGAGCTGGCCTTGCAGTGGGGCTACAGCAGCGCCATGTATGACGATGCCAGCATCCAGCAACTGGCCGACGGTTATCTGCAGGAGCTGCACGCGCTGATTGCCCACTGCCTGCAAGTGCCGGCCGGGCAGGTGACGCCCTCGGACTTCCCGCTCGCCAGCATCAGCCAGGCGCAGCTCGATCAGTTGCCGGCCAGCGCCGATCAGGTCGAAGACCTGTACCCGCTGGCGCCGATGCAGCAAGGCATGCTCTTTCACAGCCTGTACCAGCCGGCAGACGGCGCTTACGTCAACCAGATGCGCCTGGACATCGCCGGCCTCGACGTCGAGCGCTTCCGTCAGGCCTGGCAAGCTGCGCTGGATCATCACCCGATCCTGCGCAGCAGCATCCATTGGCAGGGCCTTGAGCACGCGCATCAGTTGGTCCATCGCCAGCTGCAACTGCCGCTGACGTTGCTCGAAGCGGGTGAACATGACCTTGACCAGTTGGCCGCCGCCGAGCGCGCGCTGGGCTTCGATCTGGCTCGCGCGCCATTGCTGCGCCTGAGCCTGGTGCCGACCGGTAGCGGCGACTGGCACCTGATCTACACCAGCCACCACATTCTGCTCGACGGCTGGAGCAACGCCAGCCTGCTGGCCGAGGTGCTCGGCCGTTATGCAGGCGTACAGCCGAGCGCTGCACCAGGGCGTTACCGCGACTATCTGGCCTGGTTGCAGGGGCGCTCTGCTGAAGCTGCCAAGGCCTACTGGCAAGTCAACCTGGCAGCGCTGGAGCAGCCGACCCTGCTCGCCGAAAGCCTGCGCCGACCGGCGCACGGCAGCGGCTACGGGCAGCTGCTGGCCGAGCTCGAGCCCGTGCAGACCGAGGCGCTGAAGGCGTTCGCCCGCGCCCATAAAGTCACCCTCAACACCTTGCTGCAAGGCGCCTGGGCGGTGTTGTTGCAGCGTTACAGTGGGCAAGCGTGCGTAGCCTTCGGCGCCACCGTGGCTGGCCGCCCGGCCGAGTTGCCGGGCATCGACGCGCAGCTTGGGCTGTTCATCAATACCTTGCCGATCGTCTGCCAGCCGCACCCGCAGCACAGTGTGGCGCAGTGGCTGCAGGCCTTGCAGTCGCACAACCTGGCGCTGCGCGAGTTTGAGCATGTGCCGCTGTACGAGATCCAGGCCTGGGCTGGGCAGCAGGGCAACGCGCTGTTCGACAGCCTGCTGGTATTCGAAAACTTCCCGGTGGCCGAGGCCTTGAGCCAGGCTGACAGCAGCGGGTTGCGCATGCGCAACCTGAGCAACCACGAGCAGACCAGCTATCCGCTGACCCTCGGCATCGAACTGGGCGCGACCCTGCGCCTGGATTTCAGCTTCGATCTGGCGCGGTTCAGCAGCGAGCAAGTAGCCGGGCTGTGCAGCCAATTGCGCCACCTGCTTGAGCAGTTTGTCGCCGCCCCGCAAGGCGTGCTCGGCAACCTGACCCTGCTTGATAACACCGGCCAGCACAACCTGCTGCAACGCCAGGGCGACAGCTGCATGGCGCTGCGTGATCAAGCGCTGGTGCATCAGCGTATCGCTGCTCAGGCCGCCAGCACGCCTGGAGCATTGGCGGTGTGGACCTCGGCGGCAAGCCTTGACTATGCCAGCCTCAACCAACAGGCCAACCGCCTTGCCCATTGCCTGATCGAATCCGGCGTCGGCCCCGGCCAACGCGTCGGCGTGGCACTGCGGCGTACCCCGCAGTTGATCGTCAGCCTGCTGGCAGTGCTCAAAAGTGGTGCCGCCTATGTGCCGCTCGACCCCAGCTACCCGGACGAGCGCTTGCTGTTCATGGTCGAGGACAGCCGTCTCGACCTGTTGCTCAGTGAGGGTGGGCTGCTTGCTCATCTGGCACTGCCGGCTGGCTTGACGCGGCTGCAACTCGACGCGCTGGGCGATCAGCTGGCCAACGCATCCACGCTGGAGCCGGCAAACCGCGCTTGTCCTGAAGACCTCGCTTACGTCATCTACACCTCAGGCTCCACCGGCAAACCCAAGGGCGTGGCGATTGCCCATGCGGCCCTGCGCGAGTTCTGCGAAAGCGCCGCTGACTATTCCCGACTTGCCGCCAGCGACCGCGTCCTGCAGTTCGCCACGTTCAGCTTCGACGGCTTTGTCGAGCAGTGCTACCCACCCTTGAGCGTCGGCGCGGCGCTGATCATGCGCGATGACCAGCCGTGGTCGGTCGAGCAGTTGGCCGAGGTGCTGGTCGAGCAGGGCGTGACCCTGGCCGACTTGCCTGCTGCCTACTGGCATCTGTTGGCCAAGCTGTGTGCCAGCGAAGGCCGCAGCCTGGGGCGGTTGCGCCAGGTGCACGTCGGCGGCGAGGCGATGTCGGTCGAGGGCTTGCGCTTGTGGCATGCGGCCGGGCTGGGCGCGGTGCGCCTGGTCAATACCTACGGCCCGACCGAGGCGACGGTGGTGTCCAGCGTGCATGACTGCCAGTTGGCCGACGCCAGTGCCGTATATGGCGTGCCCATCGGCCAGGCGATTGCCGGGCGCAGTTTGCGCATTCTTGATGCTGGCGCCGAGCTGCTGCCGGCCGGCGCAACCGGAGAGCTGTGGATTGGCGCTGCGGCGAGCCTTGCACAGTGTTATTTCGACCGCCCGGCGCTCACCGCCGAGCGCTTCTTGCCCGACCCGTTTGCCAGCGAGCCCGGCGCGCGGCTGTACCGCAGCGGCGACCTGGTGCGCTATAACCCGGCAGGTGCTATCGAATACGTCGGCCGCATCGACCACCAGGTGAAGATCCGTGGTTTTCGCATCGAGCTTGGCGAAATCGAAGCGCGCCTCGCGGCTCATCCCGCCGTGCGCGAGGCAGTGGTCGTAGCGCTGCCAGCCCGCCATGGCCTGCAACTGGTGGCCTATGTGGTGCCAGTCGATGACCTGGAGGCGCTGGCCGTGCCAGCGCAGGATGACCTGCGCGGCGTTATCCAAGACGCGTTGAAAGCCGATTTGCCGGACTACATGCAGCCCAACCAGCTGATCCTGCTGGCGCGCCTGCCGCTCAACCCCAACGGCAAGCTCGACCGCAAGGCGCTGCCCGCGCCGCAGGCCGTCAGCCACAGCCAGGCGCTGCCGCAAACCGATCTACAGCGCCGTGTTGCCGCCATCTGGCAGTCGGTGTTGGACGTGGCGCAGGTCGGCCTCGGCGATAACTTCTTTGCCCTAGGCGGCCACTCGCTGCTGGCCACGCAGGTGATCAGCCGGGTGCGTCAGGAGCTGGGCGTACAGCTGGCCCTGCGCAGCCTGTTCGAGGCGGCTACCCTGCAAGACTTTGTCGCCAGCATCGAACACAGCGAGCGCGCCGCGAGCATGCCGGTGCTGCGCCGGGTCGATGAGCGCCAGCCGCAGCTGCAGTCGTTTGCCCAGCAGCGGCTGTGGTTCCTCTGGCAACTCGAGCCGCACAGCTCGATGTACAACATTGCCCGCGCGCTCGAGCTGACCGGCACGCTGGACCCGCGCGCGGTGCGCCAGGCCTTCGACATGCTCGTACAGCGCCATGCAGTGCTGCGTACCACCTATTTCGAAGCCGATGGCGAGCATTGGCAGCAAGTGCATCAGCAGCTGGCGCCGGAATTTGCCTTCACTGATCTGCGTGGCTCAGCCGAAGGGCAGGCTGCGCTCGAGCAGCACCTGCAGAGCGAAGCCCGCCAGCCGTTCGACCTGGTCGACGGCTCGCCGATGCGCGTGCGCCTGCTGCGTCTGAGCGAGCAGCGCCATGTGCTGCTGATCACCCTGCACCATATCGTCGCCGATCACTGGTCGTTTGGTCTGCTGCCGGCGGAGTTCGTCAGCCTGTACCAAGCGGCCCGCAGCGGCAGTCCATCGGCGTTGCCGGAGCCACGCCTGCAATACGTCGACTTCGCCGTCTGGCAGCGCGAGTGGCTGGCGGCCGGTGAACTCGAGCGGCAGCTGGCCTACTGGCGCGCCCAGTTGGGCGATGACCACCGCTTGACCAGCCTGCCGGCATCGCCTACACGCCAGGCAGCCTCGGCCAATGCCGCCTATTGCGAGGTGCACGAGTTCCACTTCAGCCCGGCCCTGAGCGAGGCCCTGCGCGAATTCGCCACGGCGTGGGGGGTGACCTTGTACATGCTCCTGCTGGCCGGCTTCAGCGTGGTAGTGGCCCAGCGCAGCGCCAGCAGCCGGGTGCGCCTGGGTACCGATGTGGCCAACCGCAACCACGCCGGGGTTGAAGATCTGGTGGGGTTCTTCGTTAACCAGTTGGTACTGCAATTGACGGTCGAGCCACAGGCCAGCGTCAGCCAGTTGCTGGAGGCGGCGCGCAGCACCGTGATCGGCGCTGCCGACCACCAGGACCTGCCGTTCGAGCGCTTGGTGGAAGCTCTGCGAGTTCCGCGCAGGGCAGGGCGTTCACCGCTGTTTGCGATCAAGTTCATCTATCAGGACAGCAGCGATGTGCCGCTGTCGATCGACGGCCTCGAGATCCAGCCATTGCCGGCCGGTAAAGCCGCCGCCGAGCTGGACCTGATCGCCGAGTTCGTCAACGCGCCCGCCGGCATATACCTGGGGCTCAAGTGCGATGCCGGGCTCTACGCCAGTGCCGACATGGCCTGCCTGTTTGGCCAGTTGCAAGGGGTGTTCGAGCACATGCTTGGCGACCCACAGGCGGCCTTGGCGCAGTTGCTTGAAGGTGCAGCACAGGTGCAACAGGCGGCCGAGCAACAGGCCCTGGCCGAGCGCCAGGCGCAATTGCAGCAACAGCCGATCCAGCGCCGTCGCCCAGGCCGGGTGGCGGTCGAGTAACGGCGGCAAGGACAGTCAGGCAGGTGCGCGCCAGGGGGCGCCACCTGATACACGAATGGGAGAGGTGCAATGTCGAATTTCGAGTCGCAAGTGATACCGGCGCTGGGCAAGGGGCGGCGCAAGAGCCTCAGCCTGGACCAGTCCAGCCTGGTCACCTTCAGCCCGATGTTCGCCGACCGCCCGCTGCCGCTGGTGTGCACGCCAAGCATGCCCGGGGTCAACCTGATCGAGTGGGCCGGGCAGAACCGCGCCCTGATCGAAAGCAAGCTCGACCAGCATGCGACCCTGCTGTTTCGTGGCTTCAACGTGCCGGATATCCACGCCTTCAACCAGTGCGTCGATGCGATTTCCGGCGGCGCGCTGGAGTACCTGTTCCGCGCCTCGCCGCGCACCCAGATCACCAAGAAGCTCAACGTCTACAGTTCCACCGACTACCCGTCGGCAGAGAAGATTTTCCCGCACAACGAGCACTCCTATTCGCCGGTGTTTCCGCTGCACCTGTACTTCTATTGCGACCAGCCCTCGGCCACCGGCGGCGAGACGCCGTTCGGTGATACCCGGCTGCTGCTCGAACGCATCGACCCGCAGGTGCGCGATGAATTCATCCGCAAGCGCGTGCTCTACGTGCGCAATTACGGCGACGGCATGGGCCTGCCCTGGCAAACGGTGTTCCAGACCGAAGACCGCGCCGAAGTCGAGGCTTACTGCGCCAGGATTGGTATCGCACCTGAGTGGAAGCCCGGCAATCGCTTGCGCACCCGCCAACAAGGCCCCGCGGTGGTGCGCCACCCGCGTACGGGCGAAACGGTGTGGTTCAACCACGCCACCTTCTTCAACGCGCTGACCCTGCCCGAGAGCATTCGCGACAGCCTGCTGGCCGAATTCGAACCGCAGGACCTGCCGCAAAACACCTACTTCGGTGACGGCTCGCCGATCCCCGAAGACTACATCCGCCACCTGCAGCAGCTGTACCGCGAGGTGATGGTCGAGTTCCCGTGGCAGCAGGGCGACGTGGTGGTGCTGGACAACATCTTCACCATCCATGCCCGCAACGGTTACAGCGGCCCGCGCAAAATTCTCACCGCAATGGCAATCCCGCTGAAAAGCACCGACGTGGCCATTGGTTAAGGACATCAGCATGACGTACAGCACTCCAGCAGAAATCTTCCAGACCTCCGCCCAGCAAGCCGCACTGCTGCGCGCCGAACGCAATGCCGGGCGCCCGCTGCTGGCCACCCTGCAGCTGCCTGCCAGCGTTGTCGGTGACGACGCGCAGTGGCACGCCGCGCTGCTGCAACTGGCCGAGCGCCACGAAATCCTGCGCACTCGCTACACCCAGGTGCCTGGCCTGCAGTTGCCCGCCCAGGCGATCAGCGCGCAGGCCGAGGTACGCCTGATGCACGCGGATGACCTCGAGCACGCCCGCGAGCTGGCTCGCGCAGCGTTGGCAGAGACGCCGCTGGTGGCAGTGCGTTGGGCTGAGCAAGTGCTGCTCGCCGCGCCGCTGGCCAGCCTTGACCGGACCAGCCTGCGCCTGTTGGCTGATGAACTGGCGGCGCTTGGCCAGGGCCAGACATTGCCTGAATTCGATGCCTTGCAATATGCCGACTACGCCGCTTGGCAGGAGGAGCTTGCCGAGCAGCAACTGGGCCAAGAGGGCCTGGCCCATTGGCGCGGTCTGCTGGCGCAATTTACTCATGCCCCGCAGCTGCCATTCGAGCGTCGGGTTGGCCTGGGCGGCGAGCGGGAGTCGAGCCGTCTGGAGTTGCCATTGGCGACCGTGGCTAGCTTGGCGGCGCAGCTTGGGCTGCCGGCGCAGGTAGCGCTTGGCGGGCTATGGGCAGGTTTTCTGGGCGGCCTGGTGGGCGAGCAACGAGTTTTGCTGAGCCTGCTGGTGGACGGTCGCAACGAGCAATTGCTCGCCACCTTGGGCCACTTCGCTCGGCGTCTGCCGGTTGCCGCAGAGGTGCCGGCGCAGCAGTCTGTGCGCGGGCACCTGCAGGGCTTTGCCCAGCAGGTGGCGCAGAGCCGCTCCTGGCTTGAATGCTTCAATGAAGTGGAGCTGTTCGAGAGCAATCTGGACCATCCCGGCCCGTTGCTGCTTGGCGCTGACATCGAGCTGGAGACTGAGCACGATCTGGTGCTGGCGCAAGATCCCGCTCAAGCCGAAAAACTCCACCTGCAGGCGCGCCGCTGCGGTCAGCAACTGATTCTGCAACTACTGGCCCCGATCGGCCTGCTCGCACCGGGCTTGCTGGATGCCTGGCTGGCCCAGTTTGCTGTGTTCATCGCCGGGGCTGCGGCCGCGCCTGAGCACCCCGTCAGCGACATCGCCACGCTCGATGCCGGCCAGTCGCAGCAGGTGCTGGCGGCGCTGGACCATAGTGCCAGCCTGCAGACGGCGCAGGCGCAACTGCTGCACCAACTGTTCGAACGCCGCGCCGCGCTGCATCCGCAGCACATCGCCTTGCAGGTCGAAGGCCGCCAGCTGAGCTACGCCGAACTCGACCGCCAGGCCAACCGCCTGGCGCGGCGCCTGCAAGCCGAAGGTGTCGGCCGTGATGCCCTGGTGGGCGTCTACGGCGGCCGCTCAGTGGAAATCGTGGTGACCCTGCTGGCCATTCTCAAATCTGGCGGCGCCTATCTGCCGCTGGATCCGTCCTATCCGCACGAACGGCTGAGCTTCATGCTTGAAGACGCTGGCGTCCGCTGCCTGGTGCGCTTGCAGACGCTGCCTGAAGCACTGACGCTGCCCGCTGCAACCGTGCAGCTGGAAGTGACCGCGCAGACGTTAGAGGAGGGCGACGCCAGCCCGCTGCCGGCCAGCAATCACAGCGACGACCTGGCCTATGTGATCTACACCTCCGGCTCCACCGGCCTGCCCAAAGGCGTGATGATCAGCCATGCCAACGCCTGTGCCTCGACCCAGGCGCGGTTGCAGTTCTACCGTGAACCGATCCAACGCTTCCTGATGCTGTCGTCGTTCTCGTTCGACAGCTCGGTGGCCGGCATTTTCTGGACCCTCGCTCAAGGCGGCAGCTTGTGCCTGCCGGCCGAGCAGGCACACAAAGACCCGTTGCAGATCGCCCAGCAGGTTGCCGACCAGCAAATTTCGCACTTCCTCGCGCTGCCATCGTTCTATGCGCAGATCCTCGAAGCACTGCCAACTGACGCCGGCCTGACCTGTGTGATCGTGGCCGGCGAGGCCTGCCCGGTCGAGCTCAGCGAGCGCCACCAGCAACGCTTGCCGCAGACACTCTTGGTCAACGAGTACGGGCCGTCCGAGAGCGCCGTCTGGTGCACTGCCCAGGCAGTTGCCGAGCCCGTGCTGGCCGAGCGCGTGGCGATCGGCACGGCGATTGCCGGCACCCGCTTGCAGGTGCTCGACGAGGAGGGCGAACTGGTCGGCTTCGGTCGCCCGGGTGAGCTGTATATCGCCGGCGCCGGCCTTGCCCGCGGCTACCTGGCAAGGCCGAGCCTGACCGCCAGCCGCTTCTTGCCGGACCCGCACGGGGCAGTACCCGGGGCGCGCCTGTACCGCACCGGCGACCGCGTGGCCTGCCGCCCGGACGGCGTGCTCGACTACCTTGGACGCCTCGATTTCCAGCTGAAGATTCGCGGCTTCCGTATTGAGCTGGGCGAGATCGAAGCGCGTCTCGGCGCTGACAGCCGTGTCCGCGAAGCGGCGGTGGTTGCCCGCGATACCGCAGCCGGCAAGCAGTTGGCCGCCTATGTGGTATTGCACGCCGACGCGCCTGCCGATGCCAGTGAAGCGGCGCTGCTGGAGCTGCTGCGCGAGCAATTGCCCGAGCATATGGTGCCAGCCTTCATCAACGCGCTCGAGCGCATGCCGTTGACCCCCAACGGCAAGCTAGACCGCAACGCGCTGAGTGCCCGCGAGCAACGCGGTCAGGCCTACGTCGCACCGCGCAATGAGCTGGAGCAGACGCTGGCGCGCATCTGGCAAGAGGCGCTGGAGCTGCCGCAAGTCGGTATCCACGACAACTTCTTCGCCCTCGGCGGGCATTCGTTGCTGGCCACGCGGATTCGCTCGCGGGTACACAGCGAGCTCAATATCAACCTGCCGCTGCGCGCATTTTTCGAAGGTGAAACCGTCGAGTTGCTGGCCCAGCAGGTCGAGCTGCACCGCGATAACGAAGTCAACGAAGACAAGCTCGATGCCCTCGAAGCCCTGTTCGCCGAGGCTGAGCAGCAATGAGTCAGCTACCCGATCGGATGTTGGCCCTGGCCAAACGCTTTGCCGGCTTCAGCCCAGCGGAACGCAGCGCCCTGCAGGCGAAGATGATCGCCCAGGGGCTGTCGCTGGATATTCTGCCGATTCCGCCGCGCGAGGCGGGCATCAGCGAGTTGCCGGCCTCGTATGCGCAACAGCGGCTGTGGTTGGTATGGCAACTGGACCCGCAGTCCAGCGCCTATAACCAACCCGCGCAGCTGCGCTTGCGTGGACAGCTGAACAGCACCGCGCTGGAGCAGGCGATCGGGCAGTTGATCGAGCGGCACGAAGTGCTGCGCACCAGCTTCCGCTGGCACGAGCAGCAGGTGTTGCAGGTGATCCACCCGCAGCGTCAGTTTGCCCTGACCCGGCTCGACCTCAGTGCCGCGGGTGAGGGCGCCGAAGCGCTATTGGCCGAACAGATGACGGCGCTGGCCGAGCAGCCCTTCGATCTGGAGCGTGACTTGCTGCTGCGGGCAACGCTGATCAAGCTCGATGCCGAGCAGCATGTGCTGTTGTTCTGCAGCCACCATATTGTCTGCGATGCCTGGTCGTTGCCGATCCTGGTTGGCGAAGTCAGCGAAGGTTATCGCCAGGCCTTGCAGGGCCAGCGCGCTGCGCTGCCGCCTCTGGCCGTGCACTACGCCGACTACGCCCACTGGCAGCGGCTGTGGCTGGAGGCCGGTGAGGGCGAGCGGCAGCTGGCCTACTGGCGCGAGCGACTCGGTAGCGAGCACGTGCAGCTGGCTTTGCCACTGGACCGGCCACGCACGGCCAGCCGCAGCAACCGCGGTGCGCGCCATGAAATCGAATTCGATGCAGCCCTTGGCGCGCGCCTGCGCGCTATGTCGGCGGCGACCGGCAGCACGCTGTTCATGCTGCTGCTGGCCAGCTTCCAGGCCGTACTGCACCGTTACAGTGGCGCCGCTCAAGTCCGCGTCGGCACGCCCGTGGCCAACCGTACTCGCGCTGAAGTCGAGGGGTTGATCGGCTTTTTCGTCAACACGCAGGTGTTACAGGCTGATATCACGCCCCAGCAGACTTTTGCCGCGCTGCTGGCCCAGGTCAAAAGCCGGGTCCTCGAGGCCCAGGCGCATCAGGACACGCCGTTCGAACAACTGGTCGATGCCCTGCAACCCGAGCGCAATCTGGCCAGTAGCCCGCTGTTTCAAGTGCTCTATAACCATCTGGTCGACGCAGCCGACGCCGGCCGCCTGGAATTGCCGGGCCTGACCGTCGAGGTGCAGGGCAGCGGGCATGAAGCGGTGCGCTTCGACCTGACCCTGAGCACCCGCGAAGCCGATGGCCGCTTGTATGCAGCCTTGGTGTACGCCACTGATCTGTTCGACGCCAGCACCATTGCCCGCCTAGCCGAGCACTGGCGCAATCTGCTCGCTGATGCACTGCGCGATCCGCAGCAGGCGATTGGCGACCTAGCGCTGTACAGCCCTGCAGAACAACAGCAGTTAGCGCAATGGGCCGAAGGCGGCCCGTTGCAGCAGCGCGCCCTCGATGTACCAGCGCGGATCAGTGCCCATGCGCAAACCACACCTGAGGCCATTGCTGTGGTGCAAGGCGCACGGCGCCTCAGCTATGCCCAGCTCGACGGCCAGGCCGAAGCCTTGGCCGGGCGCTTGCGCGAGCAGGGCGTGGGCGCCGATGTACTGGTCGGTATCGCTGCCGAGCGCTCGCTGGAGATGGTCGTCGGCCTGCTGGCAGTGCTCAAGGCCGGCGGCGCCTATGTGCCGCTGGCGCCCGAGTACCCGCAGCAACGTCTCAACCAGATGATCGCCGACAGCGCCCTCGAGCACCTGCTGGTGCAGGCGCCGCTGGCTGAGCGCTTTGCCGAGCTGACCGGCGTGCGCCAGCAACTGCTGCCCGACCCGACCCAGGCGTTGTCCGGCGCAGGCTGGGCGCTGGCGCCGATCAGCGACCCGCAGCAATTGGCCTATGTCATCTTTACTTCCGGCTCCACCGGTCGCGCCAAGGGCGTCACCGTCAGCCACGGCGCGCTGGCCAACTACGTTGCAGCCATCGGCGAACGCCTGCCGATCACTCAGGCGCGGAGCATGGCGCTGGTCTCGACCATGGCCGCTGACCTTGGTCATACCGTGCTGTTTGGCGCTCTGTGCCACGGCCAGGCCTTGCACCTGATCGACAACGACATGGCGGTCGATGGCAGCGCCCTGGGTGCTTATCTGCACAACGAACAGATCGATGTGCTGAAGATCGTGCCGTCGCACCTGGCGGCGCTGCTTGGCGAAGATAACGCCGCAGTCATCCCCCGGCAGTGCCTGGTGCTGGGCGGCGAAGCCTGCCCGCCAAGGCTGTTGCAACGCATCCAGCAGCTGGCCCCGGCCTGCTGCGTGGTCAACCATTACGGCCCGACCGAGACCACGGTCGGCGCCATCACCCAAAGCCTCGATGGCGACTGGGCGCACGCTACACGCCTGCCGCTGGGGCGGCCGCTGGCCAATCTGCGCGCCTATGTGCTCGACAGTGATGCTGGCGCGCTGCCGGTGAGCTGTGCCGGTGAGCTGTACCTGGGCGGTGCCGGCGTCGCCCGTGGCTATCACCTGCGTCCCGGCATGACCGCCGAGCGCTTCGTGCCCAACCCGTTCAGCGCCGATGGCACGCGGCTGTACCGCACCGGTGACCAGGCGCGCTACCGCGCCGATGGCCTTCTGGAGTTCATTGGCCGGGTCGATCACCAGGTCAAGATTCGCGGCTACCGGGTCGAACCTGGCGAGGTGCAGGCCTGCCTGCAGAGCCACCCACAGGTGCGTGAATGCGCCGTGGTTGCTCAGCACGGCCCGACCGGCAAACAGCTGGTGGCTTATCTGGTCGCCGCCGAGGCCGATCTGCCCGGAATCCGTCAGTGGCTGGGCGAGCAGTTGGCAGCGCATCAGGTGCCGAGCCATCTGCTGCTGTTGCCGACGCTGCCGCTGACCGCCAACGGCAAGCTGGATCACAAGGCACTGCCACAACCCGACGTCAGCAGCCAGGCCGACTATCGCGCTGCCGCCAACGACGTCCAAGGTCAACTGGTAGAAATCTGGCAAGCGCTGCTCGGTGTCGAGCGGGTGGGCATCAGCGACAACTTCTTCGAACTGGGCGGTGACTCGATCATCGCCATCCAGATGGTCGGCAGGGCGCGTCAGGCGGGCATTCATATCGCCTCCAAAGACGTCTTCCGCTGCCAGACCATCCTTGAGCTGGCAGCCGTTGCCAGCTGTATCCAAGTGCTGCAGATCGACCAGGGCCCAGTGCGCGGCGAGATGCCGCTGACGCCGATCCAGCAGGTGTTTTTCGCCAGCGACATCCCGCAGTTGCAGCACTGGAACCAGTCCGTGCTGTTGACGCCACGCGGCCCGCTGCAAGTGGCACTGCTGGCTCAGGCACTGAGCACCCTGCAACAGCACCATGACGCTTTGCGCCTGCGCTATCAGCAGGTTGCCGGGCAATGGCAGGCCAGCCACGTCGACAGCATCGAGGCTTGCCTGTGGCACGAAGCCGTGGCCGACGAAGCCGCTGTGCGCGATCTGGGCCAGCGTGCACAAGCCAGTCTGGATCTGAGCAACGGCCCGGTGCTGCGCGCGGTGCTGATGGACCTTGCCGATGGCAGCCAGCGGCTATTGCTGGTGATCCACCACCTGGTGGTCGATGGCGTGTCCTGGCGGGTGTTGCTGGAAGACTTGCAGCAGCTGTACCGGGATCTGCAACAGGGCACGCTGGCGCGTCTGCCGGCCAAGACCAGCGCGTTCCAGAGCTGGGCCCTGCGCCTGCGCGAGCATGCCCGCGGCGCGCTGACCGAGGCTGAACTGGCCTACTGGCAACGCTTGCGTGACGCTGATGCCAGCCTGCCACTGGACCGCCCACACGGCGCCAACCTGGCCTGCCATGGCCGCGCTATCAACACCCGTCTGCCACGCGAGGCCACCACCCGCCTGCTGCATGACGCTGCACGAGCCTACCGCACGCAGATCAACGACCTGCTGTTGCTGGCCATGGCCGAAGTGGTCTGCCGCTGGACCGGTCGCCCTGAGGTGCTGGTGCAGTTGGAGGGGCACGGCCGCGAAGAGCTGTTCCCTGAAATCGACCTGTCACGCACAGTTGGCTGGTTCACCAGCCTGTACCCCGTGCGTCTGGCCCCAGCCGACGATATCGCCAGTTCGATCAAGGCAATCAAGGAGCAACTGCGCCAGGTGCCGGGCAATGGTCTGGGCTTCGGTGTGCTGCGTCATCTCGGTGCCGATGCCTGCCGCGCCGCGTTGGCGGCAGTGCCGAAACCGGCGATCACCTTCAACTACCTGGGCCAGTTCGACCAGAGCTTCGACGAGCATTCGCTGTTTGCGCCGGCAGCGGAAAACGCCGGGGACGAGCGCGACAGCCGTGCCCCGCTGGGCAATTGGCTGACCCTCAACAGCCAGGTCTACGGCGGCGAGTTGGCGCTGAGCTGGAGCTTCAGCAGCGAGGTGTTCGACGATGCCACGGTGCAGCGGCTGGCCGACGATTATCAGGCTACCCTGCTGGCGCTGATCGAGCACTGCTGCCAGCTGGCAAACGGCGGAGTGACGCCGTCCGACTTCCCGCTGGCGGCGCTCGAGCAAACCCAACTGGACGCCTTGCCGGTAGCACCGCGGGCCATCGCCGACCTCTATCCGCTGGCGCCGATGCAGCAGGGCATGCTCTTTCACACCCTCTACCAGCAAGCCTCGGACGACTACGTCAATCAGCTGCAGGTGCCGGTGCAAGGCCTCGACGCCGAGCGTTTCGGCAAGGCGTGGGCGGATGCAATTACAGCCCACGACATCCTGCGCACGTCCTTCCACTGGCAGGGCGAGCTGAGTGAGCCGGTGCAGATTGTCCATCGTCAGGTCGAGCTGCCGTTGCAGGTGCTCGATGGCCAAGGCGTGGATCTGGAGGCATTGGCCGCTGCCGAGCGGCAGGCCTGTTCGCGCTTTGATCAGGCGCCATTGCTGCGTCTGCTCCTGCTGGAGCTGGGCGGCGACAAGCAGCACCTGATCTACACCAACCATCACATCCTGATGGACGGCTGGAGCAGCTCGCAGCTGATGAGCGAAGTGATGCAGCGCTATCACGGCCTGCAGCCGGCTCGTCAGCCTGGTCGTTATCGCGACTACATCGGCTGGCTGCAGCGCCAGGACAGCGCCGCCTGCGAAAGCTTCTGGCGCCAGCGCCTGACGGCCCTGGACGAGCCTACCCGGTTGGCCGGTAGCCTGGCCCGGGGCACGGGTGCGAGTGGCCATGGCGAGTTTCACCATGACTGGGACGAAGCCAACAGCCAGCACCTGCAGGCGTTTGCCCGGCAACAGAAAGTCACCGTCAACACCCTGGTGCAAGCGGCCTGGCTGCTGCTGTTGCAGCGCTATACCGGCCAAGCCAGCGTGGCCTTTGGCGCCACGGTGGCCGGGCGGCCGGCAGAGCTGCCGGGGATCGAGCACCAGGTCGGGCTGTTCATCAACACCTTGCCGGTCATTGCCACCCCACAGGCAGGCCAGCGCGTCGGCGACTGGCTGCACAGCGTCCAGGCCGAAAACCTCGCCCCGCGTGAGTTCGAGCACACGCCGCTTAACGATATCCAGCGCTGGGCCGGCACCGGCGGCGAGGCACTGTTCGACAGCCTGCTGGTGTTCGACAACTATCCGGTGGCCGAGGCACTGGGCCAACAAGCCGAGAGCAGCGTGCGCTTTGGCGACGTCGCCAGCCGCGAACGGACCAACTATCCGCTGGCCGTGGCAGTTGCAGCCGAACGCCGCCTGAGTATCAGCTACGGCTACGACCGCGCAGCGTTTACCCACGCCGCCATCGAGCGTCTCAATGGCCATCTGTTGCAGCTGTTGGCCGCCTTCATGGTCGACGCCGAGCGCCCCTTGGCCAGCATCGAACTGCTGACCGAAGCGGAGCGCGCTGCGCTGTGCCACGACTGGCCACGCTTCGCCGAACCGCCGGTACACCTGGGTATCGGCGCCATGGCCGGCGCCTGGCCAGAGCGTCAGGCACTGATCTTCAATGGCCGGCGTTTCAGCTATGGCGAGCTCGACCGGCGTGCCAACCGCCTGGCCCATGAGCTGCTCGCCCGCGGCGTCGGCCAGGAGCTGCGAGTGGGCGTGGCGTTGCCGCGCAGTGACGGCTTGCTGGTGGCCCTGCTCGCCGTGCTCAAGGCCGGTGGCGCCTACGTGCCGCTGGACCTCAGCTATCCGCAAGAGCGTCTGGCGTACTTGATGGAAGATTCCGCCATCAGCCTGCTGCTGACCGAGGCGCCACAGCGCGCGCAACTGCCGATCCCGCCGGGGCTGGCGGTGCTCGAGCTGAACAGCCTTGACCTCAGCCAGCACGCGAGCAGCGCACCTGCCGTCGAGGTTGCGCCCGAAAGCCTGGCCTACATCATCTACACCTCAGGCTCCACCGGCCGCCCCAAAGGCGTCGCTGTCGCCCACGGCCCGCTGGCGATGCACTGTCGCAGCACCGGCGATGCCTATCGCATGACGCCGGCCGATTGCGAGCTGCACTTCCTCTCGTTCGCCTTCGACGGCGCTCATGAACGCTGGCTGACCGGCTTGCTGCATGGCAGCAGCATCCTCTTGCGCGACGACAGCCTGTGGACCCCGGAGCAGACCTGCGAGGCGCTGCGCGAGTACGGCGCGACCATGGCCGGGTTCCCGCCGGCCTATCTGCACCAGCTTGCCGAGCATGTGCAGCGGGTCGGCAATCCACCGCCGATGCGCCTGTACAGCTTTGGTGGCGATGCCATGCCGCAGGCCAGCTTCGAGCTGGTGCAGCAGGTGCTCAAGCCGAAGATGATGATCAACGGCTACGGCCCGACCGAAACCGTGGTCACGCCGATGGTCTGGCGCACTGATTTGAATGACGTCTGCAGCGCGGCCTATGCACCGATTGGCAGTTGCGTGGGCGAGCGCAGCGCGTACGTGCTCGACGCCGACCTCAACCTGTTGCCGGTCGGTGTGGCGGGTGAGTTGTACATCGGCGGCACCGGGCTTGCTCGCGGCTACCTCAACCGCCCTGGACAAAGTGCCGAGCGCTTCGTGCCCGATCCTTACGGCGAAGCCGGTGCGCGGTTGTACCGCACCGGCGATGTGGTACGCCAGGACGAGGCGGGGGTATTCGAGTACCTCGGCCGCATCGACAACCAGGTCAAGATTCGCGGTTTCCGTATCGAACTAGGCGAGATCGAAGCCCGCCTGATGGGCTTTGCCGCCATCAGCGAAGCCGTGGTGCTGGCGCAGGAAACTGCACAAGGGCGCAGGCTGGTGGCTTATCTGGTGGCCGCCGCTGGCCAACGCCAGGTGCATACCGATGCAGCCTTGCTCGAGCCGATCAAGGCCGAACTCAAGGCCGCGTTGCCCGATTACATGCTGCCCGCGCATTGGCTGTTGCTCGAGCAACTGCCGCTGACACCCAATGGCAAGCTCGACCGCAAGGCCTTGCCGCTGCCGACGGTTGACCACGCTGCGCGCAGCTACGTGGCACCGCGCAATGACGTCGAAAGCACGCTGGCTGCGTTGTGGCAGGAGGTGCTCAAGGTCGAGCCGGTTGGCGTCACCGACAACTTCTTCGAACTCGGTGGCGACTCGATCATCTCGCTGCAGCTGGTTGGCCGTGCGCGGCAGGCGTCGATTCGCTTTACGCCCAAAGACCTGTTCGAGCAGCAAACCATTCAGGCCTTGGCTGCCGTCGCTGAAGTGGGTGAGGGCGAGCAGATCGACCAAGGCCCGGTAACCGGTGCGCAGGTACTGCTGCCGGTGCAGCAGTGGTTCTTCGAGGAGCCGATCCCGAGCCGGCATCACTGGAACCAGTCGGTACTGCTCAAAGGCCGTGAGCCATTGCAGGCCGCCGCGCTGGAGCAGGCGCTGCAGGCCTTGGTCGCACACCACGATACGTTGCGCCTGGCGTTTGTCGAGCAAGCCGATGGCTGGCAGGCGCACTACCGTGACGTAGACGTTGCTCAGAGCCTGCTGTGGCAGGTCGAGGTGGCCGATACCGCTGAACTGCAAGCACGCTGCGAAGCTGCCCAGCGCAGTTTTGATCTGGCTGCCGGGCCGTTGTTGCGGGCAGTGCTGGCGACCTTGGCTGATGGCAGCCAGCGCTTGTTGCTGGTGGTGCATCACCTGGTGGTCGACGGCGTGTCCTGGCGGGTGCTGTTCGAAGACCTGCAACAGGCCTATCAGCAAGCGCTGCAAAACCAGCCAGTGCAACTACCGGCAAAATCCAGCGCCTATCAACGCTGGGCCGAGCGCTTGCAGACTCATGCGCAGCGCGCCGCCGCGCCAGCCGAACTGGATTACTGGTGCAGCCAGCTCAGCGGCGCGGTTACCGGTCTGCCCGGTGTTGCAGCCAACGCGATCGCCAGCGGCCTCGATGCCACCAGCGTGCACGCCCAGCTCGACACCGAACAGACCCGTCGCCTGTTGCAGGCAGCGCCGGCAGCCTATCGGACACAGGTCAATGACCTGCTGCTCACCGCGCTCGCCCAGGTGGTGGGCCAGTGGACCGGCGCCGGCTCGACCTTGATCCAGCTCGAAGGCCATGGCCGCGAGGCGCTGTTTGACGACATCGACCTCAGCCGCACAGTCGGCTGGTTCACCTCGGTGTTTCCGTTGAAGCTGACACCGGCTAACGATCCTGCAAGCTCTATCAAAGCCATCAAAGAACAACTGCGCGCCATCCCCGACAAAGGTTTGGGCTACGGCGTGCTGCGTTACCTCGGTTCGGCGGACACTCGTCGGCAACTGGCTGCGCTGCCGGTACCGCGCATTACCTTCAACTACCTCGGCCAGTTCGACGGCAGCTTCAGCCAGGATGATGCCTTGTTCAGCCCGGCCAGCGAAGCCCATGGCAGCGATTCCAGCGCTGAGGCGCCGCTGGGCAATTGGCTGTCGATCAGTGGCAAGGTGTATGACGGCCGTCTACGCCTGGACTGGAGTTTCAGCCAGGCGATGTTCGACCCTGCGCCGATGCAGGCGTTGGCGGATGCCTATGTGCAGGCGCTGGCCGAGCTGATCGAACATTGCTGCGACGAGCGCCACGCCGGCGTCACCCCATCCGACTTCCCTTTGGCCGGTCTTGCGCAGCCCCAGCTGGACGCACTTGGCGTCGCGCCTGCGGCCATCGAAGACATCTATCCGCTGGCGCCGATGCAACAGTACCTGTTGCAACATGAGCTGCACGACGCGGTGGCGGGCGACTTCGTCAACCAGATGTGCATGGACCTCGATGGCGTCGACCCGGAGCGGCTGCGCCAGGCCTGGCAGGCGGCGATGGATCATCATCCGATCCTGCGTACCCGATTTGCCTGGGCGGCGCCGTTGGCTGCTCCGGTGCAGGTGGTGCATCGCCAGGTGCGGTTGCCGTTGCGGCAGGTGGATGGTTGCGAACTGAGCACTGCTCAGCTTGAACAGTTGGCCAATGATGAGCGCCTGCGTGGGTTTGAACTGGATGCTGAGCCGTTGTTGCGGTTGGTGTTGATTCACCGCGGTGGTGCGCGCTATCGGTTGCTGTGTACCAATCACCATATTCTGCTGGATGGCTGGAGTGGTTTTCAGCTGTTCAACGATGTCCTGGCTGCCTACACCGGGCAGGCGCTGGTGCGCAGTGGTGGTGGCTATCGCGATTACATTGCCTGGCTGCAAAGCCGTGACCGTTCTGCCGATCAGCACTTCTGGCAAGGCCAACTGGCCTCGTTGCACACGCCGACCTTGCTGCAGCGCTGCGCGATCGGTCGCACTGCGGCAGCGGGAGGAGTGCATGGCGAGTTGGCCTACCGCTTTGACGCACTGCAGACCGAGCAGGTTGCCAGTTTTGCCCGCCGGCAGAAAATCACCGTCAACACGCTGATGCAGGCCGCCTGGTTGTTGCTGCTGCACCATCACACGGGTGAATCGACAGTCGCCTGCGGCGTGACCTTGTCTGGACGACCGCCGCACTTGCGCGATATCGAGCGGCAGTTGGGCCTGTATATCAACGATGTGCCACTGGTGGCCGAAATAGATCGTCTACAAGGGCTGGGCGACTGGCTGCAGGATTTGCAGGCGCGCAACCTGCAAGTGCGCGAGCATGGCTATAACGCACCGGCTGAGATCGAAGGTTGGGCGGGTCTGGGCGGTGCTCTGGCGGATACCGTGATTGTCTTCGAGAACTATCCGGTCAGCGCCGCACAAGCGAGCGGTGACAGCCGCGGCTTGCGCTTGCAGGCCATGAACAGTGTCGAACAGGCCAATACCCCGCTAACGCTGTATGTGGAGCTGAAAGGCCAATTGCAGCTGCGCTTTGACTACCGACTCGATGCATTCGCTGAGGATGCGGTGGGTTTGCTGAACGAGCAATTGTTGCAGGTGCTGTGGCAATTGGTGGATGGGCGAGTTGATCGCAACCTGGGGGAGGTGTTGGGCAAACGACCGTTGGCGGCGTGATGGCTTGTCGTGAAGGGTGGAAAAAGGGGCACCGAAAGGTGCCTCTTTTTTTGCGATGACATATGGGCGGCACCCGTTAGCAGTAGCTCAATTGCGCTGCCTGAAGTCGTTGCGACCCAGCCGCTTGGCTTTGCGTAGAGACCTGAATGAGGGAGACGCACATGGGAATATGCATTTTGCATGCGTCGGTGCGGGGCGCTATTATGCACGCTACATTTGCCCGGGTTGATCGGCAGCGGGAGAGGGTCGTCAACCTGGTCTAAGCCGGTCGGGAGATATCAAGAATGGACACTCAATACTATGTTCGCCAACTCAAGCGCGGCTTGCTGTATAGCTGTGCATTTTTGATCAGCTGGTATTGGCGTGATGTGCAATCATTAGAAAGTAACATCATCTGCACCCTATTGGTGGTCGCCAGCTGCCTATTATTTCCTTATGCTACCCGGTTCTTTGAACAGTTCGCGCACGCTACATTTACATACGGTTTGTGGCATAAATTGTTTGGTGTTGAAACTCCCAGAAACAACACCTTCATCATGTTTTACCACCTTTTTTGCCTGGCGGCTGCGCTGCCGGTTGGCGGGCTGTTTTTCATTATTACAGGGTTGAGAAAAGGCTGACTCAATACGTCAGCCTTTTAAAATCAGGGTGCGTACGACAAAATAAAATCGTTGAATTTCTTCATCTGTTTTTCATCAATCGCAGCGCTGACAATTGCCATTAGCAAGGCAAAGGCCAAGATCCCGGCAGCACCTGCCGGAATACCTAATGTCAGGCTGAAGACCGCTGATAATAGAAAGCCTGCAAGTGCGCCCGCCGCGAGAGTTTCAGCTTTCAGGAAGAACGGATTCCAATTATCGGTCTCGAGGCCCTTTACTACTTCTTTTCCCAAGTCCCACCCATCCATGGCCATGCCGGTAAGGCCAAAACCTTTGGCAAAGCGTGCAAGGTTCTCCGACATTTGTTTCTTATCCATGGCCTTCAGCGCAGTGGCGATTGCAGCCCTATCTGCGACGCCGAACTTCTTTTGAATGCCTTCCCGGTATTGGTCGAATGCCTTGATCGCCTGAGCTGCGGACCGGATGCGTTTACCCTGAGCAGCCTGTTCCAGTTCCCGAGCTTGCGAGGCCAGTTGATTGCCGAATTTGTCTGTTACTTCGCCATAAAAGTCGACAACGAATTTGACCGCTGCCATGTGGTCGGCTTCAGCCTCAGCCTTGGCTTTCTCATCGGCTAGACGTTTAGCTTCCGCCTCGCGTTGCTGTTGTGCTTTGACGCGTTCTTCAGCGAGGCGCTTACCCATGGACTCGATTGCAGCATCCAGCCAAAGGACCTTATGCGCTTCAGCGTACGACAAGCCGTATTCCGTCTGAATGCGCAGTGCCATGGCCATGTAGCCACGAGGGTGGCCTCCTACTTTAAGTTTGCTCGCTTTGACCTTCATCGAAATTGTAAGGGGATTGCTGCCAAAAAAAGCATTAGCTTTTTCCAGTGCTACTGCTCGGTCTTCACCCAGATTTGTAATAAGTTTTTCTATTTTTACAGCATTACTGGCTGCATTTGCTGTGGTGGCGCCTACGGCGGTAAGTTGATTGCTCAGCTGTTGGTCGAGACCTTTCGAGGTCTCAGCAAAGGTTTTTTTCACCTCTGCTTCAATACGGCCGATTTCTTTCGCCAAGCCTCTGTTTGCATCTTGAAGCTCATATTTTGCATAAGCCATGTGTGTAGACGCTTGGGAACCGCCGAATTGGAAAGAATGTACATTGAAACCGATCCCATAAGGATCATTGCCACCGGGAGGCTGTGCACCGACAAAGGTTGCTGGGAGATTGATTTGCATAGAGTGATATTCCTCGCTGTACTAGATGGCGGAGCAGTTTTGCTCCGGCCTGCTGTTCGTGCAGGTGAAGCCACTCTATATGCATAAATGCATCGCATCAACCATAAAATGCATAAATGCATGCTGTGCGTTGGCGTAACCCCTTGCAAGGTTGCGGGGGAGGGGGCAGTTGCTTGCTCGCTGGCTTAGGTGTGCATGCATCTCGCTGCCCTGCAAAGCGCATGGCAACAAAAAGCCCCCGCCGGAATCCCGGTGGGGGCTTTGAACTCGCGAGACTGCGAGTCAGATCAGAAGCTGTACTTCACATTGAACATTACGTTGCGCGGTGCACCCCAGAAGGCCGTGCCGTAGTTACCAATGCCGCTGTAGTAATGCTTGTCGAACAGGTTATTGACGTTGACCGTGGTCTTCAGGTCCTTGCTGACATCATACCCAGCCACCAGGCCCACCAGGGTGTAAGCCTTCTGCTCAAACTTGGCAGTAGGATCGCTGACGGTGTACCAGTCGCCCGGCAGGAAATAGGTCCCACTCTGCCAGTACACGTTACCGCCCACCGTGACCTTGTTCAGATCGCCGGGCAGGCGATAGTTGGTCGCCACCTTGAACATATGCTGAGGCTGATTGGCCGCAACGCGACGGTCATCCGCATCATGCGATTCGGCAAAGGTGTAGCCCCCCTGCACCTGCAGGCCTTCCAATACCTGTCCCGCAACCTCCAGCTCCACACCACGGGTCGTCACGCCTTGAACGGCTCGGTACGCCCCGCCATTATCGCCAGCAATCGCTTCTGCGAAGTTATCTTGCTGGAGCTCAAACAGGGCCATGCTGGCATTCAGGCGGTCATTCAGGTACGAGCCTTTGATGCCGATCTCGTAGCTCTGCCCGGTCAGCGGGTCCAGTGCAGTGCCGCTCGGAGTCAAGTTGAAGGGTTGCGGTTTGAAGACGTCGGTGTAGCTGGCATAGACCGTGTGATGATCGTCCAGGTCGTAGGTCAGGCCGGCATATGGCACAACTTCCCCGGAAACCGAAGCCTTCGGGTCTTCAGGGTTGAACGTTGCAAAGACGTTCTGGTTACGCCACTTGTAATCAACCACGCGTGCGCCGAGGATCACCGAAAGCTGGTCAGTCGGTTTCAGAATTGTCGAAGCGAAAGCGACTTTCTGGCGCGACTCGATATCGAAGGTGAGCCACCAATTATACTCATCTGGCTTGAACGCATTGTTGTCCCAGTCGAATACGTCATCCACTGTGCGATCGGTGAAGTCGTTGTCGTACCGTTCAGACACCGAGCGGGTGTGAGCGATGCTATAACCAAACACTGCCTCATGCGTCCTGCCGCCCAATGTGAACGGACCACGGGCGTAGATATCCAGACCTTTTTCCTTGGTCGTGGTATTGAATTTCGAGGCACCGCCTTGATAGAAACCGTGCTGAGCGCTGTTATCCAGTTCCACCGGTGCGCTGGTCAGGCCGGAAATGAGCTCGCGCGAACTGTACTTCCTGCCACTGATTTGGGTTTTTAGCTCCCATCCGTTGGAAAAATCATGGCTGATCTCCGCGAAGGCACGCTGAGTTTCCTGGTTGCGCCATGTCCATTTATCGGCAGCGTTCATGTCCCGGTCGAACTTGATTGTTTGGCCATTCACGTAGAAGGCGGGCAACGCACCAGTTGTCGAACCGTTATGCTGATCCTTTTGGGTGTCGTAACCCACGGTCAGCATGGTGTCCTCGTTCAGATCAGCTTCAACAACGCCGTAGAAGATGTACTGATCACCTTCCAGGTAATCGATGTAGCTCTTGTTGGTCTGGGCCCCGGCAACCATCCGCCCGCGGATGTTCTTGTTTTCAGTCAGTGGTCCAGACAGATCCAGATCAGTGGTGTATTTATCCCACGAGCCTGCGCCAGCACCGACTTGCCCCTTGAATTCGCTGGTCGGACGTTTGCGTACCAGATTGACGACTCCAGATGGGTACCCAGCACCGTTGACCAATCCGGTAGCGCCCTTCAGGACTTCAACGCGGTCGTAGATGATGGTGTTACCAATGCTGTAGTTGTCCCGCAGCGAGCCACCGTCGGAAGACAAGCTCGGCACACCATCAAACTGAAAGTTCTCCAGCTGAAAGCCCCGCGAGTAGAAGCTGTACGCCTCCGAACTCTCCTGGTTGACGGTAATCCCCGGCGTCTGCTTGAGCACATCGGAAACACTTTGCAGGTTCTGATCATCCATCTGCTGGCGAGTGACCACACTGACCGACTGCGGCGTCTTGCGCAGGCTCAGAGGCAAGCGCGTAGCCGCTGCGGTTTCACCGGTGGTGTACGAACCTGTTCCTTCGGTGGTGATCCCCAACGCCGCCCCGGAAATGTTCGTTGCACCCAACTGCATGGCCGAATCATCCGCCGCCCGCGGAGCGCCAAGGGTGACGACGTTGCCCTGCACGCTGTAGCTGACGCCAGTGCCCTGCAGCAGTCGCGCCAGTGCTTGCTCAGGCGACAGGCGACCGGCTACTGCTGCGCTGCGGCGGCCTTGCACGGTGTCCTGGCTGAACAGGATCTGCATGTCGGTCTGCTTGCCGAAGCTGAGCAGCGCGCTACTCAGCGGCTGCGCCGGAATGTCGAAAGCCAGGTCCTGCGCCTGAGCAACCGTTGCATAGGGCAGGGCCAGGGCCAGGCCAAGAGCGCTCATGCTCAACGATGGGCGCAAGGCATGGCGCAGAAGCAGTGCTTTTCCTAGTGGGGTGAGGCGGTGTGGTGCTGGCATTGTGTCGGCTCTTATATATGGCGTAAGTGTTAATGCGATTGCGTCTCAACTTACAATGGAACGCATGACCCGCTGAAAACCGGAAAAGTTTTTTCAGGCCGGCTCCAGATCGCTGCGCACCTTGCCCGAATCCATCCGTACCAGCTGGTCGGCTACATCGAAATAACGGTCGTCGTGGGAGATGACAATGATGGTCTTGCCCAGCCGTTTCAGATCGGGCAGCAGCTCGGTGTAGAAGATGCGGCGGAAGGTCGGGTCCTGGTCAGCGGCCCATTCGTCGAATACCAGCACCGGCCGCTCTTCGATCCAGGCATTGACCAGCGCCAGGCGCTTGCGCTGGCCGGTGGAGAGGTCGGTGGTGGTGAAGGCGCCGTCGCGGATGCTTACCTTGTGGGCAATTTCCAGACGTTCCAGGTAACGGGCAGCGTCTGCCGGCAGGTCGCCGTCGCCCTGGACCAGGTCGTCGAACAGGTAGTAGTCGGCGAAGATGGTGGTGAACAACTGGCGATAGTCATCGCGGTTTTGTGCCGTTACCGCCTGGCCGTTCAGGCGTATTTCGCCTTGCTGCGGCTCATACAGGCCCAGCAGCAGTTTGATCAGGGTGGTCTTGCCGCAGCCGTTTTCGCCAACGATGAAGACAATGTCGCCCTGGCGGATCTTCAGGTTGACCGGCCCGAGGGCAAACGGCGTAGCGCCGTCAACTACCGGGAAGGCATAGCGCACGTCGCGCAGTTCCAGCTCGTGCACCGCTTGCGCGGGGTTGGCCGGGGCGTCGAGCAGCAGATGTGGCTCCGGCGAGGAAAACGTCTCGGACAGCTCGGCAATGCGCCGGAAGGCAATTTGCGCGCGGCTGACGATCGGCAGGTTGGCAATCAACTGCTCGAGCGGGCCTTTCATGTACAGCAGCACCAACACAAAGCCACTCATCACCGCCTTGTTGCTGTCGGGCCAGTAGGCTTGCATGGCCAGCGCCAGGCCGATCACGACGAAGAACAGCATCGAGCCAAAGGTCTTGGCGACGATGAAGATGTTCACCGACTCGATCTGCTTGCGGCAGATCAGCGAAGCGCTTTCACGGATGCGCTGGGTGAACATGCGCTGGCGGCGCGGGCGGTGAATGCGCAGTTCCTTGGCGCCATCGGCAATCGCGCGGTAGTGCTTTTGCAGGTTGTCTTCTTCATCACGTGCTGCGAGAAAGCCTTTCAGGCCTTTGTTCTGGGCGACGAACTGCGCGGTGCAGCCGATGGCAATGGCCACCAGCATCATCAGGAACATCGGCCACGACAGCATGGCCAGATAGCCCAGGCAGCCGAGGGTGACGGTCAGCGAGATGGCCAGCGGGGCAAACACGAAAGCGAAGTCGCTGATGGTGTCGATGTCGTGAGTGAGCACCGGGATCAGCCGGTGACTGCGGTAGCGCTCGATCTGCGCAATCGGTGCGCTGAGGACCTTTTCGCCAAGCTCCAGGCGCAGGCGGCGGATGATGTACTGGCCGACGCGGTTGCTGCTCATGTCCGACAGGATCGAGCAGCACAGCGCCAGCAGACACAGGCCGGCGAAGGCGGCGACGACGTTGCCGGTCAAGCCAGCCTCGCTGTTGAGGGCGTTGTTGATGGTGGCCAGCAACACAGTAATCGACAAGCCACCGACCATGCCCAGCACGATGGACACAGTCACGAGGGGCCAGAACGGCTTGAGCAGGCGCAGCAGGTCGGCGAAGGCGCTGCGGCTGCGTGGAGGGCTGATCATGGAAACTCCTGAGTCGAACGGCGAGAAAAAGACAGATAGCCGTGCGCGCAAGGCTGGCGTATCCCTGCAGAGAGGACGAAGCGGGAGGAGGGGGATTTAGCGAGGAGAGAGGGGAGGATGAGCTGCTCGCGCTAATGGTGGACAGAAATGTCCACCATTCGCAGAGCCGCTCAGGTTGAAGCCAATTCAGATAGCCGTTACGACTCGGTTGCGTGCTGTTTTTCACTCGCGTGCTTAGGTGCAGACTTGGTTTCCTGGACGACGATGTAAAACTCCTCGCCATGCTTCACCGCGCCGTACAGTACTGCCTTTTCGATCAGTTCGCTGGCACGCACGTGACGCAGCATCATCGGATCCCTGCGCAGATCGCGATACAGCGCCACGCACAGCAATACCATCACGATCACAAAGGGCAGGGCCACGACGATAGTCAGGTTCTGCAGACCGGTAAGGGCCGCGCCGGGATTCGCCGGGTCGCCAATTGCGAGCATGATCGCCGCAACGGTGCCGGTCAGGCCGCCCCAGAAAATCACCGTGGACCGCGACGGTGTCGTCGTCCCGCGCTCCGACAGCGTGCCCATCACCAGCGAAGCAGCGTCCGCCCCGGACACGAAGAAAATCGCCACCAGCACCATGACCAACACCGACGTCAGGCTTGCCAGCGGGTATCCGTCCAGAAGCTGGTAAAGCGCGGTGTTGCTGTTGACCACGCCGTCCACCAGCAGCAGGCTGCCCTCGCGCACTGCATCGATGCTTGCACCGCCGAACAAGGTGAACCAGATCAGGCTGACCAGGCTTGGCACCAGCAGCACGCCGCTGACGAACTGGCGGATGGTCCGGCCGCGACTGATGCGGGCGATGAACATGCCGACAAAAGGCGTCCAGGAAATCCACCATGCCCAGTAGAACACGGTCCAGCTGGCCAGCCAGCTGTCCATCTGCGGGCCGCCACTGGCGCTGGTACGCGCCATCATTTCCGGTAGCAACTTGATGTAGACACCGATAGAGGTCGGCAGCAGGTTCAACATCAATAACGTCGGGCCGACCAGGAATACGAACACGGCCAAGGCAAGGGCCAGGATCATGTTGACGTTGGACAGCCACTTGATGCCTTTGCCAATCCCGGACACCGCAGAGGCAACGAAGGCGATGGTCAGCACGGTCACGATGGCGAGGTAGAAGATTTTGCCAGGGTGTTCGATCCAGCCGTTGTATTCCAGGCCGCCGGCGATCTGCAGCGCCCCAAGCCCCAGTGAAGCGGCAGAGCCAAACAAGGTGGCAAAAATGGCCATCATGTCGATTACCCGCCCCAGCGGCCCGTTGGCATGCTTGCCGATCAGGGGACGAAATGCATTCGAAACCAGCTGCGAGCGGCCACGCCGAAACGTACCGTAAGCAATCGCCAGGCCTACAATCGCGTACATCGCCCACGGGTGCAGCGTCCAGTGGAACAGGGTGGTAGCCATCGCCACCTGCATCGCTTCGTTGGACTGGGGGGCCGCTGAGCCGGGAGGTGGCGTCATGTAGTGAGACAGCGGCTCAGCGACGCCGAAAAACATCAGGCCGATGCCCATGCCGGCACTGAACATCATCGCGACCCACGACACTGTGCGAAACTCGGGCACCTCGCCGTCACGCCCGAGTGGGATCCTGCCGTACCGGCTCGCCGCCAGCCAGAGCACGAAAATCACGAACAGCGTAGAGGTCAGCACGAAGAACCAGCCGAAATTGATGATGACCCAGGATTGCGCCGCTGACGCGCTGGCGGCAAGAGTCAGCTGGCTGAGGAAGCCCCAGAGGATGAAGGCGATTGCGGTGATGCTGGTAATGCCGAACACGATCCAGTCGATCTTGCCTTCTAGATGCCGATCTTGCCGCGCTTCTTCTGTTTTGGAGGGGTCGGTCACGCCGAGTGCGAGGGTTTCAGCGTTGTTTTCCATTGCCATAAATTAACTACCCACCTTGAAATTTTGCAGGTCTTTGTTCTTGTTTTCTCGGTAACGCTGCAAACAGTCCGACGTCAGTGCGCACTGGAGGCCTGCCGATTATCCATTTCCTGTTCACGCCGCCTGTTCTGAGAGCGTCCATGCGCAATCCTTTTGACGACTTGCGACAACTGCGCAGGGGGGATTTGGTGCAGGGCAACGGCGGGAGAAGGACGGTCAGGCGGGCGCTTGCCCTGAGCAGAGGCGGGGGATTCAACGGGGAAGGTGGCGGGCAGCCGGTTGCTTAGCGGGTTCGGCCTGATGGCAGGCCAAACCCTTTAACGACGCAGATCAGAGGCTGCGTTCGAAGAAGTATTCGCGCTCAAGACGCAGCAAGGCGGCCTTCTTGTGCACGAACTGGATGTCTTTCAAGTGGCCGAAGCCCTGCGACTTGAGAAATTCGATCTGGCGCGTGTGATCGATGCGCGGCTCGCCAAGAATGCGCTGAGTACGCGGATCATCCAGGTACATGTAATGCATCAGCGAGTTGAACCAGGCCTTGAGCTTGCCCACCCCCTGGTGCTTGCTCTCACCGACCACCACATGCCAGCCGCGGTCGTAGTCGGCCACGTCATAGAACGGCGCGATGCGGTCTTCCTTGCACCAGTACACCTCGAAGTAGGCGAACGGCTCATCGTCGAAGCAGCCGATCAGCGGATGCACGCGCGGGTCGTCGAGCATCTCGCGCAGGTAGGCGGCGTGCTCTTCGAGGCTGCCGGTCTGCTCCCAGAAGTACGCCACCTGTTCCAGGTTCATCCAGCGGTTGAAGGCTTCGAGGTCGCGGTCGGGGTCGATGGTGCGCAGGCTGAAAGTGCTGTTCAGGCCCGGCAGGTGGCGCCGATAGACTTCGCCGGCAGGGATAGGGGGGCGCTGAGGGTGGCGTTTTTCGCCGCTGAAACAGTAATGCGGGGCCGTGTGCACACTGGCCGGTGCGGTCAGCCATGCCAGCGGGTTCTGCCAGAAGGTGGCGCGTCGGCATTGCAGTTCGAGGCTGCCATCTGCACTGGGCAGCTGCGTGTCGAACACGCCCTGGCGGATTGCCGCAACGGCGAATGCCTGCGGGGCTTTGAGGTTGATGTTGAGCACGGCGGATTTTTTGCGGTAGGCAAAGTGGCTGCCGATCACTGCCAGCAAGGCGGTGGCGGGGTAGTGCGCGGGCAGCGGGCTGTCGATCAGCACGCGCTCGCCGTCGAAACGGTAGCTGAGCGAGGGCAGGTCGCCGACCTGCAGCACGCCCTCGGCGGTGTCGCCGTGAGTGCTGGCGCGGCGGCCATCAGGCAAGGTCAGGCTGAACAGTGGTGCGGGCATGGCAGGGCTCCCTCGGGGCACGGGTGGGGTGGCGGTCACAGTTCGCGGGCAACGCGAAAGCTCAGCCAGTCGCCGCGGTCGGACGGGATGGTGGCGTTGCGGTTGCCGGAGCGGGAGAAGATCGGCGGCTCGATCCAGTCGTTGCCGCGCATCGACAGCACCTTGCAGCCAGGCTCGGTCCAGGCGCTGCCGTCGTTGGGTGCGCCTTCATAGCTGTCGCGGTAGCAGTCAGGGGTGAATTCGGAAACGTTGCCGTGCATGTCATAGACGCCAAAGGCGTTGGGCTTGAAACTGCCGGCCGGGGCGATATTGGCAAAGCCGTCTGCTGGGCCGTAGGTGTTGGCATTGAGGGCGATGCTGTATTCCTTGTCCGGGTCCAGCGGGAACGGGAACGGGCCTTTGCTGCCGCCGCGGGCGGCGTATTCACGCAGCGCTTCGCTGGGCATGAAGTACTGCTTGCCGGTCTTTTTCGACAGCCATTGGATGTACGCCTGGGCTTCGTTGAAGTCCAGGCACACCGCCGGGTTGCGCGCTTCGTACTTGTAGCGCGGGATGCCGGCGATGCACTGGCGGCCTTCGCGGTCATCACCGCTGGGCATGCGGTAGCCGCTGTCGCGCAGGTACACATCCCACTCGCCTTTGAGTACCTGGAAGCGGCTGATGGCGATAGGGCGCTTGAAGGTCACCTCATGCTGCGGGCCTTCATCGGGCTGGCGGCCGACTTCACCCTCGGGGGTGCCCATGCTGAAGCTGCCTGCGGGCAGTACCACCAGCTCTGGGCAGTCCTTGCAGTCACGGATCACCGTGCCGGGCGCTGCGGCCTGGGCGCCGCTGCTGAGCAGCATGCCGGCGGCGAGCGCCAGGGTCAGTCCGTGCAGGCGGGCGAGGGTAGGGCGCGAGGTGGGCTGGGACATGGCAATTCTCGTTGGCGAATACATGGGTTACACCGTTTTGCGCAGCAGGGCGACAAAGCGCTCGAGCTGGTCTTCGTCGTTGAGCAGGCCCGGCGCGGTGCGGATCACCGGGCCGACATCGCGGTACACCGCATCGACCATGGCTTTGTTTTTCTGCAGGTAGGCGGCGACCTCGTCGCAGTCGCGATCCTTGACCCGGAAGAAGCAGAAACCGGCGGAAAGCGTCGGGCTGCGGGGGGTTACCAGCTCGACCCCTCGCACCGTCGACAGTTGCTGCTTGAGGTAGCTGTTGAGTTGATGGATGCGCGCCTGGATGTCGGCCTTGCCCAATTGCAGGTGCAACTTGAAGGCTTCATCCAGCGCCCAGCGGTGCTCGAATGCGTGGTAGCCACCGGGGGTAAAGGTAGTGGCAAAGTCGGTGTCTTCGGAGAAGGTTGGCACCATTGGCGTCAGGTGTTCGACCTTGGCGTTGCGGGCGCAGACGATGCCGGTGCCACGTGGGCCGAACAACCATTTATGAGTGCCGGCGATGAAGAAGTCGCAGTCCATGCTCGGTACGTCGAGGTCTTCCACGCCAAGGCCATGCACGCCGTCGATCACATACAGGATGCGGTCCTGTTCGGCGCGGTCGCGGTTGGCCTCGCGCACCAGCGCGCCGATACGCGCAACCGGCAGTTTGACGCCGCTGCCCGACTGCACCCAGGTCATGCCCAGCACGCGTGTCTGCGGGCGGATGGCCTGGCGGATATTGCCGAGAATTTCGTCTTCGCTGACCAGCGCCGGGTCTTTGAACAGGGTGATGCGGCGCACCTGGGTGCCTTGCTTGCGGGTGCGCAGGTCGAGGCTGGTTTCGGCTGAATAGTGCTCGTGCACGGTGGTCAGGATCTCTTGATCCGGGCGTACATGGATGCCGCCGTAGACCATCGCCAGGCCTTCGGTGGTGCTGCCGGTGAGGGCGATCTGGGCCGGGCTCACCTTCAGGTATTCAGCGGCGGCGCGGCGGACCTGGCCCTCGCGCTTCCAGGTTTCCTGCAGGTCCCAGTCCATTGCCAGGGCCGGATTGCGGTCGATCTGTGCGCGGTAGCGGGCGATTGCCTCGCGGACTGGGCGCGGCTGCGAGGTGACCAGGAAGTTGGACAGGTGCAGGTAGCTAGGGTCCTGCTCGAACAGCTGCTGCAGGTCACGCCATTTGTCGCCGCTGGCGCTGGTCGCAGGATTTTCAGCAGCCGTGGCGAGCGCGTATTGGCCCAGCGGCAACGTGGCGGCGAGCACCCCGGCCTGCTTGAGAAAGGTCCGCCGCGGGTTCATGGCTGTGCCTCCACGACAGAGCTGGCCGATTGCAGGCTGGCGACCGGTTGCGCCGCTTTTTGCACCTGCGCCCAGACGCGCATGAAGTTGCCGCCCCAGAGCTTGGCGATATCGGCCTCTGAGTAACCGCGGGCGATCAGCTCGGCTGTGACGTTGCGGACCTCGCCGACGTTGTCCCAGCCTTGCACACCGCCGCCTTCATTGAAGTCCGAGCTGATGCCGACGTGATCGATGCCGACCTTGGCCACCGTGTAGTCGATGGCCGCGACAAAATCCTGCAACGTGGCCTTGGGCTCGTCTTCGAGAATGCCGTACAGCGCGCCTGCGTACTCGCCGAAGCGCTGCTCGGGCCAGCCGGCAATGATCGGGTCGCCAGGCATCAGGGCCATGGCCAGGTCTTGCAGGGGCGGCAGGTCGAAGCGCTGGCGCAGCGCGTTGAGTTTGTCGCGGGTGCCCTGGGTCAGTGGTTTGAGGTATTGCGAGAACGCTACCACCTGGACCACACCGCCACTGTCCTTGATCAACTGCAGCTCGCGGTCGCTGAGGTTGCGCGGGATGTCCACCAACGCCCGCGGCGCTGAATGCGACGCTACCAGCGGTGCGCGGCTGAGCTGGGCGACCTGCTCCAGCGCTGGAGTCGACATCTGCGACACATCGATGATCACGCCCAGGTCATTGAGCCGCTGCACGGCCTGCTTGCCAATTGCCGACAGGCCGCCGAGGGCATTTGGGGTGTCGTTGAAAAACGGCATCGGCCGCGATGAGTCGGCCCAGGCATTGTTGCCGATATAGCTGAAGCCGAACATGCGCATGCCGCGCGCAGCCCAGGTGTCGAGCAGATCGATGTCATTACCCAGTGGGTAGGCATTGAGCATGCTCAGAAAGATCACGAACTTGCCTTCGCCGTGCAGACGGCGGAAGTCGTCGGGGCTGTAGGCGATGGCGACCTGATTGGGAAAGTCGCGGACCAGGCCGGTGATGATCCGGTAGCGCACTTCCTGCTGGTGGCGCGCTTCATCGACAAAGGCGGCGGTTGGCTTGTGCGGCGCATTGTCGCCGTTCCACATCTCTGGCCAGCCAAACAGGTTCAGCGCGGCACCGGACAGCCGACCACGGTTGAGCTTGACCAGATCGAACTGGCCCGCGCCGTCTTTATCGAACTCGTTGCCGGCGCTGGCGTAGTCCAGCGGCAGGCTGATATGGCTGTCAAAGGTGAGCATGTATTCATGCAGCGCGTCCGCCTGCTGGGTCACCTCGGCGGGGTAGCCGCGGTTGCTCCAGTGGTCCCAGGCCAGGTAGCCGCCGCCACCCAGCGCCAGCAGCAGGGGCAGGCCCAGGTACAGCGCCTTGTTGCGCAATCGTATGTTCATTGCCATCTCGGATCAGGGTGGTAACCGGGCGTGGCTCAAGCCACACGCTATGAGGGGAAGGACGTGTGGCCACGGGGAAAAATTAATCGCCTGGCGGCAATCGGCTATGCTCAAACAGGGCGTAGGCATTTTCCGTAGGTGCTGTCGTCCTGATCTGCGAAGGTATTGGAAATCGGCAGTTACGCTTGAGCCAAGCGGGTGTTGGATGACTTGGTTTAGGCTCGCCGACAGGATCTTTCTCCCCGATCTGTAGTCTTTGTTTCATCGAGAGAATAAGGAGATGTGCATGCTTGTCCGGTCATTGACCCTCGCCACGTTGCTAGCCGTAGCTGGCCCTTTGCTTGCCGCCGACAGCGATGCGCCGTTGGCAAAGGAGCTGGGCAAGGCCAGGCCGTTGGTGGTGATTGCCCCCAGCCCAGCTGACCCGACCTTGCGTGGCCTTAACGAGGCACTGAATGAATCGGCGACCAAAAAGGCCTTTGAAGAGCGTCAGCTGGTGCTCTACAGCGTTGCTGGCCTAGCGGGTACGCGCGAAGGGAAAAACCTTGAGCAGCAGACCACCATGGCCCTGATTCGTGAACTGAAACTTGGTGCGAGCAAAGGCACCAAGGTCATTCTGGTGGGCAAGGATGGCGAGTTTCATGTGTTGAAGGATGACGACAGCGGCGACAAGCTTGATCCGCAGGTGATCTTCAAGGCGGTGGACGAGTTGCCTGCCAGCGAGAAGGCTGCAGCGGTTGCGGCGCCGGTTGCGGCAGCTGCTCCGGAGCCCAAGGGTAAGGAGGCCAAGAACGTCAAGCCTGCCAAGCCGGCCAAGCCAGCGGCGCCACCCAAGCCGCTGGAGGATTGAGCGCGAATGAAGGTATACACGCGGCACCAAGCGGTCTCCCCGGACGCCAGCCGGCCGGAAAGGATTGCGTAGCGGTCCACCCGCCCGCGTGTATCACTCTGTATCCACACCTATTCCTGACCCACTCCCATACAAAAGCACCGCAGTGCCGATACATCACCGACACACCACTGCGGCTCAATGGCTCCACTACCAACCGCAAGTGGAGCACCACCATGAAACAGTCGAAAAACACCCTTGGCCTGCTTGGCGCTGCTGTCGTCGGCAGCCTGTTGTTGGGCAATAGCGCCTTCGCCGTCGAACCGATGAGCCAGGGTTATCAACTGGCCGCCGCCAAGACCGACGCGGAAGGCAAATGCGGCGAAGGCAAGTGCGGCGGCAGTGAGAAGGCTGGCAAAGCCGAAGGCAAATGCGGCGGTGAGGCCAAAGCCGGCAAGGCCGAAGGCAAGTGCGGTGAGGGCAAATGCGGTGCCAGCGAGAAACAGGCAGGCAAAGCCAAGTCCTGACCGCCAACGTCCGCAGGCCTCGATCCTCGATATGGATCAGGCCTGCGGCACTTGCCCGGAGTACCAAGCATGAACAACCCGCATCTGCGCACCGGCCTAGGCCTCCGTCGCGGCCTGTTACCCGAATTGCTGACGATGCCCCTGGGGGCGGTAGACTTTCTCGAGTGCGCCCCGGAAAACTGGATCGGTGTCGGTGGCAGCCATGGCCGCAGCCTGGCCCAGCTGGCTGAACGCTTTGCCATCAGTTGCCATGGGCTATCGCTGTCACTCGGCGGCATCGCACCGCTGGACCGGACCCTGCTGACCAGCACCCGGCAGTTTCTGGATCGCTTTGAGGTCCGGCACTATAGCGAACACCTCAGCTATTGCAGCGATGACGGTCACCTCTACGACCTGTTACCGATACCCTTCACCGATGAAGCCGTGCGCCACGTCGCCGCGCGCATTCGCCAGACTCAGGACCAGTTGGGCAGGCGAATCGCGGTCGAAAACATCAGCTACTACGCCGCGCCTTACCAGGCCATGAGTGAACTGGCGTTTATCCGCGCGGTACTGGACGAGGCTGACTGCGATCTGCTGCTGGATATCAACAATGTCTACGTCAATGCCTGCAATCATCGCTATGACCCCGTCGACTTTCTTCACGGTTTGCCCCGCGAGCGGGTCACTGCCATGCACGTGGCGGGTCACTATGACGAAGCCCCCGACCTCAAGGTCGACACTCACGGCGCGCCGGTGAAAGAGCACGTCTGGGACCTGTACGCAGTGGCCTGCGAGCGCTTTGGCGTGCAGCCGACGGTTCTTGAACGCGATTTCAACTACCCGCCATTGGCCGAGCTTCTGGCCGAAACGGCGCGCATTGCAATGGCGCAACAAGCCCGCGCGAGGCGTGCAGCATGAACCTGCATCAGCAGCAATTGCAGATGGCCAACTACGTGCGCGACCCCGTGCGCAACCCGCCGCCGGCCGATATCGAGGCTCGGCGCCTGCGGGTCTATCGCGAGCTGTGCTACAACAGCATCGAAGGGCTGCTGGCAGCCAGTTTCCCGGTCATGCGAGCAACCCTGGGCGAGCTGGTCTGGCACGCCAGAGTGCGTGATTTCTATGCCGCTTACCGTAGCCAGACGCCGCTGTTTACCGAGGTCGGCGGGGCATTCATCGAGTACCTGCACGAGGCTGATCTGGACGCCCCGTGGCAACTGGAACTGGCCCATTACGAATGGATCGAAGCGCAGCTTTTCCTGAGCGCTGATGAGGCCTTCACCCAGCTGGATACAGCCGATCTGCTGGAGGGCGAGCCAACACTGTCGTGCCTGGCGCGGATCCTGGCGTACCGCTGGCCGGTCGATCGGATCGGCCCCGGCTATCAGCCTTCAGCGCCACCTGCATCGCCAACCTTGTTGGTGGTTTATCGCGATCAGCACCTGCAGGTGCGTTTCGCCCGACTCACCCCAATGGCCTACCAGTTACTGGCCGGGCTCAGCGGCAGCGGACGGCAGCGCTTGCAGGCGCTGGGCGACGAGCAGGTTCAGGCGCAGGGCTTGGCGCTGCTCGAAGACCTGCACGCGCAGCAGCTTGTCATCGCCGCAAATTACCTGGCAGGTGCCTCGGCCTGAGCCTCGGCGGATTTCTTCGCCGGCGGCTTCAACCGGGTGACTCCCAACAGCACCAGTGCCATGCCCGCCACCTGATACAGTGAAATCTGCTCACTGAGAATCGCCCACGACGCCAGCACCGTCAGTACCGGGCCGAGGTTGCCGACAGCCGCCGTCTGGGTAGGCCCCAGGCGCTGAATCGCCAGGGCCAGCCAGTAGATCGGCAGCACCGTGGAGAATACTGCCATCAGTCCGGCATTGGCCCACACCGCAGCCGGCAACTGCGCCAGCTGGCTTACATCCGCCACCAGCAGGTAGTGGGCTAGCACCATCAAACTTGAAGCCGTGCCGCACAACCCGGCCAGGCGCATAGAGCCCATGCGCTTGAGCAGCATGCCGGTGCCGCAGTAATACATCGCGTAAGTGACCGCGCTGGCGAACACCCACAACGAGCCGACAATGATCTGCTGGCCTGCGCTGGCACTGCTGACATCGTGCACGAATGCGATGCCCAGGCCGAGATAGCAAAGCCCCATCGCCGCCATCGTGCGCAAGGTGGGCCGTTCACGCAGGGCGACGGCCTGGATAAGCAGTACCAAGGTGGGGTAGGTGAACAGGATCAGCCGCTCAAGCCCCGCGCTGATGTACTGCAAGCCATAAAAGTCGAACCAGCTGGCCAGGTAGTACCCAAGCAGCCCCAACACTGCCACCCGCAGCCCATCGGCCACCGTCAACCGTTCGCCACCCTGGCGTTGGCTGAGCCACAGCAACCAGACAAACAGCGGCAGGGCCAACGCCATGCGCATCGCCAGCAGGGTGATTGCATCTACCGCAGCTGCGGCGTAGGCGAGTTTGACGAAGATCGCCTTGAAGCTGAAGCCCAGTGCCGCGAGCACTGCAAACAGGCTGCCGTTGTCGATCTGGCGTTTGAGCATGGCGTGTAAGCGAGACATGGCGAATCCGGAAACAATTGGTAAGGTTTATTCTGCGCATAACGCGGCGCACTGTAGAATCGCTATTTAGCGAACAAGGCTTTCGTTTTTGGAGAAGACCTGATGCACTTCGACCTTGCTGATCTGCGCCTGATCGCGGCGATCGCCAGCAGTGGAAGCCTGAGTAAAGCCGCGGCTACCTTTCCGGTAGCCGTCTCGGCTGCCAGCAACCGCCTGCGTCTGTTCGAGCAACGCAGCGGTTTGACCTTGTTCAACCGCCGCGCCGACGGTATGCAACTGACGCCCTCCGGGCGGCTGGTGCTGGAAGCTGCCCGTGGCGTGCTCGGCGAGGCAAGCAAGCTGCAGGCGACCCTGCACGAACTGGCCGGGCAACGCCGAATCACCCTGCATCTGGCCGCGTCGACGGTGACCAACAGCACCTTGCTGCCGGCGGTGCTGGGGCCGTTCCTGGCGGACTACCCGCAGGTCGATCTGCAGTTGGTCGAGCACAAAAGCATCGATGTACTGCGCGTGGTGCTGGCCGGCGAGTGCGAAATCGGCGTGTATGACGGCAACCTGGTCAATGACGGTGTGGTGTCGCTGCCGTTTCGTACCGAACGTCTTGTGCTGCTGGTGCCCGCCGAGCATGCGCTGGCCGAGCGCGGCCCGTTGCGGCTGGTCGACGCGCTGGATTTTGCTTTTGTCTGCCTGCCGGCCGAACGCGCCATGCAACGCTTTGTCGAGGAGCTGGCGATGAACCTGGCCATGCCATTGAAGGTGCGGGTCAGGGCGCCCAGCTTCGAGGCGATAGCGCAGTTGGTCGCGCAACACGCCGGCATTGCCATCGTGCCGCAGACCGCTGCCGTGCGCGCCGAGCAGGAGTTGGACGTGCGCTGGCTGCCACTGCAGGAGCGCTGGGCCACGCTGGAGCTCAGGGTGTGCTTTCGCAGCTGGGAAGGACTCAGCTCGCATGGACGGCTGCTGGTGAGCTTTCTGACCGTGCAGTGAGACGCCGCCCAGAGCCCCGGTCGGCAGCTGCGATCACCGAGAACGTCATGCTCAACGACATCGAGGGCGCGTTGCAGACCATGACCGCTCAAGGAGCTGGATGACCAGTGCCATGAAGGACAAGGGTTTTTATTGAGCAGACCACTGGACAATTGCGTTTTGGTGCGGATGATGCATGAACAAATCGCCACGACGGAAATCGTGCGCTAGGCATACCGCGCAGGGTCGCGCAGAGCGGTTTACACCGTGCCATTTCATCACTTCTGCATACAGGCCCGTCAATCCATGGCGCTCGACCCCCCAACGATGTTGACCATCTCGATAGCCCTTGCCGCCGCTGCGGCGCTGTACCTGGCGGTCGAGTGGCGCACCGTGCGTGAATCTTCATTGCTGTATTGGAGCGCAGGCTTCGCCACCATTACCGTCGGCTGCGTACTGTCGTTGATGCGTTTGCAGGGAATGCTGTTGATCGGCATCTGGTTCGCCAATGGCCTGCTGGTTACGGCGCACTTTTTGTTCCTGCTGGGGGTGGCGCGCTTCACCGAAACTCGCCTGTCACGGGGCTGGTATTCGATTTTTGTCATCTGGACGGCACTGTTGCTGCTGCCAGACGGGCCTGAATGGTCAAAACTGATGCTGCTGGCCAACTCGCTGCTGGTGGCGGTCACAACGCTCAAAGCCAGCTCGCTGCTGCGCCCGCATGGGCTGTCGCTGAGCGTGGGTGCGGTGCAGTTGCGCTTTGTGCTACTGCTGCACGGGCTGTTCTACCTGGCCAAGATGATCCCGCCATTGATGCCCGGCACGTTGATTGACCTGGCGGCGTTCCGTGGCGAGATCATCCAGATTTCGCTGGTTGAAGGGGCGATGGCGATCATGCTGATCGCATTGTCGATGACCGGCACCGAGCGCTATCGCCGCGAACAGCAGATCGCCCGCCTGGCCGCGCGCGACCCGCTGACCGCAATGTACAACCGGCGTGCTCTGGAGGTGCGGGCGCCGCGCCTGCTGGGTCAGGTCAGCGCCGCGCGCCCGGGGGCGCTGTTGATCATCGATATCGACAACTTCAAGATGGTCAATGACCTGTTCGGCCACGCTGCCGGCGATCGCCTGCTGGTGGCGCTGAGCGAGATGATTCGCGGGTTGGTGCCTGCCCATGCGCTGGCTGCCCGGTTGGGCGGCGACGAGTTCATCATCTTGCTTGGCAACACCAGTCGTGAACGGGTCAACCAGCTGGGCGACAGCCTGCGCGAGCAGTTCCAGCTACTGACCTCAGGCTCTTATGCAACACCTGCGGCGGTAACCTTGAGCATTGGTGCCAGCTTGTTCGATCAGCCGCCCAGTAGTCTCACAGCGTTGATCGAGCAGGGTGACAAAGCGCTTTATGAAACCAAGCGGGCAGGGCGCAACAGCATTAGTCTGGTTGATTTGACCCTGGGCACTCCGGTGGCCGATTGAGCACAGCTGCCAACTAATTGACTGCGAGGAGCGGGTTATGGGCGGTCTCGACGAAAAGCTGTCACTGCGCGTTGATGATTACCGTGCGAGCCATGCAGTCTTTGCAGTTGACTACAGTTTCAATCTGGTTGGCTTGCGCATGCACAGCCGCTGAACCGCAGCTTACGCAGTGCAGCCTGGTGCCGCCTGCGGACGCGGCCGCTGCGCCGCCAGGCGTGGGCAATTGGCTGATGTAGGCAAACAAGGTCTGTTCCAGGCCATGGTCATCCAGTTTCAGTACCACGCCATGCAGGACTTGGCTGAAGCCTGACCGCGGCGCCTTCACCTCGTAGCCGGGCCAACGAAACGGCCAGCGCTCGTCGACCGCACGCTGGCCAAGCGCGAGCATCCGCCCGGGGATGGTATTGGAGGCGATGTGTTTGTTTACCTGACACTGCGCGGCAAACGCCAGCGCGCCGCGAATGGCCGTATTGGTCAGCGACCAGATACTGCGTATGGGCAGTTGTAACAGGAGCTGCGCGGCCACCTCACGGGATTTTTTCCACGCATCGAACGGCAGGCCGTGATCGGCCGCTCGGCTGAGGATGTAGGCATACACCTCTTCCACAGCCAAGCGGTGGAGTACTTCGACGATCTCGCCATGCCAGGCCGCCAGCGGCCCCTGTGACAAGTCATCGAGCAGCGCCTGCTGCAGTTGCGTCAGGCTCGCCCGCTCCGGGCCGGTCAGGTAGACATTGACGATCCAGCACACTTTGTCCAGCCGCGGTACCAGTGCCGAGCCGGTGCTGAAGGCATCCACGGCTGAACCTGGATCGATCACCAGCACTTTGCGCTCGCGCAGCGTCTGCAACAACGCGCTGTCCATGTCCTGCGTGGGTGTGAGGCGGGCATCGCCGCGCAACTCGGCCAAGGGCGCCAGGCGCTGGTTGGCCTGGTCTGCATGGGTCATGAGCAAGGCCAGCAGTTGCACTTTGCTGGTGAAGTCCAGCGAGGCGAGCGGCACGCCGGGGATATCATCCAGCGACCACTGTGTTCGAATCCGCTGACGACGCTCCAGGGTTTGTTGCTTTTGCTGGGCCATTCGTGATGCCTTGCAGGGCGCGCAGGTGCAATAACGCAGCAGGCGGGTCCGGCCAGGCGGGTGGTGACGATGATCGCAGCCCTTGCAGAAGGCTGGATCAAGATTCCAGCTGGTCGCCGTCTTGCCCTTGCGTCGCTCATACATCGGCACGGCGCAGTAAGGGCAGGTCACGTCCGGCGACGCGATCGGCGGAAAGCTCTTGATCAGGCAGTTGGGTGCAAGGTCGAGGTTATAGCGCTGAATCAGAGCGGCGTTTTTGGCGCCACCGAGGTATTCCTGGTAGAGCTTTTCGACCTGTTCAGCGCTCAAGTGGCGCAGCTTGTTTTGATAGTCCGACAAACCTGATTTCTCCCTCGGAAACATCGCCTTGGTGTGAGGGAGGATCATGCGGCGCATCGATTTAGCCTGGGAAGAGCCAAGAGGGTCGATCCTTCCTAAGCGTTTGTAGGGCGTTTCCCAAGCATTGCCGTTGGGGGCTTCAGCTTACCCGGAGCCAGATGGCGGAGGCATCGTCACTGGCTTTGAATCGGGGGTAACGCAGGCAGGCGGCATCCTCCTTTTCGATCCGACGTAGCTGCAGTGCCAGATCCGCCAGGCCGTGGTGCAGCAGATGGGCGATGAAGTCAGCGGGAGTGAAGGCCGCGTAGCTGTCCAGCAACGCGCTGAAACCGTCGCTCATCAGGACCAGGTCGTCGCCCGCTGCCACTGGCGTGCGGGTGTAGCGCAGGGCAGCGCGGGCGGCCTGGGCATCTACGCTGAGGACTGCCTTGGGCCGCTCTCGCGCCAGCCTGCGGTCAGCGATGATGGCCGGTGTGCGTACGCCATGGGCGCCAGTGCCCGGGCCCAGGGCTGCGGCTTCGGCGCTTTCAGCCTGGCGGTCTGGCGCGGGGGTGAGGAAGGCAATGCCTTGCGCACTGCGGTGCAGCACTGCGCAGTCGCCGAGAAAGCTGCAGCTCAACTGATCGCCTTCGAGCGCTACCGCCGCGAACGAGGCGCGGGGCAGTTCCCAGGTCGCGAGCGGAAGGCGCTGACGCTGGCGTTCGTAGTCACGGGCAACGTGCTCGAAAACCGATTCACACACCTGCTCCAGGTTACCTTCAGCACCCGCAAAAGCCCGCTGCGCTGCCGCCGCCAGCCATGCTGCGCCGCCGCGTTGGCCGAGCAGGCCAGGCGGGCCGAGGTCGGTGGCGCCATCGATCACCCACGCGTGCAGGTCTGCGCTGCCAATGCGGTCGTCGTTGGCGACGTCTGGCTTGCCGGCCAGGCTCAGGCTCTGGATAAGGTCGAGGTGCATGGTCGATCGGTCTTCTTGGCGGGTGGCTGGGAGGGGTTGGACCGGGTATTGGCCCGCGGGTTCGTTCAGCTCGCGGGCGCGTTCCAGCATACCTGATGACCCTGGTCGCATTCGAGTAGGGCAGTAGGTGGGGGTTGAGTCCCCAGGCCAACCTCAGAAGCTGTACTTGAAACTGGTCATCAGATTGCGCGGCGCGCCGTACACGCTATATAACCCGGACTGGCTGTAATACTCGCGATCGAACACGTTATTGATGTTCAGCGCAGCACTGAGGTTGCGGCTGATGTCGTAGCGAGCCATCAGGTTGGTAACCGCATAGCTGCTCTGGCTGAAGGTGTGCAAGTCAGCGCCAACCTTGCTCTGCCAGTTCACCCCGCCGCCAATCGTCAGTTTGTTCAGCGGCCCGTGCAGCCGGTAGCTGGTAAAGGTCTTCACGCTGTTGCGCGGCAGGTTGGTATTGATGCGCTGGTCATCGGCATCGGTGGTCACCGAATAGGCATAGCCGGCGGACGCCTGCCAGCCTTCGGCCAGTTCGCCGTTCAGTTCCAGCTCGATGCCTTTGGAGGTGGTGTCCTGCTCGGCACTGTAGACGTTGTCGTGCTGCCAGATGGCAAGGTTGTCCTGCTCCAGCTTGAACAGCGCAAGGCTTGAGTTGAGCTTGCCGTCGAGGTGCGAGCCTTTGATGCCGATCTCGTAGCCGACGCCTTCCATCGGGTCGAGCGGGTTGTTGCCTTCGTCTGTCACCCACGACGCTTGCGGGTTGAAGATCTTGGTGTAGCTGGCATACAGCGACCAGGTCTGATCAAGGTCGTAGACCACCCCGGCATACGGGATGAACACGCCGCTCTCTTTGCGCTTGACCTCGGTCTCGGCGCCGCCGTAAGGGCGCTCGGAGGTGTCGCGCTGCCAGTCGATCAGGCGGCTGCCGAGGATCAGGCTAAGGTCTTCGCTGACGCTGAAGCGCGAGGTCAGGTAAGCCGCGTACTGGTCTTCATCGATCGACGACTTGCCGCTCTCGGTGAAGGTGGGCTTGGCCGAGTTGCCGTCCCAGTCGAACAGGTTGTCGATCGCGCCGGCAGGCGAGCCGGCATAGTCATAGCCCCAACCGCCCCAGCCGGGCACGCTTTCCTTGTACTGGGACAAGGTCACCCCGGTGATCAGTTCGTGCTCGCGGCCGAACAGGCTGAACGGGCCGGTGGCGTAGACATCGAGGTTGTCCTGGCGTGGCGTACCGGAGAAGCGCACGGGCAGTTGCGATAGGCCGCTGCCGTCGGTATTCAAGTCGCCCATGGCGAAGTTGAACACTTCATCGAACTTATTTTCGGCGTGGGTCAGCTCGATCTTGCCGCTCCAGCCGTTGCCCAGTTGCTGTTCAATGGAGGTGAAGAAGCTGGTTTGCTCGTGGTCGTTGTAGGACCAGTCCGGGGCGGCGTTGAGCGAGCGCTTGAGGCTGGTGCGCTGGCCGGTGCTGAAGCGCGACGGCAGGCCCGAGCGCAGCGGCGAGTCGACGTCGCTGCGCAGGTAGCTGAAGCCCAGGGTCAGCAGGGTGTCTTCAGTCAGGTCGAACTCGGTGATGCCGTAGATCAGCTGCGACTGCGAAGAGTAGCGGTCGATCCAGGCCTTCTCGGTCTTGTAGTCGGCGACGAAGCGGCCGCGGATGTTGCCCGCGTCGGTCAGCGGCCCCGAGACGTCGAAGCCTGTGCCGTAGCGGTCCCAGGTGCCGGCCTCGCCGGTGATGCTGGCCTGCGCATCGGCTGTCGGGCGCTTGCGGATCAGGTTGATAGTCGCCGACGGGTTGCCCATGCCGCTGATCAAACCGGTGGCGCCGCGGACGATTTCGACGCGGTCGTACATCGCCATGCTCTGCGAGTAGTTGTCCAGACGAGTGTTGGTGGGCACGCCGTCGACCTCGTAGTTCTGGATGGCAAAGCCGCGTGACCAGTACGAGTCGCTCTCGGCGCCGAGGCCGTCGCGCACGACGATGATGCCGGGGGTGGCCTCGAGGGCATCGGTGAGGTTGGTCAGGCGCTGGTCATCGAGGCGCTGGCGGGTCATCACGGTGAGCGACTGCGGGGTTTCCTGCGGGGTCAGGTTGAGGCGGGTCGAGCTGCTTGACGAATAGGTGGTGTAGAGGCCGGTGCCTTCGGTGGTCGAGCCGGGGGCTTTGCCGGAGATGGATACCGCGCTCAGCTCCATCGCGCCGCTGCTGCTGGCTTGCAGGGTGTAGTTGCCGTTGGCGCTGCGGCTGGCCTCCAGGCCACTGCCGGCAAGCAGCATGGCCAGGCCCTGGTCAACGTCGAAGTTGCCGTGCAGGCCGGCGGTGCTGCGCCCGTCGGTGAGGGTGCTGGGGTAGCTCAGCAGAATATGGGCGGCCTGGCCAAAGCGGCTCAGGGCTGGCGCGAGCGGGCCGGCCGGGATGTCGAAGTCGGCCTGGGCCTGCTCGGCGGCGCTGGCCCAGGTGGGCAGCATCAGCAGCGGTGCGGTGGCGGTCATGCAGGTGATGGCCTGGACCACGGCGCCGGCCAGTTTATGCTTGAGATTCACGCGTTGTTCCCCGATTGAATGGATTGTCTGGGGGTTAAGTCTCGCGAGAATCAAAAAGGGACCACCCTTGCGCAGATTTTTTTGCGTCAGGCGATGCGTGGCTTCAATGTCACCCAGTATCGGGTGAAATGCTCGACCTCAAGCTGCAGGGTGTTGGCCACGGCGAGGATGACCTTGTCGGTGTCGGCCAGCGGGAAGGTGCCGGATACACGTAGTCTGGCCAAAGCGGGATCACAGGTCAGATGGCCACGTCGGTAACGGCTCAGTTCAGCGATGAATTCTGCCAGTGGCTGGTTTTGAGCGACCAGCATGCCCTCGCTCCAAGCTGGGGCGGCGAGCGGTTCAGGTTGCCGGCTGACTAGGCCGGTTTCGGCAAAACTGGCCCGCTCGCCGGCTTGCAGGGTGATCGGCGGGTGTGCCAGCAGGGCAGGGCTGAGCACCAGCGTGCCGCGGTAGACGCTGATCTGAGTAACGCCTGCGCGTTGCCTGACGCTGAACTGCCCCAGTTGCGCCTCAAGCCGGCCCTGAGCGGTGTGTACCGACAGCAAGTGCCCGGCGCCGGCGCTGCTACGGGTGATCAACAGCTCGCCGCGCAGCAGTTGCAGCCGCCGCTGGTTCTGTTCGATGGCGACGTTGACCGCCGTGTCAGTGTTCAATTGCAGCTCAGTGTCATCGGCCAGGCTGATGCGCCGTTGTTCGCCGACCCGGCTGTGATAATCGGCGCTGAAGTCTTGCACCAGCGCTGTGTCCTTCATGTACCAGGCACTGGCGCCGGCGGCCATCAACACGCTCAGTTGCTTGAGCACACTGCGTCGCGACGAGCCTGGGCGCAGCGCCGCCTGGGCCAGACGGCGCTGGCCCGGATTACGCAGGTCGCCCATGCGCTGGGCGAATGCTTCGGCGCGTTGCCAGGCATGTTCATGCATCGGCTGCGCCTGCCTCCAGGCCATCCACGCGGCGAGGGTGGCCGGGCTGACCTCAGGTTCCTGCAACTCGAAATGCCAGTGCATGGCCTGCTCGGCTATTTCCGCGGTAATCGGCGACGTGCTGCTGGTCACGGCAGGTCCAGGCTGTCATCGAGGACGATGCACCGCGCGCTGGCTTTGATGATGTAGCGCTTGATGGTAGTTACCGATAGCTTGAGCCGGTCGGCAATCTCGGCGTGGCCGAGGCCATCGACCTGCGACAGCAGAAACGCCTCGCGCACCGGCCGCTCGAGGCTTTCGAGCATGGCATCGAGGGCGATCAAGGTTTCGAGCAGGATTGCCTGGGTTTCCAGGCTTGGCGCAACCAGCTCGGGCATTGCCGCCAGCGCTTCGAGATAGGCGCGTTCGATTTTCTGCCGGCGGTAATGGTTGCACAGCACGCTCTGCGCCACCTTGGCGAGAAAGGTCCGCGGTGCGTGCAGCGCTGGCAGCTGCTCTTTGGCCAGCAGGCGCATGAAGGTGTCCTGGGCCAGATCCGCTGCGCTGTGCGAGCAACTCAGGCGTTGCCGCAGCCAGCCCGTCAACCAGCTGTGTTGCTGACGGTAGAGCACAGCCACATTGCACAGGGCAGGTTGGGAGGATGGGAGCATGATCTGCAGGCGCCGATGAGAAGTATCGCAAACGATAATGCTTATCATATATACGGCTCGGGGCGATGCGCAACAGGTGCGAATCGGTTGGCTATTGCAAAGCTACTGGCCACCGCACGACAATAAGAGTCATTACCACTCGCGAAACGTTCTATTGCCATGTCCGCCAATGATGCGTCCCTGCACACCGCCGTCAATGACCTGTACTGCGAGCATCACGGCTGGCTCAATCGCTGGTTGCGCCAGCGCCTGGGCAATGCTTTCGATGCCGCCGATCTGACCCAGGACACCTTCGTGCGCGTGCTCAAGGCGCGCAGCGCCCTGGAGATCCGCGAGCCGCGGCCGTACTTGTCGAGGATCGCCAACGGTTTGCTGATCGACCTGTTTCGGCGCCGTTCGCTCGAACAGTCCTACCTGCAGGCACTGGCCGCCATGCCTGAAGCGCTGCAGCCGTCTCCGGAAGAGCAGGCGATCATGCTGCAGGCGTTGGTCGAGATCGACCGCTTGCTGCAAGGCCTGGGGCCCAAGGTCAAACAGGTGCTGATCCTGTCGCAGTTCGACGGCCTGAGTTACCCGCAGATCGCCGCGCAGTTGGGTATCAGCCTGCGCAGCGTCAACAAGCATATGGCCAAGGCCATGGAACACTGCTGCTTGATGCAGATCCAGATGCAGCTGGCATGAGCCTGACCCTCGCTGAACGGCAAGCGATCAGCGCCGCAGCGCGCTGGTACGCAGCGCTGCAATCAGGGGTCGCTACCGACGCCGAGCGGGCGGCCTGGAACGCCTGGCTGCTGGCCGATCCTGTTCACCTGCAGGCCTGGCAGCGCATGACTGCCGTTGCCGAGCAGATGGCCAGCGTGCCAGGTGCGGTGGCGGCACCGGCATTGCGTGGCCTCGAGCGCTCGCGCCGACAGGTGCTGCGCAGCGTCATGATCCTGGTGCCTGCTGCGTCACTGGGTTGGCTGAGCTGGCGCAGTGATACGCCGCAGCAGCTGTTTGCCGATTTTCGGACCACGGTTGGTGAGCGTCGCCAGTTTCAGTTGGCGGATGGCAGCAGCCTGTGGCTGAACACCGATTCGGCAGTCAACGTGAGGTACGACGGCAGCCAGCGTCTGCTTGATTTGTTGCAGGGCGAGATTCTGATCAGCACGGCCCCTGACGCTGCGCAGCGGCCGTTCAAAATCCACACCCGTCACGGCGAGGTACTGGCGCTGGGCACGCGCTTCATCGTTCGCACTCACGAGCAGAACGCCGAGGTCGCCGTAATCGAGAAGGCGGTAGAGGTCCGCACGGCCAGCGCTGGCGCAGCCATTCGGGTCGAAGCGGGGCAGCGGCTGGACTTCAATAAACGCTCGTCGGGGGCTGTGCAGCGCAGTGATGCCTCCGTGGGCGCCTGGCAGCAGGGCAGCATCATTGCCGTGGAGCGGCCGTTGGCTGAGCTGTTGGCGGATCTGTCGCGTTATCGCCGCGGCGTGCTGCGTTGCGATCCGCAGATTGCCCGGATGAAGGTCTCCGGAGCGTTCCCGGTCGATGACACCGACCTTGCCCTTACCGCACTGGAAAGTGGCCTGTCGCTGCGGGTCACGCGCTTCAGCCGCTACTGGGTGCACGTCTCGGCAGCGGCCGTGGCCCATTGAAAAAAATTCGCAGGCATGTGCACTTTTTACCGACGCCGTTCGGCTCATCCCCCAATACGTTTTATTGAGCAATGTTCAGGGGGAGGGTAGGCATGTCTGCAATGCACAAACGGGGTCGTCTGGCGACCGCAGTCAGGGCTGGTTTGTTGGCCGCAAGCATGGCCAGTGTATGGTCGACGGCAACAGTCGCCGCTCCGGCGCAGGAGCAAGGCGCGGCGCGGGCGTTCGCGATTGGCCCGGGCAGCCTGACCGAGGTACTCGGCCGCTTCGCCAGCGCAGCGGGTGCTGCGATCTCTTTTGATGGCCGCCAAACAGCCGGGCTGCAGTCGCCAGGGCTCAATGGGCAGTTCAGCATTGGCGAAGGTTTTGCGCGGATTCTTGCCGGCAGCGGCCTGCAGGCCGAAGCGCAGGCTGACGGCACCTATGTGCTGCGTGCTGCGCCCGCTACTCGTTCGGCAATGGAGCTGGGCGCCACCACCATCAACGGCCAGGTGCTTGGCGCCACTACCGAGAACAGCGGCTCGTATACTACCGGCGCGGTCACCATCGGCAAGGGTGAGCACTCGCTCAAGGAAACACCGCAGTCGGTCACGGTGATGACCCGCAAGCTGCTCGATGACCAGAATCTCAACACCATCGACCAAGTCATGGAAAAGACTCCGGGCATCACCGTGTATGACTCGACCATGGGTGGAAAATACTTCTACTCTCGCGGTTTCCGCATGTCGGGCCAGTACCAGTACGACGGCGTGCCGCTGGACATGGGCAACCTGTACGTGCAGGCCGACAGCTTTAGCAGTGACATGGCCTATTACGACCGGGTCGAAGTCCTGCGCGGCGCCGCCGGCATGATGAAAGGCGCGGGCGGCACCGCCGGTGGCGTCAACTTTGTGCGCAAGCGTGGCCTGGCCGCTGCCCACACCGATGTCACCCTGTCGGGCGGCAGTTGGGACAATTACCGTGGACAGGTCGACACGGGCGGCCCGCTGAATGCGTCCGGCACGCTTCGCGGCAGGGCGGTGATCGCGCAGCAGAGCCGGCACTACTTCACCGATGACGCCAGCCGCAAGGATCAGGTCTATTACGGCGCACTCGATTTCGATCTCGGCCCTGACACTACCCTGGGCCTCGGTGTCGCCTATGAAGACGTCGACGCCAATCCATGCTGGGGTGGCTTGCCGCGCTATCGCGATCGCAGTGACCTAAAGCTGAGCCGCTCGACCTGCCTGGACCCTTCGTGGAATACCTGGCGCAGCCAACGCACTACCGTATTCAGTGACCTCAAGCACCAGTTCAATGATGACTGGCAGCTCAAGGTCGCCAGCGTCCATTCAACAAACACCCAGGATATCAAATACGCTTTCGCCTCCGGCGCTGTTACCCCCGGCGTCGACACCACCGGTATGCTCGGCAGCATGTATGACTACGACCAGGTCGACTATGGTCTGGATGCCTATGTCGATGGCAAGTTCGCAGCGTTTGGCCGGCAGCACGAGTTGGTGTTCGGCGCCAATGCGAGCCGCGCCGACAAGGACGACTTCTATTCGGTCGCGTTTCTGCCGCAACGACAGAATGTATTCAACCCTGACAAGAATATCCCTGAGCCGGATGACAGCTACTTCATCGACAATGCGTCGCGCGGTGGCCCGGTCAAATCGGTTACCAAACAGAAAGGCGTGTACTCGACGCTGCGCCTGAAACTGGCCGATCCGCTGACGCTGGTGGTCGGTGGACGGGTCAGTTGGTACAGCTCAGAGACCGATTCGGAGTTCCTCAACGGCGTTGCCCCACAGCATTCGCGCAGCCGCGAGACCGGCCAGGTGACCCCGTTTGCCGGCGTACTGCTGGACCTCAATGACAACCTGACGGCCTACGCCAGCTACTCGGATATCTTCACCCCGCAAGGCAATTACCGCGATGAAGCCGGATCGGCGCTCAAACCGTTGGTAGGCCAGAGTTACGAGTTGGGGATCAAGGGCGCCTGGTTCGACGGTCGCCTCAACAGCGCGTTCAACCTGTTCCGCACCCTCCAAAAGGACCAGGCGCAGACGGATTACTTTTCGTCATGCCCGTCTTCCGACGGCTATTGCTATGTCAACGCCGGTAAGGTTCGTGCGCAGGGTTTCGAGGCTGAAATCAGCGGCGAAGTCATCGAGCGCCTGCAACTGATGGCGGGCTATACCTACACCCAGACCAAGACCCTCGACGACATCGACGCCAGCCTCAACGGCGCAGCGTTCAACAGCTATGTGCCGCGGCATGTACTGCGGATGTGGGGTGAATATGCCTTGGGCGGGGCGCTCGAGCGCTTCACGGTTGGGGCAGGGGTGAATGCGCAAAGTGACAATTTCCGCCTGTCGCCTGCCAGCGGCGAGAAAATCACCCAGGCAGGTTACGTGGTCTGGAATGGACGGATCGGTTACCGCATCGATGACACCTGGTCGCTGGCACTGAACGCCAATAACCTGTTCGACAAGCGTTACTATGCAACCATCGGCACCGAGGCGTTCGGCAACTACTACGGTGAGCCGCGCAACTTCATGGCGTCGGTGAAGGCGAGCTTTTGATCAAGGAGACTGCGTTGATGGATCGGGCCTATTGGCTAGCGCTAGGTGGTCGCGCGGCGCAGGATATTTATGCCTGGTCGGCGTTCGTCGCGGCCACGGAGTTTCTCTGGCAGGACGCTGCGCTGGTCAAGGACAGCGATGCCTGGCAGGCGCTGTGGTTTGAACTTGAGATCGTCAATGCGCTGGCATTGGCCGAGTGGGATGAGCAGGGGCGACCTGGAGACTGGTCGGTGCGCTGGGGTAAGGATTATCAGCAGGATGCGGCTGAGCTGGCGGGGCGGTTGCTAGCGCTGTTGGAGTGATCCGGATTTCGACATGGGGGCTGCGCGGCAGCCCCCAACCATCCAACGGTCTGTTATCAAGGCGCGCCAGTTAGGTGGCGCGAACCGTTCACTCAGTCATCAGCGCAGCCGTTTGCTGGCTGTGCAGCTTTCGCGATGCCTGCAGTGCCACCAGCAGCACTGCACAGGCGGCCCCCAGGGCCAAGGCAAATCCAGCGTGGACACCCGCGCCGTCAACGATTCGCCCGGCACCCGCTGCGCCCATAGCCACGCCAACATTCAGCCCAGCCAGCAGCCAGGTCATGCCCTCGGTCACTTGCTGTTCAGGGACCAACCGCTCGATCAGGGTCATCGCCACAATCATGGTGGGTGCGAAGCACAGGCCCGCCACCAGTACTGCGGCAGCCAGGGCAGGGATGCTGCCCGCAAGCATCAGCGGCAGCGTAGTTACGGCTGTAGCGGCTGCACCGATGAGCAGCTGTCGATGCAGCGCAACGTTCGTCTGCAAAACGCCAAACAGCAAGCCGGACGCGCAAGAGCCGAGCGCATATGCGGCCAGTACCACGCTCGCAGCTGCCGGGTGCTGAAGCTGCTCGGCGAATGCCACGCTGGCGATATCGACGGTGCCGACAATGATGCCCATGCACACCATCAACAGCGTCAGCAGACGCACGCTGCCCAGGCGGATGACCGAGCATGCTGGTGTAGCCAGATTATCGGCAGCAGCAACGCCTGGCTCGGTAGCACGTTGAAGCAGCAGCGCCGTCACGCCAAGCGCCAATACGCTTGCGCTCAGCAACAGCGCAGCTTCTGGAAACACCGCCACAGACAAGCCTACCGCAAGCGGTGGCCCGAGGATGAACGTCACTTCGTCAAGGACCGTTTCCAGCGAATACGCCGTTTGCAGGCAGGGCTGGCCGCGATACAGGGCGGTCCAGCGGGCCCGCACCATTGCCGACATGCTTGGCATGAACCCGGCGAGCAGTGCTGCGATGAACAAACACCAGACTGGCGCCTGCCACCTGGCGCTGGCGGCCAGCATCAACAGGCCGACCACGCTGATCGCGGTCGCGACCGGCAACACGCGGCGTTGCCCATGCAGATCAACCAGCCGCGACAGCTGCGGCGAGAGCAGGGCGTAGGTCAGCACAAAGGTCGCCGAGACCAGGCCTGCCAGGGCATAACTGCCGTAGAGCTGGGATAACAGGGTGATGATGCCGATACCGGTCATTGGCAGAGGTAGCCGCGCCAGCAGGCCTGCGGCGGTAAAAGCAGTGCTGCCAGGTGCGGTGAACAGTGCTCGATAGGTGGGGGCCATGGGGATCTCCTGAAATGCCGACTTGCATGTGCATTGCCCATGCAGGGAAAATACATACGCTGTGTATGAAAGCGATCGTATATTCATACGCTGCGTATGTAAATCATCATTCAGGCCGTAGCCAGGAGAACGCAGATGGTTCGTCGCACCCGTGTCGAGATGGAAGAAACCCGCGCAGCCTTGCTCGCCACCGCGCGCAAGGTGTTCACCGAGCGTGGCTATGCCGACACTTCAATGGATGACCTGACCGCCCAGGCGGGCTTTACCCGCGGCGCGCTATATCACCACTTTGGTGACAAGAAAGGGCTGCTGGCGGCGGTAGTCGAGCAGGTCGACAGCGAGGTGGACGCACGGCTGCAGGCCATTTCTGATTCCGCTGAGAACCCCTGGGAAGGCTTCAGCGGTCGCTGCCAGGCCTATCTGCAGATGGCCCTCGAGCCGGAAATCCAGCGCCTGTTGCTGCGTGATGCCCGAGCGGTGCTGGGCCCTGCCTCGGCTGAGGCGCAGCGCCACTGTGTCGAGTCGATGACGGGGTTGATAGATGAACTGATGGCGCAAGGCGTAGTAGCCGAGGCAGACTCGGAAGCGCTGGCATCCTTGATCTATGGCAGTCTGTCGGAAGCGGCGTTCTGGATCGCGGAGGGCGACCAAGCCTCCCGTAAGCTGGAGCGGGCCAGCGCGGCATTGGAGTTGCTGCTGCGCGGTTTGCTGCTTAGAGCATGATCCAAGGACCTCTGGATACCTGCATGAATATGCCTAATGATGCTGTGAAATCGTTTCATTAGTTTGCACACAGCCAGCAACCTAGACTACGTCCTACTTAGTTACGCGATAAAACTGAAGCCCGAGTTGCCCACTGCTGGAAATGTGCGTTCGGGTTTCGGGTTTCATCTCGCTCAACAGGATGTCAGGTTGCGATGAATAACCAGTTTGCCTTTACCCTGAAAAGTCTTCGTTTCGACGAAAACTATCAACCCTGCGAAAAGACCCGCATTACCACCAACTTCGCCAATCTGGCGCGCGGCAGCAACCGCCGGGAGAACTTGCGCAATACCCTGCAGATGATCGACAACCGCTTCAATGCCTTGGCCCATTGGGACAACCCGACAGCGGACCGCTACAGCGTCGAACTGGACATCATCTCGGTTGAAATGGACCTCGGTGCACCTGACGGCGCGCGCGGCCTGCCGTTGATCGAGATATTGAAGGCGACCGTAGTGGATCGCGTCACCGGCGAGCGTACCCAGGGCATGGTGGGCAACAACTTCTCCTCCTACGTGCGCGATTACGACTTCAGTGTGCTGTTGTTGCAGCACAACAAAGGCGCGTCCGAGTTTGCCGTTCCGGAAAACTTCGGCGAGCTGCACGGCAAGCTGTTCCAGCACTTCGTCACGTCCAGCGCCTACCGCGAGCACTTCGCCAAGCCCCCGGTTATCTGCCTGAGCGTTTCCACCAGCAGGACGTATCAGCGCACCGACAATCACCACCCGGTGCTGGGTATCGAGTATCGCCAGGATGATTACTCGCTGACCGATGAATACTTCAAACAGATGGGCTTGAAGGTGCGTTACTTTATGCCGCCCAACAGCGTTGCGCCGCTGGCGTTTTATTTCTCGGGTGATCTGCTGGCCGATTACACAATGCTTGAGCTGGTCAGCACCATCAGCACGATGGACACCTTCCAGAAGATCTATCGTCCCGAGATCTACAACGCCAATTCCGCGGCGGGCAAGTCGTACCGGCCAAGCCTGCAACATGAAGATTATTCATTGACGCGCATCGTCTATGACCGCGAAGAGCGCAGCCGGCTGGCGCAAGAGCAGGGCCAGTTCGTCGCCGAACACTTCATCAAACCTCACCGCGCTGTTCTCGAACAGTGGGCCGCCAACTACGCGGTTTGAGCCGTTTACAAAGCAAGGTTATCTACCGTGAAAAAACTGCTACCCACTTCGACTGCCGGCAGCCTGCCGAAACCCTCCTGGCTGGCCCAGCCCGAAACACTCTGGTCGCCCTGGAAGCTGCAAGGCGATGAACTGACTGAGGGTAAACAGGATGCTCTGCGTCTGTCGTTGCAAGCGCAGCAACAGGCGGGCATCGATATCGTCAGTGACGGTGAGCAAACCCGTCAGCACTTCGTCACCACGTTCATCGAGCATTTGAGCGGGGTTGATTTCGAAAAGCGCGAAACTGTCAGGATCCGTGACCGTTACGATGCCAGCGTGCCAACCGTTGTAGGCGCTGTTGCGCGGACAAGACCGGTGTTTGTCGAAGACGCCAGGTATCTGCGCCAGCTCACCGATCAGCCGATCAAGTGGGCACTGCCGGGCCCCATGACCATGATCGATACGCTCTACGACAGCCATTACAAAAGCCGTGAAAAGCTGGCGTGGGAATTTGCCAGGATCCTCAACCAGGAAGCCAGGGAACTGGAAGCGGCAGGCGTCGACATCATTCAGTTCGACGAACCGGCCTTCAACGTGTTCTTCGACGAAGTCAACGACTGGGGCGTTGCTGCCCTGGAGCGGGCAGTCGAAGGCCTGAAGTGCGAAACCGCGGTGCATATCTGCTACGGCTACGGCATCCAGGCCAACACCGACTGGAAGAAGACCCTCGGCTCGGAATGGCGTCAGTACGAAGAGGCGTTTCCGAAACTGCAGAAGTCCAGCATCGACATCATCTCGCTCGAATGCCACAACTCCCATGTGCCAATGGACCTGATCGAGCTGATTCGTGGCAAGAAGGTAATGGTCGGCGCGATCGATGTGGCGAACCACACCATCGAAACGCCCGAGGAGGTGGCCAACACCTTGCGCAAAGCACTGCAGTTCGTCGATGCCGACAAGCTGTACCCGTGCACCAACTGTGGCATGGCGCCGTTGCCCCGGCAGGTTGCCCAGGGCAAGCTGAGCGCGCTGAGTGCGGGTGCAGAGATCGTTCGCCGAGAGCTCTGAAGCCCCTGCCGGGCCAGTGGCGGGTCTGGTCTACAGATCCGCCAGCGCACCTTTCAAGTGTGTCCAGGCAGCGGTTCAGCGCGCCAGCCTCGCGGGCAGTGCCCAATTGCTCATGCGCGCAAGGGCTTTGATCCTCCAGCAGCTGCGCGTCGACATCGCTCAGCGAGCGTTCACGTTGCTTGCGCAGGTGATCGTGTCGCTTGGCGCTGGTGAAATGCCGCTGATCGGCTCGGCCCGAGTCGATCAGCGTGGTTCTTACAGTTCCAGGTCCAATAGCGCCTGAATGGTTTGTCGGCGCCTGATCAGACGAATATCGCCATCCTCGATCAGCACTTCGGGCAACAACGGCCGACTGTTGTAGTTCGACGACATGGAGGCGCCGTAGGCCCCTGCGTCGTGGATCACCAGCAGGTCGCCGACACAGGCCTGGGGCAACAACTGCGCCGCCAGCCCGTGCTCGTCCTGGGTGAAAACATCGCCCGACTCGCACAGCGGGCCAGCCACCTGAGTCAGTTGCAATGGCCGCTCGACTGGATTGCCGTTGGCATCAAGCACTGTCATCCGGTGATAACTGCCATACAGCGCCGGGCGCAGCAAATCGTTGAAGCCGGCGTCGACCATGATGAAGCGGTTGCCGCCCATCTGCTTGACCGCACGCACCTCGGTCACCAGGTAACCCGACTCGGCAAGCAAGAACCGCCCCGGCTCGATCTCCATGCGCACGCCATGGCCAAGCATTGTTTCGATCTGGCTTTTCGCCGCTGCCCAGGTCCGGGCATAGCGCTGGATGTCGACCGGAGTGTCGCCGTCCCGGTACGGTACCGATAACCCGCCGCCGATCGAGAACGCCTCGATATCCATGTTCAGCCGGCCGACCAACTCGACCATCGCCTGGGCGACCTGCTCCAGGTGCGCATAATCCACACCTGAGCCGATGTGCATGTGCACGCCCACCAGGTGCAGGCCGTGAGCGCGGATGCAGTCGAGGGCCTCGCCGAGTTGCTCGTGCCAGATGCCATGCTTGCTGTTTTCGCCGCCGGTGTTGGTCTTGCGGCTGTGGCCGTGGCCGAAGCCCGGGTTGATCCGCAGCCACACCCGGTGCCCGGGGGAGCATTCGCCCAGCTGTCGGAGCATGTCGATCGAGCCCGCATTGACCTCGATGCCCGCTTCGACCACCCGCGCCAGCGTCGCGCGATCCAGCACATCGCTGGTCAGTACCAGCTCTGCTGGCTGCCGATCGAGCGTGGCGCCTGCAGCCAGGGCCCGTTCGATTTCGCCCAGTGATACCGCATCCAGGGCCAGGCCTCGCGCGCGCATCAGGCGCAGGATATGCAGATTCGGGTTGGCTTTCTGCGCATAGCGAACCAGATCGAAGCCTTGCAACTGGTCGATCCTGGCGTTGATGGTGTTTGCGTCGTAGGCCCACAACGGCGAGCCATGGCGGCGAACTGCGCTGGCCAGCAAGTGGAAGGGGGTGGATTCAGGCATGGGGTAATCCTTGTACGGGAGGGACCCAAGGTTGCGGTAAGCGACGTATTTATAAAAATAGCTTTTTATGTGTCAGCAATTCATATCTGATATGGCAATTCTGCTGCGTCGGTGCCGCTGTGAAGCTTACATTTCGTCATATCGAGATCTTTCGGGCCATCATGTCAGCCGGCAGCGTGACCGGGGCTGCACGCCTGCTGTTCACCTCGCAACCTACCGTCAGCCGTGAACTGGCGAGGTTCGAACAACTGGTGGGGTTGAGCCTGTTTGACCGCGAAGCAGGACGCTTGAAGCCGACGGCGCAGGCGTTGCTGCTGCTGGAGGAAGTGGAGCGGTCGTATATCGCTCTGGAGCGTATCGATCGCTGTGCCCAGGCCATTCGCAACTTTGAGCAGGGCAGGTTGGCGATCACTTGCCTGCCACTGTTTTCGCAGACGTTACTGCCAGAGGTGTGCCAAAGCTTTCATCAACACTACCCCGGCGTGAGCGTGCGGATCGAAGCGCAAGAGTCGCCACTGCTGGAAGAGTCTCTGATTGCACAACAGCATGACCTTGGGCTCACCGAGGTCGAGCAAACGCCACACGGGACCGTCGCTGAGTTGTTGTTCAGCGCAAGCATGGTTTGCCTATTGCCGGATCAGCACCCGTTGCTCGACAAGCGCCAGCTTGAGCTCAGTGACTTTCACCAGGTTGATTTCATCAACCTCTCCAGCCTGGATACCTATCGCCAGCAGCTGGATCAGCATTTCAGCGCGGCAGGCGTCAACCGGCGCACCGTCATCGAGACGACCAATGCCGCCTCGGTATGCGCGATGGTCAGGCAAGGGCTGGGCGTGGCAGTCATCAATCCGCTAAGTGGCCTGGACGCTGCGCGCCGTGGCCTGTCGATACGCAGGCTGAGTGTCTGCGTACCCTACAAAGTGATGTTGGTTCGCCCAGACCACCGCCCCGGCTCGGCGGCGGTCGATCGTTTCTGCCAGGCGCTGCGGGCGCAAGCGCGCAAGCTGAGTGATGCCTTGGCTACGGGGCTGTAAATTCACTTTGCCCGTTCCGAGCGCAGCAGCAGGGCCGCGACTGCGCAGGCGGTAAGCGCCAGGCACGACACATAGAATGCATCGCTGTAGGCCATCAGGTAGGCCTCGCGGCGGATCGTCCCGGCCAGCCCTTCGAGCAGCTGTTGCTGCTGCAGCAGCCAGCTCTGCATCGGTTGGCCGATACGCTCCTGCAGGGCGGGCGAGAACAGCGTGACGTGCTCATGCAAGCGCTCGCTATGCAGCCGTTCGCGGCTGGCGACGATCTGCGTCAACCCCGCCGTACCGATGGCCCCGCCGAGGTTGCGCAGCATGGAAAACACCGCCGAGGCTGAGCCGGCCTGGCGCTTGTCCAGGCCAGCGACGGCCAGCACCGACAACGCCACCATGATGAACGGCTGACCAATGCCGCGCACCACGGTCGAGGGAATGATCACGTTGTTGCCGGCATCGGCGCTCAGCCACGCGCCCAACCAGCAGCCCAGTGCCATGATCAAAAAGCCGCTGGCGACCATGAACTTGGCACTGGTCCAGCCCATCAGGCGGGGCATCAGTGGCGCCAGCAGCAGTTGCACCACGCCGTAGGCAATCAGCGCCACGCCGACCTGATGGGCGCTGAAACCCTGCAGCTGCGACAGATAGTTGGGCACCAGAAAGACCAGGCCAAAGGTAGCCGCGCCAAAGATGAACATCGCCGCGCTGGCCACGCCGAAGTTGTAGTGGCCGAGCAGGCGCAGATTGATGAAGGCACGTGAGCCAAACAGCTGGGTCGCCACGAACAGCACCAGCGCAACGGCGGCAATCAGGCTGAGGCCGGCAATCAACGGCGAGCTGAACCAGTCGAGGCGGCCGCCTTCTTCCAGCACGATCTGCAGCCCGCCCAGGCCGATGACCATGGCGGCGATGCCCAGCCAGTCGCCCTGGCGCAGGCGCGCCAGCTGCATCGGTTTGGCTTCGATCGACCAGGCGATGGCGAGCAGCAAGGCAATACCCGGCACCAGTTGCAGGTAGAAGATCCAGCGCCACGAAAAGGCGTCGGTGAGCCAGCCGCCCAGCGACGGGCCGGCGGCTTGGGCGACGCTGTTGGCCAGGCTGAACAGGGCCATGCCCATGGCCATCTTGCGCGCCGGTAGCTCGGTGATAATCAGCTGGAACGACAGCGGAATCAGCACCGCGCCAGCCGCGCCCTGAATGATCCGGATGAAAATCATCGTGTCCAGATTGGGTGCCGCCGAGCAGGCTACCGAGGCGAGCAGAAAGATAAACGAACCGGTCCACATCACTCGGCGCAGGGAGAACACTTCGACCAGCCAGGCGGTCAGCGGGATCATCACGATTTCCGCGACCAGATAGGCCGTGGATATCCATGAGCCTTCTTCAAAGCTGGCCCCCAGTGAACCCCGAATCTCGGGCAGCGCCGCGCTGGTGACGTGTACGTTCATGCCGGCCATGAAGCAGCCGAACAGCCCCGCCAGCACTGCCACCCAGGCACGCAACGATACCGGTTGCTCAGTGCTCATCGGTGCTTGCCCCCGGGCGCGTGTCGACCCGTGTCACAACCGACATGCCGGACAGGATCGGCAGATCCGGCAACGGTTGATCGAGCAGGATGCGTACCGGGAAGCGCTGCACGATCTTGGTGAAGTTGCCGGTAGCGTTATCGGACGGGAGCAGCGCGAAGACATTGCCGGAGGCCGGCGACAAGCTCGCTACATGCCCTTGCAGGTCGTGGTCGGAAAAGCTGTCGACCGCGATACGTACCGGCTGGCCGGGGCGCATGTGCTCCAGCTGGGTTTCCTTGTAGTTGGCCACGACGTAGGCCTGCTGCAACGGCACCACTGCCAGCAGCGGCTGGCCTGGCACTACATATTGCCCGGCACGAACTCGGCGTTGGCCGACCACCCCGGCGATCGGGGCGCGAATCACGGTGTCTTGTTGATCCTGTTCGGCCAGCCGTTGTTGGGCTTGCGCGCGGGAAAGGGTCGCTTGGCACTGCTGGAGTTCGGCATCGACCTGCGCGGCGCGCAGTTTGGCCATGTTCAGTTGCGCTTGCTGTTGCTGCAGCGCGGCCTGGGCGACTTGCTCGCCCGCTTGCGCCTGGCTGGCCTGGCTGGTGGCGGTTTCCAGCCGTTGCGCGGTGGCGGCGTGGTCACGCACCAGTTCGCGATAACGCTGGACATCGAGCTGGCTGCGGCGTGCTTCGGCCTTGGCGCTGCGCAGGGCGGCCTGCGCCTGGAGGATGGCCTGGCGTTGCAGGGTGATCCGCTCGGCCGCCAGTTGCTGGCTGGCAGCGGCTGCGAGCAGTGCCGCCTGCGCCTGGGCAACACCGGCTTTTGCCTGATCAAGGCGGGCGCTGTAGTCGCGATCGTGCAGGCGCACCAGCACGTCTCCGGCCTTGACCGGTTGGTCGTCTTCGACTTCAACGGCCGCCACATTGCCCGCCACGCGCGAACTCAGCGCCACCCAGTCAGCCTTGATGTAGGCGTCATCGGTGCTCTGCAGATAGCGGCCTGTGGTCCACCAATAACTGGCCAGCGCCACCAGCGCGACCACGGTCACGGCGAGCGCTAGCGTCAGCACCAGGCGCCGCCGGGTTGTGGTTTTACTGCGCTGCTCGGCAGCGTTGGGCACGGTGGGTTGTACGGCACTGTTCATGGTTGGGTTCCGGTTTTACTGATGGGTGCCTGCCAGCGGCCGCCGAGGGCGCGCAACAGGTTGATCTGGGCCTGGGCGAGACGACCTTGGGCGTCGACCTGGCGAGCGCGCAGGCCTATCAGCTCGCGTTCGCTGTCGAGCAACGCCAGGCCGTCGAGGGCGCCGGCGCGGTAATTGAAGTCGGCCAGTGCATGCGCACGTTGACCGTGCTCCAGCGCAGCGGTGACGGCCAGCAGGCTTCGCCGCTCACCGTCGAAGCGAGCGAGGGCCTGGCGCACATCCTTCAATGCGGCCAGCGCGACGCCTCGGTAATGAGCCCGTTGGGCCTGCTGCAAGGCTTCGGCCTTGCGCACTCGGGCGCGGTTGGCGCGCACGTTGGGGAACTGCCAGGTGATCAGCGGGCCGATGCCGAACATCACCGCGCGGCTGTCGCCGAGGTGACCGAGGTGTTGGTCGGCGGCCGTCAGCGAAGCGCCAAAGCTGACCTTGGGGTAGAGGTCGGCGGTCACGATCTCGACGTCCAGCCCGGCGGCGCGCAGCTCACGCTCGGCCTGGCGCACATCCGGGCGGCGCTCGAGCAACTGCCAGCCATCGCCGAGCGGCAGCGCAGCCGCCAGCGTGGGCGGGCTGTCGCAGGTTATGGCCTCTGCCGGCGCAGCCTGGCCGCTGAGCATGTTCAGCTCGTACAGGGCCATCTGCCGGTGCGCTTCGAGCAACGGTAATTCGGCGCGCAGCTGCTCTCGCAGTGCGAGCAGGCGCTCACGGTCCAGCTCGGTGGCGATGCCCGCTTGCTGCTGGCGTTGGCTGAGTTGCACGCTGCGCTCAAGGCTGTGCAGGGATTGCCTGGCCTGCTTCAGACGGGCGCTGAAGGTGCAGTGCTGGACGTAGGCGCGGCTGGTTTGAGTGACGACATTCAGGCGCACCAGGTCCAGTGCTGCGGCGCTGGCGTCGGCCTGCACCGCGGCGCGCTCGATGGCAGCGCGTACCTGCCCCCAGATATCGACCTGATAGGCCAGCTCGATGCCCGGATTGAGTTGCCACTGCGCCGAGGCGTGGCTGTCGGTGGCTTTGGCCAGGGTCTGATCATCGGCAGTTTTACCGTATGTGGCTGCCAGGCCAAGTGCAGTGGCGGGCCAGCGTTGGGCGTCGAACTCGGCAATGCCCGCCAGCATCGCCTGTACGTTGGCTTCGGCCTGGGCCAGGTCCTGATTGCGCGCCAGGGCGCGCTGTACCCAGCGGTCAAGCTGCGGATCATTGAACAGCCGCCACCAGTCCTCGGGCAGGGCCTGCCTGCTGGTACCGATGGGCACGCTGGCCAGGGCATCAATCTGCAAGGGGGGCGGCGCGGGCGCAGGTTGCCGGGCGCAGGCAGTCAGCGCACAGAGCATGGCCAAGGCAAGCCGGGTAGGGCGGGGGGAGGATTGGCGTAAAGGCATCACAAATGTCGCATCAGGGGCTGTGATGCGAGGTTACTCAGCGCGCCCGCTGCGCCGCTGCCGCAAGCGCGCCAACCATGCGTGCAAACGGGACAACCTGCTGGCTAGTCGCTGCTGCCCAGCAGGCGCAACTGCCAATCGCTCGGCGCCTGACCGAGCGTGCGCTTGAACATGGCCGCAAAGGCGCTGGCGCTTTCGTAACCGTGCTCCAGCGCCACCGTCAGGATCGGCTTGCCCTCGGCGAGCTTCTGCTGGCTGAGCATGACCCGCGCGCGAGTCCGCCATTCGCCATAGGACATGCCCACTTCCCGCTGAAACAACCGCGCCACGCTGCGGGCACTGAGGTTGAGCTGACTGCCGCATTGCTCCAGGGTGAGGTCTTGGGCCGGGTCGTCGAGAAAGCGCTCGCACCACGCTCGCAGCCGCGCATGCTGCGGCATCGCTACGAAGGCATCGAGGTGGGCCGCGTTGGCCAGCTCGTGTTTGATCAGGGCGCGGATGTGTTCGCCGTCCTGTCGGTCGGGCAGGCGTGACGCGGCCAGAATCAATTCGCGCAGCAATCCGGAAACGACGATCACCTGACAGCGGTCGATGTGCGCTTCAAGCAGCAGTGTGCGCATGCGCACCTGGCCTTGCATGGCGATCGCGTGGTCGACCCCGGCCGGTACCCACAGGGCATGCCCGCCGGGGATGACGTAGTTACCGCCGTCACTGCTGACACGCATGATGCCGCTGGCGGCGTAGATCAGCTGGTCTTCGCCGTGGCAGTGATGGGCAACGTGCTCGCCGTGTTGATAATCCCTTCCCAGCGTTTGCATGGATCGCTCCGTTTGAAGGGATCTGATTATACCGTTGGCTGGTGGTGACTTATTGCAACATGTTCCTTTCCCGGGGGGGTATTCTGCCTGGATTTTGCTTTTTTAGAACGTTTTTCGGTTGCTGATTGCTTTTTATCGCAATAAGCGTGCGCTTGTTCCTGCTTGCGGTTGCAGCTATTTCACAGCCAGCAAGGTGTAACACATCGGCACCTGCAGCTCGTTGCTCTCATAAATGTCATAGAGCTCTTCGCGGTTCGAGTACGGGTATTCGGTGAACGCCTGCAGTTGCAGCGACGCTTGCAGCACAGCGGTAACGATGTCGCTCATGCGGTGGATGTGCCAATACGACGTCAGCCCATTCCCCTCACCCTGGCCCTCATAAACAATGGCTTTCTTGCGGCGAGTTCATGGGCTTGCTGCAGGAATGCGGCGGACTGATCGACGTCGACCACATGCTCGGCGCCTAGCGCATACAGCGAAAGCGCTTCGCGGCCTATTCCAGGGGTAGCGATGAGCAAGTCGACGCTGAGCGCCGAAGCGTTACCCCACTGACGAGGGGCTGCTTGGGCCTGGCAGATTTGGCAGCGTTCACGCCATCACGTGCGAAATGCACTCAGCCCGCCCTTCAGTGCACTGGCAGTACTGCCCAGGGTGGTCGCAGAATCGTGAATCTCGGCGATGCCCTGCGAGGTATGTTCAAAGGTTTCGTGCATGCCGCCCAGCCGGCCAGAGATGTCGGTGACCGCGTGCTGAATCTCTTCACTGCTACTCAGGGCACGGTCCATCGCGCTACTGACCTGACCCATCTGGCGCACCAGACCATCGATTACACCGAGGGTATTGTCGGAGGTCTGCGCCAGGCTGCGCGACTGTTCGGCGGTACTGTTCATCCGTTCGGCGATCTGGCGGATGCCGCTGGTGACGGCACTGATGACCTGGTTGGCATCGTTCAGCACGCCCTGGGTCTGTCCGGCCAGCTTGCGCACTTCATCGGCCACCACTGCGAAGCCTCTACCGGCATCACCGGCCCGTGCGGCTTCGATGGCGGCGTTGAGTGCGAGCAGGTTGGTCTGGTCGGAAATGGCGGCGACCATCTGCAGCACCTGACTGATCTTTTCAGCCTCACGGCTAAGGTTCTGCAGGTCGCTGGCAAGTTCGATGCTGGCCGACGTGCTGCCGTGCACGTCACCGATCAGTCGCTTCAACTCTTGATGAGTCAGGCTCAATTCGCCAACGGCTGATTTGAGGTCGACGCGTACCGTATCGGCCAGGCTCGATGAGCTCTCGGCAGCCTGGCGGATGGATTGGCCGTGTTCGTTGATATCGGCCAACTGCACGCCGGCGTGCTTGATGCGCTGGTTGATTTCGTCAGCGAGCTGGAGAAAAATTTCTGCCAGCCGCTCGTTGCTCTCGGCCATGCCGGAGGCGCTGCCCAAGGTTTGGCGCAGGTCTTGAAGCAAGTTGGACAAGTGCTTGCCCATCTGACCCATTTCATCGCCGTTGACCACCGTGACGGTAGTCGACAGATCACGCCGTTCAGCAATGTCATTCAACTGGCGGGTCAGGTGATGAATGCCACGCACCAACATGCGGGCGGCAAACCAGGACAACAGCAAACCGACCAGGAACGACGCCGCCCCAATCAGCAGCAAGCGATGCAGACTGGCCTGAATCGCCGCATTTAGTGCATCTAGCGTGACATCGACGCCGACGATGTACTGCTGGCCGCTGGCGTTGTGCAAAGGCAGGAAAATCGAACGGAAACTACCGAAGCTGTCGGTATATTCATCGAACTTCTCCTGGCCACTACGTGACGCCTCGACCGCTGCGGGGCTTGCGTCGCTATAGTGCTCCAGGTGTTTGGAATAAGTGCCGCGGGCGATGTCATCGGCGCTGGCGCTGTCGGCCAGATAAATTACTTTGCCCTGCGCATCCACCATCAAGCTGTAGGCATATTTGAGATTGACCTCCTGCGCGTACTCGCCAAGATTGCGTACCTGCGCTTCGTATTCACCGGCTTTCAGCCCATTGGCCTCGCGGGTGCGGCTGAGATAGTCAGTACCCAGTACCCGCGGGACGGCGTAGGCGACGGTGCGCAAGCGGTTGTCGATCTGCTCGCGAATGTCCTGCGACTTGGAGTATTGGGCGTAACTGATGAAGGCGGTGATGCTGATCAGGTTGACCACGGTGAGCGACAGTAACAGCTTGGTTTGCAGGCGCAGATTACCCAGAAGCATGTCGAAGAATCCATTCGATGCCTGGAAGACCAGGCGGGAAGATTCTCTAGTTATCGAACACAGAGCCGAAAACATTAAGGATCATCGGAAAAACCTCTTCCAGATTTGCCAAAATGGCTGACCGCCATGTAGCCCAGCTATGTAGTTATTTACGGCAATCAAGCATGCTGCGCGCCGAACTAGTCTACTTAACCACCGCGCAGAGGCCTGCGATGCGAAACATCGACACAGATCGCAGAAGTTTGATCCCGTTGCGAATGGGCTACTTGTTTATCGCCGTATTGGTGCTGACGGTTACTGCGATCTTTCTATTGGACAAGGGCTTCTGGGGCATCTTCGCATTCTGTTGCGTGAATGCCCCATTGCTGGTGTTTGCTGTTTGCCTGAAAGACGGATCGCTACGGCGCTTCAACGATGGCCTTTCCAGCCTGGCGGAACTGCTCTGGCCGCTCAGTTGATCGCGGGCTCAGCAGGGCTGCACCGCGAGGCGGTTGCTGACCTTGCGGCCCAGCACCAGCACCGTCATGAAGCCGCAGCCGACCAAAGCAGTTGCCAGGCTGAGCAACGCTGCCGTACCCAGCTGATCGACGATCTGCCCACCAAAGAACGAGCCTAGCGCAATGATCACCTGGAACATCGCCACGAACAGCGGCATGCCGCGTTCGACGTCCTTGGGTGCAACGATGAACATCCAGATGCTGGCGCAGGCCGGGAACGCACCGAAGGCGAAGCCCCACAGCGCAATCAAGATGGCCGCGCCGGTCATGCCGGTGGCGAAGTGGGGGAACAGTGCAGTGCTGATACCGATCATTACAGCCACCAGCATCAAGGTATGACGCACGCTGCGGTTGGCGGCAAAGCCGGCGAAGATATTGCCCAGCACACCAGCCACGCCGTACAGCAACAGCAGCGAGCCAATGGTCGGCCCGTCGAAGCCGGCATTCTGTTTGAAGAACGGCGCCACGTAGGTGTATGCCGCAAAGTGCGCCAGGCCAATCAGCAACACGGCAATCAGGCCAATCCGCGCCTGCGGATTGATGAACAACGCCGGCAGGTCACTGACGCGGATGGCCTTTTCCGGATTGAGCCGCGGTAGCAAAAGTACCTGCGCCAGCAGCACCGGAATGCCCACCAGTGCGGTCACCAGGAAGGTCATGCGCCAGCCCATCAGCCCGCTCAGCCAGGTACCGACCGGCACGCCGAGCACGGTGGCCAGGGTTACGCCGACCATGATGATCGAGGTCGCCTGTGCCACGCCGACACCCTTGGGCGCGAGGCGGCCACTCAGGGCAATCGCGGTGGCCCAAAAGCCACCGATACTGATGCCCAGCAGCACGCGGCCGAACAGCAGCAGGCTGAAGTCGCTGGCGTAAGCCACCACTGCGTTGGCGATGATCATGATCAGGGTCAGGCCGATCAGCAGGTAACGGCGGTCCATAGTGCCAATGCCGACTGACAGCAGCGGGGCAGCGAGGGCCGCCATGATGCCCGGCACGGTGACCATCAGCCCGGCGTGGCCGGCGCTGATGCCCAAGTCGCGGGCGACGTCGTTGAGCACGCCCACTGGCAGAAACTCGCTGGTAACCAGGGCAAATGCGCCCACAGCGACCGAGAGGATCGCCAGCCACTGCTGTGCGACGCTTTGTTGATTGTGTTCAGGGAGGCCGCTAGGGGCCTGGCTGGCGCTTGGCATGAGGCTAGTTTCCAAGGATGAGGTCGCCTTGAGCAGGCGGGAGAGGGCGGATTGGCGGGCATTATAGAAGTCGCCTGCGGCAAGCGGGCAGGCGTGCGGTTCGATAGTAATCATCAGTGGTATCGATGAAAGGTACTGAACAGAGCGGCTGCCAGTGCCAGCCATGCGCGCGCTTCTATCTTGGCTGAAACTGGCAGATCAGCATTGACAGTGCCGGTCACCCCCTTACAATCGCGCCCCCTCGATTCAGCACGCACAGCGAAAAGGAGCTTCGATGCAACGGGTGATGATTGTTGGGCAGCCGGGTTCGGGCAAAAGCACCCTGGCGCGGCAGCTGGGCGAACGCACTGGTTTGCCGGTCGTGCACATCGACACCATTCACTGGCAGCCCGGCTGGGTTGAACGCAGCCGGGATGAGAAGACCCGACTGTGCGGCGAGGTCGAGGCGGGTGAGCGGTGGATCTTTGAAGGAGGGCATTCGGCGACCTGGGAAAATCGGCTGGCGCGCGCCGAACTGTTGATCTGGATTGACCGATCGACTCCGCTGCGGTTCTGGCGGGTGTTGCTAAGGACGTTGCTCAATCGTGGTCGAACCCGGCCTGACCTGCCGGCAGATTGCCCAGAGTTGCTGAGCAATCTGCCTGAGTTTTTCCGCTTCATGTGGCAAACCAGGCAGTCGGCGCGGCGCAAGATGCAGCAGTTGGTGGCGGATGCACCGCGGGGTTGCCGGGTGGTTTGCTTGCGCTCTGATCAAGATACTCAGGCGTTTTTGGCGAGTTTCGACTAAGGATTCGCGGTGCGCTCGTGAAGTTGGGCCGCTTCTGCTTCTATCGCAATGTCTTTTGCATGATGATCGTGCGCTCGGCACCGTGAAATTCGTCGCGAACCTCGCTGAAGCCCAAGCGCCGATAAAATGCCTGAGCAGTAATCGACGAGGGCACGCTCAACACGCCGAGGCCTCTGGCCTGCGCCACTGCCTCAAGTTTGCGCATCAATTGCTGCCCAACCCCGCGGCGCTGATAATCAGGCCTCACAAATACACTGCGCACCACACCGCCATCCAGGCTCGCCGTAGCTACTACCTGATCTTGCAGAGTTGCGACATACACCTCACGCAAGGCAATCAGTTGCTCGACCGCTGCGGGTGAAAAACTGCGTTGCACCTGTTCAATGATGTCTGCTGAGTAGTCCCTGGCGTTGGACACACGCAATGCGCCAATCACGACCGCGCTGATTGCTGCTGCGTCCGCCACGGTTGCCGGTCGAATCACAGAAGTCATCCTATGCCCCGGCTTGAGTTGGGGGTGTACCAAGGTGCTGCGGACTCGAGATGAACGTGTTTCTGTTTGGCTGGCAGCAACGGTGTGTCGAGCGTGCCCAGTGCAATCGAAACCCAGTCAGCGAACTCACCCGTTGAGCGCGACCAGAACAGCGTTGATCCGCACTCGCTGCAGAACTCACGTTTTACTGTGGCTGATGATGCATAGGCCCTGATGCTCGACTCGCCACTGAGGATGCGTAGCGCGTCGCGTGGCACGCTGGCGTATGACGCGAATGCGGCGCCGTGGCCTTTGCGGCATTGACTGCAATGACAGTGGCTGACGGCTTTTGGCGGTGTGAGTAGCTGGTAGCTGACGGCGCCGCAGAGGCAACTGCCGCGATGGGTTTCGGTCATGTGCTTCTCCAAGGGAGCGAAGGAGCAGCGTAGCCAGTTGTGCTGGGTGGGTCTAGTCGCGGGTAATGGGGCCGCTGCGCGACCCTATCGCGACACAAGGCCGCTCCTACAGGGACCGCGCAATACCTGCTGACGCGGTCCCCTGTAGGAGCGGCCTTGTGTCGCGAAAGGGCTGCAAAGCAGCCCCAAATTCCCACGCTCACATCGTCAGGTCGTTATCTCCACACTACGTGGCTGCACCCCAATCCTGAACCAGACTGCATCGAACGGATCCAGCCCGGTGCTCTGGTTCTGATGAAATTGCGGCATAGCGAGCGTTGGGTGGGGGCTGGTCGCCCGCTGAGGCAGTTACGCAGCGGCCTCAGTAGGCAAGGTTCACCACCACCTCAAAACTGCGTGACCACCGTCACGCCTGCCGTCTCGAACCGGTCCATGTTCACCAGTGCATCAATCGACTGCTCAAGGCTGATGGTCTTGCCCACCAGCTTATCCGGGGCCAGCTTGCCGCTGTGAATCATCTCGAGCATGGCATCGTAGCGGTGTGCCTGCATGCCATGGCTGCCGCAGATTTCCAGTTCGTGCGCAATCACCTTGCCCATCGGCACGGCCGGGCTGGCGTGGTCGGCGAGCATCAGGCCCACCTGTACGTGCCTGCCGCGACGGCGCAGGTTATTGATCGAGTTGAAGCAGGTAGTCGGATGGCCCAGCGCGTCCAGCGATACATGCGCACCGCCTTTGGTAATCTCCATCACCGCTTCGGCAACGTCCGCCACCTGAGTAGCGTTAATCGTGGCAACGGCGCCCAGCGTGCGTGCCAGCGCCAGTTTGTCATCGGCAATATCGACTGCCACCACATTCGCGCCCAGGGCGTTAGCGATCATCACCGCGGACAGGCCAACCCCACCGCAGCCGTGCACGGCGACCCATTGGCCCGCGCTGACCTTGCCTTGATCAACTACCGCACGAAATGAGGTGACGAAGCGACAGCCCAGGCTAGCAGCAGTGGCATAGTCCATCGATTCGGGTAGCGCGACCAGGTTCAGATCCGCGTGGTGGATGCCTACGTATTCGGCGAACGAGCCCCAGTGGGTGAAGCCAGGTTGGAACTGGCTGTGGCAGACCTGCTGATTGCCGCTGTTGCATTCCGGGCATGCCCCGCACCCCCCCACGAACGGTACGGTAACGCGGTCACCGACTTTCCACCGGCTGACGTGGCTGCCGACCTCGGCAATGACTCCGGCTAGTTCATGCCCTGGCACGTGTGGCAACTGAATGTCGGGATCATGGCCTTTCCAGCCATGCCAGTCGCTGCGGCATACGCCGGTGCCCTTGACCTCGATGACCACGCCGTGGCGCTCCGGGGTTGGGTCGGCGACGTTCATCAGGCGCGGTGGCTGGTTAAAGGCTTCGTACACTACAGCTTTCATGGCAACGACCTCCGTGTGCATGGCAGCACAATCTGGTTCAGCGCTTGGGGTGCGGTCAATTATCCGCAATCAAGCTGAAATTGCCTTTCAGAGTGCAATTGACTTTGAGGGTTGGCTGAAATTAACTTTGCTTAAAGTCATTTCTTTTGAAGAGTCCTTTCATGACCGAACGCCTGGATAAGGTAGATGTTGCGATATCAGACAGACTGCAACGCGACGGCAGGCTGTCCAACGTCAAGCTTGCCGAGCAGTTGTCCTTGAGCGAAGCCTCCTGTTGGCGAAAGCAAAAGCGCCTGGAGCAGTGTGGGGTCATCGAAGGCTACCAGGCAGTGCTCAATAGAAAGAAGCTGGGCCTTGGGGTGATGGCTTTCGTGCAGATTTCCTGCACGGACCACAGTGAGGAAGCGACTGCAAAATTCGAACGGATCATCGAATCGGCGCCGCAGGTGCTGAGCTGTCACAACACCACGGGGGAGGCCGACTTTTTGTTGCAGGTAGTGGCCAGAGATCTCGACAGCTACAGCCGGTTTGTTGAAAAAGTGCTGAGGACCCTGCCGGGCGTTTCCAGTATCAGGTCCAATATTTCCCTGCGTGAGCTGAAGACTTCCAATCGACTGCCGGTGACCGAGCTGGTGAGTATTTGACAGGCGGATGCCAGTAACCAGGGCACCGTTTGCGCTGGCTACTGGCGAAGCTCATTCAGCCAAGCGGCGCTGTGGTTACCCCGTCAAGCTGGCGCCAGATCTGCAGTGGGTTGTCTTGCTTGAGCGCGTCAGGCAGCAAGGCATCCGGCAGGTTCTGATAGCACATCGGTCGCAGGAAGCGCTCGATGGCGGTCGAGCCGACCGACGTGCTGCGGCTGTCGGAGGTGGCCGGGAAGGGGCCGCCATGGACCATCGCATCGCAGACTTCGACGCCGGTAGGGAAGCCGTTGACCAGCAGCCGGCCGGCTTTCTTCTCCAGCGTCTGAACCAGGCTGCGCGCAACCTCCAGGTCCTGCTCCGTCAACTGCAAGGTTGCCGTCAGCTGACCTTCAAGCGACCTGGCGAAGGCCAGCATCTGGTCCACGCTCTGGCAACTGATGACGATTGCCGCAGGGCCGAACACCTCTTCCAGCAGCTGCGGGTTGGCCGCGACATTGGCGAAGGTCGTGCGGTACAAATGACCCTGCGCTTGCGTCGCGCCAGAAGGCGGCTGGCCAGCGGCGACCAGTGCTGTGTCGGGCTGCGCAGCGATCCGTTGCAGGCCGGTCAGGTATGCCTGGTGAATGCCCGTTGTGAGCATCGTCTGGCTGGCCTTGTCAGCCAGGCAGGCTCCGGCACGGGCAACGAACGTTTCCAGCTCAGGCCCTGCAACGGCCAGCAGGATGCCTGGGTTGGTGCAGAACTGGCCGGCGCCCAGTGCCAGCGCGTCGGCAAAGCCTGCGGCTATTGTCTCGGCTCGCGCTGCCAGTGCGCCTGGCAGCAGGAACACCGGGTTGACGCTGCTCATCTCGGCGTACACCGGGATCGGCTCGGCACGCGCCGCGGCTGCCCGTAGCAAGGCCAGGCCACCGCTGCGCGAGCCGGTGAAGCCAACGGCCTTGACGGCCGGGTGGGCGACCAGTTGTTGGCCAACGTCATTGCCGTCACCCACCACCAGCGAGAAAGTGCCTTCGGGCAGCTCCAGCTGCTGTACAGCCTGTTGGATCACGCGCCCGACCAGCTCACTGGTGCCCAGGTGTGCTCGGTGCGCCTTGACGATCACCGGGCAGCCTGCGGCCAGTGCCGAGGCCGTGTCGCCGCCCGCGACCGAGAACGCCAGCGGGAAGTTGCTGGCGCCGAACACCACCACAGGTCCCAGCGCCACCTTGCACATACGCAGATCCGGGCGCGGCAGTGGCGCTCGGTCGGGCAGGGCAGAGTCGAAGGTCGCCTGCTGCCAGCGGCCTTGGCGCAGCACCGAGGCAAACAGCCGCAGTTGGCCCACGGTACGCCCGCGCTCACCTTCCAGGCGGGCCAGAGGCAGCCCGGTTTCGCTGTGGGCGCGCTCAAGCAGGGTTGCGCCCAGGCCGACGATACCGTCGGCAATCGCTTCGAGAAGCTGCGCGCGCCGTTCCGGGCTGGTCGAACGCAAGCTGTCAAACGCTTGGTCGGCAAGCTCGCAGGCCTGTTTGACCAAGTTGGCGCTGGCGCAGTTGAACACAGGGGCGGGGATGGCCTCTTCAGTCGCGGGGTTGATCGCCAGCAGTTCACGGCCTTGGCCACGAATCAGTTGATGCCCGATTATTTGTTCGCCGGTAAGTGGCATTGCTCTACTCCGTAAACCATTTACTTGTCAGAAGAAATCGGCTGCTTCAACAGCAACAGGTAAGCCATGGCGGCAACCGCTGCGACGACGGCGCTGATGAGGAATGCCGAGGCGAACGAGCCCGATTGCTGAATGCTGAAGCCGGTGACGATCGGTGCCACCGATCCTGCCAGGTAGCCGCCGAAGTTCTGAATGGAGCCGAATGACGCGACCTGGCGGCTGTCGACGATGGTGTTGGCGATCATCCAGGCGGTGGAGCTGGCCATGTTGATGCTGAACAAGGCGCAGCAGAGCAGGGCCAGGCTGAGCACAATGCCGCTGCCAAAGGCCAGGGGCACGGTGAACGCCGCTGCTGCCAGCAACGCGCTGATCACCACCCGTTTGCGACTGCCCAGCACCGTGCCGCCTTTTTTCACCAGGCGGTCGCAGAGCCGGCCGGCGACGATGGTGCCCAAGGCGCCGAACACGTAAGCCAGTGACACCACCCAGGCGGTCTGATACAGGCCCAGACCGTGCTCACGCTCGAAGTAGCCGGGCAGCCAGGTCAGGTGCAGCCAAAGCATGTAGATCACGCCCATGAAGCCCAGCACTGCGCCCCAGGTGCTCTTGTGGCGGAACAGTTCAGCCCAGGCGCTGAGCTGGGATTTCAAACTTGGCTTCGGTGCCACGTTGGCCTGTTGCTGAGTCTGCGACGCCAGCAGGCGCTCGCGTTCTTCGGCAGGCAATTCAGCCAGGTAACGCTCCTTGCTCTTGTAGAAGGCGAACCAGCACAGCGCGATGACGATGCCGAACACGCCGGTAGCGATGAACATCCCGCGCCAGCCCCAGTTGATCATCAGCAGGGTCAGCAGCGGCGGGGCGATGCACGGGCCGATGCAGGTCGAGGACAGCACGATGCCGGTGGGCGTCCCGCGTTTTTCTGCCTCGAACCATTCCGCCAGGGCCTTGGCCGCCGAGGGGAACATCGGCGCTTCGCCGATGCCCAGCGCGATGCGCAGGCCGATGAATGCCGAGAAGCTGTTGATCAGGCCCGAGGCGGTCTGCGCCACCGACCAGCCCAACAGGGCGGCGCCGAGCGAGAGTTTGCTGCCCAGGCGATCGATGATCACCCCCAGCGGCAGTTGCGAGAAGGCATAGGCCAGGGAAAACGCCGACAGCAGGATGCCCATCTGCGAAGGCGTGATGGCCATGTCGCGCTGGATTGAGGTGTTGGCAATCGACAGAGCGCTGCGGTCGACATAGTTGATGATGCCAATCACCAGCAGCAGGCTGACAGTGATGAACTGGTATTTCTTGAACGGGTTTCGGCTGGCCACCGTCTCTGCGGTGCGGTCAAGCTCGGCTTGCGCATATTTACTGGTCATGGCTGTTCACTTTTATTGTTATTGGGGATTAGCTGTCGGCTTGGGTTTACATGGACGCCTCGAGCATCCAGCGGTAGTCCTCGGCACTGGCTTCACGGGGATTGGTGCGGTGGCTATGGTCGGCCAGGGCACCCTGGATGATGCCTGGGAACATCGCTTCGCTGACGCCCAGTTCACGCAGGCCTGTCGGCAAGCCCAGGGCACGGGTCATGTCACGCAGGGCCGTTTCGATCTGGCTGTCGTCAGCCAGGCCCATGGCCTGGGCAATGCGCATCGTCTTCTGTTCAGCGGTCATCGTCGCCGCCTGACGATTGAAGGCAATCACCGCCGGCAAGAAGATCGCGTTGAGCGTGCCGTGGTGCAGGCGCGGATTGATGCCGCCCAGCGCGTGGCTCAGGCTATGCACACAGCCCAGGCCTTTCTGGAATGCCAGGGCGCCCTGCAGTGACGCGCTCATCATGTTGGTCCGCGCTTCGAGGTTGTGCGGGTCGGCGGTGGCAGCGGTGATGAAGCGCCAGGCGCGCCATAGCCCGTCCAGGGCAATGCCGTCGGCCGGCGGGTTGAACGCAGGCGCCATGAACGTCTCGAGGCAGTGCGCAATAGCGTCCATGCCGGTGGCAGCGGTCATTGCGGCGGGCAAACCTACGGTCAGCGCAGGGTCGCAGATGGCTGACTTAGGGACTACATGCGGTGAGATCACGCCGACTTTGCGACCGTCATCGAGGATCAGGATGGCGCCGCGACCGACTTCGCTGCCCGTGCCAGCAGTGGTCGGTACCGCAATCACTGGCGCAGTGGCGGCGGTGATGTGGGCAAGGCCGCCTTCGATCACGGCAAAGCGCTTCAGTGGGCCCTCATGGCGGGCGCAGACGGCCACGCCTTTGGCCAGGTCGATGGCCGAGCCGCCACCAATGGCGATGATGCCGTCGCAGTTACATTCGCGGAACATGGCGACTGCTTCGCGGACTGCGCTCTCGTTTGGGTTGGGTGGCGTAGCGTCGTAGATCGGCAGGGCCATGTCAGCGCCTTCGAAGGCGTCAAGCGCGCGGTCGACCAGCCCGGCGGCGCGTACGCCGCGGTCGGTCACGATCAAAGGTCGGGTTATACCAATGCGCTGGCATTCGACGGGCAGCAGCGTAATCGCGCCGACCTCGAACTGGATTTGAGTGATGTAGTTGATCAGGGACATGCGCTCTCCTGGAGCCTTTTGGCTTCTTTGTTTTTGGCCAATCTCAGGGCCTTGCTGGCGCACCGGGTGCGTCATCGTGCGGGGCCAGTATAGAAATCCCCTGACGGCTGTGGTACTGAGAACAATCCATACAGCTATAACCAGGACTCATAGCCAATGACGCCATCGCTGAACTCGATCATGTCCCGGCTGCACGCCAGGCATTTGCGCCTGTTGATCGAGCTGGATGCGCACCGCTCGCTGCTCGGCGCGGCCGACAGCGTCGGGCTCACTCAACCCGGTGCGAGCAAAGCGTTGCAGGAGATCGAGACGACCTTTGGTACGCTGCTGTTCAGACGCACCAACCGTGGCCTGGAGCCGACCGCTGCCGGCCACTGTGCGATCAGATCCGCTCGGGTGATCCAGGCCGACCTGTCCAACCTGCGGCATGACCTCGATGCGATTTTGCGTGGAGTCGGCGGCAGGCTTGCGGTGGGTGCGATCATGGGCGCCGTGCCGCTGCTGATGAAGGCGGTATCAGAACTCACGGCGATCCAGCCGGAAATGTCCTTCGAGATCGTCGAGGGCACCAGCCAGTTTCTGCTCAGCCAGATTGAGAGTGGCCGCCTGGACATGGCTGTGTGCCGAACCTCTGTCAGCAGCTCACCGCATTTGTTCGCCAGTGAGTTCGTCCAGCACGAGACACTTGCAGTGATCGCCAGCGTCGATCATCCGCTCAAGGACGCCGCGACCTTGAGGCTGGAGCAGCTGGCCGAGAACCGCTGGATTGTCTACCGGGCGAACATGCCCATGCGCGTGCAACTGGAGCGTGAATTCCACGATGCCGGCCTGCGCTTCCCGCTGCACCTGGTGGAAACCACGTCGATTCTGGCGACCTTGTCGCTGTTGCAGAACCAGCCTGAATTCGTCGCGCTGGTGTCTATCGATGTGGCCCAGCAGTGTCTGCAGCATCACCGCATCTGCATTCTGCCGCTGGCAATCCAATCGGTGAGTGACCCGTATGAGTTGGTTACACGCCAGGCCAGTCAGGAAACGCCGGCCATGCAGCAGCTTCGCGGCTTGCTGCTCAGCGCTGCTGCTGGCGGCTCGACGCGTTAACCAGCGAGCCAGTGCTCATACGCCGCCGTCATCCGCTGCCGGGTCGGCGCATCTGCCGGAATCAGATGCTCGATCCGCATCGACTCCACGGTGATGTCCAGCGGCATGCCAAAGGTGGTGAAGGTTGACAGAAACCTCAGCTCACCCTCCGCGGTATTCACCCGCGTCAGCAACACCGGCATGGCTGCGGGCGCGTGCAGTTGAGCAGCGGGAGCCGGCAGCTCGCGTAGTAACTGCGCGAGCTCGGGACTAGCCACGGCCTCCCGCGACGCACGCTGCCAGGCGACCGCGCGAATCTCGTCGGCATTGGCCAGCCGATCACCCAACCCGCCGGGGCGCAGCAGTGTGTCGAGCAAATTCAGCCGTGCAGTCGCCTCGGGCGCGATGCCGGCCATGGCAAACAGCAAGCCGGCACTGGCATTGGCCGCGGTGACATCCCAGTTGCTGGCGATGACGATGGCCGGCGCCGGGTTGTTCGCGTGCAGAATATGTTCGATAGCTTCGTGGACCATCTTCATCTCCGGCGCATCCAGCGGCGATGTGGCGTAGCGCGGGGCGTAGCCGGCGGCGACGAACACCTGGTTGCACTGCTCCAGCGGTGCGGCCAGGGCCGAGAGCAGGGCATGCAGAGTGCTCGGGCTGGCTTTGGCACGGCCAGTTTCGACGCAGCTTAAGTGACGCTGCGAAACCCCGGCCAGCAGCGCCAGTTCGAGCTGGCTGAGGCGCGCCTTCTGACGCAACTGGCGGACCTGCTGACCGGCCGAGGCGCTCGGGGCCGGTTGCTGGCGATGGAAAATTGGCTGGTTCATACGTCGACTCTGACCGTCCTTGGTGCCCTGTGTCCATGACCTGTCAGGTCATTGAGAGGGCGCAACACTATCACTACTCTGCCGGCGAACCCTACCCAAGGAGTGGCTGATGACCCTGCGTTTGCTTGCCCTGACCTTGCTGGTGCCGTTTGCGGCGTATACCGGCTGGACTCTGCTGAATGCCGAGCAGTCGCTCGTCGCGTTTGGCCTGGAACTGATGGCGCGCCCTGATACAGCTCAGGTCGTCATCGACCTGTATCTGATGGCAGGGCTGGGCTGCTGCTGGATGGTCAGCGATAACTGTCGCCGTCGTGGAACATGGATTTCTCTGCTGCCTTACTTGCTGCTGACCGCGGTGTTCGTCTCGCTGGGGCCGCTGCTGTATTTGGCCATCCGAGGCGTTAGCAGTGAGCGTCCAGCATGAATGACGCCCTGCAGGTGTATGCGCTGTGTGTTGTGCTGCTGTTTCTCAAGCTGCTTGCGATCTCTTGCTATCAGGGCCACCTGCGCTTAAGCGTGTTGGCGTTCCACAACACTGACCTATCTGGCCGGTGTGCAGCCGTGGCGAACGATCTGCTATGCGGTTGCGCTGGTATGCCTGCTGGGCTTTTGCGCGGTCATTGCCACCCAACTGGCGATGGGATGACGCCGCGCCGCTACGGCGGCTATCAACGGTTGACCAGCCTGGCCGGCAGAGCGATCACCAGCAGGCAACTGAGCAGCAGGCAGACGGCAAATGCCCACAGCGCGGCATGGGCGTTGCCGGTCAGGTCGGTCATCACTCCCATCAGCGAGTTGCTGACCAGCCCGGCAATGTTCGCCAGCGAGCAGGCGAGGGCGAAGGCAGTGGCCGCCGCAGTGCCCTTGAGAAACGTCGCCGGCAGGCTGAAGAACACCGGCACTGCACCGATGATCGCTGCTGAAGCGATGGCAAACAGCAGTACCGTCATCAGCAGGTTATGGCTGAACAAGGTGCTGCTGGCCATGGCAATCGCGCCGACAATGAAGGGCACGATGATGTGCCAGCGGCGTTCGCGATAGCGGTCGGAACTGGCGCCGATCAGCAGCATGCCGATCAGCGCTGCCAGGCTCGGAATGGCCGTGAGCAGGCCAATGTGGAAGGTATCGCTGACCCCCGCGTCGCGGATGAAGGTCGGCATCCAGAACCCCATGGCATAGGCGCTGAGCAAAATCGAGAAGTCGATGCCGCCGAGCATCCACACCTTGAGGTTGAAGAAGCCATCGCGAAAGCGCTGCTTGCTGCCTGTGTCTTCGGCATCGTCTGCCGCGAGGTCGGCAGCCAGTTGTGCCTTGTCGTCATCAGACAACCAGCGTGCCTGCTGGAAGCTGTTGGGCAGAATCCACAAGGTCGCAACGCCCAGCAGCACACTGGGGATCGCCTCCAGCAAGAACAGCCACTGCCAGCCGCGCAGGCCGTGCAACTGGTCGAAGCTGCTCATGATCCAGCCAGACAACGGCCCGCCGATCACGCTCGACAGCGGTAGGCCAATCATGAACAGGGCAATGATCCGCCCGCGCCGGTAGCTTGGGTACCACTGGGTCAGGTAGAACAGCACGCCCGGCAGAAAGCCCGCTTCGGCCACGCCGAGCAGAAACCTCACCAGGTAGAACTGAGTGGCGGTGGTTACCAGCAGCGTGCAGGCCGACAACAGGCCCCAGGTGATCATGATGCGGGCGATCCACAGCTTGGCGCCGACCCGTTGCAGGATCAGGTTGCTGGGTACCTCGAAGAGGATATAGCCGACGAAGAACAAGCCCGCGCCCAGGCCATACGCGGCGCTGCTGAACTGCAGGTCAGTCAGCATCTGCAACTTGGCGAAGCCGACGTTGATGCGGTCCAGGTAGGCCGCCAGGTAGCACAGGCACAGAAACGGGATAAGCCGCCAGGTAACCCTGCGATAGAGCGCGTGCGGGCCCTGCGCGACTGCGCCATGGGCGGTTGTGGGGTGGTGCATTCGGGTCTCCTGACGCGCGGGCGAGCAGCGCATGCTGCAGCGCTTTGTCGGGCGCCGCAGCTAAAGAACAGAGGCAATGCCGGCGGGAAACACCCGGCATGCCGATCCGTCGATATAATGCCCGGCTTCTGCAGGTATTCGGAACAACCTATGCGTCAGGTTTTGCTTGTTGTCGATGTTCAGGCCACGTTCAGCCCGCCGGAATGGCTGGTTGATGGTGTGCGGGCGTTTTCTGCGCGCATCCCCACCATTGCCTCGGTCGAGTTGCATGACGAGCAGGTGACGCCCTTCGAGCGCCAGCTTGGCTGGCACCCTGCGGCGCAGGATGAGTGCCTGGTGGAGGTCGATCAGGTGTTTATCAAGCACGGCTACGGGCCCACTGCAGCGATGCTCGACTATCTCAAGCAGATGGACGTCGAGCGTGTGCTGGTGTGTGGTCTGCAAGCTGAAACCTGCGTGCTCGCCGCAGGCTTTGCCCTGTTCGATGCCGGTCTGTCGCCGACGCTGGTCACCGACCTCACCATCGGCTCGTCGCTGGACCGTTCCGGCAAACTCGGCATCGAGCTGTGGCAGCACCACTTTCGCCAAGTCACCACGCGGGCCGAGGTACTTGCCGGGTTGCATGGCTGATCCGCTGCGACCTGACCGGGCTCAATCGAATGGGCCAGCGCTGGTAAAGGCGCCGCCTTGCAGCAGGGCACTGCGCTCGTCCGCCGCGGCTTGGGGCAGTTGCTCCAGCTTGCCCCTAAACTGCTCGGAGCTGTCCTGCGGCGCAAACCCCAGGTGCGCGGCGTAGCGGTTGTTCCACCACAGGTCACGGTTGGCAGACACGCCATACACCACGGTGTGGCCGACGTCCTCTGCGAGCAGCGCGCGTTCGACCAGGTGGGCCAGGTCGGCGTAGCTCAGCCAGGTCGAGAGCATGCGCAGGTTACGCGGTTCCGGGAATGACGAGCCTATGCGCAAACTCACGGTCTGAATGCCGTAGCGATGGAAATAAAACGTCGCCAGGTCTTCGCCGTAGGCTTTCGACAGCCCGTAGTAGCAGTCCGGTCGGCGCGGCGAATGAGCATCGAGCTGGACATCCTGCGGGTAAAACCCGGTGACGTGATTGGAGCTGGCGAACACCACCCGTTTGATACCGTGCAGGCGCGCCGCTTCATAGATATGAAAGGTGCCGCGAATGTTCGCGTCGAGAATATCTTCGAACCTGCGCTCTGTGGATATACCGCCCAGGTGGACGATGGCATCCACCTGATCGGCCAGCGCATGCACGCCGGCTTTGTCGGCCAGATTGCAGCTGACCACTTCTTCATGGTCGCCGGCAGCGGGCGCCATCTCACTGATATCGGATACTCGCACGACATTGGCGTGCGCCTGCAAGGCATCGCGCAGGATCTGCCCGAGGCCGCCGGCAGCGCCGGTCAGCAGCAGGCGGTTGAAGGGTTTGGTCGAGGTGGAGGAGGGTGCAGTCATGGCGGGTGCCTGTAGTTGGAGGTGCAGGTTCGGCGGTGCTCGGTAGCAGCGGGCAGGCCTTGTGGCCGCCCGCCAGCGAGGCCTTACATGAAGTTGTACTGGATGCCCAGGCGCCAGCGCGCCTGGCGGTCATCGGTGTAGGAATTGACCTTGATGTCGCCGATCTCCATGAATGGCGCCCACTGTTTGTTGAGCTTGTACTTGATGATCAGGTTCTGCTCGTAGTCGCTCTTCTTGTTGTCGTAGCGGATGTAATCGGTACTGAAGTGGATGTACTGATACTCGAACGCCCACGGCCCTTTGGGGGTGTAGCCGAGCCAGCCTTCCAGGCGCGTGGTGTTCTGGTTGTCCTTGGCGCGGTGCTCTTTGCTGTGATCGATCTGATCACGGTCGAGGCTGCGCGCGTCGTGGCGTACGCGGCTGGCGACGTACCAGGTGTCGCTGATCTTGTAGCTGTACTTGAGGCCGAACTTGTAGGTGGTGGCGTCTTTCGAGCTGTCCATCTGGAAGGCCGGGGTCAGCGTCGATTTGGCACTGAGCTTGTGGTTGTAGTCGACGGTGAATTCATGGCCGTTGTTGACCATGTTGTCGTAGGCGACGTCTTCGCGGTCGCCGGCAGTCTTGTATTTGATCTCGGCGCCAAAACCCAGGCCACTGTCCATCCGGTAGTTCAGCTTGATCCGGTCGGAGTGAATGCTGTCGTCTTCGGTAAAGCCGTGCCGGTAGTTGATGCTGGCCGAATCTGCGTGGGCGTAGAGCGACAGGCCAAGCGTGCTGACAGCGATAAGCGTGCGGAGTGTGGTGTTCATGCGATCTTCTTTTTTTGTTTTTGTTGAGGTCGTTATGAGGTCGGGCAGTGAGGATGAGTGCGGGGTGGGGGATGCCCTCCGTGGCAAATGTTTCAAATAAGTTATCGTACAACTTTAGGGTTGTCTATTTTTTATTGAAATGTTGTCTGATGACATGGATTAGGCCATCTATATCAAGGTTTGTAGAGGTTCGTGGCGGGGTGCCAGGTCGCTGATGGCGTATAGAGAAGGGAGGTTTTGCGCGGTTTATAAAGTTTCAAAGGGGTGCTTTTCAATTGTTGTATGATGACGTAGGATCATCCCCAGAGCGTGACCTTTCCGCCACAATTCCAATAAGAAGGCTCAGACGTCCATGATCATCACTGCAGTAAACGTCCAGGTATTTTCCTACCCCACCCGACGCGCCGTAGACAGCGCCGGCCATGCCCATCCGGGCGATGTCACCCAGGCCAAAATGGCCTTGCTGCGGATCAAGACCGAATGCGGCAACGAGGGTTTTGCACTGGGTGCGCCCGAGCTGATTCGCCCGTACGTGCTGGATGGCTTCGTGCGCAAAGTGCTGGTCGGCGCCAACGCCTTCGACCGCGAAAAGATCTGGCACGACCTGGCACACTGGCAGCGCGGCAGTGCCAGCCAGTTGACCGACCGCGCGCTGGCGCTGGTTGAACAGGCGCTGTGGGACTGGGCCGGGCGCAAGCTGAACCTGCCGGTGCACAAGCTGATCGGTGGCTTTCGCGACAAGGTTCCGGCGTACGGTTCAACCATGTGTGGCGATGAGCTCGAAGGTGGGCTGTCGACCCCGGAAGAGTACGGCCGCTTCGCCGAAACCCTGGTCAAGCGTGGCTACAAGGCAATCAAGCTGCACACCTGGATGCCGCCGGTGTCGTTCGCGCCGAGCGTGAGCATGGATATCAAGGCCTGCGCCGCGGTGCGTGAGGCGGTTGGCCCGGACATCGCGTTGATGATCGATGGCTACCACTGGTACAGCCGGACCGAAGCGCTGACCGTTGGCCGCGCGCTGGAGAAGCTCGACTTCGCCTGGTTCGAAGAGCCAATGATGGAAGACTCGGCCGAGTCCTATGCCTGGCTGGCGGGGCAGCTGGACATCCCTATCCTTGGCCCGGAAAGCCTGGGCGGCAAGCACCTGAGCCGCGCCAGCTGGGTCAAGAACGATGTCTGTGACATTCTCCGCGCCGGGGTTGCCGGTGTCGGCGGGATCGCCCCGTGCCTGAAGGTTGCGCACATGGCCGAAGCGTTTGGCATGGACTGCGAGATCCACGGCAACGGCGCGGCCAACCTGGCGGTGGTCGGCGCCATCAAGAACTGCAGCTGGTACGAGCGCGGCCTGCTGCACCCGTTCCTCGAGTACGACGACGTCCCGGCCTACCTCAAGCGCCTGGTCGACCCGATGGACCAGGACGGCTTCGTGCACCTGTCTGACCTGCCGGGCCTGGGCGAGGAGATCGACTTCGACTACGTCGAGACCAATACGCTGCACAGCTTCTGATTCGTGCATGGCGGCGCGCGCCATCGCGTGCCGCCCGAGAGTCCAATAACTATAAAAAGGCTATCTCACATGAACGTACTTCCCACATTCTGGGCAGGGGTGTTTGCCGCGTCGCTGGCACTCACCTCAGTCCCTGCAGCATTCGCCAAGACCCCGGCCGATCAGTTGATCGTCGGCATGAGCATGATCAACCTGCTCTCGCTCGACCCCGCTGCGGCGACCGGGCTGGATGTTTCCGAGGTCAATGCCAACCTGTACGACATGCTGCTGGTGCAGGATGTCAAACAACCCGACCAGCTGCTGCCGGCCCTGGCCGAAAGCTGGCAGGTCAGCGCAGACCGCAAGACCCTTACCTTCAACCTGCGCAAGGACGTCAAATTCCAGTCCGGCAACGCCCTCAGCGCCGAAGACGTAGCCTGGTCGCTGCAGCGCGTGCTCAAGCTCAACCTGGCCCTGGCGTCGACCTGGAAAGCCTATGGTTTCAATGCCGGCAACGCCGAGCAGTACCTGCGCGCCAGCGACGAGCATACCTTCGTCCTCGAACTGCCACGCCCGACCGACCCGATGCTGGTGCTCAACACCCTGGCCACTTCGCCCAGCGCCTTCATCCTCGACCGCAAAGTGGTCCAGCAGCACCAGAAAGGCAATGACATGGGCGGCGCCTGGCTGACCACTCATGCGGCCGGCAGCGGCCCGTTCATTCTCAATGACTGGCGCGCCAACGATGTGATCCTGATGACCCGCTTCGACGGTTACTGGGGTGGTCCGGCCAAGCTCAAGCGCATCGTCATGCGCAACATGACCGAATCGCAGTCGCTGCGCCTGATGGTCGAGCGCGGTGATCTGGACCTGGCCAAGGGCATGTCAGCACCGGATATCGAAGCACTGGAAAAGTCCGACAAGGTTCGCACCCAGACCGTCCAGCGCGGCACCCTTTACTACGTGGCACTGAGCGTCAAGAACAAACCCTATGACGATGCCCGTGTACGCAAGGCAGTGCGCTCGTTGATCGACTATCAGGGCATCAACCAGACGGTCATGCCGCACTACGGCCAGCTCAACCAGCGCCCGCTGCCGCTCGGCTTGCCGGCGCGGCTGGATGATCCGGGCTACACCTTGAACGTCGCCGAGGCGAAACAGCTGTTGGCTGACGCCGGTTACCCGAACGGCTTCAAGACCACCATTCGTGTCCTCACCGAGCCGCCGTTCATCAACATTGCCTCCAGCCTGCAAGCGACCCTGGCCCAGGCCGGCATCCAGGCAACCATCGTCACCGGCACCGGTAACCAGATCTACGGCGCCATGCGCGAACGCAGCTTCGACATCCTGGTCGGGCGTGGCGGCGGCGGGGCCGAGCGCCATCCGCATTCAAGCCTGCGCACCCTGGTGTACAACCCGGACAACCGCGACGAAGCCAAACTGAGCAATTTCCAGGGCTGGCGTACGTCGTTCTACAGCCCTGAGTTGAACAGCCTGATCGAGCAAGCCGAAGTCGAACCCGACAAAGCCCGGCAACAGGCCCAGTACCAGCAGATCCAGGCCACCCTCGACGAGCAGGTGGGGGCGATCCTGCCCGTGTCGCAAATGACCGACACCGTGGTGCTTTACCACGATGTTCAGGATTACCAGGGCCATACCGCGGCCACCACCCGTTACAAGGACGTCTACAAGTCGCGTTGAGTCGAGCCGGGGCGCACTGCCCAGGCCGGCCGGTGATTGGTAAACGCTTTTTCAGGAGCCTGTTATGTTTGTTTCGACTGCCTCTGTGCTGGGCGCGCGCGCGTCCGGTACTGCCCGCCGGGCGAGTACGGTGCTGGTGACCCTGCTCGGTTTGCTGGCGCTGACCTTCTTCATTGGTCGGGTAATGCCGCTGGACCCGGTGCTGGCCGTGGTCGGTCCAGACGCCGACAGCTCCACCTATGACCAGGTCTATCGGGCGATGGGTCTGGATCAGCCGATCTGGACCCAGTTCGGCATGTACCTCAACGACCTCCTGCACGGTGATTTCGGCAACGCCCTGCTGACCGGTCACCCGGTGCTGGAAGACATCAAACGGGTGTTCCCGGCGACCATCGAACTGGCCACCCTGGCGATCCTGTTCGGCATCCTCATCGGCCTGCCACTGGGCGTTGTCGCTGCCAGCAATCAGGGGCGTATGGGCGATCACCTGGCGCGGGTAATCACTCTGTTCGGTTACTCCACGCCGATCTTCTGGGTCGGCATGATGGGCCTGCTGGTGTTCTACGCCTGGCTCGGCTGGGCTGGCGGAGCAGGGCGGATCGATCTTGCCTACGACGGCATGGTGCCGGACGTCACCGGCCTGCTGCTGATCGACACCGCCCTGGCCCGCGACTGGGAAGCCTTCACCAGCGCGCTGCGGCATATCGTCCTGCCGGCGCTGATCCTGGGCCTCAACTCGGTGGCCTACATCAGCCGCATGACTCGCAGCTTCATGCTCGAGCAGCTGTCTCAGGAGTACATCATCACCGCCCGGGTCAAGGGCCTGTCGCGCCGTCAGGTGGTCTGGGGCCATGCCTTTCGCAACATTCTCGTGCAGTTGCTGACCGTGGTCGCACTGGCCTACGGCTCATTGCTCGAAGGCGCGGTGCTGATCGAGACGGTGTTTGCCTGGCCGGGCTTCGGCCAGTACCTGACCAGCAGCCTGATGCTTGGCGACATGAACGCGGTGATGGGCTGTGTGCTGGTGATTGGCTTGATCTTCGTTGCCCTCAACCTGATCAGCGACGCGCTGTACAAGGTGTTCGATCCAAGGACCCGCTAAGCCTGCGCGGCAAGCGCGAACCCATAACTATAAAAAAGGATGCCCCATGAATATTGTATTTCCGACCCTGCGCAACAGCCTGTTCGGCGCGATCCTGGCGCTGAGCCCGATGCTGGCAGCCCAGGCGAAAACCCCCGCCGACCAGTTGATCGTCGGCATGAGCATGGTCAACCTGTTCTCCATCGACCCGGCCAACGCGCCTGGCCTGGACGCTTCCGGGATCAACGCCAACCTCTACGACACCTTGGTCAAGCGCGACAACGGCAACCCCGAGCGGCACGTGCCGCAACTGGCTGAAAGCTGGACGGTGAGTGAAGACGGCAAGCAGATCACCTTCAAGCTGCGCAGCGACGTCAAGTTCCACTCCGGTAACCCGCTGACCGCTGAAGACGTGGCCTGGTCGCTGTATCGGGTGATGAAGCTCAACTTCGGCCTGGCCACCACCTGGAAGGCCTACGGCTACAACCTCGACAACATTCAGGCGTCTATCCGCGCCACCGACGCGCACACGCTGGTGATCGATCTGCCGCAGCCGACCGATCCTTTGCTGGTGATCGACTCGCTGGCGATTTCGCCCAGCGCGGTCGTCGTAGACCGCAAGCAGGCCCTGCAACACGAGAAAAACGGCGACCTCGGTGCTGCCTGGCTGGTCACCAACGAAGCCGGCAGCGGCCCGTTCACATTGAGCAAATGGAGCGCCAATGACAGCCTGGTGATGACCCGCTTCGACGGCTACTGGGCCGGGCCGGCGAAGATGAAGCGCGTGCTGGTGCGGCACATGACCGAATCGCAGTCGCTGCGCCTGATGCTCGAGCGCGGCGACCTCGACCTGGCCTACGGCATGGCTGCGCCGGATATCAAGGCAATCGAGCGCTCGGACGCGTTGCAGGTCCAGGCGCTGCAGCGCGGCACCATGTACTACGTGGCGATGAGCATGAAACAGCCCGAGTTCGCCAAACAGCAAGTGCGCGAAGCGGTGCGCAACCTGATCGACTATCAGGGCATCGACCAGCAGGTCATGCCGCACTACGGCACCCTCAACCAGCAACCGATGCAGCTGGGCCTGGCTGCCCGCCTGCCTGATCCTGGCTACACCATGGACGTCGCCAAGGCCAAGGCGCTGCTCGCCGAAGCGGGCTACCCGAACGGGTTCAATACGACCATTCGGACCTTGTCCGAGCCGCCGTTCATCGACATTGCCGCACGTATGCAGGCGACCCTGGCCGAGGGCGGGATCAAGGCCACCATCGTCACCGGCACCGGCAACCAGGTGTACGGCGCCATGCGCGCGCGCAACTTCGAGATGATCGTCGCACGCGGTGCCGAGCGTTACCCGCACCCGTACTTCAGCCTGCGCACCTTCGTCTACAACCCCGACAACAGTGACGCCGCCGGCCTGCCTAACTTCCAGGGCTGGCGCGCATCGTTCTTCAACCAGCAGCTCAACGAGCTGATCGATCGAGCCGGGGTCGAGCGCGACGCCGACCAGCGCCTCAAGCTCTACCACCAGGCGCAGACCCTGTACGACAAGCAGGTCGGGCCGATCATGATGATCTCGCAGATGACCGACACCGCGGTCAGTGCGGCCGACGTCAAGGGCTTCACCGGCGACGACGCCGAGGCGACCCGTTACCTGGGCGTCTACAAGCAACGCTGAACCCCGCCGGGACGCCTGCGGGTGTCCTGCCGGGCCATGATTGCACCGAGAGAGCATGCCGATGATAGCCAACATCTCTACCACTGAAACCGCTGCCAAACGGCAGGCCGACAACACCCCGGCGTCCAGCCTCGACGCCCTCTACAAAAGCAGCCTGCGCGTGCTGCGCCACCTGCTGCGCAACCCGATGACCCTGGCTGGCCTGATGGTCGCGCTGCTGCTGGTCGTAGTGGCTGCGTTCGCACCGTGGATCGCCACCCACGACCCGGTCGTGCAAAACCTTGCCAATGCCTTGCAGGCACCGGGTGCGGCGCACTGGTTCGGCACTGACGAGTACGGCCGCGACATCTTCAGCCGGCTGGTCTATGGCGCCCGGATCACCCTCTACATCATTGCCCTGGTGACCATCATCGTCGGCCCGATCGGGTTGTTCATCGGCACCGTCTCCGGCTACTTCGGCGGCATCGTCGATACGGTGTTCATGCGCATCACCGACATCTTCATCTCATTCCCCAGCCTGGTTCTGGCGCTGGCATTCATTGCGGCCCTCGGCCCTGGCCTGGAGCATGCAGTGGTGGCGATCGCCCTGACGTCGTGGCCGCCAATCGCGCGTCTGGCACGGGCTGAAACCCTGTCGCTGCGCAAGGCTGACTTTGTTGTTGCCGTCGAGCTGCAGGGCGCGTCATCGACGCGGATCATCCTCCGGCACATCGTGCCGATGTGCATGTCGTCGGTGATCATCCGCCTGACCATGAACATGGCCGGGATCATCCTCACCGCCGCAGCGCTGGGCTTTCTCGGCCTCGGCGCGCAGGCGCCGCTGCCGGAGTGGGGCGCGATGATTTCGACCGGGCGCCGCTACATGCTCGAGTGCTGGTGGCTGGTAGCCGTACCGGGCGCCGCGATCATGCTGGTGAGCCTGGCGTTCAACCTGTTGGGCGATGGCCTGCGGGACATTCTCGACCCGCGTAGCGAGTAACTGGAGGCTTTATGTCGACGCTCAAACTCAATGTCGATTCGCTCAATGTGCGCTTCGTCAATGGCAAGAAAGAAATGCACGCGGTGCGCGATGTGTCGTTCACCCTGGGCCGTGAGAAGCTGGCGATTGTTGGTGAGTCTGGCTCGGGCAAGTCCACCGTTGGCCGCAGCCTGCTCAAGCTGCACCCAGGCAGCACCCAGATCACCGCCAAGGCCCTGCAGTTTGGCGATGTCGACCTGCTCAGCGCCAGTGAAAAGGCCATGCAGAAGATCCGTGGTCAGCGCATTTCGATGATCATGCAAGACCCCAAATACTCGCTCAATCCGGTGGTCAAGGTCGGCGAGCAGATCGCCGAAGCCTACCTGGCGCACCACAAGGCCAGCCGCAGCGAGGCCCGTGAGCGGGTCATGCTGATGCTCGAAAAAGTCCATATCCGTGACCCCAAGCGCGTCTACAACCTGTACCCGCACGAAGTCAGCGGCGGCATGGGCCAGCGCATCATGATCGCCATGATGGTGATCACCAACCCGGAAGTGATCATCGCCGACGAGCCGACCTCGGCGCTGGACGTCTCGGTACGCCAGCAGGTGCTCAGCGTGCTTGAAGAGCTGGTGGTCGAGCAGCAGATGGGCCTGATTTTCGTCAGCCACGACCTCAACCTGGTGCGCAACTACTGCGATCGGGTGCTGGTGATGTACGCCGGGCGGGTGGTCGAGTCACTTGCCGCGTGTGACCTGCAGTACGCCGAACACCCTTATACCCGTGGCCTGCTGGCAGCCTTGCCGAGCATGGACAACCGTCGCCCGCGCTTGCCGGTACTGCAACGCGACCCGCTCTGGCTCACCTGCTGAGGTAACTGCCCATGTCCATGATCCAAGCACACGCATTGAACCTCAGCTTTGGCGTCGGCGCTGCCGTCAACCAGGTGCTGCATGACGTCAACCTGACCGTCGAGGACGGCCAGTCGTTCGGCCTGGTCGGCGAGTCCGGCTCCGGCAAGACCACCGTGCTGCGCTGCCTGGCCGGGCAGTACCGACACTGGAGCGGGGCGCTGAGCATTGCCGGTGTGCCCTTGCAGCAGAAGATCCCCAAGGAACACTTTCGCAAGGTCCAGATGGTGTTCCAGGACCCGTACGGTTCGCTGCACCCGCGCCACACCATCGATACCGCGCTGCGCGAACCGCTGACCATTCATGGCATCGGCGAGCGTGATGATCGCATCAACGACATCCTGCTCAAGGTCGGCCTCAACGACAGCTTTCGCTATCGCTACCCGCATCAGTTATCGGGTGGCCAGCGACAGCGCGTGGCGATTGCCCGCGCGCTGATTCTGCAGCCGCGGGTACTGTTGCTGGATGAGCCGACCTCGGCGCTGGACGTCTCGGTGCAGGCCGAGATTCTCAACTTGCTGGCCGACCTGCGCCAGCGCGAGAAACTCACCTACCTGATGGTCACCCACGACCTCGGTGTGGTCAGCCACCTGTGCGACAAGGTCGCGGTGATGCAACAAGGGCGCATCGTCGAGCGCCTCGACAGCCATGCCCTGAGCCAGGACCTCGCCAGCCATGAGTACACCCGCATGCTGGTCCAGGCCAGCCGCGATTTCAGTGCTGAGTCAGCCCGCCCTGCAGTTGCCTGAAATCTCTGGGGCCGCCTTGCGGCCCTTCGCGGGTGAACCCGCTCCCACAAGGACTGCGGTGAACCCTGTAGGAGCGGGTTCACCCGCGAAGGGCTGCGAAGCAGCCCCAAAAATCTTGAATACGAAAAAACAAGGAAGATAAAAACATGCCGTACGCACGCATTGCCGTTGTCCGCAAACAGCCCTTGGCGCAAGCGGTCCTCGCCGCACTGAGCCTGGGCTGCAGCCTGCCGCTATGGGCGCTGGAAGCGCCGAGCAAGGTCCAGGTGCCGACTCTGGCCTACGACGACCAGCAGATCATTCTGGTCTGGGAAAAACCCGCCGGTCATGCCGACATCAGCGACTACCACGTCTACGCCAATGGTCAGTTGCTCGGCAGCAGCAACGCCAACAACGACCAGGTGTCGCCCGCCAAGCCCTACATCGACCGCTTCTACCAGCAGGACACGCGCAACTTCCACCACCGCATCGCCATCCACAGCTTTACCGCCAACGGTCTCAAACCCGATACCGAATACCGCTTCAGCGTGCGATCAGTGGGGCGCGACGGCAAAGAGTCAGGCGACAGCCCGGTGGTTGTGCAACGTACCACCGCCGTGCCGGCGTTGTTCGATGTGAAGAAACACGGTGCCAAAGGCGATGGCAGCAGCCTTGATACCGCCGCTATCCAGCGCGCCATCGATGCTTGCACGGTCGGCTGCAAGGTGCTGCTGCCCAAGGGCACCTACAAGAGCGGCGCCCTGTACCTGAAGAGCAACATGACCCTGGAGATCGCCGAAGGCGCGACCTTGCTCGGCTCCGAGCGCGCCGAAGACTACCCGCGTGAGGGTTACATCCAGTACCCGTATTCGACCACGGTGCGCCCGGCCTCGTTGATCAATGCCTTGCCACGTGATCCGCGCCAGCACCAGGCCTTTGAAAACATCCGTATCGTCGGCAAGGGCACCATCGACGGCAACGGCTGGAAGCGTAAGGCCGACGCCATCGATGAGCGCGGCCAGCCGTTACCGGTGTATCTGGCCAGCGACAATACCCGCTATATGCTCGACGGGCTGCTGGCCAAGGCTCAGGTCGAGCGCGCCGTGGCCGAAGGCATGAACGTCAAGGACGCCTACGGCCAGATGCGCTCGTCGCTGATCACCCTGCGTGATGTGAAAAACGTCTTTTATGGCGGCTTCACCGTGCTCAACCCGGCTTCCACGGCATCATGAACCTGGAAACCGAGAACGTGGTGCTGGCCAACACCACGCACAAGACCTACGACTCCAACAACGGCGACGGCATCGAGTTCGCCAACAGCCGTGGGGCGATGGTGTTCAACAACTTCTTCGATACCGGCGATGACTGCGTCAACTTCGCGGCCGGCACGGGTGCCGAAGCAGTCAAGCAGAAGGCCCAGCAGGATGCCTGGATCTTCAACAACTTCTTCCGCCAGGGCCATGGCATGGTCGTCGCCGGCAGTCACACCGGCGCCTGGATCGAGAACATCCTCGCCGAGGACAATGTCTCCGATGGCACCGACGCCGGGCTGCGCATGAAGAGCACCAACTTCATGGGCGGCGGCGCGCGCAATGTCACCTTCCGCGATTCGGCGATACGCAACACGGTCAAGCAGGCGTTCATCTTCACCCTTGATTACCACGACCCAAACGCCAAGCTCGACTACCAGCGCTCGACCATCGCCGGGCAGTTCCGGGATGTGCGGGTCAGTGATGTCAGTGTCGAAAACGCGCAACTGGCGGCAATCGAGGTCAAGGGCGACAGCCAGCATGATGCCTATCACCAGGGCTTGAGCTTCGAACGGGTCCGCTTCAGTGGTCCGGCGCTGGCCAGAATCGATGGTTTGAAGGACTCACGTTTTGACACCATCCGCTTTAGTGAAACCGGCGGCACCAACCCGTGGCAGGTCAAAGACAGCGACGGGCTGGCGTTTCAGGATGTCGAGCCCGCGCCGGCGCAGCCCTGAGCCGATATCTGCTTACTCGCTGTAGAACGCCTGAACCTGCTGCGCCTCGCGCAGGCGCATGCGGCTGTTGCTCAGGTGCAGGAACATCGCCGCGCGCGCGGCATCCACCTGGCGGCTGGCAATCGCGTCGAAGATCTGCTGATGTTCGGCGTTGATCCCGGCCAGGTAGGTGCTGCGGTTGCTCTGCCCGGTGTAAGCGGAGTTCATCCGGGTGCGCGGGATCATCTTGGTGCCCAGGTGTTTCATGATGTCGATCAGGTAATGGTTGCCTGCCGCCTTGGCGATTTTCAGGTGAAACTGAAAATCGGCATTGGTGGTGCTGCCTGACTTCTCCGGGCCCTGCAGCAACGCCTGCAACGCCTGCTGCAACTCCTCCAGCGCTTGCGCCGACGCGCGTTCGGCAGCCATGCCGGCGGCTTGCACTTCAAGGCTCAGGCGGAACTCGAGCAGATCGAGCACATCGGTCAACAGGACGATGGTGGCGGGCCCGACGTTGAAACCTTCGGGCGCCGGCATGTCGAGGACAAAAGTGCCGACACCGTGCTGGGTATCGACCAGACCGGCCGCCTGCATCCGCGACAAGGCTTCGCGCACCACCGAACGGCTGACGCCTTCGCTGGCCATGATGGAGGCTTCGGTGGGCAATTTGTCGCCACGTTTGAGGGTGCCGTCGCGCATGCGCTGAGCGAAGCGTTCGACCAGCGACTCGGCTAGGCGGCGTGGCTTTTGCGGGGCGGTTGAAGTTTGATCCGGCATTGTTCTGCTCGCGTGTGAACAATCGCCATTATAAAGGGTTTCCACGGCAAAGCAGCGGGTATAATGCTGCCATCGTCTGTTTTCAATGGATCCAAGCAATGGCCCCTGCTGCCCCTGACCGACGCGTGAGCCTGGCCCAGCAACTGGTACTTGACCTTTCCCGGCAGATCCTCGCCGGCGAGCTGCCGCCGGGTAGCAAACTGCCCACCGAACAGGCGCTCACCGAACAGCGCAAAGTCAGCCGCACGGTGGTCCGCGAAGCGATGTCGCGGTTGCAGGCCGAGGGCCTGGTAGAAACTCGCCGCGGCATCGGCACTTTTGTCGTCGACAGTATGCGACCTGCCCAGTTTCACGAAAGCAAGCCACAGCAGGGCAGTGCTTACGATGTCGTAGCGATCATCGAACTGCGTTTGAGCCTTGAAGTGGAGGCTGCTGCGATCGCCGCCCAGTGCGCGAGTCCTCGTCAGTTGGCGACGATTCGCGCCGCCCTGGACGAAGCCAATGACCTGCAGCAGCTAGGTGCACAGAGCACCCGTATCGACTTTGAATTCGACTTGCAGATCGCCCTGTGCACCGGCAACAGCTTCTTCATCGATGCCATGAACCATGTCGGCAGCACCTTGATGAGTGCTGCGCCGCCAGCGCGGGCGGTAGAGAGCGAGTTGCGCACGCTGCAAGTGCGCGAACGTGAGCAGATCTACGCTGCGATTGCCCGCAAGGACGCCGACGTAGCGCGTGCAGCCATGCGCCTGCACCTGACCAACCTGCTGCACCACGCGCGGGCTGCGGTACCATCCGCGCAGTGAGTGCAGGGCAGGATCACGGCGTGCCGTTACGCCCATGCGAGCGAAAACCTTCCCGCGTGCTCAACCGCTCGTAGTAAGCGTTGACCGCCGGCAGCCCAGGTTTGGCGTCAATTTCAGCGCAGGCTGGCGAGAACCTCGCGTGCCTTGTCCAATGCCCGTCTGGCGCGGTCATAGGGACTGACGCCTTGCTCCATCAGTTGCCGGGTGGGGATCTCCAGGCTCAGCGGAATACCGCTCGGCAGTGCCTTGAGCAAACCGTGCAGGTCACAATCGCCATCCCCTGGGAAGCGTCGTTCCTGGCGAGCCTGGCGCAGGATCTCGGCCATCTCCGCAGGCCGTGGGCCCACCACGTCGCACAGCTGGGCGTAGCGCAGACGCTGCGGCGCAGTTGCGCTGGCGGCAGCGAGTGCTTGCAGCGACGAGCCTGAGCGATCGAAGTGGAAGGCATCGACCAACACCGCGCCGTTGCTGCGTCCAGCCTGCTCGACGATGTGCCAGGCCTCGGCCAGGTTGCGCACATCGGTCCAGGGCATGAACTCCAGATTGACATGGATACCGAAGGGTAGGGCCAGCTCGCACAGCGCGTCGAAATTGTCGGCCGTGCGCACTGGGTCCGGATCGTTGCCGGCAATCAGCAGGTCGCTTGCTTCAAATTCGGCGCCGGCCTCCAGCACGGGCAGAAACGCCTGCACCTGGGTGTCTGGCTTGAGCCGCAGGATCTCGATATCCAGCACCTTGGTCCCGGTGTCGCGCAGGCGCTGAAGGGTCTGGCGCCGTAACTGCGCATCGGCTACCAGCGGGAAGTGCTGCTCTTCAGGGGTTGCAGGCTCCAGGCGCAGGCCCACATGGCTATAGCCGGCGCGCGCTGCAACCTCGACCATATCGGGCGGGGACAGCTCAAGTACGGTCAGGGCAGCAAGGGAGAATATCTGGTCGCTCATGCTTGGCTCTCTAATTGTGTAGCGGCGCTGGTCTGGTGTGCGCCGGTTAGAATCGAGTTCCAGTTGTAATCAAATTCTTCCCTGAGGACTACCTGAAAAGCGCGCCCAGGCGGCACTTTCGTTCGATAATCGCCCTCATTAATCCGCTTAACGCTGCCCTTTGATTGACCCTCCTGCATTGCTGGAATAGTTTTCCAGCCATAGAAAATCCATTTGGGCTGACTTATGTAGCCCGGGACCAGGAGACCTTGATGAGCAACGTCGCAAGCACCGCAGAATCACCCTACGCAGGCCTCTTCGATCGCGGGCTTGCGGTGCTGGAACTGCTCGCCAGCAGCGCCGAGGGCAGCTCGCTGACGGACATTTCCGAGCAACTGCAGATCCCCCGCAGCGCCACCCACAGGCTGCTGAGCACTTTGTGCGACACCGGCTATGCCCGGCAGGAGCACGAGCGCGGCACTTATGTGCTGACCTCCAAACTGCAGGCGCTGGCGTTTACTCACCTGGCCGCCGACGGCACGATCGATGCTGTGCAACCGGTGCTCAACCGGCTTGCGGCCGAGGTCGGCGAGCTGGTGCGGCTGTCGGTGGTGGACGAGCAGCGCCTGACCTGGGTTGCCCGTGCGCAAGGCGCACGTTCCGGGCTGCGCTATGACCCGGACATGGGCATGGAGGCCAGGCTGTCCTGTTCAGCCAGTGGCTATGCGTGGTTGGCGAGCATGACCGACAAGCAGGCCCTGGCCCTGATTCTCAGGCAGGGCCTGGGGCAAGTGCAGAATTATGGTCCGAACGCACCACAGACGGTGGAAGCGCTGCTGACCAATATTCAGGCCGCGCGCGAGCAAGGATACGCGCTGGCTGTACAGACCTTTGCCGACTGGATGTCGGCCATCGCAGTGGCATTGCATCATCCGGTCACCCACGAGGTGATCGGCGTGGTCAGCGTTGCCGGGCCGGTCTTTCGCCTTGGCGAGGCACGGCTGCACCAGATCGCGCCGGCGCTGATCGCCGCGGTCGCAGAGATCCAGCAGTTGATACCAGGCTCGCCAGCCTTGATGAGCCCAGGCCTGACCGCTCTAAGCCTCACTCCGGGGGGCCAGGCATGAGCATGCGACGTCTGGACTGCGACCTGCTGGTGATTGGTTCGGGAGCCTCCGGGCTGGCGGCGGCAGTCACTGCTGCGGCGCAGGGGCTGAAGGTCATTGTTGTAGAGAAACACTCATCCTTTGGCGGCGCTACGGCGTGGTCCGGTGGCTGGTTGTGGGTGCCAGGCAATCCGCTGGCCAAACGCGCCGGTATCCATGAGGACCCACAACAACCACGCACTTACCTCAAACACCAGCTCGGCGACCGCTACAACGCCGAGCGGGTGGATGCGTTTCTCGACAATGCGCCGAAGATGGTCGCGTTTTTTGAAGAGAACACTGCGCTGCAATGGGCCGATGGCAATGGCATCCCGGATATTCACGGGCACTTGCCGGGCGCGGCGACGCAGGGACATCAGGTGATCGCCGCCCCGTATGACGCGCGCGCCATGGGCCCGCTGATCAAGCGCATGCGCAAGACCATGCGCGAGACCTCGTTCATGGGCATGCCGATCATGGCCGGTGCTGACCTGTCGGCATTCCTCAGCATGACCCGCTCGTTCAAGTCACTGCTGCACGTCAGCAAGCGTATGCTCCGGCACCTGCGCGACCTGGCCGTGCATGGCCGGGCCATGCACCTGGTCAATGGCGTGGCACTGGTAGGCCGGCTGGCCAAGTCAGCCGAAGACCTGGGCGTGACGCTGATCGAGTCGGCGCCGGCGCAGCGCTTGCTGCAGGAGCAGGGCAGAGTGATCGGCGCGCTGGTCGAGACGCCTGCTGGGCCCACCGAGATTCATGCGCGGTGCGGGGTGGTGCTGGCTGCCGGTGGCTTCCCCAACGATCTGCAGCGCCGGCAAGCGCTGTTCCCGCGCACATCGGCCCCTGAAGATCACCTGGCCCTGCCGCCGGTTCAGTGCAGCGGCGATGGTATTTCGCTGGGCGAGGCGGTTGGTGGCGTGCTCGAACTCGATGTTGCTTCAGCGGCGGCCTGGGCGCCGGTGTCGCTGGTGCGCCATGCGGACGGCAGCAGCGGCCACTTCCCGCATATCATCGACCGGGCCAAGCCGGGATTGATCGGCGTGCTGTCCAACGGCAAGCGCTTCGTCAACGAGGCTGACGGTTACTACGACTACACCGCAGCCATGGTGGCTGCCGCGCCAGCAGGTGAGGAGGTTGCGTCCTGGCTGATTTGCGATCATCGCTTCCAGCGCCGCTTCGGTCTTGGCCATTCGCGGCCGTTCCCACTGCCGGTTGGGCCGTCGGTGCGCAGCGGCTATCTGCAACGCTGCGCCACCCTCGAGGGGCTGGCGAAAGCCTGCGGGATCGACCCGGCAGGCTTGCTCGAAACCGTGCGCAGCTTCAATGAACATGCCCGCAAGGGTGAGGACCCGGAGTTTGGCCGTGGGCTTAGTGCCTATAACCGCAAGCAGGGTGACCCGCTGGTGACAAAGGGCAACCCGTGCGTGGCACCGATCGAGCATGGCCCGTTCTATGCGGTCAAGGTCCGCCCTGGCAGCTTCGGCACCTTTGCCGGGTTGAAAACCAACGGCAACGCGCAGGTGCTGAACAGCGCAGGCGTGGCTATTGCAGGTCTGTATGCAGTGGGCAGCGATATGGCCAGCATCATGGGCGGCATGTATCCGTCAGGCGGGATCAACCTCGGGCCGGCCATGACCTTCGGTTACGTCGCAGGTCTGCATGCTGCGCAGAGCAGATGATAGTGCTGAGTCATACGAGCCGAACCAATTGAGCTACAACTGACTCAATAGGCCATCTACATGATGGGTTTTTGCCATGATTGATTCAGCCGCTTCATTCACCGATTTGCTCCAAGCTGGAGGGGCCTGTGCCAGGCTCCGCTAAGCTTCGCGCCCGCGCCACGGTCATTTGCCTGCGTGAAGGCAATGTGCTGTTGGTGCGCAAGTCGGGAGGCAAATGGAATTTTCCTGGCGGCGCGATCGAGCAGGGCGAGCTACCGGTTCAGGCGGCTGCAAGGGAGATGAGCGAGGAGACTGGGCTCGACTGCGAAGCACTGCTGGAGTTATGCACCCTGGAAGAGGGCAGCGTGCTCCATCATATCTTCACCACGCAACTGTTCGAGGGTGCCAAACCCGCACCCGGCAACGAGATTGTTGCCTGCAAATGGGTCAAGCGCGTTGCCCTTAAAGAGACCCAACTCAACCCCAGCGCTTCAGCCTTGATGGCCCGTGCCCTGCCTGCCCTGATGGCCTGAATGGCTCAAGCGCAGGCGGTTTCGTTGCGCCTGGCGCATTCCGCCTGGGCGTCTGCGCGCTTGGCGTAGGTGGGGGTCAAACGCAACTTGGCGACAGTGTCATACAAGTCAAAGCCGTTGCACGACGGCGCGGTACAAAATCCTACCGCTCTGCGGTAGTGATATTCCTTGATCGGTAAAGCCGAAACCACGACGAAACGTGCGCGCATGCTGGTGCCTCCGATGGCAATACCAAACTATTAGTCATATTGGGGGTACTAAGCAAGCAGACTAATACAAGGCCGACCGGTGGCAGCCGCGCTGACGCGCACGTGTAGGAGCGGCCTTGTGTCGCGAAAGGCTCGCGCAGCGGGCCCATGATTTGTGCAGCACCGTAGAATGTCGGGCCCGCTGCGCGAGCCTTTCGCGGCACTAGGCCGCTCCTACAGGGACCGCTACGCATCAAGATAGGCGCTGTTGGCGTCGTAGCCGGTGGGTATGGTCTATTGTGATGCGATGCATCACACCAGCGTGGAATGCTCGATCACCATCGAGGTCGAGTCGACTGCGGGCAAAGGCACCACCTTCAACGGGCGTATCCCGCTGCAGGTGGCGACGGTTGCTCAGAAGTCGTAGCGGCCAGTGACGCCAAGCGTGCGGGGTGTTCCCAACACCCCGGTGTAGGCACCGTTCGGTGAGTTCCACAAGGTGCTGTAGTAAGTCTTGTTGCCTGCATTGCGCAGCCACAGTGACAGGTCCCACTGGCCGTCGCCGAGGTCGCCGCGCACGCCCGCCGAAAGATTGACCACCGCATAACTGGGCAACTGCGCAAAGCGCGAGTCATCCACCGTGCCGACCGCGTGCGAGCGGAATGCATAGCTGGCATTGACGTAAGGCCGCAACATCCCGGCCTGCCATTCATAGGCGCCGTTGGCATTGAAGATCCACTTCGAGGCGCCGACCACCGCGTGCCCGCTCAGATCACAGGAGGCCGGTGCGCCCGGTTGCAAGGCGACCTCAGCCGGGCAGGGCGCGTCGACGTAGTCGCGATAGCGCACGTCGTTCCACGAGCCGTTGAGGTTCAAGGTCAGACCGCGGATCGGCAGCAACGTCGACTCAAGCTCCAGCCCGCGGCTGCGCACCGCTCCGGCGTTGGTCAGGTAGCTGGTGAGGTTGGCATCATCGTAGGCGTTGGTCTGGTAGCCATGCACCTCAGTCCAGAACAGGTTGGCATTGAGCAGCAGGCGCTGATCGAACAGGCTGCTCTTGAGACCAAGCTCGGCATCGTTGGCGCGTTCGCTGCCAATCAACAGCGAGTCGGCGCCGGCCACCGGCGCGCTGGCGACGCTGAGGTTGACCCCGCCGGACTTCTCGCCGTGGGACAACGACGCGTATCCCATCACCTGATCATTGAAGTGGTAGGCGAGGCTGACCAGCGCCGAGGGGCTGAAACTGTACAGGCCAAGGTCGCCCGAGTCGTAAGCACCCAGCCGCGCCGCGCGCACGTTGGCAGCAGCACCCGTCACCGATGCGCCGCCGCTGGGCGCAAAACGGTTGACCCGCGCCTGCTTGACCTCATAAGTGCCGCGCAGACCGGCGCTCAGGTCCAGACGCGGCGTCAGGTGCCAGGTGCCTTGGGCGAACAAGGCAAAGCTGTCGGTATCGATGCGTCCCTTACCCAGGCTGGAGACATCGTTCAAGGCGCCTTGAGGCGTGCCGTTCCAGGTGTCGGCGAGCGGGCCGTAGTCGGTGAACACTTCATTGCGCATTTCCTGGCGCATGTAGTAAGCCCCGGCTACATAGTCGAACAACTCCCCGCGCGGCGAGGCCAGGCGCAGCTCCTGCGAATACTGGCGGTCGCGCGCCGACTGGCCGACATTGCGCATCACCGGTACGTTCAGCTCGTCATCGTTGCGCGGGGTGAAATCCCACCAGCGCCAGGCGGTGATCGAGGTCAGGGTGTAATCACCCGGCAGGGTCCAGTTGGCTTCCAGCGAGCTGCCGCCCTGAAATACGCGCACGTTCTGTTCGGCATCCAGATTGACCCGACGGCCCTCGGCCAACGTTGCGCCCACGGCTGCTGCGCGCTGCTGATAGCGGTTGACGCCGTTGATGGTCGGCCCGGTGCTGAACAACGAGCGCGTGCCTGCGCTGGAGTCTTCTTCGTTGTAGTCGGCGATCCAGCGCAGGTTGAAGCTGTCGTTGGGTTCGAACAGCAATTGCCCACGTAGGCCCTGGCGGGTGCCGCCACCCAGGGTTTCACCATTGAACTGGTTATCGACGTAGCCATTTTCTTCGCTGCGGTAGGCCGAAAGGCGCCCTGCCAAGGTGCTGCTCAATGGCCCGCCGAGGCTGGCGTGTGTCTGCTGATAGCCGCCTTCGCCGATCGATGTGGCGACGCTGCCCTCGGGGCTGAAGGTCGGCCGCCGAGTGCTGATATTGAGCACTCCGGCGGTGGTGTTCTTGCCAAACAAAGTGCCTTGCGGGCCGCGCAGCAGCTCCAGCTGCTCGATGTCGAGCAGGTCGAACACGGCCATGCCTGGTCGGCCGAGATAGACGTTGTCGAGGTAGATGCCGGCGCTGCCCTCGAGGCCGTCGCTCGCCGGATTGTTGCCCAGGCCGCGAATCGACAGGCTCGACTGACGGGCATGCATGAACGCGACGTTGACGCTGGGCATGGCTTGTTGCAGGTCTTGCAGCCGGTACAACCGTTGGTTCTGCAGGGTCTGCGCTGACAACACCGACATCGCTGAGGGCACGCTTTGCGCATCTTCCTCGCGGCGCCGGGCATTGACGGTAACGGTTTGCAGGCTCGTGTCGTCGGCGTGCGCCGAGGCTGCGAGCGGCTCTGCGGCATGGCTTGGGCTGCACGCCAGCGCGAACAGGCCGGGGATAACCCGGGGCCAGAGGCACGCGCGGCGCTGATGAGAAAAACGCAGGTTCATCGGTAACTCCAGTGATGAGGCACCTCTCGCTGCGCGTGGTTTGCGTAAGCGTGATCGCAAGGGTTGGGGGGTATTGGCTCAGTCGCGCAGCCAGGGGATATCGGCGGCCTGATAGCGATGGGCGCGGAAGATCGCGTTGTTTTCACCGGGCAGGTACGCACGCGAGGCGGCGTCCGGATACGCGGCAAAGTGCGGATTGATGTATTCCCACACCACTTCGCCGGCGCGGGTTACCTCGAACAGCCGGCCGAAGTTGGCTTCGGTGATCAAGGTATTGCCGTTATGCAGGCGTTGGGCGCCGCCCATGAATGGGGTGAAGAAGGCATAGCCTGGGCTGTCGGCGTATTGCCATTCAATGCGCTGGGTATGCGGGTCGACTTCGATGACCCGCGAATGCGGCATCGACACGTGTGGCCGCGAGATGCCGTTGTCGAAGATCAGGATGCGCCCGTCCTCGAGTTCACTTGGGCAGTGCTGCTGGGCTACCACATCGTGACCCAGGCGCCAGAGCACGCGGTCGCTGGCCTTGTCCACGGCAATCACCGCCGACACGCTGCGCAGGCTGAGAATGACCTTGCCGTCGCGGCCCGGAGTAACTGCGTTGGTCATCGGCCAGTGATAGCGCTCAAAGCAAGCGTGCAGCGGGTAGTCTTCCGGCACCAGGTGCTCCCAGCTGCGCCATTGCCAGACCAGCGTGCCGCTGCGGTCGACCTCCTTGACCACATCGCCGTAGATCACCCCGCCTGCGGCCTCGCTGCCGGGGATACCGCCCTGGATGCGCTGCGCAAACGCGGCCGGCAGTGGCTCGGCGGTGGTGTAGAGCAGGTTGCCGTTGGCCAGCCATTGGGCATCGTGGTGGTGCGCCAGGTCGGTGTACTCCCAGACCACCTCGCCGTCCGGCGTAACCTCGCTGAAGGCACCGCCATGCCAGACCGACCAGCCGCCGAACAGCTCAGCCGAGTCTGGGTGGTTGCCGTTGTAGCCCAGGTTGCCATTGGCCAGGATCACCGCATCGCGGCCGGGCCGCTGCGGCAGTTTCCAGTGGTGTACCTGCTCACCGCGCAGGTTGATCAGGTACACGTTGCCGTCGGCGGTCTGCGGCGCAAACAGGGTGTAGCCGCCAGCCGAACGTTCGGCGTCGATGCCGATCAGGCCGGTGGCATGGCGACGCAAGGTAGTGCGGTCGAGTGCGGGCATGGCTTTTCTCCAGATGAGCGCGGCCCTGCCGACGAGTGCGGCATGCTGCGCGGGGTTCAGGTCAGGGGCGGTGGGGCAACAGCGGGTTGTAGCGGTCGTCGAAGGCCTCGGCGACCTTGATCGGGCGGGGCAGCAAGCGCGCCTCGGTGAAGCGGTCAGCCAGACGTTGCTGCAGGTCGGTCACCCGTGGGTCCAGCGCCACGTAGTGCAGCTGCTGGCTGGCGAGCATCTCCTGCAGCAAGGGCAACGGCAGGCGGGTGACTGTGGCCAGTTGCGCGGCCCAGGCGTCGGGATGCGCGGTGGCCCAGTCCTGCGCGCGCGCCAGGCGCTGGATGAAGTCGCCAAGCAGCTCGGCCTTGACCGGGTCTTGCAGCGCCGCGAGGCTGGCGACGGTGAAGTTGAGGCCGGTTTCTGGCCATTGGCTGCCGTCGAGCAGCTTGCGCGCACCGCGCGAGGTGGCCTGGCCGACAAATGGATACCACACCGCCCAGGCATCCAGCTTGCCGCTGGCGAAGGCGTTTTGCGCATCGACCGGGCTGGCGTAGATCAGCTCGACGTCGCTGCTGCGCAACCCGGCCTGGGCAAGCGCTGCCAGCAGCAGATAGTGACCGCTGGTGCCCTTGGCCACGGCAATCCGTTTGCCCTTGAGCTCGGCTACCTGGCTAATCGATGAGTTGCCCTGAACCAGCAGGGCGTTGTTGTTCTGCGCGCCTTCGGCAGCGGCTACCACCCGCACATCGAAGCCGCCGGCCTGGGCGAAGACGGGCGGAGCATTGCCGACTACGCCGACATCGACTGCCGCAGCGTTCAGGGCTTCCAGCAATGCAGTGCCGGCCGCAAAAGGATGCCAGTCGAGGCGATAAGGCAGCCCTTGATCCTCACCCGCTGCCGCCAGCAGGGCCTGGGTCAAGCCGCTCTGGTCACCCACCTCCAGTTCGGCCACCGACGCTGCCTGAGCGGGCAGGGCGGCGAACAGCAGGCTGGTCAACAACAGCTGTGCCAAGGGGCGCGCAAGGTACTTGGCAGGCAACGATTTTGTCGGCATCGTCTGGGCTCTTGAATTGGAAAGTGCACTCAGTATGTCCACGCGGCCTCGTCCTCACCATGTCAAACACCCCTCGTTTTCTGCCATGACGGCGCCGCGAACGGTACTGGTGCTGGCCTTCCCCGGCGCACTGCTGCTCAACGCCGCCGGGCCGTTGGAGGTGTTCGCCGCTGCGCCACGGGTACTTGCTGGCGAGTTGGCAAGTAACCCGCCGTATCGGGTGGTGTTGGCCTCGCCCGCAGGGGGCGAGGTCGAGACGATCTCCGGTATTGGGGTCATGACCCGCTCTTTGCAGGAGGTCGAGGCCGAGGCAGTGCTGGACACGCTGATCGTGATTGGCGGGCCGGGGGTGGCCGCGCTGGAGCGTGACGCCGAGGTGATTGCGTGGTTGCAACGGCGTGCGCCGAGTGCGCGGCGCGTCTGCTCGATTGGCAGCGGCGCGTTTGCCTTGGCCGCTGCCGGCCTGCTCGACGGGCGGCGGGTGGTCACCCACTGGCAGTTTGCCGAGCGCCTGCAGCGCAGTTACCCGGCATTGACCGTCGAGCACGACGGGCTTTACCTGCACGACGGCGCGCTGTGGACCTGTGGTGGCGCCAGTGCCGGGATCGATCTAGGGCTGGCGTTGGTCGAGGAGGACCTCGGCCCCCATGCTGCGCTGGCCCTGGCCCGCTACTTCACGCTGTTTCTGCGCCGCTCGGCCGAGCAGGCCCAGCTCAGCGCACCGCTCAAGGCGCAGAGCGATGCCCTGCGTAGCGACCGTGATCAGCGCCTGGTGCGCCTGCATGGCTGGATTGCCGAGAACCTCGACAGTGATCTGCGCGTCGAGCGCCTGGCCGAGAAGTTCGGTATGAGCCCGCGCCATTTTGCCCGCGCCTACACCGCAGCCACCGGCGGCACCCCGGCACAGACGGTCGAGACCTTGCGCCTCGAGGCTGCCTGCCGTTTGCTCGAGACCAGCCAGGAGCCGATCAAGCGGATTGCCGAAACCAGCGGCTTCGGCAATGAAGAGCGCATGCGCCGTAGCTTCCAGCGCCAGCTCGGCGTGAGCCCGTTGGCCTATCGCTCACACTCGCGGCTCACCTCAGCGACGCAGGCCGCGCCAGCGGCAGGGCAGACCGGGTATCGCCATGACCCCCCGCTGGAGATTGCCATGGAGCACCTGGCGCAGTAGCCAGCGGCTATTTGCAGTTGCCTGCCTTGCGGTACCCGGCAGCCTGCGCCTGGGCTTCGGAGTCGAACGTCACCTGGTTCTTGCTGGCGACCTGGCTGTAGCTCGGGCAGCCGCTGGGCAGGTGGTAGACGTGGCTGTTGCGGTTACCGATGATTGTGCCGGTGTTGGCACTGGCCAGTGACGGTTGTGGAGCAGGGCGCGCTGCTTTGCTCGGAACACTGCTGACCACGCCATCGGCCACCGGCTTGTAGCCCGGCGTCCAGCTGCGGGCGCCGGTCACGAACGGGTTGGAATGGCCCATGACGGCGCTGATGCGCCGGTCGCGTTCCTTCTCCCAGGCCGTCACCGGGTGCTGTTTGTCCCAGGCCATCAGCAGCTGTTGCTGTTGCCGCGACATGTTCAGGTTGTAGCGATCGAACATGTAGAAGGTGGTGCGTGCCACCAGGCCTTTGACCTCGTCACGCGGCTCGGCGGCGCGCTGGTTGAAGTCGACGCGGGTCTGGCACTGGCCATATTGCGGGCCGACGCTTGCGGCCATGCCGTAATTGAAGTTGCTGCGGTCGCCATTCACTTCACCCACGGCCGGGTAGAGGTTGAACAGGTCGGCTTCCATCGCCTTGAACACCGGATCGTCGTTGGCGCAGTTTTCGCGGCCGCCGTTCTTCCAGCACTGGCGCTGGTGGCCGAAGGTCCAGGCCGGGACAATGTGCTCCCATTCGGTACGCTCGGCGCGGCTTTGTTGCTTGCGGGTCTGGTAGCCGCACGACGCCGGGTCGATGCGGCCGCCGGACTTGCCGACCCAGGTCCATTTGCAGCCACAGTACAGCTCGCCCATGGCGCTGCTGGCCTGGTCCAGATAGATCTTCTGTTTGGCGACGACTTTGGCTTCGGTGAAGGTGGCAGGTGGTGTGGCGAAGGCGGGGTAAATGACCGCGAGGCTCAGCCCGAGGACATACAGCAGTTTTTTCATGGTCAGGCTTATCAGTCAGGCTTATCAGATTGGGGCACGCATTATACGCACGAAACCTGTCTATCTTGCCTACATCAGGGCAGGCTTATGCCTACAGCCAAACACCCTTTGGCCATGCAGGGGTGCTGGCTTGCAGCCATGTTTATCCAAGGTTCTGGCCCGCCAGCATCCGCGCTGCCAGGTAGCCAAAGGTCATACCGGGGCCGAGGGTGATGCCGCCGCTGGGGTAATAGCCGCGCATGATGCTGTTCATGTCATTGCCCACCGCGAACAGCCCAGGGATCGGCGTTTGCTGTTGGTCGAGCACGCGGGCCTGGGCATCGGTGACCAGCCCGGTGAATGTGCCAAGGCTGCCCGGCACCAGCTTGACCGCGTAGAACGGGCCCTGCCGGACACTGCCCAATGACGGGTTGGGGCCGTGCAAGGGTTCACCCTGGGCTCGGTTGTAGGCTGATTCGCCACGTTGAAACAGCGGGTCGCGGCCCTGTTCTGCATGCTGGTTGAAGCGGGCCACGGTCGCTTGCAATTGCTCGCCATCGATCCCGCACTGGCCGGCCAGTGCCGCCAATGTGGGCGCTTTGTGCAGATAGCCTTGGCGCACGTAGGGGGTGGTCGGAAACGGCCATGGCTTTGACCAGCCGAGGCCATAGCGGCGCTGCGCGCGGTGGTCGCAGATCAGCCAGGCCACCGGACTTTCATTCGACGCGGTGGCGGCAAACAGCGCGCACATGAAATCGTGGTAGGAGTCGGCCTCATTGACGAAGCGTTGGCCATTTTGCTGCACCGCGATAAAGCCCGGCTTGGCCCGTTCCATAAGGTGGGCGAAGCCGCTGAAGCCGCCATCGGCACGCGGCACCCGCGACACCGGTGCCCAGGCAGCGCCATGGGCCATGTCGGCGCTCACCTGCGCACCGACGCCTTCACCCAGGCGCAGGCCATCACCGCTGTTGCCCTTGGGTGCAGCGCTCAAGTGCTCGCTGCCCTCGGCACAGTGAGCGAGCAACTGGGCGCTGCGGTGGCGATCGTGGGGGAAGCCGCCGCATGCCAGCACTACTCCGCGCCTGGCGTGTACCTTGACACGTCGCCCGCCGTGCTCAACCGTCGCTCCGAGCACGCGCTGGCCGTCGCTGAGCAATGCGCGGACAGGGGTTTCGGCAAGTAGCTGCACATCGCGTTGGAGGGCGCTTTTCAGCAGGCGTGCGACCAGCGCATTGCCGTTGACCAGGTGCATGCCGCGGCCATGCCAAAGCATGTCTCGGGCATGGCGCAATACGCGCATGCCGGCGTAGCGCAGTGAGCGCCAGCGGTGTCTGGCATTGAGCAGATGATTAAGGTCAGCGCCGCCGGCAATGCCCATGCCGGCCGGACTGATCAGGTCGAGTGGGCGCCGCAGCTTGTTGATCCACGGCCCCAGCTCGCGGCCGTCATAGGGCTCGGCGCAGACCGAGCGGCCGCCTTTGGCATGGCCCGCGCTGGCGTGAAAATCAGGCATCGTGCTGCCGCAGAAAAATTTCACTTCGGTGTGCTGCTGGAAGAAACCGACCATCTCCGAGCCGTGGCGCAAGTACGCCTCCAGGCGCGTATCGAGCTGATCACAATGCAATTCGTTGCACAGGTAGAGCCGCGCCTGCTCGATATCGGCGGCCCCGCCATCAGCGCCCGCCAACGGATTGCCAGGGACCCACAACCAGCCCCCGGACCAGGCGCTGGTGCCGCCGAAAACCGGCTCCTTCTCGACCACGATGACCTCCAGCCCGAGCTCGGCAGCGGTGACGGCTGCAGCCAGGCCCGCGGCGCCGGAGCCGACCACCAGCACATCGCATTGCAGGGTTTGACTGGCCGACAGGGCAGCAGTGTTCGACGGCAAAGCGCTCAAGGCAGCCTCCGTTGTAATGGCTTGAAGAAGCGGCTGCGCCCGAGCGGGCGCGAGCCTTAGGGACCTGCGCGGTTATTGCAGCGGCGAGAAATCGGTCGGGCGCAGCAGGCGCGACTCCAGCGTGACTACCGCATCGAGCGCTTTGTTCTGGCGGGCGAACTCCAGCCAGCGCGGGTCGGCCGCCATTGCTGCGCGGCGGGCGGTGCGCTCATCCAGGCTGGTGTAGGCCCACAGGTGTACCACCTGGTTGACCTCGCCAATTTCGGTGGTGAAAAAGCCGACCAGATGGCCCAGGTGCTCTTGCTGTACTTCCAGCGCAGCGCTTTTGTACAACGCCAGCCAGTCAGCCAGCTTGGTCGGTTTCAGGGTGTAGGTGCGTAGTTCATAGAACATGCTGCTCTCCAGAGGGCTGTGTTGAGTGGGTTGAGGTGGTTGCGGTGGCGCCATTCAGGCGCCCGGCGATGTCTTTGGCAGCCAGATAGGCAAAGGTCAGGGCAGGGCCGAGGGTGATGCCCGGCCCTGGATAGGTGCCGGCCATGATCGAGTTCATTTCGTTGCCGGCGGCATACAGCCCGGCGATCGGTTCGCCCTGTGCGTTGAGCACATTGGCCTGGCCGTTGGTGATCAGCCCGCGTGCCGAACCGAGGTCGCCGGTGTGCAGGCGAATGGCGTAGTAGGGCGGCTTGTTCAGCGGCCTCAGGCAGGAGTTGGGCGTGTGCAACGGGTCGCCCATATAGCGGTTGTAGGCATTGCTGCCCTTGCCGAACTGGCGGTCGACGCCTGCCGCTGCGTCGTTGTTGAAGCGCTGTACGGTCTGCGCCAATTTGCTGGGGTCGATCGCCAGCCGCGCGGCCAACTCGGCCAGGCTATCGGCCCGCAGCAAGTAGCCGGCTGCGATCAATGCGCTGTTGTCGACCGGCCGCGGTCGCGCCAGGCCCAGGCCGTAGGTGTTCAGCGCCTCGCCGTCACAGACCAGCCAGCAGGGCGCGTTGGCTCCGCCGTTGGCAAACATCGCCTCGACAAAACTGTGATAGGAGTTGGCTTCGTTGACGAAGCGCTGGCCGTCCTGATTGACCGCAATCACCCCCGGCTTGGCGCGGTCGGTGACCAGGTGGGGAAAGCGCTCCTCGCTGCCGTCGGCCTTGCGCAGGCGCGAGACCGGCGCCCAGAAGAAGTTGGCTGCCAGTTGCTCGCCCAGCGCTGCCAGCACCGATGCCGCCAGGCGCTGGCCATCGCCGACATTGGCTGGCGGCGACATGCTCAAGTGCGGCGCAGCACTGGCCGGGCGCCACTGCCCGGCGTGTTCGCCAGCAGCAAAGCCGCCCATGGCCAGCAGCACCCCGCCCCGGGCGCGCACGGCGTGTTCCTCGCCGCGCCAGTGGATGCGCACGCCGCTGACCACACCGTCCTCGACGATCAACGCCTGCGCCGAAGCCTCGAGCCAGAGCTCGACACCATTGGCAAATGCCGTGGTGGCCAGCCGCGCGATCAACGCATTACCGACCGTCAGGCGGGTGCCGCGCGGGTGACTGAGACGATCCAGGCCATAACGCGCAAGCAGTTTCAGGCAATGGCCGAGCGAACGCAGCGAGCGCTTGCAGCTGAGAAAATGCTGGATGTCGACCCGATTGACCATCATCCCGCCAAACAGCAGCATGCCGTCCGGTGGTTGTTTCAGGTGCCTGAACTGCGCGCCCAGGCGGCGCCCGTCGTACTCGTCGATCTCCAGCGCGCGCCCGCTCTGGGTCGCGCCGGGCAGGTCCGGATAATAATCCGGCGACAACGGCCGCAGGCTGTATTTGAGTTCACTGTTCTGTTGCAGAAAACGCAGCGCCTCACGGCCATGTTCGATAAAGACGTCGACCAGTTCGGGCTGATAGTTGGCGCCGATGACCTGCTGCAGATACAGGCGCATTTGCTCGGCCGGCAACTGCAGCCCGGCGGCGCGCGCCTGGTCGGTGTCATGCAGCCAGACCGCACCGCCGGAAATCGCCGAGGTACCGCCAAAACGGTCGGTTTTTTCCACCAGCAGCACGTTCAAGCCAAGGCTGCTGGCACTTACCGCAGCGGCGAAACCGGCAGCGCCGCTGCCGAGCACGATCAGGTCATAATTTTTGTTGTTCATGTCTGTCACCTGATTGACCCTGCGGGTCAGATATCCAGCGGAGTCACGCCCATGAAATGGCCGAGATTGCCCAACTGCGCCAGCGCCATCTCCGGGCCGGTCTGGATGGCGCAGCCCATGCCCCGGGCAAACGACAGGAACGGCGTGAGCGCCGGCGCCGTGACTACGTCGGCAACCAGGGTGCTGTCGCGCAGGGTCTGCATCAGCGCGACCGGCAGTGGCATCGGCCCGTCGCCAGTAGCGCCCATGCCCACCGGCGAGGCGTTGACCACCAGATCGAATTCGGCCAGCGAGGCGGGGCTGGCGCTGATGGCGATATGCGGGAAGGAGGTGCGCAGCAGCTCAGCCAGCGCTTCGACACGCCGGCCGTCGAGGTCGCTGATGGCCAACCGGATCAGTCCGGCCTGGCACAGCGAATAGGCGATGGCGCTGCCAACGCCACCAGTGCCGATCACCAGTGCGTTTTTATCGCGCGGATCGAAGCCCTGCTTGCGCGCGGCATTGAGAAAGCCCTCGCCATCGACGATGTCGCCGAGTAAACGGCCATCGGCTTCACGGCGAATCACATTGACCGTGCCCAGCGCCTGGGAGCGTTCGCTGAGGCCGTCCAGGCGGCTGGCCAGCTGCTGCTTGTAGGGCACGGTGACCACGCATCCGCGCAGGTTGTGCCAGCCGCGCAGCATCGTCACAAAGCCATCAAGGGCCGTGTGCTGCAGGCCGATGGCGAGCATGGCGGTGTCCTGACCTTGCTCGGCGAACCAGCGATTGAAGTTTTCCGGTGACTTCACCTGGGCAATAGGTGAGCCGACGATGGCGACCAGTTGGGTCGATCCCTTGATCATATGCAGCACTCGCTGGTTGGCTTTGTTGTGAGCCGATAGTGCGAGCTGCGGTTTGCAGCAACAATCAAGGTGAACGCCAGATCGGTTGATAATCGCGCTGTCGATGCGATAATCGCACTCATCCCTTTAATGAGCGCAGGCGCCATGAAGCAGCCCACTATCCATTCGCGCGATCTGATCGTCGGGCTGCAAAAAGGCCTGGCACTGATGCAGTTGTTTTCCCAGGACCACCCGCGCCTGAGCGTGCCCGAGGCGGCGCGGCTCGCCGACATGACCCATAGCGCCGCCCGGCGCTTCCTGCTGACCCTGGTGCATGACGACTATGCGCAAACCGATGGCCGCTATTACTGGCTGACTGCCAAAGCCCTGCGCATCGGCCAGGCCTACGTCGATTCGGCGGTTTTGCCGCGCATGCTGCGGCCGATCGTCGAGCAGGTCGCGCGAACCACTCAGGAGCATGTTTCGGTCGGGGTGCGTGATGGCGACGACATCGTGCATATCGTACGCAGCCGCTACAGCCACATCGCGTCGCTGTCGATCCGTCCAGGCTCGCGGGTGCCGATGTACTGCACCGGCAGCGGTCGGCTATGGCTGGCGAGCCTCGATGAAGAAGCGCTGGCGGGCTATTTTGCGCGTAACCCGCTGCGGGCGATTACCCCGTATACCTTGATCGACGAGACAGAGGTGCGCGCCCAGATCAACCTGGCACGCGAGCGCGGGTATGTGTTGCTGGATCAGGAATACGAGGTGGGGATGCGCGTGCTGAGCGTGCCGCTGATCGATCGGGAAGGGCGGTTGCAGGCGGTCCTGACCATCACCACCCATGCCTCGCGAATGACCACCGAGCAGATGCGCGAACGCTATTTGTCGGCGTTGTACGAGGGCCAGGCGTTGTTGCGGCCGATCATGACCTTGTAGCTGAGGGTAGTTCGCCGCCAGCGCCTGAGCGATAGCGGCGAACGTTTGGCTCAGTCAGCCTGTTCCTGGCGCAGTCGCGCCAGCAGCGCCTCTGCCGTCGCTTCCGACGATGCCGGGTTCTGGCCGGTGATCAGGTTGCCGTCCTCGACCACGTAACTGGCCCAGTCGGCGGCTTTGGAGTAGTTGCCGCCTTTGCCCTTGAGCATGTCTTCGACCAGAAACGGCACCACCTTGGTCAGGCCGACGGCTTCTTCCTCGGAGTTGGTGAAGCCGGTTACGCGCTTGCCCTGGACGACCGGGCTGCCATCAGCTGCGTTGACGTTTTTCAGCACGCCTGGGGCATGACACACGGCGGCTACCGGTTTGTTCGAGGCGTAGAAGGCCTCGATCAGGGTTTTCGAGTCGACGTCTTCGGCCAGGTCCCACAGTGGGCCGTGGCCGCCTGGGTAGAACACTGCATCGAAGTCGTACGGGTCGATCTCGCCCAGCGGCAGGGTGTCGGCGAGTAGCGCTTGCGCTTTGCTGTCAGCGGCGAAGCGGCGGGTGGCTTCGGTTTGTGCGTCGGGTTCATCGCTTTTCGGGTCCAGTGGCGGCTGGCCGCCTTTGGGCGAGGCGAGGGTGACCTCGGCCTGGGCGTCGATGAAGGTGTAATAAGGGGCGGCGAACTCTTCCAGCCAGAAGCCGGTTTTCTTGCCGGTGTCGCCGAGTTGGCCGTGGGATGTCAGGACCATCAGAATCTTCATGTGAGGCTGTCCTCCAGAGCTGGATGTGTAGGTGCGTTTATTTCAGAGGCTTGGCTGGCGCAGACGTTCAACGATTCCGGCCATGAGCCCAGAAACAGCTGGGAGGCGCTGCGAGCCAACCTCAAGCATCCACCCCACCGGCAATCGCAGACAAAGCCCTGAACGCATCACTGCCCAACGGCCGACTCAAGTAATACCCTTGACCTTCATCACACGCCACCGCCTGCAGCAGTTTCAGGTGATCCGTAGTTTCCACGCCTTCAGCGGTAACCGTGAGAGACAACGCCCGGCCCAAGCCAACGATGGCCTGAATGATCGCCTGATCACTTTCGTTGTTGCTGCTCTGGTCCAACCGACTAAGAAAGCTTCGGTCGATCTTCAAGCCATCGAACGGAAACGCGCGCAGGTAGCTCAACGACGAATAACCCGTTCCAAAATCATCAAGGGCGATGCGCACGCCCAAGCGTTTAAGCGTGCGCATGATCTCTAGCGCACCCGCAGCATCGTCGAGCATGACCCCTTCGGTGATTTCCAGCTCAAGCCGAGCAGGGGCGATGTTGCTGGCGCTCAGCACATGCTGGATCCGCTCGATCAGGTTGCCGCGTTTGAATTCGGATGGCGACAGGTTGACCGATACAAACAGCTGCGCGGGCCAGTTGGCGGCATTGCGGCAGGCCTGTTCGAGCACCCAGTTGCTCAATGCCAGAATCAACCCGGACTCTTCGGCAATCGGCACGAACACATCCGGTGCGATCTGTCCGCGCAGCGGATGCTGCCAGCGCACCAGAGCTTCGGCGCCGACCATCTGGCCGTCGGCGATGCGGTAGCGGGGCTGGAAGTGCAGCTCCAGCTCGCCGTTCTTGATCGCCTGGCGCAGGTCGCTTTCCAGGCGTCTGCGCTCGATGATCCGCGCGTTCATGTCGCCGGCATAGAAGCGCCAGGTGTTGCGCCCGCCGCTCTTGGCTTCATACAGGGCGATGTCGGCATAGCGCAGCAGTGCGGTCGCCTCGCAGGCATCGTGCGGGGCCATGGCAATGCCGATGCTAGCACTGATGAACACCTCCTGGTCTTCGATCGCGATCGGCATTTCGATGGAGGCGATCAGCCGCCGGCACAGGGTTTCGACCTCTTCCTGAGAACTGACATCGGTCACGATCAGGACGAATTCGTCGCCGCCCACCCGCGCTACCAGGTCGGCATGCCGTACGCAATCGGCCAGGCGGCTGGACACTTCATTGAGTACCCGATCACCGGCGGCATGGCCGAGCAGGTCGTTCACCGGTTTGAAGCGGTCCAGGTCCAGGCAGAGCATTACCAGCGGCTGCTCGACAGTGGGCTGGGCCTTCAGTTTGCCGTCGAGGAAGGCCTGCAGGCGGGTGCGGTTGGGTAGGCCAGTCAGGGCATCGTGCTGAGACAGGAACTCGATGCGCCGGCGCGCTTCGACTTCTTCGGTGACATCGGTAGCGGTGCCGCGCACGCCGCCGTCGGGCAAGGTGCGTGCTGACAGGCGGGTGATCCGTGCTTGCCCGCGGGCATCCAGGTAGCGGCATTGCACACTGATCTCGGGGCGGCGGTTGGGAATGCTCAGCCACTGCGATAGCAGACCCATTTCGGTGGTCAGCAGATCGTCGATGTGGGCGCCTAGCCAAGTGTCGCTGGACAGTCCAGTCACGCACTGAAAGCGCTCCGACAGGTAAGTGAAGCGCAGGGCCGCGTCGACCTCCCAGATCCAGTCGGAGCTGGCTTCGGCAACATCGCGAAAGCGCGCTTCGCTGGTGGCCAAGGCAGCCTGGCTGTGTTGCAACGAGGCAAAGCTGGCGTCCAGCGCCTGGGCGGCTGCGGTGGTGCGGCGCAGGATCACCCAGGTCATCAGCGCCACCAGCAAAGCGGCCAGGCCGATCAGCGGCAGGCCACCGGCCAGCAGGCGCCAACCCGGCTGAGCTGGGGTCCATTGCAGGGTGCCGCCGTCATCGGCCAGCGTTACTACGCTATCAACGGAATGCTGGCCATGGCTTGCTACACGCAGCTGAGCTACACCGAAGTCGGTACCCAGGGCAGCCAGTTTTTTCGGGTCCAACACATCGACAAAGATCAGCACCGAGTGTGCTCGGTTGTCTGGCGTGACGGTGGGATCGGTGCCTGGGGTGATGGCCGCTGCGGCAATCACTGCAGGCGCACCGCCAATATTGATATAGCGGGTAACGGAGGTTTGCGCCTCGGCACCGGCCCGGGCCGCGTCGGCGATGCCGGCAATGGGCTGACGCAGCCAGTCGCTGGCTTCTTCACTGCGCTGTTTGCCATCGATTACCGAATACACCGTGCGGTTCTGGTCATCGACCACGAACAGCCCCTGAAAGCCGAAGTCGTCGTACAGCGTCGGGCCGATATTCTGATTGATGTAGGCCCAGTCGGTGTCGACCTCGGCGTGCAAATGGCGGTAGGCATCGCCCCAGAAGGCATAATCCTGAACCGTTACGGCCAAGGATTTTTCCAGCGACTGCACCGCCTTGCGCACGTAGAAGGCATTTTTTTCCTGCTCAGTGCGGTCGAGATCCTGCGCCAGATAGACCAGCGAAATGGCGGCGAGCAAAAACACGCCAGCGAGCAGCGCAACAAATTTGAAAAGTGGCGCACTGGCCAACCGTACGCTGGAAGGGCTGACAGCATTGGAAGAGCTGTTGGACATGGATTGCGCTGCTCGAAAGGGCTCATGGAGGTTATCGGCTGCGTGAACTCGAGGATGAGGAGTGGCGGGCAGTTCCCGATGAACTGTCTATCGGTTGGCGCCGTTCATGACTTACCAACTGATCGGCTTGCCATCCCAGGCCCAGAAACTACCGCTCTGCTCGGGCCCATGCTGGCGTGCCAGCTCGAGGATGCACTTGGCGGCAAACGCAGTGGTGAATAGCTGCTCGGCGGGTACATTGGCCTGAAACGGCCGGGACAGCTGTGTGTCAGTGGTGCCAGGGTGCACCAGCAATATGGTGGATGCCGGGTTGACTCGGCGCAGTTCGATGCTGGCGGTGCGCAGCAATTGATTAAGGGCGGCTTTGCTGGCGCGGTAGCTGTACCAGCCGCCAAGCTGGTTGTCGTCGATCGAACCGACCCGTGCCGACAGCGCAACGAAGGTTGTCGGTTGCCTGCGCAGCAGTGGCAGCAAGTGCTTGAGCAGCAGCACTGGAGCAAAGGCATTGGTCGCGAAAGTGGCTTGCAGGCCGCTGAGGTCGAGTTGCGCCAGGCTCTTTTCGGCGCGGGCGCCGTCCTGCTGAAGAATACCCAGAGTGCTGATCACCAGGTGCAAGTGTTGGCAGCTCGCGCCAACTTCGCGCGCCAACTGCGCCAGCACTTGCTCATCGCGGGCATCGCAGTCAAACCGCAGCAGGCGTTGGCCATGGTCCTGGGCCAATGCTTCCAGCTCAGCGCTGGTACTGGCGTGCCGCGCTACTGCGTATACCCGCTCGACGTCAGGGTGGGCGAGCAGGCTTTGACACAGAGCCAGGCCAATGCCTTGGCTGGCGCCGCAGATCAGTGCATTGGCAGGGGCAGCGAGCGCGGGAATCAGTTTCATCGACTACCTCGGAAACGCAAAAAACGGCCGTCCGAGGACGACCGTTCTGGGTTACGATCGCGACACTATCAGTGTTTGTCCACTGTGTTCTTCACATCGCCTACCACTTGCTGAGCTTCACCTTTCTTCTCCTGAACCTTGCCTTTGACTTCCAGTTCAGTGTTGTCGGTGGCCTTGCCAACGGCTTGTTTTACTTTACCAACAGCTTCGTTGGCCATGCCTTTGATTTTGTCAGAAGTACCGCTCATGGACGTTCTCCTAGCTCAATAGTATGTGTGTGTCGTCGACATCTTTAATGACCGCTTGCCACTTTCAACAGTTGCACCTCCTGGCGAAAATAAATTCGGTTTCATCTTCTTCGCTTTCATTGCCATCAACTAATCAGTGCAGCGTTGCGATCTGGCGGTTACGGCTGGTCAGCGCAAAGCGACCGATAGCAAAGCTCAGTGCGCCGCTGATAAGCAGGGTGATCAAGGTGCCCCAGGCTGCTTTGGACAGGTTCTTGGCGGCTACGTCAGCTGCTTCGCGGGCTTGCTGCTCAGCCTGTTGCTTGAGGGCTTCGACTTTCTCTGCAGCCTGCTGGTAAGCACGGGCGTAGTTGTCGACGACCTGCTGGGCTTCTTCGCGGCTCTTGCCGGTCCGAGCAGCCACGATGTTGACCAGTGCATCCTTGTCAGCGGCGCTCAGCGCTGGGTCGCCAGCCTGCTTGATGCGGTCGAACCACTGCTGCAGTTGCTCCATGGCTTGAGTCGGGTCATTGGCGACGGTGGTCGCAGCCTGTTCGGTCTCGGCGCTCACCTGGGCAGCGCTTTGGTCAACATTATTCGGCGCCAGGCCTGCTTTGCCGGACTGTTGCAGGGTTTTGTCCAGCTCAGCCTTGAGGCTGTCCCAGTCCAGGCTGATACCGTTCTTGTCGAGCTGCTGCTTGATGCTCTGGCCAACCCCCGGCGCTGCTGCGGCTACGCCATCAGCGGCCAGCGACAAGCCTTTGCCCGCGATATTGCCGGCGGTGCCGACCACACCGGTGGCCAGCGAGGCCAGCAGCCAGGTGGTGAGCAGGGTGGTGATGGTCCAGCTCAACAGGCCATGCAGGCCACCGCGAGTGGGGGCAGTGCGGCCTGCCACCCACGCACCAGCAGCTACTGCAAGCAGGGTGCTGGCGAACAACCAGATACCGGCACCGGTGCCGAATCCGCGCAGCGGGTTGCCGGCTTCGAGCGGATCAACCGCGCCAGCACCGATCGCGGTACCGAGCACGCTCAACAGCAGATAAGTCACCAGGGCAATTGCACCACCGGCGAACACCGAGCTCCACGATACCCGCAATGGCTGGGCAGGCACTGCGGTAGTGGTTGCGTACGCGTCAGTCATGTCAGTCATCTATGCATCCTCAGCAAGGCAGATTCCAGTTCAGTCACCCGTGGGTGGACCGTGATTTGAGTTTGCCCAGGCGTCCAGGGCCTGTAATGACGCATCTGCACCCCCCGATCTGGTGCATTCGCACTAATCTGCACGGGCAGGCGATGCACTAAGCTGGGCGGGCACCTTTTGCCACGGCGTGCTTCTAACCCGGGTGCGCCTTGACCCACTGGAGATCGACCCATGAGCGACGCTGTGCTTGCCCGAGAAACCAACCGCCGCCAGTTGCAGCAGATCATCTCCGGGTTGTCCGATGGGGTGATCCTGGTCGAGGTCGATCAGACCATCCTCTGGGCCAACGAAGCTGCCCTGCAGATGCACGGTGTCAGCGAGATCAGCGAGCTGGGCGCCAACGCAGAGGAGTACCGCGAGCGGTTTGCCTTGCGCTATCGCAACAACCACCCGCTGGAGCCCGAGCAATACCCGATCAGCCGGGTCGCGGCCGGTGACGTGTTCAGTGATGTGCTGGTCGAGGTGCTGCGGATAGGCGATGAAGAAGAGCGCATGCGCGTGCAGCGCATCCGCAGTATGGTCCTGGAAGACAGCAAGGGCGCCCCGGAGTCCCTGGTGCTGATCATCGCCGATGCCACCCAGTGGGCGAGTGCCGAGCAACGCTTCGAGAAGACCTTCAACGCCAACCCGGCACCGGCGGTGATCTGCCGCTTGAGCGACCTGCGTTTCATCAAGGTCAACCAGGGCTTTCTGGAGATGACCGGGCACACCCGGGAGAACGTCATCGGCCGCTCGGTGTACGAGGTCGACGTGCTGGAAAACGCCGAGCGCAAGGACCTTGCCATCGAACGCTTGACCAGCGGCGGTACTATCCCGCAGATGCAGGCCGAATTGCGCCTGCCTGAAGGCGGCAGCAAGCTGGTGATCGTTGCCGGCCAGCCACTGGACATGCATGAAGAAGACTGCATGCTGTTTTCCTTTACCGACCTTGAGCCACGGCGCAAGGCCGAAACCGCGTTGCGCCAGAGTGAAGAGCGCTTCGCCAAGGCGTTTCGGCTGAACCCGGTGCCGACCCTGGTGTGCAGTGCTGACCGCCAGCAGGTGGTGGACGCCAACGAGGCGTTCCTGGCGACCCTGGGCTACACCGCGCAGGAGCTGATCGGCCGTACCGTTGATGAGCTGGATGTGGTCGAAGGCCGCGAGGTGAGCACTCAGCTGTTCGACCTGCTGGAAAAGTCCGGACGCATCGAGGGCCTGGACTTGAAGTTGCGCAAGAAGGGCGGCGAGATCATCGACTGCGTGCTCGCCGCCGACACCGTCAGCCTGCAGGACTCGCCGTGCTACCTGCTGGTGGTGATGGACATCACCGAGCGCAAACGCTCCGAGCTTGAGCTGGTGGAAGCCATTGAGGCGGTGATGCACGATGCGTCCTGGTTCAGCCAGACCCTGATCGAAAAACTGGCCAACGCCAAGAACCTCAACACCCGCCAGTTCCCGCCGGCGTCAGTGACCGACCTGACCGCGCGCGAGCGCGAAGTGCTGGGCCTGATCTGCGAAGGCCTGGCTGACAAGGAAATCGCCGCGCGGCTCAAGCTGGCGCCCAACACCGTGCGTAACCACGTGGCGACGGTGTACTCCAAGCTCGATGTGCACAGCCGCAGCGAGGCCATTGTCTGGGCTCGCGACCGGCGCCTGTTCGTGCGCCAGGGTTGAACGTTGGCCGGCGCGCGGGTCTCTAGCGGTACGCATTGATCACTGGAGAGGTACTGACGATGAACCCAGCAACGGAAGGTTTGGAAGAACAGGGGCCCAGCGGCGTGCCGTTCATCAACGACCCGCAAAAGCCTGCCAACCATGGCCACACCGAGGTGGTTGAGGAAGAGGAAGATATCGATCCGGTCGAGCCAGAAGAGGCCGACTGATGGCCGCGCCAACCACACCTGACGGTCGTTATTTCGTGATCGATGGGGTGCTCTGGCGCTGCTCCAATCCCAGCCTGGCCGAGCCAGAGCGGCAACGCTTGGTGAATGAGCTGATGACTGCTCGACGGGCTGTGAAAGCGGCCAAGGGCCGTGTGGATGCAGAGGCGTTGCGCGAGGCTAGAGCAGGCGTGCAGGCGGCCAAGGTAGCCCTGGGCGAACGCGGCCCGGTGTGGTGGGACGATGGCAGTGCCGACTTCAATCGGCACAAGGTCCGGAATACGCCCTATGCGCAGTGGTATGAGCGTTTGCAGACCTGAGCAAGCGGCTATCGCGGGCCAGGACGGCCCGCGACAATTGCGCTATGGCACCTCAGTGATGCTGGAGCGCGGCGCGTACTTCACGGACCTGTGCCGCAGTCACCTTCGAGGCCTGGTTCGACCAGCCATGGCGCAGGAAGCTCGCCAGCGCGGCCACTTCAGCATCGTCCATGCGCTCGGCAAAGCCGGGCATCGGCAGCACCGAAGGGGCACGTTCGGTGGATGGCGTCATGGCACCCGCGAGGATTACCTGGATCAGCGCCGACGGGTTCTCGGCATTGACCACCGAAGCACCGTCAAGCCGCGGGAATACCTGCTCGGCGCCCTGGCCGGTGACAAAGTGACACGCGCCACAGTTGTCCAGGTACAGCCGCTGACCCAGATCCAGGTCCTTGGCCGCCGTCAGTTTGGCGATGGTGGCCTGGCTGCGCTGCGGGGCGTGCTGATACTCACCTTTACCGGTGGCCTCCAGCGATTTGAGGTAGGCGGCCATCGCCAGCAGGTCTTCGTTGCTCATGTGCGAGGTACTGTTGGCGACCACATCCTTCATCTCGCCCGCCACAGCGGCGATGCTGTTGCGCCCGGTGCCCAGGTAGTCAACGATCTGCTGCTGGCTCCAGTGCGGCATGCCGCGCAGCGCCGGTACCGCCCAGCCATTGAGCTCAGTGCCGCTGAGATAGCTGCCAGTGCGCTCGTCCAGCCCTTGCTCCTGCATGGTCAGCGCCCGTGGCGTGTGGCATGAGCCACAGTGGCCAAGGCCTTGAACCAGGTAGGCGCCGCGCTGTAGTTGGGCATTGTCGATGCTCACGGCGTCGGCCGCAGCCGCTTCGGGCGTAGGCGAGAACAGCGCGCGCCAGTACGCCAGCGGCCAACGGATCGACAGCGGCCAGGCAATGCCATTGGTTTTGTTGGCCTGTTCCACCGGCGCCACACCCTTCATGAAGTAGGCATACAGCGCCTGCAGGTCGGCATCGCTGACCTTGGCATAGGACGGGTAGGGCATCGCCGGATACAGCGCGCTGCCGTCATGGCCGATACCGCGGCGCATGGCCCGTTCGAACTCACCGTAGCTCCAGGCGCCGATACCGGTCTTGTGGTCGGGGGTGATGTTGGTGGAGTAGATGGTGCCGATTGGCGAGGCAATGCCCAGGCCCCCGGCGAACGCCTTGCCGCCATCGTGGCTGGTGTGGCAGGCCACGCAGTCGCCGACCCGGGCCAGGTAGGCGCCCTTGTCGATCAACTGTTCGGTGATCGGCTGTGGCATCTGCGCGCTGGCGTCGCCGGAGCGGTTCAGCCACAGGCTCACGGCCCAGGCCAGCAATGCCAGCAGGGCCGCGAGCAGGAGCAGACGGATCAGGGTCGATTTCATCGAAGCGCTCCTCATGCCTGCACCAGCGGGCCAGGGTTTTTCAGGTACTGGTCCTTGATCGCCTGGGCGGCGAACAGGGTCAGCGCGCCGATCAGCGCGGTCGGGTTGGCCTGGAAGTTCTGCGGGAAGGCGTTGCCGCCGGGGACGAATACGTTGTGCACGTCCCAGCTCTGCAGATAGCGGTTGAGCGCGCTGGTCTCGGGCGAGTCGCCCATGATCGCGCCGCCGACGTTGTGGGTGGAGACGTACTTGGTGATGTCCCAGTGCGAATCCATGTCCAGGTAGCTTTCGCTGACGCTGTCGGGGTTGAGCTCCTTGGTGATGTCGCCAACGATGCCACGCAGGTGCTGCTGCAGTTTCAGCTCGTTGGGCTTCCAGTCGAAGGTGATCCGCAACAGCGGCTGGCCCCACGGGTCCTTGTAGGTCGGGTCGAGGTCCAAGTAGTGCTCGCGATAGGACATGCAGCCGGTAGAGATGCTGACCTTCATCGAATGGCCGTACCAGTCCTGCATGCCCTCTTTCCAGCCCTGGCCCCACTCAGGGGTGCCGGCGGGCAGGGCGGTGCCGATCGGCGTCCCGGTGGCCTGCGAGCTGTGGATCTTGGCGCCGCCGATCACGCCCAGTGCCGGGCCGTCGAAGTTGCCTGGCGAGATGTCGTTGAACATCTGCCCGGTGGCGCCGGCGGTGGCGAACGGGTTGAAGGTCTTGTCCTTGAAGAACAGGGTGCTGCCGCCAACGCTGAGGAAGGCATAGTTGCGGCCGATGGTGCCCTTGCCGGTCAGCGGGCTGTACGGCTGGCCGATGCCCGACAGCAGCATCAGGCGCACGTTGACGAACTGGAAGCCCGCCAGTACGACGATCTTGGCCGGCTGGAACACTTCGTTGCCCTGGCCATCGGCATAGGTCACGCCCTTGGCAGTCTTGCCGTCGGCGTGCAGCTCAACCCGCAGGACGTTGGCGTTGGTGCGGTAATCGAAGTTGTCCATGCGCTTGAGAGAGTCCATCACCGCGGTTTGCGGCGAGGCCTTGGAGTAGTTCAGGCACGGGTACTTGCTGCAATAACCGCAGTAGTTGCACGGCGCGATCTGGTTGCCGTAGGGGTTTTTCCAGGCGCGCGAAACGTTGGCCGAAGGGTTGGGGAACGGGTGATAACCCAGCTTGCGCGCGGCTTCGGCGAACATCGTGTTGTTCAGCGTGTCTTCCAGCGCCGGCAGCGGGAAGGGGCTCGAACGTGGCCCTTCGAACGGGTCGCCGCCTTCGACGATGCGCCCCTGCAGGTTGCCGGTATTGCCCGACAGGCCGCAGATCTTGTCGAATTTATCCAGGTACGGCTCGATTTCTTCCCAGGTGAACGGGTAGTCCTGGATCTGCATACCTTCACCCAGCACGCCGGGTTTGTAGGCCTGGTCGGCGTAGGTCTTGAGCTTGATGTCGGTCGGCGTTGGCCGAATCAGCACGCCGGTCCAGTGCAGGCCCGAGCCGCCGACGCCGGTGCCAGGCACGAATGCGCCCCACTGGCGAGTCGGCAGAGCGGTGCTCTGCATGTTGTGGCGCACGGTGAGGGCGCCGTCCTTGGGCGTGACCATGATCTTGTTGCGCACGCCGTAAGCGTACTGGTCGGCGGGCTTGGGGTAGGTGAAGTCGGCATTGCTGCGGTCTTCGCCACGTTCCAGGGCGCGCACCTTGAGGCCGGCCTGGGCGAGCTCGATGCTCATCAGCGAGCCGGCCCAACCGAGGCCGACCACGACTACATCGACTTCGTCATTGGTAATGTTTGGCATAGGTAACCTTGAATGCTCTGTCGCTTGGCGAAGGGTTCAACCGCGCTGGCCGGTCAGGCTGACCGGGCCGAGCGGGTAGGGGACGTTGTGCTGGGCTACCCATTCCAGGTAGCTGGCACGCGCGCCGGGGAAGCCGATCGCAATCCACGCCTTCATGCCTTTGTTGCCGCCGTAGATCGGGTCGGCAAGCCAGCCCTGGCGGGTGATGTTGAGCAGTTCGCTGAACAGCAGCTTGGCCTTGAGCACAGGCTCGCCGTGGGCGGCAAAGTCGACCTGGCCGTTCTGCATCTGCTTGAGCACCTGCTCGCGATCGCTCAGGGACAGCAGGGCGAAGTGCTGGCCGTATTTGGCCTGGCACCAGCCTTCGAGCGCGGCGATGCCCTGGCGGTAGATCTGCTGCGGAGTGAATGGCAGCTGGTAGCCGAGGGTGGCCGGCGCGTTGACGTCGAACGGGCCCTCAAGGTACACCTCGCTACCCAGGTCACCGGCCAGTTGCTGGTCGATGAAGATCGGCACGTTGGTCTCCAGCGCACCTGGGCCACGGCCATCAGCAGGGATCAAGCGGTCGCAGGCAGCCAGGATGAAGGTCCATTCGGCTGCAGTGAAAAAGATCGGCGTGTAGCTGTCCAGGCTCGGCGCGGCGAGCTCGGCGGCGGCAGCGGCGCTCAGGCCGTTGAGGGCGATGCCCATGGCGGGCAAGGCGATCAGCGAGGACAGCAGAAACTTTCTTCGCGATGTTTGCGTGGCAATCAGCATGCGGGTTCACCTATGACTATTCACGAGGAACCCGAGATGTATCCGGTAATCCGTTACCTGTAGGAGCCGCGATAGTCTCAGATGAGATAGCGCTATCTTTCAGTGTGCCTGGTCAGGCGCTACAGCAAAAACGGCTCTACGAAGTGTGGGGAGACTGAATTGGGCGCTGCTCTTGTATGAAGCCTGGCAGTCGCGTGGCTTGAATGAACGACCCTCTCGAGGGCGTCATTAGGCCTGATTTGGACATCACGGGTAGCGAGAAGCATAGCAAGCTACCGAGTCTGTTACAAAACATTTCTGGATGGATGTCAATGTCGCTAGCGTCGCAGGCCTTCAATGCACCAGCTGAGTGATGCATGCCGGTCGCGAGAGCTGTCTGGCTGCTTTATTCAGGGCTGGATACAGCGGCCTCAGCTGCTTCGGCAGCGGCTTTCAGACGGTCTGCCTTGCAGATGTACTTGGGTTTTTTCGGGGCGAGTTTGGCGTTGGCTTTTTGCGCCTTGGCCTTGAACAGCTGTTGCAGTTTTTTCTGGCGGTTCATGTGCTTTCTACCTGCGAATGGACGCCGGCATGATATCGCGATTTCAGCTCGCGCGTGTGCGCCGGCTGGCCGGCGCACAGAGCGACTGAAGCGTAAACCTCAGGGAATCAAACGTGCCTCTCGCAATTGATCAAACACCTCGAAAAACGCCCGATCACTTGCTTGATAGGCACTGAAGCCCAGCAACCGACTCTTGGTCATGTCGGTCACGACTTCGATCGGCCGGCCGAGGTCGGCATCGGTGTGCCAGGGCGAGACCAGGCGGCTGATGTCGGCTTCCTTGAGGCCATGCTCGGCGACGATCTGGCTCCACAGCGCCTGGTCATCGGCCATCTGCGCCTCCAGCGGCGCCGGCGACTCGGGAAAGGGCGCGGGTGTGAGGCCGAAGTAATTGGCGATCCGGCCCCACATCCACTGCCAGCGGAACACATCGCCATTGGTGATGTTGAACGCCTGATTGGCGGCTTCAGGGGTAGTTGCCGCCCATAGTTGCTGCTGCGCGAGCTGGCGGGCGTCAGTCATGTCGGTCAGGCTCTGCCACTGCACGCGCGAGCCGGGGAACACGAACGGGCGGCCGCTTTGCTTGCAGATGCTGGCGTATACGGCGAGGGTGGTTGCCATGTTCATCGCATTGCCGACGGCCACGCCGGTGACGGTGTGTGGGCGGTGGACGCTCCAGGTGAAACCATCGCGCTCGGCAGCGGCAAACAGTTCGTCTTCCTGGGCGTAGTAGAAGTTCTCGACATCCAGCCGGCCTTGTTCCTCACGAAACGGCGTCTGCGGCAGGCTGCCCTTGCCATAGGCCTCGAAGGGGCCAAGGTAGTGTTTCAAGCCGGTGACCAGAGCGACGTGTTTGACGCTGCCTGCCGGGCGCAGCGCTGCGAGCACATTGCGCACCATGGCGCCATTGACGCGGATGTTTTCCGCTTCGCTGGCCTGGCGCGACCAGGTGGTGATGAATACGTGGGTAGGCTTGAGGTCGGCCAGCGCCGCCTGCAGCGAGGCAGGGTCTTGCAGGTCTGCGGCCACCGGGATGATCCCCGGCGCCGCCGTTGGCGTACGCGAGAGCGCTGCCACCTGCCAGTGATTGTCGAGCAAAAGCTGGGTGATGGCGCTGCCGACGATGCCGCTGGCGCCGACTACCAATGCTGTCTGGGTCATGATGTTCTCCTCAAGTAATGGTTTTCTGAGCAGGCCAGCACGCCAGAGGTTCAAGCCGATCTGTGTTCGATTCAGCCGCTGGCCCGAGCGGCGCGCAGGGTCAGCAGCGCTGACAGGACCAGCAGTGCGGCGCTGGCAAAGAATGTCAGCCGATAGCCACTGCTGTCGAAGAGTACCCCGCCTGCGGTCGAGCCGAGTGCGATGGACAACTGGATTACCGCCACCATCAGCCCGCCGCCGGCTTCTGCATCATTGGGCAGCGACTCGGCCAGCCAAACCCACCAGCCCACCGGTGCAGCGGTGGCAAACAGGCCCCACAGGGCGAGCAGGGCGAACACGGCGGGTACCGAAGTGCCGAACATGACCAGGCCTACGCCGATGACGGCCATCAACAACGGGATGACGATCAATGGCCGGTACAGGTTGCGCTTGAGGAAGGCGCCGATCAGCACTGTGCCGATAAAGCCCGAGACGCCCAGGCCAAGCAGGATCATCGACAAGGTGGTCACATTTACCCGGCTGACGCTTTCCAGAAAGGGCCGCACGTAGGTGAACAGCATGAACTGGCCCATGAAGAACACGCCGACAGCGAGCATGCCCAGTATCACGATAGGCCTTTTCAATAGCGCCAGGACGCTGCCCGACGGGCCAGCTCGCTCATGCGTCGGCATCGACGGCAGGCTCAACCATTGCCAGACCAGCGCGAGCAATGCCACCGGCACCAGGCAATAGAATGCGCCGCGCCAGCCGATGACACCACCAAGATAGCTGCCTAATGGCGCGGCAATGACAGTGGCCAGCGCATTGCCGCTATTGAAGATGACCAGCGCCCTGGGCACGCTGGCCTTGGGCACCAGGCGCATGGCAACCGCCGCAGACATCGACCAGAAGCCGCCGATGACCACGCCGATCAGGGCACGGCCGAGCATGTAGACGCTGTAATTGCTGGCCGAGCCGACAATCAGCCCAGATACGCACATCAGTGCGGTCAATAACAGCAGCAGGGCCTTGCGGTCGAGCGAGCCGGCCAGCCTGGCGATGGTCAGGCTGGTCAGCACGGCGAATGCGCCGGAGATGGCAATGCCGTAGCCGGCCAGCCCTTCGCTGACGCTCAGGTCGCGAGCGATTGGCGTAAGCAGGCTTACCGGCATGAACTCGGAGGCAATCAGCGCGAACACGCACAGGGTCATGGCAAAGATGCCGCTCCAGTAAGCGGGCGCACTGCCCTGGCCGTCGTTGCGGTGCATACCCGGCGAGGCCTCGATGGTTGGGCTGGACATAATGGATTCCGTTTTTGAAGGACAATGCAGCTGACGTGTCGTGGTTTAAATCTTGACTGATAGAGCGTCTGCTGATTAGTAGAGGGAATCTGAATGTGGTTGTGAGAAAATCTCAGCAATGAAGCACGCCAAGATCAACGACCTGCAAGCGTTCATCGCTGTCGCCCAGGAACAGAGTTTTACCAAGGCAGCGGCCCAGCTGGGCGTCACGCCGTCGGCGTTGAGCCATGCGATGCGTGCGTTGGAGCAGCGCCTGGGCGTACGGTTGCTGGCCAGGACTACCCGCAATGTCGCGCCCACCGAGGCCGGGCAGCGCTTGCTGCAGTCGCTGGCGCCGCTGTTCGAGCAGATTGCCGAGCAGGTAGAGGCGCTCGGCGAGCTGCGCGACAAGCCTGCCGGGACCCTGCGCATCACCTGCACCGATGACGCCATCGATCTGTACATCCGGCCCAAGCTGAAGGCCTTTCTGCAGACCTACCCGGATATCACCCTGGAGCTGATGGTGGACTACGGCTTCACCAACGTGGTCGAGCAGCGTTTCGACGCCGGGATCAGAATGGGCGAGTCGATCAGCAAGGACATGATCGCCGTGCGCATCAGCCCGGACTGGCGCCTTGCGGTGGTTGCTTCACCCGAATATTTCGCCGCTCACGGCATACCGCAGACGCCACACCAGCTGACTGAGCACCGCTGCCTGAATATCCGCCACCGCCCTGCTGGATCGATCTATGCTTGGGAATTCGAGAAGGATGGCCAGGCCTTTACCGTGAAGGGCGAGGGCCAGTTGGTGGTCAACAGCATCATGCACGTGCTCAACAGCGCGGTTGACGGTATCGGCCTTGGCTACGTGCCGTACGCCCTGGCGGCGCCACTGATCGCTGAGGGGCGCTTGCAGGAAGTGCTGGCGGACTGGTGCCCGTACTTTCAGGGCTTTCACCTTTATTACCCGAATCGGCGCCAGCCCTCGCCAGCATTTACCGCCTTTGTCGAGGCGATGCGCTATCGCCCGTAGCTCAGGTAAGCGCCGGTTCGACTGGTTCGATCGCCCGGCCCAGCTGCATTGCCTGCGCCTGCAAGATACGCATCAACTGCAGCGTGGCCTGGGCTGGTGGCTCGAAGCGCGAGTAGACAAAGCTGATATCGAAGCTGATCTCATCACTTAGCGGCACAGTTTTGAGGCCGCTGTCCTGGGCCACGAACTCGTCGATGATGGTCATACCCATGCCTTGCTTGACCAGTGCCACGGCCTCCACTGCATTGGTGAACGACAACAGCGAATCAAGCTGCACGCCGCAGCGGCTGAAGGCCTCGCCGAGCAATTGACCGAATGCCATGTCCGGGCGGAACAGCAGCAGGGGATAGCCCTGCAGTTGTTGCAATGACAGGGATGGGTGATGCGCCAACGGGTGGTCGAACGGCATCAGCGCAACCATGCGCCCGCGCATGTAGGGCACCGAGTGCAGGTGGTCGTGCGGCAGCGGCAGGGCGGCGATGGCCAGGTCGACCTTTTTCGACAGGATCTGATTGGCCATCTCGACCATGAGCGTGGTCTGCCATTCGATATTCAGCGCCGGCACCTCGCGCTTGAGCTGGGCCAGCGCTGCCGGGATGACCACGGTCGACAGCGAGGCACTGCAGCACAGGCGCAAGGTGCGCTGGGCACCGCTGGCCAGTGCCAGCGCACAGTCGTTGACTACCAACGCAGCTTGGTACACCCGCTCGACTTCACGATAGAGGACCTGCGCCTCGCCGGTCGGTACCAGGCGATTGTTGATCCGTTCGAACAAGCGGTAACCCAGGCGCCCTTCGATGTAGCCCATGAGCTTGCTCACCGCTGGTTGCGAGACATAGAGCAGCTTGGCCGCGGCGCTGATCGAGCCGGTCAGCATCACCGCGCGGAATACTTCCATGTGCCGCAGCTTGAACAGCATGTGATCTGCGCTCGGTCGGTCTGAGGGCATAATCATTACCTTTGGTTATGGTCTTGCTCATCCAGGTATGAGCGCTGGTGGCGGCTGCGCAGTATCGTTAGCTCCTGCCTGGCGCCATGTCGGTGGCGACAATACCAAGATTTGCCGGCCCGCGCTGCGGCGTCTGGAGAGAGAAACGCATGAGTATTTTCGACGAGCCAAAGATCGACTGCCATAACCATTTGTTTGATCCAGTAGCTTACCCCTATCACCCCGATGCGCCGTATGCGCCCTCCGGCCAGGAAGTGGCCACGCTGACGCAGTGGGAGGAGGTCATGGCTGCCTACGGCGTATGCAATGCCTTACTGGTCGGCCCCAACAGTGGCTACCACACCGACAACCGTTGTCTGCTGGCGGCATTGGCAGCTGGTCAAGGCCGTTTCAAGGGCATTGCGGTGGTCGACAACGCTATCAGCCTCGACGCCTTGGCTGCGCTGCAGGCCCAGGGCGTAGTTGGGGTTGCCTTCAACCCGGCGCTGTACGGCCTGCACACCATGGATGGTGCCGAAGCACGTCTGGCCAAGCTGGCCGAGTTGGGCATGTTTGCCCAGATTCAGGTGTGTGATGACCAGTTGCTGGAGCTGCACGGGCTGCTCGAACGTAGCCCGGTGCGCCTGCTGATTGATCACTGTGGCCGGCCGAACGCGGCGGCCGGGGTAGGTCAACCGGGCTTTCAGGCGTTGCTCAAGCTGGCGCGTTCCGGGCGCGCCAGCGTCAAGCTGTCGGGTATGCAGAAGTTTGCCGCAGCCGATGCCTTGCACGCCCAGAGCCATGCCTATGTGCAGGCCTTGATCGAGGCATTCGGCCCAAACGCCTGCGTGTGGGGCTCGGACTGGCCGTTCATTCGTCAGCACTCGCGGATCGACTACGGCCCGCTGCTCAAGCTTGCCGAGCGGCTGATGCCAGACCCGCAACTGCGCCGCGAGATCATGTGGGACACCCCACGCCGGCTGTTCGGCTTTGCCTGAGCCGCGGCCATCACCGCCTGTAATCTCAACCAAGGAGCAACACCGTGAGCCTGCACCTCGAAGGACAAACCGCGATTGTGACCGGTGGCATGCGCGGCATCGGCCTGGCCATTGCCCGCCGGCTGCATGCCGAAGGCGCCCGTATCGTCATCTGGGATCTGGCGGTGGATAGCTGGGACAGCACTGCCGCTGGCTTCGAGCCAACAATATGCCAGGCCGTCGATGTCGCCTCGCTGGCCTCGGTCGAGGCGGCCTTTGCCGAACTGATCGAGAACCTGGGCCGGGTCGATATTCTGGTCAACAACGCCGGCATCAACGGGCCGGTGCTGCCGTCCTGGGAGTATCCGGTAGAAGCCTGGGACAAGGTCATCGCGATTGACTTGAACGGCGTGTTTTATTGCTGCCGCACGGTCATCCCGCATATGCGCGAGCGCGGCTACGGCCGCATCGTCAATATCGCCTCGATGGCCGGCAAGGACGGCGTGCAGTACATTTCCGGCTATTCGGCGGCCAAGGCTGGTGTGATCGCCTTCACCAAGGCTGCAGCCAAGGAGCTGGCGCAGGACGGGGTGCTGCTCAACTGTGTGGCACCTGCCATGGTCGAGACGCCACTGATGGCCGAGATGACCCAAGAGCACATCGACGCGAGCAAGGCCAAGATCCCCATGGGGCGGTTCCTCAAGGCCGAAGAAATCGCCAACATGGTCACCTGGATCGCCGGCCCAGAGTGCAGCTTCACCACCGGCTTCGTGTTCGACCTCAGTGGCGGCCGAGCCACCTATTGACGGGATTGTTGCCAACGATTGACTTGCGGCATGCAAACCCGCCACGCGCGCATTGGCGCCCGGGCAATTCTGGGCCAGACTGACGGGGCGTCGTCAGTCTGCCGGGATTGCTTGGGCAGACGCACCGTCATCCTTGCCGAGGGTCGCCAATGCTCGAACGCTGTCGCTGGCGATGTTGCCTGTTGTCGCTGATTCTGCTGCTGCCGATGGCTGCGATGGCAGCGAACGACTGTCGGCACCTGACCGCTACCGGTAATCCGGAATATCCACCGTACCTGTGGCGCGACCCGGACAACCCGGCACTGCTGATCGGCGCCAATGTCGACTTGCTCCAGCATGTGGCCAGGCAACTGGGCATCGACATCGCCGTGGTCTACAGCGGGCCGTGGTCGCGGGCGCAAGAGCAGGTACGCAACGGCCGTATCGACCTGCTTGCCGGTCTGTTCATCACGCAAACGCGCGAACAGACCATGGACTTCATCAAGCCGGCCTTTCTGACCACCGCCAGTATGGTCTGGGTCCGTCGTGATGACGGCTTTGCCTACGTCAAATGGGACGACCTGAAAGGACGCAGTGGCGGCACCCTGGTCAACAACAGCCACGGCCAGGCGTTCGATGACTTCGCCAGCGCCAATCTCAACCTGGAAGCCGTGCCCAGCGCCCACCAGGCGTTCGAGAAGCTGCTGCACAAACGCAACGACTACGTGCTGTTCGAACGCTATCCCGGCATGGCACTGGCGCGCACGCTGGGTGTCGAGCACAAGCTGCAGATGCTTGAGCCGCCGGTATCTGCCGAGGGTTTGTACCTGGCCGTGTCGCACAATGCGCCATGCAACGTGGCCGAGTTGCGCCAGCGGCTGGCGGCGACCATGCAAGAGGTGGCCGCCGGGCCGTTGCCCGCGCAGTGGGTCATGCACAACCTGCAGCGCTGGCGCAGTCAGAACGAGCCCGGAACGTTGCCCGGCAAGCCCTGAACGTTTCAGCCAGGCGCACTCACGTTTAGCCGCGAGCACTCCGCTTCAGCCTCAGCTCGCTGATTGAAGGTCAGTTGCAATCGCAGCTTTTCGACGTTGTCGTACAGGTTGAAGCCGCTGCAGGCCGCCCCTGTAAAAAGACGAATACCGTGCTGCGGGCACGGTTTTTCTTTTGGCATAGCCGGAACCACAACAAAGCGCGGCTGCATGTCGAGTGCCTCCCCAGGCAGATGCATTAACTATTAGTCTGCATCATGCAAGCGTGCAAGGAGGCTCATGATTGGGCGACCGACGGCAGCCTGCCGCACCAGGGCGCCCGTTGCGGGCGCCACGTCCTCGGGGCGCGGTCAGAAGTCCCAGCGAGTGGTCAGCATGTAGTTGCGCGGTTCGCCGTAGGCGCCGGCTTTGTAGAAGCCGAGGTTGGTGTAGTAAGTCTTGTCGAACAGGTTGTTGGCATTGACGGTCGCGGACAGCTGCTTGGTGAACTGGTAGCGGGCCATGGCATCGACCAGCCAGTAGGCCTTTTGCGAAAACTCCTCGTAGCGCGCCTGCGGCGTGTTGTAGATGTCCTGCCAGGCCACGCTCTGCCAGCGCGCGCCGCCGCCGATAGTCAGCTTGTCGAGTGCACCGGTCAGCTTGTAGCTGGTGTACAGGGTGACCTGGTCTTCAGGTTCGAAGGTGGAGATCTTCAGGTTGTTGTCATCACGCACGATCTTGTGGGTGTAGCCGGCCTGGACCTGCCAACCCGGCGCAAGCTCGCCGGACGCTTCGATCTCGTAGCCTTTGGTGACTGCCTGAGTGCCCTTGAAAGCATAGTTGTCTGGCGTGGGCACGCGATCGTTGTATTCGTCATCGGAAATCGAGCGGTTGTCCTCATGCACCTCGAAGTAAGCGGCGCTGGCGTTCAGGCGGCCATCGAGAAACTCGGCTTTCAGACCAATCTCGTAGTTCTGGCCTTCGTCCGGCTCGAGCATCTTGTTGTCGCGATCACGATTGAAGGCTTCCTGCGGCATGAAGATATCGGTGTAGCTGGCGTACACCGAGTAGGTGTCGTTGAGGTCGTAGATGGCGCCGACGTAGGGCACGAAGCGGCCGCTTTCCTTGTAGGTCGGGTCGAGGCCACTGATGGTGTAGTTGACCACCCGACCGCCGAGCAGCACTTTCAGGTCGTCAGTGATGTTGAGCCGGGTGGTGAAGTAGGCGCCGGTCTGGCGCACGGTATCGTCGGTACGCTGCGAAGGCCTGCCCCAGTCCGGTTCGGCAATGTTGCCGTGCCAGTTGTTGAAGTCGACTACGTTGGGCTCGCGCAGGGTGTAGTTCCAGTAGCCTTTGCCATCCCAGTTGGAGTGGGCGATGGAGCCGCCGACCACCAGTTCGTGTTCACGCCCAAACAGGCTGAACGGGCCGGAGGCATACAGGTCGGCCGAGTCGCTGACAGTCTCGCCGGTGAACTTGCCGGGGACGATCGCCGAGGTGCCGTCGGCATTCGGCGTGGTGCCCTGAATGGTGCCCATCACGGCGTGGTAACCATTGATCTTGTGATCGACCTGTAGTTTGCTCACCCAGCCGTTGTCGAAGTTGTGCTCGAGCATGGCGAACACGGTGCGGGTGTACTGCTCCCAACTGCTCCAGTCAGCCGCATTGTTGAACGAGCGCGAGATGTTGTTGTGCTGGCCTTGGGCGTTGAGCAGGGGGAAACTGCCTGACCACGACGAGGCCTTGGGCAGGCTGTCCTGATAGTCGCCGCCGACGGTGAGCAGGGTGTCTGGCGACAGGTCGAACTCGAGGATGCCGTAGTACACCGGGGTCTTGCGCGAGTAGCGGTCCAGGAACGAGTGCTTGTCCTGATAGGCCGCTACCGCTCGCCCACGCACGTTGCCGCTGTCGTTGAGCGGGCCGCTGACGTCCAGCTCGCTGCGGTAGTTGTCCCACGAGCCTGCGCCCAGCGTCGCGTGGCCCTGGAAGTCGGCCGTAGGCTTTTTGCGTACCAGGTTGATGGTCGCACCCAGCGAGCCGGCGCCGGTGAGCAAACCAGTCGCGCCCTTGAGCACCTCGACGCGGTCGTAGATGGCCATGTCACTGAGGGTGTTGCCGGCTGAATAGCCGACGTTGCGCGCGGTCGAGGGGATGCCGTCGTACTGGAAGTTGTTGATCGAAAAGCCGCGCGCGTAGTAGTTGCTGCGCTCGCTGTCGAAGGCTGAAACGGTAATGCCCGGGGTGTGACGCATGACGTCGTCGACGCTGTTGAGGCCGAAGTCATCCATGTGCTGACGGGTGACCACGGTGATCGACTGTGGCGTCTGGCGCGGGGTCAGTACCAGCCGGGTGGCGGTGGCGATCGAGCCTGGGGTGTACGAGCCGGTGCCCTCGCTGACGGTACCCAACTGATTGGAAATCACTTCGGTGGCGCCCAGCTCCAGGGCCGCGCCGTCCTGTGCGATCGGTTGCAGCGAGTAACGACCGTCGCCCTCGCGCACCGCTTGCAGGCCGGAATTGAGCAACAGTCGTTGCAGGCCTTGATCGGAAGCAAAACTGCCATCCAGGCCAGCCGTAGCCAGACCCCGCGTCAGCGCTGGGTCAAACGACAGCACCACGCCGCTTTCAGCAGCGAAACGGGTCAGCGCAGTGCCGAGGTCGCCGGCCTGGATGTGGTAATCGCGCTCGCTGCTGTCGGCAGCCTTGGCGGGCATGGCCAGGCCCAGCCCAAGCAGGGTGGAGAGGAGCAGGGCGCTGCGAAGGCTGGCGCTGAGGCGGCCAACCGGAAAAGGGGCGGTCATGGCGTGAAATCTCGTTGTGGGTGGCAGGCGGGCTTATCTGCCCTTCGCTGAGTAAGTCGAATGGGAATGAGAAAACCTATCATCCATGCCGAGATTTTTTTCAGCAGCGTTTGCCGCCTGGCTAACGTATGGAACCTGGACGAACACGAGCAACTCAATCCTACGCGACGCCGTGATTCCAACCGGGTACTGATGAGGTGCTGAATGAACGCTATCGAACTGCTGGAACAAGACCACAAGACGGTGAAAAAGCTGCTCGAAGAGCTGTCCAACACCACTGAACGGGCGGTGAAAAAGCGCACCGAGCTGCTGGCGCGGATCGAGCTGGAGCTGCAGGCCCATACCACCATCGAAGAAGAGATCTTCTACCCTGCGCTGACTCAGGCCGGCGACAAGGACGACGTCAAGATGTACCACGAGGCCAAGGAGGAGCACCGCACGGTGGATGCGCTGGTATTGCCTGACTTGCTCAAGACGCCACCCGATACCCTGGAGTTTTCAGGGCGGATGAAGGTGCTCAAGGAACTGCTCGAGCATCACATCGAAGAGGAGGAGTCGGATATGTTCCCGCGCGCCAAGGAGCTGCTCGACAAGGCAACCCTTGAGCAACTGGGCGACGCCATGCAGGCGCAGAAAAAACTGATCAAAGACGAACACCGCGTCGCCTGATGCAGGCAGGGGCCACGCGCCAGGTTGAATCTGGCGTGTGGCCCTTGCACGTCTTCGCTTAGAAGCTGTACTTGGCGGTCAGCATCATGTTGCGCGGCGCGCCATAGACATCGCCGCCGTATTGCCAGGATTGCGAGATCGCCGAGTAGTACTTGCGATCAAAGATGTTGTTGGCATTGAGCTGCAGGTCGAGGTTGCGGTTGACCTGATAGCCGGCCATCACGTCGGTGACTGCATAGGCACCTTGTTCAAGACGGTAGTTGCCACCGTCGACCAATGCGATGTCGTTGTACATCCGGCTCTGCCAGTTGACGCTGCCGCCGACTCGCAGTTTTTCCAGAGGGCCCTGGAAACGGTAGGTCGTGCTGATCTTGAACTGATGCTCAGGGGTGTCCGTTTCGAACTGCTTGTTGACCAGCGCCGGTTGCGCGGCATTCTTGGTGGTATGGGTGCGAGCATAGGTGTAACCGCCGCCGATCTGCCAGTTGTCGGTGAGTGCGCCTTGGAGCTCCATGTCGATACCTTGGCTGCGGATCTCGCCAGAGGCTTCGTAGCAGGTAAGCTGAGTCGACGAACAGACAGTACGGTCGAGCACTTCCACCGCACGGTTTTCCTGGTCGACGCGGAATACCGCCAGGCTGGCGTTCAGGGCACCGTTGAAGTACTCGCCCTTGATGCCTACCTCGTAGTTCTTGCCTTCAATCGGACGCACCGGCGAATTGCTTGAGCCGCGCTCGGTCTGTGGCTGGAAGATATCGCTGTAGCTGACATACACCGAGTGATTGTCATTGAGCTCGTAGATCAGGCCGGCATAGCGGGTCACGTTGCGGGTGACCTTGTAATCGCCCTGGCCATCCTTGTCATCGTAGTCATACCAGTCCAGCCGGCCGCCGAGGATCAGCTTGAGCGGGTCGGCCAGGCTCAGGCGGGTGGTCAGGTACACGCCGTCTTGAGTCGTGACGGAGCGGTCGTTGGTGGTATGCAGGAAGTTCGGTTTGCCGGCGTTGATGGGCCAGTTGGGGTCGTATGGGCTGTAGTTGTGGTTGGTCATGTCGTAGATGCGGCGGCTGGTGCCGACCACCAGTTCATGGCTGCGCCCCAGCGCCTGGAACGGGCCGCTGGCGAACACATCCACGCCTGCCTGGTTTTCATCGTGCTTGGACTGGTAAACCGTTCGACCCAGCGTAGTGCCGGTCCAACGCGACTGATACGAGCCCGAGAACAGCGCATTCTGCTCGGCATAATTGGCATTGACCTGCAGCTTCCAGTCATTGGCCAGGCGCTGGCGCAGTTCGGCAAACACCGTGTTGATTTCCTGGTCCTTGTTCTCCCAGTCGGTGCTCGGGTTGTACGAGCGCGGCAGGTCGAGGTGGTGGCCATCGAGGCCAACCATCGAAGAACCCCAGAAGTAGTTGGTCTTGTCCTTCTGGTGCGACAGGCCTACGGTCAGCGTGGTGTCTTCGCTAAGGTCCGCTTCGGTCACCGCGTAGAACAGGCCGTGGCTTTCTTCGGCATCGTCGACAAAGCTGTTGGCGTCGCGGTAGGAGGTGACCACTCGGCCGCGCAGAGTGCCGCTGTCGTTCAGCGGGCTGGAGGCATCGACCTCACCGCGGTAGTCGTCCCAGCTGCCGGCAGCGCCGGTCAGGGTGACTTTCTGTTCGGCCAAAGGCCGCTTGCGTACCATGTTGATCGCCGCCGACGGATTGCCCGCGCCGGTCACCAAACCTGTGGCGCCGCGTACTACTTCAACCCGGTCGAACATCGCCAGGTTTGGCTGCACCCCGGCCGTCCAGCCCGAGTAACCGCTGGGGATACCGTCGTACATGATGTTGTCGATGTCGAAGCCACGCGCGGTATAGGTCTGCCGGCCAGGGCCACTGGAGAAGTTGAGGAACAGCCCCGGCGTGGCCTTGACCACGTCATTGATGCTGGTCATCGCCTGGTCGTCCATGCGCTGGCGGGTAATCACCGTGACTGCCTGTGGCGTCTCGCGCATGGTCAGCGGCAGTTTGGTCGCCGTGGCCATGGCGCCTGTGGTGTAGGAGCGGGAGCCTTCGGTGGTGCTGCCCAGCCGGTCCGAGCTGACTTCGGTTGCGCCTAATTCCATGACAGTCGATTGCGCCCCATCCTTGGGCTTGACGGCTTCTTCGGCTACGGCATGGGCCATGCTGGCCATGCAGATGGCGGAAGCCAAGAGAGTACGCGACGGGCTGAAACGACGTTGCGGGATAAGGCGCGACATGGGTTGCGGTTCCTGACGGTCTTTTTAGTAAATGTTTATGCTTATGAGAAACATTACCAATTAGTTTGTCAGGATTTTCCGAGCAGCAACAGCCAAGGGCTGCAAAAAATCCAATGAATTTTTCACATTTGGCTGATCAGTAGATGCAGTGGGTGCCGCGACCGTTTCAGTCTTTGCCTTTGCCGATACGTTTGCCGGCCTGCTGAGCAACTTCCAGCGCCTGGCCATCGCGCTGCTTGCCTTGTCGGGCCTGGCCCATCAGTTGCGGGATCAGCATGCCTTCGGGCAAGTGCCGCCAGAACCTGCCCGGCATGTGCATGCGCATTGCATCGGGGTTGAGCCGGGCTGGATTGAAGATGTGCCGGTAGTAGGTGCGCCACAGATCCGCACCGGGGTCGTCGGCGTGCTGCGCCCATTGCCGCCAGGGCTCGGGGCAGTGGCGCCGGTAGTCCAGTGTATGGCCGTCGAAGCGAATGCCGTCGCGGTCGGTGGCGATCAACCAGCGCTGGCGGCCGAGGCGCTCGGCAAAGTGGCCGCTGGCGCTTTCAAGAATGTCGTGGGCCGGCTGATGATAGGCGACCAGGTCCAGTTGCAGCTGCGCAGCCAGTGCTGCCGGCAGCGGCACGAAGCGCACAAACGCATGCAAGTGATGGGCTTCGCGGCTGACCTGCTTGATCCGCCGGTGCAGCTCGCTGCCGAGGCGGTCGCCGGGGAGCATGGCGGTACGATCGCCATGGGCGACCCGCCAGAGCACTTCATACAACAGGTTCCAGCGCTGCTCGCCGCAGTAGCGCGAGGCCTGTTCCAGCTGCGCCAGCAACGCCGCTGGCACCTTTGCCCGAAACGGCCCCGGGCCCTCTGGCAGGGGCGCCGGCACTGCCAGCAGATCGTCCATCGGCCCTTGCGCCCAGGTGACGTCGGCGGGATCGATGCCATGCCCGAGCAGCGCGCGCGCCTGTTCGCGCCAGAGGCTGAATTGCTGGTCGCAGTCGAGCGCGATCATCCCCACAGGCCCATCTGCACTGGCGCTTGCGGTTCGCGCAGGCGCGCTCGCAGCAGGCCGCTGCGCAAATCGGCCTGCGCCGGGCGATAGTCGCTGGTGACAATGAAAGGCCGCGCCTTGTCGAGTACGCAGCGCAGCTGGATCAGGTCGTCATAACGTATGCGCCGCTCCCGGCGTAGCGCTACCAAGCGTTCGACGCTGCGCAGGCCAATGCCGGGAATCCGCGCGAGCAAGGCGGGCTCGGCGCGGTTGAGGTCCAGCGGGAACACCTCGCGATTGGACAGCGCCCAAGCTAGCTTGGGGTCGATATCCAGGTCCAGGTTGCCAGCCTGGCTGAGCAGCTCGCCAGCCTTGTAGCCGTAACCGCGCATGAGGAAGTCAGCCTGGTACAGACGGTGCTCGCGCAGCAATGGCGGGGCGGCTAGAGGCACGCTGCCAGGGCTGTCGGGGATCGGGCTGAAGGCCGAGTAATACACGCGCTTGAGGCCAAACCCCTGATACAACGATTCGGAATTGCCAAGCAGGGTCCGGTCATCGGTGTCATCAGCGCCGACAATGACCTGGGTACTTTGCCCTGCGGGGGCAAAACGCGGCGCCCGCGGCTCGCCAGCTACGGCCTGCTGACCGCGCTGGATAGTGCCCATGGCCTGGCGGATGGTGTGGCCCTGTTTTTCCGGGGCCAGGCGCTTGAGGCTTTCATCGGTGGGCAGTTCGACATTCACGCTCAGCCGATCCGCCAGGCGACCGGCTTGCTCGATCAGCAGCGGGTCAGCGTCAGGGATGGTCTTGAGGTGGATGTAGCCGCGAAACTCGTGCTCTTCACGCAGCAGCCGGGCAACTTCGATCAACTGCTCCATGGTGTAGTCGGCCGAGCGAATGATGCCGGAACTGAGAAACAGCCCGCTGATGCAGTTGCGCCGGTAGAAATCCAGGGTCAGCCGCACCACCTCTTCAGGGGTGAAGCGCGCCCGCGGCACGTTGCTGGTACGGCGGTTGACGCAGTATTGGCAGTCGTACAGGCAGAAGTTGGTCAGCAGCACCTTGAGCAGCGAGACGCAGCGGCCATCCGGCGTGTAGCTGTGACAGATGCCCATGCCATTGGTCGCACCAAGCCCGTCGCGGCCGCGCGAGCTGCGCTTGGGCGCGCCGCTGCTGGCGCACGAGGCGTCGTACTTGGCGGCGTCGGCAAGGATGCCGAGCTTGGCGATGAGCTCCATTAGTCGATCTCGATGTACTGAATATTCATACAGTATTTGTAGATCGGTCTGGTTGCAAGTGTTGGCCGTCGGCAATTGCCAAATGGCCCTGAAACCATTGCGGCAAATGCGCCGCAGCGGCTTCAGGGCATAGGCATCAATCGCGTTTAGGCAGTACGCCGCTGAGCAATTGCTTGGCAGTCTGCTTGATGATCCCGGCCTGATTGGGATCGCCCTGGAGCAATGCCGAGGCAAATTTCTTCGCCTGCTCAAGGGTCATATGAGGCGGCAGCGGTGGCACATCCGGGTCGGTGCGGAAATCGATCACCACCGGCACATCACTGGCCAGGGCTTCTTCCCAGGCGGGCGCGACGTCTTCTTCGCGGCCTACATAAATGCCCTTCAAGCCGATCGAAATGGCGAACAGGTGATAGGGCACATCAGGGATGTCCTGGCTGGCGGCGAACTTCGGGTCGCCCTCCATCACCCGTTGCTCCCAGGTCACCTGGTTGAGGTCCTGGTTGTTGAACACCGCGCAGATCCAGCGGCCATTGCCCCATTGCTGCCAATACTTGGCCACGGTGATCAACTCGGCCATGTTGCTCATCTGCATCGCGCCGTCACCTACCAGCGCGACAACGCTGCGCTCCGGATGGGCGAACTTGGCGGCAATCGCATAGGGCACCGCTGCGCCCATGGACGCCAGCCCGCCGGAGAGCGAGCACTGCATGCCCTTACGGATCTGCAGGTCGCGGGCAAACCAGTTGGCACACGAGCCGGAATCGCTGGTGATGATGGCGTTGTCGGGGAGGCGTGGCGACAATTCGTGCACCACTCGCTGCGGGTTGATCGGGTCGGCAGAGGTCAGCGCTCGCTTGGCCAACTTCTTGTCCCAATCCTTGCGCCAGCCTTCGACCTTGTGCTGCCAACTACGCTGGGTTTTTTCTTCCAGCAGTGGCAGCAGGGCTGCGAGGGTGTCGGCGGCATCACCGACCAGATTCACTTCCATCGGGTAGCGCAGGCTGAGCATGTCTGGGGCAAGGTCGATCTGCACGCCCCGAGCCTGGCCCTCCTTGGGCAGGAACTCGGCGTAGGGGAAGCCCGAGCCGATCATTAGCAAGGTGTCGCATTCTTCCATCAGCTTGAAGCTTGGTTCGGTGCCGAGCAGGCCAATGCAGCCAGTGACCCAGGGCAGGTCGTCAGGCAGGACCGCTTTACCGAGCAGGGCTTTGGCGACACCTGCACCTAGTTTTTCGGCAACTGCCTGCACCTGCTCACCCGCCTGCAAGGCGCCGGCACCGACCAGAATCGCAACTTTCTTGCCAGCATTGAGCGCATCGGCTGCGCGCTGCAGATCGGCATCGTACGGAACTACTTTGGGCTTGCTGAAGCCGATACCCGAATGCAGCGTGCCATGGGCCCGGGCTGGTTCTTCATACGCCAGCTCCTGCAAGTCGTTGGGCAGGATCAATGCAGTGACCTTGCGCTCGCCGATGGCGGTGCGCACGGCGCGGTCGACCAGGTGGCGCACCTGCGACGGCGCGGCGGCCTGCTGAACAAAGGCGCCGGCGACGTCCTTGAACATCGACACCAGGTCCAACTCCTGCTGGTAGTGCCCGCCCAACGCCGTGCGCGCCTGTTGGCCGACAATGGCCAGGACCGGCATATGGTCCATGCGTGCGTCATACAGACCGGTCAGCAGGTGCGAGGCGCCGGGCCCGGAGGTGGCGATGCACACTCCCAGCTCGCCGGTGAACTTGGCATGTGCGCTGGCCATGAATGCGGCCATTTCTTCGTGGCGGCACTGCACGAATTCGATCGAGCCGGCCCGACGCAGGGCGCCGAACACGCCGTTGATGCCGTCGCCGGGGTAGCCAAAGATGCGCGTGACACCCCACTGGCGTAAACGCTCGACGAGAAAGTCACTTACGGTGATAGCCATCGGTTTCTCCTTCATTGATGCGTGGATGAAGGTTGGGACTGGCTCTGTCCCGGCGCGTTCAGATTAAACCGGCCAGAGGCGACCCCGGACACTCGGTTGAACTGATCCCGCCTGGCTCGCCTCGAAACCAGACACCCCTGAGTGGAGGCAGCACCCAACCTGGGCTAACACTGATAAGGCTGGGTCATTCATTCACCTACAGACAGAGGCGCGTCTGGCCTCGCTGGAGAACCACATGACGATCACGAACACCTCGAAACTGCTGCTCGCAGGTTTCACCCTCAGTTGTGGGCTGGCCAACGCCCAGGCTGCCGAAACCAAGCGGGTGGACGTCTTGCTGGTTGGCGGCGGGATCATGAGTTCGACCCTGGCGATCTGGCTCAACGAACTGGAGCCGAGCTGGTCGATGGAGATGGTCGAGCGCCTGGACAAGGTCGCCGAAGAAAGCTCCAACGGCTGGAACAACGCCGGCACTGGGCACTCTGCGCTGGCCGAACTCAATTACACCCCCGAGAAAGACGGCAAGATCGACATCACCAAGGCGGTGGAGATCAACGAGTCGTTCCAGATCACTCGCCAGTTCCTCGCCTGGCAGGTCAAGAACGGCGTGTTGAAAAACCCACGCTCGTTCATCAATTCAACGCCGCACATGAGTTTCGTCTGGGGCGATGACAACATTCGCTTCCTGAAAAAACGCTACGACGCGCTCCAGGCCAGCCCGCTATTCAGAGGGATGCAGTATTCCGAAGACCCTGCCCAGATCAAACAATGGGTGCCGTTGATGATGGAAGGGCGCGACCCCAATCAGAAGCTTGCGGCGACCTGGACGCCGCTCGGCACCGACGTCAACTTTGGTGAAATTACCCGCCAGTACGTAGGATATTTGCAATCACGCGAAAACTTCAGCCTCAAGCTCTCCAGCGAAGTGCAGGACATCAGCCGCAACGACGATGGCTCCTGGCACGTCGAGTACAAGAACCTCAAGGATGGCAGCAAGTCGGCCACCGATGCCAAGTTCCTGTTCATCGGTGCTGGCGGCGCAGCGCTGCCGCTGCTGCAGAAGTCCGGCATCGAAGAGGCCAAGGATTACGCAGGCTTCCCCGTGGGTGGCTCGTTCCTGGTGACCGACAATCCAGCTATCGCCGAGCGCCACATGGCCAAGGCCTACGGCATCGCGGCAACCGGTGCGCCGCCCATGTCGGTGCCGCATCTTGATACCCGTGTGCTGGATGGCAAGCGGATGATCCTGTTCGGCCCGTTCGCGACCTTCTCGACCAAGTTCCTCAAGCAGGGCTCGCTGTTCGATCTTATGGCCAGCATGAGCCTGCACAACACCTGGCCGATGGTGCGTGTTGGCGTGCGTGAATTCGACCTGGTGCAGTACCTGGTTGGCCAGGTACTGCAGTCCGATGACGACCGCTTCGAAGCGTTACAGACTTACTTCCCCGAGGCGAAGAAAGAAGACTGGCGCCTGTGGCAGGCCGGTCAGCGCGTGCAGATCATCAAGAAAGACGAAAACCAGGGCGGGGTGCTCAAGCTCGGCACTGAAGTGGTCGCGTCCAAGGATGGCAGTATCGCCGGGCTGCTCGGTGCATCGCCGGGCGCTTCGACTGCGCCGCCGATCATGCTCGATCTGCTCAACAAGGTGTTCAAGGACAAACTCGCGAGCGCGCCGTGGCAGGACAAGATCAAGCAGATCATCCCATCGTACGGCACGCATCTGAACGACAGTCCCGAGCGGGTCGAGGAGGAGTGGGCCTACACCAGCGAGATTCTCCAGCTAACCACGCCACCGGCCATCGACAAGCGCCAGGACCCGGCCAACCCGGATGATATTGACCCGGTCAGCCAGGACCATCAGACCACTGACCCTGACCTCAAGCCCTGATCAGCACAACCCGCAATGCAGAAGGGGCGCCATCATGGCGCCCCTTCGTGTTACTGCTTAGGCTTCAGCGTCCCAGGGACGATCGCCGTGTTCATCCTTGATACGGGTCGGCAGGCCCATCACGTCCAGCGCCTTGAGGAACGGCTCGGCTGGCAGCTCCTCGACGTTGGCCATGCGCTTGACGTCCCATTCGCCGCGAGCAACCAGCAACGCCGCCGCCACTGGCGGCACGCCTGCGGTGTAGGAGATGCCCTGGCTGTCGGTCTCGGCGTAGGCTTCTTCGTGATCAGCCACGTTGTAGATGAACACTTCGCGCGGCTGGCCGTTCTTGCTGCCCTTGACCAGGTCACCGATGCAGGTCTTGCCGGTGTAGCCAGGCGCCAGCGAGGACGGGTCAGGCAGCACTGCCTTGACCACTTTCAACGGCACCACTTCAAGGCCTTCAGCGGTCTTGACCGGTTGCTCGGAGAGCAGGCCAAGGTTTTTCAGCACGGTGAAGACGTTGATGTAGTGCTCGCCGAAGCTCATCCAGAAGCGCACGTTGGGCACGCCGAGGTTTTTCGACAGCGAGTGCACTTCGTCGTGACCGGTCAGGTACAGGTTCTGCGAACCGACCACCGGCAGGTCGTCGGTGCGCTTGACCTCGAACATGGTATTGCTGGTCCACTGGCTGTTCTGCCAGCTCCACACTTGCCCGGTGAACTCGCGGAAGTTGATTTCCGGGTCGAAGTTGGTGGCGAAGTACTTGCCATGCGAGCCAGCGTTGACGTCGAGAATGTCGATCGAGTCAATCTGGTCGAAGTATTGCTGCTGTGCCAGTGCGGCATAGCTGTTGACCACACCCGGGTCGAAACCGACGCCGAGAATGGCTGTGATGTTCTTGTCCTGGCATTCTTCGAGGTGTTTCCACTCGTAGTTGCCGTACCACGGCGGGGTCTCGCAGATCTTGCCCGGCTCTTCGTGGATGGCGGTGTCCAGATAGGCAACGCCGGTATCGATGCAGGCACGCAGCACCGACATGTTGAGGAATGCAGAGCCGACGTTGATCACGATCTGCGATTCGGTCTCGCGGATCAGTGCCTTGGTCGCCTCGATATCGAGTGCATTGAGCGAGAAGGCCTGGATATCGGCGGGAACCTTGAGGCTGCCCTTGGCCTTGACGCTGTCGATGATGGCCTGGCATTTGGAGATGTTCCGCGACGCAATGGCAATACGACCGAGTTCGTCGTTATGCTGCGCGCACTTGTGGGCCACCACCTTGGCGACACCTCCTGCACCAATGATAAGAACGTTCTTCTTCAATTTATCCCTTGCTCCTTACTGAAGGCCTGACTTACGACAGGCTGGAAACGTAGTCTTCAAAACCGAACTCGCGGACCACTTCGACGCTGCCGTCGAGTTGCTTGACCACAATGGACGGCATTTTCAAACCGTTGAACCAGTTTTTCTTGACCATGGTGTAACCGGCCGCATCGATGAACGACAGGCGATCACCAATGGCCAGCGGACGATCGAATTGGTACTCGCCGAAAATGTCACCGGCCAGGCACGACTTGCCGCACACCATGTAGCTGTGCGCGCCATCGTTGGGGGCCATCTTGGCGTCGAGGCGGTAGATCAGCAGGTCGAGCATGTGCGCTTCGATCGAGCTGTCGACCACGGCCAGGTTCTTGCCGTTGTACAGGGTGTCGAGCACGGTCACTTCCAGCGAGGCGCTCTGGGTGATGGCGGCTTCGCCCGGCTCCAGGTACACCTGCACGCCGTACTTCTCGGAGAAGCTCTTGAGGCGCGCGCAGAACTCGTCCAGCGCATAGTCGGCACCGGTGAAGTGGATACCGCCACCGAGGCTGACCCACTCGACCTTGTGCAGCAGATGGCCAAAGCGCTCTTCGATGTGCGCAAGCATCTTGTCGAACAGGCTGAAGTCGCCGTTCTCGCAGTTGTTGTGGAACATGAACCCAGAGATCTGGCCGATGACCTGCTCGATCTTCTCCGGGTCCCACTCGCCGAGGCGGCTGAATGGGCGCGCCGGGTCGGCCAGCAGGTAATCGGAGCTGCTCACCTGCGGGTTGACGCGCAGGCCGCGGACCTTGCCTTCGGACTGTTCGGCAAAGCGCTGCAGCTGGCCGATCGAGTTGAAGATGATCTTGTCGCAGTTGGCGAGCATGTCTTCGATTTCGTCATCGGCCCAGGCCACGCTGTAGGCGTGGGTTTCGCCGACGAACTTCTCTCGGCCCAGTTTGAGCTCGTAGAGCGAGGACGAAGTGGTGCCGTCCATGTATTGCTGCATCAGGTCGAATACCGACCAGGTGGCAAAGCACTTGAGTGCCAGCAGCGCCTTGGCGCCGGAGTGTTCGCGCACGTAGGCAATCTTCTCGAGGTTGCCCAGCAGCTTCTGTTTGTCGATGAGGTAGTACGGCGTCTTGATCATTTAAGGCCCCCGGCCAGGCCGGCCAAAAAAAGGACACGCATTGTGCCTTCACTGGCCGCATATCGAAAGGGTCGTAGACGCATTTCGTCAGAGTTGTGTGTCGCCCTGCGCCTGTTGTCGCCATTGGGCGAACGGCGAGGAATTATTTCCCGCAGCTGAGGCCTAGTAAAACAGACAGATATGACGGTCGTGAGGAGGCATCAACCGATGAGCACAAAATACAAAGTGGGCGATACGGTGCGCTGGAATTCCGAGGCCGGAGTCATCCATGGCACGGTGACCAAGGTGCATCTGCACGATGTCGAGTTCATGGGCAGGCAGCGCCATTGCTCGAAGGATGAGCCGCAATACGAGGTCAAAAGTGCCAAGACCGGGCACCTGGCGATGCACCGTGAAGACGCCTTGCACAAGGAGTGAACCTTCGCCGTACTCGACCGGTCGCAGCAAATACCTTCATGCAAAAAGGACGTTAACGATGAAATCGATGACTCGACTGTTCACAGGTCTCGCTCTGGTAGGTGCACTGGGCGCAAGCGCAGCCTGGGCTGACCAGCCTGGCGCCGACTGGAAAGTTACCAAGGATCAGGCCGAAGCCAGCCTCAAGGCCGCCGGCTACACCCAGATCACCAAGATCGAGGCCGACGACGGTCATTGGGAAGGCGAGGGCGTCAAGGCTGATGGCATGAAGTACGACTTCCATGTTGACCCGTACAGCGGCAAGGTCACCAAGGACGAGATGGATCATTGATGGCCAGTAACTGACGTTTTCTGCGGTGGTGCTCTTGGCCCGTGCTCGTCACGGGCTTTTTTACGCGCTCGGAATGAGCTACTGCGCAGCCAATCACAGCTGAATCTGCTCAAGCGTCGCCGTAGCCCCGCCGCACACCACCACCAGCACCTTGCGGTAGTTGCCCAGCGCTTCTGCTTTATAGGCCAGCGCCAAGGCCGCGCCGCAGGCCGGCTCGACCAGCAGACGGTGATCGGCAAGGAAGCGCTCACAAGCCTGCAGCGCCTCGCGGTCCGTGACCAAATGGCTTTCAACCGGATGGCTGCGCGCGCATTCCAGCGCTTGCTCCGCGACCCGCTTGGCGCCCAAGGAGGTGGCGATGGAGCTAAGTGCCGGCAGCTCGACCGTGTGACCAGCCTCGACTGCAGCGTGAAATGACGCCGCGCCTGTGGTTTCCACCGCCAGCACCGGCACATCGTCCCATCCATTGCGCTTGAGGCCTTCGACTACACCGCTGAGCAGGCCGCCACCACCGACCGACAAGATCAGCGCATCGGGCTTGCAGTCGGCAGCGGCGACTTCGTCGATCAGGCTGGCGTGGCCCGTCCACAGTAGCGGGTCATCGAATGGATGAATGAAGGCATCATTGGCGCCGACCAGGGTTTGCGCCAGCTGGTTGGCTTCCTGCCAGGAGCCGCCGTGGACGATGACCTTGGCGTCCTCCAGGCGCAGCAGCTCTCTGGCCCGCTCGCTGGTGGTCTCGGGGACGACCACGGTCACCGGCACGCCCAGGCTGCGCCCGGCATAGGCCACCGCCAGCCCGGCGTTGCCGCCCGACGAAGATACAAAGTGACGCGCACCGCGAGCATGGTGCTGCTCACAGGCGTGGCCAACCCCGCGCAGCTTGAACGAGCCGCACGGCTGCAGGGCGTCGAGCTTGAGCCAGATCGAACGGCCAGCGGCGAGCGACATCGGCCGCGATTCGATCAAGGGGGTGTGGATGTGCAAAGGCATGCTGATCTCCGCTGGATTATGGCTGGCGGGGCGCTGCAGTGGGCTCGCCACGCAGCTGCTCCAGATAGTTGTAAACGGTGTAGCGGGTCACGCCGAGCGCGGCTGCGGCCTTCTCGACCCCACCCTTGACGATGAACAGGCCGCGCTCCTGCATCAGGCGCACGGCCTCGACCTTGGCCTGCTTGGTGAGCCGGCCCTGACCAGATGAAGCCAGGGCGCTGTCGATGATCTGGGTCATCAGCAGCGCCATGTCGGCCGCGTCCTCAACCACCGCCACTGCAGGTGGCGCGGCAGTCAGTGGCTGCAGCTGGGTGAGAAAGGCGAGGGCGGCCTCCAGCCCACTGTTGTCGACGTTGATGCACAGGCTGGCGAACGGCTGCCCTTCGCTGTCGCGCAGGATCGCCGTGGCGCTGCGCAGGGTGCGGCCTTTGATCACGGTGGGGTAGTCGGGCAGGATCACCGGCTCGCAGCCAGGCTGGTTGGCCGCCTGCATCAGGGCCTTGAAGCCCTGGTCCTGCTCCGGCGCGGCAAGGATCGGGCTGCCGACCACGCGCCCGGACAGCTGGCCATTGGCGATGGCGACCACCGATTGCTCGGGCTGGTCGAGGTCGTGCAGGAGGATTTCCATATTGCGCCCGGCCACGCTGCCGATTGCCGCGATGGCGGCTTTCAGCGTGGAGAGGACGATCTGGCGTTCACGAAGAATGTGTGCAGCGGGCATGGATAATTCAACAAAATGTCAATTTTTAACATTCTGTTGAATTATCGCGAGGGCGTCAATCGGCAGCGCGTGGTTCAGCCCAGTGCCGGAGTGCGCGGTGGCACGATGCGGCGCGCGCCGGTCGACTCGAAGGCGCAGGCGAAGCTCAGCAGGGCCGAGTCATCGTAGGCACGGCCGGCAAAGGTCAGCCCGACCGGCATACCGATATCGGCCATCACACCCATCTGCACGGTTACGGTCGGCACGCCCAGGTGGCGGATCGCGAGGTTACCGTTGGCAACCCAGACGCCGTTGCTCCAGGCAATGTCGGCCGAGGCTGGATTGACGTCGGCATCGGCGGGGCCAACATCGGCCACCGTCGGGAACAGCACGGCGTGCAAGCCAAGCTGGTCCATCCAGTCTTCCAGGTCGAGCTTGCGCGTCTGCTCCAGGCCGCGCAGGCCATCGGCAACGGTGTCGATCTGATCCCAGCTCTTGAGGCCGCGCTTGGCCATGTTGACGTATTCGTCCATGCCGGCCGCGAGGTCGTCTTCACGGTTAGGCAGGGTGCCCGGGTCGTGCGGGAAGATCTGCGGCCCGTCGACATCGGCCAGGCAGTTGAGCTTGGGGTCGTTGTTGGCGCGCAGGAAGTCGTCAAAGGCCCAGCCGGACAACTCCCACAGCTCGTCGTGGAGAAACTCCTTGCTGACGATGCCACGGTTGTAGACGGTCGGCGCACCCGGGCGATCGCCTTCGCAGTTGGACACCAGCGGGAAGTCCACCTCGATCACTTCGGCGCCGGCGGCTTCCAGCGCCTGGCGCGCCTGCTGCCACAGCGCGATGACGCTTGGGCGAGTGTGGATACGCTGGCCGGTCGGGCCACCGATGCCGGGTTTTTCCGAGGTGCCGGCGAGTTCGTCGGCATTGATGTACATGCGTGGCACGCCGAAGCGCTTGCCTTGCAGCGAGTTGGCATCCTGCGCTAGATCAAGATAGGACGCCGGGCGTACCGCCGATGCCTTGGGAATTGGCACCCACGGCTGCAGGCGCCACAGATCGCCACGGGTGTCGGCATCGTCGGCCACCACCACGTCGAGGATTTCCAGCAGGTCGTGCATGGTCCGCGCAAACGGCACCACCACATCCATGGTAGGTGTCAGCGGCCAGTTGCCGCGCACCGAGATCACCCCGCGCGATGGCGTGTAGGCGCACAGGCCGTTGTTCGAGGCCGGGCCGCGGCCGCTGGACCAGGTTTCTTCAGCCAGGCCAAACGCGCAGAAGCTCGCGGCGGTGGCGGTGCCGGCACCGTTGGACGAGCCGGAGGCAAACGGTGCGGTCAGATAGGCGGCGTTATACGGGCTCTCGGCGCGGCCATACACACCGCGCTGCATGCCACCGTTGGCCATCGGCGGCATGTTGGTCTTGCCCAGGCAGACCGCACCGGCGGCGCGCAGTCGCTCGATGGTGAAGGCGTCCCGTTGCGCCACCAGCTTGGCAAATGCCGGGCTGCCGGAGGCGGCGGTCATGCCTTTGACCAGGTAGCTGTCCTTGGCGGTGTAGGGGATGCCTTCCAGCGGGCCGCGGCTTTCACCACGAGCACGGCGAGCATCGGACGCCTGGGCTTCGGCGATCGCCTCTGGGTTGCGCACCACGACCGCATTCAGCGCGCTGGCGCTGTCGGCTGTGTCATAGGCATCGATGCGTGCCAGGTAGGCCTTGACCAGTTCGACCGCTGTGGTGCGGCCAGCTTCGAGCGCGGCGCGCAGCTCGGCAATGGAAACCTCGGTTACCTCGATCATGCTGTCACCAAACGTATACAGGTGGGGGCTAGTGGCGCGAGTGTACAAGAAGGATTGGGGGGAAGCAGGCTTGCAGCGGGGAAAAGCATTGTTGCAGGGCGGCATTTATTGGCCCTATTTGCCCTGAGCATTGATCGTTTTCCGACAGACATTGTCGGACGAAACATGCACGGTCTACGCTTGACCTGAGAAAAAGTGCGCACGATGCGCCACGCTGGAGCCAACTGCCTGATGTCTACACCGCCTGACAAAACACCAAAAGCTACCATCAATCCCCCTGTGTTCTGGATTTCTTCTGTTCTGCTGTTGCTGATCGTGCTCTACGCGAGCGTGTTCCAGGCCCATGCGCAAAGCCTGTTTGCGCACATCCAGGGCTGGATCATCGGCAACGTCAGCTGGTTCTACATCCTGGCCGTGGCAATCATCCTCGGCACCGTGGTGTTCCTCGGCATCAGCCGCTATGGCGACATCAAACTCGGGCCTGACCACAGCACCCCCGACTACAGCAGCACCACCTGGTTTGCCATGCTGTTCTCGGCCGGCATGGGCATCGGCCTGATGTTCTTCGGCGTTGCCGAGCCGGTCATGCACTTTCTCAAGCCGCCCATTGGTGACGGCGGCACGGTCCAGGCGGCGGGGGAGGCGATGCGCATCACCTTCTTCCATTGGGGCCTGCACGCCTGGGCAATCTATGCCATCGTCGCGCTGATCCTGGCCTATTTCAGCTATCGCCAGGGCTTGCCGTTGACCTTGCGCTCGGCGCTGTACCCGCTGATCGGTGAACGCATTTACGGCCCGCTGGGGCATGCCGTGGACATCTTCGCCATCATCGGTACGGTGTTCGGCGTTGCCACTTCGCTGGGCTTTGGCGTGGCGCAGATCAATACCGGGCTCAATGCGCTGTTCGGTGTGCCGGTGTCGACCGGGGTGCAGATCGCCTTGATCATCGGCACCACCTTCCTCGCCACCTTGTCGGTGATGTCTGGCCTGGACAAAGGCATCCGCCGCCTGTCCGAACTGAACCTGGGTTTGGCGGTGCTGCTGTTGCTGATGGTCATGCTGCTGGGGCCGACCGTGTTGATCCTGCAGACCTTCGTGCAAAACACGGGCGGTTACTTGAGCGAGATCGTCAGCCGCACACTCAACCTGTATGCCTACCAGCCAACCGACTGGATCGGCGGCTGGACCTTGTTCTACTGGGGCTGGTGGCTGGCCTGGTCGCCCTTTGTCGGCCTGTTCATTGCGCGGATTTCCCGTGGCCGGACCATTCGTGAGTTCGTCACCGGCGTGCTGCTGGTACCGACCGCGTTCACCCTGCTGTGGATGACCGTGTTCGGCAACACCGCAATCCACATGATCCTCGACGAGGGCCTGACTGACCTGGCCATGGCGGTCGACAAGGACACCTCGCTGGCACTGTTTGCCTTCCTTGAGCACTTCCCGTTCGCCAGCGTGATCAGCACCCTGGCGGTGATCATGGTGGTGGTGTTCTTCGTCACCTCGGCGGATACCGGGGCGATGGTAGTGGACATGCTGGCGTCTGGTGGGCAGGAGAACACCCCGTTGCGCCAGCGCGTGTTCTGGGCGGCGAGCATGGGCCTGGTGGCGATTGCGCTGTTGCTGGCCGACGGCCTCAAGGCGTTGCAGACGGCAACCATCGCCAGTGCATTGCCGTTCACCCTGGCGCTGCTGTTCAGTACCCGCGGGCTGCTCAAGGCGCTCAAGCTGGACGCTACCAAACGTGATCTGCGCTATCAGGCACTGGCGATTTCGCCAACAGCCTCGCGTGCTGCCGGTAACTGGCAACGGCGCCTGCGCACCCTGGCGATGTTCCCGCGGCGTGCCCACGTCGCGCGGTTTATCGCCGACGTTGGCTTGCCAGCATGTGAGGCGGTGGCTGATGAGTGGCGCAGGCAGGGTTATGACTGCAACGTCGAGCAAGGCAGCGAGGGCAGCGTGATGCTCAGGGTCGGCCCGAGCGAGGGCACCTTCGTCTACGAGATCAGGCCGCAGGCGTATGCCACGCCAAGCTTTGTCACCGCCAGCGATGCGCCGCCGGGCGAGGAGCGCAAGTACTTCCGCGCCGAGGTGCACCTGCGTGAAGGCGGCCAGGACCATGACGTGATGGGCTGGTCCAAGGATGAGGTGATCGGCGACATTCTCGATCACTTCGAGCGGCATATGCATTATCTGCATCTGGTTGGTTGAGGCAGGTCCTGCTCTATACCGGGCAAAAAAAGCCCCGCGGGCCAGGCCTGCGGGGCAAACGGTTGGGGGAGGAGCCAACCAAAGGAGCTGTTGCTAGGCCATCCGCTTTTCAGATACTTGCGCTTAGCTTGAGTACGTCGGGGCCAGCTGCGCTGGCCTTTCGCGACACAAGGCCGCTCCTACAGTGACCGCGTAAGCCGTTGATGCGCGGTCCCTGTAGGAGCGGCCTTGCCGGGGCGCCGGACCGGTCGGAAAGGGGTGCATAGCGCCCCCCAGCGTCATCGCAGGCTGGCTACCGTCTCAGGCTGCCAGCCGCCACCCAAAGCCTTGTAGATCGCGACGATGCCGCGATACAACTCGACTTCGCCCTGGGCCTGGGCATCTTCCGCGCTGAGCCGCTCGCGCTCGGCATCCAGCAGTACCAGATAATCCACGGTGCCTTCGCGATAGCGGATCGAAGCCAGGTCGGCGGCCTTGCGGCTGGCATCGCTCTGGCGCATCAAGGCCTGCAAACGCTGTTGGGTCTTGCCGTAATCACTGAACGCATTGGATGACTCTTCCAGCGCCAGCAGCACCTGCTGTTCGTAGGTAGCCAGTGCGCCTTCGGCGTCAGCCTTGGCGCCACGGATGCGCGCACGTACGCTGCCCAGGTCGAACGCTGCCCAGGTGATACTTGGGCCAAGCCCCCAGGCATTGGCGGCGGACGAGCCGATCTGCGAGCCACGCGCGGCGGTGAAGCCAAGGAAGCCACTCAGGCTTACCCGCGGGAACAGGTCGGCGGTCGCTACCCCAACGTTGGCGGTCGCCGCTGCCAACTGGCGCTCGGCGCTGCGAACATCCGGGCGCCGACGCAGCAGTTCAGCGGGGTCGCCGATCGGCAGTGCTTTGGCGATTGCCGGCAGCTGTTTAGGCGACAGATCAACGCTGAGCTGATCCGGGCGCTGGCCGAGCAGAGTGGCGATGCGGTTTTGTGCGCGTACCTGCTGTGCCTGCAGTTGCGGCACGGTGGCCTCGACTGCCGCCAGGCGGGCATCGGCGCGAACCACGTCGAGCTCGTTGCCGACGCCGGCATCGCGCAGGGTCTCGGTAATGCTGCGCGAGTCCTGCTGGGTCTTGAGGTTGGCCAAGGCGATTTTTTCGCGCAACTGCGCGCCACGCAGCTGGCCATAGGCATCGACCAGCTCGGCGATCATGCTCACCTGCAACTGCTGCAGGTCGGCCGCGGCGGCGGCCTCTTGCGCTTCGCTGGCTTCCAGTTGGCGCTGAATGCGGCCGAACAGGTCCAGCTCCCAGGCCATGTCCAGGCCCAGGTCATAGCGTTCGCTGTTGACCCGGCGCTCGGTCTGGCCCGGGATCTGGCCTTTGCCCAGATCACTGCTGGCACGGCTGCTCACCACCGGCAGGTTGTCGTTGTCGACATCCTCCCGGATCGAGCGCGCCGCCTTGAGCCGGGCGAAGGCCACGCGCAGGTCGCGGTTGCCTTGCAGCGAAGCCTGCACCAGCTGGTTCAGGGTCGGGTCGTCGAACTGCTGCCACCACACGCTTTCAAAGCGGCTACGGTCGAAGGCCTTGACCTGCAACTGGTTGCCCAGCTGCGCCGGCTCGGTGTTCGGCGCCTGGTAGTCCGGGCCCACCGCGCAGGCCGCCAGGGCCAGCGCCAACAGGCTCGGGGTCAGTGGTTTGAGGAGGTTCATGCGTGGTTCTCCAGCGGCTTGGCTTGCGCGGCCTTGCGGGCTTCGCGACGCTCGACATAACGGCGGATCAGGACGAAGAACACCGGGGTCAGGAACAGGCCGAACACGGTCACCCCGATCATCCCCGAGAACACTGCCACACCCATCGCATGGCGCATCTCGGCACCGGCGCCGGACGAGAACACCAGCGGCACCACGCCCATGATGAAGGCAATCGAAGTCATCAGGATCGGCCGCAGACGCAGGCGGCAGGCTTCCAATACTGCGGCCAGGGGATTGAGCCCTTCGGCTTGCTTGTCCTTGGCGAACTCGACGATGAGGATGGCGTTCTTGCACGCCAGGCCCACCAGCACGATCAGGCCGATCTGGGTGAAGATGTTGTTGTCACCGCCCGACATGATCACCCCGGTAATCGCCGACAGCAGCGTCATCGGTACGATCAGGATCACCGCCAGCGGCAGGCTCCAGCTTTCGTACTGCGCCGCCAGCACCAGGAACGCCAGCAGTACGCAGAGCGGGAACACCAGCAGTGCGGTGTTGCCAGACAGGATCTGCTGGTAGGTGAGGTCGGTCCACTCGTAAGTCATGCCGTTGGGCAACTCGGCCTTGAGCAGTCTTTCCATAGCCGCCTCGGCCTGGCCGGAGCTGTAGCCTGGGGCGGCGCCACCGTTGATTTCTGCGGTGATGTAGCCGTTGTAGTGCATCACCCGGTCTGGCCCCGAGGTGTCGCTGACCTTGAGGAAGGTCGCCAGCGGGATCATCTCGCCCAGATTGTTACGCACTTTCAGCTGACCGATCTGCTCGGCGTCGAGGCGGAACTGCTGTTCAGCCTGAACGTTGACCTGATAGGTGCGGCCGAAGCGGTTGAAGTCGTTGGTGTACAGCGAGCCCAGGTAGACCTGCAGGGTGTCGAAGATATCGTTGATCGCCACGCCGTGGGTCTTGGCCTTTTCCCGGTCGATATCGGCATCGACCTGCGGCACGTTGACCTGATAGCTGGTGAACAGCCCTGCCAGCTCGGGTACGTTGTGGCTCTTGGCAATGATGTTCTGGGTTTCTTCGTACAGCGCTTCGTAGCCGAGGTTGCCGCGGTCTTCGATCTGCAGGCGGAAGCCGCCAATGGTGCCCAGGCCCTGTACCGGCGGCGGTGGGAAGATCGCGATGTAGGCATCCTGAATATCAGCAAACTGCGCGTTCAACGCAGCCGCGATGGCCGCCGCCGACTGGCTCGGGTCGGTACGCTCTTCAAACGGCTTGAGCGGAGTGAAGACGATGCCGCTGTTGGGGCTGTTGGTGAAACCGTTGATCGACAGGCCTGGGAAGGCTACCGAGTCGGCCACACCGGGCTGCTTCAGGGCAATCTCGCTCATGCGCTTGATGACGGCTTCGGTGCGGTCGAGGCTGGCCGCATCGGGCAGTTGGGCGAAGGCGACCAGGTACTGTTTGTCCTGCGCCGGGACGAAGCCGGTCGGGGTCGAGGCAAAGCCCAGGTAGGTCAGCGCCATCAGCCCGGCATAGACGAACAGGGCGATGCCGCTGGAGCGGATGACCCGGCCCACGCCGGCCACGTAACGCAGGCTGGCACGCTCGAAGAAGCGGTTGAACGGGTTGAACAACCAGCGCCCGAAAATCCGGTCCAGGGCACGCGAGAAGCGATCCTTGGGCGCGCCGTGTTCTTGCAGCAATACCGCCGCCAGTGCTGGCGACAGGGTCAGCGAGTTGAAGGCCGAGATCACTGTCGAAATAGCGATGGTCAGGGCGAACTGCTTGTAGAACTGCCCGGTCAGCCCGGAGATGAACGCTGCCGGGATAAACACTGCGCACAGCACCAGTGCCGTAGCGATGATCGGCCCGGTCACTTCACTCATGGCCTTTTGCGTGGCTTCGAGTGGTTTCAGGCCCAGGCCGATATTACGTTCGACGTTTTCCACCACCACGATGGCGTCGTCGACCACGATGCCGATCGCCAGCACCAGGCCGAACAGCGACAGGGCGTTGAGCGAGAAGCCGAACAGATGCATCACGGCAAAGGTGCCGATCAGCGAGACCGGCACGGCCAGCAGCGGAATGATCGAGGCGCGCCAGGTCTGCAGGAACAGAATCACCACCAGCACGACCAGAATCAAAGCTTCGAACAGCGTGTGCACGACGGCTTCGATCGAGCCACGGACGAACACGGTCGGGTCATAGACGATGCTGAAGTCCATCCCTTCGGGGAAGTCCTTTTTCAGCTCGGTCATCTTCGCCCGGACTTCGTCGGAGATTTCGATGGCGTTGGAGCCAGGGCGCTGGAAGATCGGGATCGCCACCGCTGGCTGGTTGTTCAGCAGCGAGCGCAGGGCGTATTGGCTGGAGCCGAGTTCGACCCGGGCAATGTCCTTGAGGCGGGTGATTTCACCATCGGCACCGGCGCGGACGATGATGTTCTCGAACTCTTCCTCACTGACCAGGCGGCCCTGGGTGTTGACCGACAGCTGGAAGCTGGTCGAACCTGGCGCAGGTGGCGCACCGAGCTGGCCGGCAGCGACCTGACGGTTCTGCTCGCGAATCGCCGTGACCACATCGGTGGCGGTCAGGTTGCGCGAGGCAGTCTTGTTCGGATCGAGCCAGACCCGCAGCGAGTAGTCGCCCATGCCGAACAGCTGCACGTCACCGACGCCGCCCAGGCGGGCCAGCTCATCCTTGATGTTGAGGATGGCGTAGTTGGACAGGTAGAGCATGTCGTAGCGCTGATCCGGCGAGGTCAAGTGCACGACCATGGTCAGGTCGGGCGAAGCCTTGTCGACGGTGATACCAATGCGCGTGACTTCTTCGGGCAGCTTGGGCTGGGTCCGGGTGACGCGGTTCTGCACCTGTACCTGGGCGTTGTCTAGGTCAGTGCCCAGGGCGAAGGTGATGGTCAGGGTCAGCTTGCCGTCGGCGGTCGACTGCGAGGACATGTAGAGCATGTTCTCGACACCGGTAATGGCCTGTTCCAGTGGCGCGGCAACGGTGTCGCCGATGACTTTGGGGTTGGCCCCGGGGAAGTTGGCGCGTACCACGACCGTAGGCGGCACCACTTCGGGGTATTCGCTGATCGGCAGTTGGAACAGCGCAATCGAGCCCGCGATCAGCAGGATCAGCGACAGCACGGCGGCGAAGATCGGCCGGGTAATAAAGAATTTGGAGAAGTTCATCGGTGTCGTCCCTTAACCGCGCGGTGCCTGGGCACTGGCGACTTTCACACTGGGGCCGGCCACGCGCGGCGCCGGGTTGCTGGCTTCCAGCGCCTGACGCTGCTGGGCGAGGTTGGTCAGGGTCTGCTCACTGGCCATGGCGCTCTCTTCTGGAGTCACCTGCGAGCCTGGGCGCACCCGCTGCAGGCCCTTGACGACGATGCGCTCGTCCTTGTTCAAGCCGCTGCGGACGATGCGCAGGCCTTCAAGCTTGGGGCCCAGTTCAACGGCGCGGTAGGCAGCCTTGTTGTCCTGATCCATGACCAGCACGAACTTCTTGCCAAGGTCGGTGCCGACCGCTTCGTCGTTGATCAGCACTGCGTCGTACTTGGCGCTGCCGACCAGCTTCAGGCGGGCGTACAGGCCCGGGGTGAACTGGCCGTCAGTGTTGTCGAACACGGCGCGGCCGCGGATGGTGCCGGTGCGCGGATTGACCTGGTTGTCGACGAAGTTCATCTGGCCCAGGTGCGGGTTGCCGGTTTCATTGGTCAGGCCCAGGTACACCGGAGTGCTCTGGCCACGTTGGCCTTCACGCGCCAGCTGGGTGTACTTGAGGTACACGCGCTCGTCGGCGTCGAAATAGGCATAAACCTTGTCGGTGGACACCACCGAGGTCAGCGGGGTGATATCGGCGCTGACGATGTTGCCGGCGGTGAACTCGGCGCGGCTGACCCGGCCGCTGATCGGCGCGGTGACCCGGGTAAAGCTCAGGTTGAGGCGGGCCAGGTCCAGTTGTGCCTGGATCGCGGCAACCCCGGCGCGGGCTTCGGCGGCGGCGCTGCTGCGCGACTCGGCCAGCTCGGCGGAGATGGCGTTGCTGTCACGCAGACGCTCGCCGCGGCGGGCTTCGTTTTCGCTGCGCTGGGCGCTAGCGCGGGCTTGTTGCAGTTGTGCTTCGAGGCGGCGGACTTCGGCCTGGAACGGGCGCGGGTCGATCTGGAACAACAGGTCGCCCTTTTTCACCTGGGCGCCTTCGGTGAAGGCCACCTGATCGATCTGGCCCGATACCCGTGGGCGGACTTCGACGGTTTCTGGCGCTTCGAGGCGCCCGGTGAACTCGTCCCACTCGTTGATCGGTTGCTCGATCACCTTGGCCACGGTGACCTTCGGCGCGGTCGGAGCCTGCACGGCGTCTGGGGTACGGCCGCAGGCGCTGATCACCAGCACTGCCAGGGCAGCGAGGGGATAACGCAAGGGTTTGAGTGATTGTTCCATGGAGAAATCCGCCAATGTATATGGATAGTGGGGCGGATTCTGCGCGGCGCGCGGGTGGGGAACGAATCGAATGCGCCGAAGGTTATTATCATCCAGAATGATAAACCCACTGCCGCCATCGATACTGCGCATGGCCAGCATGCGGCGCTGAGGCGCGGATAGGCAAAATAACGTCTGGCCTTAGGCAAATGCTTGCCCGGCCAGCGGCGCTGCAGCAAGGGGCTGAGGTAAGGTAGCAGGGATAAATCAGAGCGCGCCGCCGACGGCGCCCCAGAGGTGCCTGTGGCTTCCTATACCTTGCGTCAGTTGAAGTATTTCGTCACCACGGTGGAGGCCGGCAGCGTTGCCGAGGCTTCGCGCCAGTTGTATATCGCCCAGCCGTCGATCTCTACCGCGATCAAGAACCTGGAAGAGAGTTTTGGCGTGCAGCTGTTTATCCGCCATCACGCCCAGGGCGTGTCGCTGACGCCCAGCGGCAAGCGTTTCTACGCCAAGACCAAGTCGCTGCTGCAGATGGCCCACGAGTTCGAGCAGAACGCACTGGCCGACAACGACACGGTGGCTGGGCAGATCGACATCGGTTGTTTTGAAACGGTGGCACCGCTGTATCTGCCGCGTTTGATCGCTGGGTTTCGCGAGCGTTATCCGGGGGTCGACATTCGCCTGCGCGACGGTGAACAGCAGGAGCTGATCCAGGGGCTGACTGCTGGCACCTTTGACCTGGCGTTTCTCTACGACCATGACCTGGATGGCACCATCGAGGCCGAGCCGTTGATGGCACCCCAGAAACCATACGTGTTGTTGCCGGAGAAGCACCGCTTTGCGGGTCAGGCGCAGGTGTCGTTACGCGATTTGTGCCCAGAACCGATGATCCTGCTCGACGTCGCGCCGAGCAGGACCTACTTCGTTAGCCTGTTCAATGAGTTGGGGCTGACGCCGAATATCGTATTCAGCTCGCCGTCGATCGAGATGGTGCGGGGGATGGTCGGGCAGGGGTTTGGTTTTTCGCTGCTGGTGACTCGGCCGCATTCCGAGTGCACCTACGATGGCCAGCGGCTGGTCACGGTCGACATTGCCGAGCCAGTCGAGCTGTCCGGGTTGGCCGCAGCGCACTTGAAACGGGTGCAGTTGACCAAGCCGGCGCAGTTGTTTGTCGAGTTTTGCCGTGAGCAGTTGGCCAGCCTTTAGGGTGTGGGGCCGCAACGCGGCCCCAGCAACTTCAGCTACGCCGCTCAGTCCGGCACCACCGCAATCACATCGATCTCCATCAGCCACTCAGCCTGCGCCAACCCGGCGACCACCAGCCCGGTGGAAATCGGGAACACGCCCTTGAGCCATTTGCCGACCTCCTGATACACCGGCTCGCGGAAGCGCGGATCGGTGATGTAGGTGGTGGTCTTGACGATGTGCGACATGTCCGAGCCGGCTTCTTCAAGCAGCTGCTTGACGTTCTTCATGGCCTGCTCGGCCTGGGCACGCGGGTCGCCCAGCCCGACCAGGCGGCCTTCGAAGTCGGTACCGACCTGGCCGCGCACATACACGGTGTTGCCGGCGCGCACCGCCTGGCACAGGTCATTGTCGAGCGACTGGTTAGGGTAGGTGACCTTGGTGTTGAACATCCGTACGCGGGTATGAGTAGGCATCAGTGGGCTCCGAGGGTGCTGACGTTGTGAGGTTGGGCGGCGGCATCGGCGTCGCGCTGATGACGGTCGCGGTAGGCCAGGTAAGTGCGTTGCGTGGCGATATGGCCGGCGACGTGCTTGGCGTCGTGCCACACCCCCCAGATAAACGACGAGCCGCGCCGCGACAGCCACGGCAGGCCGAGGAAGTACACCCCAGGCTCCTGCGACACGCCGCGTTGATGTACTGGCTTGCCGTTGCTGTCGAATGCATTGACCTGCAGCCAGCTGAAGTCGACGCCGTAGCCGGTGGCCCAGATGACGCTGGTGACGCCGGCCGCGATCAGGTCCAGCTGCAGGATCGGTTCGCTGATGCAGGCCGGGTCGGGCAGGCGTTTGCGGGCTTCGGGTTCTTCCGGCAGGTCCAGGCCGTTGCGCTCGATGTAGGCATCGGCGGCGTCGAGCAGGGCCAGGTAGTTTTCGTCGCCGCGGCGAATGTTGTCGGCCAGGTTGTTCTGGAAGGTGGCGACACCGTTGTCGAATGAATCGGTCAGGCCGACCAGGGTCATGCCTTGGTGGGCGAGGGCGCGGAAGTCCACCGTGTGGCCGCCACGGGCGCCGCTGACGGCGATGGTCACGTGCTCACGGCCAGGTTTGGCGATTTCTGCATCCCATTCGCCCAGTACCCCCAGCCACCAGCAGAAGTCGCGGTTGCGGTAGGCGCGCGGCGGGCGGTCGTGGGCGCCGACCGAGAGGTACACCTTGCGCCCGGCACGCATCAGCTCTTCGGCGATCTGTACGCCGGAAGAGCCCGCGCCTACTACCAGTACCGCGCCTTCAGGGAGCTGCTCAGGGTTGAAGTAGGCGGCAGAGTGGATCTGCTGCAGGCGTGGGTCCTGCGGGGCAATGGCGGGGATGACCGGGCGCTGGAACGGGCCGGTGGCAGCCACTACGCGGTTGGCGTGGATGGTGCCCTGATTGGTCTCGATGACAAAGCCTGGGCGGTCGGCATTGCGTACGACCTTCTTCACTTCAACGCCAGTGCGTACCGGCAGATTGAATTTACGTACATAGCGCTCGAAGTAATCGGCCACCTGCTCCTTGCCGGCGAAAGCGTCGGCGTCCAGGTCGAATTCCAGGCCGGGAAAACGGTCGTGCCAGACCGGGCCGTTGGCTACCAGCGAGTCCCAGCGACCGCTGCGCCAGGCCTCGGCGATGCGGTTGCGCTCCAGCACCAGATGCGGCACGCCGAGTTTGCTCAGGTGTTCGCTCATGGCGACCCCGGCCTGGCCGGCGCCGACGATCAGCGTGTCGATTTCGATGTTGTTCAATGTCATGTTCGAGCCCTTCTTGGAAGGCGATTTGATCAGGTCGGTGGGAGACCGCCTTTGCCTGGGGCCAGACTAGGGACTGCTCAATAGCGGCGAAAATACTATTTAGCTGGGGCTTGCCGATAAATTGGCGAAGGCCAGGTGCAGCAAGGGCTGCAGCGCGGTTTGGCAGTGCTGTCAGGGTGATTTTGTTGGCCGTGAGTTTTTTCCTGTGCAGGGGCAACAAAAAAGGTCGTTTCGTGGGCTGGGCGGGCTGTCCAGAATGCTCGGTATTGAGTGGCGGGCAGTTGTCTTCCGCCTGATTTTTGCCTGATACAGGAGCTGCACCATGACCTTTTCCATCATTGGCCGCTGCGCCGAAACCGGCCAGCTTGGTATCGCCATCAGTTCTTCCAGCATCGCGGTAGGCGCCCGCTGCCCATGGGTGCGCGCTGGGGTCGGTGCAGTTGCCAGCCAGAACATCACCCTGCCTGCCCTTGGCCCGCAGATTCTTGATGCGCTGGAGCAAGGCCAGCTACCCCCCGCCGCACTGGACCAGGTGTTGACGGCCAACGGCTGGAGTGAATACCGCCAGGTCACGGTGATCGACAGTCATGGCCAGGTCGCGCTGTTCTCTGGCAAGCAGGCCTTGGGCGTACACAATGCCGTGGCCGGTGAGCAGTGCGCGGCGGCGGGCAATCTGCTCGCTTCGCAGCAGGTGATCCAGGCCATGGTCGACGCCTTCGAGCAGGCCGGTGGGCACCTGGCGGATCGCTTGCTGGCCGCCATGCACGCCGCTGTCACGGCAGGTGGCGAGGCCGGGCCGATCCATTCGGCGGCGTTGAAGATTGCCGGTGAGCTGACCTGGCCGCTGGTTGATCTGCGTGTGGACTGGGCCGAGCACGACCCGATTGGCCAGCTCGATGGTCTCTGGCAAGCCTACCGGCCGCAGATGAACGACTACGTGACCCGCGCACTCGATCCGACCCGTGCACCGAGTTACGGAGTGGCGGGCGATGAATGAGCTGAGCAGCCAACAGCTGTTGGGGCGGCTGATCGGCTTTGCCACGGTCAGCCGTGATTCGAACCTGCAACTGATCGGCTTCATTCGTGATTACCTGGCTCAGCTGGGGGTAGCGAGTGAGCTGTTTTTCAACGCCGAGGGCACCAAGGCCAATCTGTTCGCCAGCATCGGCCCGACCGATCGCGGCGGCGTGGTGCTGTCGGGGCATACCGACGTAGTGCCGGTCGATGGCCAGGCGTGGAGCGTCGACCCGTTTGTCATGACCGAACGCGATGGCCGCTTGTATGGTCGCGGCACGGCGGACATGAAGGGGTTTATCGCCTCGGTACTGGCGGCGGTCCCGGCGTTTCTCGCGCAGCCGCTGCACACGCCGGTGCATCTGGCATTTTCCTATGACGAGGAAGTCGGCTGCCTGGGCGTGCGGTCGATGCTCGACGCCTTGGCCCAGCGGCCGCACAAACCGCGTTTGTGCCTGATTGGTGAGCCGACCGAGCTGAAACCGGTGCTTGGCCATAAGGGCAAGCTGGCGATGCGTTGCCAGGTGCATGGCGCGGCCTGTCATTCGGCCTATGCACCTTACGGGGTGAATGCCATCGAGTATGCGGCACGGATGATCGGCAAGTTGGGCGAGATTGGGCAGGCGTTGGCCGAGGATCAGGATGCGCGTTTCGATCCGCCGTTTTCGACGGTGCAGACGGGAGTCATCAAAGGTGGCCGGGCATTGAATATCGTGCCTGAGGAATGTGAGTTCGACTTTGAAGTGCGGGCGTTGCCGGGGTTTGCTGCAGAGGCTGTGGCGGATCAGTTGCAGGCCTACGCCGAGGTCGAGTTGCTGCCGCGGATGCGGGCGGTGAGTGCCGCGAGTGATATTCGGCTGTGGCCTTTGAGTGCGTATCCTGGGTTGGCTACGGCGGCTGATAGCGAGGCTGCGCGGTTGGTGGCGTTGCTCAGTGGGTCGAGTGAGTTTGGCACGGTGGCGTTTGGGACTGAGGGAGGGTTGTTTGATCAGGCGGGGATAGCGACGGTGGTATGTGGGCCAGGGAGCATGGAGCAGGGGCATCGGCCGGATGAGTTTGTCAGTGTGGCGCAGTTGCTGGGATGTGATGCGATGTTGTTGCGGTTGGTGGATTATTTGCGGGGCTGATGATTGCGCTGCTTTGAGTGGCGCCAGCTTGCCTTGGCATATCCGTCTGGTGGTGGGCCGTGCTGTGCGCTTCTGCTGTACCGGTGGCTCACTGTTTGACGGCCCGAGGCCATGTGTCAGCTCTGTAAACCGTTAGATAGTGCGTTCAAACGTAAGGCATTTCTCTCGCTGCTGTAGGACGCATCCTGTTCGCTTTTGGCGGGGAAAAATACCGGTGAGAAGCTGCTAGTTTCCCTGGCTCAACCAGCACAGGGCGTTTGCAGATGCGCGTGATAATTGACGGTAAAGGTCAAGCTGTCGATGGCGATGATACGGCAACGGGTACAGTGCGCTTGCCCGCCCGGTACCAACCGAGTTGTAGCGCCACCTGATTGTCCCACCCTGGCGGGAGACAAGGTCTTCGCGCGTGGTCGGCCCAGGCGCGCAGAGCTTTGGTCAGCCTGTGCACTTCGTTGATAGCCGGCCGTATATCAATGAGCCGGGCTTTCATGTTGTCCAGCGCAACATGTCCTTCCCGCAGGTGCTGCTGCACTTGGCCGAGCAGGACAGTACCTTGGCGATCTCGCGCCTGCAGATACTCAACCCGACCTTCAAGGACGGCTTCAAGGCCGGAGAGATTTTCGTCATCGGTAACCCCGACATCGGCGACGCCTGCACCCGCGAAGAAGCTCAACTGATGGCCGCCGCACAGCAGGCCCGTGACTCGTTGGCGCTGCTCGACTACGACGAAGCCGAATTCATGATGGAGCATCAGGCTGAAATTGCAGGCCTGCTGACAGGCGCCAGCCAGTCCATGGTTAGGCGCCCCTATATGTGGCTTGGTGCTCGTAGGTGCTGGCTCATTGGCCGGCGGCATGCTAGGTGTAATGGTTGGAGAAGTAGTAGGCGAGTCACTTTATGAGCAATATTATGATTGAGTTCAGCAGTTGGCCGCCGATGCTTCGCATAGTTATATTGGTGTGCCCTACAATGATTGTTCTATCAGGCTTGGCGTTAAGCTTTTATATTGCATGCAGTCGAGACTTCTTCATCGCGCTGTCTGCTATCAAAAGTAGTCCGTGGCTTGAGCAGCAAAAGAATTACATGGGCGTTTCAAGTGTGCGCTCGCGCTGGATGCTTGTTTGCAATATGTGCGGTTTGTTGCTTCTGCCAGGTCCGCACATTCGAAGAGGGTTACTAAGCATTGATGAGCTGCGTGCGTTTCCGGTCGGATTGAAAAAAAGGATGTTGACGTCTTTGTGGCTGACTATTGTTGGATGCGTCTGGATACTGATCGTCGTTGCAATAATCAAGATAGAGCAGTATTGAATGTTCCGGCTTACTGCAGGTGGCGGCTGTTGGCAGGCGCCAGCCAGTCAGCTCCGTATATATGTAGCTTTGGCGTCTATGGGCGGCTCGCTTGGGGCATCGCCTTGGCAGTGGGCGGCTCCGTCGTGGGGGGCGGCTGGGAGTGGAGCCGGCGAGACTTTTGGAGAGGTCATGTACGAATGGACTACGCCTTGATTCCTGCCCCCAGATCCTGGTCAACAGTGTGGCAAATGGTAGTAGTGCTAGGCCCTCTCGCGATAATGGTTATCGGTATGTTTATGGTCATTTCATAGCTTGGGGCGCGACCTTGAACGCATGCTAGGCGCTTTGCAGAGTAGTGTATGGCATCGAGATGCAGAAGCGGGCGTGGGGTAAAGGGAGATTTTTTCCTCGCTGGCTATTGTTTGGCACTATTAGCGGAATTCTCGCCATGCCGGGAATTCATCTAAAGCGAGGTGAGCTTGACGAGCAGCAACTGGATAGTTTTCCGAGAACACTGAGGCGACGGGTTTTTATAGCGAACGCAATGATGTATGGCGCAGCTTTGATTGTGCTATGTGTGGTCGGCCTGTATAACCTGCATAAATAGTGATGTGCGGGCGTGGCGAGATCGGCTAGCTCTGCGCTGCTAGGGGTTCCCTTGCTCCGGTATTGCCTCTGAATCGCTGGAGGATCAAGATCAAGATCAAAAGCACGCCTCGCTGCGCTGGCTCACATCAACAGCGGGGCTGCCTTGCAGCCCTTCGCGGGCAAGCCCGCTCCCACAGGGTCCGCGTTGCCTGAGAGTGGCTTGGTCAGTATTGATAGAGGTTGCCGGGGCGACGGACTTAAGGGATTAATGCTGACCTGAAAGTATCGCGAACTCTGTGGGAGCGGGCTTGCCCGCGAAGGGCCGCGCAGCGGGCCCAGCAATCTCAAAACAGAGAAAAATTCAGAAAAATGCAGAGACCTTGAAAGGGACGGCCCGTAAAGGCGAAAGGGACAGCATTGGCCAACACCAGGAAAGGATAAGCCAACAACCGCAAACCCCACACAGCCCACCAAGCCAGCCCCAATCAGAAGCTGGCCTTGACCTGCAATCCCACCACCAGCGCATTATCGATATCAGTCCCGGAAAACGCTCCAGGCTCGATGATGTACTGCACGTCCGGCCGCAGATTCAGCCAGGGCGTGGCCTGATATCCATAGCTCAGCTCGATCAACTGCTCAGCACTGTCGATATTCGGGAACTCGCGATCACTGCCAGCAGCGGCATCCTCCAGCACATCCCGACTACGTGGATTCGGCACTGCTCGGCCATAGCCTAACGACAAGGTGTCCCGCGGGCGGCCTGCAAACGGCTGGTACAGCACCACGCCCGTGCCATACCACTTGGTAAACGGCGATGCCGCCTTGCTCGACGCCGAGTATTGACCAAACGCATGCAGGCTACGGCCGGCCAGGGCGGGGTCATTCCATACCGCCTGATCAATCAACAGGTAGTGCCCACCTCGGCCAGCCACTTCGTCATCACTGCCAATGCGTTTGACGTTGGAGCTGTCGTAGTAGTAACCCAGCTTGTACTCACCCGGCAGTTCGCCTCGCAGTTTGTACACCAGCTCCACCGGCACCACCGTGCCTGTGGTGTGCTTGGGGCCCAGCTTCCAGGCACGGCTGGAATTGCCGTTGCTTTCGGGATCAACGTTGAACGCCGCCACGCGCACTTGCCAGGCTGGCGAAAGGTCATATTTGACCCGCGCACCGAGCCGCGCATTGGGGTAGTTGGTCCAGCCACTGCCGCCGGACATGTTCAGCGGATGGCCGCAGAAACCGGCGTTCATGAAGTTGCACAGGATGCCGCTGTCGAGGCCGCCGAGGTCGTTGCCCATGGCCATGTAGCCGAGCTTGATGTTCAGCGCGGGAGTGAAGTTGCGTTCGTAGCTGAGCTCAGTCAGGCGTGTGTACAGGCCGCCGAAGTTTTCCTGGATCGGCAGGCGGTTGCCTACCAGTTCCTCCGAGGCGCTGTGGCCGCGGCGGTCGTTAATGCTCAGTTGGACCTTGCCGGCGTTATCCACCCCATACAAGCGGGACAAGTCGAACTGCACGCCCAGCTTGATGTTCTGCGAATAGCGCGCCGAGCGGTGCAGGCCGCCATCAGCGTTGTAGGCGGTCTCGCCGCTGTAGTCGGCGCTGAACTTGACGCCATCGTCTTCAAGTTGATGGCGCAAACCGCCCCAGTCACCACTGAGGGTGCTGCGCTGGAGCAGATCGGCTTCGGCCATGGCGCCGTTGCTGGCCAGTACCAGCAGCAGGCTGGCGGTGATGCGGGTAGGGGTAAAACGGAACACGGAGGACATTGCGCAGCTTTCCTGGGAATCGCGAGGTGGTGATAAATAGCGCCGCTGAAAGCATGAGGCCGCTCCTGCAAAGGGTGTGCAGGAGCGGCCTCGTGCCGCACGGGAGTGACGCGCGTTATGGCAAGGCGTAGGCCATTACATAATCGCCACGGTCGGTCGACTGGCGGGCACCGCCAGCGGTGACGACCACGTATTGCTTGCCGGTCTTGGGCGAGACGTAGGTCATCGGGCCACCCTGGCTACCGACGGGCAGGCGGGCTTTCCAGACCTCTTCACCGTTGCCGCTGTTGAAAGCGCGCAGGTAGAAGTCCTGGGTGCCGGCGATGAACACCAGGCCGCCTTGGGTCGACAAGGTGCCACCCAGCGTCGGCAGGCCAACCTTGATCGGCAGATGCATGCGGATGCCGAGCGGGCCGGTGTCTTCAACGGTGCCGACCGGCACTTGCCAGGCGACCTGGCGGGTCTTCATGTCGATCGCGGTCAGGGTGCCGAATGGTGGCGCCTGGCACGGGATGCCGGCAATCGACAGGAAGCGGTTCTTGTTCACCGCGTACGGCGTGCCTTTCAGCGGTACCGCGCCCATGCCGGTGTTTAGCGCTTCGCCACCACCGGCGGCTTTGCCCTGGTTCTGCGACGGGATCATCTGGACCCACAGCCCCAGGCGCATGTCGTTGACGAAGATGAAGCCATGCACCGGATCGGTGGAGATGCTGCCCCAGTTCATGCCGCCCAGCGAGCCCGGGAAGCTCAGCGACAGGTCGGTGCCTGGCGCGGTATAGAGGCCGTCGTAGCGCATCTTCTTGAAGTCGATGCGGCACAGCAGTTGGTCATACGGGGTTGCGCCCCACATGTCCGATTCGGTCAGGGTCTGCGCGCCGATCTGCGGCATGCCGACTGACTTCGGTTGGGTCGGCGAGTACGGTTCGTTGGGGATGTTGCCTGGCTTGACCGGCACTTCGTCGACCTGGGTCAGCGGTTTGCCAGTGGCACGGTCGAGCACGTAGATCTGCCCGGCCTTGGTGCCGATCACCACCGCAGGGACGGTCTGGCCGTCGTCCTTGGTGAAGTCGATCAGGCTCGGCTGCATCGGCAGGTCGAAGTCCCACAGGTCGTTGTGGACGGTCTGGTAGACCCACTTCTCGTTACCGGTGGTAGCGTCCAGCGCCAGTACCGATGCGCCGTAGGTGTGGTCGAGCTTGCTGCGTTCTACACCATAGATGTCGGTGGACGACGAACCCATCGGCAGGAACACGGTGTTCATTGCCGGGTCGTAGGACATCGGCGCCCAGCTGTTCGGCGTGCTGCGCACGTAGGTGCTGCCGTCAGTCGGGGCGTTACGGTCTTCAGGGTTGCCTGGGTCGAAGGCCCAGCGCATTTGCCCGGTGATCACGTCAAAACCACGGATCACGCCACCTGGCATGTCGGTCTGGACGTTGTCGGCAACACGCCCGCCAACCACCACGGTGGTGCCGGCCATCAGCGGTGCCGAGGACAGCTGATAGTACGAATCCGGGACATCACCCAGGCCCGCCATCAGGTTGACCTGGCCGTTGTTGCCAAAGCCTTGGCAGAACTCGCCGGTATCCGCGTCGACTGCAATCAAGCGACCGTCGATGGTGTTGGTCAGCAGGCGGCGCTGGCAGTTGGCGCCAGGGGCAACCGTGGCTGCAACGACCGGCGAGCTGTTCGGCTGGGAGGGCTGGGCCAGCGGCGCGCTAGCGTCGAAGTAGGCCATGCCACGGCAACGCTGCCAGACTTTCGACTGGGCGTTGATGGTGTTTTTCCACAGCTCCTTGCCGGTGTCGGCGTCGAGTGCGATCAGGTTGTTGTGCGGGGTGCAGATGAACACCTTGTTGCCGACCTGCAATGGGGTCAGCTGGTCTTCGGCACCGTTGCCGTCGCTGAGGGCGACATCACCGGTGTGGTAGGTCCAGGCGACCTGCAGCTTGTCGACGTTGCCACGGTTGATCTGGTCGAGGGCGGCGAAGCGGCTGCCACCTTCGGTATTGCCGTAGTGAGCCCAGTCTTTCTGCGCTTGCGCAGGTTCGACGGCGGTCAACCCCGGGCCTTTGCCAGTTGGGGCAACGCTTGGGTGGGCGACGAACATGTTGCCGGCCGCGACCACGACTGCTACCGCCATGACGCCAGCGACGGCGTAGGCGCCGCGGCCAGTGGCGGTGCCGTTGGCGCGGGCCAGCAGCGGGTACACCAGCGCGACTACGGTGCCGATCACGGCAAACATGAACAGGCGCGAGAACAGCGGCCAGAACACCAGGCCGGTGTCGAGCACTGCCCACAGCGCGGTGCCGAGCAGGAACGCGGCATACAGCCAGGCGCCGGCGACCTTGCGGCGGGCGATGAGGATACCGGCGATGGCCATGGCCAGGCCGCCGATCAGGAAGTACCAGGAGCCGCCCAGACCGGCCAGCTTGATGCCGCCGGCAGCCAGCAGCAGGCCGAGCAGGGCGATGATCACGCCCAGGCCAACCAGAATGATTTTCGAGGCGCCTGAGGCGCGCGGTGAGTCGTTCATGCCAAGGATCTCGCAGGTGGAATACGCGGAGTTTAAGCCCTTAGCAAGCTAATTAACAAGTTGGTACATTTGCCCTTGAGGCCTATTGTCGCAGGGCTGAGCTTGCCAAGATGCCTCGAAAAGCTTAGATCAAGTCGCCAACTTCAGCTTAAAAACGGCAAAATCAATAATGTGAAAATTTCGCGAAAAAGCTTGATCTGGCTTTGTCGAGGTAGATTTTTGCGTCTGCCCGCTGCGGTCAAGCTGGCGGACTGGTCAGGTAAGGCTGGCCGTGATTGCACCCAGGCTCCATTTGGAGCAAGGTTGGCCGATTTGGCGGACATCAACTGCGATGGACAAGCTGCTGGCAATCAAGGCCTTCATGGCAACCGTCGACGCGCGCGGCTTTTCGGCTGCAGCGCGTAACCTTGGGGTCGCCACCTCTTCAGTGACGCGCCTGGTCGATGCCCTGGAGGCTGAACTGGGCGCCGCCTTGCTCAACCGCTCCACCCGGCAAGTCAGCCTGACCGAGGCGGGCGCCAGTTATTACCAGCGCTGCCGCGAGGTGCGCGAGGCATTGGCCGAGGCCGATGCCAATGTCGGCGACCGTGGCGAGGAGCCCGTCGGGGTGCTGCGTTTGTGCCTGCCCGTCGAGTTCGGCCGGCGGGTGATAGCGCCGCATCTGGGGCGCTTTCTCGCCGCGCATCCGGGGCTTGAGCTGGACATCGACCTGAGTGATCGCTTCGATGACCTGCTCGAGGGTCGCTACGATGTGAGTATTCGCCTGGGCGAGGCCGCGCCCAACGACGAACTGATCTGCCGTCCGCTCGGACGCTTTCAGCGCTGGCTGGTGGCAAGCCCCGCGTACCTCGCCGGGCACGCGCCGCTGGAGCATCCACGAGGACTCAATGAACACGCCTGCCTGCGTTTTCGCTATGGGCAGTCCGCACGGCCCTGGCGCCTGTCACGTGACGAGCAGACGCTGGAGCTGGATATCAGCGGGCCGCTGCGCAGCAGTAACGCCGATGTGCTGCGCGAAGCTGCACTGAGTGGCGCCGGCATTGCCTTGCTGGCCGACTGGCTGGTGCGCGAAGACTTCGCCGCCGGGCGTTTGCTGCGGCTGTTGCCTGATTGGCAGATCAGCCCCGGCTCCGCCAGCAACGCGATCAATGCCCTGTACCTGCCCAACCACCGCGGCTCACGCCGGGTACAGGCGTTTGTCGGCTTTTGCGAGGCACTGCTGGGCGAGTGAGGGCAGGGCGTTGCGCTACGCGCAAAGACCCCTTGCGCAGCCGCTGGATTCTCTTGCCCTGCACCGCTGGGTAACGTGCACAGCATCTTCCCTGATCATCCACCGAGGCACCTGCACATGAGCCCATCCATCGCTGCCAGCCAGCCCTCCACCGCAGGCCTGAGTCGGGCCCTGGTAACCCTGTTGGCGTTTTGCTGTGGCGCGATCGTCGCCAATATCTACTACGCCCAGCCGATTGTCGGCCTGATTGCGCCAGACCTTGGCCTGTCAGCCGAGCACGCCAGCCTGATCGTGTCGCTGACCCAGCTCGGCTACGCGCTCGGTCTGCTGTTACTGGTGCCTCTGGCAGACCTGGTGGAAAACCGCCGGCTGATGGTTGCTACCGCAGTGCTGGCTTGCATCAGCCTCGTCCTGGCGGGCACCAGCAGCAATGGCCAGGGTGGCTTGTTTCTTGGCTATGCCTTGTTGATCGGCTTCAGCTCGGTGTCGGTGCAGATGCTCATTCCTCTGGCAGCGCACCTTGCCCCTGAGCAACAGCGTGGGCGCGTGGTCGGCAATATCATGGGTGGCCTGTTGCTGGGGATACTGCTGGCACGGCCACTGGCGAGCGTGGTTGCTGACCACTTCGGCTGGCGCACAGTGTTTGTCGGCGCCGCCGGGATCATGCTGGCGATCATCCTGTTGCTGGCGCTGACCTTGCCGCGGCGGGTGCCCGAGCACAAAGCCAGCTATGCGCAACTGATGGCCTCTTTGGCAGGGCTGTTGCGCCGCTACCCGGTACTGCGTCAGCGCTCGCTGTATCAGGCGTTGATGTTCGCCGCGTTCAGCCTGTACTGGACGGCGGTGCCGATGGCATTGAGCGGGGAGCATGGCCTGTCGCAGAGCCAGATCGCAGTGTTCGCTCTGGTGGGCGCAGTCGGCGCAGTCGCTGCGCCATTGGCGGGGCGGCTGGCTGATGCCGGGCATGCCCGCCGCGGCTCGCTGCTGGCATTGGTGCTGGCGCCACTGGCGCTGTTGCTGGGCCTTAGCGCGCCGGGGTTCAGCGTGATCGGCCTGGCGCTAAGCGGGGTACTGCTGGACTTCGCCGTGCAGATGAACATGGTGATCGGCCAGCGTGAGGTGTATGCGCTGGACCCGGCCAGCCGCGGCCGATTGAATGCGCTGTACATGACCAGCATCTTCGTCGGCGGCGCAGCGGGCTCGGCGCTGGCCAGCCCACTGTATGAGCAGCTCGGCTGGCATGGCGTAGCGCTGGTGGGCGCCACATTGCCACTGCTGGCGCTGGGCATATTCGTGCTGCGTAGCCGGCGCGGTTGAAGGCGCCGCTTCAATGACTGCAGAGCGAGCGGACTCAGCTCAGGCGATCATTGCGGCGCACCAAACAAGCCGGTCCAGTAGATCCCGGCATCGCTCTTGGGGTCCACGGCGTAGGCCGCGCCCAGTTCGCTGAAATCCGGGTTCATCAGGGTTGCGCAATGGCCTGGGCTGGCCAGCCAGCCATCGATGACCTTGCGCGGAGTGTCCAGCCCGGCCGCGATGTTTTCGCCGACCAGCCGATAGGAGTAGCCGGCCAGTTCGGCGCGGTCACCCGGAGTGCGGCCATCACGGTCGATGTGATCGAAGAAGTTCTGATTGGCCATCGCCCGGGTATGGTCGGCAGCAACGCCGGCCAAGGTGGCGTTCCAGCTGAGCGGCGCGGCGGCGGCGAACGGCTGGCCACCGCATTGGCGGGGCAGCTGGCGCGCTGCATTGATCTCCTGCAGCAGCTTCTGGCCTTCGGCCTGCCAGTCACCGAGGCGACCACTGAGCAGCGGCCGAGCCAGCACGATGCGCCAGTCGCGGCCTTCCTGGCTGACGCCTATATCGACGAACTGCGGGTCGAGCACCACCTGGCAGAAGCTTTCGGCGATGGCCTTCATCGCCGCCGGCGCATCGCGCGGCCCGGACAGGCTGATCGCCTGCACGTTGACCATCGGGTAAGCCGCGCGGGACATTGCCTGCTGCAGGTCGCGGGTGCCTTCCGGCGACAGCGCCAGGCGGGTATCGCTGCTCAACGGCGGCAGCTCCAGCGAACCTTCGCCGGCGCAGCTCTGCGGCTGGCTGCGGTAGGCGTTGATCGACGCGATCAGTTGCCCTTCCTCGCTGGTGAACGCCTGGGCGCCACAAGACACACCCAGGCCCAGCGTCAGCACGGTAAGACAGGCAACGGATGACAGGACGCGCATGTGTATCTCCCTATCTGGCAGCGCGAGACTCGGCGCTGCTCATCCTACACAAGCATCTGGCTTTTGGCCCTGCGTCGTGCGGTGCAATTGAACGGCCGATTGTCGAACATTATCGGCAAAAGAGGGAGTAGACCTTTCTTGCTGAAGAAAGTGCGGTACTTGCTGGGAATTATTTGCATTCTCAGCAGGCCGCTGGCCGTTACTGTCCGCAGGCCAACAGCAGTGCAACAGTTTGCCCGTCGCCATTCACTGCCAATAAGGTCAAACCCAGCAAAATCAGGGCGTTGAAACCAGGCACAAGTCCTGCAATAGCCCTTGCACACCCCTTGGGCCCGTGCAGGAGCATCCTTGAATAACTCCATCCTCCCCCTGACCTTGCTCAGTGCAGCATTGATGCTGGTCGGCTGCGAACGCACCGAGCAGGTCAACGCCCATGGCGATCAGCCGGTCCACGGCGGCACACTGGTGTACGCCACCGACCGCGAACCAACCTGCCTTGACCCGCACGTCGCCGGGGACATGCCGCAGGTATTCGTTGCTCAGCAATACCTCGACTCGCTGGTGTCGATGGACAGCCAAGGGCGCATCGGCCCGTGGCTGGCCACGCACTGGCAGGTCGCCGCGGATGGCCTCAGCTACACCTTCCAGCTACGCCGCGATGTGCGCTTTACCGATGGCACGCCGTTCAATGCCGAGGCGGTCAAGGCCAACCTCGATCACATGGCCAACCCCAAGACCCAGTCGAGTACCGCCGGTGGCTATATCCGCCAGTATCGTGGCACCGATGTGATCGACGAGTACACCGCTGTGGTCCACCTGGCAACGCCCTATGCAGCGTTTCTCGAAGTGCTGGCGCAGGGCTTTCTCGGTATTCAGTCGCCTACCGCGCTCAAGCGCAGCCGTGACGTCAACTGCGAAAGCCCGGTCGGCAGCGGGCCGTTCAAGGTGGCGCGCTGGGACCGGCAGAACCAGGTCGAGCTGGTGCGCAACCCGGACTACAACTGGGCGCCGCCAACCGCCCAGCACCAGGGCCCGGCTTACCTGGAACGGATCGTGTGGAAGTTCATCCAGGAGCCGTCGGTACGCTTTGCCTCGCTGCAGGCAGGCGAAGTCGATGTGATCGAAACCCTGCCGCCCGAATCCCACGAGGCCGCGCGGCGCAACCCGGATGTCGAGCTGATCGTCGCCCAACGCCCGGGTAACCCCACCAACGGCACTTTCAACCTGCGTCGCGCCCCGTTCGATGACATCCGCGTGCGCGAAGCCTTTGTGCGCAGCGCCGATATCGAGGGCGCGCTGAAGAGCGTTTATTTCGGTGAATTCCCCCGCGCCGGCGGCCCGCTGAGCATGGCCACGCCGTTCTACAGTGCCGATTTCGAGCACAGCCAGGACTTCCAGCCGGCCCGCGCCGGCAAGCTGCTCGATGACGCTGGCTGGACCAGCCGCGATGCCGAGGGCTACCGCAGCAAAGACGGCAAGCGCCTGCGCGCAACGGTGTTGATCGGGGCACGCACACCGCCGTCGGAGCTGACCTTGTGGGAGCAGGTCCAGGCCACCACCCGCGAGGCCGGGATAGAGCTGGTGCTGGAGCAGATGAGCGATGTGCAGGTCACGGCCCGGCAGGCCGCCTGGGACTACGACATCCGCATTGGTTACTGGAACACCAACACCCCGGACGTGCTGCGGATCATCTTCAGCTCGGCCTTCGTCCAGCCGGCCGGGGTCGGTGGCTACCACCAGAATTCCTCAGGCTACGCCGATCCCGGCTTCGACAGCCTGCTTGATCAGGCCCTGGCCACGCAGCAGCCGGAGCAGCGCCGCGCGCTGTATCAGCAGGCCCAGGCGCAAGCCGCCGGGCAATACCTGCAGCTCACCACCTATCCGCAAAGCACCCGCCTGGGCATCTACAAGACCGCCCGAGGCGTGCGCCTGGAGCCGTCGTTGGCGGTCACTTACCTGTATGACGCCTGGGTGATCAAATGAGCAGTGCAACTGAACTGGCAATAGCCGACCCGCGCCGCGAGCGCCTGGCCGCACTCGGCCGCCGCGCCGTAATCCGCCTTGGTGGCGGGTTGCTGGTGCTGTGGGCCGTGGCGACGCTTACGTTTTTTGCCTTGCGTCTGATGCCGGGCGATCCGGTGCTGGCGATTCTCGGTGGTCCCAGCGGCAACCCCAGTCCGGAAACCATCGAAGCCACGCGCATCGAGTTCGGTCTGGATAAACCGCTGGCCGTGCAATACCTGCTGTACCTGGGCCGCCTGCTGCAAGGCGACCTTGGCCTGTCCTACTCGCAGCACCTGCCGGTGACGCGGGTGCTGGCCGAGCAGGGCGGTGCGACGCTTGAGCTGACCATCGCCGCGTTGTTGCTGGCCTGGGTGCTGGTGTTGTTGCTGACGGTGATCACCGCCGGGCGCGGTCGTCTGATCGGCGGGCTGGCCTCGCTGGCGGAAACCCTCAGCGCCGCCTTGCCGCACTTCTGGCTTGGCGTGGTGCTGCTGGCGGTATTTGCCTTTGGCCTGCGCTGGTTCCCGCCGGCGGGCAGCGACAGCCTGGCCAGTTTGGTATTGCCGGCATTTTCTCTGGCCATTCCGCTGGCGGGTTTCATTGCCCAGGTGACCCGCGAGTCGCTCGAGCTGACCCTGGAACAACCGTTCATTCTCACCGCCCGCAGCCGTGGCTTGAGTGACCTGGCCGTGCGCTTCCGGCATGCCTTGCGCCACGCCTTGTTGCCCGGGGTTTCGCTGTCGGGTTGGGCCATTGGCGCGCTGATCAGCGGCGCGGTGGTGTGCGAAGTGATCTTTTCCCGCAAGGGCATCGGCCGCCAGCTGTATCAGGCGGTGCAGGCCCAGGACATGCCGCTGGTGATCGGCATCAGCCTGGTAGTTGCCGCGGGCTATGTGCTGGCCAACATTCTGGTGGACCTGCTCTACCAGTGGATCGACCCCCGCCAACAGGAGGCCACGCCATGAGCGACCTGATACTTGACCGTGTGCAGGCGCCGCTGCGCCGTCAGCGCCGGATCAACCTGCCGCCAGTCGGCGCAAGCCTGGCCCTGCTGTTTCTGGCCGCGTTACTGCTGGCTGCGCTGTTTCCCCAGCTATTTACCCACGTCGACCCACTGGCAATCGTGCCGCGCGATGCGTTCCAGGCGCCGAGCTGGGCGCACTGGCTGGGCACTGATCAATCCGGACGCGACATCTTTGCGCGAATCATTCACGGCGCCCGCCAGAGCCTGCTGATCGGCGTCGCCGCCACGGCGTTGTCGATGACCATCGCAATCAGCCTGGGCTTGCTTGGCGGCCTCGGTGGTGCGCGGGTCGACCGCGCTGTCGGCTGGCTGCTGGAGGTGCTGTTTGCCTTCCCCAGCTTGATCCTGGCGTTGCTGTTCGTGGCGGTGTTCGGCAGCGGCGTCGGCACGCTGATCGTTGCCACCGGCCTGGGGGGTGCGCCCGGTTACGCGCGCATGGTGCGCGGCCAGGTGCTGGCGGTGCGCAACGCCGGCTACATCGAAGCGGCGCGCGCGCTTGGCCATCCCACCTCGCGGATTGTGCTGCGCCAACTGCTGCCCAACGCCATGCGCCCACTGGTGGTGACCATGACCATGGGCGTCGGCCAGGCCATTGTCTGGGCCTCGGCGCTGAGTTTTCTAGGCCTAGGCGCCCGGCCGCCGGCACCGGAGTGGGGGACCATGCTGTCGATGGGCCGCGACTTCATCGCCAGCGCCTGGTGGCTGACGTTCTTCCCTGGGCTGTTCATCGTTCTTACCACCCTGACCACGACGGTCACGGGGCGCTTCATTCAACAACGCCTGGAGGGCCGCCAAGCATGAGTGACAAGACCTTGATCGTCGACGGCCTGACGGTGTCGTTCGCCGGCCAGAGTGTGGTCCGCGACCTGAGCTTTACCCTGGCGCCCGGGCGTTGCGTGGCCTTGGTCGGCGAGTCCGGCTCGGGCAAGAGCGTCAGCGCCCGGAGCCTGGTCGGCCTGACCGGCACGGGCGCCGAGGTGTCGGCGCGTCAATTGCGCTTTGCCGACCACGACCTGCTTGATCTTAGCGAGCGTCAGTGGCGGCAGGTGCGCGGCAAAGACATCGGCTTTGTCTTGCAGGATGCGCTGGTCTCGCTCGACCCGTTGCGACCGGTCGGCAAAGAGATCCTTGAAGTGTTGCAGACCCATGGCTACGGCGACCGCCAGCAGCGTGCGGCGCGGGTGCATGAACTGCTTGAGCTGGTCGGCGTGCCGGACCCTGCACTACGCGCCCGCCAGCGCCCCGGACAGCTGTCGGGAGGCTTGCGTCAGCGCGCCCTGATCGCCAGCGCGCTGGCCATGCAGCCGGCGCTGGTGATCGCCGACGAGCCAACCACCGCGCTGGATGCCACGGTGCAGGCGCAGATTCTGCAGGTGTTTCAGCAGATCAAGGCGCGCGGTGCGTCGCTGCTGATCATCAGTCACGATCTGGCCGTGGTTGCCCAGTTGGCTGACGAGGTGCTGGTGCTGCGCCATGGCGAAGTGGTCGAGCAGGGGCCGATGCAGCAGGTGCTGCGCGAGCCTCGACATGCCTACACCAAGGCGTTGCTGGCGGCGGTGCCAGCCGAGCATCCGCGGGGCACCCGGCTGTCGCCGCAACACGTGGCCAGCACGCCCAGGCTGGTCAACCGTGGCCTGGGCGAGGTCCTGCTCGAAGGCCGTGACCTGGGCAAGCGCTACACCGGCCCGGACGGGCTGGCGCGGCAAGTGGTGCAGGGTGTCAGCTTCACCCTGCACGCCGGCCGCACGCTAGGCATCGTTGGTGAGTCCGGCTCGGGCAAAACCACCGTGGCGCGCCTGGCGCTGGGCCTGCTGACGCCAGACCAGGGCCAGGTGCTCTATCGCGGCAAACCCTGGAACCTGCCCGACGATGCCATCGCCGAGGCCAGCCGGCGGCCGCTGCGCCGCGAAATCAGCGTGATCTATCAAGACCCGCTCGGTTCGTTCGACCCGCGCTGGACGGTTGCGCAGATTTTGGATGATGCCTTGCAGGTCGCCGGCGTCGAGGCGCCAGCACGGCCGGCGCGGATTACCGTGCTGCTCAATCAGGTGCGCCTTGCCGCGGACCTGGCCCAGCGCCGGCCGTTGCAGCTGTCGGGCGGCCAGCGTCAGCGCGTGGCGATCGCCCGCGCCATCGCAAGCGAGCCGAAGCTGATCATCTGCGACGAGCCGGTGTCGGCGCTGGACGTTTCGGTGCAGGCGCAGGTGCTGGATCTGCTCGCTGATCTGCAGGACGAACTGGGCCTGGCCTACCTGTTTATCTCCCACGACCTGGGGGTGATCCGCCATGTCAGCGACGACGTGCTGGTGATGCGTCACGGCCAGGTCGTCGAGCATGCACCGGTCGAGCAGCTGTTCCGGCAGCCGGCCCATAAATACACCCAGCGTCTGCTTGGCTCAGTACCGCGCCTGCCCGGCGCGGGCACTGAATTGGTCGTACCGCCGCTCGACCTCGAGCATGAGGCCTTCGACCTGTTCGACGAAGCAAGACTGTGGAAAATTGCCATCTAAGGACTGCCCCATGACTACCTTTCAACGTTTGCCTGCCCAAGCCCCAGCCAATACCGTCGCTGCGCTCAAGGCCCGTGTCAGCGCCTTGCTGCCGGCGATTGCCGCCGGCGCTGCCGAGCGTGAGCGCGAACGCCGGCTACCCTATGCGGCCATCGCCGAGCTGGCCGCAGCCGGCCTGTACACCGTGCGTATCCCGCAGCAGTACGGCGGCCCTGGTGGCAGCGTCAGTGATGTGATCGAGTTGCTACTGCAGGTGGCCGCCGCCGACTCCAATGTCGCCCAGGCGCTGCGCCCGGGCTTCGCCTTTGTCGAAGGCCTGCTCGCGGCCAGCGCCGAGGGTGCCGAACAGGAGCGCGTGCGCTGGTTTGCCGTGTACCTGCAAGGTGCGGTGATCGGCAATGCCGGCTGGGAGCTGGGCGGTGCCAATGGCGCGATTGCCGCGCGTTTGGTGCGCGAGGGCGATCACTTCCGCGCCAACGGCAGCAAGTTCTATAGCACCGGGGCGCTGTTTGCCGACTACGTCAGCGCGGTGGCGCTGGACGAGGACGAGCAGCCGGTGTCGTTCATCCTGCCGCGTGACCGCGAAGGACTGGAGCTGGTCGACGACTTCGATGCCATGGGCCAGCGGCTGACCGCCAGCGGCACCACCCACCTGCACAACGTGCGGGTCGAGGCCAGCGACATCCGCACGCGCACCGTGGAGGAGGGCAAACGCACCATCGTCACGCCGTTCCTGCAGCTGTTTCTCGGCACCGTGCTGGCTGGTATCGCCCGCAATGCCCTGAACGACGCGGGCCAGTTTGCCCGTGAGCATGCACGGCCCATCAAGCACAGCAGCGCCAGCCAGTCGGTCGATGACCCGTACGTGCAATTGTCGGTGGGCGATATTGCCGCCAGGGCTTTCGGTGCCGAGGCACTGGTGCTCAAGGCCGCCGCCAGTATCGATCGCGCCTGGGCCGCGCAGCTGGATGAAAGTGCCGTCGAGCAGGCTGCACTGGAAGTCGCCCAAGCGCAGTACCTGGCAGCCGAATTGGCGCTGAAAGCCGGCGAAACCCTGTTCGATGTCGGCGGTGCCTCGACCACTGGCCGTCAGCACAACCTCGACCGGCACTGGCGCAATGCGCGCACGGTGGCCAACCACAACCCGCGCCACTGGAAGGCGGCGGTAGTCGGCGCCTGGCAGCTCAAGGGCACCCGGCCACCCGTCTCGGGGCTGTTTTGACGGCTCAGCCGGCGGCTTTGGTCGGCCATCTGCAAAGCCCCAAGGTGCCGGTGATCATCGGCGCTGCGCTGTTCATGGAACTGCTCGACAGCACGGCGGTGATGACCGCGCTGCCGAGCATGGCCGCCGATTTTGGCGAGCCGGGGCTGCGCATGAACCTGGTGGTCTCGCTGTACATGCTGGCCCTGGCGCTGTGCGTGCCGATCAGCGGCTGGGCGGCCGAGCGTTTTCGCCCACGGCAGGTAATGCTGCTGGCGATGGGCTTGTTTACCGGCGCCTCGCTTACCTGTGCGCTGGCTGACACGCTCTGGCAACTGTGCCTCGGGCGCATGCTGCAAGGTGCTGCCGCAGCGCTGATGACGCCGGTGGGGCAGGTGATCATCCTGCGCTGGTCGAGCCGCGATCAGTTGCTGCAGTCGATGTCGTGGCTGGCGTTGCCGGCCTTGGTCGGGCCGTTGCTGGGGCCGCTGCTGGGCGGTTTGTTGGTGACGGTGCTGTCGTGGCACTGGATCTTTCTGGTCAACCTGCCGATCTGCCTGCTTGGCTGCTGGTTGATTCTCAAACATGTGCCGGACTTCCCGGCGCGCAGTGTACCGCCACTGGACTATCGCGGCCTGCTGCTCAGCGGCGGCGCGTTGGCGCTGCTGGTGGCTGGCCTGGAGTCGCTAGGCCTTGGCCAGCTGCCGCGGCCATGGGCCCTCGCGCTGATCGCCGCCGGCGGGCTGTTTGCCCTCGGCTATTGGCTGCATGCCCGCCGCCATGCCAGCCCACTGGTCGACTTGAGCCTGTTGCGCCTGCGCAGCTTTGGTGTTGCCCAGGCGGGCGGGGGGCTGTTCCGGCTGGGCTCGGCGGCGCAGCCGTTTCTGCTGGTGCTGTTGCTGCAAAACAGCCTGGGCATGAGCCCACTGGCGGCGGGGTGGTTGATGGTCAGCGGCGGCGTCGGCGCCTTGTTGATGAAGTTGCTGGCAGTGCCGCTGGTACGCCGTTACGGCTACCGCCGGGTACTCAGCTGCAACGCGCTAATCAGCGGCGTGGGCATCGCCTTGTGCGCAGCGTTCGACCGCGATACGGCAGTGTGGTTGATGGCGGTGGTGCTGTTTGCCGCAGGCCTGGTGCGCTCGTTGCAGTTTTCCACCCTGGGTGCAGCGAGCTATCAGGATGTGCCAGGCGAACGCTCGGCGGCGGCCAGCTCGCTGTCGGCGATGTCGGTGCAGTTGACCATGGCCATGTCGGTAAGTCTGGCTGGGGTGATGCTGGGGATCCTGGCCGCGGCTGATGGCCGGGTCGAGACGTCTGTCGAAGATATCGCTGCAGTGATGCTGCTGTCGGCGCTGCTGTGTGTGCTCTCGGGTCTGGTGTTCCGGCGTTTAGCCAACTGATTGAGCGGGGCCGCACAGCAGCCCCGTTCATTGGTCGATCAGTGCGCGCCGGCGGCCTTGCTCAGGTCGCTCTCGGCCCACTCGGTGTAGATGCAGGCATCGGCCACCGCCCAGCGCACCTTGACCGTGTCGCCCGGCTGCATCGGCATACCGGCTGCCGACAAGGCCTTGACCGTCATCTCGGTGCCGCCTGCGCTGACCACATGGCAGGTCTGGCTTTCACCGAGGAACAACACTTCGCTGACCTTGGCACTGACTTCGTTCCAGCCTGCCGGCAAGGGCTCCCGCGCTGCCTGTTCGGCGCTCAGGGCCAGGGCTTTTTCCGGGCGCACCATGATCAGCGCGTCCTGCCCGGCGACCAGTCCTGGGGTCAGGCGAATCGCCAATGGCTGCCCTTCGAAACTGCCGGCGCCGTTGCTGCTGGCCTTGATCCGGAAGAAGTTCGAGTTGCCCAGGAACGACGCCACAAAGGCATTCGGCGGGTTCTGGTAGAGGTCATAACCGCTGCCCAGGCCGACGATCTTGCCGTGGCTGAAGATGGCGATGCGCTGCGACAGGCGCATGGCTTCTTCCTGATCGTGGGTCACGTAGACGATGGTGATGCCGAGGCGACGGTGCAGCTGGCGCAGTTCGTCCTGCAGGTCTTCGCGCAGCTTTTTGTCCAGTGCGCCGAGCGGCTCGTCCATCAGCAGGATGCGGGGCTCGTAGACCAGCGCGCGAGCAATCGCCACGCGCTGCTGCTGGCCGCCGGAGAGCTGCGCCGGGCGGCGGTGGGCGAACTGCTCGAGCTGCACCAGCTTGAGCATGGCGTCGACGCGCTTGCTGATCTCGCTGGCGCTGAGCTTGCGGATCGCCAGCGGGAAGGCAATGTTATCGCGCACCGACAGGTGCGGGAACAGCGAGTAGCGCTGGAACACCATGCCGATGTCGCGCTTGTGCGGCGGCACATTGACCAGCGATTGCTCGTCGACCAGGATCTCGCCGCTGCTCGGTGTCTCGAAGCCAGCCAGCATCGACAAGGTGGTCGACTTGCCCGAACCGCTGGAGCCGAGGAAGGTCAGGAATTCGCCGTTCTGGATATCCAGGTTGATGTTGTCGACGGCGGCGAAATCGCCGTAATGCTTGTTCAGATTACGCAGGCTGACAAGGGTCTTGTTCGGCGCGTTGTCTTTCATCACTGCACTCATTGTTATTGTCTCCGGGCACTCAGGCGCTGACTGGATTGCGCCGGCGCAGGGCGGCGGCGATGAGCATGACCAGGAGCGACAGGCCGATCAGCAACGTCGAAGCGACGGCGATCACCGGGGTCAGGTCCTGGCGCAGGGTGGTCCACATTTTGACCGGCAGGGTCTGCAGGTTGGGGCTGGCCATCATCACACTGAGCACCACCTCGTCCCACGACACCAGAAACGCGAACAGGCCGCCGGCGATCATCCCCGGGCGAATCGCCGGGAAGGTCACCTTGAAGATCGCCTGCAAGCGCGAGGCGCCGCAGATCACCGCAGCGTCTTCGATCGACTGGTCGAACAGCTTCAGCGAGTTGATGATCGAGATGATGGTGAAGGGCAGGGCGACGATCACATGGCTGACGACAAAGGCGAACAGCGTCCCGGTGTAGCCAAGCTTGAGAAACAGCGCGTAGACCGCCACGGCGATGATCACCAGCGGCACGATCATCGGCAGGGTAAACAGGCCGTAGAGCATTTCCCGCCCGGGGAAGCGCCCGCGCACCAGGGCGAAGGCGGTCGGCAAGCCCAGTGCTACTGCGCACACGGTGGTGAGCACGGCAACCTTGAGGCTGGCCAGAGCGGCGTCCATCCACTCCGGGTTGGAGAAGAACTGGCCGTACCACTTCAGGGTCCAGCCTGGCGGTGGGAATACCAGCCATTGCGAGGAGCCGAATGACAGCAGCACGATGAACAGGATCGGCAGCAGCAGAAACGCGGCAATCACACCGGTGGTGGCATACAGGCCAAACCGCAGCGGGCGGCCCATTGCATTTGGAGTCAGGAGCATCGCGGCTTACCTCGCATTGCCGACCGGGGATTCCGGCTGCAGCTTCAGGTACAGGTAGAAAAGCACCAGGGTGATCAACACCAACAGTGCGGCGGCAGCGCTGGCCAGGCCCCAATTGAGGAACGACTGCACCTGCTGGACGATGAACTCGGGCAGCATCATGTTCTGCGCACCACCGAGCAGAGCCGGGGTGACGTAGTAACCGAGCGACATGACGAACACCATCAAGGCCCCGGAGAACAACCCTGAGCGGCACAGCGGCAGGAACACCTTCCAGAAATTGGTCCACGTGCTGGCCCCACAGATGGAGCCCGCCTGCAGCACCATCGGGTCGATGGCGTGCATGGTTGCCTGCAACGGCAGCACGATGAACGGGATCATGATGTAGCTCATGCCGATCACCACGCCGGTCAGGTTGTGCACCATTTCCAGCGGCGCATCGATGATGCCCATCGCCATCAACACCTTGTTGATCACTCCGGAGGCCTGCAGCAGCACCAGCCACGAGTAAGTCCGTGCCAGCAGGCTGGTCCACATCGACAGCAGCACGATGTTCAGCAGCCAACGGCCCCAGCCCTTCGGTACCAAGGTGATCGCCCAGGCCAGCGGAAAGCCCAGCAGCACGCTGATCAAGGTCACCAGGCCGGCCACCGAGAAGGTGTTGAACAGCACCCGTGCATAGGCCGAGTTGGCGAACAGCTGCTCGTAGTTGCCCAGCCCCGGCACCGGTTCGAGCACGCCGCGCAGGAGCAGGCCGATCAGTGGCGCAAAGAAGAACAGGCCTAGGAACACCAGCGCGGGCAGCAGGTTACGGCTACCGCGCCAGCGTTGACCCATCCCGCTGCGGCGGGTGGCCGTGCCGGGGGCGCCGGTGCCGCTGGGGGCACCTTGCGCGTTGTGCAGGGCGTTGATGGCGACTTTCATTTGACCAACCACTCATTCCAGCGCGCAGCGATGGCCTGGCCGTTTTTCGCCCAGTAGGCGAAGTCCAGCGTGACCTGATCCTGGGCGTAGGCGGTGGGCAGGTTCGGCGCCAGTTCAGGTTTGAGCTGGCTGACGCTGTCGAGGTTGACCGGGGCGTAGGCGGTGAGATTGGCGAACTCGGCCTGGCCCTTGGCGCTGCTGGCGTTGGCCAGGAACTTCATCGCCGCGTCCTTGTTCTTGGCGCCTTTAGGAATGACCAGAAAATCAGCCATTACCAGGTTCTGCTTCCAGCTCACACCGACTGGTGCGCCGTCTTGTTGCAAGGCATACACGCGGCCGTTCCAGAACTGCCCCAGCGACACTTCACCAGACGCCAGCAGTTGCTGCGACTGGGCGCCGCCGCCCCACCAGACGATGTCTTTCTTGATGGTGTCGAGTTTCTTGAAGGCGCGGTCCAGGTCCAGCGGGTACAGTTTGTCGGCGGCTACACCATCGGCCAGCAGGGCCAGTTCCAGCACGCCGGGGCTTGGCCACTTGTACAGGGCGCGCTTGCCGGGGAAGGTTTTGGTGTCGAACAGCGCCGACCACTCGGCCGGCTTGTTGCTACCAAGCTTGCCTTCGTTGTAACCGAGCACAAACGAGAAGAAGAACGAGCCGACGCCGTGGTCGGAGACGAACCGCGGGTCGATCCGGTCGCGTTTGACGGTGTTGAAATCCAGCGGCTCGAGCAGGCCTTCTGCTGCGGCGCGAAGGGCAAAGTCGGCTTCGACGTCCACCACATCCCACTGCACGTTGCCACTCTCGACCATGGCCTTGAGCTTGCCGTAGTCGGTCGGGCCGTCCTGCACCACCTTGATGTTGCTCTCTTTGGAGAACGGCTCGGCCCACGCCTGCTTCTGCGCGTCCTGGGTCGTACCGCCCCAGCTGACGAAGTTGAGGCTGTCGGCGGCCTGGGTGGCTTGACAGGCCAGGGTCAGCAGGCTGGCGGACAGCACTGCGCTTACACGTTTGCTCAACAGCATGGTTACGCCCTCGTTACTTTTGTTATTCGAGGCGGGTTCTGTCACCCGCCAATATGTTCGGGAGCAGCAATTTCAACGATGTGGTGCGGCCGGTTTTGAGTGTAGGAGCCGGTCAGGATTTTAAGGTCTACGGGATATCATATTATGGTATTCCAAACTTTTCGCAAGAGGCATCCGTGTACCGGCGGTCAGCGATTGCTCAAAGCACAGCGGGCTCGAACGGGATGCTTTGCACCACTTCAAGCTCATACCCAGCCAAACCCGCGTACTTGAGCGGCGGCCCCAGATGGCGCAGTTTGCCGACGCCCAGGTCCTGCAGAATCTGCGCGCCGGTGCCGACCTCCGAATAGACCTTGGACTGGCCTCGCTGATAGGGCCGCACGGGCTGGGTCAGGTGTGGCACACGCTCCAGCAGCGCTTGCGAAGACTCGTGATTGGCCAGCACAACCACTACTCCGGAGCCTTCTTCAGCGACCCGTTGCAGGGCGGCCCACAAGGTCCAGTTGGCGGGACCGGCGTACTCGGCGCCGACCAGGTCGCGCAGCGGGTCGATTACATGCACACGTACCAGGGTGGGTTGTTCGCGGCGGATATCGCCCATGACCATGGCCATGTGCACGCCACCTTCGATCCGGTCTTCATAGGTCACCAGACGGAAGGTGCCGTGCACGGTGGGCAGTTCGCGCTCACCGATGCGCTTGATGGTCTGCTCGGTGCTCAGGCGATAGTGGATGAGGTCGGCGATGGTGCCGATCTTGATGCCATGCTCGGCGGCGAACACTTCCAGGTCGGGGCGGCGGGCCATGGTGCCGTCGTCATTGAGCACTTCGACGATGACCGAGGCCGGGCTGAACCCGGCCAGGCGTGCCAGGTCGCAGCCGGCTTCGGTATGCCCGGCCCTGGTCAGCACGCCGCCTTCGCGGGCGCGCAGGGGGAAGATATGCCCCGGCTGGACCAGGTCCTCGGGGCGAGCATCGGCCGCCATCGCAGCCGCTACCGTGCGCGCGCGATCAGCGGCGGAGATACCGGTGGTGACGCCGCTGGCGGCTTCGATGGAAACGGTGAAAGCGGTGCTGAACACGCTGCCGTTGCTCGGCACCATCTGCTCCAAGCCCAGCCGCTGGCAGTGCTCGTCGGTGAGCGTCAGGCAAATCAGCCCGCGTGCCTGGCGCGCCATGAAGTTGATCGCCTGGGCGTCGCAGCGTTCAGCCGCGATCAGCAGATCGCCTTCGTTTTCACGGTCTTCGTCGTCCACCAGCAGGACCATCTTGCCTTGCCGATAGTCCTCGAGAAGTTCTTCGATGCTGTTGAAAGCCATGCTGCACGCTCGCTGTAGTTTGTCGATTATTGTGGTATACCATCATACACAAAAATCTGAAAAACTGGAGAGCAGCGGATGAAGGCTTACTGGATCGCCCACGTCGATATCAGCGACCTCGAGCAGTACCAACAGTACACCCAGCGCGCGCCGGCAGCGTTCAAGGCGTACGGCGGCAAGTTCCTCGCCCGGGGCGGGCGCAGTGAAGCGTTGGAAGGCAGGTCGACACCGCAGCGCAGTGTGGTCATCGAGTTCGATTCTTATGAGCAGGCACTGGCCTGCTATCGCTCGGCGGAATATCAAGATGCCTGTAGCCACCGACAAGGGGTGGCCAAGGCTGAGGTAATCATTGTTGAGGGGTTCGAGGGTTGAGCACTGCGTGAAGCAGGTGAGGGGCCAGCACTGATGGCCCCTCTGCTCATGCCATCCCAGGCAGCTCATTCGGGCGCAGGTCGAATACCAGCACTTCGGCGTCGTGGCCGTTGGCCAGGCTCAGCACCTGCTCCTGGCGTAGCCGCACGCCGTCACCTTCGCTGAGCAGCTGGCCGTTCAGCTCGATGCTGCCGCGGGCAACATGCACATAGGCATGGCGGTTGTCCGGCAGCTTCAAGGTGGCACGCTCATCACCGTCGAACAGCCCGGCATAGACCTTGGCATCCTGGCGCACCTGCAGCGAGCCCTGTGCACCATTCGGCGAGATGATCAGGCGCAAGCGGCCACGTTTGTCAGCAGCGCTGAAGTGCTGCTGCTGATAGCGCGGCTCGGCGCCTTTGACCTGCGGCACGATCCAGATCTGCAGAAAATGCACCGACTCGTCATGGCTGTGGTTGAACTCGCTATGGGCAACACCGTGGCCGGCACTCATCAGCTGCACGTCACCGGGGCGGATCACCGAGCCGGTGCCTAGCGTGTCCTTATGTTCCAGCGCGCCTTCCAGCACGTAGGAAAAAATCTCCATGTCCCGGTGCGGATGCTGACCGAAGCCCTGGCCGGGCGAGACGCGGTCGTCGTTGATCACCAGCAGGTCGGAGAAACCTTGCTCTTCAGGGTCGCGATAGCTGCCGAAGGAGAAGGTGTGAAACGATTTCAGCCAGCCATGAAAGCCCAGGCCGCGGTCTTGTGCTTTGCGAAGTGTGAGCATGGTGATTCTCCTGTGAGCCTGCGCCGGGAAGGCTTTGGGCTGTTGATGGATGAATCTTACTGTCACTCAGTATCATGAAAAACTAGCTTTTCAGAGATTAACTGTCAGGTTCAGGCTGACAATACTGCGCCAATACAGCGAGGTGGGCATTATCTGGATCTATCATCAACCGACTGATTCAGTTCAATGATCTCGAGGCTTTTCGATCAACCAATAAACCAATAGATGCCCAGGCAGACAAAAGCCGCTATAAAGCGCTCGACCGTCACCAAGAGCAACCCGATGAACCCATACGAAGACATGCGCATTTTCACCCAGGTCATGCAGGCCGGTAGCTTCACCGCGGCAGCCGACCTGCTGGGCATGTCCAAGCAGTCGGTCAGCCGGCGCCTGATGCAGCTTGAAGAACGCCTCGGCGTGCGCTTGCTCAACCGTTCGACCCGGCGCCTCGACGCCACCCCACTGGGCCAGCAGTACTTCGATTCTGCCGTGCGCCTGCTCGGCGAGATGCAGCAGGCCGAGCAGGACATCAGCGGCCAGACCCAGGCTCTGCGCGGGACCCTGCGCTTGAGCGCGCCGCTGTCGTTCGCCATCAGCCATCTGGGCAGTTTGCTCACCGAGTTTCTGCAACTGCATGCGCAGTTGATCGTCGAGATCGACCTGAGCGACCGCGCTGTGGACCTGATCGGTGAGGGCTACGACCTGGCGCTGCGGATTGGCACGTTAGAGGACTCAAGCCTGGTTGCGCGGCGTATTGCAAGTATCGAGCGGGTGTATTGTGCCAGCCCGGGCTACCTAGCCGCGCGCGGCACACCGCTCGAACCCGAAGCGCTGCGCGAGCATGATTGCCTGCCCTATGGTCATTCACGCCAGGTGCAGTGGCAGTTCAAGGGGCAGGGCAAGATACTGCAGGCGATCGCCGTCAGTGGGCGCATGCGGGCCAACAATGGCGAGCTATTGAGAGATGCGGCGATTGCCGGGATGGGGGTGACCTACTTGCCGGCTTTCATCGTCGAGCAGGCGCTGGCCGATGGGCGTCTGGTCAAGCTGCTCGAGGCCTGGACACCGCCGCCGCTACAGCTGTCGGCGGTGTATCCGCAGCACCGCCAAATCGCTCGGCCGGTGCAGGCCTTTGTCGAGTTTCTGCGCGAGCGGCTGTAGCCAAACCGGGGCGGCGCGAGGCCAGCCCGTGACGGCCTTGGCTCAGGCAGTTGCGGCCAGTTTGGCGCCGGTCTGGCGACGACGATAGGCGCTGTCGCGGCTGGCCAACCACCAGTACACCGGCGAGGTGATCAGCAGGCCGACCAGCCACGACAGGTCGGCGCCGTTGATGTGCTCGGACACCGGGCCGACGTACAGCGGGGTGTTCATGAACGGGATCTGCACGATGATGCCTACGGCATAGGCCAGCAGCGCCTGCGGGTTGTAGCGGCCGTAGATACCGCCATCGACCTTGAAGATCGACTCGATGTCGTAGTCGCCCTTGTGGATCACATAGAAGTCGATCAGGTTGATCGCGGTCCACGGCACCAGTACCACCAACAGCACCAGCACCATGTCGACGAAGTGGCCGATAAAGTCTGCTGAAGCAAACACTGCCACCACGCAACACGCCGCAAGCACGATCAGCGACAGCACCGCACGGCTCTTGGCGGTGGGGATCCAGCGCCAGGCGAAGGTCTGGATCAGGGTGATGATCGACAGCACCGCGCCGTACAGGTTGAGCGCGTTATGGCTGATCACACTGAGCAGGAACAGCACCAGCATCAGCGGGCCGATGGCGCCGGTGGCCATCTTCACCGCGTCCATGGTGTCCATCCCGACCGGGATTGCCAGCACGGCCACGGCGCCGAACACGAACGACAGGCTGGAGCCGAGCGCCGAACCGAGGTAGGTGGTCCAGAACGTCGAGGAGACTTTGACGTCGGCGGGCAGGTAACGCGAATAGTCGGACACATACGGCGCAAAGGCGATCTGCCACAGCGCGGCGAGCGAGACCGTGGCCAGCCAGCCGGCCAGGTTGAAGCCGCCGCGGGTGAGGAAGTCGTCGCTTTGCACATGGCTGAAGATATAGCCAAAGCCGACCACGATACCGATGCCCAATACCCAGGTACCGATACGGTTGAGCACATGGATGAAGCGGTAACCGATGATGCCGATGATGCCCGATCCCAGCGCCCCGACCACGATGCCGACCGATACCGGAATCGACTCCGCGACACCGTGCAGTGACTTGCCGGCAAGAACGATATTGGATGCGAAGAAGCCGATGTACATGACCCCGGCAATCACCACCACCAGCAGGGCGCCGAGCGAGCCGAACTGGGCGCGGCTCTGAATCATCTGCGGGATGCCCATCTGTGGCCCCTGCGCCGAGTGCAGCGCCATCAGCACGCCGCCGAGCAAGTGGCCAACCAGAATGGCGACGATGCCCCACACCAGGTTCAGGTGAAACAGCTGCACGCCAAGCGCGCCGGTGACGATCGGCAGCGGCGCGATATTGCCACCGAACCAGAGGGTGAACAGATCCTTGACCTTTCCGTGGCGATCCTGCGGCGGTATGTAGCCGATTGTATGTTTTTCTATCAGAGGGGCCGAATTGGCTGCACTGGTCATGACTGACTCCAAGGCAAGGAGGGGCGTCGGGTGATCCCCGGGTACGCGCCGGCAATGGGCGACGTGTTCTTGTTGGAGGGATGATGGCGGCTGGTTGGCGAACGAGAAATTAGTAAATATGTACTCATGAACGTTAAAAAACCTAAGGCTGAACTCGGCCTGAAAGGTCTTGGCGAGCAAGCTTCGTGCCGGCCTGGCAAATGCCCGCAGGCACGCGAGTAAAGGGCCATGCGTGGAGAGTCTGTGCAAGGCAATGGGGCGCGCTGTGACGCCCTGCACCAGCCTGGTGATCGCTACTGACGGCCGTTTGTCCGACCTGGTACAAAATGCCACGGAACGTCTGCGCCGGTTTGATTTCCTATTCAGCAGATAGAGGACAACACTATTGGGCAATTGACGGTCAGCACAAGATGAAGTCAGGTCAGAATAATCATCCAGACCAGGCAAAACTGCCTTTTCTGCTGGGGGGTGGCAGCATTGGCAGCCAGATCCAGACCATGGACTGGTCAGGCTCTCCGCTGGGTGCGCCGCAACAGTGGTCGCTCAGTCTGAAGACCCTGATGGCAACCATTTTGCCGGCTCAAGCGCAGATCGTGCTGTTCTGGGGTCCTGAATACGTGGCGCTGTATAACGATGCTTACTCGACCACAATTGGCAACAAGCACCCGCGCGCGCTAGGGCGACCTGCACAGGAAAACTGGACCGAGCTGTGGGATGACCTGGAACCGCTGCTGAGCGGCGTGCGCAACACTGGGCAAACTTTTTCAGCCAAGGACCGACCGTTTTACCTGGAGCGTAGCGCCCACGGCGAGACGGCTTATTTCGACGTGTCCTACTCTGCCGTTCGCGAAATCGACGGCAGCGTTGGCGGTGTATTGTGCGTCGTCTCTGAAACCACGCAAAAGGTGCAGTTCGAACGGCGGCAGAGCTTTCTCCTCGAACTGGGTCAGGCGCTTCCGGAATTGACCGAGCCGGAACAGATCGAAGCCTATGCCATCGAACGCGTAGGCCAGCAACTGGGCGCCGTGCGGGTTTTTCTAGCCGAATCGCAAGGAGATGATCAGCAGATGCGCATCGCCCGCGATTGGGTAAATGGTGCGATTTCCAGGGTTGGTGATCTGACCTGCGGCGAGAGTCCAGTGCGACTGACCGAACAGCTCGGTCGCGGGTTCGTCGTGCAGGGTGCAGATGCCGCCAGCGTGTATGTGCCGGTACTGCGCGGCAGCAGCATTGATGCCATCCTCGGCGTCGAGTTTGCCGCGCCGCATTTTGTCGACGAGGACCAGTGCCTGCTGCTCGAAGACACCGCCAAGCGGGTCTGGCAGGCAATCACCCACGCCCGCTCCGAGCGGGCGTTGCGCGCCAGCAGTGCGCACCTTGAGGCAACTTTTGCCGAGCTGCTGGCGCTTAATGAGTCCCTCGAAGAGCGTGTGTCGGCAATGCTGGCCGAACGCGAGGAAGCCAATCGGCAGCTGTATGAAACTGGCAAGATGGAGATGATTGGCCAGCTCACCGGCGGTATCGCCCACGATTTCAACAACATGCTCACCCCGATCATTGCCTCCCTGGAGCTGATCCGTCGACGGCCAGAGGATGCTCAGCGTTCAGTGCGCTTGATCGATGGTGCGCTGCAGGCCGCTGAACGTGCGCGAATTCTGGTCGGGCGCCTGCTCAGCTTTGCTCGCCGGCAGACACTCAAGCCGCAAGCTGTGTGCCTGGCAACACTGGTCAATGACATGCACGAGTTGATGGCGCGCTCGCTGGGGCCGACCATTGAGGTTGTGGTGCAGATCGATCCACAGTTGCCCAATGTGCTGGTCGATCCCCATCAGCTTGAGCTTGCTTTGCTCAACCTGGTGGTCAACGCACGCGACGCCATGGCCAATGGCGGGCGTGTGTATCTGGCCGCCGGGGTTGGTGAAGATGACCCGGGTTGGCCGGAAAGCGTGCACGGCCGCCAGGTCTGGCTGCAGGTGCGTGACAGCGGCTGCGGCATGAGTGAAGAAGTGCTGGAGCGTTGCTTTGAGCCGTTTTATTCAACCAAACAGGTCGGCAAAGGCTCCGGCCTTGGCCTGCCCATGGTGCAGGGCCTGGCAGCTCAGTCAGGCGGTGGCTTTGCCATCGATTCGCAGCCGGGGCAGGGCACTCGGGCGACATTGTGGCTGCCAGTCAGTCGCGGCCAGGTCTGTGAGCCGCTTGCCGAAGTTGGCGACGCCATCATGGCACCAGGGCAAATGCAGGTCTTGCTGGTTGACGATGAGGACATCGTGCGCAACGCAACGGCCCTGCAATTGCGTGACCTTGGCTATCGGGTAACCGAAGCCGCCAGCCCCGCGCAGGCGCGGCGAATGCTGGCAGAGGGGCTGGCGATGGATGTGCTGGTGACTGACCAGATCATGGTCGATGAGACCGGCGCCAGGTTCGCTCAGCAACTGCGCCAGCAGCAACCGCAATTGCCGGTGCTGATCATTACCGGTTATGCCAACCTGACCCCGCGTGAACTCAATGGTTTTGCTGTTCTGCGCAAGCCGTTTCGCCGGGCCGAACTGGCTGAGAGTCTGGCCCAGTTGCTCGCGCTCAACCGCCCACTGACGGAGCCTCCTGAGGCAAGTACAGGGTAAACGTGGTGCCCTGGCCAGGCTGGCTGATTACCTGCACATCGCCGCCTGACTGCTTGGCGAAGCCAAATACCTGCGACAAGCCCAGGCCGGTGCCTTCACCGGCCGGCTTGGTGGTGAAGAAGGGGTCAAAAATCCGCTCCAGCAGCTCTGGCGCAATACCCGTGCCATTGTCGATCACCGAAATCGCGGCAAACGCCCCCGCCTGCAGATGATCACCCGGTTGCGCGGGCATGCGCTGGTTGGCAACCAGTTGCAGTACCAGCGTGCCTACTCCATTCAACGCGTCGCGGCCATTGATCATCAGGTTAAGCACTGCGGTTTCCAGCTGGCCTGGGTCCGCATGGACAAAACACGGCGTCTGGGGCAGTTCCAATACCACCTTGACCCGCGCACCAGTGGCGGTATCGAGCATGTCGGCCATGGCTTGCAGGCGTTGGCCAACCTCGAATATCTGCGGGCTGAGCGCTTGGCGCCGGGCAAAGGCGAGCAGCTGGCCGGTCAGTTTCGAGCCACGCTCAACAGTCTCGATCATGGTTTGCAGATAGCGCTGGCGGCGGCTGTCTTCCAGGTCGGGACGTTGCAGGAAGTGCAGCGACGAGCGAATGATGGTCAGTAGATTATTGAAATCGTGCGCCACGCCTCCGGTCAGCTGGCCGATCGCTTCGAGCTTTTGCGACTGGCGCAGGACTGCTTCGGTTTGCAGCAATTGCTCGGTGCGCTCTTCGACACGCTGTTCCAGGCTGACATTGAGTGCTTCGAGGGCGGCGGCGCTGGCGCGCACCTCGGCAACGGCCTGGACCCGCTGGATATGCGCCCAGCAGCGCTCGGTGACTTCGCTGATGAGCCCCTGCTCGTAAGCCGTCCAGTGGCGCGGTTGGCGGTCATGGATGGCCATCAGTGCGGTCAGCCGACCGTCCTTGATCAGCGGCATGCAGATGGTCGCAGTGATTCCAATGGCCTGGAACGTCGCGGCCTCATGTGGCAGCAGTTGGCTGAGGTTGTCGTCGATCACCAGCGCCCGACCGGCGCGCAGCTGGCTGACCGCCAGGCTGCCGAAATCGGCCAGCCGATAGTGGCCCACCAACCGTGGTGAGCCGGTCGCGACGGCATCGCCGCAAATGGTGAAACCGTCCTGATCTGCGTCCATGACGGCATAGGCACAGCTGGACAGGCCGAGATGTCCGACCAGTAGACGGGTGGTGGTGGCCATGATCAGGTCAGGCTCGGTGGCGTCGGCCAGGGTACGGCTCAGACCGTCGAGAAAATTCAGGCGCTGATTGGCGATCACTGTCGCGGTGGTCTCAGTGACCGTATCGAGCATGCCGACCAATTCGCCATTGTGGTCGCGGATCGGGCTGTAGCAGAACGTGAAGTAAGCGCGTTCGGTACCGCGCTGGCGATCAATCAGCAGTGGAAAGTTATCGATGAACACCGCTTCGCCGGCAAGGGCGCGCTCGGCAAGTACTCCGATGTCGCTCCACGCCTCCTGCCAGACTTCGCTGAAAGGAATGCCCAAGGCCAGTGGCTTGCCGCCCAAGATATCGCTGAAGGCATCGTTGTGCAGAGTGAGCATCTGCTCGCCCCATAGCACGGCCTGAGCGAACCGTGAGTTAAGGCACAGCGACAGGGTGGTCTTGAGCACGTCGGGCCAGCTTTCCATAGGCCCGAGCGCAGTTTGCGCCCAATCGTGGGCGCGGATGCGTTCGGCCATCAATCCGCCGCCTTCCAGCCATTTAGCCATTGCTAGGTCGATCCGTTTGCAGGGAGCACAAGGTTGCCCGTTGGCAGGGCTGATTGCGAGCGCTTTATGCGGGATGTCAGGCACTTTCGCGCGCGATCAGCTCGCAGTGCAACAGGTTCAGCCGCGGCACATCGCCATCCACGGCGATTGCTCCCAAGTGCTGCAGCACGCGCAGCGCGGCGATCTCGCCAATCTCCCGCGAGGGTGGGCGCAGGGTGGTCAGGCTTGGCAGCAGCATGTCAGCGAAGGCGTAGTCACCAAAGCCCATGATGGCCATCTCTTCGGGCAGCTTCAGGCCGGCGCGCTGGCCGGCGAGCACGGCGCCGGCGGCCAAGTTGTCGTTGGCAAAGATGATCGCATCCGGGCGCGGCTCGCGGCGGATCAAGGCCTGCATCGCCTGCTTGCCCGCCTCGAACGGAGCGCTGTCCGCCGTCGGCACGAAGAACCACGGCTCCAGCCCGGCATCGCGCAAGGTTTGCGCATAACCATCGCGCCGTTGCAGCGCACTGAAGTCGCCGGCCGCGCTGTTCTGCACGAAGGCGATGCGCCGGTGGCCCTTGTCGAGCAGATAGCGGCAGGCCTGCACGCCGACCTCGAAGTGCAGAAAACCTACCTGCAGTGGCTCCCGCTCGGGGCAGTAGTCCCAGATTTCCACGACCGGTACATCGGCCTCTGCCAGCATCTTCTCGGTGGCCGGGCTGTGAAACTGGCTGGTGACCACCAGTGCCGCCGGCGACCAACCGAGAAACGCGCGCACTGCGCTTTCTTCCTGTTCTTCGCTGAAATAGCTCGACGCCAGCAGCAACTGATAACCGTGCTTGCTCAGGGTGTCGCTGAAGGCCTGGATGGTCTGGGCAAAGATCGGCCCGGAGATGTTTGGGATGACCATACCGACGATACGCCCGCGTGCCGAAGCCAGCCCGCCGGCCACCAGATTGGGCACATAGCCCAAGGCTTCGACCACGGCTTTGATGCGCTCACGCAGGGGCGGCGAAACCTGCTCGGGTTGATTGAAGTAGCGAGACACGCTGATCGATGACACGCCGGCCTCGCGCGCCACTTGGGCGAGGGTGACGCGGCCCGCGCCGCGGCGCTTACGAGGGGTGTCCTTGAGCTGGCTCACAGGGGCATCTCGAATGAATGAGCGCCGATGTTAGCGCTAACCCAGGCATGCTACGCAAATAGCTTTATGGAATAACAAAAGTTTTTTTAAGTATTTGACCTGCTAAGCGGCGGGCTTGGATACTCGGTCCATGTTAGCGCTAACACAGCGCTGCTGTTGGCCACCGACTGCCACTCGCACGAGCGAGACCAGACATCGACAGCACCTCAATTCAGTCTGGTCTTTCAGGGCAGTAAGCATCATGCACACACATCAGATCCGAGGCGCCGTTGCGCGCGCCAGCCGTTTCCCCATACGTTCGCCTCTCGCCACAGCCGTGCTGCTGGCGGCCATCGGTCAGTCGGCACAGGCTGCTGATAACGACCAGCAGAACCCGCAGGCCACTGCGCTGAGCGCCGTCACCGTGACCGCTACACGCCGCGAGGCGAGCCTGCAGGAAGTGCCGGTTGCGGTCTCGGTGGTGCAGGGCGAGCAGCTCGAACGTGATAACCGCAACAGCGTCGCCAGCATCGTCCAGCAGGTGCCGACCCTCAACTACCGTGCGGGTGCGTCGAACAAGGACACCTCGCTGTTCATTCGTGGCGTCGGCACTATCTCGACCTCACCAGGCGTCGAGCCGACCGTAGCTACTGTGGTCGACGGCGTGGTGTTTGGCCGACCAGGCCAATCCACCCTCGATCTGCTTGATCTGGAACGCATCGAAGTGCTGCGCGGCCCGCAGGGCACGCTGTTCGGCAAAAACGCCTCCGCCGGCGTGCTCAACGTGGTCAGCAAAGCTATCCCCGAGCAGACCCAAGGCTATGTCGACTATTCGCACTTTGGCGGTGGCGACGAAAACCGCCTGCGCTTTGGCCTCGGTGGCCGCTTGAACGAGCAGCTCAAAGGTTCGTTGAGCACGCTGTGGGGCGACTATGACGGCAACGTGGAGAACCTCGCCAATGGCCATGATGTAAATGGCTATGAGCGCAAAGGCCTGCGCGGCAAGCTTGAATTCGAACCCAGCGATGAGCTGCGCCTGACCCTGATCGGCGACTACATGAAGGGTGAGGACACCTTGCCCAGTGGCGTCGTCACCCAGGCCAGCACGGCCTTTCGCAACCAGCTGGGCGCGGTCCGGCCGAGCGCGCACAACCGCGACATCAGCAGTGATTTCAAGACCCACGTCGAGGACGAAAACCAGGGCTTCTCGGCCCAGCTTGACTGGCAACTGGGGGATTACACCCTGACCTCGATCAGCGCCTGGCGCGGTTGGGACAACACCCAGTATCAGGACGGTGACCGCCGTGCGCTGTTGCCGCTGACCGCCTCCCATGACAAAGGCACTGTCGACTACGACCAGTACAGCCAGGAGTTTCGCCTGACCTCGCCCAAGGGCCAGTTCAACGAGTACGTGCTGGGCGCGTTCTACATGCACGGCACCTCGCGGGAAACCTACCAGCGGCTTTCGGTCAACAGCGGCGTAGCCAACAGTGGCCGCGCCGACTATTCGACGACCAATGACAGCGTTGCCCTGTTCGGTGAAAACACCTTCAACTTCACCGATGATTTGCGGGCCATCTTCGGCCTGCGCTGGACCCACGATGACCTCGAATACGATCACCGCCGGGTGTCCACCTCGCCGACCTCGGTGACCGGCATCCAGCCCTCGACTGCCAGTCAGGGCTCGGTCGATGAAGACGGCTGGAGCGGCCGCACTGGCCTGCAATATGACTTCAACGACAACCTGACTGGCTACGTGACCTATTCACGTGGTTACAAGGGGCCGGCCTACAACGTGTTCTTCAACATGCAGCCGCGCGATACCGGTGCACTCAAGCCAGAAACCTCCGACGCTTACGAGATCGGCCTCAAGAGCACTGCGCTGGACAACCGCCTGGTGGCCAACCTGGCGCTGTTCCATACCGACTACGACGACTACCAGGCCAACTTCTTCGACACCGTGGCCAACCAGGTGGTCACCCGCCTGGTCAACGCCGGCAAGGTCAAGACCCAGGGCGTCGAGCTGGATGCCAGCTTGCAGGTCACCTCGCAGCTGAAACTGTCTGCCGCAGCGGCCTACACCAAAGCTCGCGTCGACCACTTCAACTGCCCAGCGGGCGCGGCTGCCAGCTGCGACATCGACGGCGGCCGCCTGCCGTTCACCCCGGACTGGAAGACCTACCTGCGCGCCGACTATGTGATCCCGCTGGACAACGGCCTGGATATCGAGTTGGCCAGTGACTACAGCTGGCAGGACTCGGTGCAGTTCAGCCTCGACCAGAACCCCGACACCGTACAGGGTGCTTACGGCATCTGGAACGCCAGTGTTGCCCTGGCCGATTACAACGAGGGCTGGCGGGTCGCACTGCTGGGCAAGAACCTTGGCGACAAGTCTTACGCACAGATGCTCTCCAGCGGCGGCGACTATATCTATCGCTCGGTGCCGCGCGATGACGGCCGCTACTTCGGCGTGCAACTGCGCAAGGACTTCTAACCGAGCGGCCCGTCCTGTGGCCGCCTCTTTGCACCGATCAGCGAGTAACTCCGATGAGTACAGCACCCCGTCAACTCAGCCTCGGCGCCTTCATCATGGCCACCGGGCACCATGTCGCCGCCTGGCGTCATCCAGACGTGCCGGCTGATCCGCTGGACTTCGCCACCTACCGGCGCGTAGCTCAGGCTGCCGAGGCGGCCTGCTTCGACGCACTGTTCGTCGCCGACAGCGTGGCCGCGCCGAGTGATGCCCTAGCCAGCCACAGCGCACGCTCGGTGTACTTCGAGCCACTGACATTGCTGTCAGCACTCAGCGCAGTGACCGAGCGCATCGGCCTGATCGCCACGGCCACCACCAGCTACAACGAGCCGTACCATGTGGCGCGCAAGTTTGCCTCGCTCGATCACTTGTCCGCCGGCCGCGCCGGCTGGAACCTGGTGACCTCGGATGCCGCCGCCGAGGCTGGCAATTTTGGCCGCAGCGCGCATATCCCGCATGGCGAACGCTATGCCCGCGCTCGCGAGTTTCAGCAGGTGGTGCAGGGGCTGTGGGACAGCTGGGCGGATGATGCGTTTGTCCGCGACAAGGCCAGTGGCGTGTTCCATCACGCCGATGGCGTGCGTGCCCTTGAACATGTTGGCGAGCACTTTCGCGTCAAAGGTCCGCTCAATGTCGCTCGCACGCCCCAGGGCAGGCCGGTGCTGGTGCAGGCCGGTTCGTCCGAGGCCGGACGCGAGCTGGCGGCCGAAACTGCCGAAGTGGTGTTTACCGCGCAGCCTTCACTGGCCCGGGCGCAAGCGTTCTATGCCGACCTCAAGGGCCGCTTGCCGCGCTACGGGCGCGAGCCGGATGCGCTGAAGATCATGCCCGGCGTGTTCATCGTGGTGGGGCAGAGCGAGGCCGAGGCGCAGGACAAGGCCGAGCAGTTTCAGGCGCTGGTCGACCCCCGGGTAGGCGTGGCCTTGCTCGGGCGCATGCTCGGTAACTTCGACCTGTCCGGCTACCCGTTGGACGGCCCGTTGCCGGAGCTGCCACCGACTGAGGACGGCCAGCGCAGCCGCCAGCAGTTGCTCACCGAGCTGGCCGGCAGCGAACAGCTGACCCTGGCCCAGCTTGGCCAGCGCATCGCCGGTGGCCGCGGCCACTACAGCCTGATCGGCACGCCGACGCAGATCGCCGACGAGCTGCAGGCCTGGTTCGAAGGCGCCGCCGCCGACGGTTTCAACGTGCTGGTGCCGCACTTGCCGGAGGGCCTGGAAGACGTCGCCCGCTGGGTCGTGCCCGAGCTGCAGCGCCGTGGGCTGTTCCGCCGTGAATACCAGGGCCGCACCCTGCGTGAGCATCTGGGCCTGCAAGTGCCGGCCAATCCCTTCTTTGCCAAACGAGGTCAACCATGAGCTACACCGCCCACCCCGAGCGCTATGCGCGCATGCCGTACCGCCGCGTCGGCCGCAGTGGCCTGGTCCTGCCGGCGTTGTCACTGGGCCTGTGGCACAACTTTGGCGATGCCACGCCGATCGACACCCAGCGCGCGCTGCTGCGCACGGCGTTCGATGCTGGCATCAATCACTTCGACCTGGCCAACAACTACGGCCCGCCGTACGGCAGCGCCGAAAGCAACTTTGGCCGCTTGCTGCGCGAAGACCTGCGCGCTCATCGCGATGAGCTGATCATCTCCAGCAAGGCTGGCTGGGACATGTGGCCTGGGCCCTATGGGCAGGGCGGCAGCTCGCGTAAGTACCTGATCTCCAGCCTCGATCAGAGCCTGACGCGGCTGGGTCTGGACTACGTCGATATCTTCTATTCGCATCGTTTCGACGCCGACACGCCGCTGGAAGAAACTGCGATTGCCCTGGCCGATATCGTCCGCCAGGGCAAGGCGCTGTACATCGGTATCTCGTCCTATTCGGCGGGCAAAACGCGAGAGATCGCAGCATTGCTGCAAGCGCTGAACGTGCCGCTGTTGATCCATCAGCCCTCGTACAATCTGTTCAACCGCTGGATCGAACAGGACCTGCTCGACACCACCGCAGAGGTCGGCGCCGGGGTCATCGTGTTCACTGCGCTGGCCCAGGGGCTGCTCACCGACAAGTATCTGCAGGGCGTGCCGACTGATGCGCGGGTCAACCGTGCCGGCGGCAGCTCGCTGCGCGCCGAGCATTTGTCCGAAGCCAATATCGCTCGCGCCCAGGCGCTCAACGAGATCGCCCACCGGCGTGGCCAGAGCCTGGCGCAACTGGCACTGGCCTGGACCCTGCGCGATCCACGCGTGAGTTCGGCCCTGATCGGCGCCAGCCGGCCCGAGCAGATCATCGAGAACGTCGCGGCTCTGGACAACCTCGCGTTCAGCGCCGAGGAGCTGGCCGAGATCGACCAGTTCGCCGTGGAAGGCGGGATCAACCTCTGGGAAAAACCCTCGACCGACTGGAAGGAGTAAGCCATGACTATTGTTCGCCTGGCTGCAGCACTGCTGTTGGCCCTCGCGGGGACTGTGCAAGCGGCAGATCCGGCCAGTTTGCGCATCGGCTACCAGAAGGGCTCGATCAGCCTGGTGCTGGCCAAACAGCACGGTTTTCTCGAGCAGCGCTTTGCCAATACCAAGGTGCAATGGATCGAGTTTCCGGCCGGGCCGCAGATGCTCGAGGCGCTCAACATCGGCAGCCTGGATATCGGCTCGACCGGCGATATCCCACCGATCTTCGCCCAGGCGGCCGCTGCCGATCTGCTCTACATCGGCGCCGAGCCGGCCAAACCGCGAGCAGAAGTGATCCTGGTGCCCAACGCCAGCACGCTGGCCAGCGTTGCCGAGCTCAAGGGCAAGCGCATCGCCCTGCAGAAAGGCTCCAGCGCGCACAACCTGCTGTTGCGCAGCCTGGCCAAGGCCGGCTTGAGCATCCGCGACGTGCAACCGGTGTACCTGGCCCCGGCCGATGCCCGCGCGGCGTTCGAGCGCGGCAGTGTCGATGCCTGGGCGATCTGGGACCCGTTCTATTCGGCTATCGACGTCGAAGGCAAAGCGCGGGTACTGGCGGACGGGCAGGGCTTGGGCCTGATCGGCCCGTTCATGCTCGGCGCGCGGGGCTATGTCGAAGCCAACCCCGAATTCGTCGGCCAGTTGCTTGAGCAGATAAGCCAGGCCGAGGCGCTGACCCGCAGTGACGAGGCCGGCAGTATCCGCACATTGGCGGACTTCATGGGCATGCCCGAAGAGGTCGTGCGGCGCAGTTTCAGTCATCGTCCGGCGTCGCCAGTGCTTGCCGTCAGTGACGAAATCATCGCCGCGCAGCAGCGCACGGCACAGTTGTTTTTCGACAACCGCTTGCTGCCCAGGCAGGTGCAAATTGCGCCGGCAGTGTGGCGGCGACCGTGATCTGGCCCGCAGCAGTACAAAATGTGTATCTGCTTATTTGAGGCTAACTGTATAGGTGGGCGGGCGAGGGCGCTGGGCTACTGTGGGTGCACAACATCTACCCGCTCGGGACACTTGCTCATGTTTGCCTCCTTCGACCTGCTGATGGCGTTCGTACTGTTCGCCTTCGTATCCTCCATCACTCCGGGGCCCAACAACACCATGTTGCTGGCCTCAGGGGTCAACTTCGGCGCGCTGCGGACCATTCCCCACGCGCTGGGGGTCAGTATCGGCTTCATGCTGATGGTGCTGGGAGTGGGCTTTGGTCTGGGTGAAGTGTTCAAGGCCTGGCCTGTGCTGTACACGGTATTGCGCTATGTCGGCGCTGCCTATCTGCTGTACCTGGCGTACAAGATCGCTACCTCCGGGCCGATCTCCGCCAACGGCAAAAGCACGGCCAAACCGATGACCTTTCTCGGCGCTGCGGCGTTTCAGTGGGTCAACCCGAAAGCCTGGGTCATGGCTGTTGGCGCCATTACCACCTACACCCCAGCGCAAGGCTACGTGGTCAACGTGATCGTGATTGCCGCCGTATTCGCCCTGGTCAACCTGCCTAGCGTCGGGATCTGGGTAATGTTCGGCAGTGCCTTGCGCAACCTGCTGCAGAATCCGCGCTGGCTGATGCTGTTCAATGTCCTGATGGCCGTGCTGCTGGTGATATCGCTTTACCCGCTGCTGTTTGTACAATCGGCGTTTTCCTGAACCGGCGAGTACAGCCAAGCGATGCAATTGATCCCCTGGTCTCACGACTGCTCCGAAGGCTTTACCCTGCGCGGCTGGCGCACGCCGGCCAGCGGCAAGCCGTTGTTACACTTTCTGCATGGCAATGGCTTTTGCAGCCTGACCTATCAACCCCTGCTGATGCGCCTGGGTGATCACTTCGACCTGTGGCTGAGCGATGTGCAGGGCCACGGCGACAGTGACCACGGTGGAGTGTTTCGCGGCTGGAACCGCTCGGCTGAGTTGGCGGTGGAAGCATTCGAGGCCGGCCGCGGCGAGTACGGCGCGGTGCCGCGCTATGCGCTGGGGCACAGCTTTGGTGGCGTGCTGACTGGGCTGATCGTGGCTAATTATCCGCAATTGTTCGAGCGCGCCGTGCTGCTCGACCCGGTTATCTTCAGCCAGCGCATGCTCGTCACCATGGGCGCTGCCCGGCTGTTTGCCCTGCACCGCAGTCATGGACTGGCGCGCAAGGCGGCCACCCGGCGCAGCCACTGGCCTGACCGCGAGGCGGCTTTCGCTGCGTTGCAGGGCAGGGGGATTTTCAAAGGCTGGCACGACTCTGCGCTGCGGGCCTATGTCGAGCATGCGATCGGTGATTGCGGCGAGGGGGTGGTGCTCAAATGCCGGCCTGCGCGTGAGGTCGATATTTTCAGTTCGTCGCCGCAGCGGTTGTGGTCGAATCTGGCCAGGATCAGCACGCCTACGTGCATTCTCTATGGTGAGCAGACGTACCCGTTTGTAGTGGCGTCGGTGCAGCGGCTGGCTGCGCTCAATCCGCAGGTGAGCAGCCAGGCGGTGGCGGGAGGACATTGTTTCATGCAGGAAGATCCGGCAGCGGCAGCACCGCGGATCGCGAGTTTTCTTGATCATCAAAAGGTTTCAGACTCTGTAGCGATGCAGTAACCCTGGGTGATAGCAGGGTAATTGCCCTGTCAAGGCCGTCCCGGTATAGTGCGATCAATTCTCAAATGCGATTGCATCGCTCACAGGACTCCAGCGTTATGGGCTCGGCTTCTTCCCGCGACTTATCCGCCCATGGCGACATCCACGGCCTGTATGTCGAGCACCACGCCTGGCTCAAGCGCTGGCTGTGGCAGCGGATGGGCTGCCGCAGCGATGCCGCCGACCTTACTCAGGACACCTTCCTGCGGTTGTTGCGCCCCGCGCATCCGACCTGCGCCAGCCGCGTGCTTACCTGGCCACTGTTGCGCGCCGTTTGATGCTCAACCTGTACCGTCGCCGCTCGGTTGAGCAAGCCTGGTTGCATACCCTGCAACAGATGCCTGAGCAGTGGGCTGCGTCGGCCGAAGAGCAGTATCTGATCCAGGAAGCCCTGCAACTGATAGATTCGCTGCTGCACGGCCTGCCTTCGGTGGTGCGCCGGGCGTTTCTGCTGTCGCAGCTCGAAGGCCACAGCCATGCGGAAATTGCCATGGCACTGGGGGTAACGGTGCGCAGCGTGCGGCGTTATCTGACCCAGGCGATGGAGCATTGCATGCTGCTCGCCATGGCCGATGAGCGGTGAGCGAACGGCCGCTGGAGCGACACATCGTTCGCGAGGCCGCGCGCTGGTACATACGCTTGAACGGCGCCGAGCATAGTCCTGCACTACAACTCCGATTCGAGCGCTGGCGCGATCAGCACCCGGATCACGCGCGCGCCTGGCAGTTGGCGCAGCGGGTAAGTGAGCAGTGGCAAGGCGTTCCCGAGGGCGTCGCGTTACCCACCCTGGAACGAGCCGATGGGCTCAGCCGTCGTGCTGGCCTCAAGGCGCTGATGGTGCTGATGACCGCCGCTCCTGCTGCGCTGGTGGCCTGGCGGCAGACCGATTGGCTGGCCGATGAACGTACAGCGATTGGCGAGCAACGCGAGCTGACCCTGATCGACGGTACGCGCCTGGCCCTCAATACCCAAACTGGCGTGGACATCGTTTTCGATGCCAGCCAGCGGCTGCTGCGCTTGCGTGGCGGGGAGATCCTCGTTATCACGCACCCGGACAGCCTGAGCCGACCGCTATCGGTGCAGACCGAGCAAGGCATCATCCGTGCACTGGGCACGCGCTTCAGCGTGCGTCAGGAGGGCAACGACAGCCAGGTCAGCGTGTTCGCCGGCGCCGTCGCCATTCAGCCTGTGCAGGGCGGCAGCGACTTACACCTGAGCGCTGGGCAGAGCGCCCATTTCGACCGCCGTCAGGTGTCGAGCCCAGCGCCATTGCTTACCGGCGCTGGCGAGTGGGCCAGCGGTGTGCTGCGCGTCGAGCGGATGCCCCTCAACCTTTTCGTCGAAGAACTGAACCGCTACCGACCCGGCTGGGTGCGATGCGATGCACAGGTCGGGCAATTGCTGATCAGCGGCGCGTTCCTGTTGCGCGACACCGACCTGATCCTCAGCGCAGTGTCCCGGGCGCTGCCAGTGCAGGTGGTGTATCGCACGCGGTATTGGGTGAGTTTGCAGGCGCGAACCGTCTGAAAAAAAGTCTGCAACGCCTGTCCGCTTTGCCAGCGCTCGCGTGTCCTCCAGGCACACAGATCTTTTCGATTCGGAGTCTGCATGCCTTTGTCATTTCGTTGCTCACCAATTGCCTGCGCCGTGCAGGTCACAGCTCTGGCTGTGAGCCTTAGCGCCAGTCCCTCGTTGTTTGCCGCCAGCAACCTGCACTACACCATCTCGCCAGGGCCGCTGGGCCAGGTGCTGTCGAGCTTTGCCGCACGTTCGGGCATCAATCTCGCCATCGAACCGGCGCTGGTAGACGGACGCCAGAGTGCCGGCCTGCAAGGTGAATTTGCGCTGCAGGCGGGCTTTTTACGCGTACTGGCCGGTAGCGGTTTGCGGGCGGTTGATCACGGCAACGGCGTGTACGTACTGGCGCCGATCCTCCAAACGGACGCAGCGCTGGAACTCGACGCCACGCAGGTCGTCGACACCCGCTTCAGCAGCACCATTGGCGACGGACCAGTGCCGGGTTATGTGGCCAAACGCACCACGGTCGGCACCAAGACCGACACGCCAATCAATGAAATCCCGCAAAGCATTTCGGTGATTACCCGCGATGAAATGGACCAGCGTGGTGTACAGGATTTCAATGCCGCTGTGGCCTATACCCCCGGGATTCGCGCGTTGGACTACGCAGGCGGGCAAGGCGCCCCGGATATCTTCTTGCGCGGTTTTCGTGCCTTCAACCTGTTCGGTCTGTATCAGGATGGCCTGCGCACCGGCTTCAACCAGTACGACACCAACTTTGAAACCTTTGGCCTGGAGCGAGTCGATGTGGTCAAAGGTCCCGCTTCGGTGCTGTTCGGGCAGATGGCGCCGGGCGGGGTGGTCAACATGACCAGTAAACGCCCGCAGGAAACGCCGATTCGTCATCTCGAAGTGCAGTACGGCAGCTTCGACCGGCGCCAGCTGGGTCTTGATGTCGGTGATCAGCTCGATAACGACGGCACCCTGTTCGGTCGGCTGGTCCTGCTACAGCGCGAGAGCGACACCCAGGTCAGGCACGCCCCAGATGACCGCACTTATGTAGCGCCGTCCCTCACCTGGAAACCCGACGATGCCAATACGCTGACGCTGCTTGGCAGTTACAGCAAGAGCCGTACGGGTGGCTCGGAGCAGAGTTTTCCGTTGATTGGTACCGTGCGCAAAAGCCCCTATGGCCATATTGATTCAGACACCGACCTGGGCTGGAAGGGCAGCTATTACCACAGCGAAAACACGGTCATCGGCGTGCAGTACGAGCATCAGTTCGACAATGGCTGGAAGCTGCAGCAAAACCTGCGCTACATGCATTCCAATGTTGGTTACCTGTCCAGTGGTCCTGATGTGGTACTCAACGCCGACGGCCGTACCCAGGACATCGGTTTGCAACTGCGGCCCAAAAACAGCGATACCTTCCTCATTGACAATCATCTGCAGGGGCTGGTCGACACGGGTCCGTTGCAGCATATCTTGCTGGCCGGTCTGGATTATTCGCACTACAAGGCCCGCGAAACGCGCCGTAACGGCGACCCCGATCCTGAGGTCGAGATGATCGATCTGTATCGCCCGGTCTACGGTGGTGGGGCCATCTGGTACGACCCTTTGCAGCGCTCTACCGAAACCCGTTTGCAACAGGTCGGGCTGTACCTGCAGGATCAGATCAAGCTCGACCGCTGGGCGCTGACCCTGGGTGGCCGTCAGGATTGGTCCACCGCCTGGGAGGAGGGCTTGTACTTCGGTACAGAGCAGGTCGATACCGTGCAGCGTGACCGCAAATTCACCGGCCGCGTGGGCCTTGCCTACCTGTTCGACAATGGCATCGCACCCTATGCCAGCTACAGCACTTCGTTTCAGCCCAACCCGGAAGCCTACCGTGACGGCACGCTGTTCGAGCCGACTGAAGGCCGCCAGTACGAGATTGGCGTTAAGTACCAGCCGCCCGGTTATGACGCTTTCATCACCGTTTCGGCGTTTGATCTGGTGCAGACGAATGTCTCCACCACCGATCCGGTCAATCCCGGTTTCTCGGTGCAGAGCGGCGAAGTGCGTTCACGTGGCATCGAGCTGGAAGGCAAGGCCAGCCTCAGCCATGAGCTGAACGTGCTGGCGTCCTACGCTTACCTGGACGCCGAGATCACCCAGGACAACAGGTTCGAGGGCAACGCGCCGCGGGCGACTGCGCGCAATACCGCCAGCCTCTGGCTCGACTACACGATCGCAGACGGTGCGCTCAAAGGCGTAGGTATGGGGCTTGGACAGCGCTATGTTGGCTCGTCATATAACGTGCAGCACACCGTGAAGACGCCCCATTACCTGCTGACCGACGTCACCTTGCGTTACGACCTGGCGGGTATCGGGCTGGACGGTATGAGGGGGTCGGTTACGGCCGGCAACCTGTTCGACAAGCACTACTTCCAGCCAGGCTTTTACGAAGACTCGGTGCTTTACGGCAACCGGCGCAACGTGATTGCCAGCCTGAGCTACGACTGGTAATCGGCGCTGGCCCGGAGCCCTTTCAGGCGGGGCTGACGCAATCAGTGTGCCTGCCCAGATTGTTTTTTACGCAAGGCAGCCGCCACCTCGGCCTCGATCGCGTAGGCCGGGGCTTCCAGCTCGTTGTAGTTGCGCGTGTAGCGCCGGGCGAACTCGCTGACGCCCAGCTCTTGATACTGCTGTACATGCTTGAGCTCATGGGCCCACAGCGCGACATTGTTCTCGGCATCGCTGGCATGGCGAAAGATCACCGTGTCGATCAAGGTCACCGCGTTCACATCGGGGTTTTGCAGCAGGGCATTGGCGGCGCTGACCTGCTGTTGGTCACCGACCCGGTAGCGCACGGCGTCGAGCACGGCAAAGTCGTACCAGGCGTCTAACTGAACGCGGATATGCAGCGGGATCGGCTCGGTGCCGAGTGCGGTGGCGTCGGCCTGAGCTTGTTGCAGGGCGAAGACCAGGCTGCTTGAGGCCATGTGTTCGACGTCCTGCAGGATCTGCCCAGCCTGGCCGGGGTCGAAGGGGGTGCAGAAACAACCCATCAAGCACACTTGATACTGGCCCGCCGGGCAGGTGTCTGCGGCAGCTGCAGGTCGGGCCAGGGCCAGGGTGAGCCACAGCAGCAGGGCAGGCCTCAAGCGAGCACCTTGGCGACCAGGCTGCGGCTGGCCTGCAGCAGTTCGCTTTGCACGGTTTCGCTGGCCAGCATGCGCCCGACCACCACCGCGCCGACACATTGGCTGATCAAGGCCCAGGCCAGTTCAGGATCATCCAGGGTCTCGCTCCAGGCTGCATGCAATACGACCAACCAGTGCTCTGTCTCCTGGCGTACGGTTTGGTCGGCGCGGGCGATCTCCACCGCCAGTGGCGGCAGCGGGCAGCCTTGTTCGGCGTTATGCAGATGGGCCAGGCTCAGGTACTGCTCCAGGCAGCGGGCCAGACGCTGGCGTTCGGCGCCGCGCGCGGCCAGGCGGGCGAGGGGGCTGTTGCTCAGCTCACGGCGAACGATCTCGCTGAACAGGTCGTCCTTGCACGGGAAGTGGTTGTAGAACGCGCCGCCGGTGAGGCCAATAGCTTTCATCAAATCAGCCACGCCGGTGCTGGCGAAGCCGCCGCGCTTGGCCAGTGCGCCGCTGCTGGCGATGAGTTTTTCGCGGGTCTGCAGTTTGTGTTCAGTGGAGTAGCGCATCCAGATGATCTCCGCGCCCGGGCTTGACGGTGGTCGGATCATAACATAGCGTTCGTTTACTGAATGATCGTTCACCAATGGAGGTGGCCGTGGCGGAACAAGACAAGGTGGTGCTGGTGATTGGTGCCGGCGATGCGACCGGCGGAGCCATTGCCAAGCGCTTTGCCCGCGAGGGTTATATCGCCTGTGTGACCCGTCGCGACGCGGCCAAGCTGCAGCCGTTGCTGGGCGAGATCAATGCCGAGGGTGGCCGGGCGCATGGCTTTGGCTCCGATGCGCGCAGCGAGGAGGACGTCGCCAGACTGATCGAAACCATCGAGCGCGATATCGGCCCGATCGAAGCTTTCGTGTTCAATATCGGCGCCAATGTGCCGTGCAGCATCCTCGATGAAACCCCGCGCAAGTTCTACAAGATTTGGGAGATGGCTTGCTTTGCTGGTTTTCTGACCGCTCAGGCAGTAGCCAGGCGCATGGTCACTCGCGAGCGCGGCAGCATCATCTTTACCGGCGCCACCGCCGGCACCCGTGGCGCGGCGGGGTTTGCCGCGTTCGCCACCGCCAAGCATGGCCTGCGGGCGCTGGCGCAGAGCATGGCGCGGGAGCTGGGGCCGCGTAATATCCATGTTGCCCATGCAGTGGTCGATGGGGCCATCGACACCGCGTTCATTCGCGACAACTTCCCTGAACGGTATGCGCAAAAAGACCAGGACGGCATCCTCGACCCTGCGCACATTGCCGACAGTTACTGGTTTTTGCATGCCCAGCCCCGGGATGCCTGGACCTTCGAGCTGGACCTGCGGCCGTGGATCGAACGCTGGTAAAACTGCCCTGCAAAGGATCGAGCGATGAGTAAATCCGTGGAGTTTTTCTTCGACCTCGGCAGCCCAGCCAGTTATCTGGCCTGGACGCAACTGCCCGAGCTATGTGCGCGCCATGCTGTGCAACTGGTCTATCGGCCGATGCTGTTGGGGGGCGTGTTCCAGGCGACCGGCAACGCATCGCCAGTCATGGTCCCGGCCAAGGGCCGCTACATGATGCTCGACCTGCAGCGGTTCGCGCAGCGCTATGGCGTGGCATTCGGGCTGCCAGCTGGCTTTCCGCTCAATACCCTGGGGTTGATGCGCGGGGTGACGGGCATGCAATTGCAGGCACCTGAGCGCTTTGAGGCCTTGCTTGCTTTGCTGTTCAACGCACTTTGGGCAGAGCAACGCGCACTGGGCGATGCGCAGGTGTTGGAGCAGACGTTGGCTGCTGGCGGTTTCGATCCACAGCAGTTCGCCGAGCTGGCAGCGCAAGTCGAGGTCAAACAGGCATTGAAAGCGGCAACCGAGGAAGCAGTTACGCGCGGCGTATTTGGCGCGCCGACCTGTTTTGTCGAGGGGCAGATGTTCTTTGGTCAGGACCGGTTGGACTTTGTCGAACAGGCCTTGCGCTAGCTATCCAGGCCTAGCAGTAGCTCAATCTGTCGGCGCTCCCAGATGCTTAGCAGCTCGACCGGGTTGGTGCCGTAGCGCTGCCAGCTGTCACCGTTGCTGCTGACACCTTGCGGGTTGCAGCAGCTGGCGCAGTGGGCGAGGCCTTCGGGATCGATGATCAAACTCAGTTGCCAGCCGCCGCTGCTGACTTCGATCAGGTCTGGGCGCGGGCGCGCACAGACCTGCAACGGCTCCACCCCCATCGCAACATCACGCAGGCATTGGTATACCTCACGGCTGCTGGGCGCGCGCATGCTGTCGATCAGAAGTTGGCCGGGGTGTTGGCGCTGATGATCTCAGCCTCGTCCTGGCCGATGTTCTTGAAGCTGTGGGCCAGGGTAGTGGGAATGTAGTAACCATCGCCGGCATTGAGCACGCTGACCTGGCCGTCTACCCACAGCTCAATGGTGCCGCGGGTAACCAGGCCGCATTCTTCGCCTTCGGCATGCACGATCGGCTCGCCGGAATCGGCGCCAGGCGCATACAACTCACGCAGCATACGCATCTGCCGGCCTTCGACGCTGGCACCGACCAGCAGCATGCGCAGGCCGTTGCGGCCCAGGTCGGGCTGGTCGCCGCCGCGGAAGACAAAGCGCTCTTCGCGCACCGGGGTATCGAAACTGAAGAACTCCGCCAGGGACATGGGGATGCCTTCAAGCAGCTTTTTCAAGGAACTGACAGAGGGGCTGACGCGGTTTTGCTCGATCTGCGAGATGGTCGAATTGGTCAGGCCGCTGCGGCGAGCCAGTTCTCGTTGCGAGAGGCCGTTGCGTTCACGCACCAGTTTGAGTCGTGTCCCCGTGTCCATTAGCCGCCTTGTCTGTACTGATGAGTGGTGTAAAAAATAATAAGCGACGCATTAAAACACACTCTTGTCAGCAACGCGCTGCGCATCTAAACGGCGCTGGTCGTGGTGGCTTGAGTCACGGCCAGCGCCTGCTGCAGCTTATTTGCCGTCGCGCAGCGGCCCCGGCCACATGCTTTTGAACACAGCATCGCGGCGGACCCAGGCGTGCATCAATGCCGCACCCAGATGCACCAGCACCGTGGCAAACAGCAGATAGCCAGCCCAGCTGTGTGCGCCTCGCAGCAGCGCATACAGCTGCAGGTCGTGCGGGGCAATGGCCGGCAACTGCAAGGGGCGTGGATAACCACCGGCCGAGAGCATCGCCCAGCCCAGCAGCGGCATGCTCAGCATCAGGCCATACAGGGCAATGTGCGAGGCCTTGGCGGCTAGCCGCTGCAGCGCGGGCAGGTCTGCCGGCAGCGGTGGATGGGGAACTGTCAGGCGTACAGCGATGCGCACCAGCACCAGCAGCAACAGCAACAGGCCGGTTGCCTTGTGCAGTTCCACCAGCAACGGATGGCGGGTCGACAGGTCGCTGACCATGCCCACGCCGATAAACAGCATGGCCAGGATCAGCACCGCCATCAGCCAGTGCAGCAACCGCGCGAAGGGGTGAAAGGCAGCAGGTTTCATGGCCGTACTCCAGTGTTGAGAGACTCGCGGCTACGCCGATTGAAGGACTCCGAGTAGGCCGCCGAGCGTGCTGCCAGGATCGGATCGGCAGTGGCCTGAATGCCGCTCGGCAGAATCAGCGGGTCGAAGTTGAGGTCACGGCAGGCGCCTTGCTCGGGGGCATCGACGGCATTGATCACCAGCGTGCCGGCATCGATGCTGCGCCGTTGCGCCGGCCACGGTTTGGACGGGTCTTCCAGCGGGTCGCCCGGCTCGGCCAGCACCAGGCGCAAGGTCCAGCGCAGTGGGCCCTGGCTCAGCCGTTGGGCGAGGTCGTGCTGCAAGAACAGCGTGTCGCTGACCTGTGCGGGGAGGGCGCTATAGGGTGTTTGCGGCTCGACCTGCCAGCGCACCGGCTGCTCTTTGCCCTGGCGGTCGATCAGGCGGAAGGCGTTGATGCTGTGGTATTGGGTGCTGGCGAAGCTGTCGCTGGGCTTGTATGAGGCCGCCCATTGGCGAAACGCCGCACTTTCCGGGTGCTCGGCAAAAAACGCCTGCATACGCGCCGGGTCCGGCTTGCCGGTGGCAGGATCCGGGGTCATGGCCAGCACCTGTTGGTAGAACGCCTCTGGGGTGCCGATTGCCAGTACCGGCGGGTTGTTCATGCCGGTGCGCCAGAGCTGGCCGTCGTCGGTGGCAAATTGCAACGCCATGCTTCGCACGGGCACACCGGTGTCAGGCGTGGCCGGGTTGGCGCCGCCAATGGCGAAGCGGCCGATCACTGGCACCCGCGCCTGCTCGAAGACCCGCGCGCTGGACAACGGCGCGGCCAGCCCGCTGCTCTCGAAGTAGCCGGTGACGCAAAGGCCTTTGGCGTGGTTCTTGCGATACCCGGGGTGGTGCCCGGCCTGGGCTTCGAAGGTGTCGATGATGCGTTGCGGGCTGAGTTTGGGGCCGCCGATCCAGCCAGCGGTGTAGGCAAACGCGCAGCCGGCGACGAGCAGGCCGGCGGCAATGGCCGTCAGCCGCCAAAGCTTGGCGGGGCCGTGCACGGGGGTGTTCATAGGCAACATCCGGATCAGTGAAGATGCGAGTACGACGGGGCGCGGTGCAACTTATTCCAGCCGCCCGGGAATAAATTTCGTGGCGCTGCGTCTGCCCCTTACACTGACTGCCCATGGGCCGGAATCACAGCATGCACGATCTCGACGACTCGCAATGGCGCGAACTGCTGCAGCGCCTGCGCCGCTTTGCCGTGTGGCTGACGCGCGAGCCGGGCAGTGCCGACGACCTGGTCCAGGCCACCATCGAACGCGCCTTGAGCCGTAGTGGCCAGCAGCGCGAGGCCGAGGCGCTGCGGGCGTGGCTGTTCAGCATCCTCTATCGGCTGTTTCTCGACAGCAAGCGCCGCGACCGGCTGCACCGGCGCTGGCTGGCCTGGTTCAGCGGCGGCCAGGAGATCAGCGAGCCGATCGGCGACAATACCGAAGACATCATCTTCGCCCAGGCCGACTTGCAGGCATTTGCCCAGTTGTCGGCCGAGCAGCGCGCGCTGCTGTTGCTGGTCAGCGTCGAGGGCTTGAGTTACAAGGAGGCCGCCGAGGCCTTGGCTATCCCTATCGGCACGGTGATGTCGCGTTTGTCGCGGGCCCGTGCAGCATTGCGCCAACTGACCGAGGGCAGCCCAGCGTCCCCGGCCTTGCGGAGATTGAAATGACACGCCTGACCCCCACCGAGCACGAGTTGCACGCCTATATCGACGAGCGCCTCGACCCTGTGCGCCGCGCTGAAGTCCACGCGTGGCTGGCCGCCAATCCGCAGGAGGCTGCGCGTATCGAGGCCTGGCGCAACGACGCCCGGCGCCTGCGCGCGGCTCTGGCCGGCTTTGGCGAACTGGCCCCTGGCCCGCAGCTGGAGCTTGGCCAGTTGCAACGGCGTCTGCGTCAACGGCATGTACGCCGGCTGGCGACGGCTGCGGCGTTGCTGTTGAGCCTGGGCGTCGGCGGCATGGGCGGCTGGCAGGCGCGGCAAATGAGCATGGCATCAATCGAATTGCCCATGGCCGATGCGCTGCAGGCCCATCGGTTGTTTGTCGGCAGCAGCGCTTTGGATATTCAGGCCAGCGACCCTGGCCAGCTGCGCGCCTGGCTGGGCAGCCATTTCAATCGGGTCGGCCAATTGCCCGACCTGGCCGGCTTGGGCTTTCAGCCAGTGGGTGCGCGCCTGCTGAGCAACGAGCAAGGGCCGGCGGCGCTGGTGGTGTTCGAAGACAAGCAGGGCGAGCGGGTCAGCCTGTTCATGCGCCTGCCCGGCGAGCACTTTGCCAAGATGCCGACCGGTCAACGCACCGATGGCCAGCTGGAAGCGCGCTACTGGTCGCATGGCGCCTACAACTTCGCGTTGGTCAGCGACGCTGACGATCAGCGCAGCGAGTCGCTGCGTGAAGTCCTTGGCGTCAGCCTGTAGCGGTTGCTGTCAGCCGCGCATCTGTTCGATCAGGTGCCACAAGCGCGGGTCGTTGAAATCATCGATAACCAGTTGCGCGCCGGCTTGCTGCAAGCGTTCGGCCGTCTGGGTGGTGGCTATGGCCACGGTGAAGATCCCGGCAGCGCTGGCAGCGGTTACGCCGGGCAGTGAGTCTTCAAACGCCAGCGCATGCTCGGCATTCGCCTGCAGCCGCTCCAGGCCGGTCAGGTAGGGCAGCGGATCGGGCTTGGCCCGCGCCAGTTCGTCGGCTACCAGCACCTGCGTGAAACGCTGGGTCAGGCCCATTGCGCCAAGCATGTGTTCGGCATTCAAGCGCGGCGCATTGGTCACCACACACATGCCGATGGCCTCTGCCTGGGCGTAATCGAGCAAACGCAGTAACCCAGGCAACGGTTGCAGTTCAGGGGCGAGCTCGCGAAACAGCGCTTCCTTGCGCTCCGCCAGCGCCTGGCGCTGCGCCGGGCTCTGATCTGGGAACAGCCTGGCGAATAGCTCACCGTTGGCCTGACCGCTGATCTGTTCATCGAACTGGGCCTGAGTCAGCTCGCGGCCGTCCTGCTCGTGCAGCAGTTGGCGGAAGGCTTGCAGGTGCAGCGTGTCGGTATCGGTCAGGGTGCCATCGAGGTCAAACAGCAGGGCGGTCAGCATCGGTTATCCATAAGCTTGAACATCGTGCGGGGAATCATAACCAATGCGCACGACGAAGGGGGCTGTTCAGTTTTAGCAGAAAAGAGTACAAATGTGCTCCATGGACAATATGACCCCCAAACGCCGCGCGATTCTGGCTTTTATCCGCGAGCGCATTACCGATCACAGCCAGCCTCCGAGCCTCGCCGATATCGCCGAGCGCTTTGGTTTTGCCTCGCGTAGCGTTGCCCGCAAGCACATCAGTGCGCTGTGCCAGGGCGGCTACATCGACGTCACGCCCAATCAGGCCCGCGGTATCCGCCTGGCCGAGCCTTTGCGCCGGCCAGAAATCCTCGAGCTGCCGGTCCTTGGCCAAGTCGCTGCTGGTGCGCCGATCGGGCCTGACCTGGATATCCACGAGCAGTTGCTGCTCGACCCAAGCCTGTTCCGGCGCACGCCCGACTACCTGCTCAAGGTGCGCGGCGAGTCGATGATCGACGACGGCATATTTGACGGTGACCTGGTCGGCATCCGCCAGCAAGGCGAAGCCGACGACGGCCAGATCGTGGTCGCCCGGCTGGATGGCGAGGTCACTATCAAGCGTCTGCAGCGCATCCCCGGCGGCTTTCGTTTGCTGCCGCGCAACCCGGCCTATGCGCCGATCGAGGTTGGCCCTGAGCGCGACTTCTGTATCGAAGGGGTCTTCTGCGGCCTGCTGAGGCGCGACTGATGGGCGCCGTGGTCGATCTGGACGGCCTGCTCGACCAGCGCCGAATTTGGCGTGGCCGGCAAACCCAGGCGCGCCCGCTCGGCCTGCAGCCAACCGGCCATGCCCAGCTCGATGAGCGCCTGCCCGACGGCGGTTGGCCTGCCGCTGCGCTGAGTGAGCTGCTGTTGGCCAGTCCAGGCTGTGGTGAATTGCAATTGTTATGGCCGAGCCTGGCCCGGCTCACCGCAGAGTCCGGGCGGGTGGTGCTGATTGCACCGCCGTTTATCCCTTTTGCGCCGGCGTGGCAGGCAGCCGGGGTTGATCTGCGCTGGCTGACCCAGGTCGAGGCTGCGCCTACCGATGCCTTGTGGGCTGCCGAGCAGTGCTTGCGCTCGGGCAGTTGTGCAGCGGTGCTGTGCTGGCCTGAACGGGCCGATGATCGCGCCTTGCGCCGCTTGCAGGTGGCTGCCGAAACCGGCCAGGCGCTGGCGTTTGCCTGCCGCCCGCAGCACGCGGCGCACAACCCGTCACCGGCGGCGCTGCGTATTGCTGTTGATACCCGGCCCGCACAATGGCGGGTGCTAAAGTGCCGCGGCGGCATGCCGCCTGCTGTGCCCATTGCCAGTCGCGGGCAGGGTTGATGCAGCATGTTGTGGGCCTGCATTTTATTGCCGCAGCTGACGCTCGACAGCGTCCTGCGTGAACGCGATGACCCGGATACGCCGCTGGTATTGATCGGCGGGCCGACTCAGCGCCGGGTGCTGCAAGCAGTCAACCCGGCTGCTGCCAGGCTCGGCTTGTGCGCTGGGCAGACGCTGACGGCCGCCCGCGCATTGGCCGATGGTTTCACCTGCGTTGAAGCCGACCCGGCCCAGGTCGAGCAGGTTCAGCAGTTGCTGGCTGCCTGGGCCTACCGCTACAGCGCGCAGGTAAGCCTGCATTATCCGCGGGCCTTGCTGCTCGAGGTCGGTTCCAGCCTGCAGTTGTTCGGGCCATGGCCTGTGCTCCAGGCGCGCCTGCGCGAAGAGCTGGATGCTCTGGGGCTGCGCCAACGCATTGTGCTGGCGAGCAACCCGGTGGCTGCTCGCATGCTTGCCAACTGTCATGACGGCCTTGCCCTGAGCGACGCCGACGACACCCGCGCGGCCCTGGCCAAGTTGCCGATCAGCAAGGTCGGGCTGCCCACCGAGGCGAGCGAGGCCTTTATGCGGATGGGCCTGCGTCAGCTCGGTGAGGTGCTTGGCCTGCCGCGTGATGCGCTGGCCCGGCGCTTTGCCGCCGGGGTGCAGCTGCATCTGGATCAACTGCTGGGGCTGCGCAGTCTGGGTCTTGAGTTCTACCTGCCGCCGGACCGCTTCGAGACGCGTCTAGAGCTCAACTTCGACGTTGAATCGCATCAGGCCTTGCTGTTCCCGTTGCGGCGGATGATCAACGACCTGGCGGCGTTTCTGGCCGGGCGCGACTGTGGCGTGCAGCGCTTCGAGCTGCACCTTGAGCATGTTGAGGGCCCGGACACCGTGCTCAAGGTCGGGTTGTTGGCCGCCGAACGTGATGCGACCCTGCTGTTCGAGCTGGCCCGCGGGCGCCTCGAGCCGCTGCGCATCACTGCGCCGGTGCGCAACCTGCGTTTGCTGGCAGCAGACCTGCCGGCCTTTGTGCCGCAGCATCAAGCGCTGTTCGACCCGCGCGCGCAACAGGCGCAGCCGTGGGAGCAACTGCGCGAACGGCTGCGCGCGCGGCTGGGTGATGAAGCGGTGCAGGGCCTGCGTGCCGAAGCCGATCATCGCCCCGAGTGCGCTTGGCAACTTGCCAGCCAAGGTGCGTCCGGGCCGCTGCAGGCTGCTGTAGATAGCCGCCCGGGTTGGTTGTTGGCGGCCCCTTTGCGCTTGAGCGAGGCCGATGTGCAGCTGTTGGGGCGAGCCGAACGGATCGAATCGGGCTGGTGGGATGGCGGCGATGTGCGCCGTGACTACTACCGCATCGAAACCCGTGAAGGCTTGCGCGGCTGGGCCTATCAAGACCTCGCCGAGCCTGGTCCGCTGTGGTTGCAGGGGTGGTTCGCATGAGCGCCGGCGGCTATGCCGAGCTGCATTGCCTGTCGAACTTCAGCTTCCAGCGTGGCGCTTCCAGTGCCGACGAGTTGTTCAAACGTGCCCGCGAGCAAGGCTATACGGCGCTGGCGATCACCGATGAGTGCACCCTGGCCGGTATCGTACGCGGCTGGCAAGCCGCCAAAGCGCACCAACTGCGGCTGATCGTCGGCAGCGAAGTACGCTTGCAGGACGGGCCGAAACTGGTTTTGCTGGTCGAGAATCTGCGCGGCTATCAGAGCCTGTGTGGCTTGATCACCCGCGCCCGGCGGCGGGTGGGCAAAGGTGAGTATCAGTTGTTTGCTGCGGACCTTGAGGCCAATTGCGAGGGCTTGCTGGCGCTATGGATACCGGATGCGGCTGACGATGCGCACGCCGCTCAGTGGCTGCGTGAGCTGTTTGGCGAACGGCTGTACCTGGCCGTGCACCTGCATCGTGGCGCTGACGACACTACGCGCCTGGCTCGTTTGCGCACGCTGGCTGCCCAGTTAGACATTCGCGCTGTGGCCTGTGGTGATGTGCACATGCACAGCCGTGGACGGCGCGCCCTGCAGGATTGCATGACCGCCGTGCGCCATCACTGCACGATTACCAGCGCCGGGCGTTACCTGTTCGCCAACGGCGAACGCCACCTGCGCAGCCTGGCTCAGCTCAACGAGCTGTACCCTGCAGACTTGCTCGAACAAAGCCAGTTGATCGCCGAGCGCTGTCACTTCGACCTGAGTGAACTGAAATACCAGTACCCACGCGAAGTAGTGCCGCCAGGGCAAACCCCGGCCAGTTGGCTGCGCCACCTGTGTGAACAGGGCCTGCCCCGGCGTTGGCCGGACGGCGCCAGTGCCGAGGTGCGCCAGGTCCTCGACAAGGAGCTGGCGCTGATCGAAGAGCTGCACTACGAGAGCTACTTTCTCACCGTGCACGACATCGTCGATTTCGCCCGCAAGCAAGGCATTCTCTGTCAGGGCCGCGGTTCGGCGGCCAACTCGGTGGCGTGTTTTGTGCTCGGCATCACCGAGCTTGATCCGATGCAGCATCATCTGCTGTTCGAACGGTTTCTCTCACGCGAGCGCAACGAGCCACCCGACATTGATGTGGACTTCGAGCACAACCGCCGCGAAGAGGTCATTCAGTACGTGTTCCGCCGCTATGGTCGCCACCGTGCGGCACTGACCGCCGTGGTCAGTACCTATCACGCGGCTGGCGCGGTGCGCGATGTGGCGCGGGTGCTCGGGCTGCCGGCCGATCAGGTCGATGCGCTGGCCAAGTGCTGCGGCCGCTGGACGGATCGCATCCCCGATGCGCAGCGCCTGGCCGAGGCGGGCTTCGAGGCGCAAAGCCCGTCGTTGCGGCGGATTCTGGTGCTGGCCGGCGACCTGATCGGTTTCCCCCGGCACCTGTCGCAGCACCCTGGGGGCTTTGTCATTTCCGAGCAACCGCTGGACCAGCTGGTGCCGGTGGAAAACGCGGCGATGGCCGAGCGCACGGTGATCCAGTGGGACAAGGACGACCTCGATATGGTCGGCCTGCTCAAGGTCGACGTGCTGGCGCTGGGGATGCTCAGCGCGCTTCGCCGTTGTTTCGATCTGCTCGCGCAGCACCGTGGGCGCCATTTGACCCTGGCTACCATTCCCAGCGAAGACCCTGCGACCTACGCCATGATCAGCCGCGCCGAGACCATCGGTGTGTTTCAGATCGAATCACGCGCGCAGATGGCCATGCTGCCGCGGCTCAAACCCAAGACGTTTTATGACCTGGTAATCGAAGTGGCGATCGTCCGCCCGGGCCCGATTCAGGGCGACATGGTCCACCCGTATCTGCGCCGGCGGCTAAAGCAGGAAGAGGTGACGTATCCGTCGCCAGCGCTCGAGGCCGTGTTCAAACGCACGCTGGGTGTGCCGTTGTTCCAGGAACAGGTCATGGAGTTAGCGATGGTTGCCGCCGACTACAGCCCTGGCGAAGCCGATCAGTTGCGCCGCAGCATGGCCGCCTGGAAGCGGCACGGCGGCCTTGAACCGCATCGCGTGCGCTTGCTCGAGGGCATGCTGCGTAACGGCTACGAGCTGGCCTTTGCCGAGCGCATCTTCGAGCAGATCAAGGGCTTTGGCAGTTATGGCTTCCCTGAGTCGCACGCTGCCAGCTTTGCCTTGTTGTGTTACGCCAGCAGCTGGCTCAAGTGCCACGAGCCGGCGATCTTCACCTGTGCCTTGGTCAACAGCTGGCCAATGGGCTTCTACAGCCCTGACCAGTTGCTCCAGGACGCCAGGCGCCAAGGGATCGAAGTGCGCCCGGTGGACGTCTTTTACAGCGAGTGGGACTGCACCCTTGAGCCGTTGGCCGGCGGCGCCTTGGCGATCCGCCTGGGCTTGCGCCAGATCCGCGGGTTTACCCAAGCCGATGCCTTGCGCCTGGCACAGGCCAGGCAGCAACGACCTTGGCGCGATGTCGAAGACCTGTGCCTGCGCGCCGAACTCGACAGCCGTGCCCGCGCGCGCCTGGCAGATGCCGGGGCGTTGCGCGGGTTGGCCAGCGATCGTCATCAGGCCCGCTGGCAGGTGGCTGCCGTGCAGGCGCAACTGCCCTTGTTCGCCGATATCGGCAGCGCAGGCGAGCAGGCCGTGGCGTTGCCAAGGCCAACCGTGGCGCAGGACCTGGTAGCCGATTACGCCACCCTTGGCACCACCCTTGGGCCGCACCCGTTGAGTCTGTTGCGCCCCCGTCTGCGCGCGCTGGGTTGTCGCAGTTCGGCGGAGCTGGACAGCGTCGAGCATGGCGATGCAATTGCTGTGACCGGTCTGGTGGTTGGCCGGCAGCGTCCTGGCACGGCCAGCGGGGTGACGTTTGTCACCCTGGAAGACGAGGCGGGCATGGTCAACGTTGTGGTCTGGCGCGACCTGGCCGAGCGTCAGCGGCGGGCGCTGGTTGGCGCCCAGTTGCTCAAGGTCAGTGGCCGACTGGAACACGAGAAGGGCGTCAGGCACTTGATTGCCCGGCGCCTGGAAGACGTCAGCCCGCTATTGCAAGGGCTGGACGTGCGCAGCCGCGACTTTCACTGAGGCCCGCCTAGACCATCGCCAGGTGCTGCTTGCGCGTAGGCGGGGCAAAGGCCTGATCAATCGCTTGCAGGTCGGCAGCGCTCAAGCACAGCTCGCCTGCCGCGGCATTGAGCTGCACATGCCTTGGGTCGACGGCCTTGGGGATGGCAATCACTCCCGCATGGCGGGTAACCCAGGCCAGGCTGACCTGCGCTGGGGTGGCGTTATGGCGCTCGGCGATTTCGGCTATCAGCGGATGCTGCAGTAGCTGACCTGCCTGGGCCAGCGGGCAGTAGGCCATGATCGGCATCTGCTGCGCCTGGCTCCAGGGCAACAGGTCGAACTCGATGCCGCGTTGGGCCGGGTTGTACAGCACCTGGTTGGCTGCACAGGCCGCGTTATCAAGCTCGATCATGTCGTCCAGATCGAAGTTGGAAACACCCCAGCGACGAATCTTGCCTTGTTCGCGCAAACGCTCGAAGGCTTCGACGGTTTCTTCCAGCGGATACTGGCCACGCCAGTGCAGCAGGTACAGGTCAATGCAATCGGTGCCCAGCCGGCGCAGGCTGCGCTCGCAGGCTTGCGGCACGCCGCGCTGGCTAGCGTTGTGCGGGTAGACCTTGCTGACCAGAAACACCTGGTCACGGCGACCAGCCATGGCGGCGCCGACCACTTCCTCGGCGCCACCTTCGGCATACATCTCGGCGGTGTCGATCAGGCTCATGCCAAGCTCGATGCCTTGCTGCAAGGCCGCCACCTCGGCGGCCTTGCGCGCCGGGTCTTCGCCCATGTACCAAGTGCCTTGGCCTATGGCGGCAACGCGGCGGTCTGCAAGTTCTACTGTGCGCATGTCAACTCCTGTGGCGGGGTGTGGGCAATGACTACATCCAGCAGCGCCTCGGCTGCGGTTGAAAGCTTGTGTTCACTCAGCGAAATAACGCCAATACGCCGCTCGACGCTGGGTTCAACCAAGGCGACGCAGCGGGCGCCAAGCTCCTGCATCTGCTTGATGCACAGGGCCGGCACAGCGCTGACGCCAAGGCCATTGGCGACCATGCGGCCGATGGTGGTCAACTGATGGCTTTCGAATGCCACGGTCAACTTGCCGTGGCCGGCGGCGACGTTTTGTTCCAGCAGCAGGCGCACCGCAGACGGTCGTTGCAGGGCGATGAAATCTTCGGCCAGCAATGCCTGCCAGCTCACCTCATGCTGCAGCGCCAGCGGTGAGTCTGCTGGCACCACCGCCACGAAGCGGTCCATGTACAGCGGCACAAAGCGCAGGCCGTCGAGGTTGTCCGGCTCGAAACCAATGCCTAGTTCGACGCGGCGATGGCGCACCAGTTCCTGCACCTGTTCATTGATCACGTCATGCACGGTGACGTTGACCCGCGGATAACGCTGGCGAAACACCTTCAATGCCTGCGGCAGCAGGTTGCCGGCAAAGGCCGGCATCGCCGCCACCGAGACCCGCCCCAGTTGCAAGGTAAAGCGCTGGCGCAGCATCTCTTCGGTGTCGTCCCAGTCGGCCAGCAGCCGCCGCGCCAACGGCAGCAGCACCTCGCCTTCGGGGGTCAGGCTGACGCTGCGGGTGGTGCGGGCGAGCAGGGCGCCGCCGAGGTTGTCCTCCAACGCCTTGATGGTCAGGCTCAAGGCCGGCTGCGACACATGCAGATGCTCGCCCGCCTGGGCAAAGCTCAGGTACTTGGCTACGGTGACAAAGGCACGCAACTGCTTGACGTTCATGCGGGGGTGGGCCTTTTGTTTTAGAAAAATTATCAATCGATGACTAAAACAAAATTAACAAATCAGTCGGCAGCGGTGAAGATGGCTGCACGCACAAACAACTATAAAGGCGAATCAGCATGGCCGGACTGGACAAGCGCGTTGCAACCTACGAAGAGGCCCTGGCAGGCCTGACCGACAACATGACCGTACTGGCCGGCGGCTTCGGCCTCTGCGGCATCCCGGAAAATCTCATCGCCCAGATCAAGCGCAGCGGGGTCAAGGGCCTGACCGTGGTCTCGAACAACTGCGGCGTCGATGGGTTCGGCCTGGGCATCCTCCTCGAAGAACGGCAGATCGCCAAGATGATCGCGTCCTATGTCGGCGAAAACGCCGAGTTCGAGCGTCAGTTGCTCAGCGGCGAACTTGAAGTGGTACTGACCCCCCAAGGCACTCTGGCAGAAAAAATGCGCGCGGGCGGCGCTGGCATACCGGCGTTCTTCACCGCCACCGGCTACGGCACCCCGGTTGCCGAAGGCAAGGAGGTGCGTGAGTTCAATGGCCGCAAGTACATCCTCGAAGAAGCCATCACCGGCGATTTCGCCATCGTCAAAGGCTGGAAGGCCGACCACTACGGCAACGTGGTGTATCGCAACACGGCGCAGAACTTCAACCCGCTGGCCGCAACCGCCGGCAAGATCACCGTGGTCGAGGTCGAGGAGATCGTCGAACCCGGCGTGTTGCTGCCAAGCGAGATCCATACCCCAGGGATCTTCGTCGATCGTGTGATCGTCGGTACCTTCGAGAAGCGCATCGAAAAGCGCACCGTCAAGGCCTGAACGCCGCCCATAGAACAACAAAGAGATCCAGACCATGGCACTGACCCGCGAACAGATGGCCCAACGCGTCGCCCGTGAACTGCAGGACGGCTTCTACGTCAACCTCGGCATCGGTATCCCGACCCTGGTGGCCAACTATGTCCCCGCCGACATGGACGTGATGCTGCAATCGGAAAACGGTCTGCTCGGCATGGGCGAGTTTCCCACCGAGAGCACTATCGATGCCGACATGATCAACGCCGGCAAACAAACCGTCACCGCCCGCCGCGGCGCTTCGATTTTCGATTCGGCACAATCGTTCGCGATGATCCGCGGCGGCCATGTCGACCTGACCGTACTCGGCGCCTTTGAAGTGGATGTGGAAGGCAACATTGCCTCGTGGATGATCCCCGGCAAGCTGGTCAAAGGCATGGGCGGCGCCATGGACCTGGTCGCAGGCGCCGACAACATCATCGTCACCATGACCCATGCATCCAAGGACGGCGAGTCCAAGCTGCTGTCGCGCTGCAGCCTGCCGTTGACCGGTGCTGGCTGCATTCGCAAGGTGCTGACCGACCTGGCCTATCTGGAAATCGAAAACGGGGCGTTCATCCTGCGCGAAACCGCGCCGGGCGTGACTGTCGAAGAAGTGATCGCCAAAACCGCCGGCAAGCTGATCGTTGCCGATGATGTGCAAGAAATGACCTTCTGATCGCCACTGGTTTACCCCAGCCCCCCTGTAGTGGTGGGCTTGCTCTGCAAAGGCTGACCCCCTTTGCCGAGCAGGCCCGTTACTGCAGGTTTTTTGCGTGTGCCTTGAAATCCCCTGACAAGACCAATAAAAGGAAAACTACCGTGGCCGCTGAAATTCAGGATAGCCGCTCCGCCCGGTTCGCTCTGCGCTGCTCCAACTGGGCCGAGCGTTGGTTCCCCGACTCGTGGGTATTTGCCGCCTTGGCGGTGGTGCTGGTGTGCGTGGCCGCAATGGCCATGGGCGCCAAGCCGACCGACACTGCCAAGGCCTTTGGCGATGGTTTCTGGAGCCTGATCCCGTTCACCATGCAGATGGCCTTTGTGGTCATCGGCGGTTATGTGGTCGCCAGCTCACCGCCGGCGGCACGGCTGATCGATCGGCTGGCACGGATCCCGAAAAACGGCCGTTCTGCAGTCTGCTGGGTGGCGCTGATCTCGATGGTGGCTTCGTTGCTCAACTGGGGCCTGTCGCTGGTGTTCGGCGGCTTACTGGTAAGGGCATTGGCCCGCCGCACCGACCTGAAAATGGACTATCGCGCTGCAGGCGCAGCGGCCTACCTTGGCTTGGGCGCGGTATGGGCGCTGGGCTTGTCGTCGTCGGCGGCGCAGCTGCAGGCCAACCCGGCCAGCCTGCCACCGTCGATCCTGTCGATTACCGGCGTGATTCCCTTCACCGAGACCATCTTCCTCTGGCAGTCCGGCGTCCTGCTGGCGGCGCTGGTGATCGTCTCGCTGATCGTGGCCTATGCCACAGCACCCGGCGCCAGCAGCGCGCGTACTGCCGAGCAATGCGGTATCGACCCCAGCTTCACCGCGCCGCCGCCGGCGCAGCGTACCCGTCCCGGCGAATGGCTGGAACACAGCCCGGTGCTGACCTTGTTGCTGGTGGCATTGGCTGCAGGCTGGCTGTACCAGGAGTTCGCCAGCAAACCGGCGATTACCGCGATTTCCGGGCTCAACACCTACAACTTCCTGTTCATCATGCTCGGCGCTCTGCTGCACTGGCGGCCGCGCAGCTTTCTCGATGCCGTGACCCGCGCAGTGCCGACCACCACCGGGGTGCTGATCCAGTTTCCCCTGTATGGCTCGATCGCCGCGGTGCTGACTCAGGTCAAGGGCATCGATGAGCAGACTCTGGCTCACCATATCTCGACCTTCTTCGTGCAGATCGCCACGCACGACACCTATGCCTTGCTGATGGGCGTGTACTCGGCGGTGCTGGGCTTCTTCATCCCCTCGGGTGGCGGCAAGTGGATCATTGAAGCGCCGTACGTGATGCTGGTGGCCAACGACCTGCAGTATCACCTCGGCTGGGCGGTACAGATCTACAACGCGGCCGAAGCCTTGCCCAACCTGATCAACCCGTTCTACATGCTGCCGCTGCTTGGGGTGCTTGGGCTCAAGGCGCGGGACCTGATCGGCTTCTCGTTCGTGCAGCTGCTGGTGCATGCGCCGTTGGTGCTAGTGCTGCTGTGGGCACTCGGCTCGACCTTGCAGTACACGCCACCGGTGATGCCGTGAGCGGGTGCGGGCACTTAAACGGTTAAACGCGGTCACAGCCGGGCACATATTTACTCAGGAGCTGTAATGAAGAAGATTTCTCTGTGTCTCGGCGCCGCACTGTTGGCCGGGCTGGCGGGCTGCGCCGGCAATGACCACCTCGACACCAGCCGACTGACCAAGGTCGATGAGAACCACGCCAACCTTGAAGCGAACGGCGCGCGTTATACCCTCGACAGCTACATCATCCCGTTCAACCAGCCATACTTCATCAGCGTCCAGCGCGATGACGGCAAACCGCTGACCATCGCCGAGGCGGCAGCTGTCGCACAGCCGTACATCGAAACACGTGGCTGCACCCAGCCCGTGGCGCGTCGACCGGATCTGGACAAGAGCAACGCTGCGAAAACCCAGTGGATCGTCGGCATCGAGTGCTGATGACTGGCTGTTTGCTGGTGCGCTGAATCAACAACGCCTGGCTGACCTCTGTTGAGGTTCAGGCAGGCGCGTGTGCAGGGTGTGGCTACCCGCTCAAACCGCTCAGCGCAGTTGCGCCAACAGTTCCTGCAGTTTCTGGGCAAAAACGGGCACGGCGGACCACCCCGGTAGTGGTCAGGTCAGAGACAATGACGATGCTCGGCACGCGCTTGGCAATGCCGGCCAGGCTGTACTCGGCGACCTGTTGCCATTCACTGTCGCTCAGGTAGGCGCCTTCACCGGTGCTGCCCAGCGGCGCGATCACGTTGACGCCACTGTCGATCAGGCGCTCGATGCACTGGCCGAGTGCGGGCAGGTCAAGCTGTCGCCGGCATGGCTGAACGGGGTAACGGTGTAGCCGATGATGCCGTGGATTGTGTAGTCATGGTGCAAGGCCCCGCAAACAAGGCAGGCTTGCTCGACGCTGGCACCGGTCGACAGCTGGCCGTGGTGCGAGAGACTGATTTGCCCAGCCAGGCCGTAGTCATGGCCGTGGTCGAACAGAATTCGGCAGGTCAGTGCCAGCTTTTCGCGCACGGTCCACGTATTATCGGCGAGCGAACTTTGCATCTGGGTCAGCGCCTGGCGCACCAGTTGCTGTTTGCTGTGTGACAGGGTTGTGGCCATGGGCGACTATCCTCTGCGGCGAATGATGAAGGTCAGCGTTCTGTGCTCGGCTGTGTGGTGTGGTCCGAGCTCGACGACGCAATCTATGACACTAGATAGCCTATGTGACACAAAGTGTCATAAGCAGCAGCGTTTCTTGGGAATACCGAAATTCATGTCTATCCGATTGAAATTGAGTTCATCGATCCGACCTTCAAGGAGCACCAGGGCGAAGAGTTTCTGTTCGTCCATAGTGGCCAGGTTGAGGTCGATTTCATGACCGAGCGTGTGCTCCTGGGGCAGGGCGATGCCTTGCATTTCAACGCCCAGACTCCCCACCGGCTGCGCTCGATTGGCCCGCAGCAGGCGCAGTTGCTGGTGGTCGTGCAGGGCGGCGAGTAAGGGGGCGGGGCGATGATCGAGGTCTCACGGTTCTGGCGCGATCCGGCATTGCCTTTTGTTGAAGCGCGCCGCGTGGGTGACGGCCGCCAGGTGTGTTACGCGGCACACTCCCATGAGAGCTTCTCGCTTGGAGTGATTACGGGTGGGCGCAGCAGCTACATGACCGGAGCGGTCAGTCATGAGGTGACTGCGGGCAGCACGGTGTTGATCAAACCGAGCGTGGTGCACAGTTGCAACCCGGTCGCTGGCGAGGCGTGGTCGTACCTGATGCTGTTTGTCGATATGCCGTGGCTGAGTGCGCAAGGCGTGCAGTTGCCAGAGGTAACCTTGAGCCATTCTCCGGCACTGTACAGCCGTGTGCTGGAGTTATTCGCTGACTTGTTCGATAAAGCGACGGCCGAGCGCGAAGGCTTGCTGGCTGCATTTTTTCGGGACTTGCCCGGCTATCTGCAGCCTGAGGCAGCGACGCCCAATGATGAGCATGCGCAATTGGACGCTGGCGCAGCGTTCATCCGCACGCACCGGCAGGACCCGTTGACCCTCGCCGATATCTGCGCCGCTGCCGGATTGTCGCGGGCCTACCTGATTCGCGCCTTCCGCCAGCGCTTTGGGTTGACCCCGCATGGTTATCTGCTGGACCAGCGCGTGCAATATGCGCGCAGCCAACTGCGCCTGGGCCGGCCCATCGCCGAGGTGGCGGTGGACGCAGGCTTTGCTGATCAGGCGCATTTGCAGCGCGCGTTCAAGCGGCACCTGGCGGCAACCCCCGGGCACTACCGTAACGCCTCAGGCGCGCAGCAGCACCACAGCGCTGGCCACGAGTAATGCCGCCAGCAGGCGATTGAACAAGCGCAAGCGCTTCGGCTTGTCCAGGTAGTGGCTGATCACACTGCCGGCCCACGCCCAGCTGGCGATCGAGCCAAAGCAGATCGGCGCGTAGATTGCGCTGAACAGCCACAGCAGTGGCTGATCTCCGCCGGTATAGGCGCCCACGCCGGCAACAGCCGCCAGCCACGCCTTCGGGCTCAGCCACTGCATGGCCGCGCCTTGCCAGGCTGAGGGTGCCTGCAGCTGTTGTTCAGCCGCCAGTTCGCCGTTGTCGCGGGCCAGTTGCCAAGCCATGTACAGCAGGAACAACACACCGCCCCACAACAGCAACTGGCCCAGCGCTGGCCAGCGCAGCAACAGCTGGTGCACACCCAAACCGCACAGCAGCAGTAGCAAACAGAAACCCAGCGTCGCACCTGCGACATGGCCAAGGCTCGCCCGCAGGCCGTGGCGGGCGCCGCTGGCCAGGGCTACGATATTGACGGGGCCGGGTGAAATCGAGGCTGCCAGGGCAAAGGCAGCCATGGACAAGGACAGGCTCATGAGCAGGATTCCAGAGTTGAGGTGCGCTGATGGTGCGCGCCCACCCGGCCTGCGTATTGAACCAAAGTCCCCTGCGGTTTGCCTCGGAGACACCTGTTACAGGTTTTGTAATAGTTTCCCGCTGTCAGAAAATACGACTGTAATTGTAGGATCTCCATCCCAATTTCCCATTCAGGTATCTATGAACACCTTCTCGGAGCCCCCCAGTTCCTGGTCGTCCCGGCCATCTTGCACCCCCTCCCGTAACACATCCCTTGTGAGTACCCGCTAATGGAATGGCTTGCCGACCCCACGGCCTGGCTAGGCCTGTTGACGCTTATCGTCCTCGAGCTGGTGCTGGGTATCGACAACCTGGTGTTCATCGCCATCCTGGCTGACAAGCTGCCCCCGCATCAGCGCGACCGCGCGCGGGTGATCGGCTTGAGCCTGGCGCTGATCATGCGCCTGGGCCTGCTGGCGAGTATCTCGTGGATGGTCACCCTGACCGAGCCGCTGGTCGAGCTCTTCGGCAAGACGTTCTCGGGCCGTGACCTGATCATGCTGTTTGGTGGTGTGTTCCTGCTGTTCAAGGCCACCATGGAACTGCACGAACGACTGGAAGGGCATGTTGCGCAGTCCAGCGGCAGCGTCCGCCATTCGGCGTTCTGGCCGATCGTTGCGCAGATCGTGGTGCTCGATGCGGTGTTCTCGCTGGACGCGGTGATCACTGCAGTGGGTATGGTCGAACACCTGTCGATCATGATGATCGCGGTGATCTTCTCGATCGGTATCATGATTGTTGCCAGCAAGCCGCTGACCCGCTTCGTCAACGCCCATCCGACCGTGATCATGCTGTGTCTGGGCTTCTTGATGATGATCGGCTTCAGCCTGACCGCAGAGGGCCTGGGCTTCCATATCCCGAAAGGCTACCTGTACGCGGCGATTGGTTTCTCGATCCTGATCGAGCTGTTCAACCAGCTCGCCCGGGCTCGTCGCAAGCGCAGCCTGCAACAGCATCGCCCACTGCGTGAGCGCACTGCGCATGCGGTATTGCGCCTGATGGGCGGTCGCCGGGTAGAAGCGGACGAAGTTGGTGAAGAGATTGCCGATCTGGTTGAGGGTGGTCAGGAGCAGGTGCTGTTCGATCGCCGCGAGCGGGTCATGATCAGCGGTGTGCTGAACCTTGCCGAACGGCCGATCCGCACGGTGATGACGGTGCGTACCGAAGTCGATGCGCTGGACCTGGCACTGCCTGCCGAGAGCATAACCTTGGCCTTGGCCAACTCGCCATACTCGCGCCTACCACTGATTCGTAACGGGCGTATCGAGGAGCCGCTTGGTTTCGTGCACAAGAAGGAGCTGCTCAAGGAGTACCTCGAGGGCAACAGACCTGACCTTGAGGCGATGGTGCGGGCGCCCCTGAATCTGCTGGAGAGCTTCAGCATCCTCAATGCGCTGGAGCAGATGCGCGGCCAGTCGACCCATATCGCCTTTGTGGTCAACGAATTCGGTGACTTCACCGGTTTGCTGACCATGACCGATATTCTTGAGTCGATTGCCGGTGAGTTGCCAGACGCCAGTGAGGTCGAAGGCCCGGCCATTGTCGAGGAGGCTGACGGCTTTGTGGTCAGCGGTGCCTTGAACCTTAGCCAGGTGCAGGCGCGGACCGGCTTCAGTGCCCGCGCTACCGAGGACTACCAGACCCTCGCGGGCCTGGTGATGAGCTTGCTGGACCGCTTGCCGCGGGTCGGTGATTGTCTGGCCTGGAACGGCTGGACCATGACCGTGATTGCGGTGGAGGAGCGGCGCGTGCGCCAGGTGCGCCTTACACAGAGCGGCGGCGTTGACGGAGCAGGTGCTTGATGCCCTCGAGCACCAGCACCAGTACTGCCGCCCAGATAGGCAGGTAAGTCAACCACTGGTCACGACCAATGGTTTCGCCCAGCAGCAGGGCGACGCCGACCAGCAGCACCGGTTCGACATAGCTGAGCAGGCCAAACAGGCCGAACGGCAACAGCCGACTGGCGAGTACATAGGCAATCAGTGCACCGGCGCTGATTGCCCCGAGCAGCGGAATCAAGCCGTAGAGCCCGGGGTGTGCACGCAGGTCGGCGGCCGACAGTGGGCCGTGGAACACGAAGTACAGCGCCCACGGCAACAGCAGGAACATGTCGCACCACAGACCGCCCAGGTGATCGGTGCGGCAGCGCCTGCGCAGCACGAAGTAGATCGGGTAGCCGATCATCACCACCAGGGTTTCCCAGGCGAAGCTGCCATGCTGGTACAGCTCGTGGCCTACCCCCAGCGCTGCGCACGCCACTGCCACTTTTTGCAGGCGTGAAAGCCGTTCGCCGTAGACCAGCCGCCCGGTCATGACCATCGCCAGCGGCAACAGGAAATAGCCCATCGACACCTCTAGGCTGCGCCCGTGCAACGGTGCCCAGAGGAACAGCCACAGCTGCACACCCATCAACCAGGAAGTGCCGAGCATGCCCAGTAGCAGCGCCGGGCTGCGGCGCACTCGGGCAAACAGCTCGGCGACACGCTGCCAGTCCTTGCTCAGCAGCATGAAAAAGGTCAGGCAGGGTAGGGTCAGCAGGGTCCGCCAGCCAAAAATCTCTTCGCCGTCGAGCGGCGCCAGCAGCGAGCTGTAGAAGTACATCACGGCGAACAAGCAGGACGCCGTGACCGATGTAACAATTCCTTTTGACACGAATGCCTCAATTACAGTGAATGAACGGTTTGGTCAGCTGCGCATGATCTCAGGGCGAACCTCCTTGGGCAACTGCGGACGAGCCGCCAACGCCTGCAGAAAGTCCTCCAGCGGCATCGGCCGGGCAAACAGGTAACCTTGCTGAAAGTCCACGCCGTGACCTTGCAGATAATCGCGCTGCGTGGCTGTTTCGACACCTTCGGCGACAATGCCCAGGCCCAGCTTGGCCGACAGTTCGATGATGCTCTCGAGGATGTGCTGCGACAGCGCGTCACCGCCGATCATGGCGACAAAGCTCTGATCGATCTTGAGGTAATCGACCTTGAACTGACGCAGGTAATTAAGGCTTGACTGGCCGGTGCCAAAGTCGTCGAGGGCGATCATCACGCCCATGTCATGCAGTTTGGCAAACAGCTCGAGCGCAACCGGGGTGGCCTCAAGCAACTTGCGTTCGGTGAGCTCCAGGGTCAAGGCAACTCGCCCAGGAGGAAAGTGCTGCAGGAACGTCCGGCAATCTTCCAGCAAGCTCAGATCCTGGCAGTGGTCGGCAGTGATGTTGATGCCAATGTGAAAGCCGTCTTCCAACAGGGCGGCGTAGGGCGCGAGGCTTTGAGCGGTGTGCAGCATGAGGGCGCGGGTCATCGCGACGATCTGCCCGCTGTGTTCTGCATAGGGGATGAACAGGTCAGGGCGCACCAGACCTTCGCGCGGATGGTTCCAGCGCATCAGCACCTCGGCCCCGGCCCAGTGGTAATCATCCTTGCGTACTACAGGTTGGAAGTATGGTACGAATTCGTTGGCCTGTAACGCCCGATCCAGCTCCGCGCGTGGGGACGATGCACGGCGCAGTTGCCAGCGGCAGACACCTGCGGCCGCGACGCCCAGCAGCAGTAACAGGGCCATCACCGCAGGGTACTGCTGACTGATCAGTTCGACCTGCTCGCCTGCGGCAAAACCGCCATGGACACTGAACGGATAACGCGTCGAGGCCTGCTCTACTGCGGCGCTGGGCGATGCAGGCGGAGTGCCTTGATGAACTATGCCATCTTGGCCCATCCAATTGCCGCCGACGCGCAGGTACAGTTGCTGACCGCTGCCAATGAGCCGCAAGGCAGTGAGCAGATGGTCACTGTCGACAATGGTGAGCGCCGCGCGTTGTGCGTTGCCTGCACGATAGACCAGCAAGGCATGCCCTGGCGTGACAGAGTTGCCATCCATCAGCCACAGACGGTCGTCAGTATAATGAATGGGGCTGACATCCTCCTGATGCTCGCCAAACAATGACGTACAGTAGAGGATGTTGTCGCTGACCAGATTGGCTGAGCGCACAAAAGGATTGCGCGTGACCTCACTGCGCAGCGCGACCGCAAGCTGCGCGCACGGCTGCCCTGCCAGTGGCAGCAGGGCCTGGGCTGCCGTTGCCAGGCTGTCAAGAATGTGCTCGACATGGGCAACGACCAGACGGCTGGTTTTCTCGCTGGCCTGATACATGTCACGCTGGCTTTGCCAAGCCATTACACCAACCCCGCACAACACAGGCAGAAGGCCCACCAGCCACGGGAGCAGGGCATGCCAACGGCGGCGGCCGGGATGTTTGTTTGAAAGGGGCATGTGGACCTGAATGTGACGATGACCTGCCTAGGATAGCCGCTGGTCGGGCTGAGCGGACAACTAAAAGCGCGACAAACCCATTTACGCCCTATAGAATCCAATTACGAATAAAACAATAAAGTCCTCTCATGCTGAGGGCCAAGCCGCCGAGAATGTGCCCCTATGCCACACCATGGGTTCAAATTGATCATTGGTACTTTCCTCGCCCGCAGCGTGCGTGGCATCCCCTGCTCGCCACCCCGGCTGTCCGCCATCGAACGCAACTGAATAATCGTTATTACGCAGTAGATGAGGACACGAACATGGCTGATATCTTCGAAAACCCGATGGGCCTGATGGGCTTTGAGTTCATTGAACTGGCATCGCCGACGCCGGGCGTGCTGGAACCTGTATTTCAGATACTGGGCTTCACCAAGGTCGCTTCGCACCGCTCCAAAGATGTCCACTTGTACCGCCAGGGCGACATCAACCTGATCCTCAACAACGAGCCCAAAAGCATTGCCTCGTACTTTGCTGCCGAGCATGGTCCGTCGGTGTGTGGCATGGCCTTCAAGGTGCGCAACGCCCATGAAGCCTATGCGCGTGCACTCGAGCTGGGCGCGCAGCCGGTGGAGATCGAAACCGGCCCGATGGAGCTGCGACTGCCCGCCATCAAGGGCATTGGTGGTGCGCCGCTGTACCTGATCGACCGTCACGAAGAAGGCAGCTCGATCTACGACATCGACTTCAAGTTCATCGAAGGCGTCGAGCGCAATCCGGTCGGTGCGGGGCTGAAGATCATCGACCACCTGACCCACAACGTCTACCGTGGGCGCATGTCGTATTGGGCCAACTTCTACGAGAAGCTGTTCAACTTCCGCGAAATTCGCTATTTCGACATCAAGGGTGAATATACCGGCCTCACCTCCAAGGCCATGACTGCGCCGGATGGCATGATCCGTATTCCGCTGAATGAAGAGTCGTCCAAGGGCGCCGGCCAGATCGAAGAGTTCCTGATGCAGTTCAATGGCGAGGGCATCCAGCATGTCGCCTTCCTTACCGATGATCTGCTCAAGACCTGGGACGCGCTCAAAGCTCTGGGGATGCGCTTCATGACCCCGCCACCACAGACCTACTACGAGATGCTTGAAGAGCGGCTGCCAGGCCACGGCGAGCCGGTGGACCAGCTGCAGCCGCGCGGCATTCTCCTCGACGGCGCGGCTGAATCAGGTGACAAGCGCCTGCTTCTGCAGATCTTCTCGGAGACCTTGTTGGGACCAGTGTTCTTTGAATTCATCCAGCGCAAGGGTGATGACGGTTTCGGTGAAGGCAACTTCAAGGCCTTGTTCGAATCGATCGAGCGGGATCAGGTGCGTCGCGGCGTTCTCGACGTGCAATGACGGCTGGCGCACCCTGCTTGTGGTTCAGGCAGTGGTGCGCTCTCGCTTGCGCCGAGCGCGGAGTATGCCCCAGTAGGTAATGGCGGCAGTCAGCAGACCTACCAGCGTCAGCGAGGGCAAGACCTGAACCATCAGCATACGCGCCTCTGACAGCGTGTACCCCGCTGGATAGCCCACGTTCACCCGATAGTCATGCCGAGTCGACGGCGTACTGCGGAAGAATTCGCTCTGTGAAGGTTGTTGCTGATCGCGGCTATCGCCTTGACTCCAGAGATAAGCGTCCTCGAACTCCAGTACCAACACAAGCCCATCCTGAAAACCCTGCAGTTCTCTGCGCAGCTCAATGCCATAGCTCGTCGCAATGATGCCTGGGCCATCGTTGCTCAACCGGTATTCGACCATCACGCCATTGGGCGTTGTCGGCGAGTCGAAATTCAGCCTGACCGTGCGTCCGGCGGTGATGTCGATGTGATGCGGAATGATCGTTGGCAAGGTGCTGCAGTACGCCAGATCATCTTTGGTCAGCTCCAGTGAGTGGATTCGCGGGTCGCTGGCGGTCATCGCTCGCAGTTGTTCGATCACGTTGTCACACGCCTGGCCGCTGAACTGGCTGGCGGTACTGGCCGTGAGCAACAGACTGTCCAAGCGTCGATCGATCGCGAACAAAGCCTCATGGGCCGATATGCGCGCGTTTTCGTCTAACTTGCGCTCCAGCTGGTAGTACATCACGGTCAGCCCGGAAACGATCGGTATCAGCCCGACCGCCGAGACTAACAGCAGCTCCAGCAAACTACGCCCTGTGTGCATGAGTTTTGACATCGGCAACATCCTTCCCTCTGGTGCTGTCCGCGTTTGGACAACTGGCAGATCAGATTACGTAGGGCGCGACACCGCAGATGTAGGCTTATGTCGATTCAGCTTTGGGGAAACACCAGCTACGCTGTGGGAGCTCGGAGCAAAGCGGGGTCAGAGGTCTCCTGCTTGCCTCGCAAATCCGGCGTTGCAGTGGATCAACTTCCAGCAGATCATGCGCATTAGCACCGAAGCCGGCAATGTCTGGTGCGCCCTGGGTTATACGCCGATCAGAGACGAGCAGGCACGCGTCGCGGGTTTTCTGCATACCGTCATCAACGCCACAGCCAGCGTCGAACCGCCGGGCGAGTGGCGTGAGCTGACTGAGTTTGTGACCGTGGTGGGCAGTGACATCGAATGCCCGTGAGGCCTGCAATCTTGCGGGCACAGTGACCATTCCATCACCGACATTGGCCTGCCTGGCGGATCCAGTGGTCGCCAGGTGGCGCAGGCGATGCTGCGGCTGCAACCGCAGCAGAAGATCCTGTTCATAACCGGCTACAGCGATCACCCGATCGAGCAGGCCTTGGCTAACAGTTTGTACAGTCCGCGTCGCCTCTAACCCCAGTCCTGAAGCCTCGGACAGCGTGCAATTGGTTGCCAGGTGCTACAAGCCTTGTTGCAGAATCGGATCGTCCGGGTTCTGGCGCTCTAGCTCGGCCAGCAGCACTTGCACATTCTGCAGTTGCCCGGTCTCCTTCCAGTACTGGATCAACAAAAGCCGCGCATTGCGATTGGCAGGTTGCCGGTCGAGGATGGTTTGCAGCTGCTTCTGGGCGGCTTCAACCTGCTCGAGCTGATGCAAGGTGACCGCCAGCATGTAGCGGTAATCAGTGTTTTCCGGCTCCAGTTCAACCGCGCGGGCAAACGCCAGCAAGGCATATTCGGTTTGCTGATGGCGATTGAGCCACAGGCCGAGATCGTGCTGCAGAAAGGCCGAGTCTGGCTGCAGCGCCAGCGCTTTGGCCAAAACCTGGCGAGACTCGTCGTGCAAGCCTTGGCGTTCGAGCAGGCGTACCTGGACGGCGAGGGCATCCAGGTTTTGCGGGCTCAGCTGCAGACTGCGCTGCAGGGCCAAAGCGGCATGTGCGTAATCATCCTCATGCAGATACAACCGGGCCAGATGCACTTGCGCGGCACTGTCTTCCGGTTGCGCCAGAAGGGCTCGTTGGTAGGCTTCGAGGGCTTGTTGCAGCGGCCCGAAATACAAGCCGATGGCGTCCGCGTCGAGGCCGAGCAGAGCATCTACTGCCGCGAAGCGCACACTTGGCTCGTCATCATCAAGCATAGGCCCAAGCGCCAGGCTGCGTTGGCCGGCAGGCAACAGGCGGCGAATACTCTCGATGGCTGCGCGACGTACCATCGGGTCATCGTGTTGCAGGTCAAGCCTGGCCAGCTCCAGCGCTTTTGGCGAGGGATAGTTGGGCAACTCGGCATACAGTGCTGCGCGCCGGATGGGCGTCAGGTCGTCACGCTGCAACTGTTGATAGAGCACCCGCGCAGCTCCTGGCAGGCCGTCGTGGGCCTGGCGCAGCGCTTTGCCATAACTGTGCGGCGCGACTGCCGGGACGCTAATTTCGACATCACGCGAGCAGTAGCCGAGGGTGGCCGATACCAGGATCAGAGCGAACACGGCGATCAGGTACAGGCGGTGTCTGGGCATTGGCAGGTCCGGTGGTCAGGTAGCACTGAGCTTGGGCCAGCCGCCGCCTAAATGCAATGCGGGAGGGCGCGTGGGCGTCGCTAGACAACACCGCAGTCAGCGAATGAAATGCACCTTGCCGGTGTCGTCATTGCCCATGTAGATCCCGTACACACCCGCCTGACGCTCCAGGATATAACGCTCGAGAATCTGTCGGATGGCCGGGTAGTAGATCTCGTCCCAGGGGATCTGGTCAGGCTCGAAAAACTTGTAGGCGAGGGTCTCGGCACCGAACCCGCCGGTTTCAGCGGTGGCGATGGCGCGGAAGACGATATACACCTCGCTGATTTTGGCCACGCTGAAGATCGAGTAGGGCGAGACGATTTCGGCCTGTACGCCGGTTTCTTCCCAGACTTCACGCAGCGCCGCCTGTTCGGTGGTTTCGCCGGCTTCCATGAAACCTGCCGGTAGCGTCCAGGTGCCAGGGCGCGGGGGGATCGCGCGCTGGCACAACAGGTACTTGCCATCGCGCTCGATGATGCAGCCGGCGATGATTTTCGGGTTGATGTAATGGATGTAGCCACAAGCGCCGCAGTACAGGCGCTCATGGGTATCACCGGAAGGTACGCCCCGGGCAAGCTCGGTAGTGCAGTACGGGCAATAGCGCGGGGCGTTGGGCATGGTCAGCGGCCTATGCGAGGGTCCTTCAGGGCCAGGGGCGCAACGATCTCGCGCACCTTGGTATTGTCGTCCTGCTTCTGGCGCAGGTAGTCCAGCGCCACTGCAGCGGCAGCGCGTACGTGATCGACCGAGGCCTGGTGTGCGGCCAGCGGGTCGCCACTCTTGATCGCCGCAACGATCTTTTCCATTTCCTTGTTGCTGGCGCCACGGCGGTTCTGTTGCGACACCGAGGTCGCTCGCAGGTAGCTGATGCGTGCCTGCAACTGACGCAACTGGGTTGCCGCGACATGGTTGCCGGAGCCTTCCAGGAGCACGTCGTAGAAGCCTTGCACCGAGTCGATCACCTGTTGCAACTCGCCATCTTCAAGCGCTTCGCGGTTGACTTCGAGCGCGCGCTCGAGGGCGCGGATGTCCTTGGCCTTGGCGTTAAGGGTGAACAGCTGGACGATCAGGCCCTCGAGTACACAGCGCAGCTCGTAGATGTCACGGGCATCTTCCAGGGTGATGATCGCGACCCGCGGGCCCTTGGCGTCGGCAAATTCGACCAGGCCTTCGGATTCGAGGTGGCGTAGCGCTTCGCGGACCGAAGTACGGCTGACGCCGAGGCGGTCGCACAAGTCGCGTTCGACCAGGCGGTCACCGGGTAACAGGTGAAAGTTCATGATCGCGTTGCGCAGCTTGTCGAGCACGATCTCGCGCAGGGTAACGGGGTTGCGGTTGACCTTGAAGCTGTCGTCGAGTGGCTGGCGTTTCATCAGGTGCGCTCTTTATGAGGCTGTTGCGCCAACCTCGCGAAGCACCACGAACCGGGGCGCTCCTTGCAGTGGTTCGAACAGCCCGCTGTTAACGGGTTGACTCCGCGTCGGCTTCGGCAAATGCCTCGCGGGCCAGCCGGAAGCTGTCTACCGCCGCCGGCACGCCGCAATAAATGCCGACCTGGAGCAGGATCTCGCGAATCTGTTCACGGCTCAGGCCATTACGCAAGGCGCCGCGGATGTGCAGCTTAAGCTCATGGGGCCGATTGAGCGCGGAAATCATTGCCAAGTTTATCATGCTGCGCTCTTTGAGCGACAAACCATCACGGCCCCAGACATGCCCCCAGCAGTACTCGGTGACCAGGTCCTGCAGCGGCTTGGTGAATTCATCGGCGTTCTGCAGAGAGCGGTTGACGTACTCTTCGCCCAACACTTGCGTGCGGATCTCCAGGCCCTTTTGATACTTGTCGTTGCTCATGGCAGTGCTCCGCAATAAAACAGGGGCCGCGAACAAGGGTGAGGTTCGCCGCGGCCCCCAAAAAGTCAGCGCTGCGCCAAGCAGCGCGGTGGCACTCAGGTCAGCCCAGCGATGGCAGGGCGCCGAGCTTGCCACGATGGTAGACCATCGGCGTCACCGGCTCGGCCGGCAGCACCAGGTTTTTCACCGCACCGACGATGATCGCGTGATCGCCGCCGTCGTATTCGCGCCACAACTCGCACTCGATGATCGCGGTGGCCTTGGTCAACAGCGGGTTGCCCAGCTCGCTGAGCTGCCACTCGATGCCCTTGGCCTTGTCTTTGCCCTTGCCGGCAAAGGCATAGGCTTCGGCGGTCTGCCCGGCCGACAGCAGGTGAATGGCAAACTGCTTGCTGTCTCGCAGGATCGGGTAGGTGTCCGAGGCGTAGTTGGGGCAGAACAGCACCAGCGCCGGCTCGATCGACAGCGCACTGAAGGCGCTGGCAGTGATGCCGACGATGCCGCCGTCGGCGTCCAACGTGGTAACGACCGTGACGCCCGAGGGAAACGAGCCCATCACGTCTTTGTAGATGCCAGGTTCGATCATCTTGGCAGTGCTCCTTAGCGCATCACGAAGGGGTCGGGCATGGGCGCGGTGGACAGGTTGATCCACACGGTCTTCAGCTCGGTATAGGCCAGCACCGAATCGATGCCACTTTCACGGCCGTAGCCGCTGTTCTTGAAGCCGCCGATCGGGGCCATGGCCGAGACTGCACGGTAGGTGTTGACCCAGATGATCCCCGAGCGCACGTCACGGGCCAGCCGGTGGGCGCGGCCCAGGTCGCGGGTCCAGATACCTGCCGCCAGGCCGAACTGCGAGTCGTTGGCGATCGCCAGGGCCTCTTCTTCGGTCTTGAAACGAATGACCGCCGCGACCGGGCCGAATACTTCTTCCTGCATGATCTTCAGCGAGTTGCTGTCGCACTCGAACAGGGTCGGCTCGTAGAACCAGCCATCGCCCTCGACCTCGGCACGCTTGCCACCCATGCGCAGTTTAGCCCCCTCGGCGCAGGCTGCGGCGACCAGGCCTTCGACCACTGCCAGCTGCTGTGCGGTGGCCATCGGGCCCATTTCGCTCTGCTCATCCTGCGGGTTACCGATGCGGATGCGTTTGGCCCGCTCGACCAGCCGTGCAACGAACTCGTCGTAGATTTCGTCCTGCACCAGCAGCCGCGAGCCGGCCACGCAGCTCTGCCCAGAGGCCGCATAGATACCGGCCACTGCACCATTGATGGCGCTGTCCAGGTCGGCGTCGGCGAAGATGATGTTGGGCGATTTGCCACCCAGTTCCAGCGACAGTTTGGCGAAGTTCTCGGCGCTACTGCGCACTACATGGCGGGCAGTCGCAGCGCCGCCGGTGAAGGCGATCTTGCGGATCAGCGGATGACGGGTGAGGGCAGCGCCAGTGCTTGGGCCGTAACCGGTGACTACGTTGACCACGCCAGGTGGGAAACCAGCCTCAAGGGCCAGGCGGGCCAGCTCGAGAATGGTCGCCGAAGCGTGCTCGGACGGCTTGAGGACGATAGTGTTACCCGCGGCCAGCGCCGGTGCCAGCTTGATTGCGGTCAGGTACAGCGGGCTGTTCCAGGGGATGATGCCGGCCACTACACCCATCGGCTCATGCACGGTGTAGGCGAACAGATCAGGCTTGTCCAGCGGCAGGGTGCCGCCTTCGAGCTTGTCGGCCAGGCCCGCGGTGTAATGGAAAAACTCTGGCAGGTAACCGACCTGGCCGCGGGTTTCGCGGATCAGCTTGCCGTTGTCGCGGCTTTCCAGCTGGGCCAGGTGTTCTTTATTCTCGGCAATCAGGTCGCCAAGCCGGCGCAGCAGTTTGCCCCGCGCAGTCGCGGTGAGGCCGCGCCAGGCCTTGCTATCGAAGGCGCGCTGGGCCGACTGCACGGCCTGCTCGACATCAGCTTCGTCGGCGTCGGGCAGTTGCGCCCAGACCTGCGCGGTGGCCGGGTCGAGGCTGTCGAAAGTCTTGCCGTTCTGGGCATCGCACCATTGGCCATCGATGCACATCTGGAAACGAACGAGGGTCATGCAACTATCCCCTTGGCGGATTCGGTGAGGGTGCGCGCTTGACTGAGGAAGTCCAGCAGCATCTTGTTGACTTCACGCGGCGCTTCTACTGCCATCATATGCCGTTGTTCGGCGAGGACCACGCAATGTGCGCCGGGGATGCGTGCGGCGAGCTGGCGGGTCATGGCCGGAGTGGAGCCGGAGTCGAGTTCGCCGGTGGCGATCAGGGTTGGTGCCTGAATGCTGCCCAGATCGCTTTCGCGGTACATGTCCTGGGTGGCGAACAGCGAATAGGTAGTGTGGTAGCCCTGCGGGTCATTGCTGGCCAGGATCTGCTTGATCGCGGCGACCTGAGCCGGGTTGGCGGCCTTGTACTCGCGGCTGAACCAGCGCTCCAGGGCGGCGTCGACGTTGGCGTCCGGGCCCAGTTCGGCCGCTTGTGCCGCGCGGGCGATGACCCCGGCGCTCTGCTCGGGCGAGCGGTTGAACACGCTGTTGAGCACCACCAGGGCCGTCAACCGCTGCGGATAATTCAGGGCAAAGGCCCGTGCCACCAAGCCGCCCATCGAGAAGCCGATAACCGTGGCCTGGGCGATCTGCAGATGGTCGAGCAGCTCGGCCAGTTGCGCGGCGTAACCCTCAAGTGGGGTATCGGCGGCAGGCAACTGGCTCTGGCCGTGGCCGAGCATGTCGTAGGCTATGACCTTGTGGTCAGTGGCGAGGCCGACGATCTGGCCGCCCCACATTTCCTTGTTCAGGCCGACGCCGTGGATCAGTACCACAGGCTGGCCTTGGCCAGTCACCAGGTAGCTGGTGCCGGCGGGTGTGCGTTCAGCAACAGGCTGAATCATCGAGGGCGCTCCTTGAGCGTGAGGCGTGGCGCTGTGCGCACGCCCCGGCCCGTTGATCTAATTGTTATTGAGCTTTTTCGGCTGCCAGTTCTTCGAGGTCGATGTAGCGGTTGCCGATGCGCGGGTGCAGGCGGCCGCCGTCAGCGGCGCCCAGTACCACCACGATCTCGTCGGCACGTGGTGCATCTTCGATCTGCATTTCCAGGGTGATGTAGTGCGAACGCAGGCCTTCGTCATCCTTCTGCATCATCGGGATCTGGATCGAGGTGCCTGGGCCGCCACGCTTGTTGGTGAAGCTCAGGTAGCTCTTGGCTTGCACCGCTTCGCGGTAATGGTTGCCAAAGCGCAGGGTGTGGATCACCGCCGAAGCGTGTTCGATCTCGCCATCAGCACCGACGACCGCCGCTTTGCCGTAGGCCTCGATCTTGTCCGCGCCGCCGATGGCAGCAATCAGACGCTCGACCATCAACGCGCCGAGGTCGGAGCAATTGGCACGGATTTCCGGTTTCAGATCATCAACGAAACCGCGACCCGCCCATGGGTTCTTGATCACCACAGCCAGGCCGACCATGGTCACCGGTTTGTCGGTGGCCTTGCCGCCTTCGATGCGGGTTTCTTCGGAGTAGGTGACGATCTTGCGGATTTCGAAACTCATGGGTGGCTCCTGTCAAAGGTATCTGGTCTTGTTGTCTGATGGTATACCATAATATTTGTTCTGCAATAGCTTGATTGAAATTTCTCCGGCGAGAAGACGAAAGGCCGGGCAATCCAGTGATGCAGGTGCGGGGGGTAGATGATCGGCAAAAAAATGCCCGCTCTCGCAGGCGATCAAGCCCGCAGGAGCGGGCTGTTCCCGCAATGAATTCAGGTAATGGGAATTCAGTTGAAAGCCGGCACGACTTCCTTGATGAACAGCTCCAGCGACTTCTTCTTTTCGGCATGCGGCAAGCTGTTGTCACACCAGAAGCTGAACTCGTCGACGCCGAGCTCCTGGTAGTACTTGATGCGCGCAATGATTTCTTCAGGCGTGCCGATCATGGTGTTCTTGCGAATGTTGTCCAGCTCGAAGGCGGGCACTTCGGCAAACTTCGACTCCGGGCTCGGCTCGAGGAAGCCATTGACCGGAACGGTCTTGTTGCCGAACCAGGCATCGAATGTGCGGTAGAAGCGCGCAATCGCCTTGGCGCCGACCTTCCAGCCATCTGGCTCGGCAGCGCTGTGCACGTGGGTGTGGCGCAGCACCATCAGTTGCGGGCGCGGTACCTCTGGGTTGTTGTCCAGTGCGGCCTGGAATTTGTTTTTCAGGTCGAGCACTTCTTCGTCACCCTTCATCAACGGGGTGACCATCACGTTGCAGCCGTTCTTCACGGCAAAGTTGTGCGAGTCTGGGTCACGTGCGGCAATCCACATCGGCGGCATGCCGCTTTGGACTGGCTTGGGTACGCTGGTCGAAGTAGGGAATTTGTACACCTCGCCTTCGAAGGCGTAATCGCCTTTCCACAATTCGCGGACCGCCGGGACCATCTCACGCAGAGCCTTGCCGCCTTCAGTGGCGGGCATGCCATTGGCCATGCGGTCGAATTCGAATTGGTAGGCGCCGCGCGCCAGGCCCACTTCCATTCGCCCGTTGCTGATCACGTCGAGCAGGGCGCATTCGCCGGCTACCCGGATCGGGTTCCAAAACGGCGCGATGATGGTGCCGGCGCCCAGGCGAATCTTCTCGGTGCGTGCGGCCAGGTAGGCCAGCAGCGGCATCGGGCTGGGCGAGATGGTGTATTCCATGGCGTGGTGTTCGCCGATCCACACGGTGCTGAAACCGCCGTCCTCGGCCATCAGGGTCAGTTCGGTGAGGTCTTCGAACAACTGGCGGTGGCTGACCTGTTCATCCCAACGTTCCATGTGCACGAACAACGAAAATTTCATGGGGCATTCCTCAACGCTTGAATGTCGCGCCTGGCAGGGCAGGCGTCAGTGATCACAACGGACGCGCCTGGCATCCGTAGACAGAATAGGCAGTGCTCAGGCGAAGGCAGGCAGGCTGGCCATCTTGCCGCGGCAGTAGATCATCGGCTGTGGCGCTTGCTCAGGCACGATCAGGTTCTGCACCTTGCCGACCATGATGGCGTGGTCGCCACCTTCATATTCACGCCACAGTTCGCACTCGATGATTGCGGTGGCGTTGGCCAGCAGGGGATTGCCCAGCTCGCTCAAGGTCCACTCGATGCCAGCGGCCTTGTCCTTGCCCTTTTTCGCGAAGGCGTAAGCCTCGGCCTGCTGCTCGCCGGAGAGCAGGTGAATGGCAAAGCGCTTTTTGGCGATCAGGACAGGGTAGGAGTCGGAGCTGTAATTAGGGCAGAACAGCACCAGCGGCGGGTCCATCGACAGCGAGGAAAACGCGCTGGCGGTAAGGCCGACGATCTGGCCGTCGTCATCCAGGGTGGTGATGACGGTAACGCCGGACGGGAAGGAGCCCAGGACGTTCTTGTAGACGGTTGCGTCGATCATGAAGTGATCCTCTTCGCAGGGGAGCGGTGGTCCGCTTTTTATCGTTGATGTGTCTGATGGTATACCGTAATACTCGTTTTGCAAGCGCTAATTACGCATCTGGAAAAAACACGATGAAAGGCGCCAACCCTTTGAATACGCGGTCTTGCCGTCAATTTAGATTGGCTTGGAAAGTTGCTGAACCGGATCAGTTACTGATTTTTAGGGCGGCTCAGTGTTGTCAAAAGTTTGGAATACCATAATATGGTCCGCAGCTGAGAGGCCGCCATGAGCGGTTTCCTACAACGATAAAAACGACCCTTTCGAGCTGAATTCCTATGTCCCAATCGTCGTCGCAGCACCAGTTTGTCGAGAATCACACGGTCGATTACGTGCCACCTGCAGAGCGCCACGGGAAGGCGCGCGACCTGTTCACCCTCTGGTTCAGCACCAACATCGCGCCACTGCCCATCGTCACCGGCGCCATGGTGGTTCAGGTGTTTCATCTGAATCTGCTGTGGGGGTTGATCGCCATCGCTCTAGGGCACTTGCTCGGCGGGGTGGTGATTGCCCTGGCCTCGGCGCAGGGGCCGCAATTGGGCATTCCGCAAATGGTCCAGAGCCGTGGCCAGTTCGGCCGCTATGGCGCTCTGCTGATCGTGTTCTTCACCGCGCTTATCTATGTTGGCTTCTTCATCTCCAACATCGTGCTGGCCGGCAAATCGATCCATGGCATTGCCCCCAGCGTACCGATGCCGACGGCAATCGTGATCGGCGCTCTCAGCGCCACGGCGATCGGCGTGATCGGCTACCGCTTCATTCATAGCCTCAACCGCATCGGCACCTGGGTCATGGGTTCGGCGCTGCTGGCCGGTTTCATCATGATGTTCGTCCAGGACCTGCCCGCCGACTTCTTCAGCCGCGGCAGCTTCAACTTGTCCGGCTTCATCGCCACTGTGTCGCTGGGCACCATCTGGCAGATCAGCTTCTCGCCCTACACCTCTGATTACTCGCGCTATCTGCCGCGCGAAATCGGCATCGCCAAGCCGTTCTGGGCGACCTATTTCGGTGCCACCCTGGGCACCATCCTGTGCTTCAGTTTTGGCGCGATTGCGGTGCTGTGCGTGCCGGAAGGCACTGATGCCATGGCGGCGGTGGAACAAGCCACTGGCTGGTTGGGGCCGATCCTGATGGTGCTGTTCCTGCTCAATATCATCAGCCACAACGCCCTCAATCTGTACGGCGCGGTGCTGTCGATCGTGACCGCGATTCAGACCTTCGCGGCGCAGTGGACTCCCAGCATCAAGGTGCGGGTGATCCTCGCTGCAGTGATTCTGCTCGGTTGTGGGATGGTTGCGCTGAACGCGTCGGCTGACTTCATCGGCCAGTTCATCGGGTTGATCCTGGCACTGCTGCTGGTGCTGGTGCCGTGGGCGTCGATCAACCTCATCGATTTCTACCTGATCAAGAAAGGCGTGTACGACATCGCCTCGATCTTCAGCGCCGATGGCGGCATCTACGGGCGCTTCAACCACCACGCGATCATTGCCTACGCCTGCGGCATTCTGGTGCAGCTGCCGTTTGCCAATACTGCGCTGTATGTCGGGCCGTACTCGAATCTGGTCGAGGGCGCAGATTTGTCGTGGTTGTTTGGCTTGTTGGTGACCTGCCCGCTGTATTACTGCCTGGCCACACGTGGCCAGACCCAGCGGGCTGGCAAGCCGCTACGCATCAACCCCTGATAGACAGCGGGGGCTGCCCGGCAGCCCCCTTTTACTGTCAAAGCTTGAACTGCGCCACCATCCCGTTCAGGTCCACTGCCAGGCGCGACAGATCCTGCGCCGCAGCGCTGGTCTGGTTGGCGCCCGCCGAGGTCTGCATCGACAGATCGCGGATGTTGACCAGGTTGCGGTCCACCTCTCGCGCCACCTGCGCCTGTTCTTCGGAGGCGCTGGCGATGACCAGGTTGCGCTGGTTGATCGAGGCAATCGCTTCAGCAATTACCTCCAACGCTTCGCCGGCTGACTGGGCCACTTCCAAGGTGCCGTTGGCGCGGCTGCGGCTGCTGTGCATGGCTGTCACGGCGCGTTCGGTGCCGTTCTGGATACCGGCAATCATCTGTTCGATTTCAGCGGTGGACTCCTGAGTGCGGTGGGCGAGGGCGCGCACCTCGTCGGCGACCACGGCAAAACCGCGGCCAGCTTCGCCAGCGCGGGCGGCTTCGATTGCCGCATTGAGGGCCAGCAGGTTGGTCTGCCCGGCGATGGCGCCGATCACGTCCAGCACGCGGCTTATTTCGTTGGCACTGGTGGCCAGTTGTTCGATTTCAGTTGAAGTGCCGCTGACGTCGTTGACCAGATGCTGGATCGAGCTGAGTGCCTGATTGACCTGATCGCGACCGTCACGGGTGCTCTGGTCGGCGCCTTTGGATGCATCGGCAGTGGTCACGGCGTTGTTCGCGACTTCTTCGACGGCGGCAGTCATCTGGTTGACCGCAGTGGCTGCCTGGTCAATTTCGGCGCTTTGCTGATGCAGGCCGCGGCTGGTGTCTTCGGTCACGCTGTGCAGCTCTTCGGAGGCCGAGGCCAACTGGTCGGATGAGGCAGAGATCTTGCGCAGGGTGTCGCGCAGGCTGCTCTGCATCCGCGCCAGGGCAGCGAGCAGCAGGGCTGGCTCGTCCTGGCCTTGTACACGGATGTCCTGGGTCAGATCGTTGGTGGCGACGCGTTCTGCCACTGCGACGGCATCAGCCAAGGGCACGACGATGCTGCGGGTGAGCAGAATCGCGATGGCCACCAGTGCACCGAGGATGATCAACAGCGACACGACGATCACCGAAAACGCCTCATCGGCCACGTCGCTGCTGCGCTGGGAGGCCGCCTCGGCGCCATTGCTGTTGTAAACGAGCAGAGCGCCCAGGGCTTTCATCATCACATCGGCGGACTGCGCCATGGCGCCAGTCAATAACGCATTGGCCTCGTCAGCCTTGCCAGCCACTATCAAGCCGAGTACCTGCTTCTGCTGATCCAGATACTGGCGCTCGGCGGCGGCGAAGGTATTGAACAGGGCGCGATCATCAGCAGCGACGATGGTTGCTTCATAGGCCTTGATACCGCTGGCCAGTTGCTGGTTGATGCTGTCGACCAGGGCCATGCTGCTCTGGCGGGCACTTGCCTGTGTTTCCAGTGCGGTGCGCAGGGTAATGGCGCGGGCGCGGCCCAGATTGGTGCCGACGTCGCTCAAGGCAACCATGGCCGGGATCCAGGTATCGCGGATCTCATCGGTGGAGCGGTCCATCTGGCGGGTTTCGTACAGTGAGAGTAAGCCCATGACCAGTACCAGCACGCCCAGCAGGGTAAACACACTGGCGGCGCGAGTGCCGATCTTCATATTCCGTAATTGCATGGGAAGCTCCTTGACGATGGCTGGCAGGCGTCAAGAGCTGGTTCGGCGAAGCCGCGTCACCTGGTAGGCGCCGGGCTCTCGATGCGCTGCGAAAGGGTGAGGTTGTTCCTCAATCGTGCTGATTGTTTTTTTCGATGATGCCACAGTGCCACTATTATTGACCACTCATTCAATGTAACTGCAACTTACGACAGTTCCGTCATTTTCTGACGAAACTGTCAGCTTTATTGCGCTCAGACGATAGCAATCGCGGGGTCGGCGGCAGCCAGCGCCGTGGCCCTGTCTGCGGCTGGCGGGTAGATCCATTGCGTGTTGATTTGCCGTTTGACTGCCTTGCCTTCCTCACCTTGCAGTTTCAGCTCGCGCTCCCAACCTTCGCTGAAGGTCGCGCCCCACGCGCCGAGGTCGAGGCAGGTGACATATTTGGGCTGGCGATAGACCACGGGCGTTAGCGCGAGCAGATCTGCTGCGGCGTTGTTGCCCGCATGGCGGCCCATAGGGATGGCGTGCTGGCAGGTCATCAGGGCATGGTTGCCGAGGTCATCGACGGCCGCCCAGGCAACGTCGCCGGTGGCATAGATGTGTTCCTGACCTTTGACCTTGAGATGCTCGTCTACCCGCAGCCGACCCTGGCCGTCGCGCTCGCCGGGTATTTGTGCCGTCAATGGGCTGGCCTGCACGCCGACGGTCCAGATCACTGTCTTGCTGGCGATGTAGTCGCCGTTGTCCAGCGTGACGCCGCCACTGTCGACTGCCACCACCGAGGTGCCGGGCAACCATTCCACGCCGGCTTGTTTGCAGGCGGCGACGATTGAGGGAGTGATCCCGGCGCCTAGTGCCGCGCCGATCTGTGCGCCGCGGTCGACCACCACTACGCGCAAGCGGGTGTCGGCGCCGAGCATTGCACGCAAACGCTCGGGCATTTCGGTTGCCGTTTCGATGCCGGTGAAACCGCCGCCGCACACCACCACGGTGTTGCGCGCAGGGGATCCCGGCAGCGCGGCGAGCGCGTGCAGATGCTGTTCAAGGCGCACGGCCGATTCCAGTTGGTCGACATCAAAGGTGTGCTCAGCCAGGCCGGCAATGTTCGGGCGCGCCACTTGGCTGCCGGCGGCGAGGATCAGGCGTCGATAGCTGATCCGTTGGTTGTTGCCAGCGCCGTCTTCATAGCTGACCTGGCGTCCATCCGGGTCGATCTCCCGGGCGTGACCCTCGATGAACTTCACCCCAACCGCATCGAACAAGGCGGTCAGAGGCGCCTGCAGGGTATGTGCCTGGGCCTCGTAAAGGCGTGGGCGGATGCGCATCTGCGGCTGAGGGGCGAGAACGCTGATGCTCAACTCGCCGCGTTGCGCCTGGTCGAGCAAGCGCGCAGCGCTGAGTGCGCTCCACACGCCAGCGAAGCCTGCGCCGATGATCAGGATGTCGGTTTTCATGGGATTGCTCCGGGTGATTGAGAGGGACGAGACACCATCGAGCACAATCCTGTTGTCGCTCGAATAACTACGACTATATTGGTCGTAGTTATAAATCACAAGCGTTTTGTTGATTGCGATCAGCGTCGAACCAGCAGGTCTTTGCCTACAGGCGGCCACAGGCGTACCATTTGCGACTAATCCAGTCGGAGATTGATATGTCGCTTTACAGCGCCGGGGTTGAATACGGCATCCATTGCCTGCTGCTGTTGCTCGATGAGCAGGGTGAGAGCCGCGAAGCCAGCGTGCGTGATCTGGCCGAGCTGCAGGGGGTGCCTCAGGAATACCTGGCCAAGGTCTTTACCAAACTGGCTCGCGCCGGCCTGGTGGCGGCCACCGAAGGCGTGCGCGGCGGGTTTCGCCTGGCGCGGCCGGCGGCCGAGATCAGCGTGTTGGACATCGCCACTGCAATTGACGGGGCGAAGAAGATTTTCGATTGCCGCGAAATCCGCGAGCGCTGTGTGCTGTTCGAGGGCTCGGCGCCGAGCTGGGCGACCGAGGGCACCTGCGCAATCCACGCGGTGATGATCAGCGCGCAGAAACGCATGGAAGAGACCCTGGCCCAGCAGAGCATCCTTGATCTGGGGCAGCGCTTCGGGCGCAAGGCGCCGGCGCAGTTTGGCGAACAGCTCAACGACTGGATGAGCGATCGCCGCGAGGGCAAGGGCAGCGCCGGCGACATCCCTTTGACCGAGGTTTGAGCGGGGCGGTCAATGCACCGCTTGGCGCTGCCTGACGCAGGCCTGGGCCTGTAGCGCCAGTTCGTCAAGACGCTCATCGCGGCGCTGTTCGGCGTCGATCATGGCGTCTTCGCCTTGCTGCTTGAGCAGGTAGGCATGGATCTGGCGCACTTCCAGCGTTTCATAGATCGGGGCGATATCCAGAGTGCCGACCAGCGCGCCGCTGGCGTGGCCGGTGCTGCTCATCAGCACTTGCGGGCCACGTGCCGCGACCACCTGCATGCCCATCTCTTCAAACCAGGGCACCAGCCCTGCGAAGGCATTCAGTTCGACACAGCTGTAGCGTGACTGCAGGTCAGCCAGCAGTGCGCGAGCGATGCCCTGGCGACGGTGGCTGCGCAGCACCACCATGAACGCCAGCGAGCAGGCCTGCGGATCGTCCTGAGCGGGCAGAGTGAGCGCGAAACCCAGTAGTTGATCAGGCGCGTCGGCATCCAGCGCGAGCAACAACTGCACGGCCAGCCCACGTGTGCCGTCCATGGCTTGCAGGTACTGGTGCACCTCAAGGCCGACACCGTATTGATAGAGCGGGTAGAGCGGGTTGTCACTGCTGATGGCGACACTACTCAGCTCGCCGACATGGTCGATCACCAACTGGCGGATCTGGTTCTGGAAGGATTCGGGCGGCACGCTGTCGAGGCGGCTGAGAATGAACATTGCAGGCAAAGCTCCGGCTGGCAAAAACACCCCGCGTCAACGGCAACGCGGGGTGACAGTCTACCCGGTTTTGCCGGTTCAGCTGTGCTCGGCGAACGCCGCCAGCATCAGGTCAAGGTTTTGTACCGCCGCGCCCGAGGCGCCTTTGCCCAGGTTGTCGAATACCGCAGTGAGCACAACCTGGCCGTGCTCCGGGTTGGCGAACAGCGCCAGGCGCAGATCATTGCTGTCGTTGAGCGCCTCTGGGTCCAGTGCTGCGGCTGGCCCGTGCTGGTGCAATGGCATCAACTGGACGTGACGGGCGTTTTGATAATGCTCCTGCAGGCAAGCTTGCAGATGCTCGGCATTCACCCCAGCAGGCAACAGCCGCAATTGCAGCGGGATGCTCAGCACGATGCCCTGGCGGTAATCGCCATAGCCTGGGAGAAATACTGGCCGCGCGCTGAGGCCGGCATGCTGCTGTATTTCCGGGACATGCTTGTGGGCCAGATCAAGGCCGTACAGCTGCAGCGTAGGCAAGCGTTCTGCGCGTGGCTGTTCATGCCGCTCGACCGCGGCCCGGCCGCCGCCGGAGTAGCCTGAGATCGCATGTACTGTCAGTGGATAGTCGGTGGGCAGCAGCCCGGCCTCGATCAGTGGCCGCAACAGGGCAATGGCCCCGGTTGGGTAGCAGCCAGGGTTGCTCACCCGCTTGGCCTGGGCGATGCGCTCAGGCTGCTGCGCATCCAGTTCCGGCAAGCCATACACCCAACCTGGTGCAGTGCGGTGGGCGGAGCTGGCGTCGATGACCCGCACCGCCGGGTTGTTGATCGCCGCTACCGCTTCGATCGCGGCGGCATCCGGCAGGCACAGCAGGGCGATATCGGCGCTGTTGATCGCCTCTGCGCGGCGCTGTGGATCCTTGCGCTCGGCTTCGGCCAGGGTCAGCAGGCGCAAATCGTTGCGCCCGTGCAGGCGGGCGTGGATCTGCAGGCCGGTGGTGCCTTGGTCGCCGTCGATAAAGACCAGAGGAGTACGCATGGGGCGATGTCCGTGTAATAAGGAAGATGGCCTATGCTCGCTCACGACTGGACGAATGGAAATTTGCATTTCATGATGGTCGCGTTCAGAAATCCTGAATCAGGGAGCGCTTCCGTGTCAGTCCATTTGCATCCAGCCCATGCGTGAAATCAGCCTCGACCGTTTGCGCACTCTGGTGGTGATTGCCGACCTTGGCTCGTTCGCTGAAGCTGCCCGCCAGCTCAACCTGGCGCCGCCGACCATCAGCCTGCACGTCGCCGAGTTGGAGGCCCGGGTAGGTGCGCCGCTGCTCAGCCGGACCCGCGGTCAGGTGCGCCCGACGGCCATCGGCGAGACGCTGCTGGTGCGGTCGCGAAAGCTGCTGGCAGACGCCGAGCTGGCACTGGAGGAGGTGCGTCGACAGGTGCAGGGCTTGACTGGGCGGGTGCGGCTGGGCGCGTCGACTGGTGCCATCGCCCATCTGTTGCCGCAGGCGCTGGAGATGCTGCGGGTCGAGCATCCGGGGATTGATGTGCAGGTGCAGGTGTTGACTTCGCAGGCTTCGTTGGCGGGTCTGCGCGAGGGGCGGTTGGATATTGCTCTGGTGGCACTGCCGCAGGTGGCTGGCAAAGGCGTGCAGATTACGCCTTGGCGGCGGGATCCGATCATGGCCTATGTGCCCAGTGAATGGCGCCCACCTGCGCGGGTGACGCCGGCGTGGCTGGCTCAGCGGGCGTTGATTCTCAACGACAGCAGTACTCAGTTGTCGCGGGTGATTGCGCAGTGGTTTGGGGCGGCGGGGTTGTTTCCTGAGCCGCGCATCGAGCTGAATTTCAATGATGCGATCAAGAGCCTGGTCGGTGCTGGGTATGGTGCGACGCTGTTGCCGCAGGAGGGCCAGGTGGCGGCGCTGGATCCGCGAGTGAGTCGGCGGCCGCTGCGGCCGGGGTTGTGGCGGCAACTGGGGATTGCTTGCAGGGTTGGTGAGATGGAGCGCGCCACCGGCTATGTGCTGGCGGCGTTGCAAGGGTTGCGGCAGTGATTTGAAGCGCACATGGTGTCTGTAGGAGCGCCCCGGCAAGGCCGCTCCTACAGAGTGCGTATGCTGCGGGCGGCCCTTTCAGTACTTCTCGCACAGCTGATACCCCAGCCCATGCACCGTGTGCAGTAACGGGCTGTCGAACTGTTTGTCGATGATGCTGCGCAGGATATGGATGTTGCTGCGCAGGTTGTCGCCCTGCGGTGCGTCACGTCCCCAGATGGTTTCTTCGAGCTCGCTGCGACGGACCAGGTTGGGGCTCTTTTGCATGAGCACCTCGAGCAGTTTGCGGCTGGTTGGCTTGAGCTTTAGCACCGTGCCGGCTCGGGTCACCTCGAGGGTGTCGAGGTCGAACTGCAGGTCGGCTACTACCAGCTTGCGACTGGCGCGCTGCTGGCGCCGGGCGACCACTGACTGCACCCTGGCCAGCACTTCGGACATGGCGAACGGCTTGACGATGTAATCGTCGGCACCGACCTTGAACCCGGTCAGGCGATCGCTCAGCTCATCGCGTGCGCTGAGCATGACAATCGCCACCTGCGAGCGCGAATGCTCGCGCAGGCTGTGGCAGATCTGATTGCCGTCGATGCCTGGCAACATGATGTCGAGGATGATGGCGTCAAAGTTGTTCGACGCCGCCAGATGCAGGCCGGTCAGGCCGTCCAGCGCGCCGGTGACCTCGTGGCCCCTGAGCTGGAGAAACTCGACCAGATTGTCGTGAATATCGCGGTGGTCCTCGATAACCAGAATTCTCATTGCTGTCCCTTGTGTTTGAAGCGCATCAACCGCGTGTCGATAACTCTTGAAGCCTTATGCCAACCGCTCAAAGCGGGCAAACGTGCAAGCCTCGGCGTCGGAGTCAGTACGGGCAAGCCCTGCAAGGCTGGCCGGCCATAGCAGAACAGGGCCGTCAGCCAGGTCGTCAACCAGACAAAGATGCCGGCCCAGAACGTATGTGACATGAAGTGCCAGCCTTGCAGTACCCGGGTGGTGCCATAGACCAAACCTAGCAAGACAATCCCCACCAACAGCAGCCGTGCGTGGCGCCATTGATGGCGCAGCGCGACAAAGTACAGCGCCAGCAGGGTGAAGCCGCTTGAGGCATGGCCCCCGGGCCAGCAGCGGCCGCCGGCAGTCTTCTCGGTCCAGTTGAAGTTGCTGAACCACTCCTGGCGCAGGTGCGTACCACCGTAAAGCGTAGTTTCTACCGGGCAATACACCCCGGTGTGACTCTTGAGGTAGTGGATGACCGTCGTGCTCAGTGCGAATGCGACGACCACGAACAGCAAGTCCTGCCGGTGGTCGCGGGTAAAGCGCAGCAGCGGCGCCGCGCCGATGGCGTCCAGCAGGCGCTTGGGGTTGGCCGTGAGGCGTGGCCAGATGAACGACAGCAGCAAGCCAACAATCGCCGCCTCGCCGGTCCAGTCCGGAAGAATGCGCGGCCACTTGTGGCTGACCTTCTCGAACCACTGATCGTGCAGCAACGGGAACTGCCCGCTGACCGGATCAAGCAACAGGTTGCTGATCGACTGATCGAGGCTGGTCAGGTCGAACAGCACAAAGACCAGCGCCCCCAGCAACAGTGGCAGGCCCAGATTGATCAGATAGAAACTGGTGCGCGGTGACGGCTGCATGGCTCAACTACCTCTCTTGGCAATCAACCTGGGCCATTGCTCGGCGTTGGTCTGGCCGAGAATGTGGGGTTTGCCGTGGCCGTCGACAGCCACGAACAGCGCGCTGGCATAGGCACTGGAACGCTGCCCGCCAGGCACATGCAGTTGCCGCTCGAGCTGATCGATGCAGCCACTGTGGGTAACGAGGGCCAGATTCTGGCCCGGCTGCTTGTGGCTCAGCGCCACATCGGCGAAGTGGCCATCACAGTCATTGAGCCACTGCTGCGTGGCGAGCGGCTTGTCGAAGATGAACTGCGCCGTTTGCCGCGTGCGCAGCTCCGTGCTGCTGAGCAATGCGGTGTTGGCCAGGCCCAGCCTCTGCAGGCCTTCACCGACGCGGCCAGCTGCCTGGCTGCCGGCCACCGTGATACCTGTTGGGTCGTTCAAGCAGACGTTGCTGGAGCGGTCACAGCGCTCGGCATGGCGGATAAGGACCAGCACCGAGCCCTCGGCCCAGGCCGCAGACAACCCGCTGCTGCGCATCTGCTGCTCGCTGCTGATAGTAGGCACGTGGTTGCTCAGCGCAAACCAACCGAGCGCACCGAAGGCCAAGGCAGTGGCTGCGACAACGCCGACGACCGAGGCCATGCGCGGCAGGCGCCGGGTCAAACCGGCTGAACTGGAGTACTGCTTGAAGACCGCTTGTTGCACGTTCGATGCTCCCGACGTTTTCAATGGTGGCAATTTAGGTGTCGGGCTGTTGGGGTCGGGTGAAGCAAATGTGAAAAATACCTTCAACTGGCGGCGCTGCCGAAATCTCTTGCAAAGCAGCGTGGGCAACGCCACCGTCAGGCTTTCACTGGGCGTAGAAGGGGCAAAGATCGGCAATGGCTTATGAAGTGGACGATCGCCTGGTCATCGGCGTGGCATCGAGCGCGGTGTTTGACCTGAGTGAATCAGACGCGGTGTTTCGCCGCGAAGGCGAGGCGCAGTACCGCGAATATCAGCAGCAGCACCTGCACGCGCCGCTGGCGCGGGGGATTGCCTACCCGTTCATCAAGCGCTTGCTGGCGCTCAATGACCTGTGTGATGACCCGCAGGATCCGCTGGTCGAGGTGGTCTTGCTGTCACAGAACGATCCGGATACCGGCCTGCGCGTGATGAAGACCATCGAGCACTACGGCCTGAACATGACACGGGCGATCTTCATGCAGGGGCGCTCGCCTTATGAGTACATCCCTGCGCTGAACATCGCCCTGTTCTTGTCGGCCGACAAGGCCCACGTTGATGCGGCGATCAAGGCAGGTTACCCGGCCGGGCAGGTGCTCGATTCACAGTTCGACGATGACGAGGACGATGATGGCCTGCGCATTGCGTTCGACTTCGATGGGGTGCTGGCAGGGGACGAATCGGAGACGGTGATGCAGCGCGATGGCCTGACCGGTTTTCATGCCCATGAGGTCAGCAACGTGACCCAGCCGCACAACCCCGGGCCGTTGAAGGAGTTCTTCGTGCGCATTGCCAGCATCCAGGCCGCCGAAGAGCGTTACAAGCTGGCGCATCCCGGTTACGAGAACCGCCTGCGCGTATCGATTGTCACCGCGCGCAATGCGCCTTCCCATGAACGCGCGCTGAATACCCTGAAGAGCTGGGGGGTGATGGCCAACGACGCGTTCTTTCTTGGCGGTATCGAAAAGCGCCGGGTGCTGCAGGTGCTCAAGCCGCATATCTTCTTCGATGACCAGTCTGGCCACCTCAACAGTACGCGCACTGTTGCGCCGTCAGTGCACGTACCGTTCGGCATTACCAATCAGCCGCTGTGAACCTCAGAACCAGCGGTCGTTGCGTTTGCGACCGCGGGTCAGTGCCGGCAGGATCAGCCCCAACAGCAGGCCGGCACCGGCAATGCTGCCGCCGTAAACCATATAGCGCATCATCACCTGCTTGTTCTCGTCCCCCAGTTGCGCCTGGGCATCGCGCAGGGCGGACTGGGCTTGGTCGAGTTGCTGGGTCAGGTCTTTGTTGCGCACTTCCAGTTCGTCAGCCAGCGTCTTGCGCGAGTCGAGGGTCTCCTGCATGCCCTGCACGCGGGCCTTCCAGCTGTCGTCGATGGTTTTCAGCTGCTCGGACAGTTGCGTGACCTTACCGTCCAGCTCTGGCAGGCGTTCGGCCTGACCCGGTACTGCCTGCAGGTCGCTGTTGAGGATCCACACCAGGTCGCCGTTCTGGCCGCGGATCTGGCTGTAGTTGCCCTGGGTGTCGACCAGGCTGACCTTCTCGCCAGCCTTGAGGCTGCCAACGATGCGGTGGCCATTGGTCGGGCCGCTGCGCACATAAGTGCTCAGGCTGTCACTGACCCAGCGCGCATCGCTACTCGGCTGTTCGGCCTGAACCGGCGCGGCGAGGGCGATCAGGCAAGCTAGCAGGCTGCCACGCAGGGCAGGACGGACGGGCAGGGCGGGGCTGGAATCGGGCATGATGATCTTCGCTGCTACTGGACAAAAGTAGGCCCGATGACTGGGCCGATGAACGGGTCGGTGACTTGACCGTCAGCCAAAGACCGTTTTTTTGTCAGCAGGTTCACCACCTGGCGTGGGAAATGTCAGCTAAGTGTTGCGGAATTGTTCAGGGCTGATGATGGCAGGCGTACTGGCCCGATTGCATGAAAATGCCATCGAGCCAGCTCGTTCAATCACGCTTTCAGGTCACGACCTGGTAGCACGGCACATAGGCTGCGCCGCCAGGTAGCTTCATCCGGTGCTGGTCAACGAAGGCCTGCAGCAAGCGTCCCAGCGGGTCGAGCACAGCGCTGTCACCGCGGATCTGATACGGGCCGTGTTGCTCGATCAGGCGGATGCCATTGTCCTTGACGTTGCCCGCGACAATCCCGGAAAACGCTCGGCGCAGGTTGGCCGCCAGTTCGTGCGGCGGCAGATCGCGGCGCAGTTCAAGGTTGGCCATATTGGCGTGGGTCGGGTCGAACGGGCGCTGGAAGCCCTCTTCAATCTTCAGCAGCCAGTTGAAGTGGAAGGCATCGTTGCGCTCGCGGCGGAACTGCTTGACCGCCTTGAGCCCCTCGACCATCTGCCGCGCGACCTCGGCCGGATCATCGATGATGATCTGGTAATGCGCTTGCGCCGCTTCACCCAGGGTGGCGCCGACAAACGCATGCAACTGCTGCAGATAAGCTTCGGCGCTGCGCGGCCCGGTCAGCACCACCGGGAACGGCAGGCCTTCGTTGTCCGGGTGCATCAGAATGCCGAGCAGGTACAGGAACTCTTCGGCCGTGCCGGCGCCACCTGGGAAGATGATGATGCCGTGACCAACCCGGACGAAGGCTTCCAGGCGCTTCTCGATGTCGGGCAGGATCACCAGCTCGTTGACGATCGGGTTCGGCGCCTCGGCGGCGATGATGCCCGGCTCGGTCAGGCCGAGATAGCGGCTACCGTGCATACGCTGTTTGGCGTGGGCGATGGTGGCGCCCTTCATCGGCCCCTTCATTACGCCCGGGCCGCAGCCGGTGCAGATATCCAGCTTGCGCAGGCCCAGCTCGTGGCCGACCTTCTTGGTGTACTGGTATTCCTCGCTGCTGATCGAGTGGCCGCCCCAGCACACGACCATCTTCGGCTCGACGCCCGGGCGCAAGGTGCGCGCGTTGCGCAGCAAGTGGAAGACGTAATCGGTGATGCCCTGGGAGCTTTCCAGGTCGATGCGCTGGCTGGCCAGTTCGCTCTCGGTGTAGACGATGTCGCGCAGGGCGCTGAACAGCATCTCGCGGGTGCTGGCGATCATCTCGCCATCGACGAAGGCATCGGCCGGGGCGTTCAGCAGTTCGAGGCGTACGCCGCGGTCCTGCTGATGGATGCGTACTTCGAAGTCCTTGTAGGCTTCGAGAATGGTCTTGGCGTTGTCGACATGGGCGCCGGTGTTGAGGATCGCCAGGGCGCATTGACGGAACAGGGTGTAAAGGCTGCCGCTACCGGCTTCGCTCAGTTGCTGAACTTCACGTTGCGACAGCGTTTCGAGGCTGCCTTTGGGGCTGACGGATGCATTGATTACATTGCGTTGGGGCATCTAAGTCTTTCCTGTGCATGTAAAACTCCTACTTGGACACCACCATACCGACAAATGTGCGCCGCAACGAGGGGGCTGTTGAAAATCCCTCGTTCGCTGCTCAGCCGAACAGCCGTTGCACGGCCAAGGTGATGCCCAGGCCGCCGAATACCAGCCACAGGTTGAGAATCGCCCCGGTTGCCAGCGCCCTTGGGCCGGCCTGGCGAATCTGGCTGAATTTGGTCTCCATGCCCAAGGCGGTCATGGCCATGGTCAAGGCGAAGGTATCGAACTGATTGACCGCGCTCACCATGCCAGCGGGCAGCACCTGCAGCGAGTTGACCAGCACCAGTGCGAGGAAGCCAAAGGCAAACCACGGCACGTTGATCCTGCCGTTGCCCTGCGCCTGACCAGCCTGGCGCGAACGGCTGATCCACAGGCCCACCACCAGCAACACCGGCACCAGCAGCATGACCCGGGTCATCTTGACGATGGTGGCGATATGCGTGACTTCCGGGCTGACGTTGCTCGCTGCGCCGACCACCTGGGCGACCTCATGCAGGGTGCCGCCGAAAAACAGGCCAACGCCGAGCGTGTCCAGGCCCAGCCAGCCGCTGTTGACCAGCACTGGGTAGAGCAGCATCGACAGCGTGCCGAACAGCACCACGCTGCCAACCGCCATGGCGCTCTTGTGCGGCTGCGAGCGCAAGGCCGATTCAAACGCCAGCACTGCGGCTGCACCGCAGATGGCGCTGCCGGCGGCGGTCAGCAGAGCGGTGTCGCGGTCCAGCTTGAATAACTTGATGCCGACCCACAGGCCGAGCAGCAAGGTGCTCACCACGATTGCCAGCGACACGGTCAGGCCTGACCAGCCGACCTGGGCGATCTCCTGCAGACTGACCCGCAGGCCGAACAAGGCCACGGCGATGCGTAGCAGATTGCGTGCACTGAAGTTGATACCGCTGGCCCAGCCGGCGGGTATGCCCTGGCGCAGCAAGTTGCCGTACAACGCGCCGGCAAGGATGCCGACAATCAGCGGGCTGATGCCCAGGCGGGCAAAGGCGGGCAGTGCTGCCAATTGCGTCACTGCCAGGGCGAACAGGGCGACAAACAAGATACCGTTGAGCCGCCCACGGATGTCGTGAGTAGGCGTATGCGAGTGTGTAACGGGAGCCGTAGCCATCATGCGTCCTCCGGTCGAGGTAGCGTTTTGATAGGTCCACGTTAATTCAGTTATAAGCTTATAAAAAATCGTGATTCAGGATGGAAAATATCCGTCTAGCTGATACTTTGTGCAGATGACCCCTGAACAGCTTATAACTTTCGCTACCGTTGCTGAACACGGCAACATCAGCCACGCGGCGCTGGCCCTGCACCTGTCGCAGCCTGCCGTATCCGGGCAGTTAAAGCTGCTGCAAGAAGAATTCGGCGAGCCGCTTTATCAGCGTGCCGGCCGTGGCGTGCGCTTGACTGCAGCGGGCGAGCAATTGCTCGGCCACGCGAAACGGCTGCGCGATACCTTCGTCCAGGCCAAAGCGCTGAAGGACGCGCTGCGCGGGCTGGAACGCGGCACCTTGCGCATCGGCGCCAGCACGACCCCAGCGAGCTATCTGCTGCCGTACCTGATTGCCGATTTTCGCCAGCGCTACCCCCAAGTGCTGGTGACGACCATCAATGGCAACACGGCTGACATCGTCGCCGCCCTGGGATCGTTGGATATAGCCCTGATCGAAGGTCCGCCCGGCCCCGACTTGCCGGCAGGCACAGGGGTTACACCGTGGCGCGAGGACGAAATTGTTGCCATCGTGCCCAGCCAACACCTGCTTGCCGCAGTTGAGCACGGGCAGACCCTGCAAGCGTTGGGCGCCTATCCACTGGTTCTGCGCGAAAGCGGTTCGGGCGTACGCCAGTTGGTCGAGCGAGCATTTGCTCGCAGCGGGGTGGCGATGCGGGTGGGCCTGGAGATTGCCGGTGTGGAAGGGGTCAAGGAAGCAGTGCGGGCAGGGATGGGCGTCGGTTTTGTCTCGTCGATGTCGATGCGCCATGAGGACGCAGCGCTGCGGCGCCTGCGGGTTGCCCCGGAAGCGTTGACCCGGCGCTTCTCGATCCTGATGCCGCATGCCGACACGCCGTCGCGGGTGGCGGCGCGGTTTCTTGAGCTCTGCACTGCGCCCGCTTGCGAGCCGGGGCAGGGCGTGGGGCCGGCGGATCAGTAGACATCGCGCAGGTAGCGTCTTTGCTCGCTCAACTGGCGCCAGTAATCAGCGGCAGCGTCGGATTCCAGGCCACCATGACATTGCGCAACCTGGCGCAGGGCATAATCGACGTCCTTGGCCATGCGGCTGGCATCGCCACAGATATACAACTGCGCGCCTTCTTGCAGCCAGCGCCAGAGCTCGGCGCCTTGCTCCAGAATGCGGTCCTGAACATAGATTTTCTGCGCCTGGTCGCGGGAAAATGCCAGGCTCAAATGGGTGAGCAGGCCATCGCGCTGCATGGCTTGCAGCTCTTCGCGGTAATAAAAATCACTGGCCGCGTGCTGCTCGCCGAAGAACAACCAGTTGCGGCCTGGATCACCCCGCGCCTGGCGCTCCTGCAAAAAGCCCCGGAATGGCGCCACGCCAGTGCCCGGGCCGATCATGATCATCGGCAGCGAGCCATCGGCCGGTGGGCGAAAGTGCTTCGATTGCTGGAGGAAAACCGGCACCTCGGCGTGTTCTGCGCGGTCGGCAAGAAAGGTCGAAGACACGCCCTTGCGCTTGCCGTAGCGCACGGCTGCAACCGTGAGATCGACTGCACGGGGATTGGCCTTGGGGCTGGAGGCGATCGAGTACAGGCGCGGTTGCAGGCGTTTGAGTGTGCCAAGCAACTCGCTGGCGCCGCAGTCGATCGGGTAGGCATGGAGCACGTCTGCCAGCTGGCGGCCCCACAGCCACTCATTCAGCTGCGCTTTGCGCTCGCTGCTGAGCAACTGCTTGAGTTCCGGGTTACCGCTGCGTTCGGCGATCAATGCCAGCGCTTCGCGGCTGGGGCGGGCGATTTCGAAGTGTTCGCTCAGTGCCTGGCCTAACGGAACGTCACCAAGCTTGTCGAGGCTGACCGGCGTGTCCGCAGCCAGGCCGGTCAGTTCGAGCACTTCGCCGACAAGTTCCGGGCAGTTGCGTGGCCACACGCCCAGTGCGTCTCCCGCCTCATAGGCCAGGCCTGAATCTTCCAGGGCGAAGGAAAACAAGCGGGTATCCTTGCTCGCACCCGGCTGATTCAAGCGAACATTGCTCAACAGGCGTGAGGCATAAGGCTTGGCTTTGCTCGGCGTCGCGCTGGTTGCTGGGTCCTCAATCAGCGCTGTCGGCGCAAGATCGAGTGCCTGCTGCAACTGCGCCAGCCAGTGCTCGGCCTGCACCTCGTAGTCGCTATCGCAGTCGACTCGCTCAATCAGGCGGGTCGCGCCCAAGGCTTGCAGGCGATGATCGAGTCTCTTGCCGTGGTTACAGAACTGCTCATAACTGGCGTCACCCAGCGCCAGCACGGCATAGCGCAGTGACTCAAGCTGCATCTGCTGCGCATTCAATGCGCTCCAGAAGCGCTCGCCGTTGTCGGGTGGGTCGCCGTCACCGAAGGTACTGCTGATCAAGGCCAGGGTCTGCGTGCTGGCCAGCTTGCTCGCGGGAAAGTCCGCCATCGCACACAGCTGCACGCTGACCCCTGCGTCGCGCAAGCGCTTGGCGTAGCGCTCAGCCAGGGCTTCGGCATTGCCGGTCTGCGAAGCCCACAGCAGCGTCACGTGGCCTGGCAAGGCAGCGTCTTCCTCGGCCCCCATGGCGAGGTCTTCGTGAGCAGGGCTGGCGGTGAGTGCGGGAGCGCTCGCCGTATCCAGCCATTGGTGGTCGATCAGCTCGACCCGTTGCAGCGCAATCGCACAGCACTTGAATTCGGGTTGCAGCGAAATCGGGTCGACAGCGTCGTTGGTCACGGCATTGATCGCCAGGTTGTCGCCAAACACATCGTTCCAGTGAAAAGGTGCAAAGCAATTACCCGGCAGGACCCGTTCGGTGATCACCGCTGGCAATACGGCGCGACCGCGTCGCGAGCGTATTTCCACGGCGTCTTTGGCCTTGATGCCAAGCATGGCTGCATCCTGCGGGTGGATCTCGATAAACGGCCCAGGATTGAGCTTGTTCAGCGTGGCCACCTTGCCGGTCTTGGTCAGGGTGTGCCATTGGTGCTGCACGCGTCCGGTGTTGAGCAGCAATGGGAAGTGTTGGTCGGGCATTTCAGCGGGTGGTAAATGCGGGCGCGGCAGAAACACGCCCTTGCCATGCTCGGTCGGGAAGACGATGGCAGGTCGGCTGCCGTCTTCTGCCAGTGCAAGCGACTGGCTGACGCCGTCGTTGAGGTAGCGGATCGGATTGCGCGTCTGGCCAGGGTCCACAGCGCACGGCCACTGCAGCGGCTGTTCGCGTAGACGGGCGTAGGTCGCCCCGCGAATGTCATAGCCGGTCTTGGGATTCCAGGCGCGCTTGATCTCTTCAAATATCTCGGCTGCGCTGCTGTAGCTAAAGGCATTGGCAAAACCCATCTCGCAGGCCACCCTGGCAATGATCTGCCAGTCGGGCAGGGTTTCACCGGGTGCCTGCACGGCTTGCTGCATCAGGGTCAGGTTGCGTTCGGAGTTGATCATTACCCCTTCAGCCTCAGCCCATAGCGCGCCGGGAAGGAGGATATCGGCGTAGCGATTGGTCTCGGTGTCGAGGAAGGCGTCCTGAGTGATCACCAGCTCAGCCTGTTGCAAGCCGTCGATGACCTGCTGGCGGTTGGGCACCGATGCCACCGGGTTGGTGCAGATGATCCAGCAGGCCTTGATCAGGCCGCTGCGCATCTGCTCGAACATCGCCACAGTGCCGCCGCCTACGTCCTGCCGCAGGCTGCCGCGCGGGATCGCCCACAGGTCTTCGATGAACTGCCGGTCGGCCTCGACCAGCACCGAGCGTTGGCCGGGCAGGCCGGGGCCCATGTAACCCATCTCGCGCCCCCCCATGGCATTCGGTTGCCCGGTCAGGGAGAACGGCCCGCTGCCCGGGCGGCAGATGGCGCCGGTGGCCAGATGCAGGTTGCACAGCGCGTTGGTGTTCCAGGTGCCGTGGGTGCTCTGGTTGAGACCCATGGTCCAGCAGCTCATCCATTCGCCGGCTTCACCGATCCAGGCTGCAGCCTGATGAAGGTCGGCCTCAGGGATACCCGTGATGCGCGCGACCTGGTCTGGCGGGTAGTCTTCGAGAAACGCCGGCATGGCCTCCCAGCCCGCGGTGAACGCCGCGATGAACGCCGGATCGGTGTGGCCGTTTTTCACCAGCAGGTGCAGCAGGCCGTTGAGCAGGGCCAGGTCGGTGCCGGGCTTGATTTGTAAAAACAACCCGGCTTTGTCTGCCGTGGCAGTGCGGCGAGGGTCGACGACGATCAGCCTGGCTCCGGCCTTGACCCGATCCATCATGCGCAGGAACAGAATCGGATGGCAGTCAGCCATGTTGGCGCCGATCACGAAAAACAGCTCGGCCTTGTCGAAGTCCTGATACGAGCCCGGCGGCCCGTCCGCGCCAAGCGATAACTTGTAGCCGCTGCCGGCGCTGGCCATGCACAGGCGCGAGTTGGACTCCAGGTTGCTGGTGCGGACAAAACCCTTGGCCAGCTTGTTGACCAGATACTGCGCCTCCAGCGACATCTGCCCGGAGACATAGAACGCCAGTGCATCGGGGCCGTGCTGTTCAAGGATGGCGCGCAGGCGCCGGGCGGTCTCGCTGATGGCGGTGTCCATCGCGATCCGCACCGGGTCCTGATTGCGCTGCTGGCGCAGGTAGGCGTTTTCCATCCGGCCAGAATCAGCGATGGCCTGGCCACAGGTGGTGCCCTTGGTGCAGAGCCTGCCGAAGTTGCTCGGGTGCGCCTTGTCGCCGCTGACCTTGACCACGCGGTTGTGCTCGACCTGCATGACGATGCCGCAGCCCACGCCACAGTAGGGACACACGCTGCGTACAGTTTTGCTTGTCATCTTCGCCCCTTGATCTCTGCCCGCCGCAGCGGCCCAGAAACAAAAAAGGCGCCATGAGACCTCCCGTCGAAACGGGGTCTACACGGCGCCTTTGTCGTATTAGGTGCAGTCTTCGTTGACTGCGCAGGTGAACTAGCAAACAGCGGGCCATAACTCGCCCAGCACCCGCCCGACTCGCGCTGGCGAGTAACTCTATTGGACGCTGTTCACTTACGTTGCACTCAGAATTTGCACGGGAGGGCAGGGCGCACCAGTTCAGCGCACAGCGCTGGCATGGCTCGTTCAGCGCTGCAACGCGTGGTTCAGGGCCTTGAGCAGGTCGTCGATCGCGTAAGGTTTTTTCAGTAGCTGAGGGTGGCGCTGGGAACCCTGGGAAAGGGCGCTGCTGTAACCACTGGCAAGCACCACCGGCAATCCCGGCCAGCGCTCGCTGATCACATCAGCCAGTTCCAGCCCGGTCATGCCCGGCATCACTACGTCGGAGAGCACCACGTCAACTGGCGGGTGTCGGCCTTGCAGCAGCTCGATAGCGGCTGCTGCGCTGCTCACCAACTGGGTCTTGTAGCCAAGTTCCTGGAGCAGGCTGACGGTAATTTCGCCAACCTGTGCGTTGTCTTCCACCAGCAGCACCTGAGCGTCGTTTACTGCCAATGGCACTGCAATCTCTTGTTGCGAAGGGGGAGGCGGGGTTGCTGCGGGCAGCGCGATCCTCATCGTCGTGCCCGTTCCCAGCTCGCTCTCGACGCTGACCTGGCCACCGGACTGATTGACGAAACCATACACCTGGGACAGCCCCAGGCCAGTGCCCTTGCCGACGGCTTTGGTGGTGAAGAAGGGTTCGAACACCCGTTCAAGGTTGGCCGCATCGATGCCATGCCCTTGGTCAGTAACGCTGATGATCACAGTCGGTGCACTGGCTGGCGAAGAAAGCGCAGGTGCGGCACTCACTGCCAGCGTTATGTCGCCCGCGCCCTGCATTGCATCGCGGGCATTGATTACCAGATTGACCAGCGCCGTCTCGAATTGATTTGGATCGGTGTTGACGTAGTGGTCCTGCTCTGGAAGTGACAGCTCGATACGAATGTTCGCCCCGACCATGCTGCGCAGCATCTCGGCAATTTGCTGCACGCGCTGCGCCGCCAGAAAGGTTTCTGGCTTCAATGTCTGGCGGCGGGCGAAGGCCAGCAGTTGCCCGGTGAGTTTGGTCGCTCGGTCAGCAGTTTCCAGGATCAGGTCGATGAAACGGTGTTGCTTGTCGCCCGCGCCGGGATTGCGCCGCAGCAACTCTGCTGCGTTGCGGATGATGGTTAGAATGTTGTTGAAGTCATGGGCCACGCCACCGGTGAGCTGGCCGATGGCTTCAAGCTTCTGCATTTGCCGCAGTTGCGCCTCGGCGGCGAGCAGGTCGCGTGAGCGCGCTTGCACCTCAACTTCCAGCTGTTCGTTGAAGTTACGCAGTTGGTCTTCTGCGTCATGCCGGTCATGCACGTCGATGGAAGTGCCGTACCAGCGCAGGATCTGCCCTGAATGCGGCTCTCGATAGGGCGTAGCGCGGACCATGAACCAGCGGTAGGTGCCGTTTTGCCCGCAGAGGCGATGTTCGGTCGTGAAGTCCTGCCCGCTCGCCCGGGCCAGTGCGAAATCTTGCACTGTTTTGCCAACGTCCTCAGGGTGAACACCAGCATGCGTCATCAGCCCGTTACCCGCACCATCGACCGCCGCGCCGAAATATTCCTGCCAGCGGTTGTTGACGAACACCACACTGCCTAGGGCATCGCATACCCACGCCAGCTGCGGCATGGTGTTGGCCAGAAGCTCGAAGGCCGCTTCGCTCTCATCGAGCCGTGCCTGGCTGCGGTGGCGCTCGGTCAGGTCGCTGGCTGCACCAAACCACTCGATGAGCTCGCCGGACTGGTCAAAAATAGGCACCGCTCTGGAGTGGGTCCATCCAAAACTGCCGTCGGCGAGTAACACTCGATGCTCCAGTTCGAACACGGATTGGGTGCGGATCGCTTGCTCGACCGCCGCCAACACCTGGGTGCGGTCTGCGTCTGGAATGTATTTCTCGATCCAGCCCTGGCATGGCTGAGCGGTCTCTTCGAGAAAGCCCTGGCCGGTCAACTCATGCATCTGAGTCCAGTCGGGACTCATGCGGTAGAGGGTGGTACTGCTGGCACTGACCTGTGCGCGGAAGCGCAACTCGCTGTCATGCACGGTGCTACTGCTACCTGTCGCGGACAGCGGCGGCCCGGCGCGTTCAGTTCGAAGTGTTGGTCGATGTTCCATGAGCTGTCCCTGAGCTGAAAGTTGCCATGCAGACCCGGTCGGATCACGCGTGATTACGCAGGAGAGGCCATGCTTGCTCGTGGAGTTCAGTGCGAATGGTCATGGTGCGATATGCGGCATGCCCTGGACTGAGGCATTCGCGCCCTGTACCGCAATTGTTGTGTCGCTGAACCTGGCAGGCAACGGAACTGGACGATGGCAAATTCGGCCGGTTCAAAGTGCTGTCAGCGGCGAGGAGTGATGGAGGTCGGCTCCGCAAGCCTGGGCATCGATCTGAGCCACGACTATGCCGGCTTGTACAAGTGGCTGCTGGCGAGCTTCCTCGTTGGTAAACGGATTCGTTAGTCGGTGGCACTTGCGGCGTATCACGCGCTGGTCGTGGGCAATGGTTAACTATTTGGACCTTAACGTCAAAGTGGATGCAGCTCGCCTGAGTCAATAGTTGCTCAGCTTCGACGGTATCGGTCCCAAGGCGTTGGAAATATTTATGCGGGAGTTGCACTGCATGCAACGGTGAATCAATTAGATATCCGGCGTTATGCAAAACTCTTCGTTTTGTATAAGTTTTTTTGCCGTTTATCAGAACGTTACCCTGTTTGCACTGATGTAGTTGATTCGACAACCTGAAGCGCTATGTTGGGTAACGATAGGATTAAAGTCGCAGGAGGATGCCATGCGAATTCGCGGTGATGTGTTCTGGAGTTGGGCCGACCCCGCGCTGCACCATCGAGGTCATGACGAAAAGCTCGAGAGTGGCGTCATGATCGACGTTCAGGTGCGCTTGGCACGCACTGGCCAGACGCAGTTGTTCATCGGGATCTATGCCGCGAGCGGAATGTCGCTGCACGAGGAGGCTTACGATTCTCGTCCTGGAGAATCAATGACGCACGCATTGGCCTGGGGGGGAGGGCGAGCACGGCATTTGATCAAGGAGCAGCGGCTCGGCAAACGTGTCGCCTAGCTGCGTAGGGCGGCGCGGCAGTGGGCCCTGACGAAGACTGCCATTTTTGGTAGCGTCTGCGCCCTATGAAGAATCCCAATCAGACACGCGTCAACACATCATCGATGTCGCCAGGTCGCTGATGATCCAAAAAGGTTACACCGCGGTCGGCCTCAGCGAACTGCTGGCTACGGCTGGAGTGCCGAAAGGCTCGTTCTACCACTACTTCCGCTCCAAGGAGGAGTTCGGTCAGGCGCTGCTCGAGGAATACTTCAGCGAATACCTGGGGCGCGTCGATTCACTGACGCATGCAGAGAATCACCAGCATGGTCGAGCAAGGCCAGGCGGATGGCTCGATCAGCGCGGCTTCGCCGCCAACGGTCCTGGCTGAAGGTATTTATCAGCTTTGGCTAGGTGTCGTTGCTGGTCAAGGTTACCCATTCGGAACAGCCTTTTGATGTAGCAATGACAAACAGCCAACACCTCTTGAACTGACTTTTTCAGCGCTTTCGACCCGTCTCATACTGAATAACCGTGAGCAAATCTAACTTCGTCGTTGAATATAGCGCCATCGTTGCAGTGCTGAACAAATACAACGAAGGCGGCAAGCAAGCGGGCAGCCGTATCATGCAGCCGGCCTTCAGCGATCAGGCCACTATTTTTGGGCTTGATGGCAACAACAAGTTGGTCGGGGGCGCCATTCAGGAGTTGTTCGACACCATCGACAAACCATCTTTCCGACCTTCGCCCGAAGCCCAAGGTGTGATTGTCAATGTTGATATTGTGGGTACTGCCGCCAGCGTGCGGATCGATACCAATGGTATTTCCGGTTTCTGCTTCACCGATTTTTCAATCTGCTGAAAGTCGAAGGTGAATGGAAAGTGATCAGCAAGATTTACCACACCCATGTAGCGCCCTGAATCTGCTCTCTGCACCGAGAGCAAGACTGTGATCCAATGGTCTGCCAGCTCCGATCATCGCGGGCTGGACCCGCAAGGCCAGCAGGTCGAGGCTATCCGCGAATTGATCGTAGCTGGCCATGACAGCCTGCTGGCACATTTCGAGAGCCAGCCTTCGGCTTGAATCAATGCTCCGGGCGCGCAGTCGATGCGCTCGGACAGCTGGAGCATGTACCCATGAATGAACACATTGCAGCAGTCGCGCTGGAAAAAGCCTACAGGCTGCTCAACCACGGCCCGACGGTCCTGGTCTCTGCTCGCCATGCTGGCGTGGACAACGTGATGGCTGCGGCCTGGGCGTGTGCGCTGGACTTCTCGCCGCCCAAGTTGACGGTGGTGCTGGATAAAATCGCCAAGACTCGTGAGCTGGTCGAGCAGAGTGGCCAGTTCGTGATCCAGATTCCGACCGTAGCGCAGGCTGAGCTTACCTTCCAGGTCGGCCACCGTAGCTTGCTCGAGCAACCGGACAAACTGGCGCGCAGCGCGGTCGAGCTGTTTGCTGTGCCCGGCCACGATCTGCCATTGGTTGCGGGGTGTTCAGCCTGGCTTGCCTGCCGCCTGATCCCGGAGCCGCACAACCAGGATCGCTACGATCTGTTCATTGCCGAGGTCGTAGCGGCCTGGGCCGATACGCGGGTGTTTCGTGACGGGCACTGGCACTTCGAGACTGCTGATCCCAACTTGCGCAGCCTGCACTATGTCGCTGGCGGCCACTTCTATGCGATCGGTGAGGCCGTCGACGTCGAATCCAAGGCTGAATAAAGCCAGTCGATAAACGTGCACTTTGCGCCCCGAGAAGTCTGTGAGCTGACATGGCCAAAGGCGTCTGAGCGGGTTATCCCTAAAAAGCCGTCTTCAACGTCAACGACAGGCTGCGCGGGTCACCATAGATGGCACCGGCATAGAACCCGTAGCGGGTGTAGTAATGCTTGTCGAACAGGTTGTTGGCATTGAGCGTCAGCGAGACATCGTCATTGATGTCGTATTTGGCCATCGCACTCCAGATCGCATAACCCGACCAGTTGACGTCCGTGGCAGCGCGGCTTACGCCGTTGCTGGGCTGGCCAGCGGGGGTGGAGTTGGCGCGGATGTTGGTCTGCGCGGTAACGCCGGTTCCGACGGTCAAACGATCGAGTGGGCCAGACAGGCGATAGGTGGTCGAGGCCTTGAACAGGTGCGACGGGTCGCTGCGACCGTCCGCATCGAGCCTGCGCAAATGCAGATAGGTGTAGCCGGCATAAAGGTTCCAGTCCGGAGTAAGGGCACCCGAAACTTCCAGATCGATACCGTCGGTTTCCACCCCTGAACCGGCCTTGTAGGCCTGGGCGCCGGTTGGCGTCAGATTGTCGCTGTCGGTGACGGCCTTGTTTTCCTGACGGGTCAGGAAGTACGCCGCCTGGGCGTTGACCAGGCCTCCCAGCCATTCGCCCTTGATGCCGCTTTCATAGCTTTGGCCACGAATTGGCTCGATCTTGCTGCCGCTGACGCTTTCTTCGCTCTGCGGGGTGAAAATATCGGTGTAGCTGGCGTACAGCGAGTAATTGTCGTTGAGGTCATAGACTGCTCCCAGGTACGGCGTGACGATGCCGTTTTCTTCCTGGTTACTGCGCACGCCTGCGGTACTGCGGGTAGTGCTGCTGTAATTGCTGACGCGGGCGCCGACAATCACCGACAGCGGGTCGGTAATGCTCAGGCGTGTCGCCGCGTACATGCCCTGCAGACGGGTGGTGGTCTTGCTGTGCAGGCCGGTCTTGTAGGCATTGATGGCGTAATCGTCGTCCACGCCATCATGCCAGTTGCTGATCGGGAAGCCGTTGTTGGCGCGGAACTGGCAGCCGAGGGTGTTGGCGCTGGTGCGGTCGGCGCTGACCATGTTGCAGGTGTACTGCGGCGACCAGGCAACCGTGCGGCTGTCGCTGTAGCCGAGCATGGCTTGATGGCTGCGACCAAGCAGTTCGAACGGGCCGCTGACATCGATCTGCGCCGATTGCTGGGTCGTGTCGGTCGAGCTGTGCAGGCCGTTGAGCACCGCGCCGCTGCCGTCCTGGTTCCAGTAGCCGCCATATACGCCGCGGCCGACCGAGTTGACCTTGGCCAGGCCGCGGTGGTTGAGCGCGTCGGTGGTGCTCTGCGCCGCCTTCAGGTTCAGGCTCCAGTCGTTGTCGAAGTGATGCTCCAGCGAGCCGAAGGTGGTGCGCGTTTCGTACTCGCCAAAGCTCCAGCTGGGCACCAGGTTGCTGCTGCGCGGCAGCTTGGTCTTGCTGCCGTCGCCGTACCAGATCGGAATGTTCGCGCCCCAGCCACCGCCAACAATCTTGCTGTATTCGTACTGGTAACCAGCGCCCAGGGTGGTGGCATCACTCAAGTCGAACTCGAAGCTGGCCAGTGCCGCGCGCGAACGCTCGGACTGATTGTCGCGGAACGAGTTGGCATCCTGCTGGGTCATCACCAGCCGCGAGCGCAGCCTGCCGTCTTCCGTCACCGGCAGGTTCAGGTCGGCGCCCAAGCGGCGTTTGTCCCAGCTGCCGTAAGTGATGTAGGCACTACCGCCAAATTCCTTGCCTGGACGCTTGCGAATCAGGTTGACGGTGGCCGATGGGTCACCGGTGCCGCCCATCAGGCCGTTGGCGCCCCGGACGATATCGATGCGTTCATACATGTCCATGTTCAGCGCCGTGCCTGCGCCGCTGAAGTCCGAGCCGCCGGGGAACTGCAAGCCGTCTGCCTTCCAGTTGGTGATCGGGTAACCACGCGCGCGGTACTCGGTACGGCCGCCAACTTCCATTTTGCTCATGCTGACGCCGGGCGTGGTATCCAGCGCCTGCTCGATGTTGGTGATCTGTCGATCCGCCATTTGCGCCTGGGTGATCGTCGTGACTGACTGCGGCGTCTCGCGGGGTTTGAGCTTCAGCCCGGTGGAGCTGGTGGTGCTGTTGACGGTATAGCCCAACTGTTCGGTGCTGTTCTCAACCGGCATCTGGCCATCGACGTTGACCGCATCCAGTTCGACGACCCTCTCGGCGTTGGCGTGCAGGCTTAGGCTGCCTAGGGCCAGGCCGATTGCCAGGGGCAATGGCGAGCGGCGGCAGTACAGACGTGGGTGTTTGCTTGCGATCGCAAGCGGTGTATGCGCGGAATGACTGGTCATGATGCCCTGCTGTGCAATTGGTAATTCATCGTATTCGCAGATGATTTTTGCTAGCATTTTATGCATCGCTTCTGCGCGCTCTATCAGCGGCTTGTATGGGTATGTAATGGAATGTAATGAAGGTTTTATCGGCCGTGCGGAGGTCGCCCGGCTTGCGTCGGCGAGAACGTTTCTGGTGGTCGATGACGATGACGAGATCCGCGAACTGCTCTGCGATTACTTGAGCGAAAGCGGCGATCGGGTACTGGCCGCCGCCAGTGGCAGCGAGATGTGGCAGCAGTTGGCACGGGAACCGGTGGACCTGGTGGTGCTCGACGTGATGCTGCCTGGCGAAGATGGCTTGAGCCTGTGCCGGCAACTCCAGGCCAAACCTGGCTTGAGCGTGATCATGCTGTCGGCCAAGGGCACGGCGTTCGACCGCATCATTGGCCTTGAGGTAGGCGCCGACGATTACCTGGCCAAGCCGTTCGAACCGCGCGAATTGCTCGCCCGGATCAAGGCCGTGCTGCGCCGTTCAGCGCGCGCCGACGCTGCAGCCGAGCAACGGCCGGATCTGCCACAGCGCTTTGCCGGCTATCGCCTTGATCCTGTCAAACGTCTGCTCACGGCCGCCGATGGTACGGCCTGCACCTTGCCGCGCTCGGACTTCCGGGTCCTGCGCGAACTGCTGGCTGCGCCCGACCAGGTGCTGACCCGCGAGCATCTGACGCGCAGTGCGATGGGTCGCGATTACACCGCAGATGATCGCTCCATCGACATGTGCATCAGCCGTCTTCGCCAACTGCTTAAGGCTGCGCCCCAAGGCGAAGTGCAGATACTGACTGTACGTAACGAGGGCTACCTTTTGAGCCTCGGCGCTGCAGATGCGCGACACTGAACACCCGCGCACACGCCTGCGCACATCACTCCAGCGGCTTTGGCCGAAATCGCTGTTTGGCCAGCTGACCCTGATCATGGTCAGCGGCACGGTGGCGATTCAGCTGCTGTCGAGCAGCATCTGGTTTGACGTGCGCTTTGCCCAAGTGCTCGAGGCGCCGGTGCGGCTGATCGCCAGCCGCACTGCGCCGCTGCTGGACACGGCCGGCTGTGACCCCGTGGTGACCATTCAGGCACCGGCGCATTATCAGGCCAGCTGCGTGCAGTCCCCCAGCACAGCTGAGCGGCACAAGGGCCTGCGCCGAACCGGTCTGTTGCTCGAGCAGGCCCTGGCGTACGAGCTTGGCCGTGAGCAGAGGGTGCGGGTGCTGAGTGTCGAGCTCACCGACCCGCAAGGGCAGCCGGTTACCTGGCCGAGCCTGTTCGGTTTGCAGACGGCCATGGCCCATGTGCGCTTTGCCGTGGCCTTGGCCGACGGCCACTGGCTGCAGGTCAGCGGCCAAGAGCTGCAGGGCTGGAGTGGTGAGTCGGCCTGGGCGCTGATAGCCGATTACGTAATCAGGGTGTACGTCCTGCGCATCCTCGCAGTGCTCGCCGTGTGCTGGCTGGCGGTGCGGTTGTGCCTGCAACCGCTGCGCAGGATGAGCGACGCTGCGCGGGCGCTGGGCGAGAGCCTGGAGCAACCGCCGCTGCGGGTAGAAGGGCCTTCAGAGGTGCGCCAGGCGGCGCATACGTTCAATGCCATGCAGCAGCGGATTATCGCCATGGTCAATGACCAGAGCTTTTTCCTGGCCGCGGTATCCCACGACTTACGCACGCCCTTGACCCGCATGCGCCTGCGCGTAGAGCGCATGGGCGACAGCCCGGACAGCCAGCGCCTGAAGCTCAATATCCAGCAGATGGACCAGATGATCGCCCAGGTGCTGGACTACTTGGAAAGTGCCAAGCAGCACACCTGCCAGATCATCGATGTCGACCGGCTGGTGCGCAGCGCCTGCGCCGAGCTGTGCAGTGCTGAAGAGCGCCTGCCCATCAGCGGCCATGCTGGCGCGGTCTATGCCAATGAGGTGCTGTTGCTGCGCTGCATCCAGAACGTACTGGTCAATGCCCTGCGTTATGCTCAGCAGGTCGAGGTGCGACTGGAACGGACCGAGCAGGGCGTGCTGATCCAGGTCGACGACCGCGGCCCGGGCATTGCCGACAGCCAGCTGCAGGTCATCACTCAGCCCTTCGTGCGCGGTGATCACTCGCGTAATTGCCAGTCCGGCGGTTACGGGCTGGGGCTGAGCATCGCCAAGCGCATCGCAGAAAATCATCAGGGCAGCCTGCTCTTGAGCAACCGCCAGGGCGGCGGGCTTTGCGTGCGTATTTTCATCGCCTAACGCAAGGCCGACACCCCGCCCATCAAAGGTTGCGCACGGTAGTCAGGGCGGGTGACCACACGCCATGCCCGCAGCGCGCGCATGAGCGCTGTTCGGCGCTGTCGTGGAATACGCTCAGGCCGCAGCTTACACAGCAGTACAGCCCAGGGCCGGGTGGTACCTTGTACTCCGGGCGATGCTCATCAGGCAGAACCGACAGGCCGGGCCGGGTTTCTTCGGCGGTGTAGAAGTACAGACTGACATCGCCGTCCGTTTCCAGAAGTCCAAGCCTGACCTGGCCCAGATGTTCGACGCCTTGCTGGCGCAACTCCATGAACAATTCTTTGGACGAGATATTCAAGTTGCGCAGTGAGTGGATTTCATAGATGCCGTCTTTCACTACGGTAATGGGTACACCATCGATCCAGGCTTCACAGGTTTTACTACGCGTCATGATGTAGATGGTTACCCGATAGAGCAGTAGCAGTGTCACAAATACCAGCGCAACAGGCAGTAGTGGCACATCTTCATAAAATGTGACATCACCCGCAGCGGAACCCAAGGTCAGAATCACCACCAACTCAAAACGCGAGAGTTGCTTGATCCCACGTCGGCCACTGAACTTGAGGAACAAGAACACCGCTAGAAACGCGGCCAGTACACGGCAGGCGACTTCCAGCAGAAACGTCCAGGGCAGGTCGCCCAGCAGCATGCGTTGCAACTCGAACGACTCCATCCATGACCTCGATTTCGATTGTCTTCGCTAGGATTGACCGCGACTGGCATGGCGCAGTTCATCAAACGCCAGGGCTGCCCTTATGAAACGAATTGGGCCTGTTATTTGTACAATATATTTATTATGTACAAGAAAGCGCCGCGCACGCTGGAGAATGTAAATGAAACTGTAAATTAGTGAATTTTCAGAATTGCCAGGCAGTCCTAAATACTTAGGGGAGGACTGCACAATGTTGGGTCAAAAGTTATACATCGTTGAATACACACTTCGCGGCGCCGAGCGCAACTTCGTTATCCGACTGGAGCGGATGGACAATGCCTTGGCGTGGCACTGGGCGGGCTGTGATGCCGGGATTGCGCTCATCCCGCGCTTCGGTCAGCACAATATAAAACATGTCAGCCGGCCCATGGCTGAACGCTACGGGTTGGAGAACGTGCGCTGGCGGCTCGCAGGGGCAGGCCCGGCAGCTGCTCTCGAACAGCCGTCAGGGAGCAGCGAGATCGAGGAATCCCGGTGAAATTCACGTCCGAAGGTGCGGTGCTGGCCGGCAAGTCGATACTGGTGATCGAGGATGAGCCCCTGTTGCAGGAGTTGATGTGCGCAATCCTCAGCGAACTGGGGGCGCAATGTTCGGCGTTCGCCAACGCCGAGGATGGCCTGATGGCATTGCTCAAGCGTCAGGATCAATACTCGCTGGTGATTGTCGACCACTCCTTGCCGGGAGATATCAAAGGGCTGGAATTGGCGGCGATGGTGCGCCAGCGCTGGCCCGCCACGCCTGTTCTGGTTACTTCCGGGCATGCCCTTCGGAGTAGCGATCTGGGCGCTGACCAGCGTTTTCTGATGAAACCGTGGTCAGTCCAACAGTTGAGCGCAGCGGTGTTCGCCGCGCTCGACGGCGATTAGCCACGCCTCAGCCGGCGGTAGCTTGATGTTGGCGCGTTGCGCACGCGTCTTCGCGCTGTCGACTCTGCCACTGACCAATGGCATTACGACGCGGCGTTCTCGCGACGGGCGCGCTGGATGCGGCTGACCACGATCTGCACGACTACTGCAACCAGGCACAGCAAGCCGATGCGCCAGCTGCCCTCGACGGCGTAGTGCTCGGCCACCTTGCCGGCAAGGATGACGCTGAAAAAGATGGCGACAGGCAGGATCAATTTGTTCATTGCAAAGACCACAGATGATTCAACGAGCCGCCATCCTACAGCTATGCGCACCATGCTCCTACTGCTGATCAGGCAAAACGGAACGACGCGCCATGGGCCGAAGCCGGCAGGTAGCTGGAGCCGTCATTGCGCAGGCGTGAACGCAAGGTGCCGCTTTGTGGCTGGGTGCGGTACAGGCCACGTTTCTGCAAGGCCGGGATCACCAGTTCGACAAAGTCTTCCAGGCTGCCTGGGCTGATCAGCGGGTTGATCATGTAGCCGCTGGTGCCGGAGATTGCTGCGTGCTCCTCGATGCGCTGCGCTACCTGCTCAGGCGTGCCGACCAGGATCAGGTCGGTGCCTCGGGTGACGCTGGCAAAGCGCTGTTTGACATCGCCAGCGGTCAGCGGCTTGCCGCTGCCGTCAGGGCGCATCATGTACGAGGTCAGGCCTTCGGTGTGGGTCGCCAGGGGTTCGTTGTCGGCATAGCGGCTGATGTCGATGCCCGTGTCGCCGGCATAGCTCACCAGTTGCGCTTGCAGGTGGTAGTTGCTCTGCAGTTGCTCGTATTTGCGCTGCGCCTCGATTTCAGTCTTGGCGGTGACGATCCGCAGCACCGTCAGCGACTTTACATCGTCGGCCTGGCGACCACGGGCCTGCGCTTGAGCCCATATTTCATCCAGACCCTGACGGATTTCCAGCGGGTTGGATTTGGCGATGAAGATCAGCTCGGCGTGCTTGGCGGCAAACTCGCGCCCGCGCCCGGACCAGCCGGCCTGGATCAGCAGCGGGGTTCGTTGCGGCGACGGTGAGCTGAGGTGCGGGCCGGCGACGCGGTAGTGTTCGCCAACATGGTTGATCGGCCGCACGCGTTCACCCTGGGCATAGAGTTGGCGGGACTTGTCGGCGACCACCGCGTCCTGCGCCCAGCTGCCTTCCCACAGCTTGTAGACCACATCAAGGAATTCTTCGGCACGCTCGTAGCGGTCATTGTGCTTGATCATCTGTTCCAGGCCGAAGTTGCGCGCGGCACTGTTCAGGTAAGAGGTGACGATGTTCCAGCCAACCCGGCCATTGCTCAGGTGATCCAGCGTGCTGAAGCGCCGGGCATGGGTGAAGGGATGTTCGTAGCTGGTGCTGACGGTGACCCCGAAGGCGAGGTTTTCAGTCACTGCAGCCAACGCCGGGATGATCATCAGCGGATCATTGGCAGGCGCTTCGACGGCCCACTTGAGGGCCGCGTCGGCTGTGCCGCCATAGCCATCGTAGAAGCCCAGCACATCGGCAAAGAACAGCATGTCGAGGTTGGCCTGATCGGCGATTCGCGCCAGGTTCGACCAATAGCTCAACGAGTTGATGCCCAGGCGTTCGTCGGCCGGGTGGGTCCACAGGCTCGGCGCACCGCCACAGCCGACACTGGCTTGTTCATACAGGGCAAACAGCAAAGGTTTGGGATCAGCTCCCGGGTGCGGCGAAATGCTCAAGTTGCGGCTCCAGTCCAACAGAATTCGTTAGATTGAAGCGCACTAAAAAATCTAAATAAACGACTTATTGGGAATATAAGACTCTGTTGCGGCTATATGACCGCATCTTTGAGGGTGCGCTCGATACCGCCCAGCAGCAGGCTCTGCATCAAGCGCAGGCCCTCATCCTCGGGCAACCCGCGGCCCTGTAGCCAGCCAGGCAGTTGATTGAGCAGGGTACCGAGCGCTTGCCCGGTGGCCGCCAGCGCCGGACCACTGAGGCGTGTCTGTGGTGCCACCAACTTCAGCAAGCCCGCCTGATAACGCAGGCGAACCAGCGCCAGCCGCGCCTGCTGTTCATCGCTCAGGCAACACAGGTCGCGTTCGGCCAGGCGAAACTGCAAGCCGCGCTCGGCGTGCAGTTGCCAGTGCGCTGCGATCACCGCAGGCAGCGCCGGCTTGCCTCGGGCCAAGGCCTTGCGGCCCTGGTCGAGGGTCGCCTGCAGCTCCTCGTACAGCTCTTCGATCAGGTCATAGAGCAAATCCTGCTTGCTCGGAAAATGGTGATACAACGAGCCTGCAGTCAGGCCAACATGCGCCGCCAGCTCACGCATGCTGACCTGGCCAAAGCCCTTGGCGGCGAACAGTGCCATGGCCTTGTCGCGACGCTCGTCAAAATTGCTGCAGCGCAGGGCGGCATTGGCCGACATGGCAGGCGCTCCTCAGTAGGTGAAGAAGCCGCGACCGCTTTTGCGGCCAAGGTAACCGGCCGCGACCATTTCCCGCAGCAGCGGAGCAGGGCGGTACTTGCTGTCGTTGAAGCCGTCGACGAATGCCTCCATGATCGCCAGCACGGTGTCCAGGCCGATCAGGTCGGCTAACGCCAGCGGGCCGATAGGCTGGTTGCAGCCCAGACGCATGCCGGTGTCGATGTCCTCAGCGCTGGCCAGGCCTTCCTGGCGCACGAAGATCGCTTCGTTGATCATCGGCAGCAGGATCCGGTTGACCACAAAGCCCGGACGGTTGCCAGCTGTGATCGGCGTCTTGCCGAGCTTTTCGGTCACCACCAGAGCCTGGGCGTAGGTGCTGTCGTCTGTCTGCAAACCACGGATGATTTCCACCAGCGCCATCATTGGCACCGGGTTGAAGAAGTGCACGCCGATAAAACGCTCGGGGTGCTCGATGCTGGCGGCCAGCTGGGTTACCGACAGCGATGAGGTGTTGGTCGCGATCAGGCAAGCGCTACTGACGTTGGCCGCGGCCTGTTGCAGGATGCGCTGCTTCAACTCGAGGTTTTCGGTCGCAGCCTCAATCAACAACTGCACCTCGCGCAGGTCTGCATAATCGGTGCTGGTACGAATCCGGCCACTAGCCGCAGCAGCCTTTTCGGCCTCCAGCGTGCCCTTGCTGACCTGGCGTTCAAGGTTCTTGCTCAAGGTCGCCATACCGCGCTCCAGCGCAGCATCGCTGACGTCGATCAGCAGCACTTGATAGCCCGCCACTGCGCACACCTGGGCAATGCCGTTACCCATGGTCCCGGCGCCAATCACTGCAATCCGTTCAATGCTCACAAAGCCGCTCCTTATACGCGTTCAAAGACGACAGCGATGCCTTGACCGCCGCCGATGCACATGGTCGCCAGGGCATAACGGCCTTGCACCCGCTGCAGTTCATGGATGGCTTTGGTAGCAATGATTGCACCGGTGGCGCCGACCGGGTGACCGAGCGAGATGCCCGAGCCGTTCGGGTTGACCTTCTCTGGGTCGAAGTCCAGCGCGCGAGCCACTGCGCAGGCTTGCGCGGCAAACGCCTCGTTGGACTCGATCACATCCAGGTCATTGACCGTCAGGCCGGCCTTTTGCAGCGCTTTTTGCGTAGCCGGAATCGGTCCCAGGCCCATCAGCGCCGGCTCGACGCCGGCGTGTGCGTAGGCTACCAACCGCGCCAGCGGCTTGAGGCCCAGCCGGCGTACCGCTTCACCGGTGGCCAGCACCAGGCCGGCGGCGCCGTCGTTGATACCGCTGGCATTGCCTGCGGTGACCGTACCGTCCTCCTTGAACACAGTCTTCATCGCAGCCAACTGCTCGGCGCTGACATCGCCGCGCACATGCTCGTCGACGGCGAACTGCACTGGGCCTTTGCGGGTTTTCAGTTCCAGCGGCACGATCTGGCTGTCAAAACGGCCTTCGGCAATCGCCCGGGCGGCGCGTTGCTGGCTGGTCAGCGCCAGCTCGTCCTGCATCTGCCGGGTGATGCCGTGCTTGGCCGCGACGTTCTCGGCGGTGATGCCCATGTGGAAATGCTCGAACGGGTCCTGCAGCACACCGACCAGATAATCGATGCCTTGCAGATCCCCCATGCGTGCGCCCCAGCGCGCCTGTGGCAGCAGGTACGGCGCGCGGCTCATCGACTCGGCGCCGGCCGCCAGGGCGATATCGGTGTCGCCCAGCAGCAAGCTTTGCGCGGCCGAGACGATCGCTTGCAGGCCCGAACCGCACAGGCGGTTGACGTTGAAGGCCGGGGTTTCCTTGGGAATGCCGGCATTCATCGCCGCCACTCGGCCCAGATAGGCATCGCGGGCTTCGGTGGGGATGACGTTGCCCATCACCACATGACCAATCTGCTCGGCAGCCACGCCGGAGCGCTCGATGGCGGCACGGGCCAGCGCCGTGGCGAGGTCGGCCAGCGGCAGGTCCTTGAGGGCACCGCCAAAGCCTCCGATGGCGGAACGGACGGCACTGACTACGTAGATTTCTGTACTGCTCATGGCGGGCTCCAGTTGCGAAGGCGTAGCGGGACGGGGCCAGGCTCTGCGAGAATGGCCGCCATCTGTGGATGGCCCGAGTCTAGGCAATGCCTGCCTGGCGGCCTATGTCGGATCTGCTCATTCAACCTGGCGTTTTTTGCCACTCAGCATAGACAAGCGAACCCCAGCCATGCGCGATAGCGATTCGGTCGCGGTGTATTTTCTCCAGGCCATGCTGCATGCCCTGGCTGATCAGCCGCAGTTGCGCGATGCACAGTTGCGCGCCGTCGGCATACCCCCTGAGCTGCTTGAAGACCCGGAGGCACGGGTGCCGGCCAAGGCCTTTGCCCAGCTCTGGTTAAGTTTGATTCAGGTGCTGGACGACGAATTTTTCCGCCTCGACAGCCATGGCATGCCGCTGGGCAGCTTTGCCTTGATCTGCCGGGGGTTGATCCAGGAGCCCAGCCTGGACAAGGCACTGCGTCAGTGCCTGGGCAATTTCGGCCTGTTTCTGCGCGACCTGCGTGGCTCGATCAGCGTACGTGGCTCGCGCACAGTGATCAGCGTGCAGTCGAGCATTGCCGATCCACTGACCCGGGGGTATGCCGAGGAAACCTATCTGGTGCTGGTGGTCGGTCTGCTGTGCTGGTTGGGCGGGCGCCGGTTGCAGATCGAACGCACCGAGCTGGCCATTGCACGTCCGCCACTGGAAGACGACACGCTGCTGTGGGGCGCTGACCTGCGCCTGGGCAGTGGCCGTACCGAGGTGGAGTTCAACAGTGCCGACCTGCGCCTGCCCGTAGTGCAGGACCTGGCCGCCCTGAAGACTTTTTTGCGCACTGCGCCGCAAGGACTGGTCATTCGCTTTCGCAATCAGAACGGCCTGGTGGCGAAGGTTTATCGCCACCTCAAGGCCCGCGATTATGGCGAGTGGCCGACGCTGGTCGGCCTGGCAGAGCAGCAGGGTTTGAGCGCCAGCAGCTTTCGCCGGCAGTTGCAGCGCGAAGGGCGCTCATACCAGCAGATCAAGGACGAAGTACGTCGGGCGATGGCCTTCGAACGCCTGCGCGAGGGCCGCTTGAGCGTTGCTGAAATCGCCGAGCAGACCGGTTTCCAGGAGCCCAGCGCGTTTCACCGCGCGTTCAAGAAATGGACCGGGCACAGCCCTGGTAGCTACCGCTCGCGGCTGCTCGGACGCGAGTAACCGCAGCTCAGGCCGGGATCATGGCGAACCCTACGCCGAAACGATTCCAGGCGTTGATGGTGGCAATTGCCAGCGTCAGGTTGACCACTTCGGCAGGCTCGAAATGCTCCTGCAGCGCTTGATACTGGGCTTGCGGCGCACCGTGTTCAGGCAACTTGGTCAGGCTCTCGACCCAGGCCAGCGCCGCCCGCTCGCGAGGGGTGAAGTAGTGGGTTTCCTGCCAGACCAGCAAGGTTTGTAAACGGGCCTCGGTTTCGCCGGCCTTGCGCGCATCATTGCTGTGCAGGTTGACGCAGTAGGCGCAGCCGTTGATCTGCGAGGCGCGCAGGCGGATCAGCTCGAGCAGCGAGGTTTCCAGGCCACTGTTGGCCAGCGCCTGCTCCAGGCTGAGCATGGCTTTGTAGGCTTCGGGCGCGTGTTTGGCCCATTCAAGGCGACTGTGCATGGTTTGGCTCCGGTAGGTGCTAGAGGCCGCCGGCTGGCGGGCTGTTGCGCAAAGCTTAGCGCCGTGCAGCGTGGCGCCCGATAGCCAATCCCCGGCTTTGCCAGGAGGCCAATGGCGCTATTCAGGTGGCCACTGACAGGCATCCAATCTCTTCATTTCAGCCTTGACCCTGGAGTCGGGATAATCAGCGCATCGCTTACCGGAGATTCATTCATGTCCAACCCAAGCCATATGCGCGAAGCGCTGGATCTGGCCCGAGAGAATATTCAGGCCGGCGGCCGTCCGTTCGGGGCTGTGCTGGTCTATCAAGGTCGGGTAGTGGCGCGTGCCGTCAATGAGATCCACAGCAGCCAGGACCCAACTGCCCATGCCGAAATGCAGGCTATCCGCCAGGCGTCGCAGGTGCTCGGCACCGCGCGCCTGGACGGCGCAGAGGTCTACGCCAGCGGTCACCCGTGCCCGATGTGTCTGGCGGCCATGCACCTGTGCGGCATCGAGCGTGCATGGTTTGCCTACGACAACGACGAGGGCGCTGCCTTCGGCCTGTCGACCGCTGCCGTATACGCTGAAATGGCCAAGCCGGCGCAACAGCAAAGCCTGCCTTTGCGGCCACTCAAGCCGCAGGGCGAGGCTGGCCTGTATCAACAATGGCAGCAGGCCCAGCAGGTATGAGAGGTGCATTGAACCTGCTGCTGATCATGCTCCTGGCGCTTAATCTGCGGCCGATCCTGACCAGCATCGGGCCGTTGCTTGAAGCGATGCGCGCCAGTACCGGCCTTGGCTATCAGCAAGCGGCGCTGCTGACTGCGTTGCCGGTGCTGTGCATGGGCCTGGTGCCCTTGACCCAGCCCTGGCTGCGACGCTGGCTGAGTGAGCATGGCGGCATGCTGTTCGGCTTGGGCGCCATCGCTGCGGCATGCCTGTGGCGTTTGCAGGTGGCCAGCGCCTGGGCGCTTATCGTCAGTGCTTTGCTGGCCGGGATCGGCGTGGCGCTGGTGCAAGGCATGATGCCGGGGTTGGTCAACCGCTGGTTCCCGCAGCGGCTGGCAACCAGCATGGGCCTTTATTCAGCGGCGTTGATGACCGGCGGCGGCCTGGCGGCGGTGCTTGGCCCGCACATCAGCGAGTACTTTCAGCGCTGGCAGGTCGGCCTTGGCATCTGGGCAGTGCCGGCGCTGCTGGCAATGCTTGCCTGGGGCGTGTTGCGTCCACGCCAGGCGCCTGCACAGGCACCGGGCGCGGCGCGCGGGCACTGGTTCGGCAATCGCCGGGCGTGGTTGCTCGCACTGTACTTCGGCCTGATCAACGGCGGTTATACGAGCATGGTGGCGTGGCTGCCGGCCTATCACCTGGAGCACGGCGGCACCGCTCAGGGCGGGGGTGACCTGGTCGGTTTGATGACCGTGTTCCAGGTCATCGGCGCGCTGGGGATGCCATGGCTGTTGCGCCATCTGGTGGATCGCCGGCCTGGCCTGTGGCTGGCGTTGCTGGTGCAACTGTGCGGCTTCAGCGGGCTGCTGCTGGCACCCAACAGCGCGATGGGGTTGTGGGTCGGCTTGATCGGTTTTGGTCTGGGCTCATGTTTCAGCCTGAGCCTGACCTTGACTCTGGAGCATCTGAAAACTCCGGCAGAGGCGGGAAGCCTGGCGGCTTTCGTGCAAGGTATCGGCTTTATCATTACCGGCATCGTGCCGTACATCACCGGCTGGCTGCGCGATGTCACCGGCGACTTTGAGGCCTCATGGACCTTGCTCACGCTGACGGTAGTGGCCATGTTGCTGGTCACCGCTCGGTTCGTCCCGCAGGGCTACGCTGGCGCGATGGCCCGGCCAGCACGTGGTGCCGAGGTGCAGCCGCTCAGCTGATCTGGCGCAGGGTATCGGCGACCCGGTCCAGCGCCGGGTCGATATCCAGTAGCTCGATGGCGCCGAAGCCCAGTAGCAGGCCAGGGCGTACGGGCACCTCGCTGAAGAACGGCGCCAGCGAATACAGGCCGACCTCGACCTTGCGCACCAGCTTGATCAGCAACTCGACATCGACAGTGGGGCTGGCCAGCGCGCTCATGTGGAAGCCAGCATTGGCCGGCACCGCACTGAACCATGGCGCCAGGTCCCCCTGCAAACGCTGCAGGATCCGCCCGCGGCGGGCGCTGTATATTTCGTGGCAACGGCGGATGTGCTTGCTCAGGTAGCCCTCGTTGATAAACCGCGCCAGTGCCCACTGTTGCAGGGCCGGGCTGTGCAGATCGCTCAGGTGCTTGGCCACGCAGGCGGCGCTCAGTACCGCGGGCGGCAGCACCGCATAGCCGAGGCGCAATTCCGGCAGCAAGGTCTTGGAAAAGGTCCCGACATACGCCACCAGGCCGTGCCGGTCTAGCCGCTGCAGGGCGTCGCTGGTTGGTCCCTGATAGCGGAACTCACAGTCATAGTCGTCTTCGATGATCAGCGCGCCCAGCTCAGCGGCCTTGTCCAGCAAGGCCTGGCGGCGTGCTTCGCTCATCGGCATGCCCAGCGGAAATTGATGCGATGGCGTCACATAGATCAGCCGCGTGCCACGCTCGATCTGTTCAATGCACAGGCCTTGCTCATCCACCGGCACCGATTGCAGTTGAGCGCCCAAAGCGAGAAACAGCTGGCGCGCCGGCGAATAGCCGGGGTCTTCCATGGCCACTCGACAGCCCGGTTCGATCAGCACCCGGGCGATCAGGTCCAGCGCTTGCTGGGCGCCGTTGCAGACCAGGATATCAGCCGCGCTGCAATGCACGCCGCGGGCGTAGGCAATGTGATGGGCGATGGCTTCGCGCAGCTCCGCCAGGCCCTGGGCATGGAATTGCCGTTCGGGGTGGCGCTGGCTGCGGCGCAGGGCGTACTGCATGCAGCTGCGCCATTGGTCGAACGGGAACTGTGCCTTGGTCGAAGCGCCACCGATGAAGTCATAGCGCGACGGGCTGTCCAAACCGGGCCTGGCGAGCACCGTTGCCCGTTGCTGCCAGCGTTGCAGCGACGCGCTGGCCGCCAGTTCGACCACCGCCGTAGGGGTTGCCTGAGGCGCGCGCCGCTGGCTGATGAATGTGCCGCGGCCAACCACGGCGTTGAGCAGGTTGTCGTAGGTCAGGCGCGAATAGGCCTCGGCAACGGTCTTGCGCGACACGCCCAATTGCTCGGCCAGCAAGCGCGTTGGCGGCAGTTGGCTACCCGCCGCAAGGTGGCCGCTGTCGATACCGGCGCGCAGCTGCTGATAGAGCTGATCGGCAAGGCCTTTGCCCCCTTCGAGGCGAATGTGCAGTTCCATGGAGCGTTCCCGAGCGCGTCTGAATGCTCAGGATACCTGCTCTAGCAGACAGTTTCGCGGCCAGGCCAATGCACGTCCGGCAGTGTCTCGAAGCCAGGGCGGGCAAACAGATAGCCCTGGAACAGATTGACGCCCAGGCTGCGCAGTGTCAGGTACTCCTCGACGCGCTCGATACCTTCGGCGATCACCGTGATGTCGAGCTTGCGGCAGATACCGACGATGCCGTCGACAATCGCGCAGCGTGCGCGGCTCTGGTGAATATCGCGGATCAGCTCCATGTCGATCTTGATGATGTCTGGCTGAAACTCTGCCAGCAGACCCAGCCCTGAATAGCCAGCTCCGAAGTCGTCGATCGCGGTCTTGAAGCCAAGCTTCTGGTACTCGAGCACAATGCCGCGCAGGTGCTGCTTGTCGACCATGCTTTCGTTTTCAGTGAATTCGAAGATGATCCGATTGGTAGGGAAGTTGAAGCGCTGAGCAGCATCGAGCGTGGCGCGGATACACGCGGCTGGCTGATACACCGCGTTGGGCAGGAAGTTGATGCTCAGGTAGGTCGGCAGCGCGAGCTTGGTGGCCAGCTCCACCGCCTTGACTCGGCACGACTGGTCGAACTTGTAGCGATTGGCCTGAGTGACCTGGTCGAGGATGCTCTTGGCACCGCTGCCATCGGTGCCGCGGACCAAGGACTCGTAGGCGAATACGGCCGAACTTGACGCGTCGATGATCGGCTGGAATGCCATGCTGATGGCAAACGGCAGCGGTTCGCTGTCACGACAGTGGCGGCACCCAGGGGAAGGGGTTTCGCCGGTGCTGGAAATGTTCATTGCGGGTGCCTCTTGATGGCTGGGTATCAACATCTCGCCAGAGGCAGAAATGGCTTGAACGTGCGGGCCTCTTCCTGAGGTAGACAACTCCGATATACGGTATGACTGCATCAATGTGCGCATGGTATGCAAAAACAGTGGACGCGCGTGGCGAAAACCGACGCATGGCACTTTGGTATTACGGCTGCAGGGTACGTTTCCAGAGCGTTTTTGCGCCACTCTTGAAAACAGATCAAGCGAGTTGATCAGCCCTGCGCGGTCAACGCTTGCTCGACGATTTCGATCCAGTGCCGCACAGGCGTGCGGCCCGCGCCGTCGAGATGGGTCTGACAGCCGATATTGGCAGTGGCGATGATCTGCGGTTTGCCGCTTTCCAGCGCGTCCAGGCGATTATCGCGTAGTTGCCGGGCCAACTCGGGCTGGGTCAGCGAGTAGGTACCTGCCGAGCCACAGCACAGGTGCCCGTCCGGCACGCTGGTGAGGCTGAAGCCCAGCCGTGTCAACACGGCTTCCACCGCACCGCCGAGTTTGAGCGCATGTTGCAGCGTGCAGGGGCAGTGGAACGCCAGCCGTTGTTCGCGGCACAGGCCGAGCTGCTCCAGCGGCTCGTCGCGCACAACCTCCACCAGGTCACGGGCGAGGGCGCTGATGCGGGCGGCTTTGCCGGCGTACAGCGGGTCGTGGGCAAGCAAGTGGCCGTACTCATGGATAAACGCGCCGCAGCCGCTGGCGGTCTGCACAATGGCTTCAGCGCCGGCCTCAACCGCCGGCCACCAGGCATCGATGTTGTTCCGGGCGCGTTGCAAACCCTGCTCTTGGGCGTTCAAGTGATACTCCACCGAACCGCAGCAGCCCGCCGCCGGGCTTGGCTCGACACTGATGCCGAGGCGATCGAGCACGCGTGCGGTGGCGCTGTTGGTGTTGGGTGAGAATGCTGCTTGTACGCAGCCTTCAAGCAAGAGCACGCGACGGTTGTGCCGCGGTGCCGGGCGCAGGCCTGGCGCTGTCACGCTTGCAGGCAATTTGGTTTTTAGACCCGCCGGTAGCAGCGGGCGCAGTACCTGGCCGCTGCGAGTCAGCGCCTGGAACAGGGTTGGCCGTGGCACCACGGCGCGCAGCGCGCCACGTAGCAGGCGTTGACCGAGCGGGCGGGGTACCTGTGCCTCGACCACGGCGCGGCCGATGTCCAGCAGGTCGTGGTATTGCACGCCTGAGGGGCAAGTACTTTCGCAGTTGCGGCATGTCAGGCAGCGGTCCAGATGCAGTTGGGTGCTGGCGGTGACCGGCGCGCCTTCCAGCACTTGCTTGATCAGGTAGATCCGGCCACGTGGCCCATCCAGCTCGTCGCCCAGGAGTTGGTAGGTGGGGCAGGTGGCGGTGCAGAAACCACAGTGCACGCAGGAGCGCAGAATGCGCTCGGCTTCTGCGCCGCGGGCCAGGCCTTGTGCTGCTTCGCTCAGATTGGTCTGCATGATCTGCCCTCACAAGTCTGCATACATACGCCCGGGATTGAAGATGCCCTGGGGGTCGAGCTGCTGTTTGAGAGCTCGGTGGTAGCGCAGCAGCGCTGCGGGCAATGGGGTAAAGCTGTCAGCAACTGCTGAATAGGCCGTGGCGTGCCCTCCGAGGGCAGCGGCCTGGCTGCGGATCTGCGCAGCGGGTGCTGTGGACTTCAGCCAGCGCTGGGCGCCGCTCCAGTCGATCAGCTCGCGCCCAGGCAGGCCGGTGGGGCCTGAGGCAATTGGCAGCGACAGGCGCCAGAGCGGCTGCGAATCGGCAAAGAACGCCAGCCGCTGCTCGCGCAGATCGTCCCAGAAGCGGCTGTCGATCAGCTCGCCGCCGAGGCGCTGAAATGCCGACTGTACCGACCCTTCGCCACCTTCCAGGCGCAGGCAGAGTGCCTCGCCGTCATGGCAGGCTGCGCTGACCGGCAGCGGCTGTTGACCCCATTCAGCGAGCGCACTGAGTGCCAGATGCGCAGGCATGTGCAAGCGCAGGCTGAGGCATTGGCGCGGTCGCGGCAGCACTTTGAGCGAGACTTCGCTGAGCAGCCCAAGGCAGCCGAAGCTGCCGGTGAGCAGGCGTGACAGGTCGTAGCCGGCAACGTTCTTCATCACTTCGCCGCCGAACCGCAGCAACTTGCCGTGGCCGGTGATGACGCGGCTGCCGAGAACATGGTCGCGCACCGCCCCCGCCCAGGGCCTGCGTGGGCCGGAAAGCCCCGCCGCAACCGTGCCGCCCACTGTTGCTGCCGGCCCCAGATGCGGCGGTTCCCAGGGCAGCATCTGCCCAGCTTCAGCCAATACGGCTTCGATTTCAGCCAGTGGCGTCCCGGCGCGCGCGGTCAGGACCAGCTCGGCAGGGTCGTAGCTGACGATGCCGCTATGGCCGCGGGTGTCGATGAGCTCGCCTGCAACGGGGTTGCCGAGCATGGCCTTGCTGTTGCTACCCTGGATGCGCAGTGGCGTATTTGCAGCCAGCGCCTGCTTGACCTGATCAAGCAGATCCTGGCTCAGATCACCGGCAAGGCTCATCAGAAGCGCTCCAGGTCAGGGAAGGGCAGTTGGCCATGGTGTACATGCAGGGCGCCAAATTCGGCGCAGCGCTGCAGGGTCGGAATGTTCTTGCCGGGGTTGAGCAGCCCCCGCGAGTCAAACGCTGCCTTGACTGCGTGAAACAGGGTGATTTCGTCGCTGTTGAACTGCGCGCACATCTGATTGATCTTTTCCCGGCCGACGCCATGCTCGCCGGTAATGCTGCCACCCACCGCCACGCACAGCTCGAGGATCTTGCCGCCGATGGCTTCAGCCCGCTCCAGCTCGCCCGGCACATTGGCGTCAAACAGGATCAGCGGGTGCATATTGCCATCGCCGGCATGAAACACATTGGCCACGCGCAACCCATATTCGGCGGACAACTCAGCGATCGCACTGAGCACCCGCGCCAGCTGGCGGCGGGGAATCGTGCCGTCCATGCAGTAGTAGTCCGCTGAAATCCGCCCCACGGCAGGGAAGGCGTTCTTGCGCCCGGCCCAGAAACGCACCCGCTGCGCCTCGTCGCAGGCCAGTTGCACCTGGCTCGCCCCAGCCTGCTCCAGCACGGCCTGCACCCGCGCGCAGTCCGCTGTTACATCGGCTTCGACGCCATCCAGTTCACACAGCAGAATCGCCGCTGCGTCCACCGGGTAGCCGGCATGGATGAAGTCTTCAGCGGCGCGGATAGCGAGGTTGTCCATCATCTCCAGGCCCGCGGGGATGACCCCCGCGCCGATGATTTCGGCAACCGCGCGGCCAGCGTCCTCGACGCTGTTGAAGCTGGCCAACAGCACCCGCGCCACCTGCGGCTTGGCCAGCAATTTGACGGTGACTTCGGTGACAATGCCGAGCATGCCTTCGGAGCCGGTAAACAGTGCCAGCAAGTCAAAGCCCGGGCTGTCCAGAGCATCACTGCCCAGACTCAGGTGCTCGCCTTCGATGGTGAGGATGTCGACTTTGAGCAGGTTGTGCACGGTAAGGCCGTATTTCAGGCAATGCACACCGCCGGCGTTTTCAGCCACGTTGCCGCCAATCGAACAGGCGATCTGCGACGACGGATCAGGTGCGTAGTAGAGGCCGTACGGCGCTGCGGCCTGAGAGATGGCCAGGTTGCGTACGCCAGGTTGCACCCTGGCATAACGCCCCTGCGGGTTGACCTCAAGGATCTGGTTGAAGCGCGCCATCACCAGCAGGATGCCCTTGCTCAACGGCAAGGCGCCGCCGGACAAACCAGTGCCTGCGCCGCGCGCAACCACCGGCACCCCGCGCTGGTGGCAAATCCTGAGCAGCGTCTGCACCTGCTCCAGCCGCACTGGCAGTACCACCAGCAACGGCAGGGTGCGATAGACCGAGAGGCCATCGCACTCATACGGCTTGAGGTCCTCGCTGCGGTGCAGAATCTCCAGGTCGGGCAGGGCGCTGCGCAGCGCCCCCAGCACCTCGGCCTGGTCGATGGCCGGCAGCCGGCCATCGACGCGTTCATCGTAGAGAATGTTCATCACGCTCCCTCACGACTGCAAGGCTTACTGCGCCAGCTTCCTGATCATCGCCACCGTCAGGTACAAGCGCGGTGCGACACTGGCCAGCTCGATGTACTCGTCATCACCATGCAGCCCGGCACCGACCACACCCATGGTTTCCAGCACTGCAGGCTTCGCGCTGCCCGGCACGTAGGCATATCCGGCGTCGGTGCCAAAGCGCATCGCAATCGGCTCAAGCGTGCGATCGATCTGGCCATACAGCTGGCCGGCGGTTGTGGCCAGAGCGCTTGAGCCTTCATTGCGCGCCAGGGGTGGGCGGCCTTTCTCGAGGGTGACGCTGGTCTGGGTGTCGGCGATCAGCTGCTTTTGTGCGATGCGTTTGGCATCGGCCGCGACGCGATCGCTTTCGCTCAAGTCCGAATAGCGCATGTCGGCTTCGGCCGTGGCCAGGGCAGGAATGATGTTGGCCTTTTCGCCGGCTTTTGCCAGGGTCCAGTTGACCGTGGTGCCTTTGTTGGCATCGCCCAGGTCCTTCAACTGGAGGATCTGATGGGACAATTCAGTCAGTGCGTTGCGGCCTTCTTCAGGTGCAGAACCAGCGTGCGAGGAGCGGCCTTTGACTTCGAGTTTGAGGCGGTTGATACCGTTGGTGGCGACAGTGACGGCGTCCTTGTCTGGCGGCTCGTAGGAGAATACGTAATCATGCTTGCGGGCCAGCTCGGCGATGATCTTTTTGGAGCCGGCGGAGCCCATTTCTTCATCTGGATTGAACAGTATTGTGAGGGTCCGGTAGCCTTTGAATTGCTGGTCCTGCAGCAGCTTGAGCGCGTGCAGGATCATCGCCACGCCGCCTTTGGCATCGGCAACACCGGGGCCGTAGGCGCGTTCGCCTTCGATACGAAACGGCCGCTTGGCCACCGTGCCGGGGCCGAACACGGTGTCGTAGTGGACCATCAGCATGAAGTCTTTACTGCCGGTGCCCTTGAAGGTACCGACGATGTTGTCGCCAACAGAAGGTGTGGCGGGATGGGTTTCAACCTGGGCACCGAGCGCCTTGAGGCGCTTGACCAGTTCCGCGCTGACCTGGCTAAGGCCTGCTTCGGTGCCGGTACCGGTGTCGACCGAGACCAGGCTTTTGAGGGTGTCGAGGTAATGTGCTTGCTCGGCTTGGGCTTGCTTGAGCAGGTCCTGTGGGGTCGGTTCGGCGGCAATGGCCTGGGAGCAGGCCAGGCACAGGGCGAGGGCGGCGGCAAAGGGTGGGCGGGGCATCGGCATTGTTGGTCTCTTTTTATTGGCTTGAACTGTCAGCCTAGACCCTCAGCGCTCTACGGCAAGGCTTTGGCTTGAATAGGTGAGGATTGGCGGTTGATCAAGAAACTGGTGCGCATGGACGATCTGCAGGTATTCGTCACCACCGTCGAGGCCGGCAGCTTCTCGGCGGCGGCGCGGCAACTGGATATTTCCCCGGCCTTGGCCAGCGGTGCGGTGCAGCGCCTGGAGCGCAGCCTGGGTATCCGTTTGTTCGTGCGTTCGACGCGCAAACTGCGCCTGTCCGACGATGGCCAGCGCTACCTGCCGCATGCTCGTCAGGTGCTGGAAGCACTCAGCGAGGGTGAGTTGGCACTGGCTGACGGGCGCGAGGAAATTGCCGGGGCGCTGCGCCTGTCGATGCCTTCCGATCTGGGCCGTAACCTGCTGTTGCCGTGGCTGGATGAGTTTCAGGCGGCGCACCCACGGATCGAACTGCAGCTAAGGCTGAGCGACCAGGTTGCGGACTTTTTCAGTGACCGACTGGATGCGGGGATTCGTTATGGGCAGTTGGCCGACTCCAGCCTGGTGGCGCTGCCGCTGGCGGCGAACAACCGGCGCATCCTCTGCGCAGCACCTGCCTACATCGCCCGGCATGGTGCGCCGCGCACCCCAGAAGATCTCACCCAGCACAACTGCCTGCGCTACATGATGGGCGACCTGACCCATGAACGCTGGAGCTTTCATACCGAGCACGGCGTCAAGGCGGTGATGGTCGCCGGCGATCGCACCAGTGATGATGCCGATGTGGTGCGGCGCTGGGCGGTGGCGGGGCTGGGTGTGGTGTTCAAGTCGCAGCTGGATGTGCGCGCCGACCTCGAGGCCGGGCGCCTGGTCGAGCTGTTCCCGCGGGCCTGGGGGCAGCCGACGCCGTTGCACCTGGTGTGTGCCCACCGGCAGTCATTGACGCCGGTGGTGCAGCAATTGCGCGCATTCCTGTTACAGCGGCTGCAGGCCCTGGGCGATTGATCCAGGTACAGCCGCTGGCTGAGCAAGCCTAGGCGTCGAATCCTTCAAGGACGATCTTGCCCTTGGCCTTGCCGCTCTCGATCAGGGCGTGAGCCCGGCGCAGGTTCTGTGCATTGATCGCACCGAAGTGCTCACCCAAGGTGGTGCGTAACACCCCTTCGTCAACCAGTGCCGCAACTCGATCCAGCAATTGGTGCTGCTTGATCATGTCGGCGGTCTGGTACAGCGAGCGGGTGAACATCAGCTCCCAGTGCAGCGACAACGATTTGCGCTTGAGCGGCACGACGTCAAGGGTTGCCGGGTCGTCGATCAGCGCCAGCCGACCTTGTGGACGCAGGACTTCGATCAGCTGAGCGAAGTGGCGGTCGGTGTGGGTCAGGCTGATGACCATATCGACCTGGCCATCGCCGATCTGAGCAATCTGTGCGGGCAGCGGCTGGCTGTGATCGACCACATGATGCGCGCCCAGGTCCTTGACCCATCGCTGGGTTTCGGCGCGTGAGGCAGTGCCGATCACGGTCAGGTCGGTCAGTTTGCGGGCCAGTTGGGTAAGGATTGAGCCCACCCCACCGCCAGCACCGACGATCAGCAGGGTCTGCCCCTGGCCGCCACCTTCGGCAACGCCCAGGCGGTCGAACAACAGCTCCCAGGCGGTGATCGACGTCAGCGGCAGCGCTGCGGCACTGGCGGCGTCGAGGCTGCGCGGTTTGTGCCCGACAATGCGCTCATCCACCAAGTGAAACTGGCTGTAGCTGCCGGGGCGGTCGATGGCGCCGGCGTAGAAGACCTCATCGCCTGGCTGGAACAAGCTGACGTCGCTGCCGACCTCCCGGACGATACCCACGGCGTCCCAACCGAGTACTTTCGGCTGCGCGGTGCTGCCGCTGCCGGCGCGGACCTTGGTATCGACCGGGTTGACCGAGATGGCCTGCACTTCGACCAGCAGATCGCGGGGCCCAGGGGTGGGCTGCTCAAGCTCGGTGTCGAACAATGCCGCAGGATCGCTGATCGGCAGGCCGTGCTGGGTAAAGACAATGGCTTTCATGGAGGCTGTTCCGCTGGGTTGTGAAGAAGTGCAGCAACCATAGCGGCTGGCAGTGAGGGCACCAAGGCGTGGCGTGCCGAGACTGTTTCGTCGATTTATTGAAAATGACGGATGATTATCAAAGCCGCACAGCAAAAGACCACGTTACGCGGGGCGTAGACGTGGTCCAGTGTTTGTCGCATACAGCAGCGATCAGTTGTCTTGCGACAGGATCGCCTGAGCCAGCTCTTCGTCACTGACCTGCAGGCCAGGGTTGCTTTGACGCGCCTGCTCCAGCGCCGATTCAACGTAAGCGCCACGGATGGCACCGCCGCTGGCCACGAATGCCGACAGCTCGTCACGCGCCGGGATGATCCGTTTGTCATCCTTGAAGGTCGAGTACAGGGAAGCGGATACACCCGCCGAAGTAGCGATATCACGGCCATCGACACGGGCCATTGCCGAGCCAACAGGCAGCAGAACCAACAGCGAAGAAACAACAATCAAACGACGCATGGCGAAACCTCCAGAAGGGTGAAGCCTAGGGGAATGTCTGCATGATAATAAGAGCGGCAATGACTGAAACTAGTTCAATTGGCTGCGCGCGCGCAGTGGTCGACGTACCCGAGCCATGCTCTACTGCTGGGCGAGCTGTTTCATTCAACCCAAGCTGAAGGTCGACCATGTCTGAATACACGCTGCACTGCTTTGGTGAATCCGGCAACGCCTACAAGGTTGCGCTGATGCTTGAATTGACCGGTTGCGATTGGCAAGCGGTGCCGGTCGACTTCTTCAATGGCCAGACCCGAGATGAAGACTGGCGCAGCCAGGTCAATCAGCAGGGCGAAGTGCCAGTGCTTGAACACAACGGCAAAACTTTGACCCAGTCGGCGCTGATTCTCGAGTACCTGGCCGAGCAGACGGGCAAGTTTGGCTGGCACAGTGAAGACGAGCGCCGCGAGATCTGGCGCTGGATGTTGTTCGATAACCACAAATTCACCAGCTATTACGCGACCCTGCGTTTTCTCTACGGTTTGAAAAAGACCGGTGAAACCGAAGTCACGACGTTCTTCCGCGATCGAGCAAAAGCGGCCTATCGCGTGGTCGACCAGCACCTGAGCAGCACGCCCTATATGGTCGGCGGGCGCTTGACCATCGCTGACCTATCGCTGGCCGGCTACGTGTACATGCCTGAAGACACCGGCATGCAGCTGAGTGATTTCCCTCATATCGAAGCCTGGAAACAGCGGATCAAGGCTATGCCCGGCTTCAAGTTGCCCTATGAACTGATGCCGCGCGCCTCGAACCTCTGAGCCGTCGGCGTTGCTCCGCTTGCGCGGGGCAACGCCGGTTTGCCGTCAGTAGCGCAGCTCGAGCCCAACATAGGCGCCGATGCCGTCGCCCGGCCAGAACGACGCCGAATCCTGCCCGCGCACGTTGTAGACGGGGGTAATGGCCGAAACATAAGCTTTGTTGGCCAGGTTTTTCACGTCCAGCGAGACTTTCCAATTGCCCTTGGGCGCCTCGTAACCCACTTTCGCGCCCCAGATCGTGTACGAAGGCGCATACAGCGTGTTGGCGTAGTCCACTGCCGTGCGCGATGCTGACTGCACGTTGACGCCGCTGTACCAGCCGCTGTGGTGCTGGTATTGCAACTCGCCTTGATAGACATGCTTGGGGATGCCTGGCAGCTGGTTGTCGCCGAAGGTATCGTCGTTGCGGTAGTAGAAGTCGTTCAGGGTGTAAACCTGGCGCAGGCGCACCTGATCGCCTTGCGGGTTTTCCCACAGGCGGGTGTTCAGGCCTGCTTCGATGCCCTGGTGAATGGTCGGCGTGGCATTGAATGCGCCGGTGACCGCCGCCGCGCCATTGCTGGCCGGGATGATCTGCACGTTGAGCAACTCGTTGTGAATCCACGAGCGGTACAGCGCCAGGCTGCCGTCGAAGATCCCGTGCGAGCCTTTGATGCCGACCTCGAAGGTGTTGCCTTTCTGTTCCACCAGCGGGCGAATGTACGGCAGGGTCGGGCCGGAGCCTGAGTATTCCCAGGATGCCGGCGGGTCGATACTGCGGCTGAGGTTGGTGAATACCTGCAGGTTGGGGCTGAACTCATAGCGCAAACCGACCCGCGGGGCGACGCTCCAGTTGTCGTAGTCGACATGCTGCGGGAAGTCGGTGCGGTTGGGGTTCACCGCGTAGTCGATGTCGGCCTTGCGTCGCACGTTGACGAACGACACACCGCTGGTCAGCCACAGGCCATCGACCAGGTTGAGGTCATTGCCCAGGGCGATCACCCGGTCGAACGAATTCTGATAGTCGACCTTCTTCAAGCTGACCTTGTCGTCATTGGTCGAATTGACCCCACCGCGCAGGTGTTGGGTCGAGGTGAAGGCAATGCTGCTGCGGCTTTCATGGCCGAACAAGGTGTCGATGCGGTCATAGCCGAGCAGCAGGCCGAGGTCGTGCCAGTCCCAATAGCTGGGGTTGGTCGGGCTGCGCGGGTTATTGGTGTGGCGGTAGTCGTGGTAGGAAAAACCGACGGTCAGCCGGGCATCGTCGTCGAAGGTGTAGGTGGTCTTGCTGCCCAGCCAGATGCTGCCGGGGCGGCGCGCACCAGCACCGCTGCTTTCGGCGGTCGCACTGGCCCGGCGTGGGTTGTGCTTGGCCGCGGCGAGGGTCGTCGCGCTTGGGTCATTGTGGAATTCGTCGCGGTAACGCAGCAATACCCGCGTTTCAAGTTTGGGGCTGAAGCGGTAGCCGGCATTGGCAACGATGCCTGAACTGCGCGACAGGCTATAGTCGCGGTAGCCGTCGTTGCGGTAGTTGTCGGCTTGCAGGTAGTAATCCAGGTCGCCCTCGACCCCGCCATAACTGATGCTCTGCTTCTGGTAACCGTAGCTGCCGGCCTCGCCACGCAGGCGCAGGCCGGGCGCGGTATAGCCACTGTGATTGACGAAGTTGACCGCGCCGCCGAGGGTCAAGGCACCGTACTGGAAGGCGTTGGCGCCGCGCAGGATCTCGGTGTAGTTGACCCCTGCGGCGTTGAGGAACTCATACGGCGTACCGCCCGGACCGGTCAGCGGCAGGCCATCGAAGAGAAACTTGATGCCTTCCCGAAAGTAGCCCGGCGAGGTGTTTGCGCCCGAGCCTCGAATGGAGATCTTGGCCGCATCGTTGCCGCCGGTGGACTGCACGAATACCCCCGGCTGATAGCCAAGGGTGTCCTGCAGGTTACCGGTGCGGCCTTTGGCGACTTCTTCGCTGTCGACCACGCTGGTGCCACCAGGGACCTCTGCCAGTTGGCTACTGGCCGCTTGCGCAGCAGTCTGCTTTGCCCCTTGGACGGTGACGGTACCCAGGGTCCGTTCGGTCTCTGCAGCATACAGTGGGCTGGCCAGGGTGGCGCTAAGGGCTGTGGCCAGGGTGGCGTGGCGGACAGCCACACGCAGTTGATTGGGTTGCAGCACGGGCATTGGGGTAATCCTTGAAGTTCATTAGTTAGTTGCCTCGGCGTTCTATGGGCATAGTCAGGCCTGTCACAAATTGCAGAGCAGGTTTTATGCCAGCTTGGGAAAGACACTGCGGGGCGGGGCGCGCCGTCACACAGTCTTCGATGCGTGAGTGAAAAGCACCTTAATTGTTGCTCGGCTGTCGGCATTCAAACACTCAAGGTTATATGTTAATTACTCGAATCAAGGGGTGATGTGGTCTTTGCGAAACTGCTCTGATGGCCGTGCTTGAGCGCTTATTGGAAAGATGCCGGCAACTGTTGGCTGAGCAACAGAGCGGCAACAGTTTGTGCTGGAGCACAACTAGGCAAGGCGCCTGAAGGCCAGTAAACAGGTACTTTAATAGCTGGCACGACACCTGCAGTACTCACTTTACAAGCATTCAACGGTGGCCCTCGAAACAGCGAGGTGCGGCGGTGATATATATAAAGGGAGTATCAGCATTGCGTGCGAAAGTTCGACTTACCGGTCACCCGCTAGGCAACGCCGCCAGTGTGGCAGTGCTGATGGCGCTGCTCAGCCCCTCGGTATTTGCTGCCGGGGAGTCCACCCTCGGCACAGTTACCGTCACCGGCGCCGCAGCCAGTGGCGCTCAGAAGGATCAGAAGCGCCTGCAGAAGGTTGCCGGCAATACTGCAGTGATCGACAACCGTCAGGTCGAGCAGGGCCGTGCTGCCAATGCCGAAGACGTGCTCGCCCTGCAGCCGGGGGTGTTCGCCCAAGGCACCAGCGGCACCGCCGCGAACAAGATTTCGATCCGCGGTTCCGGGCTCAATACCTTCTATCAAGGCTACGTGCTGGGCACCAAGTTTCTTTTCGACGGCCTGCCGATCACCGGTCCCGGCGGCACCCAGGAAGACTTCCTCGACATGCAGGGCATCGACCACACCGAGGTCTTGTACGGCGGCAACGCCTCTGAGTACGCAGCGCTGTCGCTGGGCGGTGCGATCAATTTCGTCAGTAAGACCGGGCGCACCGACCCGGGTAATTACGCCCGCTTCGAGGTGGGCAGCTACGGTTACCGCAAGCAACAGCTGAGCACCGGTGGCGTAGTCGGCGACAGCGACTATTACATCAACGTGCTGCACAACGAGCGCGACGGCTACCAGGACCAGGCCAACAACGAAGGCCGCGGCCTGGCGGCCAACTTCGGTCATGTGTTCAGCCCCAAGCTGGAAACCCGGCTGTTCGTCAAATACCGCGAGGAGCAACTCACCAACGGCAACACGCTGACCCGCCAACAGCTCAAGCACGACCCGCGCAGCAATAACGCCCCGACCGGGCGGCGCAAGGACGGCACCACCTTCATCGGCAACAAGACCACCTACACCTTCGACGATGGCAACAAACTCGAAGTCGGCGCTTCATACAACAACTACCCCTTGCTCAACGGCTGGCGCTACTCACCCACGCCGCAGGACTGGCGCTCCAAGGACATCAACCTGACCCTGCGCTATTTCCGTACCGGCGATCGCCTGTTCGGCCTGCCCAGCGACAGCAGCATCATCTTCAGCAACACCCGGGCTTCGCTGGCTGACGTCAAGTCGCACAATCGCAGTACCGGCGCGAAAATCCAGGAGACCAACTATACCGGCTCGCGGGACACGGTGCTGACGTTCGGCAACGAGCTGCAATTGACCGATGCGCTGTGGCTGTCCTCGGGCTTGTCGTTCGTCAATATCCGCCGCAAGGCCGAGATCGAAGGCACCACGCTGACCACGGCCAACCCCAGCAACCTGCCGACCCGCGTTGAATATGTCGAAAATGACCTGGCGCCGCGGCTCGGCCTGCGCTATCAGATCAACCCCGAATTGCAGCTGTTCGGTAATGTCAGCCGCAGCATCGACCCGCCGGTGACCTGGCAGTTGGGCAGTACTGGCAACCCGTTTCTCTATGATGTGCGGCCACAGAAAGCCACCACCTTCGAAGTCGGTGTGCGCGGCAGTCATGGCATCTTCGATGGCAGCCTGACCCTGTACCGCTCGTGGGTGCAGGATGAGCTGCTGACTGTGGTGGTGCGCCAGGCCAGCGCCACCCAGGACCAACTGACGGCGACCTCGAACGCCAGCCCGACGATTCACCAAGGCATCGAAGCCGGCCTCAATGCGCTGCTCTGGACCGGTGCCAGCGGCGACACCCTCGACCTGCGCCAGGCTTACACCCTCAACGACTTCAAGTACCGCGACGACGACACCTTCGGCGGCAACGAACTGCCAAGCCTGCCGCGCCAGGTTTACCAGGCTGAACTGGCCTACCGCCAGGCCAGCGGTTTCTACGCCTCGCTCAACCTGCGCGCAGCCTCCAGCTATTACATCGATTACGCCAACACCTGGCAGGCGCCGTCGTACCTGCTGTGGGGGGCCAAGGTCGGCTTCCAGGCGCCGAGCCGCAAGTGGGAAGTGTTTGCTGACCTGCGCAACCTCACCGACCAGCGCTACGCCAGTGCGGCCAACACCGCCTACAACGCCAACGGTCGCGATTCTGCCAATTTTTATCCGGGTGATGCGTTCTCAGTCACCACCGGCGTAGCGGTGCGCTTCTGATGGCGGCTGCCCAAAGGCACGTGCTGACGCCGATGCTGCTGGCCAGCGCGCTGCTGTTCGGCGGCTGCTCGCCACCCGCGCCGCCGCACACGGCAAGCAGCCTCAAAGGCGAGGCGGTGACCGCCGTCAACGGCATCATGCGCTACCCGGCGAGTGATTTTGTCGAGCAGCGTGAGGGCCTGCGCGGTGGCACCTTGCGCGTGTCTGCCGCCACCGATTCGGGCAGCTTCGACATCCACGGCTTGTCCCACGGCAACATGCAGTGGTTGGGGCGGATCCTGTTCGATTGCCTGGTCTATCAGGCCGAAGACGGCACGCTGACGCCCTGGCTGGCGAAAGGCTGGGATATCAGTGCCGATGGCCTGACCTATACCTTTCACCTGCGCGATGACGTCACCTTCAGCGACGGCGCGCGGTTCGATGCCGAGACGGTGCGGCTGAACCTTGAGCACATGCGTGACCCGGCGACCAAATCTCCACTGGCGGCCGCTTATATTGCGCCTTACCTCAAGGGCCGGGTGATCGACGAGTTCACCTTCGAGGCGACCCTGCGCGAGCCTTACGCGCCGTTCCTCGACGTGCTCTCGCAGGCATGGCTGGGCATGATTTCGCCGAAGCAGATCCTGGAGGCGCCTCGTAGCATCGCGAGCCGGCCGATCGGCAGCGGGCCGTTCGTGCTCGACAGCTACGTGCGCGATCAAGGCGCGGTGTTCAGCCGTCGCGCTGGCTATGATTGGTCGCCGGCGGCCATCAAACATCAGGGCGAGGCTTATCTGGATCGGCTCGAACTGAGCTATGTGCCCGAGGCGATGATCCGCTACACCGCACTGGAAGCCGGCGACAGCGACATGGCCCTCGACGCACCGCCGCAGAACGCCGCTGCGATCCGCGCCAACCCGCAATTGACCCTGCGCAGCCGGATCCGCAAAGGCAATCCTGCGCGCAGCATCACCTTCAATGTCGAGCGGGTGCCGTTTGACGATGTGCGGGTGCGCCAGGCCATGGCCAAAGCCATCGACCGCGACGGCCTGGCATGGATATCGGGCTTTGGCGAATTTCTCGCCAAGGGCGACTATCTCGCCGTGAATACCCCAGGCTACGACCCGGTCGCGCAGGACGCACTGGCGTTCGATCCGGCCGCAGCCAATCGCCTGCTGGATGCGGCCGGCTGGACCGAGCGCGCTGCCGATGGCGTACGCATGCGCAACGGCCAGCGCCTGCAAGCGACCTTGCTCACCTATGACAACCCGGCGTTTCCGGCCAACGTTGCAGTGGCGGTACAAGCCGATTTGCGCAAGATCGGCTTTGCCATGGCCATCGAAGTACTGCCGCTGACGCGTGTCATGCAGCTGCGCTACGCCGGTGAGTTCGATGCCATCGGTGGCGGCTACTGGCACACCAATACGGCTGACGGCCTGTACATCCTCTACCACAGCAATGCCATTCCCAGCGCGCGTTTGATTGGTCAGAACGTTGGCCATTTTCGTGATGCGCAACTGGACCAATACCTGGGCGAGGCGCGCCGCAGCACCGACCCGCAGCGGCGTCGCGAGCTCTATCGGCTGGCCCAGCAACGGCTCGGCGAGACCGTGCCGGCAGTGCCGTCGGTAGAAAGCCAGATGCTGCTGGCCTACCGCAAGGCCGTCGCCGGCGTGCTGTTCGACGGCTCGCACAATGTCCCTCTGTTCACCAGCGTGTGGCTGGCCAAGGAGCAACCATGAAGTTAGTGGCGACGGTACTGCGCCGCCTGCGCGATGGTGTGATTGTGCTGTGGGCGGCAGCCAGCCTGACTTTTCTGGGCATGCAGCACAGTGGCGGTGATACCGCGCTGGCGATTGTCGGCGGCCCGGATGCAATGCCCAGCGCCGAGCTGCTGGCCCAGGTGCGCGCCGAGTACGGCCTTGATCAGCCGCTGTGGCGGCAGTACCTGAGCTACCTGGGACGCCTTGCTCAGGGTGATCTTGGCGAGTCGTACCGCTTGCGTATCCCGGTGGTGCAGGCGATCGGCGAGCAACTCGGTGCGACCTTGGCCCTGGCCAGCACTGCCGCGTTGCTGGCGGTAGTGCTGGCTCTGGCGTCGGCGCTGCTCACCGCCAACCGCGGGCGGCGCTTGCGGGCGCTGGTATCGGGGGTCGAGCTGGTGCTCTCGGCGGTACCCAATTTCGTCATCGGGACGGTGCTGCTGCTGGCCTTTAGTTTCTATTTCCACTTGCTGCCGCCGTCCGGCTCGGCCGGCTGGCAGTCGCTGCTGCTGCCCAGTCTGGCGCTGGGTCTGCCCATCGCTGCGCTGCTGGCGCAGGTGCTGCGCCAGTCACTGGAACAGGTGCTCGAGCAACCCTTCATCACTCAGGCACGCGCCCGCGGTATGTCCGATACCGGCGTGCGCCTGCGCCATGCCTTGCGCCACGCGCTGGTGCCGTTGGTGACGCTGGCCGGATATGTATTCGCCAGCCTGCTCGGCGGGGCGGTGGTGCTCGAGCTGCTGTTTGGCCGCCAGGGCATCGGCCGCTTGATGCTCGACGCGACTGCCAACAAGGACGTACCGCTGGTGCTCGGCGTGACCTTGCTGGCTGCTGCCATCTACGTGCTGGTCAATCTGCTGGTGGACCTGTTGACCCAGGCCATCGACCCGCGCACTGCCCACCATTGAATCTGCGAAAGGAACCGTCATGAGTCACCCATCGAACACTGCAATCACCGATGCCGAACTGGACGCGCGGTTCGCCCCGATCTACACCCGCATCGGCGCCGGCGCTGTTGAACGCGAGCAGCAACGAGCCCTTGCCCATGAGCCAGTGGCCTGGTTGCGCGCAGCGGGGTTTGGCGCGCTCAGGGTCCCGCACGTCCACGGCGGGCTGGGCGCCTCGCTGCCGCAGTTGCTGCGCCAGCTGGTGCGCCTGGGACAGGCTGATTCGAATCTGCCGCAGATCTTTCGCGCGCACTTTGGCTTCGTCGAAGGTCGCCTGTCGGCAGCCGATGCTGATTCGCAGCAGTACTGGTTTGCCCGCGTTGCCGCCGGTGAGCTGTGGGGTGCGGCCATGGCCGAGCGCACTGACAGCACCAGCAACACGGTGCAATTGAGCGACAGCGGGGAGGGCGGCTATCGCCTCGATGGCGAAAAGTATTACTGCACCGGCACGCTCTACGCGGACTGGGTTGCAGCCGTGGCCAACCATGGCGACGACTTCGTCAGCCTGGCGGTGCCGACCCGCGCGGCCGGGGTTGAAGTGGTCGATGACTGGGACGGCTTTGGCCAGCGCCTGACCGGCAGCGGCACCACCCGCTTCAACCAGGTTGCCGTCCCCGAACGGCACATTCTGCGTCGTTTTGCCAAGCGCGAACTGCGCGCCGAATCGTACCTGACGGCGTTCTACCAGGCCGTTCACCTGGCCACCCTGGCAGGCATCGCCCGGGCTGTCCTGGCGGATGCCGTGGGCTTTGTACAGGGCCGCACCCGCGCGTTCGGCTTGCCCGGCCAGTCGCGACCGGCTGACGACCCACTGGTGCAGCAAGTGGTCGGGCGCCTGTCGAGCCTGGCCTTCAGTGCCGAGGCGCAGGTTGGCGCGGTTGCCCAGAGCCTGCAGGCTGCATCTGCAGCCGGCCAGCTCGGCGCGGTGCCGGAGCAGCTCTACACCGATGCCGAAGTGCACGCCTTCCAGGCGCAACAGATCGTTTTGCCGCAAGTACTTGAGGCGACCAGCTTGCTGTTCGAAGTCGGCGGCGCTTCGGCCACCAGCAACCAGCGTCGGCTCGACCGCCACTGGCGCAACGCGCGCACCCTGGCATCGCACAATCCAGCGATCTATCGCGAGCAGGCGCTGGGCAACTACTACCTCAACGGCATCAGCCCGGCTGCCGCCTGGCGGGCCAAACAGTCGGCAGCCAGTGACGTGCAGCCCACCTTCGATGAAGCCAGCGCTGTCTGAACAGGAGCAACCCCATGACGCAAGCAAAACAGATGAGCCTGGGCATGAACATTCTCGGCTTTGGCTCACACTCCGGCGCCTGGCGTCAGGGCGAGGCTGCGCTGAATGCCTATATCGACGTCGACTATTACCGCAACATCGCGCGCATCTCCGAACGTGGCTGCCTTGACGCGATCTTTCTCGCCGATGGCCCGGCATTGCCACCGGATGTCGCCAGCCACCCGGGCGGGCGCCTGGAGCCGACCCTGCTGCTTACCGCCGTGGCGGCGGCCACCGAACATATTGGCGTCATCGCCACCTGTTCCAGTACCTACAACGAGCCGTTCAACCTGGCCCGGCGGATCGCCTCGCTGGATCACATCAGCGGCGGCCGTGCCGCTTGGAACGTGGTCACCAACGCCGGCGATGCCGCCGCGCAAAACTTCGGCCTCAGCGGCGCGCCGCTGCATGTCGACCGCTATGGCCGTGCCGAGGAGTTCGTCGATGTAACCCTCAAGCTGTGGGATAGCTGGGAGGACGACGCGATCATCGGCGACCGCGCCACAGGCCGCTTTGCCGACCCGAGCAAAGTGCACACGGTGGACTTCAAGGGCGAGCACTTCCAGGTCAAGGGCCCGCTCAACCTGCCACGCTCGCCGCAAGGCCGGCCAGTGCTGGTCCAGGCCGGTTCGTCCGAAGGCGGCAAAGCGCTTGGCTCACGTTACGCCGATGCGATCTTCACCACCCAGACCACCTTGCCCGACGGCCTGGTCTTTTATCGCGAGATGAAACAACGCGCCCAAGCCTGGGGCCGCGACCCGCAGCACTTGAAGATCATGCCCGGGCTGTCGACGGTAATCGGCAGCACCGAGGCCGAGGCCCACGCGCGCTTCGACCAGCTCAACGCCTGGCACGGTGAGCACGGCTTGCTGCAGCAGGTGGCCGGGCGGATCGGCATTGATGCCCGCGAACTGGACCCGGACGCGCCGCTGCCCTGGGCGCAAATCGGCGCTGTAGCGGACTTCGAGCGCGGCTCGCATGGGTTTCTCGAGGCGCAACTGAACCTGGCCCGGCGCGAGAACCTGACCATCCGCCAGCTGTCGCGGCGGATTCTGGTGGGCCACCGGTTGGCCGTCGGCACGCCCGAGCAGGTTGCCGACACCTTGGCCGAATGGTTCCTGGCTGGCGCCGGCGACGGCTTCAACATCATGCCGGACATGTTCCCGTCAGGCGCGCAGGTGTTCGTCGAAGAGGTAGTTCCGCTACTGCAGAAGCGTGGTTTGTTCCGCCGCGAATACCAGGGCCGCACCTTGCGCGATCACCTCGGCTTGCCCAAGGCCGTCAACCAGTACACCCAGGCTAATAGCGCGGGCCTCGCGCGGCTGGCCTGAGACCATCGCCTTCAGTCATTTATCGAAAAGGATCACATCATGCAGTATCGCCGCCTGGGCCATACCGACCTCAACGTCAGCCTGCTCAGCCTTGGCTCGATGACCTGGGGCCACCAGAACACCGAGCAGGATGCCCACCAGCAACTGGACGCCGCCATCGCCGCCGGGATCAATCTGATCGATACCGCCGAGATGTACCCAACGCCGACCCGGGCCGAAACCTGGACCACCACGGAGCGCTTCATCGGCAGTTGGCTTGCTGCAAGCGGTAACCGCGACAAACTGGTGCTGGCAAGCAAGATTGCCGGGCCGTCGCGTGATCCTGCCGGGCAGACGCACATTCGTGACGGCCTCTCGCACCATGATCGGCGCAATATCGTTGCCGCGCTGGATGGCAGTCTCAAACGCCTGCGCACCGACTATCTGGACCTGTATCAGTTGCACTGGCCGGACCGCACCACCAACTTCTTCGGCGCGCGTGAATACCCCTACGTGGATGACCACCCAGACAGCGCTGCAATCGCTGAAACCCTGGCGGTGCTCGACGAACAGGTCAAAGCCGGAAAGGTCCGCCATATCGGCGTTTCCAACGAAACGCCGTGGGGCGTGGCGCAGTTCCTGCGGCACAGCGAACAACGCGATTTGCCGCGCATTGCCAGCATCCAGAACCCGTACAGCTTGCTCAACCGCCTGTATGAGAACGGCTTGTCGGAGTTCAGCCACCGTGACGGCGTGAGCTTGCTGGCGTATTCACCGCTGGCGTTCGGCACGCTGACCGGCAAATACCTCGATGGCGCACGCCCCGAAGGCGCTCGCCTGTCGTCGGTGTACCGCACCTTCAACCGCTACGACAGCAGTGAAGCCAACAGCGCCATCGCCAGCTATGTGCAGATCGCCGCCAAGCGAGGTTTGAGCCCAGCGCAGCTGGCGCTGGCCTTCGTCATCCGTCAGCCGTTCGTAGCCAGTGCCATTACTGGCCAGACCAGCCTGGCGCAGTTGCACGACAACCTCGGTGCGCTGGAGCTGCAACTGGATGACGAACTGCTGGCCGAGATTCAGGCTGTGCATCGGTGTACGCCAAATCCGGCGCCTTGAGCCAGGAGGTTGCATGAACGCGATCATTCCCGCTGCCCAGGTGCCGACGCTGGCAACCAGTGCGCGACTGTCGCGCTGGCGCCCTGCGCGGCCAGGGTTGTGCCTGGCCTGGGCGACCATCGGCTTGCTGTTGCTGGCGGTGGCACTGCCTGGTTGGCTGGCGCCGGCCGATCCTTTGCTGGCTGATGCGCGACTGGCTTATCAACCGCCCAGCAGCCAGTTCTGGCTGGGTACCGATGAGAATGGTCGAGACGTGCTTAGCCGTGTTATTCACGGGGCGCGTGCATCCCTGCTTATCGGTTTCACCGCAACCCTGCTCGGGCTGGGCCTGGGCACCTTGCTAGGATTGCTTGCCGGCCTCGCACCGCGCTGGCTGGATAACCTGCTGATGCGCGCGGTGGATGTGCTGCTGGCATTTCCCGACCTGCTGCTGGCGCTGGTGGTGATCACGCTGTTTGGTCAGGGCACGACCAACTTGATCATTGCCGTCGGCATCGCCGCAGTGCCGCGCTATGCCCGGCTGGTGCGCGCGCAGACCATGAGCATCCGCCATGCCAGCTTCGTCGAGGCGGCACTGACCCTGGGTCGGCGGCCGCTGGCTGTGGTGTTTGCCCATGTCCTGCCCAATGCGGTGCAACCGGTCCTGATCCTCGCCTGCATCGGCCTTGGCGGGGCTATCACCGCCGCTGCCGCGCTGAGTTTTCTCGGTTTTGGCGCTCCGCCACCGGCACCCGAGTGGGGCGCAAGTATGGCAGTGGCACGCAATTTCATGGCCAACGCGCCCTGGCTGATGGCCTGGCCGGCGCTGGCAATTACCTTGACTGTGATTTCCATCAGCGCCATCGGCCGAGACTGGCTACGGCGCAGTGAGGGCAAAGGCCTATGAGTGGCTTGAATACGGCGTCGGCACTGGTCGACATCCGCGACCTGCGAGTGAGCTTCAACGGTGTAGCGGTGGTACACGGAGTCGATCTGCAGGTGCGCGCGGGGCAGTGCGTGGCGTTGGTTGGCGAGTCGGGCTCGGGCAAGAGCGTCACCGCCCGCAGCCTGGTCGGCCTGGCGGGCCCCGGCGCGCAGGTGCAGGCGCAACGGCTGGAGTTTGCCGGGCGCGACCTGCGTGTATTCGACCAGGCTGACTATCAACGCCTGCGCGGCGCGCAGATCGGTTTCATCATGCAGGACGCACTGGGTTCGCTCGACCCGTTGCGGCGGGTGGGTGGCGAAATCGAAGAGGCACTACTGCTGCACTCTGACCTGGGCGCGGAGGCACGTCGTTTGCGGGTGCTGCAGTTGCTCGCCGAGGTCGGCGTGCCTGAGCCGCAGGTGCGCGCTCAGCAGTATTCGTGGCAGTTGTCGGGTGGCCTGCGTCAGCGCGCGTTGATCGCCTCGGCGATGGCCTGCCGGCCGCGCCTGCTGATCGCTGATGAGCCGACCACGGCGCTTGACGCGACCGTGCAGGCACAGATTCTGCGCCTGCTTGAACAACTGCGCGATGAGCAGAACAGCTTGTTGATGGTCAGCCATGATCTGGCAGTGGTGGCACGGTTGGCCGATTGGGTGGTGGTGATGCGCGGCGGACATATAGTGGAGCAGGGCAGTGCCGAACAGATTCTGCAGGACCCGCAAGACCCTTACACCCAGCGCCTGCTCAGCGCCGCGCGTGCCGTCCACTTGCAGCGCCCAACGCAGCCTGCGCTGGCGTTGGTTGAGCCCAGTGCGAGCAGCATTGAACAGCCGGTATTGCTTGCTGCAAGCGGGCTGGGCAAATCCTTTGCCGGCCCCGACGGCAGCGTCCGCCAGGTGTTGAACGAGGTGTCGTTGCAGCTGCGCGCCGGGCAAACCCTGGGTGTGGTCGGTGAGTCCGGTTCTGGCAAAAGCACCCTGGGGCGCATCTTGCTCGGCCTGGAACAACCCGACCAGGGCCGGGTCGAGTTCGCCGGTAGCGACTGGTTGGCGCTCGGCGCCGAGCAGAAGCGGCGGGCACGGCAGGGCATCCAGGTAGTGTTCCAGGACCCGCTGGCTTCGTTCGACCCTCGCTACAGCGTGCTGCGCGTACTCAGCGAAGCGCTGGCGCTGGCCGGGGTGCCGCGCTCCTTGCAGCGGGCCGAGGCGGTGGCGTTGCTGGAGCGCGTGCAGTTGCCTGCCAGCGTGCTTGATCGGCGCCCGCTGGAGCTGTCCGGAGGCCAGCGTCAGCGCATTGCCATTGCCCGTGCACTGGCAATGAAGCCGCGCCTGTTGATCTGCGACGAACCGGTGTCGGCGCTGGATGTGTCGGTACAGGCTCGCATCCTCGCCTTGCTGGCTGAACTCAAGGCCGAGCTGAACCTGGCCTGCCTGTTCATTTCCCATGATCTGGGTGTGGTCGAGCAGGTCAGCGATCATGTGCTGGTGATGCAAGCGGGCAGGGTGGTTGAGCAGGGTAGCGCTGCTCAGGTGTTGGGCCAGCCGCGCCATGCCTATACCCGGGCGCTGCTGGATGCGGTGCCGACGTTGCCACCTGCGCAGCCACTGTGGGTGCGCCGCCTCGCGGTATAAAGCTCAGCGCGCCAGTGCTGGGTTAGGCTTGTAAAAAAGGAACAGCCTGGTCTCGGCAGTCTTGCGGTAAGCCCTGGCCCAGGCTGGCCGCGCCGAGCGGTCGTGGAAATACAGGGCGCCATTGGTAGGGTCCTTGAGCTGCTGGTTGAGCGCCTTGCGGGCGATTTCCTTGGCAATGTCGTAGCGGTCCTTTTCCTCGACCTGGTCAGGACGCCCGTCGCACCACCAGGAAAACTGGCAACTCTTGCTTTCGACCCCCTGCTTGACCACGCCGCAGATGGTGTCAGGGAAACCGTCCTGGCCGAGGCGATTGAGCACCACGCTGGCGACTGCGCTCATGTCCTTGGCATCGGCCTGTTTGGCCTCCCAGTAGATGGTGCGGGCCAGGCAGGTGATGCTGTCGTCCATCGGCGCCTGGCCACTGGGATCGACCGCCATGACCTCGCCTGAAGTCAGTGCCTCGTTTTTTTTCGGCGGCGGTGCGTCGTTGACGACCTTCTTCTCGAGCGCTTCGGCCTTGTCTTCGGCGACCGCGGCGGTGGGTGCATCGGCGGCAAGGGTGGGGCCTGCGAGCAGGGCCATGAACAAAGCAAAAATGATCGCTGACGCGCGCATGACGAGCCTCGCAGGTGGGTGCTGGAGGTCAGTCTAGCTGCCGCTGCGTTGGGCTGCCGCAACCTGAGCTGCGGGCTGGAGAGGAACCGCTTCGTGCTGGGAGGCGGCGGGATGCGGCGCAATCATTGTTGTTCGGCCGCTCGCGAAGGAGTCGGCTGCACTTGAAGGGAAGCCGCCTGATGAGCATCAATATCGAAATCCTCTACTACCGAAACTTCAATTTCGATGGCAAGTTTCACTTGCGCTGTATCGGTCCAGACCTGCACAAGATCAAGCGTATTCGTTACGTGCTACGCGTGATCAACGCGCGAGGGCCCAAGCGACTGGACTCCTCCACCTCAAGCTCCCAGGTTGACAGCGGGCTGCTGGTTGACCATGGCTGTCCGGCCATTCTAGGCACCGATCTGAGGCACGGCCGCTTCGAGATAACCGCAAGCATCATCCTGACCGACGAGCAGATCATCCAGCTTGACCTGCCCTCCGATGCTGATGCCACCATCACTTGGCCAACAATGGTCATCGAGATCCAGCCCGAAGAAACCGAACGGCGTATCCTGGATCGGGTCCCGCTGACGGGAGCCTCGTTACGCGTCAAACGTTCTGCAGCGTCGCCTGAATCTGGGCCCAGGCCTGTTTACGACCCACTGCTGCCCGTGTTCAGCGGACTGCCCGACGGCGCTGCCGACAAGGCTCTGCCGGTGCTGCTGGTCAAGTTCGGCAAGGACGGTTTTGCCTCCTTCGTTGCCGATCTTGAGCCGGACAGCCGCTCGAGGCTGGTCCGTCTGTGGCCGAACCTCAAGCAGGTCATCCAGCTGCAGCCGGTGCTGAGCGCTGAAGAGCATGACGACGACGCGCTTGCAGTGCTGCGCGATTACTACCTGCTCGCACAGCCAGCAAGCATGTTCAGCGATACCTTCATCGCGCTGCTACGAACCCTGGCGGCGCTGGACTACGTCGAGTCGCTATCCTTCCCGCCCGCCGAGCAGGAACCCGGCAACCTCATTGCCGCTGCGCTCGCTGCGCTAGTGGCGACACTGATCACGGGTGCGGCGGTGGTAGCGGGTGATGACGCTCACGACGATTCGCAACCGACGCCGGACTTCGATGCGCTGCAGACTTACCTGGATGCACCGACCGCCTCGCACAAAGGGATGAACATCCGCAACGTCTGGAGCAAACAGGTGACCGGCAAGGGCACCCGCGTGCACTTTTCCGATGCGGGCTTGTTCGCCAGGCATGAGGACCTGCGCGGGACTGAACGGCTACACGTGATCAGCGACCAACCCAACGCCGACCCGGCCCACGGTACCGCATCGGTGGGCCTGCTGTTTGCCCAGGCCAATTCGTTCGGCATGAACGGGATCTGCCATGATTGTGAGCTATACCTGTACGACAATCGGGCCATCGACCACCGCAAATACCCCCGCACGCCCGCGGACCTGCTGCGCCAGGTACGCGCAGGCGACATCGTCGCCATCAACAGGCAAAGCGCCAGCATCCATGTACTCAGCACATATTTGCCGTCGCTGCACGAGCGCGACTGGTGGGATGTGTGCGAGGCGCTGACCGCGCGCGGCGCGGTCGTGGTCAATGCCGCCGCCAATGGCAGCAATCAGTCCCTGGCGGACAAGGGTACGACGTGGGGGCACGGTGTCGATCTAGGCCAATGGCCTTACTTCGACGACCATGGCGATGCCTCGACCATTTTGGTAGGGGCCTGCCAGTCGTGGGACGGCAAGCCTCATCAGTACTCCAATTACGGCTACCGCTATCGAATGCTCAACGCGTGGGGTGATAGTGTCGCCACACTGGGCTACGGCAACCTACAGGACAAAAAAGGTGATGACCGAGACTACACCAACAGCTACGGTGGCACCTCCAGCGCAACCCCTTTGGTGGCGGGTGCCCTGAGCCTGATTCAGTCCTACGCCATGCGCCAGCATCATGTTTATCTGAATGCCGACCAGATGCATTTGCTGGTGATGGCGACAGGTTATCAAGACGCGACCTTGCCTCTGACCGACGTCCTACCGATGGGCAGTAGGCCGAACGTGGAAGCCGCGTTGGCGTTGCTCGACCGCCTGCTCGGCGGCGGCAGTTTCCGCGCCCACGACGAGCTGTAGCGGTTCGGATCAGCTATGGTCCGGGCTGGGTGATGGGCCAGACGCAGCAGTCAGACTCTGAACTGGTCCATCAATGCTTGCTGCTGGTTGGCCAGTTGATTGAGCGACTGGCTGACCCGCGCCGACTCGTTGGCCTGGCTTGACAGCGACTCGGTTACATCGCGAATGGTCGCGACGTTACTGTTTATCTCTTCCGCCACTGCGCTCTGCTCTTCGGCAGCGGATGCAATCTGCAGGTTCATGTCGGTGATCACCGTGACTGCCTGACCGATCCGTTGCAGCGCAGTGACCGCCTGACCGACTTGCTCGACGCCGCCCTGGGCCTGGCGGTGGCTGCTGTCCATGGCGTCGACTACTTCACGCGTGCCAGCTTGCAGCGCCTCGATCACCTGGCGAGTTTCTTCGACCGATTCCTGTGTGCGCCGGGCCAGATTGCGCACTTCATCAGCGACGACGGCGAAGCCGCGCCCGGCTTCGCCGGCGCGGGCTGCTTCGATCGCCGCGTTTAGGGCGAGCAAGTTGGTCTGTTCGGCGATCGAACGAATCACCTCGAGCACCGAGCCGATTTTTTCGCTGTTGCCGGCCAGCCCTTCGACCTGGGCCATGGCACTGCTCATGTTGGCCGCCAGGCTGTCGATGCTGTCGGTAGTCTGGCCGATCACGGCCAGGCCTTCACGGGTGGCCAGGTCAGCTTCGCGGGCGGCCTGAGCAGCTTGCGCTGCGCTGCGCGCGACGTCCTGCGCGGTAGCACTCATCTCATGCGAGGCCGTGGCGGCCTGGTCGACCTGGCGGTACTGCTGCTCCATACCGGCGCTGGTCTGGCTGGCAATCGCAGCAGACTGGTCAGCTGTACCGCGGGCGGCCTGCACCGAGCGTTTGACGTCAGCGATGGTGGGCTGCAGCTTGTCGAGGAAGCGGTTGAACCAACCAGCCAGTTCACCGAGTTCATCACGCTTGTCGTACTGCAGGCGACGGGTCAGGTCGCCTTCACCACTGGCGATGTCCTTGAGCATCGCTGCCACGCCCAGGATCGGCCGGGTGACGCCTCGCGCCATTAGCCAGACCAAGAGCAAGCCGGCCAAGGCGGCGCCCAGGCCCAGCCCCAGCTCAAGCAAGGTGCCGCTGGTATTGAGTGCGTCGAGCTCGTTCTTCAGCGCTTCGGCAGGGCCGGTCAGGGCGCTTTGCGGCACGTCGAGCAATACGCCCCACGGCTTGCTGCCGGGAATCGGCTGAAACGCTGCCAGCACTTTCAAACGCTGTTCAGCGTGAACAATCTGCAATTTGCCGTCCGCCAGCTTGCGCACCAACTCGGCGCCTTGCGCGGTATCGACCTGGTCGAAACGCTGGGCCAGCTTGCTTGAGTCGGCGCTGTAGCCTGCGAGCAGGCCGACCGGGCTGAGGATGCCGACCGTGGTCTGGCCTTGATAAAGGCCGCGGCTGGCCTCTTCGCTCATGGCCTGCAAGCTGCTCAGGTTGATGTCGACCGACAGCGTGGCAATCACCTTGCCCTTGACCGATAGCGGGAAGACGATGCTCGTCATCAACACCTGCTGGCCGTCGATGGCATAGAAATACGGCTCGACTACGCAGACCTTGCCGGTGCTGCGCGGGCATACCCACCAGGTGTTGGCCGGTTGCCCGCTGGGGCCGGTTTCGATGTTGGCCATGTCCAGTTCAGGCAAGGCCATGGAGGTCAGTTTGCCGGCCTGCGGTTGCGACCAATACAAGGCAAAACGGCCAGTTTCGTTGCTGCCCAACTCGTGCTGATTGGTGAACAGGCTGTCCTTGCCATCCAGCGCGTCAGGCTCGAACACCAGCGACAGGCCTAGCAGCTCAGGGTTGGCCAGCAGGGCGCTGCGCACTTGTGCGGTCATGTCTTCGCGCAGGTCAAAGGCGTCCAGATAGCGTTTTTCCGCCTGCTCGCGCAAAAACAGCACCTGCCGAGCAAAACCTGCGCCGTACTGGTAGGCGTCCATGAACTGGCGGCGAATGTTCAGCGCCTGTACTTCACCCTGCGATTCGATGCGGGCTTGAGCTGAGTCGGAGAGCATCTTCATGCTGCTAGCCTTTACCAAATCGGAGCTGTGGTCCATGCGGTACAGGGACAGACCGACCAGTAGCGTGACGATGGCGGCCAGGCACAAGCCGGCGAGCAGGGTGATCTTCCACTGGATAGACAGTTGTCGCAGAGGCATTTTGGGAAAGTCCCTTGTATTAGGTCTGCACTCTGTGTCGGCGACCACAGGATTTTCTTTATTCAAACGTTCAATTGAATTCGGCCTTGGCCGATTTGACATCTGTCGACTCGCCCTTCAGAGTGTGCGCCCTTCGCATTGCACCCCTCTGGACCGGCCGCTGCCTGTGTGCAGCCTGACGCCGGTGCCAATGCTTTCCGTCTGTCGTAACGAGGTAGTCCACACCATGAATGCAGTCATTGCCGCGGTCGGCATCATGCTGATATTGAGCCTGTCCCGCGTGCATGTGGTGATCGCATTGATCATCGGTGCGCTGACCGGCGGCCTGGTCGGCGGCCTGGGTATCGAGGGCACGTTGAAGGCCTTCAATGGTGGGCTGGGCGGCGGCGCCACGGTCGCGTTGTCCTACGCGCTGCTTGGCGCATTTGCCGTAGCCATTGCCAAATCGGGCCTGGCTCACGCGCTGGCAGATCGGGCCTTGAATATGATCGAGCGCCAGGGCCATAGCGAAGGTGGCAAGGTCAAATGGTTGCTGATCGGCCTGATGCTGGTGGTGGCCGTGTCGTCGCAGAACATACTGCCCATTCACATTGCCTTCATCCCCCTGTTGGTGCCGCCGCTGTTGTATGTGCTGACCCGACTGCGCATCGATCGGCGGCTGATTGCCTGCGTGATCACCTTTGGCCTGATCACGCCGTACATGTTCCTGCCGGTTGGCTTTGGCAACATCTTCCTCAATCAAATCCTGCTGGCCAATGTCAGCCGCGCCGGGGTCGACGTCAGCGCGGTCAACGTTACCCAGGCGATGGCCATTCCTGCGGCCGGCATGCTCGCCGGGCTGCTCCTGGCAGTGTTCGTCAGCTACCGCAAGAAACGCGACTATGACCTGGCGAAAATCGAGCAGGTCGAGCAGGTCAGTGTCAGCTACAACCCCTTGACGCTGATGGTCGCTGGCCTGGCGATCGCAGCAGCGTTCATCATTCAGCTGTGGCTGGATTCGATGATCATCGGCGCCATGGTCGGTTTTCTGATCTTTTCGCTGTCGGGCATCGTGCGCTGGAAAGACACTGATGATCTGTTTACCGAAGGCATGAAGATGATGGCCATGATCGGCTTCATCATGATTGCCGCCTCGGGCTTTGCCGACGTGATGAAGGCAACCGGCGAGGTCAACAGCCTGGTCCAGGCCTCTGCGCAGTGGATCAACCACAGTAAGGGCGTTGGTGCCTTGCTGATGTTGCTGGTGGGCTTGCTGGTGACTATGGGCATCGGCTCGTCGTTCTCTACCGTTCCCATTCTAGCCGCGATCTTCGTGCCGCTGTGTGTGCAACTGGGCTTCGATCCAGTGGCTACAGTGTGCATCGTCGGCACAGCGGGTGCGTTGGGTGACGCCGGGTCGCCAGCATCGGATTCGACCCTGGGGCCGACTTCGGGCTTGAATGTGGACGGCCAGCATCACCACATCTGGGACACGGTGGTGCCGACCTTCCTCCATTACAACCTGCCACTGCTGGCCTTTGGCTGGCTTGCGGCGATGGTGCTCTGATGCCCTGCGTCAGCCCTTGTTGGTCAACGGTGTGATGCGGTTGAGGACGGTGCTGCCGTCCTTGCTGCGGGTCAGGTAGACCGGCAGCACCTTGGGCAGGTTATCGACCATGCGCTTGACTTCGCGGGTGTTGTACACGCCGCTGACGCGGATTGCGCCGGTACTGTCATCGGCCAACAGCAGCGGGCGCTCCAGGTAGCGGTTGATCACCGGCAGGGCCTGGGCCAGGCTGAGGTTGTCCAGCACCAGCTTGCCACTGCGCCAGGCCAGGCTGTTGTCGGCGTCATCATTCTGCGCCAGAGTCGGCTCGAAATCGCCGGCGTGATAACTGGCTTGCATGCCCGGGCCCAGTCGATAGCCGCCATCGTCACCGTGGCTGCTGACCAGTACCGAGCCTTCAACCAGCGTCACCTTGACCTCGTCGTTGTACTTCCAGACGTTGAACTGGGTCCCGGTTACCCGCGTCTGGCCGTTGCCGGCGCGCACGATGAACGGGTGGGCGGTGTCGTGGGTAACCTTGAAAAACGCTTCGCCGCGGGTAAGCGTGACCTGGCGTTGATCTTTGTAATTGAAGAAGCGCAGTTCGCTGTGCAGGTTGAGCTCGACCTGGCTGCCATCGCTCAGTTGCACCTGGCGCACCTGATCGGTAGCTTCGAAATGCTGGTAGTGATTGGGTAGCCAGCCTTGCTCCCAACCGACCCAGCCAGCCAGCGGCAGGGCCAGCAGGGCAATGGCTGCAGCCGAAGCGAATGGCCGCCAGTGGCGTGGCTGCGCCTTGCGTACTGGGCGGGCGCCAATCTCGACGACAGCCGTGCGGCGTGGCAACAGGTCAGCGGTCTGCCAGATTTCCTGCATCGCGCGGTATTCAGCAAAGTGCCGCGGGTCGGCCGCCAGCCACAGATCAAATGCCTCGCGCTCGGCCGCCGTGCAGTCATCGGCATGCAGGCGCATGCACCAATGCGCCGCAGCGTCGGTGATGGCATCGTCCTGGTTGGGGGTCAAACGGTCCTGATTCATTACGGCTCCCGGTTTTGCGCATTCTACCCCTGCCAAGGGGGTCCCGAGAACCGAGATAATGGCGAATGACTATCAGATACGCGATATTTCGTCAGCTTTGCCTATCTGCGGACGCTAATCAGCGTCCGCAGCGCTGATTTATCAGGCCAGCTCCAGCCAGATCGGCGCGTGATCGGAAGGTTTTTCCATACCGCGCAGGTCATAGTCAACACCAGCGTCCTTGAGTCGTGGCAGCAAGCCACTCGAAGCCATGATCAGATCAATGCGCAGACCGCGCTTGGGCTGGTCTTCAAAGCCGCGGCTGCGGTAGTCGAACCAGCTGAAACGGTCGCTGACCTGCGGGTTCAGGTAGCGAAAGCTGTCGACCAGGCCCCAGTCCTTGAGACGCTGCATCCACTCACGCTCCTCTGGCAGGAAACTGCATTTGCCAGTCTTCAGCCAGCGCTTGGCGTTGTCAGCGCCGATGCCGATGTCGCAATCTTCTGGCGAGATGTTGACGTCGCCCATCACGATCAGCGGCTGCTGATTGTCGAACTGGCCTTCGAGCAGCACCTGCAGGTCGCTGTAGAAACGCTGCTTGGCGGGAAACTTGGTCGGATGGTCGCGGCTTTCTCCCTGCGGGAAGTAACCGTTCATGATGGTGATCGGGGTGCCGTTGGCGTCGGCGAAGGTGCCCCAGATGAAGCGCCGTTGGGCGTCCTCTTCGTCAGTGGCAAACCCTCTGTGCAGTGCCAGCGGCGCCTGGCGTGAGAGCAAGGCGACGCCATAGTGGCCCTTCTGGCCGTGGTAATGCACGTGGTAGCCCAAGGCTTGCACGTCAGCCAAGGGGAACTGCTCGTCACTGACTTTGGTTTCCTGCAGGCCGATAACGTCTGGCTGATGCTTCTCGATCAGCGCCGCCAGCTGATGCGGACGGGCGCGCAGGCCGTTGATGTTGAACGAGACGATCTTCATGGCGAGGCAACCCCGGTAAAACTGCGGATGCTATCGAACATCGGCGCTCATCGCCAGCATGGCGGCGCTGCCTGCGCGCAGCGGTGAACCAACCCGCGCTGCCTCGCCTCCAAGGGGTACGTTCACTCCATGAAGGTTTAACTGCAATGCCCGACGATATCCGCGCAACCGCTCGCACCTGTTTGCTCGACAAGGGCTACCGCCGCGAGGTGCGCGCTGTGCTGTACGAAGTCTATCGGCAAGAGCCGACCGTTGCCTATCTGTTCGAGGCGCAGCGCCCTGGCTATGAACGGCGCCTGCGCGCCATGATTCGGGCATGGGTCCGCCAGCACTTCTACCTGCAGCTACCGGCAGTGGGCCTGATGGTCGAAGACCGTCTGGCCGGGGTGGCGCTGATCGTGCCGCCGCTGCGGCGCCTTGGCGTGGCTGACAGTTGGATGTGGCGCTTGCGCATGATCATCGGCACGGGCCTGCGCTGCACCCGCCGCTACCTGGATTATCAGGCAGCGTTGGTAGGGAGCTTGCCGTCAGATCAGGTACATATGCTGCCACTGCTGGGCGTGCACCCTGACTTCAGGAGTCAGCAGCACGCTGAGCAATTGTTACAGGCTGTTCATGACTGGTGCGCCGAGGAGCCAGGCAGCCATGGCGTGGTGCTGGATACCGGCAATGCGCGTTATCTGGCGTTCTACAAGCTTCAGGGGTATCAGGAGATTGGCGAAATTGCCATAGGTCCAGTGACTGAGCGGGTGTTCTTTCATGCCAATCCTTTGTCATCCAGGTCAGTAACAGCGTGACCTGCGAGGTAGACGGCTCCTTTGCGCGCCAAGCTCTGGTAGCATGCGCAGCATGACGTATTCAGGAAGATTGACCTGGGGCCTGATCATCCTGGCCGCCAGCAGCACAGTATGGGCCCAGAGCGAACTGCTGGTGCGGGTCAAACCCGCCAACAAGGCGCTCAAAGCGAATGTCGAAGGCTATATTGGCAGCCTGGGAGACCGTGACGAGGACGCATTACTGCGTTTCAGTCGCGGCGCCGAAGAGCAGGCGCGCAAAGCCGCACAGGCACTTGGCTACTATCAGGCCCAGATCGACACCGAGGTCAAGGCGCCGGCCGGGCCTGACCAGCATCCGCAATTGATCATTCGCATTGACCCCGGTGAGCCGGTGCGCTTGCGCAATGTCACTGTGCGCATCGAGGGCCCGGCCACCGAGCTGAAGAGTTTTCGTGTACCTGATAGCGCCGCGCTGCGCCCCGGCGAACGCCTCAATCATGGTCTGTATGAAGACGCCAAGCGTCTGATCCAGAATCAGGCTTCGCGTTACGGCTTTTTCAAAGGGCGCTTTACCAGCCAGCGCCTGGCTGTAGATCCGCAGGCCGGCGTTGCCGACATCGAACTGGTGTATCAAAGCGGGCCACGCTTTCAGCTTGGCGCCGTGCACTTTGCCGGCGACACGCCGCTGGACCAGGACCTGCTGCAGCGCATGGTGCCGTTCAAGGCCGGTACGCCCTATGATTCCGAGCTCATCGCCGAACTCAACAACGACCTGCAGTCGAGCGGCTATTTCGAAGGCGTGCGGGTCGATGCGGCGCCCACCGCTGCGGTGGGCGAACAGATCCCGGTCGACGTCAGCCTGGAAACCCGCAAACCACGCACCATGGGCCTGGGCCTGGGCTTCTCGACCGACGTTGGCCCGCGCGGCAAGGCCAACTGGACACGCCATTGGGTCAACCCGCAGGGTCACAGCTATGGTTGGGAAACCGAACTGTCGGCGCCGCGGCAGAATGTCGGCCTGTGGTATGACATACCGCTGGATCCGCCACTGACCGACAAACTGCGCTTCGCCGGTGGCTACCAGAATGAAGAGATCGCAGGCACCGATACCGTCAGCAAGCTGCTCACCGTTGGCCCTGAATGGCACAGCAAGCTGCCCAGCGGCTGGCAGCGGGTGGTGTCGCTCAAGTATCAGCGCGAAGAGTACAAGCTGGGGGATGACTCCGGTTTGAGCAAGCTGCTGATGCCTGGGGTAAGTTACTCGTACCTGCGCAGTGACAACCGCATCGACCCGCACAATGGCTACCGTCTGCAGTTCGATGTGCAGGTGGCCAAGGAAGGGCTGATGTCTGACACCAACCTGCTACACGGCAACGTCCTGCTCAAGGGCCTGACTACCCTGGGCCAGAATCACCGGCTGCTCGGCCGGCTGCAATTCGGTGGCAGCGCCACCAACAGCTATCAGAGCAAGATTCCGCCCTCGTTGCGCTTCTTCGCCGGTGGCGACCAAAGCGTGCGTGGTTACGACTACCAGACCCTGTCTCCGAAAAACAGCGACGGCGACCGTATTGGTGGCCGCTACATGGTGGCCGGTAGCGCCGAATACCAGTATTCGGTGGCCGAGAAGTGGCGTATCGCGACCTTTGTCGATCAAGGCAACTCGTTCAACTCGCTGGATCTGCCCAGCCTGAAAACCGGCGTCGGTGTCGGCGTACGTTGGGTGTCGCCGGTCGGGCCATTGCGCCTGGACCTGGCCAAGGCACTGGACGACGACGGCGGCATCCGCCTGCACTTCTCGATGGGGCCTGAGCTGTGACGCGTGCTTTGAAGTACATATTAATCAGTCTGCTGGGCTTTGCGCTGCTGATCGCACTGAGTCTGAGCCTGCTATTGGGCACGCAAGCCGGTAGCCGCTGGGCGCTGGGCCTGGTGCCAGGGCTGACGGTCGACGACTTCCAGGGCCAGCTTGGCAGTAACTGGCAGGCCCGTCGCTTGAGTTGGGACGACGGCGCCAGCCGGGTCGAGGTGCAGGCACCGCAGTTGAGCTGGTCGCCGCTGTGCCTGCTGCGGGCCACCCTGTGTATCGAGCGCCTGCAGGCTGAGCGCATCGACATGGCATTTGCCGCCAGTGAAACCGTAGCCGACAGCAACCCGCTGCAGTTGCCGACGCTGCGCCTGCCAGTGGCTATCGAACTGGGCGAAGTGAAACTTGGCCAACTGCGCCTGGATGGCAGTGACCTGCTGGGTGACCTGCAGCTTGCGGCGCACTGGAGCAACAATGGCCTGCGCATCGATACCTTGCAGTTGCAACGCGATGACCTGCATGTGAGCGTGCAGGGCGACGTGCAGCCCGAGGGCGACTGGCCAGTGCAACTGACTGGCAGCGTGCAGCTGCCGCCGGTAGAGGGGCAGGGCTGGCAGCTGGCGCTGAATGCCACCGGCGAGCTGCAGAAGACACTCAATCTGGACGCAACCAGCACCGGCTACCTGAGCGCCCGCCTTACCGGTGAACTGCAGGCTTTGGCGGAGCACCTGCCAGCCAGACTGCGGCTTGAGTCGGCCGCCTTCAAGCCGGTTGCGACGCTGCCGGATACCTTGCAGCTCGAGCAACTCAAGCTGGATGCCGTGGGCGATCTGGACAAGGGCTACCAGCTCTCCGGCTCGGCCAATCTGCCGGCCGAGCAGGGGCCTATAGGTCTGCTGTTGGCGGGCAAGGTCGACGCCAAAGGCGCCCGACTGGATGCTTTGGACCTGAACGCCAGCGACAGCCAACGGCTCAAGCTGCAAGCCACTGCCGACTGGCAGCAGGGGCTGATTGCCGACGCCAAAGTCGATTGGCAGGACTTCCCGTGGCTGCGTCTGTATCCGCTTGAAGAAGCGCCGCAAGTGGTGCTCAAACGGTTGACTGCGGATGTACAGTACCGCGATGGCAACTATCAAGGTTCGTTCAAGGGTGATCTGGACGGCCCGGCCGGTGCATTCAATTTGAGTAGCCCGTTCGAGGGTGACTTGAGCCACGTACGCCTGCCGCAATTACTGCTCAGCGCAGGGCAGGGCAAAGCTGCCGGCAGCGTCATCGTCGGTTTTGCCGAGAAGATCAGTTGGGACGTCGACCTGCAGCTTTCAGCGCTCGATCCAGCCTACTGGCTTGCCGAGCTGCCAGGCACGCTCGCCGGGCCGCTGCGCAGCAAGGGCGAACTGCACAACGAGCGCCTGCAACTGAGCGCCTTGCTCGACCTCAAAGGCCGCTTGCGCGGTCAACCAGCAGTGCTCAAGGCCGAGGCCGAGGGGGCTGGCGACAGCTGGACACTTGGCGCCTTGGCCATCCAGTTGGGCGACAACCGCATCAACGGCAGCGGTAGCCTGCAGCAGCGCCTGGCCGGCCGGATCGATCTGGATATGCCGCGCCTTGGCCAGCTGTGGCCCCGCTTGCAGGGCCAGGTCAAAGGTCGCCTCGACCTCGCCGGCACCCTGCAAGCGCCGCAGGGCACTTTGAGTGTGCAGGGGCAGCAACTGGCTCAGGCAGACAACCGTGTGCAACGACTTGATCTCGATGCCCGCCTGGACAGCGCCCAGCGCGGCCAACTCACCCTCAAAGCGGGCAATATTCGCCTGGGCGAGACTTCGCTTGGCGATCTGAACATGGCCGGCAAAGGCGATATTCGCCAGCAGGCCGTGACGCTGGCGCTGGCGGGGCCGCAGCTCAAGCTCGACCTGGCTGCCGACGGTCAACTGGCCAAGGGTGACTGGCGTGGTCGTCTTGCCAGTGGTCGGATTCAAGCTGGCGGGCAGGACTGGCAGTTGCAGGCGCCGGCCCGTTTGCAGCGCTTGGCCAACGGTCAGCTGGATTTCGGTGCCCATTGCTGGCGCTCGGGCCAGGCCAGTCTGTGTGGCGAAGACCAGCGCCTGGCGCCGGAGCCGCGGCTGCGTTACCACCTCAAGCAGTTTCCGATCGAGAGCCTGGCACAGTGGATGCCCAAGGACTTCGCCTGGCAGGGGCAGCTCAATGCCGACATCAATCTGGATATTCCTGCCGCCGGACCCAAAGGCACGATACGCGTGGATGCCAGTGGCGGCACCTTGCGCGTGCGCGATGGTCAGCGCTGGCTGGATTTCCCGTACCAGGTCCTGCGCCTGGACAGCACGCTCAATCCGCGCCGTATCGACACGGTGCTGAACTTCCGCGGCGAGCGCCTTGGCGAGCTCGCGCTGACAACCCGTCTCGACCCGTTGGGTAAGGACAAGCCGCTGTCTGGCGACTTTCGTCTGAGCGGGCTCGACCTGGCGATCGCGCGGCCATTCGTGCCAATGGTCGAGCGCCTTGCCGGGCAGCTCAACGGCAGCGGCCGCTTGTCTGGCTCTCTGCTTGCACCGCAAGTCAATGGCACCCTGGCCCTCACTGGCGGCGAAGTCAGCGGTGCGCAGCTGCCGGTCAGCCTGCAGGATCTGTCGGTGCAGGCGCTTATTGCAGGGGAACAGGTTCAGTTGCAAGGCGGCTGGCGCAGCGGTACAGCCGGTCGCGCTCAGCTCAGCGGCAACCTGACCTGGGGCCAGGCGCTGGCGATGCAACTGCGCTTGCAGGGTCAGCAACTGCCAGTCACGGTCGAGCCTTATGCCACGTTGGAAGTAGCCCCTGACCTGACCATAAGCCTTGAAGGCGAACAGCTTGCGGTCAAGGGCAAGGTATTGGTACCCAAGGGTGCAATCACCGTACGTGAGCTGCCACCCTCCACGGTCAAAGTGTCCGACGATACTGTCATTATCGGTAATCAGACCGAACAGGGCACGCCGCCAATGGCCATCGCCATGGACGTCAATGTCGAGGTCGGCCAGGACAAACTGTCGTTCAATGGTTTTGGTCTGACCGCCAACTTGCGCGGGCACGTGCACATTGGTGACAACATGGATACCCGTGGCGAACTGAGCCTGGCCGATGGCCGGTATCGCGCCTACGGCCAGCGCCTGACAATCCGCCGTGCACGGTTGTTGTTCGCAGGTCCCATCGATCAGCCCTACCTGGATATCGAAGCGATTCGCCAGGTTGACGATGTGATTGCCGGTATTCGTCTGAGTGGCAGCGCTGAGCAGCCGACCACCCAGGTGTTCGCCGAGCCAGCGATGAGTCAGGAGCAGGCATTGTCTTATCTGGTACTGGGGCGGCCGCTGGGTGGCTCCGGCGAAGACAACAATATGCTTGCCGAAGCAGCCCTGGGTCTGGGCCTTGCCGGCAGCGCCGGGCTCACTGGCAGCATGGCGTCCAATCTGGGCATCGAGGACTTCCAGCTCGATACCGAAGGCTCGGGCAACACCACCAGCGTGGTCGCCAGTGGGAATCTGACCGAGCGCCTGAGCCTGCGTTATGGGGTGGGTGTATTCGAGCCGGCCAACACCATCGCTCTGCGTTACAAGCTGAGCAAGAAGGTATATCTGGAGGCGGCCAGTGGCTTGGCCAGCTCGTTGGATATCTTCTACAAGCGCGACTTCTGATCGAGAGGGTCAGCGTACGCTGGCCGCTTCGACATCCTCGTTGCTGTCTGCTCCAGGTGGCTGCGGGTTGCCGCGCGGCGTGGGCACCATGAGGTTGGTGTATTGCTCGATCAGGCGATTGAGCGCCTCAGGCGGCTCGCATGCCTGGAACTGCATGCGGATCTGCACTTCGTCCGGGTCGCGGCCATCGCCGCGGCGTGCTTGTGCTCCGATGCTGACCTTGAAGCGAGCGCACGCATGCGCATCGGCCGCTTCGGCCAGCGCAGTTTTTATCTCTGTGCTCCTTACCCGGACCGAAAGGTCTACCTGCATACGCTCCAGGGCCAGGCCCTTGGGCGCCACCAAGGTAATCAGCGGCACCCTGATCATGTGCTGACCATCCATGGCCACCTCGACCATTTTGGCTTTCATCGGTGCGCCGAGGGCGTCGGGGTCATGATCGAAAAACTGATCGAACAGGGTGATGTACTGCTGGGCGATCAAGCTGTTGGTGGCGGCAGCGGCTTCCTGCAGGCCGCGGGTGATGTCGCGCAGGTCACTGCAGAGCATGGGCGCGGGCGGGGTAGGGGTGTCATCCAAGTTCATCGCTCCTCTAGGCGGCAAGCCCGCCATCAAGGCCGGGCTCTGGATTCACGGCAGGGCGTTGCAGTCATGCCTGCTCGACAGGCGGCAGGGTGTCGTCCTGGGAGATGTCGCCAGGGTTGCGTGCGTTTGCCGAAGGCAGAAGGCTCGGCCTGGTAGCTGCTTCGGTCAAAAAGTCGATTACCCGCATCATCGCCTCCGGCGGATCCTGACGGCGGACGGTTGTGTTGAACGCGTAGCGGGCGCGGGTATCGGTCTTGCGTACCTGAGTCGACTTTTGGCTGACGCTGCCTTTGACTTCAAGCTTGAACGGGCCCCAACCGAGGCTACCAGTGAGGCTGGCGTCGGGCTCGGTGGAGGTGCTCAGTTCAGCCATCTGGCTGATGGTGATCTCGAACTCTACCCGACCTTCTTCGATAGCGATGTTGGGGTGGGTGACGGCGGCCAGCAACGGCACTTTCAGGCTCTTTTGCACTACGCCCTGGTATTCACCGTCTGCGCCGATCAGCGTTTCGTCGTAGTCGATCTGGATCGCGACCGCCTTGCCATTCTGGATGCATACACCCATCAGGAAGTCTGCGTAGGCTTTGCTGGCGCTGATCTGGGCCTGGATCAGCGCCTGTAATGGCGCGGAAATCATGCGGTCCATGGGCAGGGCGTTGATGACCGAGCCGACCAGTGTGGGATCAATAGACATTATCCAGCTCCTTGGCTAGCACTAGGGGTGCTCAGCGGGCGTGGTTTCCTGACGGCGAATGTTGCCGATTTGGCGCAAGCTCAACCCGTACTTGTCGGCCAGCAGGCTGCGCGAGAGGCCATCGGCGCTCTCTTGCTGAATCTGCAAGTTGCGCAGTTGGCGCAGGAAGTGGTCGGCCTTGGGAATCTCCAGGGCAACCCCGGCGAAACGCTTTATCAGCGCGTCCAGGGCTGCGGCTGGAAGCACTTCTGCAAGCTTGGTGCGGTCGCGGTGCTTGGGAATGTACTTGGGGCGCCCACCATAGGCGCAGGTCAGGTTGTAGGCATTTTCGATGCCGATACACTCAATGAGCGACTGTAGTGAATGCGGCAGCAAGGCGATATCGATACGGCTGAAGTCTGGCATTTGCATGTGTGGCTCCCTCGTGGGGGTAATGGATTGCGCTGTGCGTGACCATGACTGGATAGAGCGTGCCGGGGGTTTTTGCCCCGTGGCGTGATTCGATTGTCGATGACCCGTGCAGGCAGTCCTAGGCGTCAAGCGAACCGAGGTGTGTAGTTCCTGGGTGCGCTTGACGCAGGGATCGAGAGATTGGGGTGTAGGACTATGCGACAGGGCCCGCCTGTACGCCTTGAAACTTCTTGCTCCGCTGCCAGAACAGTTGCCATGGGTAGGGTTGCCCTCAGTCACAGGGATAGCTACTCAGCAGGCTCACGCCAGCTAGGTAGGCGTGGGGCGCGTCGACCATGCTTGCTGGGAGTGCTCGGTAGTCGACCAGCAAACACAGGGCGGTCATTGGATGATCGTTGATGCGTCCTGTCACAGTCGGCGCAAAGTCTTTTCGGTACAACGCTTGCGCGTGTCCGCGCAGACCTGCCTGGTCGGCGTGGGCCAGCGTTTCCCGGGCGAGGCGGGGAAGCTCGCGCTGCTCCACGAGAAAGTGCAGCTGGTCAGCCTCGGGGTTCAGGTAACCGGCGTTGCGCACGCGTTGCCACAGTTGTTGCCACTGGCTTGAGCCGGCACTTTGGGCGAGTTGGCTACCCAGTTGATGCAGGTGATCATCGGACAGCGCTGGCCGCTCGACGGCCAGGGCCGACGCTGCGGCAAACCAGAGAGTGAGGATGCGTAGACAAGTATTCAGCATGGGGCCACCTATGGGCTGGGTAGAACCCCTATGCTTTCAGCAGACGCGGATGTGGCTCAGCAGGAAATACACGCCTGCGCCTGATGCCGTTGTATCATTGCCTCGGCTCCATGTGAGCCCAATGTCTCTGATGTCGCAAGGAACTCCCGATGACACACGTGCAGCGCCTGAAATACTCGATCCTGATCATCCTAGTGGTACTGGGCATGATGCTGGGGCTTTCCTACCTGCAAAAGCAGGGAACGATCACCGAGCAGACGTTCCAGTACTGCGCCATTGCCATTGCAGTGATCGTAGTGGTGATCAACGGTTTGTTGCGGCGCAAGGTCAAACCCTGAATCCAGCGGGCCGGCCATCCTGGCCGGCCGGCGGCTCAGCGCATTTGAGCCGACTCGAGTACGACGCGTGCCTCTGGGTTGAGGCTATAGCACTTGTCGCCGCCCAGGCTGATCACGCCCTCGGCGCAAAGTCGCTTGAGCACTTCGCGCACGCTCAGAAATGACAACGGGATGTCGAGCTGTTCAAGCTGCGCATGGATGCCGCGCACACCGACACTGCGACCGTTACGATCAGCGGCATGCAAGGCATCGATCACCTTCAGTCGGATCAGGCTGGTGCGCAGGCCATATGTGCGCAGCAGCTCGCGAATCAGCTCATTGCCAATCCGCTCTTCACTATCGGCAAGTTGCCCAGCGCCGGCATTGGCTGCGCCGTTCGGCTTGGCTGGGGCCTGTTGTGGCTGATACATGTGAATGCTCCTTTTCGTGGGCTGTCCCGAAATCATGGTTCCTCATTGATAAAGACGAACGAGATTGGAAAAACTGCAGTTTTGCCGGAAAAATAAACGGCTGATTCTGTTCAAGACGTGTCAGCACGGCTGCATGCGTAAAATTTTCGTCCAGCTATTCGTCTCAACGGGATGATCTCAGATACTCAAGGAACGCCCGTGAAGCTATATTTGCGCCGCCCCGCTCAGTTGAGCGTGGCTGTTGCGTTGGCGGTATTCGGCCTGCTGGCCCAGCCCCGTGAAAGCGCTGCTGCTGCCAGCGCCGAAATCCGCCGCACCAGCTTTGGCGTGCCGCACATCCTGGCCAGCGACGAGCGAGGGCTTGGCTACGGTATCGGCTACGCCTATGCGCAGGACAACCTGTGCCTGCTGGCCAATGAGGTGCTGACGGTCAACGGCGAACGCTCGCGTTATTTCGGCGGCCAGGGCAAAACCGTTGAGCAGCGCAACAACCTCGACAGTGATCTGTTCTTCACCTGGCTCAACACGCCCGCTGCAGTCAGTGCTTTTCTGCAGGCTCAGCCGGTGGAGGTGCACAACCTGCTCGAAGGCTATGCCAGCGGCTTCAATCGCGCGCTTGGCGAGCGGCGGGCGCAAGGCTTGCCGGCGGAGTGCGGCGGGGGTGAGTGGGTGCGACCGTTGACCAGCCTGGATCTGGTCAAGCTGACCCGGCGCTTGTTGGCCGAGGGCGGCGCCGGGCAGTTCGTCGAAGCGCTGGTTGGCGCATCACCGCCCAAGCTCGCTGCGCAGCGTCAGGCCGCTGACTTCAGGCTGGCGCTCGAGCGCCAGGCACTGTTCGCCATGCAGCGTGGCAGTAACGCGGTAGCGGTGGGCTCGGAGCGCTCCAGCAATGGTCGCGGGCTGCTGCTGGCCAATCCGCATTTCCCGTGGATGGGCGGTATGCGTTTTTATCAGATGCAGCTGACCATTCCAGGTCGGTTGAATGTGATGGGGGCGGCGCTGCCGGGCCTGCCGCTGATCAATATCGGCTTCAATCAACATCTGGCCTGGACGCATACGGTCGATACCTCCAAGCACTTCACGCTCTACCGGCTGCAGCTGGACCCTAAGGATGCAACCCGTTATTTGCTCGATGGCAAGTCGCTGCCACTGGCGCGGCAATCCCTGCGGGTTACGGTCAAGGGCGAGGATGGCTCACTGCGCGAGGTCGAGCGGCAGGTCTACACATCGAAGTTCGGCCCGGTTGTGCAGTGGCCAGGCAAGCTTGACTGGGACAACCGCTACGCCTACAGCCTGCGCGATGCCAATCTGGACAACAGCCGAGTGCTGCAGCAGTGGTATCGGATCAACCGCGCCGACAGCCTTGACGCCCTGAGGGGCTCTGTTGCTGAGCTGCAAGGGATTCCTTGGGTCAACACGCTGGCAGTCGATGCCGGCGGGCGGTCGTTGTACCTCAATCAATCGGTTGTACCCTATGTCGATCAGCAGACGCTGGCGCAGTGCAGCGACCCGGCAGCCGGCACCAAGCTGGTGGTACTGGATGGCTCGCGCAGTACGTGCCAGTGGCAAAGCGACCCACAGGCGGCGCAGCCAGGTATCGTTCCGGCGCGACTGTTGCCGAGCCTTGAACGGCGCGACTTTGTGCAGAACTCCAATGACCCAGCGCGGATGAGCAATCCGGCGCAGCCGTTGCTGGGCTTTTCGCCGCTGGTCAGTCGCGATGATCAGCCCCTGAGCATGCGCGGCCGCTTCGCCCTGCAGCGGCTGCAGGGCCGTGGCAAGCTCGGCGTCGCTGAACTGCAAGGCATGGTGTTTGATGATGAGGTCTATCTGGCCAGCCTGCTGCTGCCGGAGCTGCTTGATTGGTGCAAGGGGGGCGGGGCTGACGTTGCCCAGCTGTGCCAAGGCCTCAAGGCCTGGAATGGCAAGGCTGACCTGGATGCTGGCGTGGGTCTGCTGTATTTCGAGCAGATCGCCGATGCGATGGCCGAGCATCCGCAGAGCTGGCGCGTGGCCTATGATCCGGCCGACCCAGAGCACACACCGCGTGGGTTGGCCGTCGAGCAGGCCGCTGTACGCAAGCTGCTGCACCAGGCGGCGCTGGCCGCGCAAGACCAGGTAAACCAATCCGGGATAAGCGCAGACAGCCGCTGGGGGCAAATCCAACAGGCGGCGGACGGCACCCCGGTGCCAGGCGGACCGCAGGAGCTGGGCGTCTACAACGCCATGTACAGTGTGCCAGTGGGGCAGGGCAAGCGTCTGGTCGTCAGCGGCACCAGTTACCTGCAAATCGTCAGCTTCACCGAGCAAGGGCCGCAGGCTCAGGGCTTGCTGGCGTTTTCGCAGTCCAGCGAAGCGGCCTCGGCGCACCATGCCGACCAGACTCGCGCGTTTGCTGCCAAGCAGCTGGCACCGCTTGCGTTCACTGAAGCGCAGATCAAGGCTGACCCGCAGTATCGGCGGTCGGTCATCAGTGAGCACGACAAGGCTGCGCCGGTCAGCAGCGCAGATTAAGCGATGGGATAGACAAGGCCGCTGTCGCAGATATCTGCAACAGCGGCCTTGGTGAGTGCAGCAGCCGATGTCGACGACTCAGGTGAAGTCGAACGGCGCCAGCTGGAAACCCTGATCATCTACCTGCAAAGCCCAGCCGCGACGGTCCCAGTCGCCCAGAACAATCCTGCGCGCCGGGCTGCCATCGACCAGCAACTTGTGGATCGCCGGCCGGTGGGTGTGCCCGTGGACCAGCGTGCGCACGCCGTGCGCCGCCATCACCCGCGGGACTTCATCGGGCGTGACATCGACAATCTCGGTGTTTTTCATGCGGGTCTGGGTCTTGCTTTCGCTGCGCAGCTTGCGTGCCAGCTTGAGCCGCATGGACAGTGGCAGGTGGCGCAGCACCCACAGCGTCAGCGGGCTACGCAGATAGCGGCGCAGCTTCATGTAGCCGACGTCGCGGGTGCACAACGTGTCGCCGTGCATCAGCAGTACCGGCTCGCCGCCCAGATCGACCACACTGGGATCGGCGAGCAAGGTGCAGCCAGCGGCAGCACAGAAATCCTCGCCGAGGAGAAAATCGCGGTTGCCGTGCATCAGGTAAATAGCGGTACCGCTGTCGCTCAAGTTACGCAATGCCTGGCAGATCGACCGCTGATACGGGGTCATCGCGTCATCGCCGATCCATGCCTCGAAAAAGTCACCGAGGATGTACAGCGCTCTGGCGTGGCGTGCGCGACCTTCGAGCAGGTCAACAAACGCCCGGGTAATCTCCGGGCGTTCTTCTTGCAGGTGCAGATCAGAGATCAGCAGAATCACCCAATGATCTCGGCTTTCTCGATGATCACGTCTTCTTTCGGCACGTCCTGGTGGCCGGCTTTGGAACCGGTGGCAACGGCTTCGATCTTGTCGACCACGTCCTTGCCTTCGATGACTTCGCCAAATACCGCGTAGCCCCAGCCTTGGGTGTTCTTGCCGCTGTGATTAAGGAAACCGTTGTCGGAGGCGTTGATGAAGAACTGCGCCGAGGCCGAGTGCGGTTCCATGGTGCGGGCCATGGCGATGGTGTACCTGTCGTTCTTCAGGCCGTTGTCGGCTTCGTTCTGAATGCTTGGGCGCTTGTCTTTCTTCTCGCTCATGCCGGGTTCAAAACCGCCGCCCTGGATCATGAAACCTTTGATCACACGGTGGAAAACGGTATTGCTGTAGTGACCGGCTTCGACGTAGGCGAGGAAGTTTGCAACGGTCAGCGGCGCCTTCTCGGCGTTCAGTTCCAGGACGATGTCGCCGTGGTTGGTGGTCAGTTTGACTTGGGACATGCTCAAATTCACTCTTCAAGGCATACAGAAATTGGCTGCGCGCAGCACGCGTACATCAGCTGACGCAGGATTGGCTTGCCGCGACACAGCGCGCGCGGCGCCATTTTGCCCGGGTTGCGATAAATCGCGCCACTTTGTCGGCGCCCGGCTGTCAGCAGCTTGACTGCTTCGGCTATGATAGGCCCTTTGATTCAATCGGCCTACCCGGGCTGAACACCAGCATTCAAGGATCCTATGAGCAAGCCCACTGCCGACAACGCGCCCAACGCCGCTGCCAAAGGCGCTCCCGCCGTCCCTGCAAACTTCCTGCGGCCGATCGTTCAGGCTGACCTGGACTCGGGCAAGCACACGCAGATAGTCACCCGCTTCCCGCCGGAGCCCAACGGTTACCTGCACATTGGCCACGCCAAGTCGATCTGCGTCAACTTCGGCCTGGCCGAAGAGTTCGGCGGTGCCTGTCACCTGCGCTTCGACGACACCAACCCGGCCAAGGAAGACCAGGAGTACATCGACGCGATCCAGAGCGACGTCAAGTGGCTGGGCTTCAACTGGACAGGTCCCGTGCGCTATGCCTCGCAGTACTTCGACCAGTTGCACGACTGGGCGGTCGAGCTGATCAAGTCGGGTAACGCCTATGTCTGCGACCTGACTCCGGAGCAAGCCAAGGAATACCGCGGCAACCTCACCGAGCCTGGCAAGAACAGCCCGTTCCGGGAGCGCAGCGTCGAAGAAAACCTCGACCTGTTCGCGCGCATGAAAGCCGGCGAGTTCGCTGATGGCGAGCGCGTGCTGCGGGCCAAGATCGACATGGCCTCGCCGAACATGAACCTGCGTGACCCGATCCTCTACCGGATCCGCCATGCCCACCATCACCAGACCGGTGACAAGTGGTGCATCTACCCCAACTACGACTTCACCCACGGCCAGTCGGACGCGATCGAGGGCATTACCCACTCGATCTGCACCCTGGAGTTCGAAGGTCATCGCCCGTTGTACGAGTGGTTCCTCGACAACCTGCCAGTGCCGGCGCACCCGCGTCAGTACGAGTTCAGCCGGCTCAACCTGAACTACACCATCACCTCCAAGCGCAAGCTCAAGCAGCTGGTTGACGAGAAACACGTGCAGGGTTGGGATGACCCGCGCATGTCGACCCTGTCGGGCTTCCGTCGTCGTGGTTACACCCCGGCCTCGATCCGCAATTTCTGCGACATGATCGGCACCAACCGCTCGGACGGAGTGGTCGACATGAACATGCTCGAGTTCAGCATCCGCGATGACCTCGACCGCACCGCGCCGCGCGCCATGTGTGTACTGCGGCCGTTGAAGGTAGTGATCACCAACTATCCGGAAGGCCAGGTCGAAAACCTCGAGCTGCCACGCCACCCGAAAGAAGACATGGGCGTGCGCGCGTTGCCCTTCGCCCGTGAGCTGTACATCGACCGTGACGATTTCATGGAAGAGCCGCCAAAAGGCTACAAGCGCCTGGAGCCGAACGGCGAAGTGCGTCTGCGCGGCAGCTACGTGATCCGTGCCGACGAAGCGATCAAGGACGCCGATGGCAACATCGTCGAACTGCGCTGCTCGTACGATCCGGACACCCTTGGCAAGAACCCTGAGGGGCGCAAAGTCAAGGGCGTTATTCACTGGGTCCCGGCAGCGGCCAGCGTCGAGTGCGAAGTACGCCTGTACGACCGCCTGTTCCGTTCGCCGAACCCGGAGAAAACCGAAGAGGGCGGCAGCTTCCTGGACAACATCAACCCCGATTCGCTGCAGGTGCTGAGCGGCTGCCGTGCGGAACCTTCGCTGGCCAACGCCCAGCCTGAAGACCGTTTCCAGTTCGAGCGCGAGGGTTACTTCTGCGCCGACCTGAAAGACACCCAGCCGGGCCGCCCGGTGTTCAACCGCACTGTCACCCTGCGTGACTCCTGGGGCAGCTAAGGAATCGCCGTGCTTAACATCTACAACACGCTGAGCAAGACCAAGGAAGCCTTCAAGCCGCTGGATGGCAACAAGGTGCGCATGTATGTCTGCGGCATGACCGTGTACGACTACTGCCACCTCGGCCACGGCCGCAGCATGGTGGCCTTCGACCTGGTCACTCGCTGGCTGCGCAAGAGCGGCTTTGATCTGACTTACGTGCGCAACATTACCGACATCGATGACAAGATCATCAACCGGGCCAATGAAAACGGCGAGACCTTCGATGCGCTGACCGCACGCATGATCGATGCAATGCACGAAGACGAGCGCCGCCTGAACATCTTGCCGCCGGATCAGGAGCCGCGTGCCACCGAGCACATCGCTGGCATGCACGCGATGATCCAGACCCTGATCGACAAGGGTTATGCCTACGCACCGGGTAATGGCGATGTGTACTACCGGGTGGGCAAGTTCGTCGGTTACGGCAAGCTGTCGCGCAAGAAGATCGAAGACCTGCGCATCGGCGCCCGTATCGAAGTTGACGAGGCCAAGCAGGATCCACTCGACTTTGTCCTGTGGAAGGGCGTCAAGCCGGGCGAACCAAGCTGGGATTCGCCATGGGGCCCGGGCCGTCCGGGCTGGCACATCGAGTGCTCGGTGATGTCCACCTGCTGCCTGGGCGAGAGCTTCGACATTCACGGCGGCGGCAGCGACCTCGAGTTCCCGCACCACGAGAACGAGATCGCGCAAAGCGAAGCGGCCACTGGCAAGCAGTACGCCAATGCCTGGATGCACTGCGGCATGATCCGCATCAATGGCGAGAAGATGTCGAAGTCGTTGAACAACTTCTTCACCATCCGTGACGTGCTGGAAAAGTATCACCCGGAAGTGGTCCGCTACCTGTTGGTGGCTAGCCACTACCGCAGCGCGATCAACTACTCGGAAGACAGCCTGCGCGACGCCAAAGGTGCGCTTGAGCGCTTTTACCACGCACTGCGCGGCCTGCCACGGGTCGCTCCTGCGGGCGGTGAGGCATTTGTCGAGCGCTTCAGTGTGGCCATGAACGATGACTTCGGCACCCCCGAAGCCTGCGCCGTGCTATTCGATCTGGTACGCGAGATCAACCGCCTACGCGACACGGACGTCGAGGCTGCCGCTGGCCTGGCTGGGCGCCTGCGCGAGTTGGGTGAGGTGCTCGGTGTGCTGCAACTGGAGGCTGATGACTTCCTGCGGGCCGGCGCCGAGGGCAAGGTCGACGCCGCTGAAGTGGAGGCGCTGATTCAGGCGCGTCTGCAGGCTCGGACTGACAAGAACTGGGCCGAGTCCGACCGTATCCGTGATCAGCTCACGGCGATGGGTGTGGTGCTTGAGGACAGCAAAGGCGCCACCACCTGGCGCCTGGCTGACTGACCGCAGTGCCGGGGCCGCGCAATGCGGCCCCGGTGTTCAGCTGGCGAGCGGGCAGTGCAGGGCCAGCCTGGCGCCGCCCCATTGGCTTTCACCGATTTCAAGGGTGAAGCCGTGCAAGTCAACGATCGCTGCAACTATCGACAGCCCGAGGCCGAAGCCAGGGTGGCGATGACCTTCCTCACTCCGATAGAAACGCTTGAGTACGGCGGTGCGTTCCTGTTCCGGGATGCCTGGCCCGCTGTCTTCGATCGCTACATGCACGCCGCTGGCATCCTGACTGGCAGCAATGCGCACCTGGCCACCTTCAGGGGTGAACTTGATCGCGTTGCCGACCAAATTGGCCAGCGCCTCGAACAGCAGCTCGCGATCGCCGTGCAGCGCCGACAACTGCGCTGGCTGCTCCAGTTGCAGCTCGATAGTGCGGTCCTCGGCCAGCGGCAGGTAGAAGTCATGCAGCTCGACCAGCAGTGCCTGTGGATCAAGCTGGACGAAGCCGGCGCGGCGCTGGCGGTCCTCCAGTTCACTGATGCGCAACAATCCGCGAAACCGCGCCATTAACGTGTCAGTCTCGCCGATGGCCTGATCCAGCGCCTCGGCCTGGGCAGAATCCTCGCCGCTCTGCTGGCGAATCCGATACAGCTGCGCACGTAGCCGCGTCAGGGGCGTGCGCAGGTCATGGGCAATGTTGTCGCAGACGCCCTTGACTTCATGCATCAGCCGCTCGATGCGGTCGAGCATGGCGTTGACGATCGCCGCCAGCATGTCCAGCTCATCGCGCCGAGCCGACAATGGCAGACGGTGGGTCAGGTCGCCGGCCACGATCAGTTCGGCGCTGGCCTGCACCGCGCGGATCCGCTTGAGCGGCCGCCTGCGCAGCAGGTACCAACCGGCAAAGCCTGGTATCAGGGTCAGGGAGATGCCCCACAGCAATGCATCCAGGATGATCCGCGTGACCACGAACAACGAGCCGTTGTCGCGAAACAGTACCAGCCAGCGACCGTCCTGCACCTTGATCGCAACCGCGTCGCAGGTCTCGTGGATCATGCCCGGGTCGGCGCTGTCCAGGCAGTGCTTGAGCTCATGCACCTTGCCGTCCAGGCGCAGCTCCTTGGGGATGGCGCGGATACGCCCGCCCAGTGGATTGAGCTGTGCGTCGAACAGGCCATAGGCGTCGAAACTGCGCTCTTCGAAAGCCTGGCTGGCGATCAGGGCGTCGTCCAGCTGCTTGCCGCTCATGTGCGCAAACAGATGCTGACGCTGCAGCATGGAATGACGGGTGAGCTTGTTCAGGTAGCTAGAAACCTCGAAATACAGCACCCCCATGAGGATGCTGCTCCAGGCCACGAAGAGAAAGCTGTACAGCGCCAGCAGGCGACTGGTGGACGAGCTCCAGCCTTTAGACGGGTTCAGCAATGGCATAGCCCGAGCCCCGCACGGTTCGAATCAGTGCGCACTGGCCGGGAGCGTCGATCTTCTTGCGCAAGCGGCCGATGTGCACGTCGATCAGGTTGGTGCCTGGGTCGAAGTGATAGCCCCACACCTCCTCGAAAATCATCATCCGGGTGATTACCTGGCCGGCGTGGCGCATCAGGTATTCGAGCAGCTTGTATTCGGTGGGCAGCAGGTTCAGCGTTTGCTCGCCGCGACGGGCTTCATGGCTGATCAGGTCCAGCTCGAGGTCCGCCACCTGCAGGCGGGTCTGGGTCATCGGTACGCTGTTACGGCGCAGCAGCACTTCGACCCTGGCAGCCATTTCGTCGGAGGCAAACGGCTTGGTCAGGTAATCGTCGCCGCCGGCACGCAAGCCGCGCACGCGTTCGTCAACGTCGGAAAGGGCGCTGATCATCAGGATCGGCGTGGCAATCTTCAGGCTGCGCAGGGTGGTGACGATGGTCAGGCCATCGACTTCGGGCAACATGCGGTCCACGGTGATCAGGTCGTAGCCACCGGCAATGGCCTTGGCCAGGCCTTCGCGGCCATTGTCTGCCCACTCTACATCCAGGCCGTGGCTGGTCAGTTCAGCGACGATTTCCTGGCCGGTGACGGCGTCGTCTTCGATGGTCAGTACGCGGGGCATGCTGGTTCCTGGGCGGCGAATTGAGGTTCGATTGTGCCAAAGAATAGCCAAACGGCGATTTAAGAAAAATTCATCTGGCTAAAAAGCACTACGGGGCAAGCCCACTCTCACCCAACCGCACGCGGTAAGTGAGAGCAGACTTGCCCCGCAAGGGCATGGCGTTAGCGCTTACGCGACTTTGACGATCCAGCCAGCCGGCGCTTCGACGTCGCCGCTCTGGATGCCGGTCAGCTCGTTGTACAGCTTGGTGGTGACCGGGCCGACTTCGGTTTCACTGTGGAACACATGCAGCTTGCCGTTGTACTGGATGCCACCAATTGGCGTGATCACTGCCGCGGTGCCACAGGCACCGGCCTCGACGAAGCGCTCGAGGTTGTTGATCTGTACGTCGCCTTCGATGACCTTCAGGCCCAGACGCGATTCGGCCAGCTCCATCAGCGACAGGCGGGTGATGCCCGGCAGTACCGAAGCCGACTTCGGCGTGACGAACTCGTTGTTGGCAGTGATGCCAAAGAAGTTGGCCGAACCGACTTCTTCGATCTTCGAGTGGGTCAGCGGGTCGAGGTAGATGCAATCGGCGAAGCCGGCTTTCTTCGCCTCATAGCCCGGCTGTAGGCTTGCCGCGTAGTTGCCACCGACTTTGGCGGCACCGGTGCCCTGCGGCGCGGCGCGGTCGAAATCGGAGATCAGGAACTTGTGCGGGGTCATGCCGCCCTTGAAGTACGAACCGACCGGGATCGCGAATACCGAGAAAATAAACTCAGGTGCGGTACGCACGCCGATATTGTCACCGGTACCGATCACGAACGGACGCAGGTACAGAGCGCCCTTGCCGTGTGGCGGCACGAACCGCTCGTTGGCCTTGACTACCTGTTTGCAGGCTTCGATGAACTGCTCGGTCGGCACCCGCGGCATCAGCAGGCGGTCGCAGCTGCGCTGCATACGCAGGGCGTTCTGATCCGGACGGAACAGGTTGACGGTGCCATCCTTGCAGCGATAGGCCTTGAGGCCTTCAAAACACTGCTGGCCGTAGTGCAGGGCGGTCGAGCCTTCGCTGATGTGCAGCACGTTGTCATCGGTCAGGGTGCCCTTGTCCCACTCGCCATCGCGGAACACGGACAGGAAGCGCTTGTCAGTCTTGATGTAGTCGAAGCCCAGCTTGTCCCAGTTAATGCTCTCGTTACTCATGACACCCTCGATTGTCTTGCAGATGCCCGATCACTCGGGCTGCTGTTATTTGCGCACCACGCCACGATAATACATCCGCCGCAGATCGGAAACGTCCAGTCTCAGATTCATCCAAGCCGCAGCGAATCGTGCAGTTGCAGGCGTTGTAAAAAGGCCTGGTCATGGCAGGCTACCAGTAGGCCACCGCAGAACTGATCGAGCATCCGTTCCAGCGCCAGCAGCGACGGCAGGTCGAGGTGGTTGCTCGGTTCGTCCAACAGCAGCAGGTCGACCGGCCGCTGGCGGTAGAGTAGCCCGGCCAGAGCGGCCTTGAGCCGTTCGCCACCGCTGAGCAGGGCAGTGGGCATCTCCACCCTTGCCGCGTCCAGGCCCAATTGCGCCAGGCGGGTCCGCACCTCGCTGTGGGCCAGCCCTGGGTTGGCCAGGCGCAGGAAGGCGAGGGCGCTCAGTTCGGCGGGCAGCAGGCTGTAATGTTGGTCGAGCAGGGCGACCTCACCGTATACCTGAAAGCTACCTGCGCTGGCCTGGAGCTGGCCCGCCAGCACCTTCAACAGTGTCGATTTGCCGGTCCCGTTGGCACCGATCACAGCCATGTGCTCGCCGCTGCGCAGATGTAGATCGAGCGGCGCCTGGCTGCCCCGGGGCAACTGCAAGCCGCTGACGCTCAGCACCGATTTGCCTTGGCTGCGGCCAGCGTCCGGCGCGTGCATGACGATGGGGCTGTTGCGTTCTACCTGCTTGTTGGCCTGGCGCAGTTGCGCGTGCAGCTTGGCCTCGGCTGCCTGGTGTTCGCGCTGCTGTCTACCGGCAGTGGCCTGGCTGCGCTGCTGCTGACGGCCGATAAGGATTTTTGCTTGATTGGCCTGTCTGGCCTGGCGCCCCGCGTCGGCTTGCCGTCGCTCGAGGCTCTCGCGTTGCTGTTGCAGCACCTGCGTCTGACGGCGCCGTTCGTGCTTGAGGCGATCAAGGGTGTGCAGGGCACACGCCTGTTCATGCGCTTTGGCGTGCTCATAGTGCCGGTAGTCACCGGAGTAGCTGCGCAGGCCTTGCGGGGTCAGCTCGACAATCCGCTGCATGTGCCCAAGCAGGGTGCGATCGTGGCTGATTACCAGCAGGCCTTTGACCCAGCCCAGCAGCATCTGGTGCAGTTGCTCGCGAGCATCCACGTCGAGGTGGTTGCTCGGCTCATCAAGGATCAGATAATCGGCCTGGCCAACCAGCGCGCCGATCAGCGCCACACGCATCGCCTGGCCCCCGCTCAAGCTCGCTGCATCGCGCTCCAGCTCAAGCTGGCCGAGCCCATGGCGGTCCAGCTGGGCTTGCACTCGCTCGCGGATATCCCAACGTTCAGCCACTACGTCGAAATCTGCCGGGTCAGCGCTGCCTGCTTCTATGCGCTGCAGCGCAGCAACGACCGAACCCACCTGCGCCAGCTCTGCCACTGTGCTGCACTGGCTTACAAAATGTTGATGAAGGTAATGCACCCGGCCGCTGCGCAGGCAGCGACCCTCGCTGGGTGCCAGCGAGCCGGCGAGGATCTGCCCGAGCAGGCTCTTGCCGACGCCATTGACACCGACCAGGCCGGTGCGGCGTTGGTCGAAGGATTCACTGATAGGGGCAAACAGCTGCCTGCCATTGGGCAAGGCCAGGGTGACGCCGTCCAGCGTCAGGATCGAGGTATTGGTCATGCACAACTCCACTCATGCCGCGACATCCCCAGGCGAGAGCTGAGGGCTGAAGGCTGGCCGTCGAGGTGACGGCGGCATCAATGGCGCATTGGACCAATACCTGTTTGAAGGGATGAAGGCCAAGCCTAGCGGATACCCTGGCATGGGTAAAGCCTGACCCGGCCAGGCCGGCTGGCCGAGGGCAACAGTTAGTCTTCGCTCTGCTGGCAGAAGCGCAGGCGGTTGCCGAACGGATCCCAGATCTGCATCTGCAGGCCCCAATCGACGGTTTCGGCCTCGGGGCGGGCATAGCCGTACTGTTTGTCCTGCAGTTCACGCTCCAGCGCGCGCAGGTCGTCGATGCGGGCAAAGATGGTCGAGCCGGGCGAGGCGTCACCGTGGTGTTCCGACAGATGCAGGATCAGCCCATCGCGACGGATTTGTGCGTACAGCGGCAGATCCGGGCTGAACCGGTGCTCCCAATCGAGCGTGAACCCGAGAAAATCGAGATAGAACTCTTTGGCCTTGTCGACCGAGAAGATCCGCAGGATCGGGATGGCAGGGGCTAATTGCATGGTGACTTCCTTGGTCAGCTGAAGGCGCTACTGTAACCCGCTTCGCGTCCTCCAGCACCAACCTGGCAGCACTGAAACGGGGCCGGGCGACGCCCTCTAAGTGTGCGGCATGCGCCCCGGTGCCTCTTGCCAGAGCGGTTTGTGCCTCGCGCCAGGGCAAAGTTGGCCCGCAATCTGCAAAGCATCCCCCAAGCAAAATTGATCGACTGGTCAGACGCGGCGCGCAACGGCGCCATGCTGATCGGCTCAAGGCCGCAGGGCCGGGATTTTCAGGGGGCCAGGATGTCTTTGGCGCAACAGATCGAGCAGCAAGACGACGACAGCGGGTGGAGCGCCTACCTGCAACTGCGCTTTGTGCAACGCGACGGCGTGACCCGCCTTGGTGCGCGCAAGCATTTCGGACCTCTTTTGGTGCAACGACCGTTTTATCCGGAAGGCAGCCCATGCCACGTGTACATCCTGCACCCGCCAGGCGGCATCGTCGCCGGCGACCGGCTTGAGCTGGACATCCAGCTGGAAGCCGGCAGCCACGCGCTGCTGACCATGCCCGGTGCGAGCAAGTTCTACCGCAGCATCGGCCCGACCGCGCGCTTGCATCAGCACTTTCACCTGCAGGCCGGGAGCACCCTGGAATGGCTGCCTCAGGACAGCATCTTCTTTTCCGGCGCCAGGGCGAGCCTGGACAGCCGCTTCACCCTGGAGCCTGGCGCGCGTTTGCTCGCCTGGGAAACGCTATGCCTGGGCCGTCCGGTAATGAACGAGCGCTTCGAGCAAGGCGCGCTGGACAGCCGCCTGCGCGTCGAGCTGCCGGGTGATCCGGGCCTGCACGAGCGCCTGCGCATCGAGGGCGGGCGCCTGGACAAGGTCGGCGGGCATCCACTGCTGGCGACCTTTTGCGCCGCGCCCGCTGACCAGGCGTTGCTGGAGCAGGTCCGCGAGCTGCTCGACAGCCTTGGCAACCCGGTCGGGGCAACTCTGCTGGGCGAGCTGCTGGTGATCCGCCTACTCGATCACGACAACCAACATCTGCAACACACCCTGCAGCGCCTTTGGCATGTGCTGCGCCCGGCCGTTCTCGGCCTGGCGCCATGCCCGCCGCGCATCTGGGCTACCTGAGAGAGACGCCGTGGAACTGACCCCCAGAGAGAAAGACAAGCTGCTGCTGTTCACTGCCGCATTGCTGGCCGAGCGCCGCCTGGGCCGTGGCCTGAAGCTCAACTACCCGGAAGCCCTGGCGTTGATCAGCGCCGCGGTGATGGAGGGGGCCCGCGATGGCCGTACCGTCGCCGAACTGATGAGTCTTGGCCGTGAGGTGCTGCGGCGCGATCAGGTCATGCCCGGCGTACCGGAAATGATCCATGACGTGCAGGTCGAGGCAACCTTTCCTGACGGCACCAAATTGGTGACCGTTCATGACCCTATCGTCTGAGGAGGCCGGCATGATTCCGGGTGAAATCCAAGTCGCCGCTGGCGACATCGAGCTCAACGTGGGCCGGGCAACGGTCAGCGTCAAGGTTGCCAATCACGGTGACCGGCCGGTTCAGGTCGGCTCGCATTACCACTTCTATGAAGTCAACGACGCACTGGTGTTCGAGCGTGAGCCGACCTTGGGCTTTCGCCTGGATATCCCGGCCGGCACCGCGGTGCGCTTCGAACCCGGCCAGGCGCGTACCGTGCAGTTGGTGGCCTACGCCGGCAAGCGCGAGATATATGGTTTTCAGGGCCAGGTGATGGGCCCATTGGAGGGCAGGGCATGAGCCGGCTGTCGCGTCGCGCCTATGCCGACATGTTCGGCCCGACCGTGGGCGACCGGGTACGCCTGGCGGACACGGCGCTGTGGGTCGAGGTCGAGAAAGACTTCACCATCTATGGTGAAGAGGTCAAGTTCGGCGGCGGCAAGGTCATCCGTGACGGCATGGGTCAGGGCCAGATGCTGGCGGCCGAGGCGATGGACCTGGTCCTGACCAACGCACTGATCATCGACCACTGGGGCATCGTCAAGGCAGACATCGGCATCAAACACGGGCGGATTGCCATGATCGGCAAGGCCGGCAACCCGGATGTGCAGCCTGGCGTCACCGTACCGGTCGGCCCTGGCACCGAGGTCATCGCCGCCGAGGGAAAGATCGTCACCGCTGGCGGCATCGACTCGCATATCCACTTCATCTGCCCGCAGCAGGTCGAAGAGGCCCTCACCAGTGGCGTAACCACGTTTATCGGCGGCGGGACCGGGCCGGCCACCGGCACCAACGCCACTACCTGCACACCTGGCCCTTGGTACATGGCGCGCATGCTGCAAGCGGCCGACAGCCTGCCGATCAATATCGGCCTGCTCGGCAAGGGCAATGCCTCGCGCCCTGAAGCGCTGCGCGAGCAGATCGCTGCTGGCGCAGTCGGGCTCAAGCTGCATGAAGACTGGGGATCGACTCCGGCTGCGATCGACTGCTGCCTGAGCGTGGCCGAAGAGATGGACATCCAGGTCGCGATCCACACCGACACACTCAATGAATCGGGCTGTATCGAAGACACTCTTGCCGCCATCGGCGACCGCACCATTCATACCTTCCACACCGAAGGCGCCGGCGGCGGCCATGCCCCGGACATCATCCGCGCAGCAGGGCAGGCCAACGTGCTGCCTTCGTCGACCAACCCGACCTTGCCGTACACCGTCAATACCGTCGACGAACACCTCGACATGCTGATGGTTTGCCATCACCTCGACCCAAGCATTGCCGAAGACGTAGCGTTTGCCGAGTCGCGCATTCGCCGTGAGACGATTGCCGCCGAGGACATCCTCCATGACATGGGCGCATTTGCCATGACCTCGTCCGATTCGCAGGCCATGGGCCGAGTTGGCGAAGTGGTGATTCGCACCTGGCAAGTAGCCCATCAGATGAAGCTGCGCCGCGGCCCGCTGGCACCCGACAGCGACTACAGTGACAACTTCCGGGTCAAGCGCTACATCGCCAAGTACACCATCAACCCGGCAGTGACCCACGGCATCGCCCATGAAGTCGGCTCGCTGGAAGTCGGCAAGCTGGCTGACCTGGTGCTTTGGAAACCTGCGTTCTTCGCGGTCAAACCGGCCTTGGTGATCAAGGGCGGGATGATCGTCACCGCGCCGATGGGCGATATCAACGGCTCGATTCCAACGCCGCAGCCTGTGCACTACCGGCCGATGTTCGGCGCACTGGGCGCCGCTCGCCATGCCACACGCATGACTTTCGTGTCGCAGGCAGCGCTCGATCAGGGCGTGGTCGAGCAGCTCAACCTGCAGAGCCTGATCGGCGTGGCCAAGGGCTGCCGCCAGGTGCGCAAGCGCGACATGGTCCTGAACACGCTGCAACCGCAGATCGAAGTCGATGCACAAACCTATCAGGTGCGTGCCGACGGTGAGCTGCTGGTGTGTGAGCCAGCCAGCGAACTGCCGTTGGCGCAGCGCTATTTTCTGTTTTGAAGGAGCACCCATGATTGTTCTCAACCGGCGCATCAGTGCCGCCGACAGTGCCGAGCAGACGATTACCGGCACGGTGACCCTGAGTGTCGATAGCCGGATCAAGAGCCGCCTGCGGGTGACTCTGGACGATGGCCGTGATGCCGGCCTGATGCTTGAGCGTGGCCACCTGCTGCGTGGCGGCGAGCTACTCGGCGATGCCGACGGCGTGCACCTGGTGCGCGTGCTGGCTGCTGCCGAGTCGGTCTCGACCGTGCGCTGCAGCGACCCGTTGCTGCTGGCGCGGGCGGCCTATCATCTGGGCAACCGCCACGTGCCGTTGCAGATCGATGCGGGCCTGCTGCGTTATCAGCATGACTATGTGCTGGACGACATGGTCCGTGGCCTTGGCCTGCAGGTCACGGTCGAGCAGGCACCGTTCGAGCCTGAAGCCGGCGCTTACCAGAGTGCGCCACACAGCCATGCCCACGGCAATGATCACCCCTTCGTGCGTATGCCCGCTGCCCACTAATAAGGAACCCAGATGAAAAAGACACTCGCCCTTGCCCTGCTGTTGGTGGCCGTACCGGCCTTCGCGCACCCCGGTCATGACAGCAGCCCGCTGCACGATGGCCTGCTGCATCCGTTGACCGGCCTTGATCACTTGCTGATGTTGCTCGGTACCGGCGTGCTGGCGGCCTTGACCCGGCGCAACCTGCTGTTGCCGCTGGCAACCCTGGCAGCGATGTTTGCCGGTGCTGTGTTTGGCCATCTGTTCGGTGGGGTGCTGGGCATGGAAAGCATGATCGTCGGCTCGCTATTGGTGGCAGCAGCGGCGTTGCTGGTACCTGGCCGGCAAGTGTTACTGGCCTTGGCAATGCCGCTGTTCGCGCTGTTCCACGGCTGGGCACATGGCGTTGAAGCAACCCCAAGCGCCTTCTGGCTGTTCAGTGCCGGGTTCGTTACCGTCAGCGGTTTGTTGCTCGCCGCGGGCTTTACCGTCGGTTGCCTACTACGCCGCCACGCCAAGCTGCAGAAAGCCTGTGGCGGCGGCCTGCTGGCGTCGGCCGCTGTCATGCTGGTCGGCTGATGAGCAGCGACCTGGCGTTGCTGCGTTTACTGCAGCTGGCCAGCCCGGGCTTGCCGGTGGGTGGCTTCACCTACTCGCAAGGGCTGGAGTGGGCGGTCGAGGCCGGCTGGGTAAGCACCACCGAAGGTTTCTGCAACTGGCAGCGTGAGCAGTTGCACGACACCCTCGGTTATCTCGACTGGCCGCTGCTGGCCCGCCTGTACCGCGCGTGCGAGCGTGCTGACGTCGAGGCTTTCGGGCACTGGAGTCAGTTTCTCCTGGCCAATCGCGAGACCGCCGAGCTGCGCCTTGAAGAGCGCCAGCGGGGTTACGCGCTGGCGCGCATTCTTGACGGCTGGCAGCTTGGGCAAGACCTTGCCTGGCGGCCGCAGCTTGAACTCACCCAGCTAGGCGCGATGGCATGGCTCGCCGTGCACTGGGCAATTCCTTTACGCCAGCTGGCGCTGGGACTCGGCTTTGCCTGGCTGGAAGGCGCGGTCATGGCCGGCGTCAAGCTGGTGCCGTTTGGCCAGCAGGCGGCGCAGACCGTACTGCGCGACCTGGCCGCCGAACTGCCGGCGGTGCTGGACATGGCGCTGGAGCTGGACGACGAGCAGTTGGGCGGCGGCCTGCCGCTGCTGGCCATCGCCTCGTCGCGTCACGAAACCCAATACACCCGTTTGTTCCGTTCTTGAGGACTGCCAACATGCAAAGCTATCAGCAACCCCTGCGCATCGGTGTCGGTGGCCCGGTCGGCTCCGGCAAGACTGCGCTGCTCGAGGCCCTGTGCAAGGCCATGCGTGATCACTACCAGATCGCCGTGGTCACCAATGACATCTATACCAAGGAAGATCAACGCATTCTTACCGAAGCCGGCGCCCTGGAGCCCGAGCGGATTGTCGGCGTGGAGACCGGCGGCTGTCCGCATACGGCGATCCGCGAAGACGCCTCTATGAACCTGGCTGCGGTGGAGGCACTGGCGCGCAAGTTCGGTAACCTTGAGGTTATCTTCGTCGAGAGCGGCGGTGACAACCTCAGCGCTACCTTCAGCCCCGAGCTGGCCGACCTGACCATTTACGTCATCGATGTTGCCGAGGGCGAGAAGATTCCGCGCAAGGGCGGCCCAGGGATTACCAAGTCGGATTTGTTGGTGATCAACAAGACTGACCTGGCGCCCTATGTCGGCGCATCGCTTGAGGTCATGGAACGTGATACCAATCGCATGCGTCCAGAGCGGCCCTGGACGTTCAGCAACTTGAAAAAGGGCGAAGGGCTGCAAGCGGTGATCGACTTTATCGTCGAGCGCGGCATGCTTGGTGTCAGGGCGTAAGGCACAAGCGCCATCAGTCATGGCTGCAGCAACTGGTCGGCTCTCGAGGGGCCGACCAGTAGGGTTGGTTACCAGCGGGCTATCAGCGCTGCGGGATCAAGCGCTCAATTCGTCGCGGTAGCTGGCCAGGTAGACCAAGCGCTGATGACTGGCCTTCTCACGATCGTCGATGATCATTTTCAGGGTGAAAGAAGCCTGGTCCAGATACGCTGGCAGCTCCTGGCCAGTAATGTACGTGCCTGACAGCTTGTTGAGTTTGCTCCAGCCATCCTTGAAGGTCTGGGCAAATCGGTCCGATACCACGCCAACCGCCAGCCACTGTCCTGCCTGGCTGATAAAGAATTCGTCGGTAGAGCGGACCAACTGGGCCAGGCGATTGGCACGCAGCCGTGCGCTATTGCCGGCACTCTCATAGCTGGAAACCTGGTCCGTCGCCTGGTCAAGGATGATCTGCATGAAGTCGGAAAATGATTTGAAGAAAAACGCCATTTCTTCAACGATCTCTTTGGTCCGCTTGAGTGCGCTCACGCTCAGGTTCAACGATCGAACGGCAAGTTCGATGTTCTGTTTCTCGTTCCGCTGGCCGGCAAGCAGGGCAGTGAGGTTTACCAGCTCGGAAGCTTGCTCACGGCGGGTATTTTCGTACTCCTCGGCTTTAACGAGCATCTGCATCTGCATGTCGCGCAAATTGCCTGCTTGTTTGCGTTGCTCATCACTCAGCGATGCGGCATGTTCGCCGATGGCTTTGAGCGCCTCCTCCAGTCGTGACAGCTCCTGGCTGAGTTCGCCTTGCCGTGCGGCTACCTTTTCAAGGTCGGCCTGGACATCGCTGATACGGCCATCGAGGGTACCCTTGGCCGGATCAGCGGCGTCGGCGTTGCGCTTGCTCAAGTCATCCAGGTTTGACTTCAACTTGTCACACTGCTCGTTGAGCAGCGTTTGCTCCGCACGCAGCTCGGAGCGCGCTTTTTTCATCTGGATATCTTTGTGCAGGCCATCGGCCTGGTTCTGCTGGCCAAGCCCCGCTGCGGCCGCCATCGAGGCGCCGCCAATCACGGCCGATGCGCCGCCGGTAGCTCCCATGGCTATCATGGGCAGCAGCCCCCCCAGCATCTGTGCGCCGGTCTTCAAAAGCGACGCCCAGAACGATTTTTGCTCGGCGGTCTTCGCCTGTGATCCGTATTCTTGCGCCAGCTTTTCATAGCGGGCAACCTGTTGCTGCAAGTCGGTGACCAGACCCTCGAGCATCTCGCGCCGAGCATTAGCGATGACGAGTTCGCTCTGCAGCTTGCTATCTGCCTGAATGGTATCGCTTAGCGCGACTTCGCTGCGTGCGGTCGCTTCGGCGGTGTTACGGATGATGACATCGTATCTGTCTGCGATCGTGGTAAGGCTGTCGCGCACGGTAATTGCCGCTTGGGTGATTTCGTTGGCCATGGCCAGCAAATCAGCGGTGACGAATTCCTTGATTTGCTCCGGGTCACCGCCTTCCTTCACGTCCAGCCAGTCGGGTAGGCAGTTGCGCAAGGTAGTGCCGATTCTATTGGCGACGCGAATAGCGCTCTTGATGCTTCGCTCACTCTCCTGCTGAGCGGTGATCAAGTCATTCATGATCGAGCCGATCCTGACGCGGATGTCTCCCTGCTCCTGGGGCGTGGTGTTGTAGGCGATGTAGAGCAGGTCGATGGCATGGTCGGTATCGTGCTTGGCCCGACTGGTGTCATAGGTGCCTTCGATCTTCTCGACATAGTTGGCGACCAGCGCAGTCTGCTCGACAGGTAAGCGCAGCGGTGTGGCGGTGCTCAGCGCTTCGATATGGCTGCTTATAGCGCTATCGATACGAGCATTGCGGCTGATGAATGGAATGACTTCGCTCATGGGAATGGCCTTTTTGGTGGGTTATCGGGGCTGCAGTCCACTTCCCAGGAGGTCGGGAAGCGCACGCCTTGGTCGCGTAAAGGCGACCAGGCTTTTTCCAGAAGACGCCGGCCGGCGATCAGGTTGGCTTGAGCAGGCGGCTCAAGCAGGGCAAGGGCATCGGCTTGGCATTTGCGCGGATTGGCCGTGTTTGCTGCGCACTCGTCGCCGGCAAACAGGAAATCGTCAACGTCGTGGGTAATGCTCTGTCTGGTTTCGCGTGACGAGGCCAACAGCGACTTGACTGCTGCGATCTGGCGCTCGGCCGAGCGGCCGATGGCAATGCAGTATTGGACAGCCGCTATCTCGTTACTGATGCCGCGCAGAGCCTGGTCGTGTTCAGGTCGCCACGGTAGGGATTGGTAGCGCTGGCGTTCCTGTTGCAGCTGTCGCTGCAGACGCCCGCGTGCGGCCTCCAGCTCAGGCAGGCGCCTGAGCTCACCACCGACACTGTTTTCGATGTGCTGAATACGGCTAATCATCAGCTCTTCCACGCTTTGCAGGTGTGCCGTGCAGACAGTCATGCGTGCCTCCAACACGGGTTCGAGGCTGGCATGGGCTGCGTTGCCGTAAAGCACCGCACACAGCGCGAGCAGCACGCACGGCTGAGCAAGCGATGAGTGCAACCTGTGGCACATTCGGAAAGTGATTTTCATTGGGCACCTCGCTACGAAGTCCCTTGAACACCCGTCACGGACTGCTGCAAACAAGCGCGACGGTGGTCCTCAGGTGGTGCCGGGATTAAGCCCCGGGCGCCATCTGCGGATAAGCAGGAAAGGCTCTACTTGGAGTTGAGCGCTGAGTTAAGTGAGGAAGCTCAAGCGCGCAGACGTGCCCTAGAGGGCGGAGGAGGGGTAACGCTTGAGGCCAAGCGTTACCAGGCGAGGGTCATCAGTTGCCTACGATCTGGCCAGCATTCGCCGCGAGCCATCGTCGGGTAAGCGTCATTTCAAGGCTGAGGGTTACTGCTGCCAGATCCCTGGCCAGTGCCCACGGGAGCGTCGGGAGTACCCATGCCCGGTAGTTTGTGATCGTTGCTCTGGCTGGCAGGAGGGCTGTCTGGATCATTGCCGTTCAGGCGAGGGTCAGTGTTGCGTGGCATGGGTGTTTCGATAGGGTTGAGCGTGCTGTCCGCGCCAGGCTTGGGCGCGCTGTTATGCGGGTCGTCGGGGTAGGTCGGGCCTGTACCGGCGGCCATGGCCAAAGGCGTTGCGAGCACGACGGCAAGCAGCAGGAAGCGTTTCATGGGCAAGCTCCTTTGCGTGGATAAAGTGCCAGCCTTGCCGCGGAACAGACGTTGATCACGCGGCAAGGCCCTCATCTCACTTGAGCCTTACACCCCACCCTAGGTGCCAGTATCCCGACCAACGGTCAGACGAACTGCGCCAGCAACATGATGAAGATGATGCCGACCACCGACAGGATGGTCTCCATCATGCTCCAGGTCTTGAACGTTTCTGCTACGGTCATGTTGAAGTACTGCTTGACCAGCCAGAAACCGGCGTCGTTGACGTGGGACAGAATCAGCGAACCGGCGCCGGTGGCCAGCACCAGCAGCTCACGGTTGACCCCGGGCACCAGCGCGATCACCGGTGCAACGATACCAGCGCCGGTGATGGTCGCTACCGTTGCCGAGCCTGTGGCGATCCGGATGACCGCCGCCACCAACCAGGCCAGCATGATTGGCGATATCTGCGCTTGCACCGCCATCTGGCCGATGACGTTGCCCACACCAGTGTCCACCAGCATCTGCTTGAAGCCGCCGCCAGCGCCGACAATCAACACGATGGCGGCGGTGGGGGCCAGGCTCTGGTCAAGCATCTTCATGATCTGCTGACGGTTGAAGCCGCGCGCCGCGCCGAAGGTGTAGAACGCCAGCAGCAGCGCCGCGAGCAGGGCGGTGATCGGGTGGCCGATCAGGTCCATCCACTGGCGCACGATGTTTTCAGCGGGCAGCACCACATCAGCAAACGTCTTCAGCAGCATCAGCACTACCGGCAACAGCACGGTGATCAGGGTGATGCTGAAGCTTGGCAGGTTGCGCTGGTCGGACTCGCGAGCAATCTGGTCCATCAGCTCTTGTGATGGGTTGCCCGGGATGTAACGCGAGATGAAATTGCCGTACAGCGGGCCGGCGATGATTGCCGTCGGCAGCGCTACCAGCAAACCGTAGAAGATGGTCTTGCCGATGTCGGCATTGAAAATGCCGATCGCCAGCAGCGGGCCTGGATGCGGCGGCACCAGCCCATGCACGACGGACAGGCCTGCCAGCAGCGGAATACCGATCTTGACCAAGGATACCCCGGTGCGTCGGGCTACGATGAACACCAGCGGGATCAGCAGCACAAAGCCGATTTCGAAGAATAGCGGGATGCCCACCAGAAATGCGGCGAACATCATGGCCCAGTGCACCTTCTGTTTGCCGAAGGCGCGGATCAGAGTCTGCGCGATCTGGTCAGCGCCGCCGGAGTCAGCCATCAGCTTGCCGAGCATGGTGCCCAGTGCAAGCACGATGCCGACAAAGCCAAGCACGCCGCCAAAGCCGTCCTGAAACGACTTCATGACCTTGGCCACGGGCATGCCCGAGGTCAGGCCGAGAAAGCCCGCAGCCAGCGTCAGCGCAACAAAAGGATGCACCTTGAAGTGGGTGATCAGCAGGATGAGCCCGATGATGGTCACCAGGGCATCGAGTAGCAGGAACGTATCGGTAGCCAGTCCGAACATGATTAATGAGCCTCGGTTTTGTCTTTGTTGTTAGGCGTAGCGTTATGGAACTTCTGGTGCTTTTTAACGTCGAGACAGCGCTGTCTTTGGTGAGCTGGTAAACCGCCGCTCAGGCGATTCGCGCCAGTGCCCGCTCACCGCAGGGCTTTAACCAGTCATGTACGCTTTCGGCCAGCGCGGCCACCGGCCGGGTAGCGTCCAGCGCCAGGGTCAGTGGCTCGCCACGAGGGGATTCGAGGGCGGCAAACTGGCTTTCGATAAGGCTGGCAGGCATGAAGTGGCCAGGACGGGCCAGCACGCGCTTCTCGGCCTCGGCAGGGGTCAGCTCGAGGAACACGAAGCCCAGCTCAGGCACCGCTTCACGCAATGCGTCGCGATAGCGGCGCTTCAAGGCAGAGCAGGTCAGGATTGGTCGTTCGCCGGCCTTGAGCGTGGCCTGTAGCTCCTGGCCGAGCAGCACCAGCCAACCGGCACGGTCGGCATCATCGAGCGGCACGCCAGCGCTCATTTTTTCGATATTGGCAGCGGGGTGGAAAGCATCGCCTTCGATCAGCCGACCGCCACTGCGGGCGGCAATGGCAGCGCCGATGCAGCTCTTGCCGCAGCCTGCTACACCCATCACCACGATCGCGGACAGGGGAGAGTTCATCAGTACCTCCTGCAGGTAAGATAGCGCTGTCTCGACATGGACGTCGATGTGTGGGCGCCACCCTCCCGGATGTTATTGGTCTTGTCTAACGCAGTATGGTCGCTCGACGCAGGGCAATTGATAAAGATTACATTGCCTGTGTCCTGGGACAGCGCTACCTTAGTGGCCGTTCCCCACCCTTGGCAAGTAGTAAAATTACAACACCCATGTCACGCACCGGCTCCCGCACTACTGGTCGTCCCACCCTGGCAGAAGTCGCCAGGCTCTCCGGCGTTTCACCGATCACGGCCTCGCGGGCGTTGCGCGGGGTAGCCACCGTTGCCCCTGAACTGGCCGAAAAGGTCCTCGCTGCAGCGGCCACCCTGGGTTACATCGCCAACCCGGCAGCCCGCGCGCTGGCCTCGGCGCGCAGCCATTCGGTGGTGGTATTGATCCCATCGCTGTCCAACCAGCTGTTCATCGATACCCTCGAAGCGATCCACGCAGTGATGCGGCCGCGCGGTCTCGAAGTGCTCATCGGCAACTATCACTACGACGTTGATGAAGAAGAGAACCTGATCCGCAACTACCTCGCCTATCAGCCCTGTGGTGTGCTGTTGACCGGCTTTGATCGCACCGAAGGTTCGCGCCATTTGCTGGCTGCCAGCCGAGTGCCCTGTGTGCACATGATGGAGCTGGGTGAGCAGGCAGATGCGGTGTCTGTAGGGTTCTCTCAGCAGCAGGCAGGCTACGCTGCCGCCCGCCATTTGATCGAGCGGGGTCGACGGCGGCTGGCGTTCATTGCCGCGCAGCTCGACCCGCGGGTAATGCAGCGCGCCGCAGGCTTTCGCCAAGCGTTGCTTGAGGCCGGATTGCAAGCGCCCGAACTGGAGCTGCTGGCCGCACAGCCCTCGTCAATTGGTCTTGGCGGCGAACTGTTCAGCCGCTTGATGGCACAGGCGCCGGAGGTCGACGGGGTGTTCTTCTGTAACGATGACCTTGCGCAGGGCGCAGTCCTGCAGGCCCTGCGCCAAGGCATCGCAGTGCCGCAACGAGTGGCCATGGTCGGCTTCAACGACCTGCCAGGTTCTGCCCACATGGTGCCGCCGTTGACCTCGATCCGGACCCCGCGTGCTGCCGTTGGTCGGGCCGCGGCGCAAGCGCTGCTGGCGATGCTCGATGGCAAGCGGGTGAGCGCCACGCGTCAGGATCTGGGCTTTGAGCTGATGGTTCGGGAAAGCACCTGAAGCGGCTAATTGCAAGGTGATATCAGCGGCCTTGCGCCGTTTCGCCGGCGATCTATGCTGAGGGCACCCCGTCCATGCAAGGAGCCCGGCGTCATGTTCGATTACCATCGCAAATCCGATATCGTCGAAATCCAGCGCTGTCATCAGGCCTTGGTGGGGATGGAGGCCAGACTGGCCGCGATCAGTCGGTCGATGGCCATGATCGAGTTCACCGCCGACGGCACCATCATTGCCGCCAACGATAAATTCTGCCAGGCATTGGGCTATAGCGCCCAGGAGATCGCGGGCAAGCATCATCGCCTGTTCTGTGATCCGGAGTACGTCAAAAGCCCGGCCTACCAGCAATTGTGGCAAGCGCTGGGCAGAGGCGAGGCCATCAGCGGTACCTTCGAGCGCGTCGACAAGGCTGGCCGCGAGGTCTGGCTGCAAGCCAGTTACATGCCCGTGCTGGATGAGCAACAGCGCGTCACCAGTGTGATCAAGGTCGCCTCTGACATCACTCAGCGAATCCACGACGAGCACGAAAGCGAAGCCCTGCTGCAGGCGATCGGGCGATCCATGGCAGTGATCGAATTCACACCAGAGGGGCGGGTGCTGACTGCCAATGCCAACTTCTTGCGAACCATGGGCTACCGCCTCGAAGAAGTGGTGGGCCGTCATCATGGACTGTTTTGCCTCGCCCATGAGCGTGAGTCGGCCGAATACCGCGAGTTCTGGGCGTCGCTTAACCGCGGCGAGTACCATTCGCACCGTTTCGAGCGAATCAACAAGCAAGGGCAGGTTGTCTATCTGGAGGCTTCATACAACCCGATCTTCGATAACAAGGGCCGGTTGGTCAAAGTGGTCAAGTTCGCCAGCGACATCACCGCCCAAGTCAGCACTCAGCAAAGCGCCGCCGATGCCGCCCACGCCAGCTCCGTGCAGACTGACGCCTGCGCGCGAAAAGGCAGCGAGGTGGTGCAGCAGACCGTGCAGGTGATCGAACAAATCTCTCAGGAGCTGAGCGACGCTGCGCGGACCATCGACGCTGTCAGCAAGCAGTCGGAGATCATCGGCCAGATTGTATTGACCATTCGCGGCATTGCCGACCAGACCAACCTGCTGGCACTAAACGCCGCAATCGAAGCGGCGCGCGCCGGTGAGCATGGCCGTGGTTTTGCTGTGGTAGCCGATGAAGTACGTAATCTGGCTGCACGCACCAGCAAGGCCACCCTGGAGATCGTCGATGTGGTCAGGCAGAACCACGACTTGTCACTGACTGCGGTCGCCAGCATGCAATCGAGCTTGTCGCACACAGGGCGCGGCGTGCAGTTGGTCAACGAGGCGGGCACGGTCATTCTGGAGATTCAGCAAGGCTCGCGGCACGTTGTCGATGCGATCGGTCAGATCAGTTCGACTCTGCAATTGCATTGAGCCCAGCGCGCAGTTCACCTAGCAGGGTGTGCAGGCTTGCCTGCAATTGCTCCCGGGCGGCTGCGCTGGGTTGGTCCGAGGCCAAGGCCTGCTCGAGTGTCTCGCAGTCGCGTACGACCCCGCGCACCTTGAGCATTTTCGCGCCGCCCTTGATGCGATGCGCAAGGTCGCGTAGCGCAGCGCTCGGCGGGTTTGCTCCCAATGCGTGCAGGGCGGCCAGGTCTTCGGCGGCACTGCGTGCCAGTTGCTCGAGCAGACGTCTGATCAGTTGCTCGTCACCTTGGGTCAAATTACGCAACTGATCGATGTCGAATCCGCTTGGGCGCGGAGTTGGCGGATTCGATGCGCAGCGCGGCAAGTGCGCCTTGAGGGTATGCAGCCCGATCGGTTTGAACAGACAGTCGTTCATGCCGCTGTCCAGGCAGCGGACGCGCTCCTCGGCCTGCGCGTTGGCGGTAACGCCGATGATGGTGCAGGCTGGCTGGCCACTTGCGCGTTCCAGCGCACGAATGCTGCGGCTGAGCTCATGACCATCCATGACCGGCATGCTGCAGTCGGTGATAACCAGATCGAACTCGCCCGCTTGCCAGCTGGTCAGGGCCAGTTGGCCGTTTTCAGCCAACGTCACCTGATGACCGAGGCTGTTCAGTTGTTTGTCGAGCAACAGCAGGTTGGCCGGGTAGTCGTCGACCACCAGAATGCGCAGAGGTTGGCCGGGTTGCTGCTGGGTGGCCTCGCTGATCTGCGGCTGCGATGCAGGCGTTGCGCTGGGCAGCGCCAGTCTGACCTCGACGCGCGTGCCAAGGCCCTCGACGCTTTGCAGCTGCAGCGTGCCGCCCATCAGTTGGGCCAGGCTGCGACTGATCACCAGACCCAGCCCTGCACCTTGCTGGGCGCGTGGGCCGTCGACCTGGGCAAAGCTGTTGAACAGGCGCGCCTGGTTGACGGGGTTGATACCCACGCCACTGTCTTGCACGCATAAGGTCAGTTGCAGCAGCTCTGCCGAGGCCGGCGCGCAGGTGAGGCTGACGAGGATCTCGCCGCGGTCGGTGAACTTGATCGCATTGCTCAGAAGATTGGCCAGGACCTGCTTGAAACGCAGCGGATCGATCAGCACCCAGAGTGGCTGCTCAGGCAGCTCGCTGCGCAGTTGCAGGCGTTTGATCCGGGCATTGCCGTCAAATACGCGCAAGCTGGCACGGACCAGTTCGATCAGATCGGTCGGCACCGGTGTCAGGGTCATGTGGCCAGCTTCGATGCGCGAGATGTCGAGGATGTCGCCAATCAGCTCAAGCAGACCAATCGCGGAATCGTGGGCAGTCTGCAAGGTCAATGGGTCGCTGCGAGCGCCATCTTCCAGGGCCAGCTCCAGCAAGCCGATAACCGCGTTCATTGGCGTGCGAATCTCGTGGCTCATGGTGGCCAGGAAGGTGCTTTTAGCCTGACTGGCCTGCTCGGCAGCGTCCTTGGCCTGGCGTAGCTGCTCAAGCAGGCCCCGACTGAGGAGCAGTTGCGCCTGCAACGCCCGTTGGGCCTCGGTGCGCTGCTGGATCAGCTTGCGCAGATAGGTGTTCCAGAACACGACACCGGCCAGCAGCACGCCGCCGAGAACCAGCACCTGCAGGGCCAGGCTGCGATAATTGCGCCACGGGCTGTCACTGACCAGGGTGGTGTTGCGCCATCGGTTGACCAGTTGATCCAATTCGTCGGGCGGTATGCTCAGCAGCGCCTTGTCGACAATCGCATGCAGCTCAGGCTGATTGGCAGCCATGGCGAAGGCAGCCATCGCCGGTTCCTCGCCAAACAAGGCGGCAATGCGCAGGCGATGATTGAACACATGATCTATGTAATAGCGCGCATTGATATGGTTGCTCAAGGCGACTTCTGCTTCACCGTTGGCCACCGCTTCCATCAGCCCCAGTGGTGAATCGACTTCCACCAGCTTCGCCTGTGGATGTTGGCGCTGCACCAGTGCACCCTGCGGAGAGCCACGTACTACTGCGATCCGGCGGTTGTCGATCAATGCCGCCGGAGTGCTGGCGGGGTTGCCGGCGCGGGTTACCAGCACCCGCGGACTGACCAGGTAGGGGCGAGTGAAGCGCAAGCGTGCCGCGCGCTCGCTGCCGTAACCGATCGCGCCGATCATTTGCGCCTCGCCCCGCAGCAGTTGGTCAACCATTTCCTGGACGGCATCCACTTCGCTGATCTGAAAATCCAGCCCGGTGCGCAAGCTGATCTGCTTGAGCAGATCGGGGGCGATCCCGCTCGGGCGTTGCTCGGCGTCGTTGAAGGTCAGCGGCGCCAGGGACGGCGTGACCAGCACCTTGACGCTGCGGTTATGTTCGATCCAGTGTTGTTCGGCAGGGGTCAGCGGGGTGTTCAGGCGCTGGAGCAGGAGGCTGGTATTGCCGCTGCTCCAGCGCCGCAGAATGTTCAGCCGCTCGCTGTCGCTGATGCGGCTCAGGGCCTGGTTGAGCAACCTGAGCAGGCGCGAGTTGTCGCGGCGCGTGGCGAAGGCGAACGAGCCACCGGGCAGCGCCGAAAAATGGTCGATGCGCACCTGGCCTTGGTAGCTCTTGCCGATCAGGTAGTCGGTGCTGATGGCGTCGCCCAGGTAGACGTCGGCGTCGCCCATGGCGACCGCAGACAAGCCGCTCAAGGTCGAGCGATAAAGTTGCAGCTGTGCCTGCGGATACTGGGCCTTGACCGTACTGGCCGGCAGGTAATGGTCGACCATCGCCAGCCGCAGCCCGGCCAGGTCATCGCCGTGGCGCACGGCCTTGTCCTGGTCCTGTCGAGCGACGATCACCGGCAGGTCGTCTGCATATGCCTGGCTCAAGGTAAGCTCGGCATTGCTGGCTTCGGTTGCGTTGGAACTGCCCAGCAGATCGATTTGCCCGTCCTGCAAGGCTTTGATGGCCTGTTCGCGGCTGTCAAAGCGCTGCACTTGAACGGCTATGCCCAACTGCTCGCTGATCAAGCCGGCATAGTCAGCATTGAGCCCTTCATGATCGGCTGGGGTGATATTGATTTCAAAAGGCAGGTAATCCGGCCCCGAGCTGCCGAGTACCAGTACCTTGTGCTGGTTCAGCCACTCGCGGTCATCGACGGCAAGGTCCAGTGGGGCAGCAGCGCTGCTCGAGCGTGCCAGCAACTGCCGTGGCTGACTGTCAGCGAGCACGGCCGCAGACGCGCCGCTAAGGCTGATCAGGAGTAGCAGTGTGCGCAGACCGGTCATGGCGTAAAGCTTCAGTTGACGCTGTTGCGCTTGGCCAGATCGATCATTTCCACCAGCGACTCCGACTTGAGCTTCTCCATGATGCGTCCGCGGTAGGTGCTGATGGTCTTGGCGCTAAGGTTCATGGACTCGCCAATGGCCTTGTTGTTTTCGCCCCGAGCCAGCCTGCGCAGTACCTCCATTTCACGGTTGGACAAACTGTCCAGTCGGGCGTTTTCAGACTCCAGCGAATTGCTGTTGACCGACATTTGCGGAAAGGTCGAGTAGCCCTTGATCAGTGCCTTGAGGGCGAATACCACCGACTCGATGTCTTCGTTCTTGTTGACGAAAGCGCCAATCCCGGCGTCCAGGCAACGCCTGACGTAGAGGTCGGCAGGCTGCCCGGTCAGGGCCATGATCTTGGGTGGTGGGTCCAGCAGCTGCAGGCGCTTGATCACCTCCATGCCGTCCAGCTCGGGCAGGCCGATGTCAACGATCACTACCTGGGGTGAGAGTTTGCGGGCCAGTTCCACGGCTTCCTTACCATCTTCGGCGGTGCCAATGACTCGAAAACGTTCGCGCTCAAGCAGCATGCGTACAGCCGTTAGAACGATTGGGTGGTCATCGACCAGCATCACGGTTGTCATTGCTAGCTCCTGTGGTGAAGAGGGTCCGTTGCCTGAATCACACAGGAACGTAGCTGAGGGTTGATCCGCAAACCTCAGGCAGCGCGCAAGATACGTCGATTCTCAGTCCATGATAATGCCGAGTATATGCGTGATGAACAAACCAGGTGATTCTGAGGAAAATTCCTACAAAAAATACGGTAACAATCAGGATGCGGCAGGCCTTCCGGCCTGCCGGCGGTAGGAATCAGGCGCAGGGCGCGTGGTCTTTGATGACGCGCTTAGTTGAGGCGGGGTTGTTGCTCAGTGCGTTACCAACGCGGGTCGGCCGGCTTTGCAGCTGACCAGCGCAGTTCGGGCAGCGTCCGTGCAGACGTTGTTCGGCACAGCTACGGCAATACGTGCATTCGAACGAGCAGATCATTGCATCCGGGCTGTCGCCGGGCAGTTCGACGGCGCAGCATTCACAGTTGGGGCGTAGTTCCAGCATGGGCGTGGCTCCGATAGCAACAAGGTAGGTCGAGTCTGCTCCGCGCTGGCGGCGCTGGCAATCAGCCGTTGCCGGGGCGATACAGGTGAGCATGGCCGGCGCGATACAGGGCTGATTCGGCGAACGGTGTATCCCCAAGTACGTGACCGACGAGGATCAGCGCAGTTCGCCGAAAATCCCGTGTACTGGTGAGTTCGACGATGTCCGCCAGCGTGCCTTTGACCCAGTCCTGATCCGGCCAGGTGGCGCGATGGATGACCGCAACCGGGCAGTCAGCGCCGTAATGCGGCAGCAGCTCTGCGACGATCCGTGGCAGGTGCTTGACGCCGAGGTGGATCGCCAGGGTGCTGCCATGCCGGGCCAGATCGCCGAGTTGCTCGCCGGCGGGCATCGGCGAGCTGTCGCCGTAACGAGTGAGGATCACCGTTTGGGCGATGCCCGGCAGGGTCAGTTCACAACCCAGCAGCGCGGCGCTGGCCGCCGTTGCCGTTACCCCAGGGATGATCTGGTAGTCGATGCCCAACTCGCGCAAGTGACGGATCTGCTCGCCGATGGCGCCATACAGGCTCGGGTCACCGCTGTGCACCCGCGCCACATCGTGGCCTAGCGCATGCGCGCTGTGCATGGCGTCGATGATCTGCTCAAGGTGCAGTTCGGCGCTGTTGATGACAGTTTCGGCGCTGTGGCCCTCGAGCACTGCGGCGGGGACCAGCGAGCCCGCGTAGATGATCACCGGGCACTGCCGGATCAGGCGCTGGCCTTTGACCGTGATCAGTTCCGGATCGCCCGGGCCGGCGCCGATGAAGTAGACCGTCATGGCAAATCCTTGCAAATAAAATGGAGGCGATTATCCAGCACTGGCGAGGGCGAGGGTAGCGCCCGCCAACGTTTGCCGGGTGAGCACCAGCCGCGCGCTGCCGTGAGCACGCGCGGCCAAGGCCAGGGCGGTGCTTTCGGCTACGCCCCAGCAGCCGCTGTGGGCGAAGGCTGTAGCGGAGTGCTGGCTGAGCTGTGGGGCAAAACGCTGCAACTGTTCAGCGGGAAAAAACTGCAGCGCCAGTTGCAGGCGATCGGCCAGTTGATGCAGGCCAGCCTCGCTGACTTTCAGCTCGATACTGGCGATGCCCTGCACTGCATGCAGGGTTAAGCCAAGGCTGGCAAGACTTTGTAGCAGCAGCGCTTCAAGCAGGTCGGCGGGGCAGCCCTTGCGGCAGCCAACGCCGACATACACGGCGGGCAGCGGCTCAGACATCAAGTCTGCCGCGAGCGGCGGAACAACCACGCACTGAGCAAGCCCAGGGCAATCCAGAAGGCGGCATTGGTCAGCCACGAGGCGATCTTGAACTGGGTTGCCAGGGCTTCAGGCGCAAGACTTTCATGCACGCTCGGCTGCGGCGCGCCGATCACGTGTGGCAGCGCCAACAGCAGTACGCCGACTACCTTCAGCAGCCAATGCTGGGCAAACACAATCAGGCCCAGGCCGACCGCAGTTGCGGCCGCAGTGCCGATCCACCAGGTCTGGCGCTGGCCAAGGTCGGCTGCCGCCGTGCCCGGCAGCTCTGCCGGCAAGCCCAGCGTTGGCGCCAGGCAGAACACGGCAAAACCGGCCAGGCCCCACAGCGCTCCGGTGGCGACCCGGTTGGGTTCGCGCAGGCTGTACAGCGCTGCCAGCATCAAGGCAAAGCCGACTGCAACCACCAGGTTGCCGCCGGTGGTGGCCAGCACGCGCTGCCAGCCGTCTTCAGGCGCCCAGGCTTCGGCACTGTGCTCGTGGGCAGCAACGGCGCTGTCGCCATGCTCATGCTGGGCAGCCGGCGCTGGGCTCTCGAAGGTTTCCGCTTCGAGGATCAACGGGCTGATCCAGAAGCTTTGCAGCAGGGTCAGCAGCAGGGCGGCGAGCAGGCCGCTGAACCCTGCAGTACGGGCAATGCGCGTGATCATGCGAGTCTACTCAGTGGCAGGGGAAGGCAGCGCTGTGGCGCGTATCGTGGGCTGCGTTGTGCACCGCCTCGATGTGCGAGAAACCGGCGAAGTACACCAGGCACAGGCCAACCAGGCTGGCGCCGACGGCGATGACCAGGCGTTGACTGAGGCTGACGGGGGTGGCGATGCTGTGTTTGGCACTGGTGATGGGCATGACGCAATCCTCTGCTTGTTATAGGCAGGGGGCAAGCGCACCGGCCCCGGGCATGGATGGCCCAGGGCAATGCGACAGCGCCCGCCCACCGCGGGGTGTTGATATTCGACTACGCAGGCCGGTCTCCGGGCTCACGAGGAGGAGCAGGGCTCCTTGAAAAGCGTCACCTTCCCATGCCCTACAGCCTGGCACAGTGGTCAAGACACTTCGCTCGCTTACCGTTGCGGGGGCAGCACCGGAGTAGTCGGGCTCTCCATTGAGGCCAGCGACGCACCGGTTTCCCGTTTCACCCCATAGGGGGCACCTGAACGCAAGGCGCTAGCAAACCATGCCGCAGCGGCGCGCTGCAAGTGACAAGTTGCACGCCAGCGTGCATTCAGCCGCCTATATATGGCAGATGACAGCCCCTAAAGCCGCTTGCAGCTTGCCGCCGGGGTGCGTAGCCTTGTCTGCTTCGAGGTTCTCCGGCGTGGCCGGAGCTAAGACGGGAACGCGGTCAAGCCGCGGCTGCCCCCGCAACTGTAAGCACTGATCAGGATCGACACAGCCACTGCGCCTTGCGCGGGAAGGCGTCATCCAACCGGCCCGGCGCCGGTGCGGTGCAAGCCAGGAGACCTGCCTCGAGACGATTTCGACTTTAATCCGGGCGGGGTGATCCGGAGGCGAACAAGCCCGGCTGTGACAGCCTGCGGCGCTCGTCCTGCATGCCCGCGCCATTCTGCCAAGGGCACACGCATCCATGAAAACACTGGCCAAACTCCCCGTCACCATCGTCACCGGCTTCCTCGGCTCGGGCAAAACCACGTTGCTGCGGCACATGCTCGACAACGCCCAGGGCAGGCGCATCGCGGTGATCGTCAACGAGTTCGGCGAGCTCGGTATCGACGGCGAAATCCTCAAACAATGCACCATCGGCTGCACCGAAGAAGAAGCCTACGGGCGTGTCTTCGAGCTGGCCAACGGCTGCCTGTGCTGCACCGTGCAGGAAGAGTTCTTCCCGGTCATGCGTGAGCTGGTGGCACGTCGCGGCGATCTGGACCACATCCTGATCGAAACCAGCGGCCTGGCCTTGCCCAAACCGCTGGTGCAAGCCTTCCAGTGGCCAGAAATCCGCAACGCCTGCACGGTCGATGCGGTGATCACCGTGGTCGACAGCCCGGCAGTGGCTGCCGGTACCTTCGCAGCGTTCCCAGACCAGGTCGATGCCCAGCGCAAGCTCGACCCGAACCTTGATCATGAGTCGCCGCTGCACGAACTGTTTGCCGACCAGCTGGCCAGCGCTGACCTGGTGGTGCTGAACAAGGCCGACCTGATCGACGCCGAAGGCCTGGCCAAGGTTCGCGCCGAAGTCTCCGAAGAGCTGCCGCCGGCGGTCAAGGTCATCGAAGCCAGCAGTGGCCGCCTGCCGCTGGATGTGCTGCTGGGCCTGGGTGCCGAATCGGAAGCGCACATTGATGGGCGCCGAACTCATCATGACAGCCACCATGACGACGATGATCATGACGATCACGACCATGATGCCTTCGACTCGATCTCGCTGGATTTGCCAGAGGCCGATGAGCGCTTGCTGCTGGCGGCCCTCAACCAATTGGTAGTGGAGTTTGGCATCCTGCGCGTGAAAGGCTTTGCAGCCATCCCGGGCAAGCCGATGCGTCTGCTGATCCAGGGCGTAGGGACCCGCTTCGACAAGCATTTCGACCGGGCCTGGGGCGCTGACGAGGCGCGCATCACGCGCCTGGTACTGATTGGCCAGGAGCTTGACGCCATTCAGCTCGAAGCCCGTCTGCGTCAGGCTCTGGAAGCCTGATCCATGCACCTGTTGCGCACCCAGCCCGGTGGTTTTGTCCCGGACGACAGTATTGCCGACCTCGGCCAGACTGCCGCCGAACTGGTCATTCTGTGCAGCGGTGACTCGCACCTGGCGCTGCTGGCCGAAACCGCGGAACAGCTGCCTGGCGACTACCCCAGCGTGCGCCTGGCCAATCCCATGCAGGTGCAAAACCATGCCTCGGTCGACCTGTATGTCGACCAGGTGCTGCGCCATGCAAAGTTGATCCTGGTATCACTGCACGGCGGCGTTGGCTACTGGCGCTACGGCATCGAGCAGTTGGTCGAGCTGGCGGCGCGCGGTGTTCAGGTGATCCTGGTCCCGGGCGATGATCGGCCTGACCCCGAGCTCACCGGTTTGAGCACGGTCAGCAGCGACCAGGCCGAGCGCCTGTGGCACTACCTGCGCCAGGGCGGCAAGGCCAACGCGCTGAATCTGTTCAACTGCGTGGGCAACCTGTGGTTCCAGCGCGACTATGCCTGGCAGGAGCCGGAAGCGCTGGCCCGTACCGTGGTCTACCACCCAGCCAAGGCCAGTGCGCAGTTGCCGGACTGGTACGCCGACTGGGATCCTGCGCTGCCGGTGGCGCCGCTGCTGTTCTACCGCTCGCACCTGCAGGCGGCCAACACCGCGTTCATCGACGTGTTCTGTCAGCGGCTGCAGATGGCGGGGCTCAACCCGTTGCCGATCGCTGTAGCCAGCCTCAAAGAGCGGGCCTGTCTCGATCAGGTTGAAGCGTGGATGGATGAGGTCCAGGCCGAGGTGGTGATCAACACCACTGGCTTTGCCTTGTCCAGCCCCGAGCGCCCCAACGCGCGGCCGCTGCGCCGGGATGTACCGGTGTTGCAGGCGATCTGCGCGCAGGACAATCAATTGGGCTGGGAAACCAGCGAGCAGGGCCTCGGCGGCCGCGATCTGGCCATGCACATCGTGTTGCCGGAGCTGGACGGGCGGATCATCACCCGGCCGGTCAGCTTCAAGGACCTGGCCTGGCGCAGTGAACGCAGCCAGGCGGATGTGGTGTGCTATCGCGCCCACCCGGAACGCATGGACTTCGTCGCCGAGCTGGGCCGACGCTGGGTCGCGCTGGCGCGCTTGCCGAACGGGCAAAAGCGTGTCGCGCTGATCCTCGCCAACTACCCGACCCGCGATGGCCGGATTGGTAACGGCGTCGGCCTGGACACGCCGGGTGCGGCCTTGAACATCCTTGAGGCGATGCGCGCTGCGGGTTATCCGCTGGACGAGCTGCCGGCCACCGGCACCGCGCTGATCCAGCACTTGCTCGGCGGCGTGACCAACGACCTCGACAACCTCGATCAGCGCCCATGCGCGCAGAGCCTGAGCCTGGCCGACTACCAGGCCGCGTTCGCTCAGCTGCCGGCAGAAAACCAGGCGGCCGTGCTCGCCCGTTGGGGAGCCCCTGAAACAGACCCCATGTGCCGCAGCGGCCGCATGATGGTAGCGGGCCTGCGCTTTGGGCAGACCTTCGTCGGCATCCAACCGGCGCGCGGTTATCAGGTTGACCACAGTGCGGTGTACCACGACCCGGATCTGGTTCCGCCGCATGGCTACCTGGCCTTTCACTTCTGGCTGCGCCACGCTTATGCAGCGGACGCCGTCATTCATGTCGGCAAGCATGGCAACCTCGAGTGGTTGCCAGGCAAGGGCGTCGGTCTGTCGGCGCAGTGCTGGCCCGACGCGCTGCTGGGGCCGATGCCGAACATCTACCCGTTTATCGTCAACGACCCGGGCGAGGGCGCCCAGGCCAAACGCCGCACCCAGGCGGTGATCATCGACCACCTGATGCCGCCGCTGACCCGCGCCGAGAGTTACGGCCCGCTGCGCGACCTCGAACAGCTGGCCGACGAATACTACGAAGCCCAGCTGCTTGATCCGCGCCGTGCGCAGGAGCTGCAGCGCGACATCCTGGCGCTGGTCAAGGCCAACCATATCGACCGAGAGCTGCAGCTTGAAGGTCAGCTGGATGATGCTGCCGTGTGGCTGCCGCGCCTGGATACCTACTTGTGCGACTTGAAAGAGTCGCAGATTCGCGATGGTTTGCACGTGTTCGGCCAATCGCCGCAAGGCCGCCTGCGCAGCGATACGCTGCTGGCGTTGCTGCGGGTCGAGCGCGGTGACGGCAAAGGCGGCAACGCCAGCCTGATTCGTGCTCTGGGCAAAGCCTTCGAGCTCGGTTTCGATCCGCTCGACTGCGACCTCGGTCAGCCTTGGCAAGGGCCACGGCCGGCCATGTTGCAGGCACTGGACGACGCGGCCTGGCGCACCCACGGTGATACGCGCGAGCGCCTTGAACAACTGGCGTTGACGTTGATTGAACAAGCGCTGGCCGGCAACCTGAAGCTGCCCACCGAAGAGCAATGGCAGGGCGTGGCAGAGGTACTTGGAGAGCTGCTCTCGGTTGTCGCGCCAAACCTCGACAGCTGTGGCGGCGCCGAGCTCGAGGGCCTGCTCGCGGCACTGGCTGGGCGCTTCGTCGCGGCAGGCCCCAGTGGCGCACCGAGCCGCGGCCGGCTTGATGTGCTGCCGACTGGGCGCAATTTCTACACCGTCGATGTGCGCAACTTACCCACTACCACTGCGTGGCGACTGGGCTTCGCCTCGGCCAACCTGATTCTTGAGCGGCACCTGCAGGACCATGGCGATCATTTACGCCAACTCGGCCTTTCGGTCTGGGGCACCGCGACCATGCGTACCGGTGGCGACGACATTGCCCAAGCCATGGCCTTGATGGGCGTACGCCCGGTGTGGGCCACCGGCAGCCAGCGCGTCGACGACTTCGAGATCCTGCCGGTGAGCTTGCTCGACCGGCCACGGGTCGACGTCACCCTGCGTGTGTCAGGCTTCTTCCGTGATGCGTTCGGTAACCTGATCCGCCTGTTCGACGCCGCCGTGCAGGCAGTGGCGGCACTGGACGAGCCAGATCACCTCAACCCGCTGGCGGCCCGCGTGCGGGCTGAGCGCCAGGCCCTGATCGAGACAGGCATCGAAGCCGAGCAGGCTGCGCGCCAGGCTGGTTGGCGGGTGTTCGGCGCCAAGCCCGGTGCCTATGGAGCCGGGGTGCAGAACGCCATCGACGGCCGTCTGTGGCAGGACCGCAAGGACCTGGCGGAGGTTTACCTCAACTACGGCAGCTACGCTTACGGCGCCAGTGACGAGGGCACGCCCGCCCGTGCCCAGTTCGCCACGCGGCTGGGCCAGGTGCAGGCAGTGCTGCAGAATCAGGACAACCACGAGCACGACCTGCTCGATTCCAACGATTATTACCAGTTCCAGGGCGGCATGCTGGCCGCTGCCGAAACCTTGCACGGCGAGGCGGTAGCGAGTTACCACGGCGATCACAGCCAGGTCGACCGACCACGCATCCGCACTCTCAAGGAAGAGCTCAACCGGGTTATCCGTGCTCGGGCGCTGAACCCAAAGTGGATCGACGGCGCCAAGCGCCACGGCTACAAAGGCGCGTTCGAGCTGGCAGCGACGGTCGACAACCTGTTCGCCTTCGACGCCACCACGCACCTGATCGACGACCATCATTATCAGGCGCTGGCCGAGGCCTATGTGCTTGACCCGGCGACCCGTGAATTCATGCGCGAGCACAACCCCGAGGCCCTGCGCGACCTGACCGAGCGTTTGCTGGAGGCCCAGCAACGCGGCCTCTGGGAGGAACCCGGCAGTTACCGTGAAGCACTTGAGGAGCAGTTGCTCGAAGGTGAGGAAGACCACTGAAATGACTGAACCGATGCAGTTTCCGCTGGCCGCCGTGGTCGGCGCCGAGGCGCTCAAGCTGGCATTGTGCCTGACCGCAATCGACCCAAAGATCGGCGGCGTGCTGATCGAAGGCCCGCGCGGCATGGCCAAGAGCACCCTGGCCCGTGGCCTGGCAGACCTGCTCGGCAGCGCCGAGCAGCAGCCACCCTTTGTCACCTTGCCGCTGGGCGCGACCGAAGAGCGCCTGGTCGGCACGCTGGACCTCGACGCAGCGCTGGGCCAGGGCAAAGCGCAGTTTTCCCCTGGAGTGCTGGCCCACGCCGATGGCGGCGTGCTGTATGTCGACGAAGTCAACCTGCTGCCCGATCCGCTGGTTGACTTGCTGCTGGACGTTGCTGCCAGCGGCACCAACCGCATAGAACGCGACGGCATCTCCCATCGTCATTCGGCGCGGTTTGTCTTGATCGGCACGATGAACCCGGAGGAGGGCGAGCTGCGCCCGCAACTGCTTGATCGCTTCGGCCTGAACGTGTCGCTGGACGAGTTGCCCGAGCCGCAGGCACGCCAGCAGATCATCCGCCGGCGCTTGGCCTTCGACAGCGATCCGCAAGGCTTCTGCGCCGAGTGGGCCGGTGCCCAGCAGGACCTGCGCGAGCGTTGCCAGGCAGCGCGCGCGCGCCTGGAACAGATTGCGCTGGATGACCAGGCCCTGGCATGGATCACCGAACGCTGTTTTGCTGCCGGGGTCGATGGCCTGCGCGCAGATCTGGTCTGGCTGCGAGCTGCACGTGCTCACGCTGCCTGGCGCGGCAGCGAGCACATCGATGAAGAGGACGTCACCGCCGTAGCCGAGTTTGCCTTGCGCCATCGCCGCCGCGAAGCCCCAGCCCAGCAACCGCCAAGCCCAGCGCCGGCGCAGTCGCCAGCCAGCAGCAATGCCAGCGCGGGGCAGGGCGGCGACAGTGGTGCACTGCCAGCCCAACCGGTTGCAGCGGGGCCGCGGCGTGAGGTACCAAACTGGGCAAAAAAGCCCTGAGCATCCGTCAGCAAGGTTTGTCCGCGGCGGATGCCAAGCCCCGGCCAGGCAGCTTGCGCGGTGCTGCGCGTGGACAGGCGCGCAAGGCCGCTGCCGGGCGTGTCGCCTGGCCGGCGACCCTGCTCAAGGGGCGGCCAAAGCAGCGTGGCGATTTGTGCTGGCAGCAGCGTCAGGGGCAACCGGCAGAGCTGTGGCTGGTGATTGTCGATGCCTCGGCGTCAACCCGCCGACATCAGGCGCTTGCCCAGACCAAGGGCGTGCTTGCCGGGCTGTTCGATCAAGCCTATCGCCAACGCGCACGTCTGGCTCTGCTGACCGCCAGTGGTCGTTCGGCCCAGTGGCAGCGGCATGGGCTGAAAGCTTCGGCGGCGCTGCAGCCCTGGTTGCAGGCCCTCGGCGCGGGTGGCGGCACGCCGCTGATCAGCGCCTTGGAGCAAGCTCGGCAATGGCTGCAGGCACGACACCAGCGGCATCCGCAGGAGGTCCAGCGTTGCCTGGTGTTTACCGATGGTCGCCTGCAACGCTGGGGCGCGCTGCAGCCGATGCCCTGCACGACCTGGTTGATCGACATGGAATTGGCGCCAGTGCGGGTCGGTAAAGGCAGATTGCTAGCGCAGCAATTGCAGGCCGAGTATCAGCATATCCAGCACTTCAAGCAGCTGCGCTGATATATATCCAGACGTCACAAATGGCGGCTGCGACAGGGTGTCGCGCTAACGAGAGAGTTGCCATCAAGGCACAGTACGAGTTGCTAAAAGTGCGCGCCAGGCACGCACTTTTAGCATCAACAAATGCTTACTTGGGCATCGACCAAGGTTGCAAGTCATAACCCTTCTGACACAGTTCGGCGCGCACTTCCTCGATCAGGCTGGCCCATTGCGCCGGGTCTGAATAAATACGCGAGGAGACTTGCTTGCTGCCGATACGGGTGTTGGTCCGGTCGATCACTGCCAGGCTCAGTTCACCAGTACCGTTGGGTGCATCCCAGGCAACGCACTGGAAGGGTTCGAAGGCGTGGTCGGCAATCAGCAGTGCTTCGTTGACACGGAGCGGGGCATTCATGGTTCGGTCTCTCTATGGTCCCAAACAGCGAAAGTAAGTCCGCGCTGTATCAAAGGTGCCAAGGTAAATAGCGCGGGGTTATGGATACTGATGCTCGCTGGGTAGGATGAAGTCACAGCCTTGATGAATTTTTTTTGCAAATAGTCAAATCCGCTCAGCTGCCCGGCTCAGACGGCAACACTTTGTAAAAGCCCGCGTGTAGCGGAGTTGGCAGCGGTCATCCGGCAGACCAACGGTACTGGGTAAGTTGGAGTTCGTTGCTACTGTTAATTCGGGCGCTGCAACGTATTGTTTCTACTTAAAAAACCAACAATTGGCGCCAAGGAACGGTCATGCTCGAAGCTGCAGCGCAACGTCGCCTGTTGATCGTCGACCCGTGCGACGACTGCCACCGTCTGTTACCGGGCCTGCGCGGTGCCGGTTGGGACGTGCACAGCTGCACCCTGGCGGCGGCGCTTGAGCATCCTTGCGATGTTGGCGTACTGCGCCTGCAAGCGTCGCACCTGCAGGCGCCTGATGCGGTCAAGGACATGATCAAGCGCAGCAATACCGAATGGATCGCCGTGCTCAATGCCGAGCAACTGCGTGCGCAGAACGTTGGCGACTTTGTCTGCGAGTGGTTTTTTGACTTTCATACCTTGCCGTTCGACGTTTCCCGCGTGCAGGTAACCCTCGGCCGCGCCTTCGGCATGGCCCGCCTGCGTGGCAAGGGCGCAGTGCAGGTGAACAAGCCCGAGCATGAACTGCTGGGTGACAGCCGGCCGATACGCGAGCTGCGCAAGCTGCTCGGCAAGCTGGCACCGACCGAGTCGCCAGTACTCATCCGCGGCGAGAGCGGTACCGGCAAGGAGCTTGTCGCGCGGACTCTGCACCGTCAGTCGCAGCGGCACGATAAGCCGTTTATCGCGATCAACTGCGGGGCGATTCCTGAACATCTGATCCAGTCCGAGCTGTTTGGCCACGAGAAGGGTGCATTCACCGGCGCGCACCAGCGTAAAGTCGGGCGCATTGAGGCAGCCAACGGTGGGACCCTGTTCCTCGATGAAATTGGCGATCTGCCGCTTGAGCTGCAGGCCAATCTGCTGCGTTTTCTGCAGGAAAAGCACATCGAGCGCGTTGGCGGCGATCAACTGATCCCCGTTGATGTGCGGGTATTGGCTGCTACCCATGTGGACCTTGAGCAAGCCATCGAGCGCGGCAAGTTTCGCGAAGACCTGTATTACCGGCTCAACGTGCTGCAGGTGGTCACTGCGCCGCTGCGCGATCGGCACGGTGATCTGTCGATGCTGGCCAGCCATTTTGCCCAGTTTTACAGCCTGGAGACCGGGCGCAGGCCGCGCTCGTTCAGCGACAGTGCGCTGGCTGCGATGGGCCGGCATGAGTGGCCGGGCAACGTGCGCGAGCTGGCCAATCGGGTCAGGCGTGGGCTGGTGTTGGCCGAGGGCCGGCAGATCGAGGCGCAGGATCTGGGTTTGCAGGTGCTGGTCCCCGAGGAGCAGCCGCTGGCGACGCTGGAGGATTACAAGCACCGTGCTGAGCGCCAGGCCTTGTGCGATGTGCTCAACCGGCATTCGGACAATCTGAGTATCGCCGCCAAGGTGCTGGGCATCTCTCGACCCACCTTCTATCGACTCTTGCACAAACACCAGATCCGTTGATTGGGACGTGCAATTGCTTTCCTGCTGCCCTTGGACATTGAACTGGGCCAGTTAACCCGCCCGGCGCAGGGTGAGGTTTATCCGGCGTGCGCCCATCCGTGGGTGGGTGCCGGGCTTGACCGGCATTACCCCGTGAAAGCGCAGGCGGTCTTCGCCGCCCCATACCAGTACGTCACCGTGATTGAGGGCGATGCGCTGGGTCGGGTCCTTGCGTTGCATCCCGCCGAACAGAAACACCGCCGGCAACCCTAGCGAGATGGACACGATCGGATGGGCGAAGTCGTTTTCGTCGTGGTCCTGGTGCAGGCTCAGCTTGGTGTCGGCAAGGTAGTGGTTGATCAGGCAGGCATCGGGGGTGAAATCATCGAAGCCAGCGGTTTCAGCCGCGTTACGGGCGACCTGCAAGAAGCTCTCAGGCAGGGCTGGCCAGGGCTGTTGGGTGAGCGGGTCGTGCGGGCTGTAGCGGTAGCCTTGCTGGTCGCTGACCCAGCCAAGCGAGCCGCAATTGGTGAGCGCGACGGCCATGGCCTGGCCACCTGGGGTGCGCATGTGCCGAAACGGGGCTGCGCGCAGGATTGGCCGCAGGTCGTCCAGCAGGGTTTCGACCTGAGGCAGGACAAAACCTGGAAGCAGGACCGTCTGCGCAGCCAGGCGCTGCGGGGATGGGCCGAACAGGTCGAGGTCGGACTGGATCATCTGGCTAAGGCTTGGCGTCGGTGATTTGGGTTCAGGTGTACCTAGCGATGCAACCCATACTAACGGCAGGGTGCGCGCCATGTCGCGCTGGTCCGCTCGGCGGAGCTCCTGCCAGACAACGCCAAGACGTCTGCAAACGGGCTTGGGCAACTGATAACCTACTGGTTTTGTGTGAAGGATCACCATGATCGACAAGCTGCTGGCCGCCATGTTGAGCTGTACCTGTCTGCTGGGGAGCGGGTCTGCTCAAGCCTGGACCAAAGACGGTGACAAAATCGTCTTCCAACGCGAAGAAATCAGCCATTGCGATGACTACGCCATGGACGCAGGGGCAATCATGCTCGGACGGCAGTCGAACGAGCCGCCTTACTACGGCACTGATGAGTATCGACCGCCGACAGCCGCGACTTATACCCTGCGCGACATCCTGTCCAGGCAAGTGTTGGCTTATCCTGTGCGCGATACCGAGCAAGAGCGACGCAAGGACCTGGAAGACTTCGTGCAAAAAGCCAAAGCCATGTGCGTGCAAGCTTACATGGAGTCAAGGCCGGCCAAGTCTGCGCCTTGATCCGGCGCTGGCAGTTCAGGCCAAACTGGGCTATTGCTGATGAACTGGCGGTGAGGCCGCGCTTGGAGGTAAACGATGAAACGAGTATTGAGCATCATCGCATTGGTATCGCTGGCCGGCGTCGCCAACGCAGAGATCCCGATGGTGGACGCTATCTGCCCGGGCAACCTCGAGGTTCACACCGATGAAGGCGGGCCGTTGTTCATCAATGGCAAAGAAGCCAAGTTGAAGAAGATCAATGACAATTACTTCGAGGCCAAAGGCGGCGGTGTGACCGTATCGTTATCGATCAGTCCTGATGGTACGCCGAGTATGTCCTATACCGGCAAAGGCGGGGCGAATGGCATATGCGAAATAGCCGAAGAAGATTAGATCGTGAGGGTTGCCACAAGGGTTCACCAATCGCCCTTCGCACGACCTGACCCTCCTCAGCGCGAGCTATGCGCTCCAAACCAGCGGGTAGCAAAGGCCGTCAGCGCACTTCGCAGACCCACTTGTGATTGCACCGGTAGGGGGTGCGTGTAAACCGAACCTGGACCAGACGGGTCAGCCCCTGCTGGGCCAGGACATCGGTGAGCTGGGTGAGTGTCTCTGCTTCGATAGTCATCGCTGTTACCTCTTCAGATTACTTTGCTCATGATTATCGACTGGCACACCCGCGCAACAATTCAATTTGATTTGCTCGACATCGATTGCAGTAAGCTGTTGATTCTTTGCTCATGGTCCGCCTTATGCCCAGTTCATTCACGCTCATGCCGTCGCCCGTTGGCGTGCTCACCCTGGTCGCCCGCGATGACCGCCTGGCTGCTGTACTGTGGGAGCAGGAGCGCGCAAACCGGGTGCGTTTGGGTGAGCTGCTGCGTGATGACAAGCATCCGCTGCTGCAGCAGACCGCGCTGCAGTTGGGTGAGTATTTCGCCGGTCAGCGGCGCCACTTCGAGCTTGAGCTGGACTTTGCCGGTACCGCGTTTCAGCGTGAGGTGTGGGCGGCGTTGCTGACCATCCCGTTTGGCGAAACCCGCAGCTACGGCGACATTGCCCGACAGATCGGCAAGCCGAGTGCGGTGCGCGCAGTCGGCGCGGCCAATGGGCGCAATCCCCTGTCGATCATCGCGCCGTGCCACCGGGTGATTGGCGCCTCGGGTAGTCTGACCGGGTTTGCCGGCGGCTTGCAGGCCAAGCAGTTTTTGCTGGCCCTGGAAGGGCGCCAGAGCCTGGTGCTGGATTTTTAACGGCCGCCAGACAGCTCAGCCAACTCAATTACCGCGGCGCTGGCACTTGTGGTGTCGAGCATGATCAGGCCTTCGCTGTGCTCATCCAGCGCTGCCAGCAGCCGGCCCTGGCTGTCCCAGGCTGCCGAGCAGCCGGCGCCAGTAAAGTTGTCCGCCGGGCCCACGCAGTTGGCCAGCAATACAGGCATGCTCAGCCGGCTGGCAACGGCGGGATAATGGGCAAAACCTTCACGGATGCCTTTGGCTGATTTGGCTACGCTGACCAGATATACCTCTGCGCCGTCTTCGCGAGCCTGCATCGCATGCTCAACAAACATCGACTCATAGCAGATCGCCGGAGCGACCCGCAGCTCACCTGCAGTGAACACCAACGGAAGGTCCCCTGCAGTAAAGAACTCCATCTCGTCGGCATGCAAGCGCTGTTTCGCGTACACCAGTGCAGGTTTCGCAGGGCGCAGAATCGGCATACCGATCTGCACGCCACTTGCGGCCTGCAGCGGCAAGCCCAAGGCCACGCTTACTCCAAGCTGGTCACACAGCGTTTGCACCGGCTCTAGCCAGACCGAGTCTGCGGTTTGCGCCAGCGCTTGGGCGAGGGCGGGCTCGTAGCCGCTCAGGGATAACTCCGGAAACACCACTAATTGCGCGCCGGCACGTGCCGCCTGCTCGATGCAGTACAGGTGTCGACGCAGGTTGCCAGCCAGGTCACCCTTGAGCGCTGCCAGTTGTACTGCACACAGTTTCATGACCAATCCCTGGATGACGCCGCTGAACCACCGAGGATACTATCGGAGCAATCACCCACGCCAGTGGGATCCACGGACGGAGACGAGATGAGCCAGCACGCAGCTATTCCACCTGATTCACTGATCTGGCCCAGCGCCCAGCAGGCCAGCTTTAGTCATTGTCAGTCGATCACGCTCGTGGACCATGGGCTGCCGGCGATGGCGCATTACCTGCAGATGATGCGCGGCATGCCGCGCTGGATCGACAATTTGATGGTGCTGCGCAATTGGCTGGTCCGCCTGGTGGGGCTCAAGGATCTGGGCCGGCTCAGGGCAGTCAATTCGCAGCGCTCTCCGGGCAGCTATGAAGCGGGGCAGCGGGTGGGCATTTTTACGCTACTGGCCAATACTGATGATGAGGTGCTGCTGGTCGACAGCGATCGCCATCTGGATGTGCATGTAGCCTTGTTGCGTCGACCGTCAGCACAGCCCGGGCAGTGTGAGGTACTGGTTAGCACCGTGGTGCGAACCCACAACCTGTTGGGACGTCTGTATATGTTGCCCGTGGCGCCGTTTCACCGGCTGATAGCACCGATTGCCTTGCGTCGTTTGCGAAAGGGGTAGTTGCAATGCAGCGTTTCCAGCAGATAGCTGCCAATGAGCTGGGGAGGGACTTGGCAGTTGGCGATATCCACGGTCATTTTCCGCGTTTGCAGCAGTGCCTGGACGAGGTGGCGTTCGATCCGCAGGTTGATCGCCTGTTCAGCGTCGGCGATCTGGTTGATCGTGGACCGCACAGTGAAGAGGCCCTGGAGTGGCTGGCGCAGCCTTGGTTCCATGCAGTGCAGGGCAACCACGAAGCGCTGGCGGTGAGTTACCTGTGCGGCGACCCGCTGGATCTGGATATGTACCGCGCGGCAGGCGGCGGCTGGTTTCTCGATTTGCCCAGTGCTGAGCAGCAGCGCTATGCCAGTGTTTTCGTTACCCTGCCGCTGGCCCTGCAGGTGGCCACCGTAGACGGGCAGATCGGCCTGGTGCATGCCGATAGCCCATTCAATGAATGGTCACAGTTACGTACCAGCCTGTTGGGCGAGGATGACCCGCGCGTCCGCGAGATCTGCCAATGGTCGCGGCGGCGTTTGCGCGAGGGCGATACGCATACGGTAGAGGGCTTGAGAGCGCTACTGGTGGGGCATACCTCGGTGCTGCAGGTAAAACAGCTGGGCAATGTCTGGCACCTGGATACCGGCGGCTGGAGCAAGGGCCATTTCAGCCTGCTGGATATGCAGCGGTTGGTCCTGCTCAGCCCCGCCACAAGTGAATGAGCACGGCGCTGGCGAGCAGAATCAGCAGTGCCCCTGAGGCACGTTCCAGCCATGGCAAGGCGTGGATGAAGCGGCTAAGCACGCGGCGGTTGCCAATGGCGCAGGCGACCAGCAGGTCCCACAGCAACACCACACCGAACATCCAGCTGGCATAGGCAAGTTTCCACGCGGTGCTGGTACTGGCGAGCATGCTTGCCAGGCTTACGTAGAACAGTGCGTTTTTCGGGTTGAGAATGGCCGAAGCAAAGCCCATCAGCAGGCACCTCAACCAGTCTTGCGCGGCCTGCACGGGTTCGCTTTCGACCTCACCAAAGCTGCTTTCGCCGGCATGGCGCAGGAACAGTCCGCCGATGTACAGCAAGTAGGCGCAGCCTGCGATTTGCAGCGCAATAAACAGTGCACTGCCGTCCTTGAGCACCGATACCCCGGTAAACGCTGCACCGATAAACACGCCGTTGGCCAGGGCGATACCCAGGCAGGCGCCGCTGGCTACCCGCCAGCCGGCTTTGATCGAGCTGCGCGCAACCAGAAAGAAGTCAGGGCCGGGTGACAGCAGCGCGAGGAAGTGGGCGCTGGCGACTATCAGAAATTGCTCCATGGGGCGGCACTACTCAGGCATTGGAGGCGCAATTCTGCGGCCCGCCCGGGACAGCGTATTGAACAATATTGCAGTCAGCGCATCAGGCGATAGCGCCCCGGCGTTGTGCCGGCATGCGCCTTGAATACTCGCTGAAAATGGCTCTGGTCGGCAAAGCCCAGTTTATAGGCGACTTCTGCCAACGGCAGGCCTTGGCGTAGGCACTGCCGTGCCCGATTGACCCGCGCATTGAGCAGGTAGGCGTGCGGGGTCAGGCCGGTGGCCGCCTGGAATGCGCGGATCAGCTGATAACGTCCAAGCCCGGCTAGGGCTGCGAGAGAGGCCAGACTGAGCTCAGCCAACTCGGCCTGGTCGATAGCCGCGATAACGTCGACAAGGGCGGCACCGCTCAAGGACGGTGCAGGGGCTGTCGGAGAGGGCGCATACGCTGAGAAGTCGTGCTCGGCCATGAATTGCACCAGCGCAGCCTCTTTTTGCAGCGGCGCGGCGGCGGAGAACAGCAGCGTATTCAACTGACAAAACTGTCGATAGGCCTGCGGGCAGCGGCTGATTCTTGCCGGTCCGCCACGGTCGCCTGCGACGACGCCGGATTCTGCGCGCAACTGACTTAGCCACTGCGCATCGATGTGCACCATCTGATAACTCCAGGCCTGCCCGGATTCAGGGTTGCACGCATGCACCCGCTGCGCGGGCACCAGTACCAGAGCGCCCGGGCTCAAGCGTTGCTGGCCTGCACCGGCACCGCTGAAGCGGCTGAAACCGGCATCGACCGCGCCAATCGAGAAGGTCGGATGGCTGTGTGCCTTGTAACAGGCACGGCTATGACAGGCGCGTCTGCTCTCGACGAAGGGCAACGCCGGGTCGTGCCAGATTTCGCTGCTTGCGGTGTGCATCAGTGGCCTGTCTGAGTTGCTGTGCAGACCTGCGAGTCTACCTGCTCGGTACTGTGTCGGCCATTTACCGCGTGACTGTGCTTGACCCGGTTCCAGAGCGGGGCGACCCTTCGCAGGTATTCGAGGAGAACAACAATGGACATGTCGAGCCTGCTGCTATTCGTCCCCGCCTGCTTTGCCCTGAACATGGCGCCTGGACCGAACAACCTGCTGTCACTGCATAATGCCAGCCGTTATGGCCTGCATACTGCTTGCCTGGCCGGGGCCGGCCGAATTCTGGCGTTCAGCGGCATGATCGCCCTGGCGGCGATGGGCCTCGCTGTGGTGCTGCATACCAGCGCTTGGCTGTTTCTGACCATCAAGTTGATCGGGGCGGGCTACCTGTTCTATATCGCCTGGCAGCTGTGGCGGGCGCCGGTGGGTGAGGCTGCTTTGGGAAGCGGCGAGCCTCGCGGGATCTGGCGGCTGGCCCGGCAGGAGTTCTGGGTGGCGGCGGGCAATCCTAAAGCCATATTGCTGTTCACCGCGTTTTTGCCGCAATTCGTCAACACCGACAGTCCCACGCCGGTAGGCGAGCAGTTCCTTTGGTTGGGCGTGTGGTTCCTGTTGCTGGAATGGGCAGCCATCGCCATCTATGGCGCACTCGGTGCCTATCTGCAGCGCTGGTTCAATCAGCCGCGGCCTCGGCGCTTGTTCAACCGGATCAGTGCCTCGCTGCTGGGCTGCGCCGGCCTGGGATTGTTGGCAGCACGACGCTAGCGGCGCCAGCGCCCTCTGATCTCAGTCGCGGTAGACCACCTGGACCAGGTGATAACCAAACTTGGATTTGATCGGGCCGTGGATTTCGCGCACGGCTTTCTTGAAGATCACCTGGTCAATCGCGCCGACCATCTGCCCGGGGCGCACTTCGCCCAGGTCGCCGCCACGCTTGGCAGAGGGGCAGGTTGAAAACTTCTTGGCCAGCACGTCAAACGCCTCGCCCTTGGCGATACGCTGCTTGAGCTGCTCGGCTTCAGCGGCGGTCTTGACCAGAATATGGCGGGCTTGAGCTTTCATGGGACACCTGCGTACCGGGAAAAAAAGGCGGCCATTATGCCTGATCGCGGCGCGCACGGCAGGCCGCTCGACGGTTACTGGGCGAGCCAGCCGCCATCCACGTTCCACGCAGCGCCACGGACCTGGCTGCCGGCCTCGCTGCACAGGAACACCACCAGCTCACCCAGATGCGCAGGGGTGACGAACGCGCCTGAGGGCTGCTTCTCGGCCAGCAGATCGTGCTGTGCCTGCGTCGGATCGACACCTGCCGCGATGCGATCGTCAATCTGCTTTTGCACCAGTGGGGTGAGCACGAAGCCTGGGCAGATGGCATTGCAGGTGACGTTGCTGGCGGCGGTTTCCAGGCCAACCACCTTGGTCAGGCCGATCACCCCGTGCTTGGCTGCCACGTAGGCCGATTTGCCGACCGAGCCCACCAGGCCATGCACCGAGGCGATATTGATGATCCGCCCCCAGTTGCGCTCACGCATGCCCGGCAACACCAGGCGGGTGCCATGGAACACTGCGGAGAGGTTCAAGGCGATGATCTTGTCCCAGCTCTCGGCGGGGAACTGCTCGACCTGGGCGACATGCTGGATGCCGGCATTGTTGACGAGAATGTCGACGCCGCCAAAGCGCTCGGCAAACGCGAACAGCTCTTCGAGCTGGGCGATGTCAGAGAGGTCAGCCGGATGATGGGCGACTTGCACGCCGTGCTGATTGATTTCGGCAAGGGCAGCGCTTGCATCGCCAAAACCGTTGAGAACGATATTGGCACCTGCGCCGGCCAGCACCTTGGCAATGCCCAGGCCGATGCCGCTGGTGGAACCGGTGACCAGTGCAGTTTTACCTTGTAGAGACATGCAAAGCTCCTGGAGTGCTGGCGTTTGTGGAGGGCGCCTCGGCGAGGAATTTGAGGGTAGCACTTCCGCCTCTGCAGATGCCTGCCCCGCACTAGCCAGTTACGCTTTCCAGCCCGGCTAGATAATCGCCAAAACCCTCGCGTGCACGGCTGTCACGGCGGCTGCTGGTGGCTACGCTGTGCCTGGCGGTCCAGACTATCTGTGCGCCTTGAGCCTCAAGCGCCCGCACCAGGTGCACGTCTTCATGGGCGGCCAGCGGAGCGAAGCCGCCAGCCAGGGTATAGGCTCTCGCGCAGATGCCAAGGTTGGCCCCATGAATATGCCGGTGGCCCTCACGAGCTTCATAGCGGCTGAGGTACAACTTGCGCAGCGCTGCCGTCTGCCACGGCTGCCAGCGCTCGATATGCACCGTGCCGCAGACTGCCTGCGCTTCGCAGGCCAGTTGCGACAACAGCCAGTGGCCGGGCACGCGGCTGTCGGCGTCAGTGCACGCCAGCCAGGTTGCGCCGCGCTCCAGCATCAGTGCCGCGCCCGCCTGGCGCGCGGCACCGACGCTGCCCGCGCCGACGCTCAGCGTCTCCACCTGATGACGGCGGGCAATGGCTGCGCTGCTGTCGGTGCAGCGATCCAGCACCACCAGCACTTCTACCTGATGCCCGGCCTCGCGTGCCAGCGCGGCGGCGGCATTGACTGACTTCAGGCAGCGGCCAAGGCGGCGCGCCTCGTTATGGGCGGGGATGATCACGGCAATCATGCGCACCTCTCGTCGACATCGACCACGCGGGGCTGACATGACCAGTACTCGAGCAGGAAGTCAGCCTCCTCATGGCGAAACTGGGCGTATAACGGTAGATGCCTGGCGAGCATCGCGTGCACCTGGCGGCCGTTCTGCGGGCATCCGGCAATCGGGTGTAGCCAGTGGCAAAGGATCAGGCCACCGTCATCGTCCAGGCTGGCTACCGCTTGTTCAAGCACCTGCAACCAGTCGGTAGGGTCCAGGTAGTAGCCAACCTCGCTCAGGACAATCAGATCGAAACGCTCAGCTGGCCAGTCACCCGGCAAGCGCCCGCGCTCGACGCTGACATGGGCCATATCGGCTGTGCGCTGGCGGGCCAACTCGACGGCGGTCGGATCAAGGTCCTGGCACACCAGCTCCGCGCAGCGCTCAGCCAGCAGCACACTCAGCTCGCCGTTGGCGCAGGCAGGTTCGAATGCGCGCTCATAGCGCTGGCGCGGCAGGCTGGCGACCAGCAGCTCGCGCTTGCGCCGTTCATACCAGCGGCTGCGGAATGCCCATGGGTCATCATTACCGGCGTACAGGTCGGCGAAATACTGCGAATCAACGCTCATAGAAACACCAATTCGAAAGGTTGCAGCAGGCAGTCGAGCAAATGTTGCGGCAGCACCGGCGGCTGGCCGTCATCGGCCTCCAGTTGGCTTGAATGGGCGCCGATGGCTTTGCGCTTGCGGGTTTGGCGCAAGTCGTCGAGCGGGTAGCGGTGCGCGCGTGACCACGGTAGGCGTGGATCATCCGGTTCAGCCCAGTGCCAGGCCCATACCGGCACCTCAGCCAATTGCGCGCTGCGCGCCTGAGCCGCCTGCGCGGCGGCGCGGCCTACGGCTTCGTGGTCGCAGTGGCCGTCGTTGCGCCAGGTGGCCATGAGCAGGTCACCCGGCTTGAGCAATTGATTGAGATGGTTGACCAGAAATGCCTCGTCGCGGCGCACGGCACCGTCTTTCAGATTCAACCGGCGCCAGTCCAGTTTGTTCAGGTCCAGATCCAGCTGCTGCAAGGCGTGGCGGCTTTCAAGCGGCCGCTGCCGGCGCAGCCGGTGCTCACTCCACTGGGCGGAGTCCGGATGGCTGCCCTCGCCATCGGTTACCGATACCAGCACCAGATCCTCCTCACGGCCTTGAAAGCCGGCCAGCAGCCCTCCGGCCATGAGGATTTCGTCGTCTGGGTGCGGCGCCAGCAGGACCAACCGGCGACCGGGCGGGCACAGCGTGTCAGCGTCGATCCACTTGCTGCGGGCCAGGTGCGCAGAGTGCTGCCAGTCTGCCCAGGCGGTGCCGGTGCTGGCCTGGATCAAGTTTTCGGTCATAGCTGCCAGGCTCCTGCTGGCTGTTGTGCCAGCTGTTGTCCAAGGGTTGCCAGGTCCCGCTCGGCGTGGCTCTGGCGCAGGTAAACGGGCAAGTCGGCGCTGAGCCGGGCGAAGTGGCTCTCACGGCAGAACGGCGTCGCACCAAGGGCACGGCCCACATGATGAATGACGCACTCTGCTGCCTGCTCGACCTGGGCACGTACGCGGCGCACCGGCAAACTGGCGTCTGCCTGCGGATGTTGATCAATCCAGGCGGCGCACTCGTGCAGCGCGGCCCGGGCGGCGCACAACGCCGCGTCAACGGCGCCGAGATGGGCATCACCGTGGGGGTCCGGGCGTGGCTTGCGCCGCTGCTGGTGTAGATACCCCGCCAGCGCTTCGGCGGCGCCATACCAACAAGCGGCAATGCCGCCACCGCCCTGCCAGAAGCCAGGGCGGGCGAGGTATTGCCCAGGCTTGCCGACGGCAACGCCAATAGCTCCGTCGAAGACGATGTCGGCGCTGGCTGTGGCAGCCATGCCGACCGCCTGCCACTTTTCCGGCTCAATCCGCAGGCCAGGCTGGCGCAGATCGATGGCTACCAGTTGCGGCTGGTCATCGTCGGCCCAGGCAGTGAGCAGGGCATGGTCGACCTGCAGCGCGCCGGAGCACCAGGCTTTGCGGCCCGCGAGGCGCACCTGCTCGCCGCTGCGCGAATTGATCAGCGCGCGGGCATCCGGTGGCTCTGCAGCCCATACCGCCCATATGCCATTGCCGGCAAGCCGCGCAGCACCGCATTCAGCCAAAATCGCCAGGGCATCGGTATGGCCTTCATAAAGTTTGGCCAGGGTCAGATCGCAGCCGCCAATCTGCGCCAGCATCCGCCAACGTTGAAGCGTCTGGCCATGACCGGGCAATGGCAGTTGGTCGAGCTGTGCCGCTTGCAGTGTGTGCATCAGCTCGGGCAGGTGAGTGTCCACAATCACCTGTAGCGGTCGCTCGGCGAATGCCTGCAGCAGTGGCGGTAACTGATGTTGCGGCTGGCCAGCAGTTTCCGTACGCAGGCACGCCTGCAGGGGCTTCTCCATGATGGCTCCAGGACAATCGACAAGTCTCTAGAGTGGGAGAGGGCGGAGCAGTCCAGAGTTCAATCGATTCGCGGCGCGGACAGTTGTGCCGGGCTTAAGCACGCGGGTCAAATGCCTCGCGCAGCGCATCGCCGATGAATACCAGCAACGACAGGATCAATGCCAAGGCAAAAAATGCGGTAAAGCCCAACCATGGCGCTTGCAGATGCTGCTTGCCCTGGGTCACCAGTTCACCCAGCGACGCGCTGCCGGCAGGCATGCCGAAACCGAGGAAGTCCAGTGCCGTCAGGGTGGTGATCGCCCCGGTGAGCATGAACGGGACGTAGGTCAGGGTCGCATTCATGGCATTGGGCAGAACATGGCGCAGCATCACCTGCATGTCCGTCAGGCCGAGCGCACGTGCCGCCTTGACGTATTCAAGGTTGCGCCCGCGGAGAAACTCGGCACGCACCACGTCGACCAGCGCCAGCCAGGAAAACAGCGCCATGATCCCCAGCAACCACCAGAAATCCGGTTCGACGAAACCGCTGAGAATGATCAACAGGTACAGCACCGGCAGGCCGGACCAGACTTCCAGCAGGCGCTGGCCAAGCAAATCGACCCAGCCGCCGTAATAGCCCTGCAAAGCGCCGGCAGATACGCCAATCAGCACGCTGATGGCGGTCAAGGCGAACGCGAACAGCAGTGACACGCGAGTGCCGTACAGCACCCGCGCGAGCACGTCCCGGCCTTGATCATCGGTACCCAGCCAATTGCTCGCGGAGGGTGGGCTGGGGGTGGGTACCTGCAGATCGTAGTTGGGGGTGTCGGCACTGAACGGGATCGGCGCAAACAGCATCCAGCCGCCCTGATCCTCGATCAGCTGACGCACATATTGGCTGCGATAGTCTGGCTGGAACGGTAACTGACCGCCAAACTGCTGCTCGGTGTAGCGCTTGAGGGCCGGTACATACAACTCGCCCTTGTAGCCGAGCAGCAGCGGCTTGTCGTTGGCGACCAGCTCGGCGCCCAGGGTCAGCACCAGCAGGCCGGCAAACAGCCACAGGGCAAGCCAGCCGCGGCGGTTGCGGCGAAAGCGTTGCAGGCGGCGCAGGGTGACGGGCGAGAGCATCAGTGCGCCCTCCCGTCGAAGTCGATCCGCGGGTCCAGTACGGTGTAGCAGAGGTCTCCGATCAGGCGAATCAGCAGCCCGGCCAGGGTGAAGATGAACAGCGTGCCGAACACCACCGGATAATCCCGCGAGACCGCTGCTTCATAACTCATGCGGCCCAGGCCATCGAGCGAGAAGATCACTTCGATCAGCAGGGATCCGGCGAAAAACACCGTGATCAGCGCCTGGGGTATGCCAGCCACTACCAGCAGCATGGCATTGCGCAGCACATGCCCGTAGAGCACCCGCCGCTCGCTCAGGCCTTTGGCGCGAGCAGTCACCACGTATTGACGAGAGATTTCTTCGAGAAACGCATTCTTGGTCAGCAGGGTAAGCGTGGCGAAACCGCCGATCACCAAGGCGCCTACAGGCAATACCAGATGCCAGAAGTAGTCGGCGACCTTGCCCAGCACACTCAACTGATCGAAGTCCTCGGAAACCAGCCCGCGCACCGGGAACCAGTTCAACGAGGTGCCACCGGCAAACAACACGATCAACAGCAAGGCGAACAAGAATGAGGGCAGGGCGTAGCCGATCACGATCAGCGCGCTGCTCCAGGCATCGAAGCGGCTACCGTGGCGCACGGCCTTGCGGATGCCCAGGGGGATCGACACCAGGTAAGTGATCAAGGTCGCCCAGAAGCCCAGCGACAAGGTCACCGGCAGCTTCTCCACGATCAGATCGGTAACCTTTGCCCCGCGAAAGAAACTGTTGCCAAAATCCAGCCGGGCGTACTGACCCAGCATCAGCCAAAGCCGCTCGGGGGCAGTCTTGTCGAAGCCGTACTGGCGCTTGATCTCCTCGATCAGTTTCGGATCCAGGCCACGGGTGGCCCGGGACTGTGCATGAACCACTTCGCTGCCGGCGCCTGGCGTACTGCCACCGCCGATACCCTGCAAGCGCGCTACCGCCTGTTCGACCGGCCCGCCAGGCGCGGCCTGAACGATGGCGAAGTTGACCAGCAGAATGGCCAGCAGGGTTGGGATGATCAGCATCAAGCGGCGCAGGATATAAGCGGTCATGGCGAAGCCTTCAGCCGTTCGGCCATCTGCTCATTGGTCAGTGCGGTCGGGCTGATCTCCCACCAGGTATCCAGGCCTTCATCATAGGCGGCCTGGACCTTGGGCCGGCCAAAGCGGTTCCACCATACCGTGGAGCTGCCGGGCGGGTAGTAGTTGGGGATCCAGTAGTAATTCCATTGCATCACCCGGTCCAGTGCATGCGCGTAACGGCGCATGCTGACCTGGCTGTCGGCCTGCACCAGCCCAGCCAGCAGGCTATCCACGGCGGGGTCCTTGAGCACCATCAGGTTGTTCGAACCTGGGTCGTTGGCGGCCGCCGAGCCGAAGTAGTTGAACAGTTCGCTGCCGGGCGAGAGGGTCACCGGATAGCCGGTGACGATCATGTCGTAGTCGCGCGCCATCAGCCGGTTGACGTATTGCGCCGCGTCGACGTTGCGAATGTTCAAGGTGACGCCGATTTGCGCCAGGTTGCGCTTCCACGGCAGCAGCATGCGCTCAAGCCCTGCCTGGCCGTTGAGAAAGGTGAACTCGAACGGCTGGCCCTCGGCGTTGACCAGGCGGTCACCAAGCGGCCGCCAGCCGGCAGCTTGTAGCAGTGCCAGTGCCTGAAGTTGTTGCTGGCGGATGATCCCTGAAGCATCGGTCACCGGCGCGGTGAACACCTGCGTAAAGACCTCGTCCGGCACGCGACCGCGTAGCGGCTCAAGCAACTCCAACTCTTGCGCATCCGGCAACTCCCGGGCAGCCAGCGGCGTGTTGGCGAAGATGCTCTGCTGGCGGATGTACATGCCGCGCATCATCTGCCGGTTGCTCCACTCGAAATCCCAGAGCATGGCCAGCGCCTGGCGTGTACGGCGATCCTTGAACATCGACTGGTCGAGGTTGAATACAAAACCTTGGGCCACCTGCGGCTTGGCTGGGCCCAGGTGCGCGCGCTGCAAACGACCGTCGTCCAGCTGCGCGCCGTTGTAACCGAGGGTGTAGGCGGTGGCCGAGAACTCGCGGTTATAGTCAAAACCGCCACCACGCAGCACCTGCCGGGCGACCTCGGTATCGCCAAAGAACTCGATGCGCATGCGTTCGAAATTGTAGCGGCCACGGTTGACCGGCAGGTCCTTCGCCCACCAGTTCGGGTCGCGCTCGAAGGTGATGCTGCGGCCATTGTCGATCTTGCCGATGCGGTACGGGCCGCTGCCCAGCGGTTTGCCGAAGCCGGCACCCGTGGCGAAGTCGCGCTGCTGCCAGTCGTGCTCCGGCAGTACCGGCAACGTGGCCAGGTCCAGCGCCAAGGTGCGCCCATGGGGTTGTTTGAAGTCGAAGCGGACAGTCCGCGGGCCCTCTATGACAACCGCCGCAACCTCGGCAAACTGCGTGCGAAACTTCAGGCTGCCTTTGCTCAACAACAGCTCATAGGTAAAGTGCACGTCTTCTGCGCGGACGGGTTTGCCGTCGGCGAACGTCGCGCGGGGATCGATCTCGAAGCGCAACCAGGCGTCGTCCGGCCCGCGTTCCATACGCCGAGCAATCAGGCCGTAGACCGTGTAGGGCTCGTCGAACGAACGTACTGCCAGTGGCGCATACAGCCAACCGTCGACTTCGCTGACGCCGGTGCCTTGGTCGATATAGGGCAGGACATGGTCGAACTGGCCAATCTCCATCGCCGAGCGGCGCAGGCTGCCGCCTTTGGGGGCGTCAGGGTTGACGTAGTCGAAATGCTGGAAGGTGTCGGGGTAGCGTGGTGCTTCGTCATAGACCGTAAGGGCGTGCCTGGGCTCCGCCTGGGCGAAGGTGACAAGGCAACCGGTAAGTAGCATTGTCACCGGACGACAAAAGCGCCCAATACGCGCGATAGCGCCTCCCCGGCATGCGCCAGGTCGGTCGCCATCGCGAGCCAGGCCCGGCGCCGCAGCGAAACTGCAGAGACGGGCAGGCAAGACTGGATCAGTCCTGACGGCTGGTCACTTCCAGCAGGTGGTAGCCGAACTGGGTCTTGACCGGACCTTGAACTTCATTCAGCGGCGCGCTGAAGACCACGGTGTCGAACTCCTTGACCATCTGGCCTGGGCCAAACGAACCCAGATCACCGCCTTGGCGGCTGGATGGGCAGCTGGAGTTGGCCTTGGCGACTTCAGCGAAATCAGCGCCGCCCTGGATCTGAGCTTTGAGCTCGTTGCACTTGTCTTCGCTGCTGACCAGGATGTGGCGGGCGGTGGCTTTGGCCATGGGAAATGCTCCTTTTGAATGAGTCCGCAAGCCTAGCGCAAACCACACGCGGTTGTCTGCCATGGTTGCTGTCGCTGGCAGCCAACACCGTTTGCAGGGCGCCGCAACTGCCGCTGCTGCGCGCCGTGTCTGCGCCGGGTACTACTGACGCAGGCGCATGGCGCAGCGTTGCAACAGTCGCTCGCTGGTCTCCCAGCCAAGGCATCCGTCGGTGATCGATACCCCATAGGCGAGGTCGCCTTTACCCAGGGCCTGGCAGCCATCGTACAGATGCCCCTCAAGCATCATGCCGACCACTGATTGATCCCCCGCCAGCCGCTGCGCCAGCACATCGTCGAACACGGCTGGCTGCCGAGCTGGGTCCTTGCCGCTGTTGGCATGGCTGCAGTCGACCACGATGCGCGCAGCGAGCCCCGCCTTGGCCAGGCTCTGACGCGCACGAGCGATGCTCTGCGCATCGTAGTTAGGCCCATCATGGCCGCCGCGCAGGACCAGGTGGGTGTCTGCGTTGCCCAGCGTATCGATGATCGCCGGATGACCCTGAGCGTCCATGCCAAAGTGCCGATGCGGATGGGCGGCGCTGCGCATGGCATCGGTCGCAACCGTGATACCGCCGTCGGTGCCGTTCTTGAACCCCACCGGCAGCCGCAGACCGCTGACCATCTCGCGGTGAATCTGCGACTCGGTGGTGCGTGCACCAATCGCTGCCCAACTGAGCAGGTCATCGAAGTAGCCGGCAGCCATCGGCTGGAGCAATTCGGTGGCGATCGGCAAGCCGCGTTCAAGCATGCTCAGCATCAAGCCACGGGACAGGGCGATACCGGCGTGCATGTCGTCGCTGCCGTCCAGATGCGGGTCGTAGGCCAGGCCCTTCCAGCCGACTGTAGTACGCGGCTTTTCGACATAGGCGCGCATCACCAGCAGCAGCTTGTCGTCGACCTTGCGGCTGAGTGCAGCGAGGCGGTCGGCGTATTCCAGCGCTGAGCGTGGGTCATGAATCGAGCACGGGCCAACAATCACCAGCAGGCGCGAGTCGCGGCCTTCGAGAATGGCGCGGACGGCCTGGCGGTGCTGCTCCACTTGCTGGGCAAGTTCAGGCGTGAGTGGCATTTGCTGCTTGAGCAGGTGCGGGCTGGGCAGGCGCTGGCTGACAGCGGAGTTGGCAGCAACAGGTTGGGTCAGGGGCAGGGCGAGGGTAGCGGCTTGCATAGTTCTGTTTCCCTGGGCGGACAGCGGGTTCAGGCCCGCGTGGTCGGCCCTATCGAGGTGTTCGACAAATCGTCAAATGCGGTTCTTGTGCGGCATCGCCACCGGAAATCGACCGAACGGAGGCGGCAGGCTGGCCCGAACGGGATTGGCTAAATCGCCAGGTATAGGTGGCTGCGCGGTAGGAAGTGCGGTAGTTCATGTTGAAATCCTCGATATGTTTGGTGTTTTTCAAAGGCCTGGAAACGCAAAACCCCCGGTCGGGAAGCCGACCGGGGGTTGAGTATTCTCATGTTCGGCGGCCCCTCGAAGAGTGGGCGCCGTTGGGTATCAGCGGCGCCTAGTGGCTAAACCAATACCCAAAATAAACGGTGGAGACGACCGAACCAGGCACGACAGCCAGCAGCCGGCGCGCAGTGCGTGCGGTGCAGGTGGCAGTGTGGTGGTGGCTGTGGGTCATGTTGCACTCCAGTGATTGAGTCCGAGCTTACTGCACCTGCAACGGCGCATTCAATGGCTGAATGCGCTTTTTTATTTCAGCGCCGCAGGTAGGCGGTGAAGTCGATATCGCCGGCGCTGAGGATCGCCTGCACCCGGTTGTGCACATTCAGCTTGCGCAGGATCGCCGACACGTGAGCCTTGACCGTGGTCTCGGCAATGTCCAGGTGGTAGGCAATCTGCTTGTTCGATTCGCCCTTGGTCATCCGCTCAAGTACCAGCAGTTGCTTGCGGGTCAGCGCCTGCAGCAGCTCCGGGGCGAAGCTCTGCGCTTCGCTGACCGCGCGGCGGGTGCCGGGCTTCTGCGTGCGGATGATGTCCGGTGGCAAGTAGACATTGCCGTTGAGAATCTGCTCGATGGCGTCGGTCATCTGCGCCCGCGGCGAGGACTTGGTGATGAAGCCGACCGCGCCATAGGTAATGGCCTGGAGCACCACCTGCTTGTCCTGCTCGGCCGAGACGATTACCACCGGAATGGTCGGTGCCTCGTTGCGCAGGTTCATCAAACCGCCCAGACCGTGCATGCCGGGCATGTTCAGGTCGAGCAGGATCAGGTCGAGGTCGTCGTTTTCGCAGGTCATCGCCAAAGCGCTGTTGAGGTCGGCGGTTTCCATTACCTCGCTGCCTGGAAATCCATCGGCAATCACGTTGTGCATGGCCTCGCGGAACAACGGGTGATCGTCGGCGATGAGAATCTTGTACATGGCTGTGCACCTTATTGTTGTATGTGTGCTCGCACGCAGGGGCAGTTCGCTTGGCAGCAGCCCTCGTTATGCCGCTATTAAGAGCCGGTAGCAAGGCTTTGTGAATGCGACCATCGCCATGCGAAGCAGTACCAAAGTAGTAGGTCTGGGCAGCGGCAGGGCTTCTAGCATGGAGGCCTGCACTGTACAGGAGGCACAAGGCATGGCCATTTTGCTGGTAGACGACCACCCGTTGCTGCGCGCCGGCATTACCGCGACCCTGGCCCAGGCGTTGCCGCAGATGCCCTTGCTGCAGGCCAGCGATGGCGAGCAGGCGCTGGCCATGGTGCAGGCGCAGGTGCCGGGGCTGGTGATCATGGATTTCGACCTGCCGGGCATCAGTGGCCTGGAAACCACCCGCCGTCTGCGCCAGCGTTTGCCACAGCTACGCGTGCTGTTCCTCAGTGAACATGCGCAACTGAGCCTGGTGCGCCAGGCATTGGCGGCTGGGGCTTGCGGCTTTCTGTCCAAGCAGGTCACCCCTGAGGTACTGGTCGAGGCGGTGCGCAAGGCCCTTAGCGGACATGCCTATATCGAGCAGGGCTTGGCGACCGCGTTGGCCTGTCAGCCCGCGCAGGCTGAGACCGACTGTCTGCATGGCCTGACGCCGCGCGAGGCCGAGATTTTCCTGCTGCTGGCCAAGGGCACGGCGTTGCGCAGCATTGCCAGCCAGCTGTGTATCAGCAGCAAGACCGTGTCCAATCACCTGACCCTGCTCAAGAGCAAGTTGCGCGTCAGCAGCCAAGCGGAGCTGGTCCACCTGGCGCTGCAGGCAGGGTTGCTCAAAGCGGTCGCCTGAGCAGGCCGGTTTACTTCCAGGTCTGCGGGCAGCCTTGGCAGCCTTCCATGTTGCTGTCCTGGAAATTCGCATAGTGCTGACGGGTGCCGCGCAAATCAGCATTTTCCAGATTGCTTTCGCCAAGCTTGGCTTCCTGCAGGTTGGCATCGGCCAGGCTTGCGCCCTTCAAGTCGGCTTTGCTCAGCCAGGTCATCTCAAGGTCAGCCGCCTGCAGCTTGGCGCCGTGCAGTTTGGCCCCGGACAGGCGTGCGAACTCCAGATAGGCCGCTGACAAATCGGCATTCTCAAAATTGGCGCCTTGCCCGTACATGCCCCAGGCCTGTACCGCGACCAGTGTTGCGTTCTGCAGTTGCGCCAGGCGCAGGTTGCTTTGCTGCAGGCTGGCACGGGTCAGGTTGGCGCCGCGCAGGTCGGCTTTTTCCAGGTTGGCCAGATCCAGCCGGGCATGGCGCAGGTTGGCCTCGCGCAGGTCGGCGCCAGACAGGTCGATCTTGCGCAGGTCCTGATTGCTCAGGTCGGCGCCGCGCAGGTTGGCGTTGGCGCACTTGCTTTCGGCGGCGATCACGCAGCCATTGATGGTCAGTGGGGCATCGCCCAGTTCATCGGCAACAACCGGGCTGAGCGCCAGAATCAACGCGAAGGGAAAGTAGTTCATGGTGGCTCCTCAGAGGAGGGCAAGGCCCTCGTTCACGGCGCTTGGCCGCAGCCACAACCAGCGTACGAGGCGCTGGTGGGGCCGCAGCCAGGCAACTCAGCGCTGGGCTGTCTTGTTGTCCCAGGCCGGGATCTTGAACACCCAGAACGAGCCGCCCTGTGCCACAGGTTTGGTCAGCTCGGCCATGTCGCCACCCCACAGCGGTACCGCGCCACCGTAGCCGACGGTTACGCCGATGTACTGCTCACCGTCCTGGTCCCAGGTGATCGGCGGCGAGACGATGCCGCTGCCGGTCTGGAATTTCCACAGCTCCTCGCCGGTCTTGGCGTTGAACGCCTTGAAGTAACCGTCGCCGGTACCGGTGAACACCAGGTTGCCTTTGGTTGCCAGCACGCCAGCCCAGAGCGGCAGGCGCTCCTTGTGCTCCCAGACCATCTTGCCGGTGGTTGGGTCCATCGCGCGCAGGGTGCCGACGTGGTCGTCATACATGCGTTTGATGCGGAAGCCCATGCCCAGGTACGCCGAGCCCTTCTTGTAGTTGACCTCTTCGGTCCAGTATTCCTCTTTCCACTGGTTGGCCGGCACGTAGAACAGCCCGGTGTCCTGGCTGTAGGCCATCGGGTTCCAGTTCTTGCCACCGAGGAACGGCGGCGAAACTTCGACTGGCTTGCCCTTGGTCTGGCCTGGTTCAGGCTTGGCCGGACGCTGCCCTTCGTTTTCAACCGGGCGCCCAGTCTTGAGGTCGATGTGGCTGGCCCAGGTGATGTTGTCGGCGAACGGGAAGGCGTTCTTCAACTTGCCGTTGGTGCGGTCGACTACGTAGAAGAAGCCGTTGCGGTCAGCATGCGCGGTGGCTTTGAACTGCTTGCCGTCCTTGTCCTTGTAATCGAACAGAACCAGTTCGTTGTTGCCGGAGAAGTCCCAGGCATCGTTCGGCGTGTGCTGGTAGAACCACTTGACCTCACCGGTGGTGGGGTCGACGCCGACCTGGCCGGAGGTGTACAGGCTGTCGTAGTCGTGCGGGTTGCCGTCCTTGGAGGTGCGCGCCCAGGTGTTCCACGGGCCAGGGTTGCCGGCGCCAACAATGATGGTATTGGTTTCGGCATCGAAGCTGGCGCTCTGCCAAGGAGCGCCGCCGCCGTGGCTCCAGGCCTCGACCTTGCCGGTTGGCGAGCTTGGATCATCCGGCCAGGACGGCGCTTTGACGTCGCCGGTCGGGGTGCTGTCCTTGCCGTTCAGGCGGCCCATGTGGCCTTCGACAAACGGTCGCATCCAGACTTCTTCGCCGGTGTCCGGGTCACGTGCATACAGCTGACCCACCACGCCGAACTCATCGCCCGAGCTGCCGTGAATCAGCAGTACCTTGCCGCTCTTCTGGTCTTTGATCAGGGTTGGCGCGCCGGTCATGGTGTAGCCGGCGCTGTGGTCGCCGAACTTCTTGTTCCAGACCACCTTGCCGGTGTCCTTGTTCAGCGCCACCACCCGTGCATCGAGGGTGCCGAAGAAGATCTTGTCGCCGTAGATGGCCGCGCCGCGGTTGACCACGTCACAGCAGGGGCGAATGTCGTCCGGCAGGCGGTGGTTGTAGGTCCACAGGCGCTTGCCGGTCTTGGCGTCGAGGGCAAATACCCGCGAGTAGGAGCCGGTGACGTAGATCACGCCGTCATTGATGATGGCCTGGGATTCCTGGCCGCGTTGCTTTTCGTCACCGAAAGAAAACGACCAGGCCGGGGTCAGTTTGAATACGTTCTGGTCATTGACCAGCGCCAGTGGGCTCCAGCGCTGGGCGTTGGTGCCCATGCCGTATTGCAGCACGTTACCGGTGGTCTTGTGGTCGTCGGCGATATCTTCCCAGGTAACCGGCTTGGCCTGGGCAGCGCCGCCGCAGGCCAGGCTGGCCAGGAGCAGGGCGGCAGAAAGAGGCGAAAGCAGGGCGGGTGATGTTCTTGTTGTCATGGTGGAGTTCCCAGTGAGGTTGTGCCTGGTTAGCCTGGAACGCCGCCGCTGATCGAGATACGGAAAAAGTCCCGGTCACCTCGGGAAATCTTCCCAGTCCGGACATGATTTGGCACTGCGCCGCAAGCGCTACTACCAAGGGATAAGGGTGCGACCCCCAAAGCAGCATGTGGCCGCTGGCACTGGCTTTCTAGGATGGTCGGGCCGCCTCCGTTCGAGAGGCGCAGCGTGCAACTTCAGCAGTCGAGGGCAGAACAATGACAACCCCTAAAAGCGCCTGGCACCTTTCCCTGTTGCTGGCTGGCCTGTGCGCCGCCGGTGGCAGCTTCGCCCACGGCAACGTAACGCCATCGGCGGTCAATACCGATGGGCTGGAGCCCTTGGGCAGTGAATGGCGTAGCGAAAACCCCTACCGCAACAGCAAGGACCATGACAAAGCGCTGTCGATCGGCGCCTCGGCCTATAACCAGAACTGCGCCGCGTGCCATGGCCTCGAGGCCAAGTCCGGTGGCATCGCTCCTGATCTGCGCATGCTCGATGAAGGCGCCGTCGGTGATGAGTGGTTTGTCGAGCGGGTGCGCAACGGCGCGGTGCGCGACGGGCGGGTGTACATGCCGAAGATGGCCGACTTTCTCAGCCAGGAGGCGCTGTGGGCGGTGCGTACGTATCTGGACAGTGTGCATGTCACCGAGTGAACCGCGACCTGTACTGCTGTGATGCGCAGGCCGCGGGGAGGGAGCCAGGGCCGCAGGGCGGCCTGGGGCATCAGCGCTCAGTCGGGTGGCTGAATGGACGGTTCTTGCGCCTTCTGCGACTCGTCCATTTGTCTCAGGATGTCTACCAGCGAAGGGATCTTTGGCTGTTCGAAGTCGCCACCAGGGGTTTGGGACTGCTTGAGCAGTCCTTCGATCGAGTCCCGGTGCCCTGGCGGGTAGCGCATCAGTTCGAGTTCGCCCAGGTTGTCTATGAATTCAAGCGTTCTACGTACATCCAGACGCCCGTCAGACTCGTGGTCGCGCAACAGTGCGTTTTGCTGGACCCATGCATTGTCCATGTCCTGTCGAGCTTCCCAGGCGGCGTACCGCTCTACGCTGGTATAGGCGCCACTTTCGTCTTCGAGGATGACGACAACCTCTTCGCGCGAGAGATGAGCAAAGGGGTTGGCAGTGTCACGCTGCCCCCGTACCACCCCCGCGATGTACTTCGCGGCCTGTTGACTCTGCTTGAGCCGTTCGGGTGAAGCCTCTGCAGGAATCTCATTTAGTGCCACAGACGCATTACCCAAACGCTTTATCTCGGCGTTGACCTTGAATATGAAACTGTCTGGGCCATAGACGCGCTGAAATTTTTCTTCCAGTTGTTTTTGCGTGAGTGTGGCCTTGGCGCTGAGCGCCATGCCTTCAGCAGACAGTTGTACTTCACTACCGGCTTCCGGCTTGCTGGCAACGTTGGCAGTCACCGGCGCGGATCGCGATGTCGCCGTTGCCAAAACAGGGCGAGGCACGCCCTTTAATGTCGTGTCTATCATGCGTAGAGTCCCTTGACCGGGAGGGTTGCACAGGCGTGCACTCCTCCCGCATTGATGAGCGACTATTTGATCGTGAAAGTCACGCTGTAGTCATAGGGCGGCGAACTGTTGATGCGGGTTGTCTTGGCCTCGCACGTGGCCCGGGTTGATCCGACAGACGTTGCCTTTTTGTCCCATTTCACCAGAGGTAATGAGACGTGAGATGTTTCGAATTTGCACTCTTTGCGACCTGATTTATAGGTAAAACGCAGGCCAGAGGCAGAAGAGGACGCACTGTTCAATTTGAATTGAGTTGAAGATTTTTCGCTGATAGGTCCCGGAGCAGGGTCGAGGGAACCAAACGCATATTGGTAGGTAAACGTGGCAATGGAAGTTGTCTCATTCTTCACCGTCACACTCACGACGGTGTTGCTCCAGGCATTCGCCATGGGCGCTACTACTGTCAGGATCACTGCAGCGATCTTTAGCCGATACATGTACTTTCCTCCTAGTGCTTTCAACGCCCCCTGAATAAGCGGCGCCACTCGATATCCGGGGTGAGAAAAAGTGCTCAGGCCCAGACACCTGACATGTCGGCAAGGAAACAGCACGCTGTATCAGACGTGGTCTGATAGATGCGTAGGAAATTTCGCTATTAACAAAACAGGCGCCTCAATCGGCGCCTGTGGAGGTCTGTCGCGGCCTGCATTCAGGCAGGTCCGGGAGGAGGGCCGGGGCTACAGCGGATAGTGCTTGAGCTCGCGCGCGATCAGCATCCGCTGAATCTCGCTGGAGCCTTCATAGATCTGCGTGATGCGTGCGTCACGGTAATAGCGCTCCACCGGATAGTCTTCCAGGTAGCCGTAGCCGCCATGCACCTGAATCGCCATCGAGCACACCCGTTCGGCCATCTCCGACGCGAACAGCTTGGCCTGTGACGCCTCCGAAAGGCATGGCTTGCCCGCACTGCGCAAACGCGCGGCGTGCAGGATCAACAAGCGCGTGGCGTTGACCTGGACCTGCATGTCGGCCAGCAGGTTGGCGATGCTCTGGTGCTCGTTGATCGGCTTGCCGAACTGGATGCGATCTCGCGAGTAGACCAGCGCGGCCTCGAACGCGGCGCGGGCAATCCCCAGCGCCTGGGCGGCGATGCCGATGCGGCCGCCTTCGAGGTTGGACAGGGCAATGGCCAGGCCCTTGCCGCGCTCACCGAGCATATTGGCGGCCGGGATGCGGCAGTTGTCCAGGCTCACGGCGCAGGTGTCCGAAGCACGGATACCCATCTTGTGCTCGCTGCGATCAACCTTGAAACCAGGATTGTCGGTCGGCACCAGAAACGCCGACAGGCCTTTTTTGCCGAGCTCCGGATCGGTCACCGCAAAAACGATCGCCAACCCGGCGCGACGGGCGTTGCTGACGAACTGCTTGGCGCCGTTGAGCACCCACTCACCGTCCACTTGCTCGGCGCGGGTGCGCAGGTTGTGCGCCTCTGAGCCGGCCTGAGGTTCGGTCAGGCAGAAACAGCCGATGACCTCGCCACTGGCCAGCCGAGGTAGCCAGGCCTGCTGTTGCTCAGGCGTACCGTAGGCCAGCAGCGGGCCGCAGCCTACCGAGTTGTGAATACTCATCAAGGCGCCGGTCGCGCCGTCGCCAGCCGAGATTTCCTCGACCGCCAGGGCATAGGCCACGTAGTCGGTGAAACTGCCGCCAAACTGCTCCGGCACGACCATGCCAAGCAAGCCCAGCTCACCCATCTTGCGTACCACCCCGTCGTCGATCCAGGCGGCTTTTTCCCAGGCCTGGGCATGCGGGGCGATTTCGCCGCGGGCAAAATCGCGCGCCATGTCGCGGATCATGATCTGTTCTTCGTTCAGTTCCAGGTCTTGCATCTGCGTACTCCCAGGCTCACAGCCCTTCGAAGAATTGGTCGACCCGCGCCTGCGCCAGCTCTGCCAGGGTCGGCGGGTTCCAGCGTGGCTGCTTGTCCTTGTCGATGATCAGGGCGCGCACGCCCTCGATGATGTCGCCATGGGCGAACCACTGCCGGTCCAGGTGCAGCTCCATGGCAAAGCACGCCTCCAGGCCGAGTTTGCGCCCGCGCCTGAGCATCTCCAGGGTCACGGCCATGGCCAGCGGCGAGCGGCTTTGCAGCAGGTCGGCGGTGGCCAGCGCCCAGGCCTGGCTGTCGCCGATCCGCACCGTGCGCAGTTGTTCGATGATGCTGGCAAGGTCGGCCTGGGCGAAGTAGTGGTCGATCACCGGGCGCAGCTTGGCCAGCGGCGCGTCGGCCAGTACCTGGGTGCCGAGGCGGGCCAGCGCGCCCTGCAGGTCCTTGAGCGGATGCTGACCGAAACTGAGCTGGTCCAGGGCCTGATCGAGCTGAGCAAGCTTGTCGCTGCTCAGGTACCAGTTGGCCAGGCCGCAATACAAGGCATCGGCCGCCTGGATCTGGCAGCCGCTGACGCCCAGGTAGGTGCCCAGTTCGCCCGGCACGCGGGACAGGAAGTAGCTGCCGCCGACGTCCGGGAAGTAACCGATGGCGGTTTCCGGCATGCCCAGCCGGCTGCGCTCGGTAACCACGCGCAGGTCGGCGCCTTGGGCCAGGCCCATGCCGCCGCCCAGCGTGAAGCCGTCCATCAACACCAGGGTCGGTTTGGGGTAGTGATGGATGCGCAGGTCGAGGGCGTACTCCTCGACGAAGAACTCTTCATGCAGGCTGCTGCCGGCCTTGAAGCTGTCGTACAGCGAGCGGATATCACCGCCGGCGCAGAAGCCTTTTGGCCCTTCACCGCGCAGGACCACAGCCTGCACCTGCGGGTCGACTGCCCAGGCGTCGAGCGCCTGCTGCAGGCTGCGCACCATGTCCAGGGTCAGCGCGTTGAGCCCGGCCGGGCGATTCAAGGTGAGGTGGCCAATCTGATTGCGGACTTCAGCCAGCACATGATCGGTGGATGAAATTCGAGCGTGCGCGGTCATCGCGATCTCCCTGCTTTGTTATTGATTTTCCAAGTGAAGTCTGGAGTGCACTGGAGGATCAAAAGATCCTGCCATGCAAATATGTCCTGCACAATCGACATATCTGCAGCAGCTGACTGCATGAATGTGCCATGTACCCGCTTTGTGCACCCCGCCTTGCGAATGAGTTACTGCCACTTTAGCCGAGTGCGCCCCAAGGAGCGGGTCGTAGTGCTTGCAGGCGCAAGCCGCCCGGCACCGGCCAAGGAACTGGCCAATCGCCGCCAAGGCAGCGTAGGGCCGCGTGCGTGCGCTTTCGATAATCGCCTGGACACCTGTCCAACCGATTGCGGAGCGCGTCATGCACAACAACAATAACAACTCCCACCGCCGTATCCTGCCGCTGCTTGGCGGCCTTGCCAGCCTGGCTTTGGCCCCGTTGGCGGGGGCCGAGATCATGCTCTACGACAAGGACCAGACCACCTTTTCCACCGACGGCTACATCAACGCCTTCTACGTCAACAGCGATATCGACCGCGCCGGCGAGCAATATGATCGGCGCCAGTCACGGGTGAAAATGGGCTTTCTGCCCAATACCCTTGGTTTCAACATGACGCGCCAGATCGACGATCTCAAGCTGGGTGGGCGTGCCTCGTTCTGGGTCAGCATCAACGACAGTGAAACCAACGGCACCGACACCGCCATCGATGTCCGCCAGTTCTACGGCACGGTGGCCAACCCGGAGTGGGGCGAGGTGTTGATCGGCAAAGACTTCGGTTTGTTTGCCCGCTCCAACATCCTCCTCGATGAACTGCTCACTGGCTACGGCCAGGTCAGCGACACACTTGGCCTGGTTGACGGCGGCGGGGTCTCGTTCGGCAACATCGGCAGCGGCTATCCCTATCCTTTCCCGACCTCGCAGATCACCTACCGCACACCGGTAATGGACGGCCTGCGCGTGGCCGTGGGGATAATGGACCCGGTCGACACCAACGACGACAGCGCGGTCGGCAAGGCCTATCAGGAGAATCCGCGCACCGAGAGCGAGATCACCTACCAGTTCGATCTGGGCGGCGCGAAGATCTACAGCTGGCTCAACGGCAGTTACCAGACCTCCGACAACACCGACAGCAACGTTGACTCGGTGACCTCCAAAGGTCTTGGCTACGGCGTACAAGCCAAGATGGGTGCGTTCTCGCTGACAGGCTCGGGCTTCAGCGCCAAGGGCATCAACCCGTTCTTCACCAACAATGCTGGCGAGGCGACCCTGCGTGAGGTCGACAGCCAGGGTTATCTGGTGCAGGGCTCGTACACCTTCGGCAAAAACCGCCTGGCGCTGTCGTATGGCAAGACCAAGGATGACGGCAACGGTGCAGTGAACACTGGCGCCGACTATGAAACCCGCGGCATTGCCCTGTTTCGCGAGATCAATGCCAACTTGAAACTGGTCGCCGAATACAACCAGTTCGACATCGATGGCCATGACGGCAATGCGCAAAACGAGGACACCGATACCTTGGCCCTGGGGGCTGTGCTGACCTGGTAAGCGGGCGGCTGGCGCGGCGGCATGCCGCTGCAATCCGCTGGGGCATTTGCTGTATGCTCACAGGCATTGCCAGGAGATGCCGCGCCATGTTCACCAGTCTGCTGACGTTTCTGATCACCCTTGCCGCCATGGAAGGCGTTGCCTATCTGGCCCACAAGTACATCATGCATGGCTTTGGCTGGGGCTGGCACCGCTCGCATCACGAGCCACGCCACGGTGTGTTCGAAAAGAACGACCTGTACGCCGTAGTGTTTGCCGGGTTGGCCATCACCCTGATCGCGTTGGGCACTGCCGGCTGGTATCCACTGCAGTGGATCGGTGCCGGCATGACCGGCTATGGCCTGCTCTACTTCATCGCCCATGACGGCCTGGTGCACCGGCGCTGGCCGCTGCGGATCGTGCCGCGCCATGGCTACCTCAAGCGCCTGTACCAGGCTCACCTGATGCACCATGCGGTGCAGGGCAAGGACGGCTGCGTGTCGTTTGGTTTTCTCTACTCGCCTACGGTTGAGCAGTTGAAGGCGCAGCTGCGTGCGCGTCACGGTGGACCGTTGCGCGAGCAGCGAGTGGACGCTGCCAAAGCTGCAGCGCCCGTGGCGGATAGCGACGCCAGCCGCGGCTGAGGGCCTGCCACAGGCCACTGGCAACGGCGGCGAGTTTCTCCCCCTTGCTGGTCGACAGGCGCCCGTCCCAGGCGGCATCACCCGCCGCCAGAATCTTCAGGCCGATGCGCCGATACACCGAACCCGCTGTTGCCACAGCCCAGGCTGAACGCCAGGGCAGGGCACTCAAACCGGCCTGGGCGCTGGCATAGTAGGGCTCTGCCTGCTGCACCAGACGTGTGCCCATGCGCGCCACGGCAGTACGGTGGCGTGGTTCGGCAAGCTGTTCGGCAGTGATCGCAAACTCGTCCAGCCAGGCTTGCGGCAGATAGCAGCGGCCAACCTTGGCATCATCGACGATATCCCGGGCAATATTGGTCAGTTGCATGGCCAAGCCAAGGTCGCAGGCGCGATCGAGCACGGCGTCATCGCGTACGCCCATGACCCGCGCCATCATCAGGCCGACCACGCCGGCCACGTGGTAGCAATAACCCAGTGTTTGCTCTAGCGTCTGGTAGCGCTGGCCGGCAACGTCCTGCTCAAACCCCGCCAGCAGGTCGAACGCCTCTGCCTGCGGTACGCCATGGCGCCGGGCAACTTCGCGCAGTGCAGCAAAGGCGGGGTCGGTGACCGGCTGATCGGCGCAGGCAGCTGCGGTTTGCTGATACAGGCCGGCCAAACGCTGGCGGGCCTCCTCAGTCTCCAGCACGCTAGCTTGATGGCCGGCTTGCTGGCCGTCGATCACGTCGTCGCAGTGGCGGCACCAGGCGTACAACAGCACTGCGCTGCGGCGGGTGACCGGATCGAACAGGCGCGAGGCTGCGGCGAAGCTTTTCGAGCCGACGGCGATGCTGTGTTCGGCGTGGGCGAGCAGTTGCTCGTCGCCATTCATCGCTGCAGATCCTCGAGCATCAAGCCTGCGGTGGCCTTGGCCGAGCCGATCACGCCCGGCACGCCAGCGCCTGGGTGGGTGCCGGCGCCGACCAGGTAGAGGTTGCTCACCTGCGCATCACGGTTATGCGGGCGGAACCAGGCACTTTGGGTCAACACCGGCTCCAGCGAGAACGCCGAGCCCAGGTGGGCGTTGAGTTCGTCACGAAAATCTATCGGAGTGAAGCTGCGGCAGGTGACCAGGTCTTCGCGCAGCCCGGGGATGTAATAGCGCTCGAGGTAATCGAGGATTTTCTCCTGATAGCGTGGGCCTTCGACCGCCCAGTCGACCGGCGCATTGCCCAAATGCGGCACTGGCGCGAGCACGTAATGGCTGGAGCAACCGTCCGGCGCCATGTCCGGGTCGGTCGCGCAGGGCGAGTGCAGATACAGCGAGAAGTCTTCAGGCAGATTGGGGCCGTTGAAGATTTCCTGCACCAGCTCACGGTAGCGCGGGCCGAAGCACACAGTATGGTGACGCAGTTGCGGCTGCCGGCGCTTGAGGCCGAAATGCACAACGAACAACGAGTTGCTGAAGCGCTTGCTTTTCAATCGGCGTGCTTCGGACTGGCCGCGCCGGTGCGCGCCGAGCAGGTCGGCGTAGGTATGCACCACGTCGGCGTTGGAGGCGATCGCATCAGCCGTCCAGTGGCGGCCGTCGCGGCTGCGCGCACCGATCAGGCGGTCGCCCTGGGTATCGAAGCTGACCACGTCGGCGTTCAGCTCGAGGGTGCCACCGAGGTCGGTGAACAGCCGCGCCATGCCCTCGACCAGCGCGCCGGTGCCGCCTTTGGCAAACCACACGCCCCACTCACGCTCCAGGGCGTGGATCAAGGTGTAGATGGCCGAAGTGGCGAATGGATTGCCGCCCACCAGCAGGGCGTGGAAGGAGAACACCTGGCGCAACTGCGGGTTGCGGATGTACTGTCCGACCATGCTGTAGACACTGCGCCAGGCCTGCAAACGTGCCAGCTGCGGGCCGGCATGGAGCATGTCGCGGAAGGTCAGGAACGGCACCGCACCAAGCTTGATATAGCCCTCTTCGAGGACTGCTCGGGAGTACTTCAAAAAGCTCTGATAGCCGGCGACATCGGCCGGCTCCATGGCGTGGATCTGCTGCTCGAGCTCGGCTTGATCGTTGCTGTAGTCGAACTGCGTGCCGTCTTCCCAGCACAGCCGGTAGAACGGCGCGACCGGTAGCAGCTCGACGTAGTCGGCCATCGGCTTGCCGGCCAGCTCGAACAGCGCTTCGATCGCGGTCGGGTCGGTGATCACTGTGGGGCCGGCGTCAAAGGTAAAGCCCTGGTCGTGGTAGACGTAGGCACGCCCGCCCGGCAAGTCGCGACGCTCCAGCAACGTGGTGTGAATCCCGGCCGCTTGCAGGCGAATGGCCAATGCCAGGCCGCCGAGGCCGGCACCAATCACCAGCGCGGTTTTGCCTTGGGTCATGACTGCTCCTTGAAATGCTGTGGAGAATGGCGCAACGCCGCCCGTAGCGCCTGGCCGACGGGGACTGGCGGTTTGCCCGAAAGAATGCGCAGACGATCAGCCGCAGAGCTTTGGCCTGCATAAAAACGTGCGATCAAGCCTTCCGGCAAGCGGTAGAAGCGCTGCATGACCTGCCAGCGCTGTTGCGCGCTACCAGCCAGGAACAGCATGCGATTGAGCAGCCGATAAAAGCCCTGGCCGCGCCAGCGCTGCGCCAGATAGCTGCCCATGGCCCGGTGCAGCTGCGCGCTGCTGTCGAACGGCTGCGTTGCGAGCCAGTCCGCTAGGCGCACGGCCTCCGGCAGCGAATAGCCGGTCGTACAGTGGCACAGCCCGGCGCGCAGCCCTGATGAGACCTGCCCATGCTGCTGCGCCCACCAGGCCGGAAAGTCTTCTGCCAGGGTGATCGGCAAGTCGCCTTGCTCTTCGCGCAGGCACTCGGCGACCTGCCAGCCGTGCTGAAGCACGTAATCATCGATATTGCTGCGCAACTGCGCTGCAACCGGCGGGCTGTGGTCGACGTAGTGGGTGTCCTCGATCAGCAGGGTATCGGCGCTGAACGGCAACACGTAGACAAAGCGGTAGCCGTTGCCCTGGGCGACTCGGGCATCCATCAGGATCGGTGCTTGCAAGCCGTGGGGCTGCTCAAGCCGCAGCACCTGGCCGAGAAACGCCTGGCGGCCAAGCACCCGGTGCGGGCTGGCCTCGGCGCCACGGCCATCGATGGTGACCCGCGCCTGCAGCACTTCGCCGCTGGCCAGGGTGACCTGCTCCGGCGCAAGCGAGGTGATCTCGCAGCCGGTACGCAGGGCCGGCCCCAGGGCCTGGGTGATGACCTCGGCAAAGCGCTCGCTGGTGATGCTCGCATAGCCACTGGCCAGGCGCCGCGACAAGTGCGGAAAGTGCACGTGGTAGGCCGGCCAGCGCTTGACCACCAACGGCTCCAGCCAACGCTGCTGGGTGGGCGTGAGGTCGGCATCATGGAACGACCAGGTATGGTTGCCGCCAGGGTTGGCATCACGCTCCAGGCAAAGCAGTTTCAGCTCAGGCCGTAGTTGGCTCAGGCGCCAGGCGATCAGGCCATTGGCCAGGCCGCCACCGGCGAGGATCAGGTCGTAATGCATGGTGGGTTCTCTGCCAGTACCGGTTGGTGGCTGCGCAACGCTGCCTCGACGATGTCCGCTGCCTTGGCCGCGCCACCGGCCGTGGCCAGTTCGCGTTGCAGCGCAGTCAACCTGGGCAGCGGTTCGCGCAGCAGGTGGGCGAGGGCGCTGCGGATGGCACTGACACTGGCCCGCCGCGACAGCGCCACGCCCAGACGATGATAGGCAACCCGCGCCGCCACGCCCGGTTGATCGAATGCAATCGGCATGACCAACAGCGGCGTGGCTGCGGCAATGGCATCCAGCACGGTATTCAGGCCGCCATGGCTGATGACCACGTCGGCACGGCGCACCGCCCATTGCTGGGGCGCGAAGTCGGTTACGAAGGTAGCGCCCTGTTGCAGCAGCTGCGCTTGCTGAGCGTGATCGAGGCCGCCGCAGTGGGCGATCAGCAGCTGCACATCCAGCGCCTGGCAGGCCTGGCTGATCTTGCTGAACAAGTCGAAGCGATGGCCCTGCAGGGTGCCCAGGCTGGCAAACACCAGTGGCCGCGCCGGGTCCAGGGGCCAGTCGGCGGCGTCCTGCTGCGCCGCCACCCGCAGCGGCCCGACTGCATGAAAGTGCGCCGGCAACGCCTGGCGCGGAAAATCAAAGCTGGGCACGGTCTGGCTGATTTGCGCCAGCGGCGACAGCCAGTCATGCAAACCCTCACGCTCGACCAGGCCATGTTCGCGGCAGGCCTGGCGCAGCACGCGCCCCAGTGGCTGCATCAACCAGTCGAAGACCTCGGTGCTGCCGCGGTACAGGCGCCGCTTGAAGCGGCTTTGGCCGTAGTCGAACGGCATCACCGGCAAGGGTATGCCAGGTTCGCGGTTGATCGGCAGCGCGCAGGCGATGGATATCCAGGGAATACCCGCCACTTCCGCCGCCAGCGCCCCGGCCGGTTCCATCTGGTCACACAGCATGGCATCCACCTGCTGCGCAGCGAGCGCCTCGGGCAGGCAGGCGCAGAGCATCGCGCTGGTGCTCGCCAACTGGTCGATCAAACGGCGCAGATGCATCGGCCCACTGGGGATGGCGGCCAGGCGCAAGGTCTGCTCAAGATGGTCGTTGGCAAGCCGCCCGTGGCCTACCGCGACAAAGCCGATGCGTGGGTCGCTGAGCCAGCGCTGCGCGGCAGGTTGGTGAAAAAAACTCACGCGGTGGCCGCGCTCGACCAGCTCCCCGGCCAGCGCCTGCAAGGCCTGGAAATGGCTGGGGTAGGGCGGGGCGACCACCGCAAAGTGACTCATGACAGGTCCAGCCCGGCCGCCAGCAAGCGCGCCCGACGCAGCGCTGCCAGGTCACGCGAGCCGGTGCAGAAGCACGCGACCCGCAGCTGACGAATGATGATCTCGAAGTGCTCGACCACCGCCTCGGTGGACTCGGTGGCAGCCTGCAACACGCCGGCTGCCTGACCGACCAGATCAGCGCCGAGGCGGATCGCCTTGGCCGCATCGATGCCGTCACGAATACCGCCGGAGGCAATCAGAACGCTGTTGGGCAAGGCCCGGCGCAATGTCTGCAGACACAGCGGCGTCGGAATGCCCCAGTCCGCGAAAGCCATGGCCACAGCGCGATCGGCGTGGGTGCTGGCACGCTCGGCTTCAACCGCTGCCCAGCTGGTGCCGCCGGTGCCGGCCACGTCGATCACCTGCACACCGGCTTCGAGCAGGTCGCGGGCCACGCTTGGCGAGATCCCCGCGCCGACTTCCTTGATGATCACCGGCACAGGCAGCGCTGCAGTCAGCGCCGAAATCTGCGCCAGCACGCCGCGCCAGTCGCGGTCACCTTCGGGCTGCACTGCTTCCTGCAGCGGGTTGAGGTGGATGATCAAGGCGCTGGCTTCGAGCATTTCGACGGCGCGCCGGGCCAGATCCAGGCCGTCGGCTTCGCGCAGTTGCGCCGCGCCAAGGTTGGCCAGCAGCGGGATATCAGGGGCCAGCCGGCGTAGCTCGCGGGTCAGGCCCTGGTCGTCGGCGCTGCGCAGGCTGACCCGCTGCGAGCCGACACCCATGGCAATCCCCAGCGCCTGCGCAGCCTCGGCCAGATGGCGGTTGATGCGTGTGGCGCGCTCGGCGCCACCGGTCATCGAGCTGATCAGCAGCGGCGCACGTAATGGCATACCCAGCAAAGAGCTGCTCAGGTCGATGCTGTCGAGGCACAGTTCAGGCAGGGCGCAGTGCTCGAAACGGACAGCGGCCCAGCCGGCATCGGCATGCGCGATGGTTTTATCCGCGCCCAATACGATGTCAAGATGATCGTCCTTGCGCTGGCTCAACACGCTTTTTTTCATTCCGGCTCCGCTGCCAGTGAATCATTGGGTGAAAATCATGGCCTTACCTTGTACAACGCTAGTAGCTTTGTACAGCTATGCTGGGAAACAGTACAGTTCTGGCAACGGCCCCTGATAGTCGTTCCGTCAACTCGCGGCCTAGACCGCACCACCGAAGAGGCCAGGATGACCACTATCGCACGCACAACCTCGGCCACTGACGCCGACTTCGCCGTTTACCTTGCACGCATGCGGGCAGAGCTGGACAGCCGCCTCAGCGCGCTGCTGCCAGAGGTCGGTCACGAACGCGATCTGCTCGCCGCCGCCATGCGCGAAAGCGCCCTGGCGCCGGGCAAACGCCTGCGCCCGTTGCTGTTGCTGCTGACTGCCGAGAGCTTAGGTGGTTGTAAAGCGGCAGCGCTGGATCTGGGCTGTGCGATCGAGATGGTGCACGCCGCCTCGCTGGTGCTCGATGACTTGCCGTGCATGGACAACGCCGCGCTGCGCCGTGGCCGGCCCACGCTGCACCTGGCGTTTGGCGAGGACGTGGCCATCCTTGCCGCCATTGCCTTGCTGTCGCGCGCCTTTGGCGTGGTGGCGGCGCTACACACGATCGAGCCGGAGCAGCGCAATCGCCTGATCGCGATCATGTCGCAAACCATCGGTGCCCACGGCCTGGTCAAAGGCCAACTGCAAGACCTGCGTGACGGTGCAACAGTGCGCAGTGCCGAGCAGATCACCGAGACCAATCAGCTCAAGACCGGCGTGCTGTTTGCCGCGATCATGGACATGGCCTGCCTGCTCGGCCATGCCCATGAAGGCGTGCGGCAGCCTTTGCAGCGCTTTGCCAGCGAGCTGGGCCAGGCGTTCCAGCTGCAGGATGATCTGCGCGATTGTGACCCGGACACCGGCAAGGACCTGGGCAAGGACGCCGGCAAGTCGACACTGTTTGCCTTGTGCGGCGAAACCCAGACACGCCATCGCCTGCACAGCCACCTTGAGGCTGCCGAGCAGTGCCTGGAGCAGGTGTTTCTTGCCGAGCAACCGATTGGTTGCCTGCTTCGTGCAGTGTTCGCCAATGTGCGTTCACCCTTGGCCCAATCAAACTTTTGCGCCAGCGTGCGATCTGCTGAAGTACAGGTAGATATCTCAAGGAGCACGTCATGACCGACCACGACCCGCAACACACCGGCGACAAGGTGCCACGTCCACTGTCCTCCGAGCAGGCCCAGCAAGGCCAGCGCGTAGAGGGCAAACCGCTGGAGCGGCCGGACCCGGACACCGAAACGATCGACAAGGTGATTACGCCCACTTCGATCAAGGAACTGGATGAGCAGACCGCAGAAATCGAGCGGCGCCTGCGTGAGGCGCGGGAGAAGGGTTTGTAAGTGCAATCCCTTTCAAGGTTTCTGCATTTTTCTCTGATTTGAAATCGCTGGGGCCGCTGCGCAGCCCTTTCGCGACACAAGGCCGCTCCTACAGGACGGCGTACACCATGATTTTTGGTCTATGCGCGAAAAGCTTTTCACGGCGCCGCCCATGTAGGAGCGGCCTTGTGTCGCGAAAGGGGCGCGTAGCGCCCCCGACGATCCAACGACAAGTGCGGTTCTAGAACACCTTGAAAGGGACGCTTGGCACCGCGCCTGCCAGGGCGCGGTTGATCAACGTCAGAAGGTGTAGGCAACCCCGGCCTGCACAGTGCGTGGCTCACCTGGGTAGGCGTAGCGGTTGAACGCGCCTTCGTCATAGCCTTTATTGAACACGTTGCGCACATCCAGATTCAGCCGCACATGCTCGTTCAATTGATAGAAGCTCAGCAGGTCGACCACGGTGTATTGCTCCATGGTGTAGGTGCTGGCGGCCGTCTGACCCTGGCGGTCATCCACGTATTTGACGCCCATGCCCATGCCGAAACCTTTCGCCAGGCCGTCCTGGAATTCGTAGGTGTTGAGCAGGCTGAAGCTGTTGCGCGGGATGTTTGCCAGACGGGTGCCGGTAGGCAGGGTTGTGTCCTTGGTGACTTCAGCGTCGACGTAGGCGTAGCCGCCGATTACCCGCCACTCAGGCGTCAGGTTGCCGGCCACGTTGATGTCCAGGCCACGGCTGCGTACTTCCCCGGCGGCAATGCTGAAGGTGCCAGTGGGGTCGGCGGGATCGCGGGCCAGTACGTTCTCTTTAACGATGTGATAGATCGCCGCATCCACGCTCAGTTGACGATCCAGTGGCTCCCACTTGACGCCCAGTTCGTAGGATTTGCCCTTCTCTGGATCAAAACCCCCACCTTGGAGGCTTGCTCCGCTATTAGGCTTGAACGAGCGGGCAGTGTTGGCGTAGACCGCTACGGTATCGGTCAGGTCGTAGATCGCACCCAGGCGTGGAGTGGCAGCGTTTTCCGCCTTGCTGAAATCACGAGTGGTGCTCAGGTAATCTTCATACTCGTGCTCGAAGCGTTCCAGACGCACCCCGGCCAGCACTTTGAAGCGCTCGGTCAAAGCGACTTGATCTTGGACGAAGGCCGACCAAGTCTTCAGATTCTCTTTGTCATGGGTTGTGGTGCGATTAATGGCAGGGCGTGGCTGACCGAGCACCGGATTATAAATGTCGATCGGGTACGCCGCTGAAGACCGCTGAATAATCGACTTGTAGTCATAGTCCTCATACTCAACACCTGTCAGCAAGGTGTGAGCGAAGCCTGCGGTTTCGAAGTGGCCGGTCAGATTGAGCTGGTAGTCACGATCAGTCCACTCCAGCTTGCGGTAGTTGAAGTTGCGCTGCAGGGTGCGTCCATCGGCAGGCGGTCCATTGGCTTCAACCGCATTCCCTTTCAAACTCCCATCCAGCCACTGCATACCGCCAGCCAGGGTCCAATTGTCATTGAGCAGATGCTCAAAGCGCAGCTGGGCCATGTTGTTGTCGTTGTGCAGCAGGTTGTCGCTGCCTTTCTCCCAGACGTTGGTGTCACGCGAGGCGCTGCCGCGCTGGGTGTCATAGCGGGTCAAACCACGGTCGAGCGGGTGGTTGTTGCGCATGAAATCGCCTTCGAAGACGATCTTGGTGCTGTCGTTGGCCTGCCAGCTGAGTACCGGGGCGACGTCATAGCGTTCGCTGTCAACGTCATCGCGGAAGCTCTCGCCGCCTTCGCCCAATACGTTCAGGCGATAGGCCAGGCTGCCGTCTTCGCTGAGCGGGCCGGTGGCGTCGAGCGTTGCCCGGTGCATGCCCTGGTCATCGAACTGGCTGCCCAAGGTCACCTTGGATTCGGGCAACGGCTGTTTGCTGACAACGTTGAAGGTGCCGCCGGGATCGCCTCGGCCATACAGGCTGCTGGCCGGGCCGCGCAGTACTTCCAGGCGCTCGACGGTGTTGGCGTCCGGCGCGTTGGGGTAGCCGCGGTTGATCGGGAAGCCGTTGCGATAGTACTCGCCCGTGGTGAAACCGCGCACGGTGACGGTGGTCAGGCCCTGGCCGCCGAAGTTGTTGGCCCGGCCCACTCCGCCGGCGTAATCCAGCGCGTCCTGCAGGCGGGTTGCGCCAGTGTCTTCAAGCACGTCCTTGGGCACCACGCTGACTGACTGCGGAGTCTCGTGCAGGGCGGTGTCGGTGCGGGTAGCGCTGGCCGAGCGGGTGGCGCGGTAGCCGATCACAGGGCCATCGGCGCGTTCGCGCTCGCTGGCGGCATCGATGTTGACGGCTTGCAGCTCGACCGTTTGGGCCGGGTCGGCATCAGCCAAAGCCACAGGGGAGATAACATTGAGCAGACAAAGGGAAACGAACGCACGACGCATGGACGATACGATCCTGGCAGGGGGAAGATGCGCGGGATCATATCTGGAAACAATTCTCGTTTACAGGAATATTTTGCGTACTAACGTACCAGGTTTTGGCTGCAATCGCTGGGGTGATTGCCCAGCGAGCCGCAGCGCTGACAAAGCGCTGCGGCAGGCCGATCAGTGCGGAGCGCGGATGATCGTCTTGAGCAGGTCTTCCGGGCTGATATGCCCAACCACCTGCTGCACGCCGCCACTGCCTGGCGAAGGCAGGTCGATGATGTGCGAGCGCATCTTGCCGACAACATGCATCTCACACGGCTTGCAATCGAACTTCAAGGTCAGCACTTCGTCGCCCTGGATCAATTGCATCGGTGCGACCTTGGTGCGTACGCCGGTCACGCCTTTGGCCTGTTTCGGGCACAGGTTGAACGAGAACCGCAAACAGTGCTTGGTGATCATCACCGGCACTTCGCCCAGCTCTTCGTGAGCCTCGTAGGCGGCGTCGATCAACTGCACACCGTGGCGGTGATAAAACGCCCGGGCCTTCTCGTTGTAGACGTTGGCCAGGAACGACAGGTGCGATTCCGGATACACCGGCGGCGGACTGCTTTCGGCCTTGCGTGCACCGCGTGGGTGGGCAGCGATCCGTGCTGCGGTCAGCGCCTCGATGGCCTCACGGCGCAGAGCCTTGAGCTGCGAGTTGGGGATGAAGAACGCCTGCGGTGCATCCAGCTCGATAGCGCTGGCGTGGTACTGGGTGGTGCCCAGTTGGCCGAGCAGGTCATGCAGTTGATCGAGCGCCTGTTGCGGCTTGTTGGCTGGGCCAAACGGGCCGTCGAGGGCGACGCTGACGCTGATGCCTTCTTCACTGGTGGCGGTCAGCTGCAGACGCTGCTCGCTCAGTTGCGCCTGCCAGGCCACGCCGACCCGGCGCTCCGCGGAGGTGCGCTGCAAGGCCTGCTGCCAGTTGTGATCGAGGTTGCGCGACAGCGGATGGTTCGGCTTGAGCCGGTACATGCCATCCGGCATCTCGTTGGGCTCGACCCGGTAACGGTAGCGCGGTGCACCGTCTTCCTCGAACTCGCCCTTGAGCTCGGCGATGTTGGCGCGGAAACCCACCACTTCGCGCTTGACCAGCACGTTGAGGCCGTCACCGTTGCTCAATGGCACCTCGGTGACGACCTGCATGTCACGCTTGCCGACCTTTTCCACCACGCCTACCGGCAGGCCGGTGAAGGTGGGCGAGTCGAACGCGCCGATGTCGATCTTGCGGTCGCTGACGAAGTAGTCAGTGCTGCCGCGGTGGAAGGTCTTGTCCGGGTCGGGCATGAAGAAGTGTTCGGTGCGGCCACTGGAAGCTCGCGCCAGCTCGGGGCGGTTCTCCAGAATCGCATCGAGCTCTTTGCGGTAATGGGCAGTGATGTTCTTCACATAGCCCATGTCCTTGTAGCGGCCCTCGATCTTGAACGAGCGCACGCCGGCATCGACCAGATCGCTGAGGTTGGCGGTCTGGTTGTTGTCTTTCATCGACAGCAGGTGCTTCTCGAACGCTACTACTCGGCCCTGATCATCCTTGAGCGTGTACGGCAGGCGGCAGGCCTGCGAGCAGTCGCCACGGTTGGCACTGCGCCCGGTCTGCGCCTGGGAGATATTGCACTGGCCGGAGAACGCCACGCACAGCGCGCCATGGATGAAGAACTCGATGGCCGCATCGGTTTCGCTGGCAATCGCGCGGATCTCTTGCAGGTTGAGTTCACGCGCCAGCACCAGCTGGGAGAAGCCGGCCTGATCGAGGAAACGCGCCCGAGCCAGGGTGCGGATGTCGGTCTGGGTGCTGGCGTGCAGCTCGATCGGCGGGATGTCCAGCTCCATCACCCCAAGGTCCTGCACGATCAACGCATCGACGCCGGCATCGTACAGCTGATGGATCAGCTTGCGCGCTGGCTCCAGCTCGTTGTCATGGAGGATGGTGTTGATGGTGGTGAACACCCGCGCGTGGTAGCGCCGGGCGAACTCGACCAGTTCGGCGATCTCGCTGACTTCATTGCAGGCGTTGTGCCGCGCGCCGAAGCTCGGGCCGCCGATATAGATGGCGTCAGCGCCGTGCAGGATGGCTTCGCGGGCAATCGCCACGTCGCGGGCAGGGCTGAGCAGTTCCAGGTGATTCTTGGGCAAGGACATGGCTTTATTTTTTCGGGCTGTCACGGTTTAGGCGGGCATTGTAACGGTGAAACGCTCACGCGGCACCTGCGCACTGCCCGATGGTGAGTCGGTACTGGTCAATTAGCTTGAACGCCTGCGCTTGCCACCCGGTCGTACCTGAAAACATAGCCCGACCGACCGTGATGAGGCCCCGACCATGAGCGACACCCCGACCGACCCTAGCGGCCAGGCCATCAGCCTGACCTTGAACGGAACGCCCCGGCAGCTGCAGGTGCAGCCCTGGACCACCTTGCTTGACCTGCTGCGCGAGCAGCTCGACCTGACCGGTACCAAGAAAGGCTGCGACCACGGCCAGTGCGGTGCCTGCACGGTGCTGCGCAATGGCCGCCGGGTCAACGCCTGCCTGACCCTGGCGATCATGTGCGATGGCGACCAGCTGACCACCATCGAAGGGGTCGCAGACGGCGACAGCCTGCACCCGCTGCAACAAGCCTTCATCGAGCATGATGCCTTCCAGTGCGGCTACTGCACCCCCGGGCAGATCTGCTCGGCGCTGGGCATGGCCAACGAAGGCCGCGTGCGCAGCCGTGACGATATCAAGGAAGCCATGAGTGGCAACCTGTGCCGCTGCGGTGCCTACAGCAATATTCTCGATGCCGTGGAAGCGACCTTGCCGTTGATTCATGGAGGGCCGCGGCCATGACTCCGTTCCAGTACAGCAAGCCCACCAGCATCGACGCCGCTTTGGCCCTGACCGGCCCACAGGCGCGGTTTATCGCTGGCGGCACCAACCTGCTCGACCTGATGAAAGAAAACCTCGACCAGCCCGAACATCTGATCGACATCACCGGCCTGCCGCTGGACCAGATCAGCGAAACCGAGGCGGGCGGGCTGCTGGTCGGTGCGCTGGTAAGCAACGCCGACCTGGCCTGGCATCCCCTCGTCGAACAGGCCTATCCGCTGCTCAGCCAGGCGATCCTGGCCGGTGCTTCGCCGCAGCTGCGCAACATGGCCAGCACTGGTGGCAACCTGCTGCAGCGCACCCGTTGCTACTACTTCTATGACGCCGGCACGCCGTGCAACAAGCGCGAACCTGGCTCGGGCTGCCCAGCCCGTGATGGCCTCAACCGCATCCATGCGATTCTCGGCGCCAGTGACAGCTGCGTTGCGGTGCACCCCTCGGACATGTGTGTGGCGCTGGCAGCGCTTGAGGCGCGGGTACATGTGCAGGGCAAGGCTGGCGTGCGCCAGATCGACTTTGCCGACTTCCACCGCCTGCCGGGTGACAGCCCGCAGCGCGACAACCAACTGGCCGACGATGAACTGATCACCGCCATCGAGCTGCCGGCGCCGCAGTTCAGCCTGCACAGCCACTACCTCAAGGTGCGTGATCGGGCCTCCTATGCGTTTGCGCTGGTCTCGGTTGCTGCCGCGCTGGAACTGGACGGCGACAAGATCGTCAGCGCCCGGCTGGCGCTTGGCGGCGTCGCCCACAAGCCTTGGCGCAACCCAGCGGTGGAGCAGATGCTGCAGGGCCGCGCTGCCACCGGCGAGAGCTTCGCCGCTGCGGCGGACATGCTCCTGGCCGATGCCCAGCCACTGGCGCACAACGCCTTCAAGATCAAGCTGGCCCACGCGGCCATCGTCCGCGCCTTCACCGAAGCTGCCGCAACAGGAGTTGCCTGATGAATACCTTGAAACCCGTTAGCGGCCAGCCCATGGACCGCGTCGACGGCCCGGCCAAGGTCACCGGTCAGGCCCGTTACGCGGCCGAATACCCCACCCCTGATTTGCTCCACGGCAGCGTGGTCTCGAGCACCATCGCCCGCGGCCGCGTGCGTCATATCGACTGCGAGGCAGCATTGCGCCTGCCAGGCGTGGTGGCGGTGCTGCACCATCAGAACCGGCCAAAGCTGGCGGGCGAAGACGAGCAGTACGAAGACGCTGATTCGGCCGATGGCTCGCCGTTTCGCCCGCTATACAACGACCGTGTGCTCTACAGCGGTCAGCCGCTGGCACTGGTCGTCGCCGACAACCTCGAACTGGCCCGGCATGCCGGCACGCTGGTGCGCATCGAATACGAAACCGAGGCCCATCAGACCGATCTGCTCGCCGGGCAGGCCCATCCCGCGCCGGCTGAGCTTCCCAAACCCCGCGGCGACTTCCAGCAAGCCTATGACGCTGCACAGGTGCGGGTCGATGCTACTTACAGTACCCCGATCGAGCATCACAACCCGATGGAGCCGCACGCGTCCACGGTCATCTACCACCCAGGCGGCAATCTGGAAGTCCACGACAAGACCCAAGGCACGCAGAATTGCCGTGATTATCTGCACAGCGTGTTCGGCCTGCCCAAGGAGAAACTGCGAGTATTCGCGGCCTATGTCGGCGGCGCGTTCGGCTCTGGTTTGCGCCCGCAGTATCAGTTGCCACTGGCCGTGATGGCGGCGCTGCAACTGCAGCGCTCAGTGCGCGTCACTCTGACGCGCCAGCAAATGTTCACCTTCGGCTACCGCCCACGCACTGTGCAGCAGTTGCGCCTGGCCGCTGACGCGCAGGGCAAGCTGCAGGCGATCCATCACGCCGCTACCGGCCAGACCTCGCGCTTCGAAGACTTCAGCGAGCACGTGGTCGAGTGGAGCGGCATGCTCTACCAGTGTGACAACGTGGCCATGGACTACCGCCTGGTGCCGCTGGATGTCTACACGCCGCTGGACATGCGTGCGCCTGGCGCGGCGCTGGGCTTGATTGGCCTGGAATGTGCGATGGACGAGCTGGCGGTGGAACTGGGCATGGACCCGGTCGAGTTACGCCGGCAGAACTTTGCCGAGAGCAACGGCAACGAAGGTAAACCGTATTCCAGCAAAGCTCTGCTGGACTGCTATAGCCAAGGTGCCGAACGCTTTGGCTGGGCCGCGCGCAATCCGCAGCCACGCAGCATGCGCGAAGGCCATGAGCTGATCGGCTGGGGCATGGCCGGCGGGGTCTGGGAAGCGATGCAGATGAAAGCCAGCGCCCGTGCGCGCCTCGATGCCCACGGCCAGTTGGTGGTGAGCAGCGCGACCACCGATATCGGCACCGGCACCTATACCGTGATGACCCAGATCGCCGCCGACGCGATGGGCATGGCGCCGGCTGAGGTGACCTTTCTGCTGGGGGATTCGGCGCTGCCGACCGCACCGTTGCAGGGGGGCTCGTTCACCGTGTCGTCGGTCGGTTCAGCGGTGCGCCAGGCCTGTGAAGTGCTGCGCGGCAAACTGCTGATGGCAGCGCGCAGCTGCTACCCGGAGCTGTCCGGTCATCCGGCTGAGGACATGGTTATCAGTGAGGGTGAACTGCATGTTGGTCGCCGCCGTTATCCGCTGGGCGAAATACTGCCGCGCAGTGGCCTGGAGGCGAAGGTGGTGTGCGAGCCCGATGCCCGCCGTGACGGCTATGCAACGGCAACGCACTCAGCGGTATTCGTTGAGGTGCGGGTCGATGAAGAGCTCGGTACGGTGCGTCTTGGCCGGGTGGTCAGCGCGATTGCAGCGGGGCGGGTGATCAATCCGAAGATGGCCCGCAGCCAGATTCTCGGTGGGGTGGTCTGGGGTGTCAGCATGGCGCTGCATGAAGAGACCTTGATCGACCATGAGCTGGGCCGCTACATGAACCACAACCTGGCGGAGTACCACATTCCGGTACAGGCGGATTTCGCCGACATCGACGTGCTGTTCGTGGACGAACCGGACGAGATCGTCAACGCCCTCGGCTCCAAGGGCGTCGGTGAGATCGGTATCGTCGGGGTGCCGTCGGCGGTGGCCAATGCGGTGTATCACGCCACTGGCAAGCGGATGCGTGAGTTCCCGTTGACTATCGATCGAGTGCTTGGTTGAGGCTGACTCCGGCTGCCGCGGCCTGGATCGAGGCTGCTGCAGCCGGGGCAGGGGTCAGAACTGGTATTCCATGCCGGCGCCGGCGTACCAGGAGCGACCGGGGGCTGCTTCGTAGTAGCGCTGGTTACCATCGCCGACAATCACCGAACCGACGTATTGGCGATCGGTCAGGTTGTCCAACCGCAGCAGTTGATGGAAGGTCCATGGGCCAAGGTTCTGCTCGAAGCGCGTGCGCCAGTTGAATACGGTATAGGCCGGCGCAGCGGTCTGTTGATTGCTGTCCTCAACGTAGACTTTGCTGCGATATTGGCCCTCAAGGCCCATGCTGATCCCTGGATGCGGTTTCCACACGAGCTCGGCAAATAGACTGCTGCGCGGTACGCCAGGCAAATTGTTGCCTTTCTCGATGGTGCTGCTGCCTTGGCTGACGGATTCGTCATAGGTTGCATCAAGCAGCGTGTAGGCGACGTTTGCCTGCCATTGTTCGCTCAGCTCCCGTTGCACACCAAGCTCCAGGCCGCGTCGCAGTGTCTGGCCGGCGTTTTGGTAACTGGTGCGACCGTTGCTTGAAGCAAATACCACCACTTCGTCTTCGGTCTGAATCTCGAACAGCGCCAGGTTGATCCGGGTGCGGTCGTCTGGACGGGCTTTAAGGCCGATCTCGTACTGGGTGCTGGTCGCGGGTTTGAGGCCGAAGTTGAAGCCTTCCACGGCACCTGGCGCATAGGCCATCTCGGCCTGCGTCGGGGTCTCGAACGCCTTGCCAGCGCTGACGTAGCCGTGCAGCTCAGGGGTGAAGGCGTACATCACCGACAGTGTCGGCGTGGTGCGTTGATACTTTTTCGAGCCGCTGGAATCGCCATTGGCCAGGTACTTGTCGTTGACCTCCATTTCCATGCTGCTGCGGCGCACGCCAGCGTCCACGGTCCAGCGGTCGAGTTCCCAGTGGGCTTGTAGATAAGGGTCGAGGCTGGTGGCGGTGTCCTTCTCGTCGCGACGCAGTTCACCTTTGACGCCCAGGGTGGCGCCGCTGAAGTTCTGGAAGCCGCGGCGGTCGTCCGTGCTGCGGTCGTAATCGGCGCCGGCAGTGAGAGTCAGGGCACCGTAGGCGACTTCGACCGGTTGAATCCAGCGCAAGGTGCCACCGTGGAACTCCCGGTCGAAATCGACCACGCCACCGCCGCGGTTGTTGGGCGCTGTGCCTCGGGGGATCGACAGATACTGAATCACACTGCGCTTGCCCGCATACAGATTGAACTGCAAGGTCGCGTCACCGAAATAACGCTCGTAATTCATCCCCACTTGCTGGTGATGGATGCTTTTGCGCGTGTTGTATTCTTCGGCGCGGCTGCTCACTGAGCGCGGATCAGCCTTGTAACCTTGCCAGGTCTGCCCCAGCGGGTCCTGCGTGCCGTTCTGCTCCAAAGTGCTGATGATCAGTGCCAGGCGGCTGTCTTCATCGGGGCGTACATGCACCTTGGCAAAGGTCTGGTCGCGCCGGGCCGCACTGTGGTCGCGGTAGCCATCGGTGTCCAAGCGAGAAGCATCGAGGACGAACCCGGCATAGTCATTGCCACCCTCGCCGTAGACATGGTTCTTGTTGAAGCCATCGCTGCCAAAGGTGGTGTCGACGCCGACTTTGGGCGCCCCGGCGCCATCGCGGGAGAACATCTGGATCACGCCGCCGGCATTGCTGCCGTAGATCGCCGACGCAGGGCCGCGCAGCACTTCGATGCGCTCGGCCACATCGAGGTTGAGCGAGGCTGCCTGGCCCTGGCCATCGGGCGTACTTGCCGGGATTCCATCGCTGAGCAGCTTGATCCCGCGAATGCCAAATGCCGATCGAGCGCCATACCCGCGAGAAGATATCTGCAGGTCCTGGGCGTAGTTCTGACGGTTCTGCACCACCAGCCCGGGCACGCGATTGAGCGCCTCGGACAAATTGACCCCCAACTGGCCATCAGCGATCTGCGCGCGTTCCACTGTGTCGATGGAGTAGGGCAGGTCGAAGCTCTGGTTGGGTGCATAGGTGCCCGTGACTACCACCGGGTCGAGCAGGTTGAAGGTGGTTGCAGGCTCGGCATGGGCCAGGCTGCACAGGCCGAGGGTTGGCAGTAGAACGGTGAAATGGCGACGCATGGGGCTTCCTGCAGCTTGAAACGGTGATAAAAGTGCGGCTTACGCGGTCTCCGTAGGAGCGGCCTTGTGTCGCGAAAGGGCTGCGTAGCGGCCCCAGGATCTGCGCCACGCCGCAAAATCGCCGGGGCCGCTACGCGCCCCTTTCGCGACACAAGGCCGCTCCTACAGGGGGATCGCGTCAGGCTTTGGCGGCCATTGCGGTTACTTCTACGCGCTTGCCTTCAACTGCCAGTGCGGCCACGCCAACGGCGGCCCGGACCGGCCATGGCTGGCTGAAGAAGCGCTGGTAGACCTCGTTGAATGCAGGCCGGTCAGCCATGTCGGTGAGGTAGATGGTCAAGTGCAGCACACGGTCCATGGAACTGCCAGCGCGCTCCAGGGCAGTTTTCAGCGCCTGCAGAGTGCATTCGCTTTGCTCGACAATCCCGCCCAGCTCCAGGCTGCCGTCTGCCCGGGTCGGGATCTGCGTGCTCACCAGCAAATTGCCGAAGCCGGTCACGTCGGACGAGATCGACTCCGGGTCTGGGTCTGGAATGAAGGTAATGTCTGCATTTGCCATGGGAATAGATGCCTAGCACGGGAGGAAAGGCGCAAGCCTACGTGAGCGAGCCGGGCCGGTCGAGCCGCCGCTGGGCCATTGAAATTGAAATAGTAGGCATTGCCGGTCAGAATCGCGGCCATTTGGCCGAGCGCACAGCCTCGGTTATGCAGAAGGAACAGGGCTTGAACGAACACACACTGTCGCAACGCCTGGAACGGGTCGCGGCGAACGTGCCGGCATCAGCGCGGCTGGCGGATATTGGCTCGGACCACGGTTACCTGCCGGTGGCGTTGATGCTGCGCGGGGCGATCGAGTTTGCCGTGGCTGGCGAAGTGGCGCAGACGCCGTTTCACTCGGCGCAGCGCAAGGTGCGTAAAAATGGCCTGGAGCAGCGTATCGCCGTGCGCCTGGCGGATGGCCTGGCAGCGATCGAAGCGGGTGACCGGATCGATGTGGTCAGCTTGTGCGGTATGGGCGGCGAGACCATGTGCGAGATATTCGAGCGCGGCAAGAATCACCTGGCTGGCAGCGAGCGGTTGATCATGCAGCCCAACGGTGGCGAGCAGGAGCTGCGCACCTGGCTGATGAACAACGGTTACCGCATCGAGCATGAAGAGGTCCTGCGCGAGAACCGCTTCGACTACGAGATCATCGTTGCCGTGCCGGCTGCTGACGTGGCCTACACGCCGCAGCAGCTATTGTTTGGCCCGCGCTTGATGGAGCAGCGCAGCGAGGCGTTTCTGGGCAAGTGGCGCCGCGTGCTGCGTCAGCGCCAGCAGACCCTGGCGCACTTCGAGCATGCGCAAGAGGTGCCGCAGGCCAAGGCCCGGCTGTTCAGCAAGCAGGTCGAGTGGATTACTCAACTGCTGGCCGGGGCCTGATCGATTACATCTGCGAGCAGTTACCCATCTCGCGGAAGCTGATGTCGTGGCGCTGGCCTTGCTGGTCCAGATAGGCCATCCGCGCGGTGCCCACCTTGCAGTCTTCGATGTCGCTTGCCGGGGTAATGGAAATCACCTTGGCAACGTCCAACGGCATGCCGTAGTGGTATTGCTCAACCGCTGCGGGTACTGGTTGTTGATTGCCCTGGTCGGCGTAGGCAACGGTGGTAGCCACTGAGCTGAGAAGGGCAAAAATTGTGATAACGGCTTTCATGATGAGCTCCTCTTACGTATGAGCCATGATGCATTGCTTGGCGATTCACAATAAATGGCCTGCTACGTGATAGATTGCTGCTCTTGATGTACGAATTAAATTTCAGGAGCGCGCTTCCATGGACATGCTGCATGCCATGCGGACTTTCACCCGGGTAGTCGATTGCGGCAGTTTCGCGGGCGCCGCCAATGCCCTCGATATCTCTGCCGCCCAGGTCTCACGCATCGTCGCCGAGCTTGAAAACCAGTTGCAGACCCGCCTGCTGCACCGCACCACCCGGCGCCTGCGCATGAGCGAGGCGGGCGAGCGTTTCCTTGAGCGGGCGCGGCAGATCCTGTTGCTCAGTGAAGAGGCCATGGACGAAGCGCGCGGCGCGCACCTTACCCCGCGCGGGCGGCTGCGGGTGCACTCCACCCATGGCTTGGGCCTGCTGATGATGCCGCTGGTGGCGGCCTATCAGGCGGCCTGCCCGGAAGTGGTGATGGAGCTGACCCTGTCGCAGCGCAACCCCGATCCGCTCGATGAGGGCCACGACGTGGTCATCACCATCGGCCGCGGCTTGCCGGATTCGCAGCTGATTGCCATCCCCCTGGGCGGCATCTACAGCATCCTTTGTGCCTCACCTGACTATCTGGCGCGTCACGGCGTGCCCGAGCGACCAGAGGACCTGCAGCAGCATGTGTGCATGCGCATGGGCGACCCATTGTTCGAAGAGGACTGGGTATTTGAACAAGCGGCCGAGAGCTGCGTGATTCAACCGCAGCAGACCTTCCTGACCAACGTCGCGGATGCCATGTTGCAGGCTACCGAGCTGGGTATGGGGATTGGCTTGATTCCGTATTTTTCCGCGACCAGGGCCATCGAGCAGGGACGGCTATGCCGGGTATTGGCGCCACATCGTCTGCGGCAGCGGGAGATTTATGCGATCTATCCGTCCCGGCACTATCTGGATGCCAAGGTGCGGACCTGGCTGGACATGCTCAAGGAGCAACTGCCGCTGATGTTCCAGGCGCATGAACAGGTAGTCGAAGAACAGCGCCACTGGCGCTGATTGAACTGAAGCGCGGCGCTGCAGGTTTCCCCACAGCGCCCCTGCAATCAATGATCGTCTTGTTCGGCACTGCTCGAGTCGCTTGGCCCAGGGGTCTTGCCATCTGCGCCATCGGAGTCGGTTCCGGTATCGCTGCTGTCGTTATCCGGGCTGCCGCCTGGGCTGTTGACGCTGCTGCCATCACCGGCGGTGCTGCCACGCGGTTGGTCGCCAGAGGACTGTTCAGTGGTGGACTTGCCGCTGTTCATGTCTGTGGCAGCAATGCTGACGGTAGAAGCAAGGCCCAACGACAGGGCAAGAACTAACGGAAGCGGGCGGAAGCGAACCATGGTGAATCTCCTGTAAGGATGATCGTCATGTGTTCGGCCACGCCAGCGGGGGCAGGGTGCCCGTCGGGCGACGAGCGGTCATGCCCCCGGCGCGGGTCAGGCGTGTTCTGCAGCAGGCGCCGGCGCCTGGGTTTCAGCCATCGACGGGTGCTCCTGCACGGCATGGCGCAGTTCTTCGGTCACCCGCAGTTCGGCACCACTCGGCGAGAACGTGGTGCTCGCAGCAAACGGCGCGGGATGCTCCGGTGCCGGGCGCTTGCCACGGCGCCAGAGGAAGAAGCTGACCATGGCCAGGTTGATCACGGCAAAGGCCCAGAACAGGCCGACTTCACCGTACGAGGTCATCACCGGCGAAATCGCCAGCGGCGCCATTGCCGAGCCCAGCGAGTTGATCAGCAGCAGGCCCTGGATCATCGGCACCAGCGCATCCGCCGGGGCGCGGTCGGCAGCGCTGCTGACCGACACCGGGTACACCGCGAACACACAGCCGCCGAGCAGGAACAGCATTGCCGGCAACAGCACCGAGTTGGCCGGCAGCAGGCCGATCACCAGCGACAGCACGGTGCACAGCGCGGCCAGCGTGATCAGCACATCCTGGCGGTCCTTGCGGTCCGACCAGCGCCCCACCGGATACTGCAGCAGCATGGCGCCGAGAATCACCCAGGCCATCATGGTGCCGACTTCACCCACCGCCAGACCGATGCGCTGCAAGTACAGCGGCAGCAAGGTATACACCGCAGCGATTGCCACGCCCGAACCAAAGCAGCCGACCAGCCCGGTGGGGGCCACGCCCAGCAGTTGCCGGGGTTTGAGCGGCTCGACCTGATCGAGCACCGGCGATACCTGCGGCAGGATCACGATCGGCAGCACCGACAGCGCTGCCAGCATGCCGGCGACCATGTATGGCGCGCTGGCGCCCAGGCCAGTGATCTCGCCCAACGCAGCCTGGGCCAGCACGCCAGCACCGTAGAAGGCGATCATGTAAAGGGCCAGCAGGCGCCCGCGGATCTTCGCGTCGCCGGCCATCAGCAACCAGCTTTCAATCACCAGAAACACGCCGACGGCAGCCCAGCCGTTGATCAGGCGCATGGCCATCCACCAGGTGGTGTCGTAGAACAGACCCTGCATCAGGCTGGTGGCGGCGATCAGCGCGGCGAAGCTGCTGTAGGCACGGATGTGGCCGATGCGCAGGATCAGCCGGTCATTGAACAGGGCGCCCAGGGTCAGGCCGATGAAGTAGGCCGAAGAGACGATACCGATCATCGTCGCCGATTCGCCCGCCGTACCCAGTTGCAGTGTGGTCAACGAAGACATGAAACCATTGCCCAGGGCCATGATGAACAGCCCAAGCAGGGGCGCCAGCGCCATGGCCAGCAAACGCGGAGACATACATACCTCAAGAAGAAATCAGCAGATGTGTGCCTTTTTGCCGCGCAGGCTGGGCCGGGCCATTGCGGACCGGTAGCGAGGGTGCCTGTAGCAGGGTGACTGGCGAAAAGGAGGCGCGATTTTAAGCGTTATCCTGGATTTGCCAAGGGGGCTGGCCCTGCGACCATCCGCCGCAGGATCAACGGTCGGCGTGTTGATGCAGCAGCCCGCGCTATCAGGCGTGGCCATCCGCCAGCCGTGGCGGCTGAAACAACTGCCGAATCAACTCGCGCAACCAGCGATTGCCGCTATCCTGGTGGTAGCGTGCGTGCCAGTGCTGCTTGACCGTGAAGCCGTCGACCGCAAGCGGGCAATCGGTCATCTGCAGGCCATGCATGGCGGCCAGTGTCTGGCCGATATGCCGAGGGAGCGTCGCGATCAGGTCGGTCGAGCCGACCACCATGCCCAGCCCGAGAAAACCGGGCAGCTCAAGCATCACCCGGCGCTCGATGCCGGCCCGGGTCAGAGCCGCCTCGAGCAGTTTCTGGCCGGTGCCGGCACTGACTTGCACGTGTCCCTCGGTCCGGTAGCGGGTGATGCTCATGGGCTCGCCGTCAGTGGCATGTTTGGGGTTGCTCAGGCACACCCAGTCCTGCTCGAACAACACCTGCTGGTACATGCCGCCGCCCAGCCAGGGCACAAAACCAATGGCCAGGTCGGCCTCGCCTGATTCCAGCGCGCTTTCGGTATTGCCGTCGATGCGTGCCGCTTCCAGGCGGATGCCCGGCGCGTGCGAGCGCAGATGATTGAGGATGCGCGGCAGCAAGGTGATGTGGCTGGCATCGCTGACGCATAAGCGAAAACGCCGCTGCGCGGTCGCGGCGATGAATTGTGGCTCCGAGGCAGTCAGTCGGCGCAGCGATTCGAGCACCTCGCGGCACGGCCCGATCAACTGGTCGGCCCGCGGCGTGGGCGCCATGCCGCCGGGGGTGCGTACAAATAAGGGGTCGTTCAGTTGCTCGCGCAGGCGTGCCAGCCAGATGCTGATGGTCGGCTGGCTCTGGCCCAGTTGCTCGGCGGCGCGGGTCACGCTGCGGCAGTTGTAGAGGACATCGAACAGGCGCAGCAGCTTGGGATCTGGCAGGGCATCCAACGGGGTCATTATTGTAATTCTCAATAGTGCTATTGAGGCCATTGTATAGCCCAAATAAGCCCGCCTGCCTAATGTAGTCGCAAAGCACAGGAGGCTTGCGACGTGAAAATCTGCATTCTTGGAGCCGGCGCCCTCGGTTGCGCCATTGGCGCTGCCTTGAGCGAGGCGGGGCATGAAACCTGGTTGTTGAACCGCGGCCAGGCGCATGTCGCTGCGATCAACCAGCACGGCCTGCACGTCAACGATGAGCGTGGCGAGCGCCACGTGCGGGTCAACGCCAGCGTCGATGCCGAAGAGATCGGCGCGGCCGATCTGGTGGTGGTGCTGGTCAAGTCGTTCCATACCGCTGAAGCGATTGCCGGCGCCACTGCCTTGATCGGCCCGCAGACGCTGGTGCTGTCACTGCAGAACGGCCTGGGTCACGAGGACATTCTGGCCGAGGCGGTCGGTCGCGAGCGGGTATTGGCCGGCAAGACCTACGTCGGTGGCGTGCTGCTGGCGCCCGGCTCGATCCGCGCCGGGGTAGCCGGCAAGCAGACCTTTATCGGCGAGCTCGATGGCCAGTTGACGCCACGGGTGCAAGCCATTGCCGACGCCTTCAACGGCGCCGGGCTGGCCACCAGTGTCAGCGACAACATCCTCGGCACCATGTGGGACAAGCTGTTGGTCAACGTCGCCACCGGCGCGCTCAGCGGCATCACCATGCTGAGCTATGGCCAGCTGTACAGCGAACCGCTGCTCGAGAGCACGGCCAAGGCAGCGGTGGCCGAAGCCATCACGGTCGCCGAGCGGGCCGGTATCCGCCTCAGCCTGACCAGCCCAGAAGCTGCCTGGCAACTGGCTGCCGAAGGCCTGCCGGCGAGTTTTCGCACCTCGATGCTGCAGAGCCTGGAAAAAGGCTCGATCACCGAAATCGACTTCATCAACGGCTCCGTCGTGCGCTGGGGCCAGCGCCATGGCGTGCCCACGCCGGTCAACGCGACCCTGGTGGCCTGCATCAAAGGCATCGAACGCGCCATGGCCGACTATCAAAAGAGGGACTTCAAGTGACTGCCAAAGCCTACCTCGAACACGTTGCATTCTTCGTCAAGGACATCCACTGGCACATCGGCTTTTTCAGCGAGGTGTGCGGCATGACCATGCGTGAAGTCCAGGGCAGCCTCGAGCAGCCTGCGCAGTACTGGACCCTGGGCGGTTTGCAGTTCATCCATCAGCCGGATTTTGCCGGCCCGGAAGGGCGCATGGCCCACCTGGGCATCATGTGCGAAGACCTCGAGGCCAGCCTGGCTGCTGCGCAGCGCTTCGGCGTCACGCCATTGCCGCAAGGCTTCAACTGGTTCCGCCTGCCGGATGGCCTGGCGATCGAGCTGATTCAGGCCCGGCCGGTCAGCTGCGTAGCCCAGGCATTGGCGATTGACCCACGTGCACAGGAGCAAGCATGAACATAGTGGAAAAATTCTGGGACGATGCCCGTGAAGGCGACGAGTGCATCAGCCCAAGCTATACCGTGACCCGCGAGCGCATTCTGGCCTATGCCGACCTTACCGGTGATCACACCCCGGTCCATGTCGACGAGGCTTACGCCAACGCCAGCCACTTTGGCTGCCTGGTTGCCCATGGCTTGTTCGGCCTGTCGATTGCCGACGGCCTCAAGACCCAATGCGAATACCGCTTCGTGCCCGGCATGTCGCTGGGCTGGACCTGGGACTTCCTCCTGCCGATCAAGGTCAACGACGTGCTCCACGTGCGCATGCGCGTCGGCTCGATGCGCGCAAGCAAGAGCCGCCCAGGCTGGGGCATCGTGGTCTTGCCGTCGGAGCTGATCAACCAGCACGGCGAAGTGGTGCAGCGTGGCGAGCACCGGTTGATGGTCCCAAGGAGGGCGCAGGCATGAGTCAGGCATTACCACTCGCGGGCATTCGCGTCATCGATTACAGCCACTTTCTCGCCGGCCCTTACGTTGGCCGCTGCCTGGCTGCGCTGGGCGCCGAAGTGATCAAGGTCGAGCGCCCAGGCACAGGTGACGCGGGCCGCCAGCATGCCTTCACCCTGGACGAGCAGCAGAGCGGTTACTTTCTGCAGCTGAACATGGGCAAGCAGGGCGTCAGCGTCAACATGCGCGACCCGCGCAGCAAGGCCTTCATGCAGCGCCTGACCGACTCGGCCGACGTCTTCATCGAAAACTACCGGCCCGGTGCACTGGAAAAGCTCGGTCTGGGCTACAGCGAGCTGTCGGCGCGCAACCCGCGGCTGGTCTATTGCTCGATCTCGGCCTATGGCCACACCGGGCCTGATGCGCACCGCGCAGGCTTCGGCCTGATTGCCGAAGCCAAGAGCGGCATCATGCAGATGGTCGGCGTACCCGGCGAGGCGCCGCCGTTGCTGCGTATTTCGCTGGGTGACATGTACACCGGCATTCATGCCGTAGCTGCAATCAACGCGGCGTTGTTGGGCCGGGTCAGCAGTGGCCGCGGCCAGCATATCGACATGGCCCTCTACGACACGCTGGTGTCGATGCACGAATACGCCGTGCAGTGCTACACGCTGTCCGACGGCACCGTGCTGCCCGAGCAGACCGGGCATGACATGCCGACGTCGACCCTGTACGGGGTGTTCCGTGCCGCCGATGGTGACCTGGTGATCGCCGCGCAGGTGGACGACGCCTGGCAGCGCTTCGCCGCCATGCTCGAAGCCAACGGCGGCCCGAGCGGCTTTGGCAGTGACAGCCGCTTCCACAGCCTGAACGGGCGCAACGCTAATCGCGAGGACATTCTGGCGGTGGTGCGCGAGTGGGTCGGCGCGCGGCAGGTGGCGGATATCCTCGCCTTGCTCGACAGCATCGACATCCCCAGCGCCAAGGTCCAGCGCATCGACGAGGTGCTCGCCGACCCGCAGATCAAAGCCCGCAACATGGTCATCGAGCAGGAGCACCCGCGCTACGGCACCTTGCGCCTGCCCAACCTGCCGTTCCGCTTTTCGGACTGCGATACCACCATTCACCAGGTCGCCCCGGACCTCGGCCAGCACAACGCCGAAATCGCCGCCGGGCTTGGTTTCAGCCCTGAACAGATCGCTGCGATGCAGGCAGATGGGGTCTTGTTCAGCCACGGAGATGCAGCATGACTGACCGCTATGCAGTGATCGGGCGGCCGATCAATCACACCAAGTCGCCGCTGATTCACGGCCTGTTTGCCCAGGTCAGCGAGCAGGTACTTGAATACGGCGCCATCGAAGGCGAACTCGACGGCTTCGAAGCGCAGGTACTGGGCTTTCGCGAGTCGGGCGGGTTGGGCATGAACATCACCGCGCCGTTCAAGCTGCGCGCGTTCGAGCTGGCCGACCGGCGCAGCGAGCGCGCCCAGTTGGCCGGTGCCGCCAACGCGCTGAAGTTCGAAGACGGGCGCATCGTTGCGGAAAACTTCGATGGCATCGGCTTGCTGCGCGACATCGAAAGCAACCTTGGCCAGCCGCTGCGCAACCGCCGCGTGCTGTTGCTCGGCGCCGGTGGTGCGGTGCGTGGTGCGCTGCTGCCGTTTCTGCAGGCAACGCCGTTGGAGCTGGTCATCGTCAACCGCGATATGTCCAAGGCCGTGGCGCTGCGCAACGAAGTCGACCACCCGCTGCTGCGCATCAGCCGTTACGAAGAGCTGCAGGGCGAGACCTTCGATATCGTAATCAATGCCACCTCGGCCAGCCTCAGCGGCGAGCTGCCGCCGGTGCCTGCTGACGTATTGAACGGTGCCCAGCTGGCCTACGAGCTGGCCTACGGCAAAGGCCTCACGCCATTCCTGCGGCTGGCCCGCGAGCAGGGCGTGCCGAACCTGGCGGACGGCGTCGGTATGCTGGTCGAGCAGGCGGCAGAGGCGTTTGCCTGGTGGCGCGGGGTGCGGCCTGAGACGCGCGCTGTGATCAACCAACTGACCATCCCCCTCGAGTAGCGCCATGAGCGTCAATATCCTGATGCTGCACGGCATCAACCACAACATGTTCGGCAAACGTGACCCACGCCAGTACGGCACGGCCACGCTGGCAGACATCGATCAGGCCTTGCAGGCGCTGGGTGAGGAACTCGGCGCGCGCATCGAGAGCTTCCAGAGCAACTACGAAGGGGCGATGTGCGAGCGTATTCACCAGGCCTACGAAGAGCGGGTCGATGCGGTGCTGATCAATGCCGGGGCCTGGACCCACTACAGCTACGGCATTCGCGATGCGCTGGCGATTCTGGAAGTGCCGGTGGTGGAAGTGCACATGTCGAACATCCATGCCCGCGAGGCGTTCCGGCATCACTCGGTATTCGCCGAAGTGGTGCGCGGGCAGATCTGTGGATTTGGTGTAGACACCTATCTGCTGGCCCTGCGTGCGGCGATGGGCATGCTCTGATTGACGCTGACCTGCTAGCGCTTTTATCAACGCCAGAACGCCGGGCGCGGGGCAGCTGGGGCATACTGGGATCTTTTCCAGGCGATCGGCACTGATCGCCGTTGAGGGCAAGGCATGCTGGCTTCGTTGTTCGCTGTTCTGGCACCGGTGTTTATCGTCGCGGGCATTGGCTACGGCTGGGCCCGCAGCGGTATCGACTACCCCACCGAATTCATCGCCCGGCTGGTGATGAACATCGGCACCCCAGCCTTGGTGCTGTCGACCTTGAGTCGGACCAAACTGGACCAGTCGGCCTTTACCAATATGGCGTTGGCCTGCGTGCTGTGCATGGCTGGCATGGCCTTGGTCGGGCTGCTGGTCAGTCGCTTGTCTGGCCTGCACTGGCGCGTCTTGTTGCCGGCGTTCATGTATCCCAACACCGGCAACATGGGCCTGCCAATCAGCCTGTACGCCTTTGGCGAGCATGGCCTGGCGCTGGCGGTGGCGTTCTTTCTGACCTTGTCGATCTTCCAGTTTACCGTGGGCATTGCCGTGGCTGGCGGCGCCAGCTCGTTCAAGGCGCTGCTGCGCAACCCGATCGTGATCAGCCTGGCGGGGGCCATGCCGATCATCTTTCTGCAATGGGAATTGCCCAAGTGGCTGGCCAATACTGTCAATCTGCTGGGCGGCATGACCATCCCGTTGATGCTGCTGACCCTCGGTGTGTCGCTGGCCAGCATCCGCCTGCAGCAGGTCGGCAAGGGCATGCTGCTGGGCGGCCTGCGGATCGTCCTGGGTGGCGCGGTTGGCTGGGCAGTGGGTGAGCTGCTTGACCTGGAAACCATGGCCAAGGCCATCCTGGTGTTGCAATCGTCGATGCCGGTGGCAGTGTTCAACTACCTGCTGGCCGTGCGCGCCAAGCGCTCACCTGAAGAGGTCGCCAACCTGGTGATGTGCTCGACGATTCTGTCGTTCGTCTGGTTGCCGCTGGTGCTGGCCTGGTGGCTGTAACCCGCAGCCTAGTCGCTTGAATGCTCGGCGCGGGTATCGATGCCGACCACCACCGACATCCCCGGGCGCAGACGCTTGGCGTCGGGCTGGTCCGGGTCGACGGTGATCCGCACCGGGATCCGTTGCGCGATCTTGACGAAGTTGCCGGTGGCGTTGTCGGCTTGCAGCAAGGCGAACTCCGAGCCGGTCGCGGGTGAGATCTGCTGCACGTGGCCGCGCAGTTTCAAGTGATCGAGCGCATCGACGCTGAAGGTCACCGGCTGGCCAATGCGTACCTTGGCCATCTGGGTTTCCTTCATGTTGGCGATGATCCAGTGGTTGTCCGGGACCAGCGGCATCAACTGCGCACCTGAATTGACATAAGCCCCCAGGCGCGTGCCGATCTGGCCGAGCTGGCCATCGCGCGGTGCGGTGACCCGGGTGTTGTCCAGGTCGATGCGGGCCAGCTCGACCGCGGCCTTGGCGTTTTCTACCGAGGCTTCCAGCGAGGCGCGGTTGACGATCACTGTCTGTACGTCCTGGCGCGCGATCTCCAGCGCGGCCTTGGCCTGGGCCAGGCTCGCCACTGATGCTGCATGATTGGCGCGGCTGACATCCAGCTCCCGGCGCGATACCGAACCGTCGCTGACCAGCGCCTGATTGCGGCGCAGGTCAGCCTGGCTCTTGTCGGCCTGGGCGGCAGCATCGGTGATCGCCGCCTGGCGCTGGACGATGGTCGCCTCGGCGCTCTTGCGCTGCTGCAGGTTGTTGGCCAGCGCGGCCTGCTGTTGCTGTAATTGCGCAATGGCCTGGGCCAGGCGCTGGGTGTAGATGCGGTCATCAAGGCGCACCAGCAGGTCGCCGGCCTTGACGTACTGGAAGTCCTGCACCGGCACTTCGACGACATAGCCGGACAGCTGCGGGCCGATCAGCGTGACCTGGCCACGCACCAGCGCGTTTTCGGTGCTCTCGATATCGCTGCCAAATGGCGGCAGTTGCCAGGCATACAGCACCAGCAGGATGCCGGCCAGGGCCACGCCGGCAAAGGTCAGCACAGACAATACCCGCACTCGTCGCGAGCCGCCGGGGTTGCTCGGCTGCGTGGGCGGGGTCTGACCTTCCGGAGTTTCGGCAATGGCGTTGGTAGAGGTGATCGGTGTTTCTTCATTCATTGATTCGAAGCGCCGCGGGTTGAGTCGGAAAGGGCCGCCTGGCGGGTCGTGTGCCAGACCCACAGGCTGCGCAGCGAAATCCAGAGCATGGTCAGTATGGCAATCCCGGCGATCAGCAGGAATACATCGTTGTAAGCCAGCACGTTGGCTTCGCGGGTGGCGGCATTGGCCAACAAGCGGGTGCCGACTTCAGTGCGCAGGGCCGGGTCGGCAATGACTCCAGCATAGCTGCCGCCACCGCTTTGGACCCGAGCGTTGACCAGGGGTTCGAGGCGGCTCAGCTGTTCGCTGAGGTTGCTCGAGTGGAATTTCTCGCGCACGGTCTGGAAGGTGCCGAGCAAGGCCGCGCCAAGCAAGCCGCCGAGGTTGTTGCAGATCCCGAACAGCACCGAAAAGCTGACCAGGTTGCGCGGGTTGGCGCGCACGTGGCCGATGCCCAACGCCATCGATGGGCCGAGGAAGAAGGTGCTGCCAAACGCCAGCATGAACTGGCTCAGGTACATCTGCGCTGGCCGGGTCAGGTTGCTCGAGCTGCTGTCCATGTAGGCGCCGACAGCCATCAGCGCCAGCGAGCCGAACAGCGGCAGCACCAGGTGCTTGGGGTTGATGGTCAGGGCACTGGTGACCAGCCCGGCCACGGCGCCCAGCAGCATCACCCCATACAGGCTGCGCAGCTGCTCGGTGCCCAGGTTGAGCGTTTGCAGAAAGCCCACCGCGCCGGTCGATTGCTCGGAGGCGACCATGCGGATCAGGATCACACACAGGGCCAGGCGGATCACCGCGGCGCTGCTCAGCCAGCGGGTCATCAACAACGGGTTGCTGCGGTTGTGCTCGATCGCCAGCCCGGCGCAGATCAAACCGATCGAGGCCGCCAGCGCCATGCCGATCCACGGCGTGTCCAGCCACCATTCGATGCGCCCCAGCGACAGCGCGGCGCAGAGCAGCGCGGTGCCGCTGGCCATCAGGCCGAAAGTGAGAAAATCCAGCGGCTCGAAGGTCTTGAAACGGTCGCCGGGCGGCAACTTCAGCAGTAATACGCAGCCCAGCGCGGTCAGCGCCAGGCCCAATTCGAACATGTACAAACCGCGCCATTCGGCAATCTGCAGCAGGTCTTCGGAGAAGATCCGCGCCAGCGGTATCGCCAGCTGCGACGCACCCAGGCCGAGCACCATGGCTTTGAGTCGCCAACGCTCGGGGAAGGCCTGAATCATGTAGTACAGGCCCAGTGAGCTCAGCGCTGCGCCGACCATACCGTGGGCTGCGCGCACGGCGATGGCTGAGTTGATGTCGTTGACGAACAAGTGGGCGAAGGTGACCAGTGCATACAGCACCAGGAACACTTCGGTGAACGCGCGCAGGCCAAACTGCTGGCGAAACTTCACCAGCAGCAGGTTCATCGACACGTTGGTCATCACGAACGCCGCCGGCAGCCAGGCCATTTCGGCGCTGGTGGCACCGAGCGCGCCTTGCAAAAAGGTCAGGTTGGCGGTCACCAGAGCATTGCCCAGGCCGCCGGTGATAGCCACCAGCAGGCCCACCGCGCCGTAGGCGAGGCGAGTCAGAGGTGGATGCAGCGGGGTCGACGGCGAGCCGGGAATCGTCGGCTTTTCGTGGGGGAGCCACTGGCGTGGGGCGTACTTGTCCATCGGAAGGGCTTGGCCTTGGTCTACTTGCGAAACTGTACGTCAGATCGGTCAAGCGGGTGAAGCTGCTGCTGCAATTTTAGTGCTGCTCAACTGGCCAGCAACTCAAGCTCTTGCGCGCGTTTGGCTTCGGTGACCGACAGCTCGCCCGGCAGTTCGACATTGTTTTTGCACGCGAGAATCTCGGCCATTACGCTCACGGCGATCTCGGCTGGGGTCTTGCTGCCAATATAGATGCCGATGGGGCCGTGTAACCGCTTGAGTGACGCCTCGGTTTCGCCAAAGTGCTCGATCAACCGCTCACGTCGTTGCTGGCTATTGCGCCGCGAGCCGATCGCGCCGATATAGAATGCCGGGCCGTGCAGGGCTTCGAGCAGGGCCAGGTCATCCAGCTTGGGGTCGTGGCTCAGGGCCAGAATGCAGGTGCGCAGGTCCGGCACGAACGCCCGCACCACGTCATCCGGCATGCCCACCACCTGCTCGACACCGGCAACACTCCAGCCCGCCATGTGTTCCGGTCGCGGATCGCACACGGTGACCTTGAAACCATTGAACTGGGCCATGGTAGCCACATACTCGGCCAAAGCGCCGGCGCCGATCAGCAACATCCGGTAGCCAGGGCCAAGGGTGCTGACCATGCGCGCGCCGTCGAAGCTGAATTGCTCTGGGGTCGACGTGTGTTCCAGAGTCGCCGTGCCGCTGGCCAGATCCAGGCTGCGTCGGGCCAGGCCGCCTGCATCCAGCCGCTCCAGCAGCAGGCCAAGGGCTTGATGACAGGGGTTGAATTCGAGCACCAACTCCAGGGTGCCGCCGCAGGGCAGGCCAAAGCGGTGGGCTTCATCGGCGCTGACGCCGTAGCACACCACCTGCGGCAAACCGTCGCTCACACCGCTGCCACCGTAGGCGCGGGTGTAGCGGTGGACCAGGTCATCTTCGATGCAGCCGCCGGAAACACTGCCGATCACCCGGCCGTCCTCGCGCAGGGCCATCATCGAGCCGACCGGGCGTGGCGACGAGCCCCAGGTGCGGGCAACGGTCGCCAGCAGCACCTGCTCGCCAGCCGCCAACCAGTCGCGGGCGGTGCGCAGGACCATCAGGTCAATGCTTTCCATCGGTGTTCCTTGATCTGTTTGTGCACTATGCAGTCATGCTCGCTGACGGTAATCGCCCCGCGAGCACTCCTGTCTTACTGAGCATCGCAGCATGCTTGAGGTTCCTTTCAACGCATCTGCAGGATGATCGGGCTGCTGCTGGCCGGGTCGGTGTGCTCGCGCAGCTTGGCCACGTCCTTGGCGGGCACTGCAGTGCCGGTGTTGCCCCAACTGCTGCGGACAAAGCTCAGTACCTCGGCAATTTGCTGATCGCTCAGCTGCTCGCGGAATGACGGCATGCGGTAGGCATCCGGTACGCCGGCGGCAACCACCCGTTGGGCACCGTTGAGGGTGATGTTGATGGCCGAGGCGTTGTGCTCGGCCAGCGCAGAGGTCGCTCCGGCCAGTGGCGGCATCCATTCAGCCTGGCCGCGGCCATCCAGCCCGTGGCAACTGGCGCAGGCGGTGACGTAGGTGTGCGCACCAGGTTTGTCCAGCTGCTGCGCTGCCGATACGGCTTGGTATTGCCAAGGCGGGCCATCGCGTTTCGGGTCGCCCGGCAACGACTTGAGGTAGTGGGCGATCGCTGCCAGGTCTTCATCGCTCATGAACTGCGTCGAGTTGTTGAAGGCCTCGGTCATCGAGCCGTAGACCACCGCATGCTGGTTGCGCCCGGTCTTGAGGAAGCGGGCAATGTCGGCTTCGCTCCAGCGGCCCAGGCCGGTGTTGTGGTCATTGCGCAGGCTCGGCGCGTACCAGCCGTCGAGCAAGGCCCCGGAGACGAAGGTAGCGCCGCGCTCGCTCAGGGCTTTTTCATCAAAGGCGATGCCGCGTGGGGTATGGCAACTGCCGCAATGGCCGGGGCCCTGCACCAGGTAGGCGCCACGGTTCCACTGGGCATTCTGCTCAGGCTTGGCGGCGTAGGGTTCGGCCTCGGTGAACAGGCCGTTCCACAGTGCAATTGGCCAGCGCAGGCTCAACGGCCAGGGGATTTCCCCGGGCTTGTTGGGCTGGTTGGCTGCTTGCACGCCCTGCATGAAGAAGGCGTACAGCGCCTGCACGTCTTCGTCGCTGAGCTTGGAATAGGACGGGTATGGCATGGCTGGGTACAACCGGCGCCCGCCGGGCGCAACGCCGTGGCGCACGGCCTGGTCAAACTCGGCCAGACTGTATTTGCCAATGCCATGATCAGGATCGGGAGTGATGTTGGTGGCGTAAATCGCCCCTAGCGGCGTCGCCATCTTCAGCCCGCCGGCAAACGGCGCGGCGTCCGGCAGGCTGTGGCAGGCCACGCAGTCGCTGAGGCGGGCGACGTACTCCCCGCGCTGGACCAAGGCCGGATCGGTGTTGCTCTGGGTTGTAGCGGTAAACGGCGAGGCCGGTTCACGGGTGACGTACCAGACCAGCAGGCCGGCCGCTATCAGGCACGGCACGGCGAACAGGGCCAAGGGTCTTGCAAGGCTTTTTCGAGTCATGTGCAGGTCGTCCTGGGCCAGCTTAGCTGAAGGTATAGCGTGACAGTGGCATGCTGCGGATGCGCTGGCCGGTCAGCTGCGCTACCGCATTGGCGACTGCCGGGGCGACCGCAGGCAAGGGTGGTTCGCCGATGCCGCCCATCTTCTCGCCACTTTCGACGATGCGTACATGCACTCTGGCCATGCGCGCCGCTGGCAGAATCGGATACAGGTCGTAATTGCGCGCGCGGGGCTTGCCATCGACATACACCGCTTCTTCGAGCAAGGCTTGCGACAGCCCCAGCGAGACCGCGCCGTTGACCTGAGCCTCGACGATGGCTGGGTTGACGATGCTGCCAGGGTCGATGGCCTGCCAGATGTCATGCACTTTGACCTGGCCGTTCTCGATCGAGACTTCAGCGATTACTGCTGCATGCGAGCCAAACGGTGAGGCCATGGCTACGCCGCGGGCACGCTTGCTGCCGTCTTCGGCGGTGAACGGGCCCCGTTTCCAGCCACCAGACAGATCGGCCACCGCCTTGAGCAGGGTGCTCAGGCGCTGGTTACCCTGCAGCAGGTGCATGCGCAGGGCATAGGGGTCCTGGCCGCCTTTGTCGGCCAGTTCGTCGAGGAACGCTTCATAGAAGAAGTCGTTCATCGAGTTGCCCACCGAACGCCAGTAGCCGAGCATTGCCGGGCCCTTGACGTAGATCTGCGCGACGCGACGGTTGGCGATCGCGTACGACTTGCCGGACAAACCTTCGAGTGCCGTCGGGTCGCCTTTTTCCGCTGGGCTGCCGGCGATTGCTTCGGTCGGGCCTTCGGTAGCGCTGACAGCTTCGATTGCCACCGGCATGCCGTTGGCGTCCAGCCCGGCACGGAACTTGACCACCGCCATCGGCCGTAGCACGTCGCGGACAAATTCTTCTTCGCGGCTCCAGATCAATTTGATCGGGCGGCCGACGGCCTTGGCCAGGGCGATCGCTTGCGGATAGGGGTTGGCGCTGTCGTAAAGGAAATGCCGGCCAAAGAACCCTCCGAGCAGCGGCGAGTGCAGGGTGATCTGCGCAAGATCGAGGCCGGTGCGCTTGGCGATGTCGGCGCGGAACATGTCGGGTGCCTGGTTCGGCAGCCAGACTTCGAGCGAGCCATCGTCGTTGTAGCGAGCCAGTGCAGAAGGTGGCTCCAGCTGCGCGTGGTTGACGAACTGATTGTGGTAAGTGGCCTCGACCTTGGTCTTGGCGCCGTCCAGGGCTTTACTGAAATCGCCTTCAAGCTCTTCTTCGCGCTGCGGCCCGGTCTGCGCCGCCAGGTGCTCGCGGAAGCCGTCGCTGGAGAAGTCTGCCGGCATCGGCCGCACCTTGGAGTCCGCAGTCGGCTCCTGCCATTGCACCTGCAGCGCTTCGGCAGCGCGCTTGGCGTGCCACCAGCGCTCGGCAACCACTGCCACTGCGCCCGGCAGCTGATGCACCGAGTGCACGCCCTTCATGGCCTTGACCTGCGCCTCGTTGCGCACACCAGCTACGGTCATGCCCAGGCGTGGCGCGTGCTGCACGGCGGCGTGGAGCATGCCGTCGACTTTCAGGTCGATGGCGTAGACCGCCTTGCCGGTGGATTTGTCGTAGGCGTCGACACGCTTGACCGGCTTGCCGATCCAGCGGAACTGGCTCGGGTCGCGCAAGGTAATGCTGTCCGGATCGGGCACCGGCAGGTCCATGGCCGCGCTGGCCAGCTCACCGTAGCTCAGCGAACGGCCGGAGCTGGCGTGAATGACCCGACCCGGCTCGGTGCTCAGCTCACTGACCGGTACGCCCAGCTTGGTGCTGGCGGCCTGTACCAGCATGGCCCGGCCGAGGGCGCCCAGGCGCCGCATGACCGGGTAGCTCAGGCGCACCGACATGCTCCCGCCGGTAATGCGCATGCCGTTTTCCAGCACCACGTAAGCTTCACCGGGCGGCGCGGCTTCGACCAGGAAGGTGGCAGGATCGGCATCCAGCTCCTCGCCGACAATCTGCGCCATCGCCGTGAAGGTGCCTTGGCCGCCTTCCATGAACGGGCTGAGCAGGCGGATGCTGTTGTCCGGGCGGATTTCCAGGAACGCCGGCACCTGAGTGCCCAGCGCTGGGGTTGCCGCAGCAGAGGCTTGTACCCGCGAAGTGCCTAGCGGCAGGCCAAAACCCAGCACCAGAGCGCCAATGGCGCTGCCGGCGAGAAAGCGCCGGCGCGACAGGTTGACCGGTTGATCGAGCGCGAGCAGATCGGCGGGGTAGACGACAGGCTTGGTCATACCACGTCCTCCTGCTTGGCCAGTGCATGCACGGCGTCATGGATCGCGTTGTAGGTACCGCAGCGGCAGAGGTTGATCATCGCCGCAGAAATCTGCTCATCGCTGGGCTTGGGGGTGTGCTTGAGCAGGGCAGTGGCGGCCATGACCTGGCCGGACTGGCAGTAGCCGCACTGTGCGACCTGTTTGTCGACCCAGGCAGCGACCACGCGCTTGCCGACAGCGTCGGCCTCGATGGCTTCGATGGTGGTGACCTCACGCCCGACCACGCCGGCAATCGGCGTCACGCAGGCGCGCACCACATTGCCGTCGACCAGCACTGAACAGGCGCCGCATTGGGCCAGGCCGCAGCCGTATTTGGTGCCGGTCATGCCCAGGTCATCACGGATTACCCACAGCAGTGGAGTATCCGCGTCGGCATCGACCTCGTAGGTCTTTTGGTTGATTCGAAGCTGCATGGCTCACCCGTAATCAGTCGGTTGGATGGATCTTTAGTTTTTATCAGGCCGCCAATGCCCCAGGCCCTGCGCACCCCATGCGGAAAAACTAGCACAAGGTGGTCAAGGCGCAGCCCGCGGCTGCTCAAGCGGTCGGCGGTGTTGCTCATTTGATTCAGTTCAGACGCAGTGTTTCGATCACGACCTGCATGGCGCGTGAGGTCTCGCGCTGCGCCGAGTAATACAAGTGGTAGCCAGGAAAGCTGCGCCACCACGTTTCAAGCACGGGCACAGCCCGGCCAGCCGCCAGATGGGCGGCAGCCAGATCGTGTGGGACATAGGCCAGGCCATGGCCGTCGAGGGCGGCATTGAGCACTTGGTAGATGCCGTTGAACACCAGCCGGCCCTCGACCCGCACGCTGATTTCGCGCTCGCCGTGCTTGAGCTCCCAGGCATACAGGTTGCCCTGGGTTGGCAGGCGCAGGTTGATGCAGGCGTGTTGGCTGAGTTGCTCCGGGGTTTCTGGCATATGCCGTTCGGCGAAATAAGCGGGCGCAGCGATGATTGCCAGGCGCATGTCCGGTGATGCACACCGAGCGGATGTCCTTGCCCAGGCTGTCCCCCAGGCGTACGCCAAAGTCAAACCGGCCCTGGACGATATCGGAGAAGGCGTAATCGCTGTGCAGCTCCAGGTTCAAGCGCGGGTAGCGCGCCAGCAGGCTTTGCAATTTTGGCCAGAGCAAGCTGTCGATGGCATGGTCGCTGGCGGTGATGCGCACGGTGCCGCTGGGCATGTCGCCGAGTTCGACGACCGCGTGCAGTTGTGCTTCGATCAGCTCAAGGCGCGGTGCCACCTCGGCGATCAAGCGTTCGCCTGCCTCGGTAACCGAGACGCTGCGCGTTGTGCGCGTCAGCAGGCGCACACCGAGGCGCGTTTCCAGGTCGCGGATGGTGTGGCTGATCATCGATTGCGACATGGCCAGCTGTGCTGCGGCGCGGGTGAAGCTGCGCTCGCGGGCAACAACGATCAACGCCTGAAGTTGGCTGTAGTGCTCTCTGGCCATTGCAGCAGTCCTGAAATCCAGTGGCGTGCGCTAATAATTGGCGCAGAGACGACACTGTAGGCGGGATGGGCGGCACTAGAAACCTGCATAAACTGCATGCAGCTATGAGCTTGGTTGATAAATACTGGTGCAGCGTGCGTGGCTGTAGCATGTTTGGCGAGCCGGGCGGGGTAATTGACTAGACGCGCAGTGCCGCGATCAGCAGGGCCATCGCCCCTGACGGTTGCCGTCGGCTCGGGTAATAAAGGTGCAAACCGGGCCACACCGGGCTGAAGTCTTCGAGCATCTGCAGCAGCTGCCCGGACTGCACATGCTGCTCGACCAGTTCCGCAGGCAGATAGGCGACGCCAAGCCCGGCCAGTACGGCTTCCACGGCGTCGGAGGTGTTGTTGAAGACCAGTTGCCCGTCCACACGCAGATTGACTTCGCGGCCATCGACTGCAAACTCCCACGCCCATAAATTGCCCCGCGTCGGCAGGCGCAGGTTGATGCAGTTGTGCTGCAACAGGTCGCTTGGCGTCTGCGCCATACCGTGATGCTGCAGGTAAGCCGGGGTAGCGACAACTGCATAGGGCGCATCCGCAGCGATGCGCACGGCGATCATATCCTGCGCCACTGCCTCGCCGAGCCTGACCCCGGCATCGAAACGTTCGGCAACAATGTCGACAAAGCCGCTGTTGGTCGACAGCTCGACCTTGATCCCCGGATGTGCCGGCAAAAACAGCTTGAGCTTGCTCATCAGCACCGCCCGCACGGCGTGATCGGAGGCGGTGATGCGGATCGTGCCGGTAGGGCTGTTGCTCAACTCGGTCAGCGCCTGCAACTGCATATCGATGGCCTCGAATTGCGGTGCGACGTTCGCCAGCAGTTGCTCGCCGGCCTCTGTCACCGTCACGTTGCGCGAGTTGCGTGACAGCAGGCTGACGCCCAGGCGGGCTTCCAGGGCGCGTACGGCGTGGCTGACGGCTGTCTGTGACACACCCAGCCGCGCTGCCGCTTTGGTGAAACTGCGCGCGTGCGCGACGGCAAAGAACACACTCAGGCCGGAGAACGCATCGCGCAAAGTCTTGGGGTCCATGGAGGGCACTTCACTGGAGAACTGTCGGGCAAACTACAGGGATGGTCTGACGATGAACAGCGTTCTGATCGAGCGCTGGAGTGAGCAGATAGGGCTAGGCGCTGCCTATAAGAGGCATGACGATTCAGGCCGCTGGTTTCGCTCGTTTGGCAATGAGAGATCACTTGGCGGCCCCAAGATCAGCGTTGCTGGCGTTGCTCCAGACGCTGGGCGAACTGGCCAATCACTTCAACCACCCGCTGCGCACCGTGCTGAATATCCTCGATCACCGCGCCAGCCTTGTGCGCCAGCTCAACACCTTGCTCGGTCTTCAGCGTACTCGCCTGCATGCTCGCCACAGCCTGGCGGGCCAGTTCGCGGTTCTTGCCGACCACTTCACTGATCGCCACGGTGGCCTTGCTGGTGCGTTGCGCCAGGTTGCGCACCTCATCGGCGACCACGGCAAAGCCGCGGCCTTGGTCGCCGGCGCGGGCGGCTTCGATTGCCGCGTTGAGGGCCAGCAGGTTGGTCTGCTCGGCGATGCTGCGGATAGCATCGACAATGGTGCCGATCTGCTCGGACTGCTCACTCAGCGCACTGATCGCCTGGCCCATCTGCGTGAGCTCGTCGGCAATGCTCTGCACCATGTTTACGGTCTGTTGCACCACTGCAGAACCCTGCTGGGTACACTCATCGGTGTGCTGCGACGTCTCGAAGGCCACCAGTGCAGCTTGCGATTCGGCCTCGCGCTGCTCGATCTCAGAGGTGATATCACTGGCAAACTTGACGACGCCATAGAGCTTGCCGTGCTCGTCATACAGCGGGTTGTAGGTAGCCTGCAGCCAGACCGTGGCGCCGCGACTGTCCAGGCGCGGGAACTGGCCTGCCTTGAACGTGCCACGATTCAGCGCTGCCCAGAACTCGCGATAGGCGTCACTTTTCGCTTCGCTGACAGAGCAGAACATCTGGTGATGCTGACCGCGTATCTGATCCAGGCGATAGCCCATGACCTTGAGGAAGTTGGCGTTGGCATTGATCACGCGCCCGTCGAGAGCAAACTCGATGACGGCCATCGAACGTTCAATGGCGTTGATGAAGCTGGCCTGTCCCTGGGCGTGCTGCTGGGCTACACCATGCTCGTACTGAAGCGTGGCGACCGTCTTGCGCAGCGCAGCCACTTCGGCCTCGAGCGCGGCTTGACGGGTGTGTTCCGCATGCAACAACTGCTGGTGGGTGCTGGCGCGGATAAACATGGCGGCGGGCCTCGGGGACAAAATCTGCGTGTTGGCACGGTGCCCACACAGGAGGTGCCATTAAGCCACTACCGCCAATAATTGTACAAATATTTATTGTTGTACAAGTATGAGAACTTAAGTGTCCCGTTCGCGGTCAGGCTCACTTCCAGCCCAGCAGCCACCGGGTGGAGTCGCGCAGTTCCTGCCAGTCGAACACTTCACTGCGCCCGGTCAGCACCGCCTGCAGCTCGACTTGCAGCGGCGTGCCTTCGTCATCACACAGCAATTGGGTGACGATGAAGTGCTTCTCGCGGTTTTGCGGCGCGCGTGCTGTCCATTTCGACAGCGCCAGTTTGCGGGGGTTGAACCTGTTCATGAGAGCTCCGTGCGCGGTGGCTGCTGATATCTTTGCGTCTAGGCTATAGACTTATACACGCATTGCGAATTGTACAAGAATCGCCATTTTGTCACAGGGAGCTCCCACATGACCGACGCTACCCGTACTACCTCGATCACCTTGCAGCAGTTGCGCAGTCTTGCTGATGCGGATTCAGTCGACGAGCTTGAGCTGCTGTCCCTGGAGGGCGGCATTTACCTGCTCAGGGTGCGTACCGCAACAGGCCTGCAGACTTTGGCCGGTGAGGGCGGCAGGCCGATGCATCTGCGCTCGTCGACGCACTTGCGCAGTTTGCTCGCGGGCTTCCCGGCAATGCGCTGCGTGCTCGTCCAGCATGTGGTCCACGATGAGATGTGCGGCCAGCGCGAAGGCCAGATCGAGCCATTGCGCCTGCCATTGTCACTGGAGCAGACGTGGTAGCCGCAAGTACTCCGCGACTGGGCCTGATACTCGGTGACCAGCTGTCATTCGACCTGAGTTCGATCCAGGCACTGGACCCGCAGCGTGACATCCTGCTGCTGGCTGAAGTGCAGGACGAGGCGCGCTACGTGCCGCATCATCCGCAAAAAATAATCATGGTTTTCAGTGCGATGCGCCACTTTGCTAAAGCTTTACGTGAGCATGGTTGGCAAGTGATTTATGTTGAACTCGATGCATCCGGCAATACCCATAGCCTGACCGGCGAAGTCCAACGCTGGCAGGCCGAGCTTGGTGCAAGCGAAGTGCACTTCACCGAATGCGGCGAGTGGCGCCTCGAGCAAGCGTTACGTAGTTGCCCGGTAGCTCAGGTGTGGCACCCTGACCGGCGCTTTCTCTGCTCGCGCCAGGCCTTCGCCCGCTGGGCGGCAGGCCGCGAGCAGCTGCGAATGGAGCAATTCTATCGGTCGATGCGCAAGCGCTGCCGGCTGCTGCTCGAAGACGATGGCAGCCCGCTGGGCGGCGCCTGGAACTTTGACCGCGACAACCGCAAGAGCCTGCCACGCACTCTGCGCGGGGCGTTCCCGGCGCGGTTCAGCCAGGACGCGATCACCCAAGCGGTGGTGGCGCTGGTGCGCGAGCGCTTTGCCAGCCACTACGGCAAGGTCGACGGCTTCGACTACCCAGTCGATCATGCCCAGGCGCAGGGGCTCTGGCAGCACTTTCTCGACTTCGGCCTGGCCGCCTTCGGTGATTATCAGGACGCCATGGCTGAAGGTGAGCCGTTTCTGTTCCATTCACGCATCAGCGCGGCGCTGAACATCGGCCTGCTGGATTTGCGCCAGCTGTGCAGCGATGTCGAAACCGCTTACCGCCAGGGCCGCGTGCCGCTGAACGCGGCCGAAGGCTACATCCGCCAACTGATCGGCTGGCGCGAGTACGTGCATGGCATCTATTGGCTGCGCATGCCGGAGTACGCCGAGCTCAATACCTTTGGCAACCAGCGTCCGCTGCCCGAGTTCTATTGGACCGGTAACACCGGCATGCGCTGCATGGCTCAGGCGATCGGGCAGACTCTCGAGCTGGGCTACGCACACCATATTCAACGGCTGATGATCACCGGCAACTTTGCCTTGCTCGCCGGCATCGCCCCGGCGCAGATCTGCGAGTGGTACCTGGCGGTATATCTGGATGCCTTCGAGTGGGTCGAGTTGCCCAACACGCTGGGCATGGTCATGCATGCCGACGGCGGCTACCTGGGCTCCAAACCCTATTGCGCCAGCGGCCGCTATATCCAGCGGATGTCCGACCACTGTGGCAACTGCGTTTATCAGGTCGAGCATTCGCTGGGCGAGCAGGCTTGTCCGTTCAACGCGCTGTATTGGCACTTCCTCATGCGCCATGAACAGCAACTGGCGCTCAACCCGCGGCTGGCGCAGGTCTATCGCGGCCTGGCCGGGATGGACCCGCAACGCCGAGAAGCGCTGTGGCAGCGTGGTGAGACGCTGCTGGCCAGGCTCGACGCAGGAGAAACGCTTTGAAAAAAAACCATCTGCCGCAAAAGGTCTGCCCGGTCTGCGGCTTGCCGTTCAGCTGGCGCAAGCGCTGGGAGCGGTGCTGGGATGAGGTGAGATATTGCTCTGAGCGCTGCCGCCGAGCGCGGCGCAGCGCTCCGGGCGAGGACACTCAGGCGGATTGCTGAGCGCCACGCTGGAACTGTTCGATTATCGAGCATGATCCGCTTTTGCGCGCTCAATTTTGGCCAAAAGGCGCCGAACGTAATGGGTAGTGCAGCTCACCCTTCGCATTCGGAAGTCTAGCCATGTCCTTGCGCCACTTGAATATTGCCACTCGCTCTTACTTGAGTTTCAGCCTGATCGCCGCACTGGTGGTGATCCTCGGCGTGTTTTCCATCAACAAGATCTCCACCATGCGCGAAGCGGTGGTGTACACCGAACAGGTGACCAACGTCGGCACGCGCTACCTTGGCGAAGTGCGCAGCCACATGCTGGGGCTGCGTATCATCACCATGCGCATGGCCATCGCCCGTCAGCCTGCACAACTGGCGCCCACCCTGGCGCGCCTGGAGGAGCTCAAAGGCCTGTTGGACAAGGGCCTGCAGGGCTACAGCGCGGTGATGCCGGCGCAGGCCAAGCCGGTGTTTGCCGAGATGCAGCAATTGATCAGCCAATATCGGGTACTGCTCGACCAGTACAAGGGCTTGTCCGATCAGAATCGGCTGGAGCCGATGCAGGGCATGCTCAGCGGCACCATGCAGGATATCTCCACCCGCACCGGAGAGCTGTATGACAGCCTGGTCAAGCTCAGCAGCGAGGCGGCCGCCGCACATACCGCCGAGGCCCGCGAGGACTATCAGCGCGCCTTGTGGCTGACTGCGAGCGTGGTCGGCCTGGTGCTGCTCCTGACAATCAGCCTGGCCTGGCTGCTCACCCGCAGCATTGTCAGCCCGCTACGTGCGGCGATTGCCGTGGCCCAGGACATCGCCGCCGGTGACCTGTCGCAGGCGGTGGTGGCTAGCGGCAACGATGAAGCCAGCCAGTTGATGCGTGCATTGGCGGCCATGCAGGCCAGCCTCAAGGATGCGCTGCGCCTGATCGGTGACTCGTCCCAGCAACTGGCAGCAGCCAGTGAACAGATGTCGGCGATCACTCGGCAGACCTCCAATGACCTCAGCCGGCAAACCGACGAGATCCAGCAAGCCGCTACGGCAGTCACCGAGATGAGCGTGGCGGTGGAAGAGGTGGCGCGCAACACCGTCAGCACCTCGAGCATTTCACGCGAGTCCGAAGAAGCGGCCCAGCGCGGGCGCGAGCGTGTAGCCGAAGCCATTCGCTCGATTGGCAAGATGCGCCATGACGTGCAGGAGGCCTCGGCGCAGATCGAGGCGTTGTCGGTGCAGTCGCAGGAGGTGGGCAAGGTGCTGGATGTGATCGGTGCGATTGCCGGGCAAACCAACCTGCTGGCGCTCAATGCGGCCATCGAAGCCGCACGGGCCGGTGAGGCTGGCCGAGGCTTTGCGGTCGTGGCCGATGAAGTTAGAGCGCTCGCGGCGCGTACCCAAAGCTCGACGCTGGAAATCGAGGAAATGGTCAATGCCATCCGCACCGGCACCGCGCGGGTAGTCGACTCGATGCTCAGCAACAGTCAGCAGGTTGCGCATACCCTCGAGGTGGCGGAGTTGGCCGGCGAGGCGCTGGATGAGATCACCAGCGGCGCCTCGAGCATCCACGAGCGCAACCTGGTAGTGGCCAGCGCCACCGAAGAGCAGGCGCAAGTCGCGCGCGAGGTTGATCGCAACCTGCTGAACATCCGCGATCTGGCCCTGCAGACCTCGGAAGGCGCCGACCAGATCAGCACAGCCAGCCAGGAACTGGCCAACCTGTCGATTGGTTTGAACGGGATGATGAAACGCTTTCAGCTGTGAAACACCTCAGCCATTAAAATAAACCGCCCTCAGGCCAGCATTACATCGTTTTTCAGCGCTGCTGGCCTTCCCTATAGTCCTCGCATACCCAAACGGAGCACCGACGTGCTCCCTTGATGCGAGACTGGCTATGAACAACAAGAAAACCCTCGACGCCAAGGTCGGCGCCGGCACCCGCGTAGTGTGGGGCGGCGAGCAGGTCAGCCACCCTTACAACGCTACCCAGACACCGATCGTGGCCAGCGCCGCCTATGGCTACGACGATATCGATACCTGGTATGACGTGGCGCTGGGCAATCAGCCTGGGTTTATCTACAGCCGCATGAGCAACCCCACCGTTGCCGTGCTTGAAGACAAGCTGTGCGCGCTGGAGGCCGCCGAGTCCGCAGTCGCCTTCAGCTCTGGCATGGCCGCCATCAGTGGCGTGCTGCACAGCCTGCTGGCCTGTGGCCAACGGGTGGTGTCGACCCGCGACAGCTATGGCGGCACCAACAAGATCTTCGAAGAGTTCCTGCCGCGAATGGGCGTTGAGGTAACCCTGTGCGACACCTACGACACCGAGGCCATCGAGCGAGAGATCGCCCGTGGCTGCAACGTGGTGTACCTGGAAACCCCCACCAATCCGACCCTGAAGGTGCTGGACATCCGCCGCCTGGTCGCAGCCGCCAAGCGGGTAGGGGCGCTGGTGGTGGCGGACAATACCTTCGCCACGCCGTTGAACCAGAACCCGCTGGCGCTTGGCGTCGACGTGGTGGTGCACAGCGCAACCAAGTTCCTCTCCGGCCACGGCGATGTGCTGGGCGGTATTGCCTGCGGCGCTGAAGCACTGATGAGCAAGGTGCGCCACTACCGCGAAATCAATGGCGCCGCGCTGGACCCGTTCTCGGCCTACCTGATCATTCGCGGGATCAAGACGCTGGCCCTGCGCCTGCGTCAGCAGCAAGCGAGTGCCCAGGCGCTGGCGGAGTACCTGTGCACCGAGCCTTTGGTCGAAGCAGTCAACTACCCGGGCCTGGCCCAGCACCCTGGGCATGCCATTGCCCGCGCGCAGATGCGTGGCTTTGGCGCGATCGTCAGCTTCGTGCTCAAAGGTGGCATGCGCGATGTAGCGCAGTTGCTGCCGCTGCTCAAATACGCCCACCGTGCCGGCAACCTGGGGGCGGTCGAAACCATCTATGGCCCGGCGCGCACCACCAGCCATGTTGAAAACACCCTGGAAGAGCGTCAGGCACTGGGCATTTCCGAAGGCCTGGTGCGCATCTCGGTCGGTATCGAAGACACCGCCGACCTGCTCGCGGACCTGCGTGATGCCTGCGCCGTTTTGCGCGAGCGACAGCGTACGCAACCTCAGTGCACTGCAATGCACGCCTAGCGTGAACTCAAGGCCTGGCGATAAAAAACGTCGCCAGGTCGCTTCATGAAAACCGACAATAACAACAACTGCTGGCTGCCGAACTCACCGTGGCGTCATCGCGGCGGGACGTGTTCGCCATCACTTTCATGAGATTAAAACCATGCACTCTGAGCACAATGACGCACAGGCCGGCAGCGGCCCTGCGTTCAACAAAGACATGCAAACCCGCCACATCGTCATGCTGGCGTTGGGCGGTGTGATCGGCACCGGCCTGTTCCTCACTTCCGGCTACACCGTCAACCAGGCCGGCCCGCTGGGCGCAGTGATCGCCTACATGATTGGCGCGGTGATGGTCTATCTGGTCATGGTCTGCCTGGGCGAGCTTGCCGTGCAGATGCCGGAAACCGGCTCGTTCAGCAGCTACGCCACCCGCTACCTGGGCCCCGGCACCGGCTACACCGTAGCCTGGCTGTACTGGCTGACCTGGGCGGTGGCCATCGGCTCGGAGTTCACCGCAGCCGGCATCCTGATGGTGCGCTGGTTCCCGGAAACGCCGGTGTGGATCTGGAGCGCGCTGTTTGCGTTGGCGGTGTTCATCAGCAATGTGGTGTCGGTGCGGCTGTTTGCCGAAACCGAATTCTGGCTGTCGCTGATCAAGGTCCTGACCGTGGTGGTGTTCATCGCCATCGGCGGTGGCGCGATCTGCGGGCTGTTCGATGTGCAGCATGCGCAGGGCGCGGGGCTGAGCAACTTTACCCGTGAAGGGTTGTTCCCGACCGGCTTCCTGCCGATCGCCATGACCTTGCTGGCGGTGTCGTTCGCGTTCTCCGGGACCGAGCTGATCGGCATTGCCGCAGGTGAAGCGGCCGACCCGCAGACCAGTGTGCCGAAGGCGATCCGCACCACCATCGTGCGTCTGGCGCTGTTCTTCGTCGGCACCATCTTCGTGCTCGCCACCTTGCTGCCGCGCGAACAGGCCGGCCTGGTCGAAAGCCCGTTCGTGCTGGTGTTCGAGCTGATCGGCATTCCGTACTCGGCCGATATCATGAACTTCGTGATTCTCACCGCGCTGCTGTCGGCGGCCAACTCCGGCCTGTATGCCGCCTCGCGGATGCTCTGGACCCTCAGCGATCAGGGCCATATGCCCAAGTGCTATGCACGCCTGTCGCGCCGCGGCACGCCGGTCAACGCAATCGTCCTGAGCATGGCCGGCGCCGTGGCCTCGTTGCTCAGCAGTGTGTTGGCGCCGGATACCGTGTACCTGGCACTGGTGTCGATTTCGGGGCTGGCCGTGGTGGTGGTGTGGATGAGCATTGCCGCCAGCCAGATTGCCTTCCGCCGCCACTACGTAGCCAACGGCGGCAGGGTCGAAGATCTGCACTTTCGCGTGCGTGGCTATCCTTGGGTGCCCCTGGGCGCGATCGCTTGCTGCCTGCTGGCCTGTATCGGCATCGCCTTTGACCCGGCGCAACGGGTAGCGCTGTACTTCGGTCTGCCGTTCATAGCCTGGTGCTACTTCGTCTACTGGGTGACCCGCAACAAACGTGCGCAACGCCTGCGCGCCGAGGCTGGCGTGCAGCGTCCGGCTAGCGCCGCCTGAGCCGCACAAGCGATAGTGCACGCAGTCAATTGCCGAAGAGGTTGCGCCGATGAATCAAAAAACCCTACCGCCGCTGAATTGGCTGCGGGCGTTCGAAGTGTCGGCGCGTTACCTCAACTTCACCCACGCGGCCGAGGAGCTGTGCCTGACCCAAGGCGCGGTCAGCCAGCAGATCCGCCAGCTGGAGAGCCACCTTGGGGTCGCGTTGTTCAAGCGCCTGCCACGCGGGCTGGGCCTGACCGAAGAAGGCCAGTCCTACCTGCCGGTGGTGCAGGACGCCATCAGCCGGTTGGCGGTAGGCACCAACGAGATCTTCGGCCACAACCAGCGCCGCCCGGTGAAGGTGCGTGGCAGCTTGAGTTTTCTGCAGTACTGGCTGGCACCGCGGCTGGCGGATTTCTGCCGAGAGCACCCGCTGATCGACATCCGGTTCATCAGCAACCTGTGGGTGAAAGAGCCTGACGGTGAAGATGACCTGGAGATCCGCTGGGGTGCCGGCAGCTGGCCGGGGCTGGTGTCGCAGCGCTTGACCTGGGATGTGCTGCAACCGGTCTGTTCGCCGGCGCTGCTCGCCGCCGCTCCCCTGCAACACCCGCGCGACCTGGCCCGGCATGCACTGCTGCATGTGCTGGGTTATGAAGAGGGCTGGGGCTATTGGCTCAAGCGAGTCGGTGCCGATGCCGTGGATTACTCGCGCGGTTTGCAGTTCGACACCATGGTTTCGACCTTGCGCATGGCCGAGCTGGGCCAGGGCGTGGCCTTGGCGCGCTCATCCATCGTCGAGGATCTGCTCGCGTCTGGCGCGCTGGTCGCGCCGTTCAGCCAGCGTATCGAAGCCAGCGAATCGTTCTATCTGGTCCGCGCCCAGGGCGAAACCCTGAGCGCCGAGGCCGCCGCATTTTCCACCTGGCTGGTGGCACAGGCCCATCGCCATTTGTAGACCTTATCGCGTAGCTCTTATCAGGAGTCACCATGCATTACGTAAGCACCCGCGGCGCAGCTGGGCTGGCCGATTTTCGCCGGGTAGTGCTCTCCGGGCTTGCCGACGATGGCGGCTTGTTCGTGCCCCAGGCCGTGCCGCAATACACTCCAGAGCAGATCGGCAGCTGGTCGTGGCTGCCGTTCGACGAGCTGGTCTGGCGGGTGGTCTCGCCCTACGTGGGCGGAGCAATGGACGAAGCTGCGTTGCGCGCGCTGCTCAGTGACAGCTACCGCGACTTCGATCATCGGGCGATCACGCCGTTAAGGCAGATCGGCCATAACGAATGGATTCTGGAGCTGTTCCATGGCCCGACGCAGTCGTCCAAGGACTTTGCTGCGCAGTTGCAGGCGCGCCTGGTTGCGCACTTTCTGCCGCAACAACAGGGCAGGGCGCTGGTGATCGGTGCCACCAACGGCGAGACCGGGCTGGCCGCGATCGAGGCCTTTGCTGGCTGCGCCAACGCTCAACTGGCCGTGTTGTACCCCGAGCAGGGTGTGCCGCCGGCGCAGTTGGCGGCCTTGCACCAGGCAAACCCGCAACAGGTCGCGCTGATCCCGGTAGCGGGCAGTTTTGACGACTGTCAGACCCTGGTGTCGCGCCTGCTGCGCCAGTGGCCGTTGCCTGAGGTGACGCCGATCTGCTTCAACTCGACCAACTGGGTCGGGGTGCTGGCGCAGATCGTCTATTACTTTCACGCCGCGCTGCAGCTTGGCGGCGGCACGCGGCCGGTGGCCTTCAGCGTACCCGCGGCGAGCTTTGCCGAAATCTACGCAGGCTACATCGCGCAGAAGATGGGCTTGCCGATCAACCAGGTGATCGTTTCGACCAACAGCAACGACGCCCTGCATCACTTCATCCAGCGCAACCGCTACTCGACCCGGCAAAGCAGCCGCACCTCGTCGCCGGCGATGGACTTCTCGCTGTACTCAAACCTCGAGCGGTTTATCTGGGAGCTGTACGACCATGATGGCCATGCGGTGAGGGCGTTGATGGAGCACTTCGAGGCGTGCGGTGAGCTGAGCATCGGCAATCAGCAATGGTTACGGGCGCGGGTGCTGTTCGACTCACATGCGGTTGAGGAGCTGCAGATTCGCGAAGAGGTCCTGCGCTTGTTTGCCGAGACCGGCGCGGCGGTTGATCCACATACTGCCGTGGGCGCGTTTTCTGGGCGGATTCAGCGACGCAGCCTGGGCGCGCCGATGGTCACCCTCGGGCAAATCGCGCCGAGCAAATCGGCTGGCCTGCTGGCCGAGCTTGGGGTGTGGCCTGGCCCGGTTGCCGCCCTGGCCGAACCGGACGAGGTGCGCACAGGCCTGCAAACGGGCGATCTGGCCAGCTTGATCCAGGCGTTGCGCCAAGCAACGCAGGCGCGGCCATGAAGCGCATTCTTGATCCACTGGACGAACATATCCTGGCCGAGCTGACCGCCAATGCGCGTATCGGCCACGCCGAGCTGGGCGCCAAGGTCAATCTGTCGCGTAACGCGGTGCGCCAGCGGATCGAGCGGCTGGAGCGCGATGGCGCGATCCAGGGCTATACCATCCGCCACGGCGACTCGCGGCGGGCCTCGTCATTGATCAGCGCGGTGATCTTTGTCTACCGCTATGACCGCATGCGCGGCGCCGATGTGCTGGCCGGCTTGCGCGGCATTCCCGAGGTGGTCCAATGCGAAGTGCTCAGCGGTGAGTTCGACCTGATGCTGCGGGTCAATGCCGCCTCGCCCGAGCGTGTGCACATGGTCTGGAAAGAGATCGCCGGCATGTCCGGGGTGGAAAACACAGTGACCTCGTTCGTGCTCTCGGCCGAGCACTGAGGCGAGCAAAACGACCAACAAATGCAGCATTCTGACCAATTCAACTGACTGCGGTGAAGCCTTAGGCTGACTCCATCAAACAACGCCTGAGAGCAACGCAGACATGACTGAATATAAAATTGCATTGGTGGGTTTTGGTGGGGTCAACCGTGGTCTGGCGCAACTGGTTGCCGAACGTAATGCCTGCTGGCAGGCAAGTTTGGGGTTCACCCTGAAGATCGTTGGCGTCAGCGATATCTTCCTTGGCTCGATCGTCAACCGCGACGGTCTCGATGCCGCCCAGCTGGTGGCCCTGCCAGCCGAGAAAGGCGCCTTTGCCAAGCTGCACGGTGGCACCGCCGAAGCTTTCACCGAGACAGTGATCAAGCAATCCGGCGCTGACATCATCGCGGAGGCGACTTTCACCAATCCTGTCGACGGCGAGCCCGCCACCACCTTCTGCCGCTGGGCGTTGGAAAGCGGCATTCATGTGGTCACCACCAACAAGGGCCCGATTGCCCTGCACGGCAGTGAGCTCAAGGCGCTGGCGCAGCGCAACAACGTCGCTTTCGAGTACGAAGGCTCGGTCATGAGCGGTACGCCGGTGATTCGCCTGGCCAGGCAAGCGCTGGCCGGCGCTGAAGTGCAAGGTTTCGAAGGCATCCTCAACGGCACCTCCAACTATGTTCTGACGCGCATGCAGGAAGGCCTGAGCTTTGCTGCGGCGGTCGCACAGGCGCAGCAACTGGGCTACGCCGAAGCTGACCCAAGCGCCGACGTCGAAGGCTATGACGTGCGCTTGAAAGTGGTGATCCTCGCCAACGAACTGCTCAACGCCAAGCTGCAGATCAGCGACGTCGCCTGCTCGGGTATCAGCAACATCAGCGCTGAAGACATCGCCACCGCCAGCCGCAATGGCCAGTGCTGGAAGCTGATCGGTGCGGCCCAGTGCCAGGCCGATGGCTCGGTGCAAGCCAGCGTCGCTGCACGTTTGTTGCCGCTCAGCCACCCACTGGCCGGTATCAGCGGGGCAACCAATGCGGTCTCGTTCACCACTGAGCTGGTCGGTGCAGTCACGGTGTCCGGCCCGGGTGCAGGCAAGATCGAAACCGCCTTTGCCTTGCTCTCGGACATCGTCGCCATCCACACCAGCCAGCAGCAGTAAGCGGAGAGCAGCCATGAGCGTAGCCAGCAAGGTCAATGTGCAACTGGTCGAAGCGCAGCAGATCGATGTGTTCAGCCCTTACGACGGCCGCCTGATCGGCAGCGTGCCGTGCCAGGATGCCAGTGCGGTGCCGGCCATCCTCGAGCGTGCCCGCCAAGGTGTGCGCCAGGCCGCGGCAATGCCGCGCCATCAGCGCGCACGTGTGTTGGAGGAGGCGGCGCGGCGGGTGCAGGAGCAAGCCCAGGCGTTTGCCGAATTGATCGTCGCCGAGGCCGGCAAGACCTTGCGCCAGGCCGAGAAAGAGGTCAAACGCTGCATCAACACCCTCAAACTGTCGGCTGAAGAGGCGCGGCGCAATGCCGGTGAGGTGGTGCCGTTCGAGGCCTATGAGGGCTCTGAATCGCGCCAGGGCTGGTTCAGCCGAGAGCCGTTGGGGTTAATCGTCGCGATCACGCCGTACAACGACCCGCTCAATCTGGTCGCACACAAGCTCGGGCCAGCGATTGCCGGTGGCAATGGGTTGATCCTGAAACCGTCCGAACTGGCGCCGCTGTCGGCCCTGAAACTGGTCGAATGCCTGCTGCAGGCGGGTTTACCGGACTCGGTGGTCACTGCCGTGACCGGTGGTGTCGAGTTGGGCAAGGCGCTGGTCGAACTGCGCGAGGTGCGCATGGTGTCGTTCACCGGCGGCTTTGTTACCGGCGAGTCAATTGCCCGCAGTGCTGGCCTGAAAAAGCTGGCGATGGACCTGGGCGGCAACGCGCCGGTGCTGGTGTTGGAAGATTGCGACCTGGAACCCACGGTCGAGTCGTGTGTCTCCGGGGCGTTCTGGGCGGCGGGGCAGAACTGCATCGGCACCCAGCGGATCTTGGTGCAACGGCCGATCTATGAAGTGTTCCGCGCACGCTTTGTCGCCCAGGCACGGGCCTTGGTGCTGGGAGACCCGGCCCTGCGTGAAACCGATGTCGGGCCGATGGTGACCGAACAGGCTGCGCGCCGCACTGAACAGTTGGTCAACGAGGCGCTCAGCGAGGGTGCGCAGCTGCTCTGCGGTCACCAGCGCAAGGGCGCCAGTTACGCGCCAACGGTGCTGGAGCAGGTCAGTCATGCCAGCCAGATCTGGCAGCAAGAGGTGTTTGCGCCGGTGGTGATTCTTGAGCCGTTCGACCAGCTGGATGAAGCAGTGGCGCTGGCCAACGCTCCGGAATACAGCCTGCACGCCGGAGTGTTCACCCGTGACCTGGCCAAGGCGTTGAAGCTTGCCAGGCAGATCGAAGCGGGTGGGGTGATGATCAATGATTCGTCGGACTATCGCTTCGATGCCATGCCCTTTGGCGGCTTCAAGTACGGCAGCCTCGGTCGGGAAGGGGTGCGCTTCGCTTATGAAGATATGACCCAGCCGAAAGTGGTGTGCATCAACGATCTGGGCTAACCGCAGCGCGCTGCCCTGCGCTGGTTTGGCGACAGGGTAGCGTGATGTGCAGAGCAGATCCGACGAACGGTAGGTGACTTAGATCTCGACTTTTGATGTATTGAAACCGGTTTCATAACCCGTCTCAAACAATAATCACAAGAGACCTCAGATGACCGATACACCGTCCAGCCCGCGTGAGCGGGTCACCATCAGCCAGGTTGCACGGGTCGCCGGCGTATCCAAGGCGACCGTGTCGCGTTATATCGGTGGCGACCGTCAGTTGCTCGCCGATGCCACTGCGCAGCATCTGGCCGAGGTCATCGAGCGTCTTGGCTACCGGCCAAACCAGATGGCCAGGGGCCTCAAGCGCGGCCAGACGCGCCTGATCGGCATGCTGGTCGCCGACATTCTCAACCCCTATTCAGTGGCCGTGATGCGCGGCGTTGAAACTGCCTGTCGCGAGCACGGCTACAGCCTGGTGCTGTGCAACACCAACCGCGATGACGAGCAAGAGAGCCATCACCTGCGCGTGCTGCAGTCCTACAACGTCGAAGGGCTGATCGTGAACACCCTCGGCCACCACCAGGGCGAGCTGCTGGCGTTGCACCGGGATATCCCCATGGTGCTGGTCGACCGTCAGGTGCCGCAGCTCAATGCCGACATGGTCGGGCTGGATAACGCCGACGCAGTCGAGCAGGCGCTGGACCACCTGCAGGCTCGCGGCTACCGCGACATTCTGGCAGTCAGCGAGCCGCTGGATGGCACCAGCTCGCGACTGGAACGGGTGCAGGCCTTTACCGCATCGATCAATCGCCGCCCCGGCATGCGCCAGCAGATCCTCGAGTGTGCGGCTGATTTGCCCGCATGTCTGGGCAATTTCCTCGGTGCCAGCGGGCATGGCCCGCAAGCGATTTTCACCTTCAACGGCGTGGCCACCCTGGCCGTCACTCGCGCCTTGCACGAGCGCGGCTGCAGATTGTTCGAGGATGTCGGCCTGATCGCCCTCGACGAACTCGACTGGCACCCATTGGTTGGCAGCGGCATTACCGCGCTGGCGCAACCTACCGAACGCATCGGCGCGTTGGCTTTCAACTGCCTGCTTGAGCGGTTGCGTGGCGGTAACGCTGCTGCGCAGCGCATCGACCTCAAGGCCGAATTGATCATTCGCGGATCGACCAACCCTCGTATTTGAACAACGGACTAACGTCCGTTTGCGTTGCATCGAAATGAAACCGGTTTCATAAGGACAATAACAATGCGCTCGAACCCCGTTTCCATCAGCCTTTCCAGCTACGGCGCCGATTTGGTCCGCCAGCGTGGCCAGGCCAGTTTCGTGCCGTTGCTGGCTGCGGCCGGCGTCAGTCGAGTGGAGCTGCGCGAAGAACTGTTCGCCAGCCCGCCGGACTGCCCACAGCTGTCTGCCGCAATCCGCACCTCAGGCATGGAATGCCTGTATTCCTCGCCGCTGGAGCTGTGGCTGGAGGACGGCCAATTGAACCCGGCGTTGCCTGCCAAGCTACAGACCGCCAGGGCCGTGGGCGCGGTGGCACTCAAGGTTTCCCTTGGTCACTATCAGCCGGGCTGTGACCTGACGGCGCTGGCTGCGCAACTCTCGGCGGATGGCCCAATGCTGCTGGTTGAAAACGACCAGACTGCGCACGGCGGGCGGATCGAACCGATGCTGCAGTTTCTTCTGCGCTGTGAATCCATCGCACTGGCGCTGGGCATGACTTTCGATATTGGCAACTGGCGCTGGCAGGGTGAGTCGGCGGTTCAAGCCGCTCACGAGCTGGGCCGCTGGGTGCGCTATGTGCACTGCAAGGCGGTCGAGCGCCAGGCCAATGGCCGCCTGGTCGCAGTGCCGCCACGCGCAGCCGATCTGCTGGCCTGGGAGCAGATGTTCAGCGAGTTCAGCCCGGCAGTGGTGCGCGCGGTCGAGTTTCCTCTGGTCGGTGACGACCTGCTGGCGGTAACTCGTGCCCAGGTCAACAACCTGGCTCGGCTTGCGCTGACGGCGGAGGTGAGCCATGCCTGACCATGACGTGTTGTGCTTTGGCGAGACCATGGCCATGTTCGTCGCCGAACAAACCGGTGAACTGGCGCAGGTCGGCCAGTTCGGCAAACGCATTGCCGGTGCCGACAGCAATGTTGCGATCGGTTTGTCGCGGCTGGGCTTCAAGGTGCGTTGGCTGAGCCGGGTCGGCAATGACTCGTTGGGCCGCTTCGTGCTGGACAGCCTGCTCAAGGAGGGCCTGGATTGCTCGGCGGTGCAAGTCGACCCTGAGCATGCCACCGGCTTTCAGCTCAAGGCCCGCTGCGATGATGGCAGCGACCCCGCCGTCGAATATTTCCGCCGCAACTCGGCTGCCAGTCATATGTCGCCGCAGCTGCTGAACGCACAGTTGACCAGCGCCGAGCATCTGCATGCCACCGGCATTCCGCTGGCGCTGTCGGCCGGCTGCCGGGCGTTGTCGCATGGCCTGGTGGACGCCATGCGCAGCGCTGGCCGGAGCATCTCGTTCGACCCCAATCTGCGCCCATCGTTATGGCCTGACCAGGCCAGCATGATCCGCGAGGTCAACGCGCTGGCAGTCAAAGCCAACTGGGTGCTGCCAGGCCTTGAAGAGGGCCGTTTGCTCACCGGTCGACAAAGCCCTGCTGACATCGCCGCGTTTTATCTGCAGCAAGGCGTCGAGCTTGTGGTGATCAAGCTGGGCGGCGAGGGCGCTTATTTCTGCAGCGCAGAGGCTGAGGGCTGGGTGCCGGCATTCGCTGTTGCGCAGGTAGTCGACACCGTCGGCGCGGGCGATGCCTTTGCAGTGGGCGTGCTCAGTGGCCTGCTCGAAGGCTACCCACTGGGTGAAGCGGTTGCCCGCGGCAATTGGTGCGGCAGCCGCGCGGTGCAGTCGCGCGGGGATATGGAAGGCCTGCCGCTGCGCAGTGAACTGGAACTGTACAACCGGCGCAGCTGCGCCTGAAACGCTGATCGCCGGTTAGCCGGCACCTGGTGCAACAAAAACAACCAAGCTCAGGAGCACACCTCATGCAAACGACCAGCCTCGCGCGTCGCCGGTGGTGGTACATCATCCCGATCGTGTTCATTACCTACAGCCTGGCCTATCTGGACCGCGCCAATTACGGCTTTGCCGCAGCCTCCGGCATGGCCGACGACCTCAAGATCACCCCGGCCTTGTCGTCCTTGCTCGGTGCGTTGTTCTTTCTCGGCTACTTCTTCTTTCAGGTGCCCGGGGCGATCTATGCGGAAAAACGCAGCGTCAAGAAGCTGATCTTCGTCAGCCTGATCCTCTGGGGTGGGCTGGCGACGCTGACTGGGATGATCAGCAATGTGTACTTTCTGATCGCCATCCGCTTCCTCCTCGGGGTGGTCGAGGCGGCAGTGATGCCGGCGATGCTGATCTACCTGTGCCATTGGTTTACCCGCGCCGAACGCTCGCGGGCCAACACCTTCCTGATGCTCGGCAACCCGGTGACGATCCTGTGGATGTCGGTGGTGTCGGGCTACCTGATCAAGCATTACGACTGGCGCTGGATGTTCATCATCGAAGGCCTGCCGGCGGTGCTCTGGGCGTTTATCTGGTGGCGCCTGGCGGCGGACAAACCGGCCCAGGTGAGCTGGCTCAGCCAGCACGAGAAGGACCAGTTGCAAGCGGCGCTGGCGACTGAGCAGCAGGGCATCAAACCGGTGAAGAATTATCGCGAGGCGTTCCGCTCGCCGCAGGTCATCGTGCTGTCGTTGCAGTACTTCTGCTGGAGCATCGGCGTGTACGGCTTTGTGCTGTGGCTGCCGTCGATCCTCAAGCAGGCCGCCAATGTCGATATCGTCACGGCGGGCTGGTTGTCATCGGTGCCGTATCTGGCGGCAGTGCTGGCCATGGTCGGCGTGTCGTGGGCCTCGGACCGGCTGCAGAAGCGCAAGCGTTTTGTCTGGCCACCGCTGCTGATCGCCGCGCTGTCGTTCTACGGCTCGTATGCGCTGGGCAGCGAGCACTTCTGGTGGTCGTACGCTCTGCTGGTCCTGGCCGGAGCCTGCATGTATGCGCCATACGGGCCGTTTTTCGCGATCGTGCCGGAGATTCTGCCGAGCAACGTCGCAGGCGGGGCCATGGCCTTGATCAACAGCATGGGCGCACTGGGCTCGTTCGGTGGCTCGTGGCTGGTGGGCTACCTGAATGGCGCCACCGGCGGGCCAGGCGCCTCTTACCTGTTCATGTGCGGTGCGCTGCTGACGGCGGTTGCCCTCACGGTCGCACTGCGTACACCCCAGGCTCAGCCCAAGCGTCGCGCTGGCGGCCTGGCACTGAATCATTAAGGAATTGCCATGAAAAAGACCATAGTCCTCTACAAGCGCTTGTCCGATGATTTGCTCGGCCGTCTGCGCGAGCAGGCCGAAGTGATCTTCGTCGACACCGCGCAGGCGGATGGCCTGGCCCGTCTGCGCGATGCTTTGCCCCACGCCCATGGCCTGCTCGGGGCCAGCCTGCGCCTGGACAGCAGCCTGCTGGACCTGGCGCCGCAGCTGGAAGCGGTGGCCAGCGTCTCGGTGGGGGTCGACAACTACGACATTGCTGACCTGACCCAGCGCGGCATCGTCCTCACCAATACCCCCGATGTGCTTACCGAAACCACCGCCGATACTGGCTTTGCCTTGATCCTGGCGACGGCGCGCAGGGTGGTCGAACTTGCCAGTTGGGTGCGGGCAGGGCACTGGCAGGCCAACCTGGGGCCGGCTCACTTCGGCACCGATGTGCACGGCAAGACCTTGGGCATCGTTGGTATGGGCCGCATCGGTGAAGCACTGGCCAAGCGTGCGGCTGCGGGGTTTGGCATGCGCGTGGTGTATCACAGCCGTCAGCCCAAGCCTGCCGTCGAGGCCCTTTATGGCGCCGCTTGTCGCAGCCTCGACGGGCTGCTGCAGGAATCGGATTTTGTCTGCCTGACGGTGCCGTTGAGTGCCGCGACCGAGGGTTTGATCGGCGCGCGGGAACTCAGCCTGATGAAACCCGAGGCCATCCTCATCAACATTTCCCGTGGCCGGGTGGTGGATGAAACCGCGCTGATCGAAGCGCTACGTGAGCAGCGCATTCGCGGGGCCGGGCTGGATGTGTTCGTCAAAGAGCCGTTGGCGGCGGATTCGCCCTTGCTGCAACTGGACAACGTGGTGGCGACGCCGCACATCGGCTCGGCGACCCACGAAACTCGCCAGGCCATGGCCCGCTGCGCGGTAGACAATTTGCTCTGTGCGTTGGCTGACCAGCGCCCACAGAATCTGGTCAATCCGCAGGTTTGGGCAATGCGCTAGCCGGCATTGCTGGGGGCGCAAAGCGCCCCGACGTTCTAGGGCCAAACCCACTGTCGTGCTGAAACCAATTGACATATGTTATTTGTGATCACATATTGAAGCCATAACAACGCCAATATGTGAGTCTGCCCATGACTGATCGCCCAACCCTCCTGCCGGTAATGCGCCCGGTGTCGCGCGACACACTGCAGGACCAGGTCTACCGCCAGATCCGTGAAGCGCTGATGAGCGGCCGCTTTCAGCCCGGCCAGAAGCTGACCATCCGCGGCCTGGCCGAAGCCTTGGGTTCAAGCCCGATGCCCGTACGAGAGGCGCTTAACCGCCTGAGTGCCGAAAACGCCTTTGAAGTCACCGAAACAGCCCGCCTGCGGGTGCGCATGATGACGCCTGAGCGTCTGCGCGAAATCCGCGACGCGCGGGTAGCGCTGGAAGGCTTGCTGGCCGAGAAAGCCGTGGTGCTGCTGACCCAGCGCGACCTGAGCGAGATCACCCAACTCTGCGAACAGATGCAGCACGCCGCCGACAACGTCGATGTGGCGCGTTATCTGTGGACCAACTTTGCCTTTCACCGGCGCATCTACGCTGTGGCCAACGCCGAGTTGACCGTCGCCGCGGTGGAGAACTTCTGGCTGCACATGGGCCCATGCTTTGCCCTGGTCGCGCCGGACAAGGCCCACCTGCAACGCTCGATGGAGGCGCACAACCGCATCGTCGAAGCCTTGCAGGCCGGTGATGGCGCCGCTGCGCGGGCGGCGGTCACCGACGACATCATGCAGGCGGCCGACTCGCTGGCACGCCTGATCGTCAAGAGCGACCGTTCCAGGTCGCCTGCTTCAGGAGTTAAAAAAGCATGAGCGTTCTCAACCGACTGATTCCCTACAGCGGCCTGCGCGTATTGATCTCTGGCGGCGCCGCCGGCATCGGCGAGGTGCTGGCTGCGGCGTACATGGAGGCCGGCGCCAAGGTGCATGTCTGCGATGTCAGCGAAGCGGCCCTGGCGGCGTTTCGTGATCGCTACCCGAATAGCCTGGCAACCAAGGCCGATGTCGGCGACCCAGCGCAGATCGAAGCCGTGTTCAAGGTTCAGCGCGAGCAGTTCGGCGGCCTCGATGTGCTGATCAACAACGCCGGGATCGCCGGGCCGACGGCGGGCATAGACGCCGTCACCGACGAAGAATGGCAGCGCACCGTCGATATCAACCTGACCGGGCAATACCGCTTCGCCCACCATGCGGTGCCGCTGCTCAAAGCCTCGCCGAATGCCCACCTGATTCACATCGCCTCGGTGGCGGGGCGCCTTGGCTATGCCTGGCGTACGCCTTATGCCGCAACCAAATGGGCGATCGTTGGGCTGATGAAGTCCCTGGCCAGCGAGCTGGGCGAGAGCGATATCCGCGTCAACGCCTTGCTCCCGGGCATCGTCGAAGGGCCACGCATGGACGGCGTGATTCGCGCCCGGGCCGAGCAGTTGAACGTGCCTGAAGCGGCGATGCGTGACGAATACCTGCAGAAGATCTCGCTCAAGCGCATGGTCACCGCCGAAGACGTCGCTGCCATGGCGCTGTTCCTGTGTTCACCGGCGGCACGCAACGTGACCGGCCAGGCCATCAGCGTGGATGGCAACGTCGAGTACCTGTAACGGCTCGACCCCTCATGCAGTAACGGCGGGGCTGCAGCCCTGCTGCTGACGTATTCACTTTCTCACCAAGAACAAGAATGGAGAAATTCGCATGTCCAGAAAACGCCCGATCATCATTACCTGCGCGGTCACTGGCGCTATTCACACGCCGTCGATGTCGCCGCATCTGCCGATCACCCCGCAGCAAATTGCCGATGCCGCCATTGGTGCCGCCGAAGCCGGCGCTGCCATCGTCCACCTGCATGCACGTGACCCGATCGATGGCCGGCCCAGCCAGGACGTCGACCTGTTCCGCCAGTTCTTGCCGCAGATCAAGGCCAAGAGCGACGTCGTCATCAACATCACCACCGGCGGTGCGCCAACCATGGGCGTTGAAGAGCGCCTGCAGCCGGTGGCTCAGCTCAAGCCGGAGCTGGCTTCACTGAACATGGGCTCGATGAACTTTGGCCTGTACGAAATGCTCGAGCGCTTCACCGAGTTCAAGCATGACTGGGAGCGGCCATATCTGGCAGAAAGTGACGACCGGATCTTCCGCAATACCTTCCGCGACATCGCGCACATACTCAACGCCTGTGCCGAGAACCGCACCCGCTTCGAAATCGAGTGCTACGACATCGGCCACCTGTATACCGCCGCGCATTTCCTCCAGCGCGGCCTGCTCAAGGCACCGATATTCATCCAGTCGGTGTTTGGCCTGCGCGGCGGTATCGGTGGCCACCCGGAAGACCTTGCGCACATGCGCCGTACGGCTGATCGGCTGTTTGGCGACGCTTATCAGTGGTCGATCCTGGGCGCCGGGCGCAATCAGATCCCGCTGGGTACCATGGGCCTGGCAATGGGCAGCCACGTACGGGTTGGCCTGGAGGATTCGTTGTGGGACGGCCCGGGCCAACTGGCCGCATCCAATGCCGACCAGGTCAAACGCATCCGGACAGTGATCGAAGCGCTCGGCGCGCGAGTAGCAACGCCGGATGAAGCCCGGGAAATGCTCGACCTCAAAGGCCAGGACAAGGTCGACTTCTAGCCCCGGCGTCACCTCGCGGATTCTGTGCAGCGGGGCGTTGGGCCCGGCTGCCGGCACCTTCAGCATTCACCGGCTACTCAAGCCATGAGGTTTGTGCGATGACAATTACAAGAAACATCGATAGCGCTGCCACACCCCGTGATTCAGCCACGCTGAACAAGGTCATCTTCATCAAGCTGATGCCGTTGCTGATTGCGGCGTACATCCTGAGCTTTCTCGACCGCACCAACATCGCTTTGGCCAAGCATCAGCTGGATGTGGATCTGGGCATTTCGGCGGCGGCCTATGGGCTGGGCGCCGGCTTGTTCTTTCTGACCTATGCGCTGTCGGAAGTACCCAGCAACCTGATCATGCACAAGGTCGGCGCGCGCTTCTGGATCGCCCGCATCATGGTGACCTGGGGCCTGATTTCGGCAGCGATGGCGTTTGTTCAGGGCGAAACCTCGTTTTACATCCTGCGTCTGCTGCTGGGCGTCGCCGAGGCGGGGCTGTTCCCCGGCGTGATGCTCTATCTGACCTATTGGTTCGGCCGCGAGCAACGTGCGCGGGCGATTGGCTACTTCCTCCTGGGTGTGTGCTTCGCCAATATCATCGGCGGCCCGCTGGGCGCGCTGCTGATGCAGCTGGACGGTGTCTGGGGCTGGCGTGGTTGGCAGTGGATGTTCATGCTCGAAGGCCTGCCGGCGGTGTTCTTCGCCTATGTCGTGTGGACGAAGCTGCCGGACCGGCCGAGCAAGGCGCCGTGGCTGAGCCCGGCTGAAGCCGAGCAGATCGAACGCGGCCTGGCGGCTGAGCAGGAGGAAGGTGCAGGGCAGGGCGGCCATTCGCTCAAGCAGTGCCTGACGCCGCAGATCTTCCTGGCGATCCTGGTGTACTTCTGCCATCAGATCACGGTGTATACGGTGATCTTCTTCCTGCCGGGGATCATCGGCAAATACGGCGAGTTGACCACGCTGCAGATCGGCTTGCTGACCTCGCTGCCGTGGATCGCCGCAGCCGTGGGTGCCATGGCGCTGCCGCGTTTTGCCACGACCCCGCAGCGGGCGCGGATGATGCTGGTGTGCGGGTTGCTGACCATGGCCGCCGGGCTGGGTATCGCCTCGCTGGCAGGGCCGGTGCTGAGCCTGCTGGGCTTCTGCCTGTCGGCGCTGATGTTCTTTGTGGTGCAGTCGATCATCTTCCTGTACCCGGCGTCACGCCTCAAAGGCGCTGCACTGGCCGGTGGGCTGGGCTTCGTCAACTCGTGTGGGCTGTTGGGCGGCTTTGTCGGCCCGTCGGTGATGGGCCTGATCGAGCAGACGACAGGTAACGCCATGGACGGGATGAAAATCATCGCGGTGATCCTGGTGCTCGCCGCGCTGGCTGCCCTGCGCCTGCGTCAAGGGCATGAGCGCAAGGTCCCCAAGGCTGAAGCGCATGGACGCCGACAGGTAGTTTGAGTCCACACTGGGCTGCTCTAGCTGACGTTGCAGGCCAGAGCAGCCCTGTTGCGGTTGTAACCTTGGACTATTTGTCTTTGACCTGCTCGAACGACTTGGCCATGTCTCTGGCCCAGCCATCGAGTACCGCTTTCACATCCTTGGTCTGCATGACCTGGTCGGCGTTATCCAGTTCGGCGCCCGCACCTTTGCGCACCACCTGCGCCACCACTTTGTTGTCGGCCGCGTCGATGAAGGCCGCTTCAGTGGCGAGGCTGGTGTCCTGATCACGGATGCCGGTCGCGGTGCTCACGCCGGCTGCGATCAAGGCAATCGGGATCACTTCATAGGCTTGCAGGCTCTTGGTGCTCGCACTCACCCCAGTAATCGCCGGCCGCACGATCAACACCCCCGGGCCTGGTCCCTTGGCCAACGGCATGACCTTGGCCATTTCCCGCTGCAGGGCCTGATCGTAATACTGGGTGATGCCTTGCAGGGTGCTGGCGGGGATCTTGGCCGTGGGCTGCGGCTTTGGATACAGCTGGCTCGGTTCGATATAGACCTTGGTGTAGCGGCGTGCATCGAGCTTCGGATCGACCCAGCGCATCACCGGCGCACCGGAAGGTGAAGTCTCCTGCTTGAGCAAACTGTAATCCTTGAGGAATCCAGAATACTGGTTGGACTCGACGTACTTGCTGGCACAGCCAGACACTGCAAGTGTTGCCACGCACAACGCGGTCAGCAGTAACTTTGACTTCATGTTGTTGCTCCTTGTGGACCGATCTCGGACGAGATCACACTGCCGAGGGGGAATCGCCACGTCGCGCGGCCTTTCACACTATCCAGCTGCAGCGTTGCGATTGGTGTCAAACAGGGTGACGCGAGTTGCCCTGTGGCCCGCTTTGCTCATGTAATGAGCGCAGCCGAGTCCAGTACATGACAGCGCTGTTACTTGGCACACCTGGGCAACCGTCAATCAGCATAGTCCAGCCATGCGTAAGTAAAGAGTTGGGCTAGGATTAGCTGGAACAGGCGCGGCGGGCATTCGAGCTGCGGATTACAACGAATGCCAAAGAAGGTCCAGACCCTTGAACACCTCACGCCGCGGCTTCTCCCTGCAAGTGCTGATTGGCCTGGCAATCATGTTCAGTACGCTGACGCTTGGGGCAGTGCTGGCCTACCAGGGCTACCGCAGCATCGAGCACACCTTGCTGGCTGCGTCGGCCGACACCAGTCGCCAGCTGGCGCGCACCATCAACGAGCGGGCGCAGCGCTTGATCAACCCGGTGCTCAGCTCGATCCGTCTGCTTGCCCATGACTCGCTTGCCGAGGCCGTCACGCTGCAGCAACGGCTTGATCGTTTGCCCTTGCTCGCGGCCAGCCTGGACGCCAACAGCATGCTCAGCGCGGTGTATGTGGGCTATGCCAATGGCGAGTTCGTGCTGTTACGGGCGCTGCGCGACAAGGCCGATAGCCAGAGCGTGCATGCGCCCGCAGGTGCCGCGTACCTGTTGCAAAGCATCAGCCTGGACGGCAGTGGGCAGATGCTCGGTGAGTGGCGCTTTTACGACAGAGGGCTGACGCTGCTGCAAACGCTGGCCAAACCGGACTACCACTTTGACCCGCGTACGCGGCCGTGGTTTGTCGAGGGCCTGGCCAGCGCGACTACCCAGTTGACCAAGCCCTATGTCTTTTTCACCACCAAGGAGATCGGCCTGACGGTTGCCCAACGCAGCATCACTGGGCACGCAGTGCTGGGCATGGACGCCTCGGTCAACGACCTGGGCGGCGAAGTTGCTGACCTGCGCACGACCCCCGGCACGCAGATGGCGGTGGTGGGCAGTGACGGCGAGGTAGTGTTTTACCCAGACCTGCAGCGGGTAGTGGTCCAGGACGGTGCGGCGCTGCGTTTGTCGCGCCTGGACGAGCTGGCGGTCGACAGCCTCAGCTGGCTGTTCGTCAACAATTACCAGAGCGCAGACCCGGTCCACTATCAGGCGGCCGGCCAGGACTGGTACGGCGTGCAGGTTCCGCTTTCGTCATTCACCCAGCACGACATCCGCCTGCTGATCGCAGTACCCGCGGCTGAGCTACTGGGCGGCGCGCGGCAGATGCTGATGGCCGAAGCGCGCTGGGCGATTGTTCTGATCGGGGTCCTGCTGCTGGTCGGCTGGGCCCTGGCGCGGCGCATTGGCCAGCCGCTGCAGGCGCTGACCGAGCAAGTACAGGCTCTGGCCAGTTTCGACTTCAGCCGGCGCGTCGGGGTCGAGTCGCGGATCAGCGAGGTCAGCGCGCTGAGCGAGGTGCTCGGCGGCATGTCGCGCACCATTCACAACTTCCAGGCGATCACCCTCAGCCTGAGCCGGGAAACCAATCTGGAAGATATGCTTCGCCAGGTGCTGGGTGAACTGGTGGAGGCGACTGCCGTAACCAGCGGTGCTGTCTATCTGGCCGGCGAAGACAGCGAGGTATTACGCCTGGCTGCACACTATCGCGATGAGCGCTATCCCGCTGACCTGCAGCTTGGCGTGCACGAGCCGCATCAACTCAATAGCGCAGTGGAGCAGGCGATGCCTGGCCAGACACCGACCATGGCCGTGGCGCTGAATGACCGCAGCGGGCAGCGCCTTGGGCTGTTGGTGTTGCAACTGGGCCCGGCGCAGCTGCACTCGGGCGGCATTGCACCGGCATTTCGCCAGTTTGTCGAGGAGCTGTCCGGGGCGGCCGCAGTGGCCATAGAGACACGCCAGTTGATCGAGGCCCAGCGACGCCTGCTCGACGGCATCATCCAGCTGCTCGCGGATGCCACCGATGCCAAAAGCCCCTATACCGGAGGTCACTGCCAGCGTGTGCCGGTGCTGGCGCAAATGCTCATGGACAGTGTCATTGCCGCAAACAGTGGGCCTTACGCGCAGTTTCACATGAGCGCGCTGGAGCGCTATGAGTTCAGGATCGCGGCGTGGCTGCATGACTGCGGCAAGGTCACCAGCCCAGAGTACGTAGTCGACAAGGCGACCAAGCTGGAGACCTTGAACAACCGCATCCACGAGATCCGCACCCGCTTCGAAGTGCTCTGGCGCGATGCCGAGTTGCTCTATTGGCAGCGCCTGGCTGAGGGTGGCGAGCAGCAGGCGCTGCAAGTAGCGCTGGAGAATACCCGGGCGCAGTTGCAGGAAGAGTTCGCCTTTATCGCCAATGCCAACATCGGCGGCGAGTTCATGTCCGATGCCGATATCGAGCGCTTGCGTACCATTGGTTCGCGGCCGTGGCTGCGCAATTTCGATAACCGCCTGGGCTTGTCCCGTGACGAGGCAGAACGCCTGGCGCCGGTGGCCTCGGCATTGCTGCCGGCGCCTGAGCAATTATTGGCTGACCGTGTCGACCACCTGGTGCCATGGGGTGAGCGCAAGCCGCCAGTCGACAAGCACGACCCACGCAATACCTGGGGCTTCGACATGCGCCTGCCGACCCATGCCTACAACTATGGTGAACTGCACAACCTGAGTATCCGTCGCGGCACCCTGACTGACGAAGAGCGCTTCAAGATCAATGAGCACATCGTGCAGACCATCATCATGCTCAACACCTTGCCGTTGCCCAGCCACCTCAAGCGCGTACCGCAGATTGCCGGCAACCATCACGAAAAGATGGACGGCAGCGGCTACCCGCGTGGTTTGAAGAAAGACGACATGAGCATCGCCGAACGAGTGATGGCGATTGCCGATATCTTCGAGGCTCTGAGTGCCGCTGACCGGCCCTATAAGGCAGCCAAGACGTTGTCGGAGTCAGTCAAGATTCTCGGCTTCATGGCCCGCGACCAGCACATCGACCCAGGGCTGTTCCGCCTGTTTTTAAGCAGCGGTGTGTACCGCGAGTACGGCGAGCGTTTTCTGCGCAGTGACCAGCTTGACGACGTCGATATCGAGCCTTATCTGCGCGCATTCGCAGGGTCTTGAGGGCGTCTCGAGGGCGTCTGGAGGGTGCCTGCCGACTATCGATTGCGCTCATGAAAGTTTGACCGATGAGTCAAATCTGCCTAGGGTAGCCCGCTCTGTTTTTCTGTCTGAGCGTGTTATGACTACCCCGTACAAGCTGCCAGCAACCGTCTACCTGCTGGGTTTGACCATCTTCACCCTGGTCACCGCCGAGTTCATGGTCGCCGGGATGATGCCGGCATTGGCTGATGCCTTCTCCGTCAGCCTGGCCCAGGTCGGCAACCTGATTGCCTTCTATGCATTGGGCATGGCCCTCGGTGGGCCGCCGCTCACAGTGCTGTTGATTTCTCGCGGCATCGGTAACAAACGGGCGTTGATCGCCTTGTTGTTCGTCTATTTACTGGCCGCCGGGGTGTCCGCCGTGGCGCCGAGCTACACCATCCTGCTGACGGCGCGGGTGATCATGGGTGTGGCCAGTGCAGCCTGCATCGGCCTGTGCATGACTCTGTGTGCCGGGCTGGTGCCGTTGGCCGCGCGGGGCAGGGCGATCGCGGTGGTGCTGGCGGGGCTGATGCTGTCGCCGGTGGCCGGCGTGCCGCTGACCACGGTGATCGAGCAGGTCGCCGGCTGGCGCGCCAGTGCCTGGATGATCGTTGCCCTGGCGCTGCTGTGCACCTTGCTGGTCGCACGCCAGCTGCCGCAGGACGTCACCGGCCAGCAGCCCAGCCTGCGTCGGCAACTGGACGACCTGAAAAGCCGCAGCCTGTGGGGTGCCTATGTCACCAGCGGGCTGATCATCGGAGCGACCTTTGCCGCATTCAGCTACATCACACCGATCTTGATCAACGAAGTCGGCGTATTGCCCGCTTACGTCGCACCGCTGCTGGCGCTGTACGGCGTCGCCAACGTGCTTGGCAACCTGTTCATCGGACGTATCGCCGAGCGGCACACCTTCCGCGCCTTGGGTTGGGGTCTGGCGCTGCTGGTGCTGGCCATGGCCGGCTTTGCGCTGGGCGGCGAGCATCGCTGGTTGAATTTGCTGTGCTTTATCCTGATCGGTTTTACCGGCGTGGCGCTCAACCCAGCGATGGTCGCGCGGGTGATGAAGGCCGCCGAGCCGGGCGCGTTGGTCAATACCCTGCACACCTCGGTCATCACCGCTGGTTTGGCCTTTGGCAGTTGGGCGGGGGGCGAGGCGATCGATGCGGGCTTTGGCCTGCGTGCGCCGCTGTGGGTTGGCGCGGCGCTGGCCGGACTGGGCCTGATAAGCCTGGCGCGGCCACTACTCAATGTCCGCACGCCCGCGCCAAGGCCGTATGCCTGATTGAAGCAGGGCGCAACAGTCAGGACTGTTGCGCCCACGTGTTTGCTTAGTGGCCGCCCTTCATGCGGCGCGCCAGCAGATACAGGCCCAGGCCGACCAACGCGGTCGCCGCGCCGATGTAACCGGTGCTGGTCCAGCCCAGTCCAGCAGTAATCGCCATGCCGCCCAGCCACGGCCCCAGCGCATTGGCCAGGTTGAACGCTGCGTGGTTGGATGCCGCCGCCAGGCTCGGCGCCTCGTGGGCGATGTCCATCAAGCGAATCTGCAGCGGCGCTGCCAGGGCGATCATGCTGCCGACCAAAGCGATGCCGAGCATGACTGACCACAGTGCATGAGCGGCGTAGGTGAAGAACAGCAGCACGCCGATCGACCAGAGCAACACCAGGCCTACCGCACGGAACTGCAGCCGATCAAACAGCTTGCCGCCGGCAATGTTGCCGATGATGCCGCCGGCGCCAAATGCCGCCAGGGCAAAGGGGATCATCTGTGCCGAAGTGCCGGTCACCTCGAGCATGGTGGGCGCCAGATAGCTGAACACGCAGAACATCCCGGCAAAGCCCACGGCGGCAATGCCCAGCGCCATCCACACTTGCGGCAAGCGGAACGCCTGCAACTCCTTGCGCGGATCGCTGCGTGCTTCATCGTCACGCTGCGGCACGTAACGCCAGACCAGGGCAATGGTGCATAGCGCGATCACGCCCACCAGCAAGAATGCCGACCGCCAGCCAAAGTACTGCCCCAGCAGGGTTGCCACGGGATTGCCCAGCAGCATGGCCAGGGTCAGCCCGAGCATCACTCGCGCCACCGCCCCGGCCCGCTGGTTACTCGCGACCATGCTCGAGGCCACCACCGCCGCGATACCAAAATAGGCGCCATGGGGCAGGCCGCTGATAAAGCGGAACGCCACCAGGCCGCCGAATGATGGGGCAAAAGCGGTCGCCAGGTTGCCCGCGGCATACAGCGCCATCAGCAACAGCAGCATGTGCTTGCGCAGCAGCTTGGCGCCGAGAATCGCCAGCGCCGGTGCACCGACCACCACGCCCAGGGCGTAGGCACTGATCGCGTGGCCGACTTGAGGCTCGCTCAGGTGCAGGTTGCTGGCAATGTCGGGCATCAGGCCCATGATCGCGAACTCGCCAGTGCCGATGGCGAAGCTGCCCAGGGCCATGGCGGCCTCCATTTTCGCCACTGTGGCTTTGGAGGCGGTTGGGGGAGGGGCTTGGTGAACTGACATCGGGATCCTTGTTGAAATACGCTGAAACGTTTAACTGAGCAGTTTATGGATGTGAACACGCTCCGTCGAGGCGGTTCATCACTTGGCCAGCTAATGCTGTAGATGCATGCGGAGTACAGATGTACTCCGCGTCGAAAAAGCTCAGCTCAACCAGCCTTGCGCCTCTTCCAGAAAATGCATGACTGCCCGTGAGCGCTCATCCACGCGGGTGATCAACGACAGCTCGCTGTGCATGTCGGCCTGCTCGAGTTCAAGCGTACGGATGCCCGGCATGCTCAGTTGAGTGAGGGTTTGCGGGAGAATGCTGATGCCGATACCTGCTGCAATCAGGCCAGGAATGCTCATCAACGAAGGCACTTGCATGACGTTGGCAGGGTGCAACTGATACTGCCGGCACAGCTGCAGTATGTGTGAGGTCAGGCCGATGCCGAGCGGGTCCTCGAGGAAGATGAACTTCTCCTGGCGCAGGCTCGCCAGATCGCCGTTGAAGGTATCTGCCAGGGGATGGTTGTCAGGCATCAGCAGGACCAGCCTGGAGGTACTGAAGCAGTGGGTGCGCAGGCGGGCGGGCAAATGGTCCTTGAAGATCCGGGCAAAGCCGATGTCGAGCGTGCCTTCCAGCAGTTTGTCGAACTGAGCCTGAATGCGCGCATCGAGCAGGGTCACCTTGACTTCCGGATAGCTGCTGAAATAGTGCCGAATCAACTGTGGCAGATTGGCCTCGAGCAGTGCCGAGTGGTAGCCGATGGTAATTTCACCGATCTCTCCGCGCCGAGCGCGCTTGGCGGCGGCCACGGCCAGCTCACTGGAATGCAGGGCGTCCCGCGCATGCGGTAGAAACGCCGCGCCAGCGGCGGTCAGTTCGACGCCGCGATTGGCCCGGCGAAACAGCGTGACGGCCAGCTCGCTCTCCAGAGTCTTGATCAGCTGACTCAACGCAGGTTGGGCAACCTGCAAATGCTCGGCAGCCTTGCTGAAGTGCTGAAACTCGGCGGCGCAGACGAACGCGCGCAGATGACGTAGCTCCATGATTCGACCTGTATAAGGCTAGCTTATGAATTTATCCGGTTTTCGATAATTATCTTGCAGGTGAAAGCGCCTAGAGTCGACTCAGATGCACAACCGTCCGCTACGGGCGCTCGATAACAATAATGATTGAGACACTCATGAATACGACAGATGCCTCTGCTGCAGACAGTCAGATGTCCAGAAAGGCGGTCACCGCCGCCACCATCGGTACCGCGCTGGAGTGGTTCGACTTCACCCTTTACGGCGCGGTAGCTGCAACGGTCCTGCCCAAGCTGTTCTTCCCGGCCATGGAGCCCACCTCCGGCTTGCTCGCGTCACTGGCGACCTTTGGCGTAGGACTGGCGGCGCGGCCACTGGGCGCGATCACCTGCGGCTATCTGGGTGACAAACTCGGCCGGCGCAACCTGATGCTCGCGACAGTCAGCTTGATGGGCCTGGCCTCGGTGCTGATGGGGCTGCTGCCGACCTACGCGCAGGTGGGGATCTGGGCGCCGATCATGTTGGTGATCCTGCGGATCATTCAGGGCTTCGCGCTGGGCGGCGAGTCGACTGGCGCGCAGCTGATGGCCCTGGAACATGCACGCTCGGATCGGCGCGGGTTCTATTCAGGGCTTCTCGGCCTGTGCTCGCCACTCAGTCAGATACTTGCCAACGGCGCATTGCTTGGCCTGGCCGCGTTGCTCAGTGCCGAGCAGTTCGAGTCGTTTGGCTGGCGCATACCCTTCCTGATGAGTTTCGTGCTGGTGGTGGTGGCGATCTTTATTCGCCTCAAGGTCAGTGAAACGCCTGCCTTCGTTGCCTTGCAGAAGACCCAGGCGCCCCATGCAGGCAGCCCGTTGAAAGATGTGCTGAAGACGCACTCGCGGACCATTCTGCGTTTGATGCTGTTCTTCTGCTCGCCGGCCGCGCTGTTCTACCTAATCGTCATCTTCAGCTTGAGCTATCTGGTCAAAAACCTAGGCATGGGCCAGTCCATGGGCTTCATGTCACTGATGGTGGCCAACGTCTGCGCCATCTTCGGTGCGCTGGCCGGCGGCTACCTGAGCGACCGTTGGGGGCGCAAGAAGGCCTTGGCGTTTGGCTCCTGCATGACCCTGGCGATCCTGATGGTCTACTTCCCGATGCTCAATACCCAGCAACCGGCAATGATCATGGCGGCGATGGGGCTGTTCCTCGGTTTCACCCAGTTCCAGAGCGGCATCCAGCCCGTCGCCTTTGCCGAAGCGTTCCCGACCAACGTGCGTTACAGCGGCTCGGCCCTGGCCTACACCGGTGCCAACCTGCTGATCGGCGGGCCGATGCCTATCCTCGCCGTGTGGCTGATGAGCCAGACCGGCAATTCACCCTGGCTGCTGGTGGCTATTTGCGCCGCGATCAATCTGGTCTCGCTGGCGATGATTCTGATCGGCCCGGAAACCCGCGGCATCGATCTCGACCAAGCCGACGGCGACGCCACTGTGCAGGCCAGCGCGTCACCCCAGTACCTCAAATAAATGCAGAGTCCGACCATGAATCGTTCAGTCTTTATCCTCAACGGCCCCAACCTGAACATGCTGGGCCGCCGCGAACCCGAAATCTATGGCACGACGACACTGGCCGAGGTGAAACACGATTGCCAGCAGTTGGCCGCCGAACTGGACCTGGTGTGTGAGTTTCGCCAGACCAATCATGAAGGGGTCATGGTTGACTGGTTGCAGGAAGCCTTCGAGCGCGAGGCGGCAGTGATCATCAACCCCGCCGGCTTTTCGTTCCATTCCATCCCGGTGCTGGATGCGATGAAGTTGATCAAGGCGCCGTTGCTGGAGGTGCACATTTCCAACATCCATGCACGCGATGAACTGCATCGCCATTCGATTACCTCGACAGTGGCCAATGGTGTGATTGCTGGCCTTGGGGTTGAAGGGTACCTGCTGGCGTTGCGGGCGATAGCCAGCCGGCTTGGCTGAGTGTACGGTCAGCACTTCTGAAACTTGTGTTTGGGTCGAGAACGTCGGGGCTGCATCGCAATCCTTTCCGACCGGCCCGGCGCCCCGGCAAGGCCGCTCCTACAGATTGACCGCATCCGGCAGGCCAGCGCGTACATCTGCAGGAGCGGCCTTGTGTCGCGAAAGGGGCGCAGAGCGCCCCCACCGTCACCCGTTAAGCAGGGTAGAATGCGGCTCGCCATGAGCGCATTGAAGGTAGTGATTTTGCTGACTGCAGGCCCTGTGAATCGTCCGTTGTTCGTCGCCTTCGACGGCCCTAAAGGCACCGGTAAAACCACGCTTCTGGAAGCCGTGACTCAGGCTCTGCGCGCCGAGGGCAACAAGGTTGTCCGCCTTTGCGAGAAAAAGAGCGATCCGTTTCGTGGCGAGACCATGGCCCTGGTCAACCAGGTAGCGCGAACCCCTTGTGCAGACCTGGAGTTGCAAATCTGCCAACGCCTGGCAGACAGTCGCGCCTGGATCTCACAGCAGGTACTGCCCAAACAGCCCGCCGACAGCATCATCCTGATCGACCGCTGGTATCCCTCCGATGCAGCCTTTCGCCGTCTGGTGCCGTTTGCGCAGATCCTTCAGCTGAACCTTGAATGTGACGTGCAGGTGCCCGACCTGCACGTTGGCGTCGTCACCGCCCCGCACATTTCATGGGCCAGGGCAGCGGCACGCTCGCGTGGTTTGAACAGTACCGTGATGCACACGCTGCAAGAGCATGTCGCTTCGAGCGAAACGTTTGAACGTGCGGTTGCCGAGCATGGCTGGGTATTGTGTCGCAATGAGGGTAGCGTTGAAGACGCGACGAAGCAGATTGTGGCTGAAGTTCAAAGCCTGGTTGTTGGTTTGCCAATATGAAGTGATGTCAGCCACCCTAGTGCAGGAAATAACCCGATGCAGGCACCCATGCGCCACATCCTCGGTGTACTCGCAGCCAGCTTGGTCACGGCGCTGCTCGCCAGCATCATCCAGACGCAACTGATACTCAGTGAGTTGATCGGGCTGGGGGCGCCGATCACGGCATCGATCCGCATGCACTCGACCGTGACGGATCTGATGACCTTCGCGCCGATCATGATGGCTATTGCAGTTGCGACGCTCGCCCCGGCGTTGCTGCTGGCGCATTGGCTGGCCAACAAGGTTTCAGTGCCACGCATGGCATTATGTGCGGGTGCTGGCATGTGTGGGCTTTGGACGGTGTTCTGGCTGATGCGCTCGGTCATTCCCATGCCGGCGATCCCCGGCACCAGAGACTTGCTCGGCCAGGTGTTGATGGCTTCGACGGGGATTGTCGCGGGTTTGCTGTATGCACAGCTGACCTCACCAACCCTCGCAGTTGTAAGCAGTCAGGACCGGGCCAAGGCGCTATTGGCGGTCGCGCTGGCTGGTATCCCGGCCATCCTGTTCTTTATTTGCGCACCGGCTGGCGTCGAGCGGCCTGCCGTCGTTGACGCGAGTAGATACAAAGTCCAGACAGTGGCCACTGGCTTGAGACAGCCATGGTCGGTTGCACTACTGCCGGATGGACGCGCATTGGTGACCGAGATGGCAGGGCGCCTGCTGGCTATCAGCAGCGACGGCTCAACTGCACAGATAAACCTCGATGGGCTTCCGGCGCTGTTCCAGCAAGGTGCTGTCACTGGTTTGATGGATGTCGTGCTGGACCCGCAGTTCGAGCACAACGGCCTGCTTTATCTAACCATGGGTTATGGCAAGGCAGGCGCCAATGGCACGCAGCTGGTGCGGGGCAGACTGGTTGGCAATGCGTTGACTGACGTCCGCGTGCTGTTCAAATCGACACTCAAGCCCAGCGCCGGCAACAACGGCGGGCGCCTGGCATTTCTCGCCGATGAGACCCTGGTGCTGACCGTAGGCGATGGCAGCACGCGCCGCGAAGAGGCGCAAAACCGGGCCAATTCGCTGGGCAGCGTGGTCAGGCTCGACCGCGATGGCCGGCCACCGGCGGACAATCCTTTCATCGATCAGGCAGGCACCGCTGCCGAGCTCTACAGCCTGGGCCATCGCAACCCGCAGGGCATCGCGGTCGATCCTGCAACCGGCGATTTGCTGCTCAGCGAACACGGCCCCCGCGGTGGTGACGAGATCAATCAGATAGTGCCGGGCGGCAACTATGGCTGGCCCATCGTTACCGGCGGAGTTGACTATCCGTTTGCGCAGGTAACACCACTACGTCAGCTGGCGGGCTATGAAGATCCAGTCGTGCAGTGGACACCCTCGATCGCACCGGCCGGCCTTGCCGTCTATCGCGGCACGATGTTCCCGGACTGGCGCGGCAATTTGCTGGTACCTGCGCTCAAGGAACGGGCGGTGCGTCGAGTATTGCGCAACGGCCGCCAAGTGGTCGGGCAGCAACTGCTGCTGGCAGACCTGAAGGAGCGGATGCGCGATGTGAAGGTTGCGCCGGACGGTTCAATCTACGTCCTCACCGACGGGCCTGACGCCAGGCTATTGCGCATCGTCGAACCCTGAGCCGGATCAATCGGCCATGAACTCACGCGGCGGCGGCTGCAGATCAGCCAGCAGATTCTTCAAACCATCGCTCCATTGCCGGCGAATATGGCTGTAGTACGGGTCATCCTGATGGATGCGCACCGGCGCCTTGGCGGCAAAGCTGTCCTTGGCATACACCAGCAGATCCAGCGGCATGCCCACTGACAGATTGCTGCGGATGGTCGAGTCGAACGAAATCAGGCCGCAGCGCAGCGCCTCGTCCAAAGGGGTGTGGTAGGTCAGGTTGCGATCGAGAATCGGCCGGCCGTACTTGCTCTCGCCAAGCTGCAGAAACGGCGTGTCCTGGGTGGCCTGGAAGAAGTTGCCCTGGGCGTAGACGTTATAGATGCCCATCTCAGCGCCGGCGATCTGGCCGCCGACTATGATCGTGCAGCTCAGGTCGATCTGTGCGGTCAGCTTGCTGCGGTCGCGGCTAATGACTTCGCGCAGCGTATCGGCAACCAGCACCGTGGCGTCGTACAGCGAGGTGACATTCAGCAAGTGGGTGCCGCTGCCGCGGCTGCGCTGTTCGAGCAGGCTGACCACCGATTGCGAAGTGGCCAGGTTGCCTGCGGTCTGCAACACGATCAGGCGTTCACCTGGCGCGCTGAAGACGAACAACTTGCGAAAAGTGGAGATCTGGTCGATGCCTGCGTTGGTGCGTGAGTCGCAGATGAACACCAGTCCGTCTGCCACGTGCATGGCGACGCAATAGGTCATGCTGGTTACCTTGTGCTGTGGGAATAGAGGCCCCGTCCTGGCGAACCTGACGGGGCTTTGTTGCTACTGGCGATGGACGTGAACGCTGGCCTGCATCGACTCGGTGCCGCCACCGCGGCGTACACCGCGGACCGGGCAGGCATCCAGGTAGTCGAGGCCGACTGCCAGTTTCAGGTGGCGCTCGGGGCGGGTGATGCGGTTGGTCACATCGAAGCTGTACCAGGCGTCATCGATCCAGGCTTCGGCCCAGGCGTGGCTGGCCAGGTGGGTTTCATCCTCGGTGCACAGATAGCCGGACACATAGCGCGCCGGAACGCCCAAACTGCGGGCGCAGGCGAGAAAGGCGTGGGTGTGGTCCTGGCATACACCGGCACCGCCGTTGAAGGCTTCGATGGCGGTAGTGACTACCGAGGTGGTTCCCGGGCTGTACGGCATCTGGTCGGCGAGGCCCTGCATCAATGCGGTCAGCGCTGCGCGGTCACGGTGCGCGCCGCAATGCTGAATGGCAAAGGCCTTGAGCGTGTCATCGGCCTGGGTCAGGTGGCTGGAACGCAGAAACGGCAGGGGCGACTGCTCGCCGGCTTCCTGCTCGCATTCGGAGTCGATTTCGACCTGGCCGCTGGCGGTCAGGGCCAGGTGCCCGTGGGGTTTGTCCAACGTCAGCACATGCAGGATGTTGCCGTAGGGATCGATCTGGCTGTTGACCTTGCGCGGCAGCTCCAGCTGCCAGTCGAGGATACGCTGGCGATCGCTGCTGCGCGGGGTCAGGCGCAGCAGCTGGATGCTGTTGCTGACATCGCTGGCGTAGCTGTAGGTGGTGTCGTGACGGATAGACAGTTTCATACGACCTCCAGGTAGGAATTGTGCACGCTCTGGCCCAGCTGGTGGATACGGCCGATGAAGTCGGTCAGCCACAGGTGCAGGCCGGCGTCGAGAATTTCGTCGATGCCGGTGTAGCGCAGGCGCGCATTGAGTTCGGCGGCCATGCGCTGGGCGGCGCGACCGGTGTTGCCCGGCAAGCCGGCGAGGATCTGGTCCAGCTCGTCGATGCAGGAATGCAGCGAGCGCGGTACGTCGACCCGCAACAACAACAGCTCCGACACCGGCCGCGCGCTGGGCGCGTTACGGTAGATCTCGTTGAACGCCTCATAAGAGGTCAGGGCGCGCAGCAGGGCGCTCCACTGGTAATAGCCGCGGGCCGAGTCGTCGCTGACTTCTTCGGAGGTTTCGCCGAACATTTCATAGCGCGCATCGAGCAGGCGCAGGGTGTTGTCGGCACGCTCGAGAAAGGTTCCCAGGCGGATGAAGCTGTAAGCATCGTTTCGCATGATGGTCCCGGAGGTGGCGCCGCGGAACAGATGCGAGCGCTCCTTGACCCAGTCGCAGAACTGGCTGATGCCATAGCGGCCGAGACCGTTGCTGGCGATATTGCGCATCTCGATCCAGGTGGCGTTGATGTTCTCCCACATGTCGGCGGTGATACGCCCGCGCACGGCGTGGGCATTGGTCCGCGCTGCCTGCAGGCAGCAATAGATGCTGCTGGGGTTTTCCGCATCGAGGGCGAAAAAGTGCAGCATGCGCTCGGAGTCGAGCTCGGTGTGCTTGCGCAGGTAGTCGTCAAGGGTGCCCGAGGCCAGCAGCGACATGGCCAGTTCAGCGTGGCCATCGGAGCGGCCGGCCTGGGGCATCAACGACAGCGAGTAGCTGACTTCAAGCATGCGCGCGAGGTTTTCGGCGCGCTCCAGGTAACGCGACATCCAGTACAGATCGGAAGCGGTTCTTGAGAGCATCGGTCAGTCCTCCACCACCCAGGTGTCCTTGGTACCGCCGCCCTGCGACGAGTTCACCACCAGCGAGCCTTCCTGCAACGCCACGCGGGTCAGGCCGCCAGGCACCAGGCGGGTCTCGCTGCCGGACAAAACGAACGGGCGCAGGTCGATGTGGCGCGGGGCGATGCCTTGTTCGACAAAGGTCGGGCAGGTCGACAGGCACAGGGTCGGCTGGGCGATATAGGCATGCGGGCGGGCTTTGATGCGCGCGCGGAAGTCCTCGATCTGCGCTGCCGTTGCCGCCGGCCCGACCAACATGCCGTAACCGCCGGAGCCTTGGGTCTCCTTGACCACCAGCTCGGGCAGGTTGGCCAGCACGTGGGACAAGTCGGCAGGCTTGCGGCATTGCCAGGTGGGGACGTTCTTGAGGATGGGCTCTTCGCTGAGGTAAAAGCGGATCATGTCGCCCACATAGGGGTAGATCGACTTGTCGTCGGCCACGCCGGTGCCGACGGCATTGGCCAGCACCACATTGCCGGCGCGGTACACCGAGATCAGGCCGGGCACGCCAAGGGTCGAGTCCGGGTTGAAAGACAACGGGTCGAGGTAGTCGTCATCCAGGCGTCGGTAGATCACGTCGACCCGCTGCGGCCCGGCGGTGGTGCGCATATAAAGATGCTCGTCACGCACGAACAGGTCGGCGCCTTCGACCAGTTCGATGCCCATCTCGCGGGCGAGAAACGCATGCTCGAAATAGGCACTGTTGAAGCGCCCGGGGGTGAGCACTACGGCGGTCGGGTTGTCCAGCGGGCTGGCGCTCTTGAGTGTGTCCAGCAGCATGTTCGGGTAGTGGTCGATCGGGGCGATGCGCTGCGCGGCGAACAGCTCGGGGAACAGGCGCATCATCATCTTGCGGTCTTCAAGCATGTAGCTGACGCCGCTTGGGGTGCGCAGGTTGTCTTCGAGCACGTAATAAGTGCCATCGCTGTCGCGCACCAGGTCGACCCCGGCGATGTGCGCGTACAGCCCACGGTGCAGGTTCAAGCCCTGCATTGCGACCTGATAGCCCTCGTTGGCCAATACCTGTTCTGGCGGAATGATGCCGGCCTTGAGAATGCGTTGGTCGTGGTAGATGTCGTGCAGAAACAGGTTCAGCGCCTGCACCCGCTGAATACAGCCGCGCTCGACAATACGCCATTCGCTGGCGCGGATGCTGCGTGGGATGATGTCGAAGGGGATCAGGCGCTCGGTGTCCTGCGCGTCACCATAGAGGGTAAAGGTGATGCCAGCGCGGTGGAACAGCAGGTCGGCCTCGCGTCGACGTTGTTCCAGCAATTCCAGCGGTGTATTGGCCAACCAGCGCGAAAAAGCCTGGTAGTGGGAGCGGCAACTTCCGTTTGCCTCATACATTTCATCGAAAAAAGCCCGGGACATACCCACTCCTTGCTACGCATCGTCAGCAGCGTTGTCGCATACCTGATCAGCGTTGCAATGAAGGTGCCGAAACGGGCAGGGCAGTGTAGTGAAGTCTCTAACTGATGCAGAACTTGCGAATGCGCGCTGTTTAACATCAGAAAAACGACGCGCCAACGGCTTTTACGCTCAATCCCCGTCAACGGCGGGAAGGCGTCGTGCGTCAAACAGGTGCATGTTGCCAGGCTTTGCCGAAGTTGCCCCAAACGGGGGCGCTCAGGCGGTGGGGCGGGCGTGCTCGACCAGTTCAACCCGGTTGCGGCCGGCGGCCTTGGCGCGGTACATGGCCTTGTCGGCGCAGACCAGCAATGCGTCCAGATCACTTTCGGCAGTTGTGGCATAGACCAGGCCGATGCTTGCCGTCACGCCGTGCTCGCTGCTCACGTTGAGTTGGGCGATCAATGCCCGCAGGCGCTCGGCAATCTCGACGGCCTCGGCCTGGGGCGTGTTGGGCAGCAACAGTGCGAACTCTTCACCGCCGAGCCTGCCGGCGATGTCATCGTCGCGCAGGCAGGCACTGATGACCGTGCCAATGCGTTGCAGGACCCGATCCCCCGCCGCATGGCCGAAGGTGTCATTGATCTGTTTGAAAAAGTCGACGTCCAGCATCAGCACAGCGACCAGCCCGCTCTGCTGCTCGCACAACGCATGCTGGGCCGAGGCATGATCGAAGAACGCCCGGCGATTGTTCAAACCGGTCAGCCCGTCTGTGCAGGAGGCAATCATGGCCAGCCGGTGGGCATGTTCCATTTCATGCTTCAGGCGCCAAGCAGTCTCCAGTGCGGACGACAGACTGCGGGTGGCATTGACAACAAACGAGGCAAACACCAGCACCGCCAGGGCTATGCCTTGTTGCAAGGCAGAAGGCTGCAGTAACAACCAGATCGTGCAAGGCAGCAGCACCAGAGCAACGGACACCAGGGTCATATTGCGAAAGGACGAGTAACACGACACCGCGCTGACCGACATGCCTACTGCAAACAGCATGATCAGCGTCTGCCCGACCAGATCACCGATCGGCATCACCGCAAGCGCGCCGAGGCCCCAGGTGCCTGCCGACAATGCCAAGGTCAGCCAGTAGCGGCGCTCCCACTGTTGCGGCGAGCGCTGGTTGGGCGCGGCGCGGCGGTAGGTGATGAACATCTCGGTACGCAGCAGCGTGGTCGCGGTCAGCACGCTCATCCAGATGAGCACCGCTTTGTGATCAAAGCGCTCCCAGCCCATCCAGCACAGCATCGCTGCAGCCAGGTAGCTGCCCAGCACCGCCGGCGCCGATTGCACGAACAGCTGCTTGAGCCGATCGGTCCTGACGTGCTGGGTGATCTCGGGGCGAAGGTCGGGGGCGTTCATGGCGTGAGGCCGCAGCTCTGGATACGGGTGCGGCATTGTGTCATTGCGCCAGCGCCGCGCAAAGCGCTCCAGGCGAACGTTCATTGCTGCCATGCGTCATACCCTAAAGCCTGCGTACATTCACTTTTGCCTTGTGGGGAGCTTATGACAGATCAGGACGACTACATTAAATGGCTCGAAGCGCGTTCCATGCTCAAGATTTCCCAGGACCGGGCCAAGCTCTACGGCGGCCAGTCGCGGCTGTGGATGAACGCCTATGCCGAGTCGCAACCGCGCCGGGCAATTGAAATATCCTCGGTGTGGTTGACGGTGTACCCCGACGCGATCGTCTCGCCTGAAGGGTCTTCGGTGCTCCAGGCGCTGGGCCATGAAGCGCTGTGGAAGCAGTTGTCCGAGATTGGCATCCAAGGCATTCACACCGGTCCGATCAAGCAGGCCGGTGGGATCAGTGGTGATCAGTTCACGCCAAGCGTGGACGGTAACTTCGACCGCATCAGTTTTGACGTCGACCCGCTGTTCGGTACCGAAGAAGAATTGGTGCGCATGAGCAGGATCGCCGCCGCGCACAACGCGGTGACCATCGATGACCTGATCCCCGCACATACCGGCAAGGGCGCGGACTTCAGGCTGGCCGAGCGGGCCTATGGCTTGTATCCGGGCTTGTATCACATGGTCGAGATTCGTCAGGAAGACTGGCATCTGCTGCCAGACGTGCCCGCGGGCCGCGACGCCGTCAACCTGTCACCAGCGGTATGCGACGAGTTGAAGGCGCGGCATTACATTGTCGGCCAGTTGCAACGGGTGATCTTCTTCGAGCCGGGCGTCAAGGACACCGACTGGAGTGCAACACCCGCGATTACCGGCGTCGACGGCATCGAACGGCGCTGGGTCTATCTGCATTATTTCAAGGAAGGACAGCCGTCGCTGAACTGGCTCGACCCATCGTTTACCGCCCAGCAGATGATCCTCGGTGATGCGCTGTATGCCCTCGACTGCCATGGCGCACGCGGTATCCGCCTGGACGCCAACGGCTTCCTCGGCGTCGAAGCCCGCGCCGAAGGCCCGGCCTGGTCCGAGAGCCATCCGTTATCGATCACCGGCAACCAGATCCTCGGCGGGATGATCCGCAAGGCCGGCGGCTTCAGCTTCCAGGAACTGAACCTGACCCTGGATGACATCGCCCAGATGTCCAAGGGCGGTGCCGACCTATCCTACGACTTCGTTACTCGGCCGGCCTACCAGCACGCACTGCTGACCGGCGATACCGAGTTCCTGCGCTTGATGCTGCAGCAGATGCATGCGTTCAAGATTGACCCTGCCTCGCTGATCCATGCCCTGCAGAACCATGACGAGTTAACCACTGAGCTGGTGCATTTCTGGACCCTGCATGCCCATGACATGTTCATGTACAAGGGCCAGACCATCCCCGGCAGCATCCTGCGCGAGCATATCCGTGAAGAGATGCATGAGCGCTTGTCTGGCGAGCATGCGCCGTACAACCTGCGTTTCGTCACCAACGGCATCTCCTGCACCACCGCGAGCCTGATCACTGCCACGCTGGGGATTCGTGACCTGGAGCTGATCACCGAGGACGATATCGCCCAGATCCAGAAGATCCACCTGCTGCTGGTGATGTACAACGCCATGCAACCCGGCGTGTTCGCGCTGTCGGGCTGGGACATGGTCGGCGCACTGCCACTGCCGGCCGAGGCTGTCGCCGAGCGCATGCTCGATGGCGACACGCGCTGGATTCACCGCGGTGGCTATGATCTGGCTGGGCTGGCGCCTGAAGAGCAAGCATCCGTACGTGGCATCCCCAAGGCCCGCGACTTGTACGGCAGCCTGGACAGCCAGCTGCAACGCAGCGATTCGTTTGCCAGCATGGTGAAAAAGATCCTCGCTGTGCGCCAGGCCTATGGCATTGCCAGCAGCAAGCAAATTCTGGTGCCAGAAGTCAGCAGCCCCGGCTTGCTGGTCATGGTGCATGAACTGCCTGCCGGCAAGGGTATTCAGATCAGCGCGCTCAACTTCAGTGCTGAAGTCATCAGCGAGGAATTGACACTGGCCGGGTTCACTCCGGGCACCGTGGTCGACATGATCAATGAAACGGTCGAGGGCGACCTCAGCGAGGACGGGCGCTTGATGATCAACCTGGAACCCTATGAAGCGCTGTCGCTGCGGATCGTCAACAGCAGCGGGCATTTCTGAGACGTTAACTCGCGCTGTGAAACCAGACCAGCGACCGCGCCGGTCTGGTTTTGCGCAGAGTTGTTGGAAGCCAATCGAACCAAAAAGCTGTCTCGCTGGTCAGGATAAGGGTCTAGTCCACCACATAAGAGTCTGACCATGCATACCTTTACCTTGGAATACCTCTTCAACGGCGAGCGCCGCACTCACCAGTTCGAGCTCAAGCAGGATCACCTTGCTACCCATGAGGCCGCGCTGCACTTGATCATGTTGCACCATGGTGATGGTGAGAACAGCCTGGTCATGCCTGACGCCGATGCCACTCCTGCCGAAGTTCTCGAGCAGGCGGCTTTACTCGGCATATCTGAAGTCAGCGTAGTGCTTTGATCCGCCACAGCTGGTAAAAGGACCTTCCGCTGGCGCCATGAAGCACCGGCGTCTGAAAGTAGCTGAAGGGACTCGTCATGCAGAAAACAATCAGGCTGGCCAACGCCGCTGATATCGATGCAATTTTCCATATCCGCACAAGCGTTAAGGAAAACCACCTGTCGCGTGAGCAACTGACGGACATGGGCATCACCCCCGAAGCCATTGAACAAGCACTTATCGAGGCACCGTGTATCTGGATTGCTGAGGTCGACGGTGTCCCGGCAGGCTTTTCAATGGCTGATAGCGGTGATGCTTGTGTGTTCGCGGCATTCGTACTGCCCCAGTTCGAGGGGCTGGGCCTGGGTCGCTGCCTTATGGAACGCGCAGAGTGCTTCCTTTTTCAGCAGCATGAGACGATATGGCTGGAAACCGCAGAGGCCAGTCGCGCCAGCGGTTTTTATCGCAAGCTCGGCTGGCGCTGCGTGGAGCAGTTGCCTGAAGGCGATATTCGCATGGAGAAGCGCCGGCAGCAGGCTGATACATAGTTTGCCGGCAGTCCTGACTTGAGTCCTACGGCTCGACGATGTTGTCCAGCAGTGTCGTTCCGTAGGAGTTGTCGACGGCGCATAGCCATTGGTTCGCGATGAATCGAAATACGTAAGTTGCTTTGCGCGAAATCTCGATTTTGTCACCTGCCTTGTCAGTAGCCTGCAACAGGGTTTCCATGACGACGAGCGCGACATCAGCCCCCGGAATAACCTGCATCTCGCCTTGCGTGACAACAATGCTGTGATTGAAATGCTCCGCGATGGCGACAAATGCGCGGCGGATGCTGTCTTTGCCGGTGACCGTCAAACCCGGTTTGACCACCAGCGTTGCGTCGTCGGCATAAAACTTCATTAACTCGTCGAAATCTTCGGCGGTGATCGCGTGATCAGCGGCCTCAATTGTCGCTTTGAGCGTTCGGGTAAGTGCATCCATTGCTGTGCTTCTGCGTGAGAATGCTGTGCACCGCCAACCCGGCGCCTGTGATCACGGCGATAAGCCCTGACGTCTCTATGAACGTTGGCAGCCTGGCGTTGAAGAGTAAGCCGAGCAGGGCGGCAAACAAAGACTCCAGTGAGATCAGTTGACCTGAGAGCACCATCGGTAGCCGCCGTGTCGCAGCGTTCCAGGCCCAGGCGCCAATCACCGAAGACACAACAGCGAGGACCAAGCCCCAGGCATAAAAGCGTGCCGCAGTGGTGAAACCGAAACTCGCACTCGTCAGTTCAAGCAGGCCCAGCGAATGAAGTAACGGCAGGACGCACAGTGTAGCTATGCCGGCGCCGGCCATCATCAAACCCGTCCAAGCGCGTGTGGCGGCAGGGGCGATCTTTCCCATAGCGCGTTGATTGAGCAGGCTGAAGGTCAACCACAGTGCCACTGCCAGGACGGAGAAGAAAACGCCCGCCAGCCAACTGGCGCTATCCGCGTGCGGCAGCGCCACGCTGCTGATATTGGAAAGGACGAGCCCAAGCACAATGAACAGCAGTGGAAATCCAAGGCGACGCCACTGCACTGTCTTTTCTTTGGCATTGCCGAGCAAGGCAAGCAAGACCGGCACGAGGCCCACAAACGCCGCCGCCAGTACCGGGCCGGCGAAAATTACGCCTGCGGCAATACAGCTGCCGTAGCCTAGATAACCTATTACGCCCAGGCCTGCAGCGAGCACCTGCTGAGAGAACCGCAACGACCGCATTTGGGCGCGGCACAGCATGACGCCCAGCACGCCCAGAGCACCCGCTATCAAATAGCGTATGACCATCAGGTCGTAGATGCTGTAGGGGCCAGTGACATAAGGCGCTATGAAGTTGAGGGCCCAGGCCAGGGTCGCCATGACGGCGAACAGTACTCCAGCGATAAGCGTTGAAGGTGAGGTTGTCATCAACTGAAATCCATCAAGGGTTCAGCCAATGTTGCGCGCGCGGCAAGTATGTTAAAAACGACTTTTCAGGCTTGGATTCATAACAGCTGATTATGAATATGCTCAGGAACACATTACCTCCGCTGACCAGTTTGTTGCCGTTCGAGGCGGCCGCACGGTTGGAGAGCTTCTCCAAGGCTGCTGACGAGTTGCACATCACTCAGGCGGCCATCAGCCGGCAGATAAGGGCGCTGGAACAAGACCTGGGTGTGAAGCTCTTTGTCCGCCGCAATCGAGCAGTGTTCTTGACGGATGCGGGGCGAGCGCTGGCAGAGGCGGTAAGCACAGCATTGCGAAGCATCAGTAATCAGGCCGTGGCACTACGGCAAACCCATGGCAACGACCGGGTGGTCTTCCTGTGCCAGCTATGCGAAGCCTTTTACTGGTTGATGCCCCGTCTTGCCAGGTTCCACGAGCAATACCCGCACCTTGAGGTTCAGGTGATCACCTCGACGCGACCTCTTGGCGAATTCACTGACCACTTCGATGTAGCCTTGCAAACTACCGGACGCGCGAGCGGGCCGCACGCAGTGTGCTTTACGGCAGCCGATGAAGTGTTCCCGGTGTGCAGCACCAGTTACCTGGCGGCTGACACGTTGTTGAGCCTTGAAGAGCTCCGCCTGCATACGCTCTTGCACTATCGCTCTACACCACAGGACTTCATTGACTGGTCAGACTGGTTAAGCGCTTTTGGCAGGGCGATAGCGCAAGATACGCCTGGTAAGGTGTTTGATAGCTACCCGCTGATGCTGCAGGCAGCAGTAGCGGGGCACGGCGTGGCTCTTGGATGGCGCCACAGTGCGGGAAAACTGATCGAGGAGGGCGCTTTAATTCAAGTGTGCGCTGAATCCATTCCTCTGCCCGATGCCCTTTCTGTTTACACAGCACAAGGCGCGGCTGATCGGGCTGAAGTGCAGGCGCTGCTCGCGTGGCTCCGGGAAGAGTTGCTGGAGCGGTAATACCCGCGGGCTGGCCCCGATTAGAGTCAATGATTGCGAATCCTTGGCCTGTCCAATCATCCAGCATGGATGCAAAGCCAGTACCCCACCTGGCGTGTACATAGTAGCGTTGCGCATTCGACGAACTGCCACGGTCCGTTGCCTGTCTGCCCACGGATCGGGCCACTCACGAACTAGGATGTCAGCATGGAACGTGTTCAAGCGGTAAACCAAGCGGCGATTGATGAGGCGCTGATCGTCTTTGCTCGTTATAAGATGGGAGCGATCAGGATTTTCGACCTGGAGCGCGCCATGAGTTACGAAGTTGGCGAAGCGTTGGCCAAAACTGACCTGGTGAGGTTTTCGATTGCCAGGATGGCTTCCGGTCGTTATCGCATCAGTGATGAAGGGGAGAACGCCATTACCGAAGCCGGTCGCGCTCGCCTAGAGCGGCTGCGGGGGTAAGGAGACAAAGCGTCCTGGGAGCAGCCGATGAGCATACGCAGCCTCGTGAAAAACTTGCCGGCGGACCCTGCCAGACCAGGCTGGGTGCTGGGCTGGGGCGTGCTGCGCGACCGCCATCCGTGGCATCTGGTCGATGTATATGCCGACCAGACTACCGCCAGAATAGAAGCCGAACGCCGCGGCGACAGTTACGTCGTGGAGTTCGGCTCGCACCGCATCGGCTCAAGCGATTTCATCTGCGGCGTCAGCTTGCCCGAGGGCTGACGGGCAACCAGGCCGCGGGGGATGTTAAAAGCGATAGGCGGCACGCAGCGACAGCGCATCCGAGCGCGACTGCTGCCCCAGTGCCCGCGTGCCTTGATAGCCAATCCCGGTGCTCAGCCCCGATGCCCACAGCAGATCCATCCCGAGCGACGCAGCAAGGGTGTCGTCACCGAAGCCTTCGGTGGTGATCGTGTAGGTTGAATTGCCAACATCGGCATAGCCAAGGCGGGCGCTGGATTCGGAGTTGAAGGTGTGGCTGAACTCCAGGCGCGAGCGCAACGTCAGATAGGCCCAACTCAGCGCAATCCCGTACTGCCCACGCAGGCCAGCCACGCCCGACACCAGTGAAAAACGCTGCTGGGCATAATCGAGGTTGTTGGCATCTGCATTCGACTCCTGATAGCCGTGCAGCCAGGTCGTAGAGGTATCCAAGCGGCCATAGGGCGATACCAGCCAGTTCCGGCTTTTCAGCTCGTAGCCAGAGCTTAGCGAGGCGAACAGCTGATCGCCTTCACGGCTGCCATTGGCGTAGCCGCCGGAATCAGTCACGAAGCGCTCACTGTCGAATTGCAGACGGCTGTAGCCGAGCAGTGCATCGACAAATACCGCGCTCGGGTGATAACTGGCATAGGCAGCCACGCTGTAGGACTTGCCGCGGTTAGTGCTGCCGGCAGAGCCGATATCACTCTTGTCGCTACCATAGCCAACCCCCACTCCGGCTGTCAGCGCACGGCTCAAGCGAAAGTCGATCCCGCTGCTGACGCCAATCAGGGTGCTGCTGACCTTGCTGCCGCCGCGCTCGGTATTGCCGAAATCAACATAGCCCCCTGTCCATACCGATACATTGCCGCTGGCAGGCGCAGTGGGGTCATGGTCGGCTGGATCTGCATGCATCAGTTGCGGCTGGTCGCTGGCCAGCATCTGTGTGGCTGCGAGCAGATCGAGATCGGTCTGCTCGCAGTCGGCCGCCTGGCCTGGCTTGTTCCGTGGGTGTGCCTGCGTGGGGTTGAAGCGCAGATTGAAGGCGTTGCGGTGCCCGTCCGGGCTATGCAGTTGCTCAAGACGGTCAGTGAAGTTGGTGACCTGCGCCCGGGCGAACTGCTGAGCACTTTGGGTCTGCGCATTGAGCACGCCGATCACTTCGGTGTCCTTGCCCGGATCGGGCCGTGCATTGATCTGCAGGGTCAGTGTTGCAACCTGCGAGACACCCCAGGCGTTTGCCAAGGTGAAGCGCAAAGTGACGGTGCCACTGGCCCTGGCCGCTGCCGTGAATTCAAGGGCGGTCTGCTTCAGGCGTACGCTGCCCAACGCCTGCGACGGTGTGTCGAGCAGGGTTGCAGAGGTGAACGGGCCACCGGTCGCGCCCGCAGTCAGGTTCAGGGCGACACTCTGGCCGGCCGCAACCGACGCACTGACATCGGCTGCCTCGGGCGTGACGCCGTTGCTGAGCAGCGAGTAATTGGCCGTCATCTGGGTGCCGTTGGCATCGGTCACGCTGATCGAAAATGAGCCACTGCCGGTAGCAGTCGGCGTGCCGAACAGGCTGCCGGATACCGGGTCCAGCGTCAGCCCGGCCGGCAGCCCGGCCGCACTGAAGCGATAGGGGCTGACGCCGCCGCTGGCACTCACATTCTGTCGGTAGACGCTGCCCACGGTGGCAGCGGGCAACGCGCCGGCTGCCGGAGCCAGCACCAGGGTAGCAGGGCTGACCGTGATGGAAGCGCTGGCAGCAGCCGATGTGCCACTGGCATTGCTGGCACTGTAGCTGAAGCTGTCACTGCCCGAGAAACCTGCTTGGGGCGTGTAGCGAATGCTGGTGCCACTGGCGACCGCCGTGCCATGCAACGGCAACGATGTGACGGTCACGGTGGTAGCAGCGCCACCCGAGAGCCCCAAGGCAATGAGGTTGTTCGACGAGTTGGCGGCGACCACTGCGGATACTGCCGCGACCGTGGGCAAGGCAGTGCCAATGGCCAGCGTGTAGTTGGTAGTGCCGGCATTGCCAACATTATCCGTGGCCGTGACTGCAACGCTATAGGCGCCGGCCAGGGTAGGTGTGCCGCTGATCACTCCGCTGCTGGTGTCGAGGGTCAAGCCGCTCGGCAAGCCGGTCGCGGCATAGTGATAAGGCGCAGTGCCGCCGGATGCCAGCAGCGAGGTGCTGTAACTGGACGCGACCGTGCCGCCGGGGAGCGGGCCGCTGGCCGGGCTGAGTGCAAGCGTCACCGCCGTGACGGTAATGGTTACAGTCGCCGGCGCAGAAGTGCCGGCCTCGTTGGTGACGGTATAACTGAAGCTGTCGACCCCGGCGAAGCCCGTTGCAGGCGTGTAGCGCAGGGCAAGGCCAGAGGCCGTGGCGGTGCCATGCTGGGGCTGGCTGGCGATCGCCGCGCTGTCGGCAGGGCCGCCGGACAGGTTGAGGGTGAGCGCGTTGCCTGTGCTGTTGGCGGCAACGCTTGCCGATACGGCGCTCGCCACCGGCGCCTGCGCCACGATCGAGAGGGTGTAGTTGGTGGTGGCGGTCGCGCCATAGGCATCGGTGACGATGACCGATGGCGTGTAGCTGCCGGCGGTGGTGGGCGTCCCGCTGAGCACGCCGGAAGTGGCATTCAGCGACAGTCCAGCTGGCAGTCCGCTGGTTGCGTAGCCATAGGGCGCTGTGCCCCCAGCACTGCTGAAGGTCTGGCTGTAACTGCTGCCGAGCTGGCCTGCGGGCAATGCACCGGCAGACGGAGTGATGATCAGTGTTGGTTGCGAGACGGTCACAGTGGCCGTCGCCGGCGCAGAAGTGCCTGAACTGTTAGTCGCGGTATAGGTGAAGGTGTCGCTGCCTGAATAGCCCGCGACAGGCGTGTAACTGATGCTGGTTCCGCTCGCCGTGGCTGTGCCATGGCTGGCTGCAGTAGCGACGGCGACCGAGCTGGCGGTGCCGGTAATGGCCAGGCTGATCGGGTTGTTCGTGCTGTTGGCACTCACGTTGGCCGTAACCGCACTGGCCTGCGGCGCGGCTTGGGCCCTGTCGACGGTGATGGTGTAAGACTTGGTAGTGACTCCATCCGCAGCTGTGATCAGCAGCGTGAAGACGTTCGAACCCACGGCGAGGCCGATGGGTGGGGAAGCGCTGCCTGAGTTTACCGGTGTGCCATTTACGGTGACCGTGCTGTTGTTGTCTGTGGTGGTCGGTGTAAGGGAGAGGGTGGTCGTAGCGTTGCCGACCGAAGCGCTGTAGCTGGTAGTGGCCGTGCTGAAAGCTGGCGTCAGGCTGCCTGTCGAGAGCGTTAGGCTGGATAGGGTGGCATCCGTGGATACTGCACTGAGGCTGGTGCAGCTGAACACCAGGTTGCTGATCTGGCCATTGGAGGTCGTAGCCCGAATGGCTGCACCATTGGCCTCCAGGCTGCCTGCGGGGACGGTCATGCTGACCGTGTGCGGCGTATTGGTGGTGCTGTTCGCTGCGTTGTAGGTCTGAAAACCGGCAAGGCTGTAGCGAGCGAGACTAAGGCTGTCAGCAGCGGTGGGATTGCCCTGGTACGCCGCCCCGCTGTCACTGAACGTCAGCGTCAGCGCATCTCCCGGGAGAAAGTCCGAGGCGGGATATTTGTTCGTACCAAATGCCAGTGAAACTGAGCCGGACAAGCTGTTGATGGCCGTACAGCCATTTGATAGCGCGAACGCTGGAGCGGTGTTGAATACGGTCAATGCGGCCACGGCCACCCCAGCGCGCAGCCACTGGCCCAACGATATACGGCGCATTCATCACCCGGTGCTTAGGCTTTTATCAAGCAGTTATTGGTAGCTGGCGAAACGGATAACGCCCGTGTCTTGCCGTGAATACTCACTACAGCCTCAGAGCTGGTAGATAGAGCAGGGCGCTGATAGGGGCCAGGATGGCGCTTGGACAGTCGCTCTGAGGGATATCGGCACGTGCGTGCCGAACTTGACGCCTTCCCGTTGAGGAACGCGATAACCCGGATACCTTACGGCTTCATTTTCACCGTTAAAGCGAAAGTGTTGCCGGAATGCGAGGGTTTTTCTGCAGAGCTTGCCAGGTGAATATCATCGCCACGGACCACGGTGGTCCTCAAACTCATTGTTCTGGAGAACTTAGGATGGATGCGTCCGCCAAAGCGTTGGTATCAATTGCCGTACTCAAGGCCAAGCCTGGTCAACGAAAAGCCTTGAAGGATGCACTGCTGTCGTTGGTCGAACCGACCCGTGCGGAGCCGGGCAACCTGGACTACGTATTGTTCGAGCTGCGTGATGAGCGTGGCACGTTCTACATGCGCGAGGCCTTCGCAGATCAGGCCGCGCTCGATGCGCATTTCGCCATGCCGTATTTCCAGCACTTTGCTGGCATCGCTGATGATCTGCTGGCTGAGCCATTGCAGCTGATCTTCCTTGAGCAGGTGTCGACGTAGCTAGTCGTTTGGCGATATGACCGGTGCGCATCGACGTTGAACTATTCATGACGCCTGTCACCCTAACCTTGTGCAGCTATCTACCGGCTCAGGCAGACCCTGAGCCTCCCCACTGACACACGAAGGTTTGACGAACATGAAGAGTGAACAGGTTGAAGGCGTAGTAGAACAAGTTGCCGGTAAAGCCCAGAGCGCTGTCGGGAAACTGTTTGGTGATTCCAGCCTCGAGGCAGAAGGTGCGGGCCGCCAGGCATGCGGTCAAGTGACCCAGGCCTACGGCGATGCAATGAACAGCGTGTCCACCTTCGTCAAAGAAAAGCCAGTGACTGCGATGGCTATTGGCGCGATTGCCCTGTTGGTGCTGGATCGCGTTCTGCGCCGCTGAGTCCAGGCAGGAACCTCTAGTAATTGTCCCGGTTAGCCGTTGAACGCGAGAGGCATTGCTTGAGCTTCTGCGAGCTCCAGCATTAAACACAAACTTTACTACTGTTGGGCCTCCGTCTGATTAGCTGGAGGCTCAATTGTTTCCGCATCTCCCTGGACTATCCGTTAGCACACCGCGAGGAATCTTCTGTCCTCCTGGAAAGCAGGCCATGAGCAAAAGGGATATGATCCGGTGAGTTCCAAGGCCGCTCGCGCTGACAGTGTTAACGGCTGTGGAGTAGGGCAGTAACACACACGTCGGATAACCTGCCGGAGCGGAAGGTGCAGTAATGTTTTTAAGCCTCGAAGTGCGCAGCTATGAGCGGGACACCCCTCACCATCACCACGATCACGCTCAATTGGTCCTGCCGATTCGCGGCCGAATGGACATAGACGTAAACGGTCGCGGCGGATGTATTGATCAGTCATTGGCGGCACTTGTGGAACCTGGCTCAGAGCACTCGCAACACTGCGACATCGATAGCCGCTTTCTGGTCCTGGACTGCGCGCCTTCCACGCTGGAAACGCTCCACATCGAGCGCCTGGCTCGAAACATCTATGTGCCAATCCCCCCCGCAACGCGTCGGCTCATCGAGTTCGCCGAGTTGATAGGTCATGCACAACTCTCCATCGCGACGTGCCAGCTGGGGCCCTTGCTGTTGTCCTCCCTGAGCCCGGACGCGACCTGTTTTACCGACCCTATGGAGCGGTTGATTGGTCGTCTTCGGAGCAACCCTGGAGCCCATTGGAACAATGAAGCCATGGCTCGGTTTGCCAACATGAGCGTGAGCCAGTTGCATCAGCGATTCCGGCAAGTGTTCAACATGAGCCCGCAGGCCTGGTTGACCGAGTTGCGTGTGCAGGAAGCGCAGCGATGGTTACGTGGAACTGCCTTGCCCATTGCTGACATAGCCTTGCGTGCGGGCTTCAGCGACCAGGCATCGCTGACACGCACCATGCAGCGCCTGAAAGCCACGACCCCGGCGGCCTACCGTCGTGCGCAGCAACAGCCTGGGTAAAGCATTCCGTAGTTACCGACAATACGCACCGAAACAGCTGCTCCAGACTTCGCTCATCAGGTTTTGGAGCGCGGGTGAAATGGGTGCAGATCGATTATTGCTGAAAGGTATCTTCTACGGGGTGTGTGCGGGTGTGTGCTGGGGGGTGATCTTCCTCGGCCCGCAACTGACCCCCGAACTGAGCGGCCTGCAATTCGCCGTGCTGAGGTTTCTTTGCTATGGCGTGATTTCCGGGGCGCTGCTCGCACCTCGCTGGAAGCGCGTGTGCGCCAAGCTCAGCAAGGCCGACTGGAAGTCGCTGTTCTGGCTCAGCCTGATAGGAAATCTCATCTACTACACGCTGGTGGGCACCGGCGTGCAGTTGGTTGGCATAGCTACAACATCGCTGATTGTCGGGCTGATTCCGGTGCTCATCACACTGGCAGGTCGGCATGACGAAAATGCCGTTCCGCTGCGCAAGCTCGTTCCTTCGCTGTGCTGTGCAGTGGGCGGGGTAACGCTCATCAGTTGGCATGCAATTACCAACGGCGACCGGACCGATATCCTCACCAACATCGCAGGGATTCTGTGCGCGGCGGGCGCGTTAGTGACCTGGAGCTGGTTCGCGGTGAGTAACGCTCGGCGTCTGGTTCAGGTCGCCAGCGTTTCCTCCAATGACTGGGCACTGCTGACAGGAGTCATGACGGGCGCTCAATCATTGCTCTTGGCGCTACCTGTGCTGGGGTGGCAGGCCGGAACGTACGGCAACACTGAATGGCTTGATTTTCTTCTGGTAGCTGGCGGGGTAGCTTTTCTGTCTTCCGTGGTGGGCGGCGCGTGCTGGAACCAGGCGAGCCGGCTCCTGCCCTTGGCACTGAGTGGGCAAGTGCTCGTGATAGAGACATTGGCGGCGCTGCTTATTGGCTTTCTATGGGCGCATCGGCTTCCTGATCCATACGAAATTGCAGCAATGGCGCTGCTGGTTACAGGTGTTGTCTGGTGCCTGAATTGTCACCGTACTCAGCATCGTCCGGATAGCCGTGTCATGCCGCTTTAGGAAGCGCACCGGGTGAGCAGTGGCAGCTACTGCCACAGGGCTGACCACGCTCAATGTCGCACTGAAACACTGTAAAGGACTAACAATGCTTATCGTATTCGGCGGCCTTCCAGGCATGCCGGCATCCAGTGGGAGCGACTTTTCAGCCTGCGCCGATTTGTTTCATCAGCGCCGCCACAATGGCCTCGGGCCGGTCTTCTTGCATGAGATGACCGCAATGCTCGACTCGAATACAGGGCTGCTGGGCGATCAGCTCGGCAAGACGTTCGCCCTGCGCATACGGAATCCAGGCGTCTTCAGCGCCCCACAAAACCGACACCGGGCAATCAAGTCTTGTGTACAGCGGCTGAATCTCGTCAGTGAACGCTTGATCCATCTGCGCGATCTGCCGATAGAACGCAGGCTGACCAACTTCACCCACCCAAGGGGCACTGTAGATGCGCATGGCTTCTTCACTCAACGGGGTCGCTGCTGAGGTTTGCAGGTAAGCAGCCAGCAGCGCGCGGTGCATGTAATCCGGCATTCCAGCAAATGCTGCCTCGTGTTGGCGGACATGCTGGACGAACGGCGAGCCCCACGGAGCCAAAGCGACTGCGTCGAACAGGGTAAGAGACGCGTAGCGCAGGCCGTTCAGGTAGTAAGCTCGCAGCGCAGTAGCACCGCCGAAGTCATGTGCGAGCACGTCTGGCCGGTTCAAGCCCCATTCTTTGAAGAGCGCAGTGAGCACATTGTTCTGGACGGCCAGCGAAACGTCCTGACCCGCCCTCATCTCAGACTGGCCGTACCCGACCAGATCGAAGTAGTACACGGTGCGATGGCCAGCTAGCAGGGGAACGATGCGCCTCCATACCTGGGAGGAAAAAGGCGTTCCGTGGATGGCTACCAAGGGGGCGCCTGATCCCATCTTTCCCCATCTGACGGCGTTGCCTTCGATGATTGACGTGTAGGGTAGATCCAGCATGGCTCACCTCATATTGTCATTTAGCTAAATGACTATATGATGCCGGCATGGACAGATCAATACAGATGAAAGCGATGAGCAGCGAGGTTCGGGTAACGATACTTCGATTGCTTGCGAAGCCTCATGAACATTTTGCAGATCAGTGGTCGGCAGATCCTGCTGAACTCGGCGTTTGCATGACGCTTATTGCCAAGGCGCTGGGTGTCGCTCAGCCGACTGCAAGCCGGCATTTGGAGATTCTTGTGCAGGCCGGGTTTGTAACGGTGGCGAAGAGGCACAAGTGGTCTTACTGCAAGCGTAATGAGGTGATGATTGCCGGGTATCTTGAGTGGCTGACGCGGGAATTGGCGATAGGGAAGGGCTCACAGGGGGCGGTGTGAACCCTCAACAGCAAACTCGGTCTTTCGCAGCTTTGGAGGAGGGTATTTCGAGGGTGATGGTCGTGGCGAATACCGTGATGGCTATCCAACACGTAGTACATTTGCAATGGCTAGGCACACCGAGGCGGCATTAAGTTGAGAGAGCTGCGAGTGGCAGGCAGGCTCTCAGTCTTGTGCGTTTCGAAAACCACGTGGTTTGGCACTGCTCTTGTGCGTCGGTGGAATTCATAGAGCGTTCTCGCTGATACACTGCTTTTGTTCTGACAATTGCCAATCGGTTGGAGTGAAATGGATATCAGAGAATTTTGCCTCGCTCACAAATTTGATATGAGAAAGTGTTCGGTCATGCCAGGCGGTGGTAGTTTTGGATTGGCTGACCTTGTGACCTCACCGGTCGAGTTTTTATCGCTGGCGGAGGACGATTTTGAGCGGGGCGGACTGGCGGCACTAATCAACGCTACAGCCAACGCAAAGCGTGCCATTGTCAGCCAGCTAGATCAATTATTGACCTCTTTTGGCTATCCGTCATTCAGATGGAACGTGCCGAAGAAGATTGAACGTCTTAGGGCTTTGGGACTACTCGCGCCGAGTCTGTTGCGAAAAGTCGTAGATATGCGAAATGTTCTTGAGCATGAGTACATAACTCCTGAGATTGGAAGCGTTGAAGAAGCGTTGGATATCGCGAGTCTCTTTGTGATGTCCGCATCGGCGATGTTCATTCCGTTTGAAGACGTCTTGGAGTTTTCAGATCCGGAATCAGGTGTGAGGGAAGGGGCGGTCACACATATCACTGCGGGATTGAACCGAAAGGCTGGTAGGGTTTACTACACAGTTTACGCATACGAACCTGGCGAATACGCGGCGCATTGCGTTGGTCAGTGTGAGATCGAATCAGGGCATGTATCGTTCGAAGCTATGGTTAAGCTTTCTGCATCGCTGATGCTTCAATACAAGGTCAACCAGGCGCTCAGTGATTTTAAGAGAGCCGTTACGTAACCATGAGTGCTCGTGAGATTGGGGCGGCGCCCTGAGTGGCAAAAACCCAAAGCAGTCATCTGTAGTGGTCAACTCATCCCGGACACAGTTTTGATATTTTCTTCAGCTTTGCCCGGAGCCAGTCCATGGTTGAATTGATGGGGCCGGATCCAGTTGTAGTGGCCCATCAGGTACTGGCTAATGTCTCGTTGAGCTTGCTGCCCGGTCAGGTAGCCTGTGGTCGGTACCCACTTTCAATATTGGTGAACCCGCGCGCTAAGATCTCTGAGTGGTGTATCTACGTTTAGCAGACGTACCTGGTGCTAGCCAGTTTTCAGCGCGCCAGGTGTAGAAACGGATATTCGTGACAGATAAACCTAAGGAAGGATGTGAGGATGGTAACGGAAGAGGCTGATTTTTCATCGTCCGGGGTTTTGTGCAAAACCGACCGGGGATTAGTGGAAGTGGACACAATACCCGCAGCGCGGAAAACAATACTCTATTTAACATAATATACATTATGCGAACCTTCCTATACGGAGTTGGGGGGCTCTGGTGGTCAGATTTGAAGCCTGACGGCGCCTCCAGCTTTCAGCTTGGCGATGCTGATCACTGCGTGCTTGAATGCCGCCCGACAAACGTTGCCTCACCAATTGACGGAGAAATTGCATGTGGCTTTGCACAGAATGGAAAATCGACTGGGACGCTGTGGCTGCTGTCGCAACGGCTGCTGCTGCAATCATCGCACTTATTATCTGGAGCTTTAACAAGGCTTAAAGATAACGTGAACGGGCCGCAAGCGCGAAGCTCCTAGCTCAGATCATGACAACACCGGTTGGAGCTACCCAGATAGAAATCGCAAAATTCAGATGCTATGTGGTGCCTTCTGATAGCGACCAAACATACTTACTGGACGTGCTAAATGATGAAAGCGCCCGAAAAGATTTGGCTGCTCAAGCGTCGAAAATCACCATCGGTCTACCATCTCAATTCTTAGATAAAGCTGACATCTTCAGCGAGACAGTCAACAACAGGCTTGCGAATGCATTCTCACAAGTGAACCGTCTAAAAAGATGTCCAGCCTGCTAGCTGATCTACCAGGCTCGGCGTTAGAAGAAGAAATTTCCCAGCACCTTATGGCGGTTCTCAACCAAATCAAAGAGGCGGAACAACCCACTGCAGAAGCTTTCCAGGCTCTCTTAAAGGCCGGAAAATCCTCTTAAGTTTAGGTCTGCCCTACTCCACTCTAATAGCTAAATAATATAACTATGCTAAATAGTCATTTAGTGTAGTTATATTGGGGTATCTACCAATCGCGGCGTAAGCAACAAAACTAGCTCGGTTTCAGACTTCACAGTCGACGTGCTGTTGAACAACCATTTCAGCCCCGGAATCTGTCCAAAAACGGCACGTTGCGAACCACAGTGCTATCGGTGTCCGAATATACACCTCCCAAAGCAACATTCCTGCCGAACCCCGAAAGCACGCGAGACGTAAGCGACGTGGTATTGATCGGCGGCACTCCGTTCATTGCCTTCGAATAATATTGCTGATACTGAACCTGGAAGCCTTTGATAATCTTCGCCTGATGCCGGTCAGTTGTGAACACGTGTGGGTTGGAGATTACACATCCCCTACCCGCCTGCTCATGGCGTTCAGCTCTGCATCCAAATTGAACGACCGTAAGCGCTCCATGAACCCCACGTTCAAAGCGCCCAACTGATCCCGTCGGCCTTCCCCTCGCCTACCAAGGCCAGCGGGCACGCGATCTTTTATCACCAGTGCCGCAGAGTGTGAGCAACTGACGGATCCCCTCCAGTGCCGGCCCATCAATCATCCTGGCAAAGACCGGGTCGGCGATTTCGCGGCTGAATTAACCAATGCCTCTTCAATCCCGCGCAGCGCCAGACCTCGGTCACGTCACTAGCGATATCACCAGGTCTGCAATATTGAGAGGCGCGAATGCCACGGTCAGCAGCGCATAGGCCTTGCGCGATCTGGCGGCAAACACACACAGCGGAAACATGATCATGACCACGTCAAACGCGCCCCAAAGCGCCATGGGCGAAACGCCGAACAACAGAATGTTGACGATGAACCCAAGCAGGTAATAGCCCGACAAGAATAACAGCGCGTAGCGGCCATCCTGCTCGAAGTACACGCGAAGCCCTTCGCGCTCGTCCTCGCTGCGGCTGGGCAAGATCAGCGCCGAGGAAACGAACAGCGCAAGTGCCAGCAGCACCAACAGCAAAAACTCCTGGAACGAGAAGGTCGCCCTGACTTGCGGCAGCGAATTGACCGCCCACCAGAAATCCATCTGGGTGGTGAAGAGCATGACCGCCCAGACCAGAGCCACCCAATCTGGAGCAGCGTTGCGACGGATTCGGAAGACGGTCAGCGCCCCTAGAAGCAGGCGTGTCACAGAAAGGCCCAAAACCATGGATAGGACGGTAGCAACGATAGGGAAATTGCTCATGGTGCCTCCTGCTGACCAAGACTCTGGACAGCGTAGGCGGCGAACAGCAAACTTTGCACGATGAGTATGGGTTTTGGGGGCTTTTCGGAGGATTTTCAGTGCCTGTGAAACCGAGCGGCGCGCGCGCGGCGCTGGGCCTACTCGCCACAACAATCCTCGAGGCTAGCTGTTACCCGCCAAAAACTGCAGCATCACTCACCCAAGGAGCCTGCCTTGTCAGAACGCACTCACTGCGGCGTGAAGCCCAGCGACTCTGCCTGGTCGGTGTTTCTGGTGTTCTTGCGCCTGGGGCTGACGTCTTTCGGTGGCCCCACTGCGCACCTGGGTTACTTTCGTGAAGCATTTGTAGCGCGCCGCCAATGGCTTAGTGAACGCAGTTATGCCGAGCTGGTCGCCGTGTGCCAACTGCTTCCCGGCCCCGCCAGCAGCCAGGTCGGCATCACTCTGGGCCTGTCACGGGCGGGGTTCGCGGGCGCCGTCGCCGCGTGGGCAGGGTTCACATTGCCATCGGCCCTCCTGCTGACGCTGTGTGCTCAGGGCCTGGGGGCATGGGGAGGTGGCGCCCCAAGTGGCCTGTTGCACGGCCTGAAAATCGTCGCAGTCGCCGTGGTGGCCCAGGCGGTGTGGGGCATGGCACGTAGCCTTTGCACCGATGTTACGCGGGTAACCATCGCCCTGTTCGCTGCCTGTACCGCGCTACTGTGGCCCAACGCGATCGGGCAGATAGCCGTGATCACAGGGTCGGCCATCACAGGCTTGATCCTGCTAAAGCCTCCGGATTCCCCGGCAGGAGAAGAGCTGCCGTTTTCAGTCAGCCAAAAGGCCGGGCTGGCTGCGCTGGTATTGTTCTTTGCCTTGTTGGTGGGCTTGCCGCTATTGACCCGCATCTGGCCCTCGCAAGCATTGGCAATGGTCAACGCCTTTTATAGCGCAGGCTCGCTGGTATTCGGCGGCGGGCATGTGGTTCTACCGTTGCTTGAGTCGGCCACAGTGGCCAATGGCTGGGTCGCAAATGACACTTTTCTCGCAGGTTATGGCCTGGCGCAGGCCATACCGGGCCCACTCTTCACGTTTGCAGCCTTCCTGGGTGCATCCATGAGCGTGCAGCCGTCCGGCTGGGTGGGCGCGAGCGTTTGCATTCTCGCCATTTTCACCCCCTCCTTCCTGTTGGTGATCGGGGTAGTTCCCTTCTGGGAAGCACTGCGGCGCAGCGCCCGCAGCCAGTCAGCGCTTGCCGGGGTAAACGCCGGCGTGGTCGGGCTTCTGCTGGCTGCCTTGTACCAACCGGTGTGGACGAGCGCCATAGCCAAGCCAGTAGACTTGGCGTGGGCGCTGATCGCCTTGATGGCCCTGATGTTCTGGAAGTGGCCTGCATGGTTGGTTGTCTTGGGCTGCGGCGTGTTCGGTTGGCTGCTGAGCAGCACCTTCTAGAGACCCTTGAGACAGTATCGGCCAGCTCACTGCAAGGGAAGCGACACGATGGCAGCCAGCCCACCAGTGGCCCTGTTCTCCAGGCGCACCTCCCCACCCAGCCGCTCGACAATAGTGGCCACGATGGATAACCCCAGCCCTGCGCCATTGGGACTATTGCGGCTATAGAAGCGCTCGAATACCCGCACAAGATTCGCCTCGTCTATACCTGGGCCTTCATCTTCGACAACCAGTTCGATGCGATTGGCCAGGCGCTTCAGTGATACCGTGATACGCCCGCCAGGCGGTGAATGCTCCACCGCATTGGAAACCAGGTTCTGCAAGGCGATGCCCAACGCTCCGGCATCGATCATCAGGCCATGGTCACCTTCGCTGAGATCCAGCGAGGGCTCCAGGCCGCGATCCAGTATCCAGGGGGTGAGATCCGCCAGCACATCGGTGACCACGTCGCCCAGGTCGACACGGGTGGTGGCGCGCCGACCAAGGCGCGGCTCGACCCGGGCGAGGGTCAGCAACTGGTTGACCACCCGGGTCAGCCGGTCCACGCCGCCAATCAGAAAACCCAGGGCTTTCTGGCGCTCGGCATCGGTACTGGCGGCCTGTGCGTTCTGCGCATGCAGGCGCAGGATCGCCAGCGGCGTGCGCATCTCATGGGCGGCGTCGGCAATGAAGCGATGCTCACGCCGCAGCAGGTCATCGATCTGCGCCAGCAGGCGGTTGATGGCGGCTTGCATAGGCTCAAGCTCGGTCGGCAACGGCACCAGTTGCAGGGGTTCGAGGGAGTCGGCATGGCGCCCACGAATTACATCGGCCATGTTCTGCAAAGGGCGCAAGCCCCAGCCGATGGCCGCCCAGACCAACAGTGCCAGGCCCAGGCTGCCAAGCAGGAACGGGAACAGGGTATGGCGTACGATGCGGTCGATCAGGTCGTAACGCACATCGTCGCGCTCGCCCACCCAGATTACCCATTGTTTTTCGGGCACCGGTAATACAAAGCCGCGCCACTGTTCGCCCCCACTGGCAAAGTCGTAGAAGCCCGCCGCCGCAGGCGGTGCGTCGAGTGTCGGCGCACTGGGTGTGTGCACCAGCAACCGTGCTCCCTCCCCCCACACCTGAAACGCCAGCTTGCTCTCATAGGGGTGGCCCACACGGTGGCGCCCGGCCTTGCCCAGCGCCTCGTTAAATGCCTGATACAGTTTTTCGCGGTTGCCATCCTGCACCGGCAGGTTCATTACCCCCTGCAACAGCCGGGCATTCTGAGCCATGTGAGCATCGTAGACTTCATTGATCTCGCGTCGGCTGTCGTGATAGTTGTACAACGCCAACAAGCTGGTGCCGAGCAGCATCAGCGCCATCACCCGCCACAATGTACGCTGGCGCAACGAGCTCACAGCTTGGCCTCGACCAGATAACCGATACCGCGCACCGTGCGGATCAGGCCGTTGAACAGTTTCCTGCGCAGCTGATAGATGTTCACCTCCAGCGTGTTGCTCTCAGGCTCCTCGTCCCAGCCATACAGCAGCTGGGTCAACCGCTCACGGGTGAACACCTTGCCCGGTTGTGCCAGCAACTCGTGCAGCAGGCGATACTCCTTGGGCGTCAGTATCACAGGCACGCCGTTGTAGTGCACCTGCTGGGTGGCAGGGTCCAGGCTTACACCAGCGTGCTCGATCAGCACCTTTGCCCGCCCGGCGCTGCGCCTGAGCAAGGCGCGCAGGCGGGCCTTGAGCTCATTGAGGTCGAAAGGTTTGACCAGGTAGTCGTCGGCACCGGCATCCAGGCCAGAGATACGGTCCTCGGTCGCATCGCGCGCGGTGAGAATCAGTACCGGCAAGCTGTTGCCCCCTGCCCTCACCCGTCGCAGCAGCTCGATGCCTCCCAACCGCGGCAGCCCGAGGTCGAGGATCACCAGGTCGAACACTTCATGTTGCAGGGCATGCAGCCCGCTCAGGCCATCGCGCAGCCAGTCGAGGGTGTAGCCCTCTTGGCGTAACCCGTCGCAGATCCCCTCGCCCAGGGCGGTATCATCCTCAACCAGCAGCAGCCGCATGTTCAGTCCTGTTTGTCCTTGATGGCCTTGAGTAAAGCATCGATATCGCCACGCCGGCCCTGATCGGCCAGTTCGCGGCCTGGCCGTGGCGGCGCCTGGCGTGCTTTTTCCAGGGCAGCGGTGGCTTCAGCGTAGCGTTTTTGCCGGAACAGATGATCGGCCCAGAAGTAGTTGCTGTCGATACCGTTGGGGTTTACTTGCAGCGCCTTGCGCAACAAGGTATCTGCCTTGTCGCTGTCACCGAACCCGATGGGCCAGCCCGGCACCTGGTCGTACAAGGTGCCCAGGCTGGTATACGCCGAGCCCTGTAGGGCATTGGGGTCGAGTTTCATCGCCTCTTCGAGGCTGGCCTTGGCCGACTTGACCTTGCCCAGCGCCCCCAGGCCGCCGGTGGCACCCGCCCAACTGCTGTTGATGATGCCCTCCCAGATCAAGGGTTCGGCCGAGCCTGGGTGCTGGTGGACCAGCGTAGAAGCGTCGGCTGCCAGTTTCTCGAACGCCTCGGCGCGTTTGTCTTTAGGCGTCTGGTACTGGATCTGCGCCCAGCGCTGCTGCAAGTTAGCCAATTGTTGACTGCCGGCCTGGTCCAGCGCCCAGGTGAGCGGTGCAAACGCCAACAGGCCAGCGATGAACAGACATTTCATTTGATCGACTCCTTGGAATGGCTAGCAAGGTAGCGGCGGATCACCGGCAATTGCTTGCGCAGTGCGCGGTCGACCACCCCGGGCAACATGCCGTTGATGCGTACAAAGAGCTTTTCTGGCCAACCCAGGTAAAGCTCGCTGCGTTCTGACTGCACGGCCTTGAGCACAGCACGGGCCACATCTGCCGGGTCGTCCATGCCGACCTTCAGCGCCTGGTTGAGCGCCGTGGCGGCGGTGCTGTTCATCGCAGTACGGGTTGCCCGGGGGGCGGCGTACATGACATTCACCTGGGTATCCGCCAGCTCGCGGCGCAGCGCCTCTGAGAAGCCGCGCAGGGCAAACTTGCTGGCGCAGTAGGTGGCATAACCGGGGTAGCCGATCGAGCCGTAGGTGGATCCGACGTTGACCACCAGTGCCCTGGGTTGTGCGCGCAGCAGCGGCAGGCACACACGCGTCAGTTGCAAGGCGGCTTTGAGGTTGATGTCCAGCAACTCGTCCAGCGCCTGTTCGTCGATCTGGTCGAACAGGGCAAAACGGTTCACGCCTGCGGCATTGATCAGGACATTGACCCCGCCCATCTCCCGGGCACGGGCGAGCACCTGCTCACGCCCGCCATGGCTGCGCAGGTCGGCCGATTGCCAGAGCAGCCTGTCGTGATAACGGTTCATCAAACTGGCGAGTTTGCCCATCTGCCGGCTCACCGCCAGTACCCGGGCACCGGCTGCACACAGCTGCTCGGCCAGCTCCAGGCCGATGCCTCCGCTGGCGCCGGTGAGTATCACTACACACTCAGGCAAGCGCATGACGCACCTCTTGCCGGCCCGCACGCGGCAGCGCGTGGAACATGTCGGTGTACAGGCGGTAAACCACTTTGGCCGCATGAATTACAGCACGCTGGTCGTCAGCATCATCAAGGCGGTCCATCAACTGCCGGTAGGTGACCATGTGGTCCTGGTCCAGCGCACCATGGGAGCTGAGGTAGCTGAAGGCCCTGTCAGGCAACGCCAGCGTGCTCTGGATCGTGCCGGCCGCCTGGGTGGCCAGGGCAATGCTGGTGCCTTCGAGCACATTGACCATGCCAAACAGCCCGACCGGGTTGCCACGGGCAATCAAGTCGTATAGGTAGGCGACCATCAGCTCGATCGGCAGTGCCGGGCGACCGTCACGCACCGCCTCCCAGTCGCCACCGCAGGCATTGATGTCATTGAGGACCCACTGCTCGTGGCCATACTCCTCGTCGATGTATTCGCACACGGCGCCACGCAGCCATTCCAAACGTGAAGGCAGCCGCGCCCCGCACGCCATCATCAGTGGCACGGTGTGGCGTACATGGTGATATGCCTGGGTCAGGAAGGCCACGTAGCTGTCGAGGCTGACGTGCCCTGCCAGCGCATCGCGTATGACCGGTACGGCAAACAGGGCCTGACGCTCCTGGGTGGTTTGCATTTGCAGGGTATCAAAAAAGGACATGGCAGACCTCACAACGGGATGTCGGATAACAGGGAGTGGTAACGCCGCAGGATGGCCTCGCGGCGCGGGCGGCCATTGGCGGTCAGTGTGTCGTCGGTACTCGACAAGGGGCACGGCAGGCGACGCCAGGCATGGACCCTGGCGTAGCCCGGCAGCAAGGCATTGCACTGTTGCACGGCCTGGTCGATGAGTGTGTCAGGGGTAGCGGGGTCCAGCGGCCAGAGCAATGCCAGGTTCTTTGGCAGGGCCTCGCCATGCACGAACGCCTGGGCAATCACGCCGCTCTGGGTCAGTTCGGCCTCCACCCACTCCGGGTTGACGTTGCGCCCGAAGCTAGTGATGAACTGGTGTTTCTTGCGGCCATCGAGGTACAGGTAGCCCTCCTCGTCGAAATGACCAAGGTCGCCGGTGGCCCACCAGCTATCGCAGACGGGTGGTTCCTCCAGATAGCCGAGCAGCACCGAGCCCGCCACCAGTACCTCCCCGTCCTCGGCGATACGCACCTGCACATGGGGCAGCGGTTTGCCGACACTGCCGCGGCGGGTTGCGCCCGGGCGGTTCAACGCCACCACCGAAGCGCACTCGGACAAGCCATAGCCCTCGAACACCGGTAGACCAATCACTTCGGCGCGGGCCAGCAAGCTGGGCGCCACCCGGGCACCGCCGACCGCAACGAACCGTAGCGCCCCCACCCGCATCAGCCCGCGCTCGATGGCGGTGATCAACCCCATCAACAGCTGCGGCACCAGAATCAGGCTCTGCGCGCCGCTCAGGGCGATGGCCCCCAGCAAACGCTTGAAATCGACCTGGCTGGCACCGCCCATGCCCAGTTGCGCCTGGGGGTATAGCAGCACACTCGCTCCGGCCATCAAGGCGGCGTAGACACCCAGGTTTTCCAGCAGCACACCCAGCGGCAGCACCGCCAGGTAACGCTGAGGTTCACTGGGTCGGCTGGCCACCTCCAACTCCTGGGCGACTCGCAACAGAGCCTCTACAGACAGGCACACGCCTTTGGGCTTGCCCGTGCTGCCGGAGGTGTAGGTGATCTTGGCGGTACCGGCTGGCAGCGCGGCAGCGGGCTGTGCCTCGCGAACCCAGAACACGTCCTGCTGAGCGAACCCCAGCTCGGCGAGCGTACCGTGCCATTGCGGGTCGCACAGCACATGGCAGGCACCACTCTGCTCGATGCAATGGCTGAATTGGGCAACACTGAAGAACGACGGCACGATTACACAAGGACGCTCGGCAAACAGCGCCGCCAGGTCCCAGAGCAGTAGCTGCGGGCCATTATCCAGGGCCAGTACCAGCGGGCCGGACGAGCGCCCGCGCAAGCTATGGGTGCGCAACCCCACTTCGGCCAGCAATTGCCTGAAGGTGAAGCACTCGGTCGCCCCTTGCACGGCAATTGCGTCAGCGTGATCGCGGGCGAACGTCACCAGCAGTTGATGCAAACGCTCCAGTTCATGCGGCATGGCCAGTCTCCCGAAAGGCCGTAGGCAACCCCAGGCGCTGGAACACCCCGGCCTTGCTCAAGGCATCGAAGCCATGACCGATGCTGCCGGCAAAGACTTGCGGATGCTGAGCGTAGTAGGTACCCCATTGGTCCAACTGCCCATTCAGCCGAGCCGGGTCAGCCGACGCCAGTACCGACGGTACCAACCCCAGGCGCTGGAAACTGTTTATCAGTGTCGTTGCACCGGTGAACGCCACCCACTTCAGGCCGCGTGTGGCCAGAAACCAGGTCACCGCTATGATCATGATTCGCGCGCTGCCGGCACTGAGCGAGGCCAGGTTGCCCACTTCGACCATGCACTCACGCCCAAGGGGGGAGCCCGCCACGCGTGAAACTGCAGCTTCCAGCGGCTCATCCAGATAGTGTTCGAGAAACAGCGGCCCGCTGTCGGCAAGGCGCAAGCCTGCGGCAGCAATCAGCCGGCCATGGCTGTCGTGCAGCGCCAGGAGTTCTGGCAGGTAATGGTGCACATCAGCATGATGCACGTTGGCAAAACACTGATGAATGAAGTGCTCAAGCTCATCGCGGCCAGGGTCCTTGTGCAAATGAAGCGACAAGTGGGCGTGATGATCGACGTGGCTGCCGATAGGCAATGGGAGCAGGCTGCTCCACTGAGACTGAGTCATGAAACTCCCCCGGTTTGGGCTTGATGGGGTGAGTATCAGTGCTCAATCTGAAGGGAATCTGAAGTCACGGATTCGACCTTGGTCGCAGTCCGGGTACTGACCGGTGGAGGTCGAAGCCAACGCGATAACGGCGGCCGCTGACTGACCTTTATCAATCACCCAGTGCTGTTCAAGCGTAGAACCGACACGATGGCCATTACCGGCCAGACTGATGCCAGGGCCACAGGGGAACCGTCAATGTTTACTGTCACGCTGATCAACGCGCTGGTCGTGATGTTGGTGGTGGTGATTCATTACGAATGCCTGTTACGCCTGAACGACTGGCTACCGCGGCTCAAGCTCTGGAGCCGGTTTCGCATCGTCATCGGGGTGTTCGGCGCGTTGGCGGCCCACGCACTGGAAGTCTGGTGCTTTGCCCTGGCCTATTACCTGATGGCCAATGCCAAAGGCTGGGGCACGCTGAGCGGCAACTTCGACGGCACGTTCATGGACTGCGTGTACTTTTCATTCACCACTTACACCACCATCGGCTTTGGCGATATCGTGCCAAGTGGCGACCTCAAATACCTGACAGGCCTGCAGGCGCTGACGGGCCTGGTGATGATCACCTGGACGGCCTCCTTTCTGTTTCTGGAAATGCAGAAGTACTGGAAGACCAAGTAGCGAAGCGTGACCTTACCAGCCCGGTAATTGACAACTGTCAAGCGCGCACAAGATAACGCGTTGAAACTAAACCTCCTTTGTACACCCCACAAAGTAAGGAGGCTTGCCATGGAATCCGCCGAAACACCCCGCACTCACGCCGCAGCGTCATTTCCTGCCACCGCCGGCGAACACTGGATCGAAGCGCTCGACAACGGCACCCATGTGCTGATCAGGCCTTTGCAGCCCAAAGACCGCCAGCGCGAGAAGAGCTTTATCGAACGCCTGTCGCCACAGTCGCGCCACTTCCGCTTCCTGTGCCAGCTCAAGGAGCCTGGTGAAGCCATGCTGGATCAACTGATGGTCGTTGATCACGACCAGCACATGGCCTATTTGGCCCTCGCCCATGTCGACGGTGAACTGCAGGAGGTCGGTATTTCCCGTTACGCGACCCAATCGGGTAGTGAAGAATGCGAGTGCGCCGTCACCGTCCTCGATAGCTGGCAGCGTCACGGTTTAGGCACATTGCTGCTCCAGCACCTGATCGACCACGCACGTGCCCAGGGCCTGCGGCACATGTATTCCATGGACGCTGCGGCCAATGCAGCGATGCGCGACCTGGCTCAGGCAGCAGGGTTTACCAGCGTCAGAGACCCGGATGACCCAAGCCAGCTGATTCACCGGCTTTCGCTGGCCTGAGGCAATACCGCGGCGGTGGCCTCCGGCACCAGGTCGAGGTGCCTCTGGCACTGCCGCCGATCGGCTGCGGTCACCCCTCCCCCGGGCCTTTTTGCCCAGCCCCTGAGCCTTGCCCTCGCTTGCATGTTCATGAAAACCTCCAGTGCCGTGCTAGCGCACAGGGCCTATGGCAACCGTTTCCAGGTAATCGGGCACGCACACCGGCCAGCCGAGCTCAAGGCTTATCCGTCGGCGCAAGGTGTCCGCAGCATGCGGTTCGCCATGAATGACGTAGGTTTGCCGCGGTGGCCGGGTGAAACCGCGTAACCACTCCATGATTTCGTCCGCATCCGCATGCGCCGAGAGGTTGTCCATGGCAAACACCTGCGCCCGAATCGGCACGTCTTCGCCATGCAGGCGCACGCTGCGCGCCCCGGCCACAATATCGGCACCCCGGGTACCGCCCGCCTGAAAGCCAGAGAACAGGATGCTGTTGTACGGATTGGGCGCCAGCGCCTTGAGGTGGTGCAACACCCGCCCCCCCGTCGCCATACCGCTGGCGGCGATGATGACTGCAGGTTCGTGCAACTGATCCAGGCGCCTGGATTCATCGACCGTGCGGATGATGTGCGTGCCTTTGCACATCTGCGCACATTCAAGCGCCGTCAAGCGGTGCTCACCTTTGAACTGCTGGTACAGGGCCGTGGCATCCATCGCCATCGGGCTGTTGAGATACACAGGTATGTCGGGTATCAGTCCGTCGCGCTTGAGCGTGTACAGGTAGTACATCAACAGTTGCGCACGGCCAATGGCAAATGACGGTACCAGCGTGATGCCATGGCGCAGCAGGGTCTGGTTGATCACATCCGCGAGGTAACGCTCCGGAGCCTGAGCAGGGTGCGATCGGTCGCCATAGGTCGATTCCACCAGCAGCGCATCGGCCGCACCGATCAGCTCGGGCGCACGCATCACGGGGTCGTGGGGCCGTCCCAGATCGCCTGATGACACCATCGTCTGGCCATCCACCGTCAGTTGTACGGTCGCCGCGCCGAGAATGTGCCCGGCACTGCGCAGCAACAGTTCGATACCGGGCGCGACCTGGGTGCGGTGGTGCAGCGCGACAGGCCTGAACAGGCGCAGTGCCCGTTTGGCATCCAGTTCGGTGTACAAAGGGCGAGCCGGCGAATGCCTGGAATAGCCATGACGGTTCGCATGCTCGGCTTGTTCCTCCTGCAATCGGGCGCTGTCGAGCAACAGAATTTCAGCCAAGGCACAGGTCGCCGGGGTGGCATATACGGGGCCGCTGAAGCCCTCGCGCGCCAGCACCGGCAGGTACCCGCTGTGGTCCAGGTGCGCATGCGTGAGCACCACCGCATCCACCGCCCGCAGTACTGCCGGCAGTGGCTCCCAGTTACGCAAGCGCAGTTGCTTGTAGCCCTGGAAAAGCCCGCAGTCGATCAGCACCCGTGTCGAATCACGCGTCAGCAGGAACTTGCTGCCCGTCACCGTGCCCGTACCGCCGAAAAAGGTCAGTTGCATGGCGTTGGCTCCCAGGTGTCGATCACGCAGGGATGAACGGACAGTACGCTGCACGGTGGATCGCTCACCATACGTTCTGTGGTGTCGCCCAGAAGCTTGCTCAAACCCTTGGGCTGCACTACCCCCAGGACCACCACGTCGATATCTAGGGCCGCCACCTGCTCCCGAATCACGTGCACTGCCGAGTGCGGGTCTATGTCTGTGAGCAGCACCAGCAGTTGTCGATACCGACCCATGGGAAACCTCCGGCCGCACGCGGCGATGGCAAGTAGCATCGATCTTCGAGCGCCCTACCCATCAGCGCTTGATGCGGATCAGAAAGTCATCACCTGCGCACCAACTTGATCAATGTCAGAACCGTACCGACGCCTCTCGGTACGCTACCTGGGCGGCGATGTCAGCGAAATTCTCCATGAGCTTGACCTCCACGCCTGAAAAAAAAGGCCCTTGCGGGCCTTGCACTTCAACCTTGCGAATGCTCGGGCGAGATCACCAGAACACTGCAGCTGAGCCGATGCAGAATCCGCTCGGCCGTACTGCCGATGAACCAGCCGATTCCATGATGGTGGTAGCTCCCCATCACCAGCACATCGATGTCATTGTTGTCCATGAACAGCGTCAGCACCTTGGTCGGGTCCCCCACCCGCAGGTGGCGGTGCTCGGCGGGGATCCCGTTGCGTTCGGCCAATGCCTGGAAGGCATCGGCCTGGGCCTCGTGAAGTGTTCGTGACAGGTTCGAATCGAACAGGAACGAATGTGCCCGGGCGTCGTCGGCGTCCAGGTACATGGAACCCATATCGTAGGCGTACAGCAGTTCGATCTGGGCGTTGCATTGCAAGGCCAGCTTGAGCGCTTCGCTGATGATCTGGTCGTTGAACCCTTCGAACTGATCCTCTGGGCGCGACAGATCAACTGCTGCAAGTATCCGGCGCGGCAAAGCATTGCTGGCGTTGTGAACCAGGTGCAACGGGATACGAGTGTCGCGTAACAACTGGACGTCGAGCGAGGTGAACATGGCGTGCATCCACCACGGTTCATGCTCGAGCCCCTTGATCAGCATGGCGAACGGCTGCTCACGCAGATGCGCCTGGATCTCGTCCAGCGGATGCTGCACCCACACCACCTCGGTGGTCACCGTCACGCCGCTGCGGCGCATCGACAATGTCTGGGTTTCCAGCCATTCACGGTGTTGCTGCACATAGCCCTCCCGCATGACCGCCAACGCCTGGTCGTTGACCAGGCCGGCAGTGACCAGGCCCTCAAGGTAGTCAAAGGCGACGATGTGCAATGGCATGCCCTTGGCTTTGGCCAGCGCCGCCGCACGGTCATAGACCGGCGTGCGGCGCATCAAGGGCGATGCGATCAGAAGAAGTCTTTGCGGATTGGTCATGGCACACCTCTACGGGCTCGATGAGTACCTCGATGATCTGCCAGCAGCACCTGTGCGGTTTGATGTTTATCAAGAGTCAGGCGCCACTCACCAACCCCTGCCACCGCTCGACGCAAAATTGACTCGGATCAAGACTTACCGGCTTTTTTAGCGCACGCTGTAGTTGCCAACAAAAATCAGCGATGCCCCGGAGGCATGCCATGGCACTCATGAAAGCGGCCATTTATGTCGAAAAGAACCGCATCGTGCTGGAAGACAAGCCCATCCCTGAGATCGGCCCGCTAGATGCGCTGATGCGCATCAGCACAACGACGATCTGTGGCACCGATGTGCATATCCTGCGTGGCGAGTATCCAGTGGCCAAAGGGCTGACCGTCGGCCACGAGCCAGTGGGTGTCATCGAAAAACTGGGCTCAGAGGTTCGCGGGTTCCACGAAGGGCAACGCGTCATCGCTGGCGCCATCACCCCAAGCGGCCACAGCAATGCCTGTCTGTGTGGTTGTGGCGCCCAAGACGGCGCCGGTACGGCGCATGGTTTCAAGGCCATGGGTGGCTGGAAGTTCGGCAATGTCATCGACGGTTGCCAAGCGGAATACGTTCGAGTGCCGGACGCAATGTCCAACCTTTCGCCCATTCCCGACAGTCTCTGCGACGAACACGTGCTGATGTGCCCCGATATCATGTCCACCGGTTTTTCTGGTGCAGAACGCGGGGGCGTGACAATCGGCGATACCGTCGCCGTGTTCGCCCTGGGCCCGATCGGCCTGTGCGCCGTCGCCGGCGCCAAAATGCTAGGCGCCACCACCATCATCGGCGTGGACACCGTGGCGGCGCGCATCAGCGTGGCACGCGAAATGGGTGCTTCACACGTGGTCGACTTCAAGCAAGGCAACGTGGTGGCGCAGATCATGGCGCTGACCGATGGCCGTGGCGTAGATGTAGCCATCGAAGCGCTGGGCACCCAGGCCACCTTCGAATGGGCACTGCGGGTGCTGCGCCCCGGCGGCACACTGTCCAGCCTGGGCGTGTACAGCGCCGACCTGCGCATCCCTTTGGATGCATACGCTGCCGGCCTTGGCGATTACCGCATCGTGACCACACTGTGCCCTGGCGGCAAAGAGCGGATGCGCCGGTTGATGGCGGTGGTTGCCAGTGGCCGCGTAGACGTTTCCCCCTTGGTCACCCACCGTTTCCGGCTCGATGATATCGAAGCCGCCTACGAATTGTTCGCCAACCAGCGCGACGGCGTAATGAAGGTGGCGATCACGCCCTGAACCTCGCCACGCCGTCGGCAAGGACGCCATTGCCCCCTATCGATAGGCAGTCCCTTGCTCATGCATGCACTGGAGGTTCCAATGAACGTCTACGTTGAGAAAAGCGCCAACGGCAATCGCTGTTGGGTACACATGGACGAGTGGCGGGTGAGTTTCAGCACATCCATAGAAGCCGAGCAGTTCGTAGGCGTGCTGACCGCCCGCCTCAACGCGCCTCATTCACTGAACAAGATCGCCACCGTCGCTCTCAGACCTGCGAAGGAGGCATGAAATGTCGGGGCTGACCGACTTTCAGCTGCTCGGGCAGCCTGCGCCAAAGTGCAAACCACCGCCCATTCATTTCAAACCACTGACATGCCGGTGCAGTGAGTGCCGGGTCAACGGCTTGTGTTTGCCCGCGGGTTTGCCCATGCACTGCAACAGTTATTTCGGCACACTGATCGGCCCTCGTATCCGGGTCAGCAAGGGGGCTGCGCTGTTCAGCGCAAATGTACCCTTGAGTAGCCTGTATGCGGTGCACTCAGGCAGCTTCAAGACGAACCTGAACAACGCCGAAGGCCAGGGTGTGATCATCAACTTCTGGATGACAGGGGACGTACTGGGGCTCGATGCCGTAGCGACCGAGCTTCATGTCTGTGATGCCATCGCCCTGGAAGACAGCGAAGTGTGCCCTCTGCCCTATCATCGCCTGCAAGCCCTGGCGCGTAATTTCCCCATGCTGCAACAGAGCTTGAACCGCCTGATGAGCAGGGAGATTATCCGCGAGCATGAGCGCGTGCTGATGCTCTGCAACCTCTCTGCCGAGCAGCGGCTTGCCAGTTTTTTACTGAGCCTTTCCCGCCGCTTCGTCAGCCGCGGCTATTCACCCCACGGTTTCATGTTGCGCATGTCTCGCGAAGACATCGGCTCCTACCTCGGGCTGCGCCTGGAAACCATATGCCGCTCAGTCGCTCACTTACGCGGTCTGGGTATCGTCAACCTGCACGGCCGGCAGGTGGAGATCCTCGACATGCCAGCGCTGATCGCGATCGAACTGGGCTCCCCGGCCAGCTTTGCCATCGCCCCGGTAAAGGCCTGATGCTCGACCTAGTGAACTTGGCTCACGGGGCCGTGGCATTGGGCATCGGCATGCTGGTTGGCCTTGAACGGGAGCGCAAGAAGGTCAACAGTGAGGCTCCCGCCGCAGCGGGTTTGAGAACCTTCGCAATCACCGCCCTGATGGGGTATGTCTGCCATGTACTGGCTGGCCCGGCTCTGGTCGGCGTTGCATTGGTGGGCATAGCGCTGCTGTTGGCCATTTACCACCGCACAAAACCCGACGAAGATTCGGACATTACCAGCGCAATTGCCTTGCTGCTGGTGTTGGTATTGGGAGGCCTGACAGTCGAACACCCCGAGCTGGCAACCGCCATCGGTATCGTACTCACCATACTGCTGGCCCTGAGGCGTGAGCTTCATCGTTTCGTGCTGCAGCAACTGAGCGAGGGCGAACTGCGCGATGGCTTGTTGCTCCTTACAGTAGCGCTGGTTGTGCTGCCGTTGACGCCGGACCGGTTCATTGGCCCCTACGGGGTACTGAACCCGCGGGTGATCTGCACACTGGTCGTGTTACTGATGGCCGTCGGTGCGCTAGGGCATATCGCCATGCGCCTGCTGGGGCCACGCTATGGCCTGGCCCTGAGTGCGATCGCATCCGGGTTTGCCTCTGGCTCAGCGACCATTGCCATGCTTGGCCATCAAGCACGAAGGCAGGACACGTTCATGCGCGCGTTCGCCGCTGCAGCGGTGCTGTCCAACCTCGCCACCCTTGTCCAGTTTGGTTTGGTGATTGGCGTTGTCGACGTGCGCTTGCTGCGCCCTTTCTGGCCATCTATAGGTCTCGGTATGCTGGTCACGCTCATTTACGGCGTGCTGTTGCTGGCGCCTTGGCGCCCTGTGCCAGTCTGCCCCACGACCAAGCCCGGCAGCGGTGCTTTCAGCCTGCTCACAGCACTGCTCATCACGCTAGCGATTACCTGCATTGCATTGTTCTCGGCGTTTCTGCTCGAGCACCTTGGTCACAAGGGGCTCAGCATTGCTGCCTTTATCAGTGGCTTGGGCGATGCGCATGCCGCAACTGCTTCGATCGCTTCGCTCGTTGCTGCAGGCCAGCTGAACAGTGCCGACCTGACGCTACCGGCAATGATGGCGCTCACAGGGAATACCATAACCAAATGCGTACTGGCTTGGAGCAGCGGCGGTTCTTTGTTCGCTCGCCACCTCATTCCGGCTCAGTTCATCATTCTTGGCACGGTATGGCTTGCATTTTTGATCTGATACATCAGTCGGAACGCTCGGAACGATTTGACACAGCCATGGCCGGCACATCCCGCCATTAGGCGCTCAGCATTCGAGGTACAGTTTTCAACCTCTGACACCAAGGTAACTGCTAACTCCTTGTCGGCAAGTCCTTCGCAGATGAGCGCCAAATAGTCCGTTGCTTTCACCAGGCCTGCACGCCTTTCACTGCGTCACCTCCCGCAACACCTCGTCCTTGACCACCGCCCCACCAATCGGCGCCTTCAGCAGCAGGAAGTACGCCACCGCCGAACACAACGCCACCACCGCGCTGATCATGAACGCCGTATTGAACGACCCCGAGTACTGAATGCTAAAGCCCGTAACGATCGGCGCGACCGACCCGGCAATATACCCACCAAAGTTCTGGATCGAACCAAACGAGGCCACCCGCGGGCTGTCGACGATGGTGTTGACGATCATCCACGCCGTGGCACTGGCCATGTTGATGCTGAACAACGCCAGGCACAGTAGAATCACACACCCGGTAAGCCCGGTGACGTACGACAGCGGCAAGGTAAACAGCGCTGCCAGCACCAGGCCGGTGATCACGCTGAACTTGCGGCTGCCGAGAATGCTCATGCCCCGCTTCACCAGCCGATCACAGAAGCGGCCGGCGACGATGGTCCCTACCGCACCAAAGCCATAGGCCAACGACACCACCCAGGCAGTCTTGTACAAGTCCAGGCCATGCTCGCGCTCAAAGTAACCGGGTAGCCAGGTCAGGTGCAGCCAGAGCATGTAGATCACGCCCATGAAACCCAGCACTGCGCCCCAGGTGCTGCGATGCTTGAACAGGTCGAGCCAGCCGGCAAAGTACGACACCTTGGGTGCTTGCGGGGCGGCGGCAGGTGCCACGTGCTCGGTGGGCAGCGGTTTGCCTTCGGCCGCCAGCTCGGCCAGGTACTGCGCCTTGCTTTTGTAGAAGGTCAGCCAGCACACCGCCAGCACTACGCCCAGCAACCCAGTGATGATGAACATGCCGCGCCAGCCGTAGTTGACCATCAACAGCGTCAACAGTGGAGGTGCCAGGCAAGGCCCGAGGCAGGTCGACGACCAGACGATGCCGGTAGGTGTGCCGCGTTCGTTGGCATCGAACCATTCCGACAGCGCCTTGGCTGCAGACGGGAACATCGGCGCCTCGCCGATCCCCAGCAGCACGCGCAGGCCCATGAAGCCGGCGAAGCTGTTGACCAGGCCGAAGGTGGTCTGGGCGACCGACCAGGCCAGCAACGATGCGCCGAGGGCGATCTTGCTGCCCAGGCGGTCGATGATCATGCCCATCGGTAACTGGGCGAAGGCATAGGCAATGGAGAACGCCGACAGCAGGATGCCCATCTGCGAGGGGCTGATCATCATGTCTTTCTGGATCGAGGTGTTGGCGATCGACAGCGCACTGCGGTCCAGGTAGTTGACGACACCGATCAACAGCAGGAACACCACCGTGATGCTCTGGTACTTCTTCAGTTTGTTCATTGCGTGGCCTTTATTATTATTGTTGCAGCGCGTTCAGCGCCTAGGCGATCCGTCATTGCTGTCGCGTTCATCCATGGTCGGTTACGGTTGGATCAGGGTTGCCGCGCGGTCACTGCCGCGTCGAGCAGGCCGCGGCGGCTGAGGCTGTCAATCAGCGAGCGCAGGCCGAAGTTCCACTGCGGCGCCTGGTCGCTGGTGGTCACCCGGTTGCTCAAGGCGCCCAGCTGCGCGCTGCTGATGGTGACTACGTCGCCAGGCTTGTGAGTGAAGCCATTGCCCGGTTGGTCGCGGTCTTGCTTGGGGGCGAACAGGGTACCGAGAAACAGCACCAGGCCGTCCGGGTACTGGTGATTTTCGTTGAGGGTCTGCTGCACCAGGTCGAGCGGGTCGCGGCTGATCTGCTGCATCGAGCTGCGGCCCGAGAGGATGAAGCCCTCCTCCCCTTCAACCCGCAGGTCGACTTCGGCGTTACGCACGTCATCGAGGCTGAAACCTTCGTCGAACAGACGCAGCAGCGGGCCCAGCGAGGTCGAGGCGTTGTTGTCCTTGGCTTTGGACAGCAGCAAGGCACTGCGCCCTTCGAAGTCACGCAGGTTGACGTCGTTACCAAGCATGGCGCCCTTGATGCTGCCGTCGCTGGACACTGCCAGTACCACTTCCGGTTCCGGGTTGTTCCAGCTTGATTTGGGATGGATGCCGATGTCGGCGCCGTGGCCCACTGCCGACAGCGGCTGGGCCTTGGTGAAGACTTCGGCATCCGGGCCGATGCCGACCTCCAGATACTGCGACCACAAGCCCTGCTCCACCAGCACGGCGCGCAACGCCTCGGCCTGGGCCGAACCTGGGACGATCTGTGACAGGTCGGCACCGATCCGGCTGGCCAGCGTGTCGCGGATCGCATCAGCCTTGGCCGGGTCGCCCTTGGCTTGCTCCTCGACCACGCGTTCCAGCAGGCTGGCGGCAAAGGTCACGCCGGCAGCCTTGACGGCCTGCAGATCGATCGGTGCCAGCAGCCAGGGTTTGCTGATGTCACGTTGGCGTGGATCGCTGTTGGCAAGCAGCGCCGGCAGCTCGGTCAGCGCATCGGCCAACGGCAGCGAACGCAGGTAAGCCACCGGGTCAGCCACTTCGAGCAGCGCCGAAACCGTGGCGACGTGGGCGCTGATGTCATGCACTGCGCCCTCCTTCACCAATACTACTGCCGGGCCTTGCTCGGGCAGCCATACCCGCCCTATCCAGCTGCCACTGTTACAGACGGCGGCATTGTGGCTCAACGGCAACGAAGGCTTGCTGTTCGATTGATCTGTCATGTCTCTACCTTTTTTGTAGTTGTCTATTAGTGACCAAGCGCGGCCACTTGCAATTGGGCGGCGAGCTGGTTGAGGTCTGCGACCAGAGTCGGCGCCAGGCTTACGCCCTGGGCCAGAGCCTTGCTGCGCAGGGCCAGGCCGGCTTGCCCAGGCAGGCGCACCGGGCGCTCCGGATCTACTGGGCGGCTGGCGAGGATCAGTTGGCCGAGGAAGCTGGTTTCGTCAGTAAACGCCTGTAGGCCGCCAAAGAAGCGCGGATCAATAACTACCGCAGTGGCCGACGCGCCCCATTGATCAGGGCAGTCCTTGCGGCCATGGCCGGCCAGGCCCGAGGTCAGTGCTTCGACCAGAATCGCCAGAGCGAAGCCCTTGTGGCCGAAGGCCTGGCCACCCAGCGGCAAGATGCTGCCCTGCGGGCGGGTGAAGAAGTCCGCAGGGTCATCACTCGCCTTGCCTTCGTTGCTCATCAGCACCGGGTGCGCCAGTTTGCTGCCGTTATCCCGGCATTGGCTGACCATGGCCATGGTCACGGTGGACATGCTCACATCCAGCAGGATCGGTTCGCCGCCGGCGGGGATACCGGCCGCAATTGGGTTCGGTGTGTAGATCGGGTCAACTCCGCCATGGGCACAGACCAACCCTACCGACGGATCGGAGGAATACACCATCGCGACCAAGCCACGGTCGGTGTATGGCTTCAAGTAGGCCGCCAGGCAGCCAATATGCGCAGCGCGGCGGACCACGGCGATGCCGATGCCCTGCGCGCTGGCCCCGCTGGCCGCACAGTCCAACGCACGGCTGACGCAGTACGGGCCGAGTACATAGTTGCCGTCGAACAGGCTGGCAACACCGCTGTCGGAGATCTGCTCCAGCGCTGCCGCCTGAGCCTTGACCTGGCCACTCAACATGCCGCCAATGTAGCGACTGACCAGATTCAGGCCATGGGTGCGATGGCCGAGCAACTCGCCTTCGAGCAGCACTCGGGTTACCACTTGGGCGACCTCCGCGTCGGCGCCGGCGTTTTCAAACAGGCGCTCGACAAAGGTGCTGAGCGCGTTCACTTCATAGCGGATGGCTTCGCTCATACGCTCAGTTCCCGGTTTGGTTGAGCGCTGCCGTGCTCGGCTGACCATCCACAAGGCGCTGAATGCCCAGCGGGTTGGCGTTCTGCAAGGCCGGCGGCAGCATGGCGTCAGGGATGTTCTGGTAGCACACCGGGCGCAGGAAGCGGTCGATGGCCAGGGTGCCAACCGAGGTGCCACGGGCATCGGAGGTCGCCGGATACGGGCCGCCATGCACCATCGCATCGCAGACTTCGACGCCGGTCGGGTAGCCGTTGAGCAACACTCGGCCCACTTTCACTTCCAGTGCGCCAAGCAGCGAGCCGTGGTCAGCCAGGTCTTGCTCATCCGCCAGCAAGGTTGCTGTCAGCTGACCGCGCAGAGCGTTCACGGCTTGCAGCAGTTGCTCGGCATCATCGACCCGAACCACCACAGTGCACGGACCAAACACCTCTTCCTGCAGCAGCTCGTCCTGCTCCAGCAGCAGGCTGACATCTGCCTCGAACAGCTGCGGCTGGGCCTGATTGCCCTGTTGCCGGGCACCGCTCAGGTGCTCGATACCAGGGTGCGCGAGCAACCTCTGCAGGCCTTTGTCGTAGCTGCGCAGGGTGCCGGGGTTGAGCATGGTCTGCGCCGGCTGATCAGCCATGTGCCCGCGCAACTGCTCGATAAAAGCGGTGAAGGCCGGCGAGCGAATGCCTAGTACCAAGCCCGGATTGGTGCAGAATTGCCCACAGCCCTGTACCACCGATGCGGTCAGGTCCTTGGCTAGCTGGGCACCGCGATTTGCCAGTGCCTTCGGCAGTGCCAGCACCGGGTTTATGCTCGACATCTCGGCAAATACCGGGATCGGCTGCGGTCGCGCTGCCGCCATATCGCACAACGCCCGGCCGCCTTTGAGCGAACCGGTAAAGCCCACCGCCTGGATACCCGGGTGTTTGACCAGTGCCTCACCCACGCCGCTGCCGAAGATCATGTTGAACACGCCCGCCGGCATGCCAGTGCGCTCGGCAGCGCGGATCAACGCTTCGGCAACGCGCTCGGCGGTTGCCATATGGCCGCTGTGGGCTTTGAACACGACCGGGCAGCCGGCGGCCAATGCCGCAGCGGTATCGCCTCCCGCGGTGGAGAACGCCAGCGGGAAGTTGCTGGCACCGAACACCGCCACCGGGCCAACGCCGATGCGGTATTGACGCAGGTCGGGGCGTGGCAGCGGCGTGCGCGCTGGCAGCGCTTGATCAATACGAGCGCCATAGAAATCGCCACGGCGCAGGACCTTGGCAAACAGACGCATCTGGCCGCTGGTGCGACCCCGTTCGCCTTGGATTCGCGCGCTGGGCAGTGCGGTTTCCTGGCAGGTCAGATTGACGAAGTCTTCACCGAGGGCATCGAGTTCGTCGGCGATCGCCTCAAGAAACTCTGCGCGGCGTACTGCCGGTAAATTGCGAAACGGTGGGAACGCGGCACTGGCCGCTGCCACGGCGTTGTCGACCTCGGTCAAGGTCGCTTGATGAAAGCCGCCCGCTAGCTGCTCGCCGGTATGGGCGTCGATGCTGTAGACCAGGGTGTCGCCAAGTGCGCTGCGCTGGCCGCCGATGAAGTTGAATCCGTTAACGTGCATAAAAAGTCGCCTCGAAAGATGAAGGGGGCTGGCAGTCAGGTCACGGCACCGATCTGCCAGGGCACGAACTCGTTCTGCCCGTAGCCGTGCTGTTCGCTCTTGCTGCGCTCACCCGAGGCGATGCGCAGCATCTGTTGAAAGATGTAGGCACCGCGTTCTTCGATGCTGGTGGAGCCGTCGGCGATGCCGCCGCAGTTAACGTCCATGTCCTCTTCCTGGTGCTCGAACACCCGGTTGTTGGTGGCCAGCTTGATCGACGGCGCAGGCGCGCAGCCGTAGGCCGAGCCCCGGCCGGTGGTGAAGGCAATCAGGTTGGCGCCGCCGGCGACCTGGCCGGTGGCGGAGACCGGGTCATAACCTGGGGTGTCCATGAACACCAGGCCTTGAGCGCGCACCGCCTCGGCGTATTGATAGACGTCGACCAGATTGCTCGAGCCGGCCTTGGCCACCGCGCCGAGGGATTTCTCCAGAATGGTGGTCAGCCCTCCTGCTTTGTTACCCGCCGAAGGGTTGTTGTTGAGCTCGGCGTTCATGCGCTGGCAGTAGTCTTCCCACCAATGAATGCGTGCGATCAGCTTCTCGCCGACCTCACGGCTCACCGCCCGGCGCGTCAGCAGGTGCTCGGCGCCATAGATCTCCGGTGTTTCCGACAGGATCGCGGTGCCGCCGGCCGCGACCAGGCGGTCAACGGCATTACCCAGTGCCGGGTTGGCGGTGATCCCGGAGTAACCATCGGAACCGCCGCATTGCAGGCCAACGACCAGGTGCCGCGCACTGACTGGCTCACGTTTGACCCGATTGGCGTCGGCCAGCAGCGTCTTGACCTGCTCGATGCCGGCGGCGATGGTCTTGGAGGTGCCGCCGATGCCCTGGATAGTGAAGGTGCGCAGTTGCTCGCTGGCTTTCAGGCCCTGGGTTTCCAGCAGACTCTCGATCTGGTTGGTTTCACAGCCCAGACCAATGATCAGCACAGCGGCGAAATTGGGGTGTATCGCATAGCCTGCCAAGGTACGGCGCAACAGACCCAGCGCTTCGCCACTGGGGTCCACTGCGCAACCGGCACCGTGGGTCAGGGCGACCACACCGTCGATATTCGGGTACTCGGCCAGCGCCTCGGGGTGGATATCGCGGCGGAAATGATCAGCCACTGCCCGGGCGACGGTTGCCGAGCAATTCACCGAGGTAAGGATGCCAATGTAGTTGCGTGTGGCGACGCGGCCGTCGCCGCGCACAATCCCCTGAAACACTGCTTCAGTGGCAGCCAGGCTGCGTGCATCGACGCCAAAGGCATAGTCGCGGGAGAAGTCGCCCATCTGCACGTTGTGCACATGGACGTGATCGCCAGGTTCGATGGTTTGCGAGGCGAAACCGATGATCTGGCCGTAACGGCGCAGTGGCTGGCCCTGCTCCAAACGCTCGGTAGCGACTTTGTGCCCCGACGGGATGGGTTGGCGCACGGTGATCGCTTCGCCGTCCAGCTCAAGGCCTTCAGGCAGCGCCTGGCGTGCAATCAGGACGTTGTCCAGCGGGTTGAGGCGGATGACCGCAGGGTCGGCGCAGCGGGCAATCAGTTCCATGGGACCTCTCAGGGTACGGCTGACTTCTTGTTATGGCGTCGCCCGTTTGCTGCCGGGCGAATCTGCCACCACTGTATGAAGCCTTACCGATAATTCCCAATGAGATGAACCGATCAGCCGATAACCGGGGGTTATCAATGCGTCAAATCGACCCTCGTTTAGAAATCGCGACCGCTGCCCACCTCCATGCGCCGCTGCTGGGCAAACTCCAGCAGGATATCGATGAATTCCCGCGCAGAGCCGGTTGGCGGCTGATCCTTACGGGTGATCACGCCGTACTCCAGCGGCGATAGATGCAGCGGGCTCTGCAGTTCCTTGAACAGGCCGCTGCTCAGCTGCGCGGCAACCATCGAGCGCGGCAGCATGGCGATCATCGGTGCCGACTGCAGCAATTGCAGGAACATCGGCATTGAAATGGTCTCAACGCTATCGGCGGGTGTGGCAATGCCGGCCACCTTGAAGGCCTGCTCAAGCCGCCCGCGCAGCGGCGTACCCAGCGGGTACAGCACCCACGGCCAGTCCGCGAGCGCCTCGAGCGGCGTGCTGGCCAGCTGATTGAGCGGGTGACTGCTGTTGACCACCAAGGCAAACGGTTCAGGTTCCAACGGCTGAAAGTCGAACACCTGGCTGAAGCGCTCCTCGGTGAAACGGCCGATCATGATGTCGAGCTTGTTCTGCTCGAGCATCGTCAGCAGGTGGTCACTGGAATGCTCCACCACCTCGATCGACAGCAACGGGCTACGTGCTTTGATCGCAGCAATGGCCTGCGGCAGCACCCGCGGCGTCGAGGCAAAAATCCCGCCCACCCGGATAAACCCATGGCCGCCCTTGCGCAGGCGGTTGAGCTGGTCGACAAACTGCTGCGACTCGGCCAATGCGCCCTGGGCGTACTTGACCACGTATTCGCCAAGCTCGGTCGGCGGCATGCTGCGCGGCAGGCGCTCGAACAGAGCAAAGCCAAACTGCTCCTCGAGATCGCGCAGCATCTTGCTCAACGCCGGCTGGCTCAGATTCATCAGGTTGGCGGTAGCGTGCATGTTGCGGGTACGGGCCAGGCTGTCGATCAGCACCAGGTGCTTGAAGCGCAGCCAGTTGCAAAAGCTGGAGTGGATGATGTCGGACGGCATCAGAAAACGGCCTCAGGCAGGTAGACAAACATGGCTATTGTGGGGCTCGCAGGTACTGCAGCAACGTTTCCAGTGCCACCGAGCGCGGCCGTGAACGCAGCGTCAGCAGGCCCAGGTTGGCCAGGCTGATCGGCAGCTCCACCGGCAGGATCGCGACCATCCCGTACTGGGCGTAATGCGCGGCGACATCGTTGGGCACCACGGCGATCATGTCGGACGCCTCCAGCATGGCGGTGGTCGCCAGAATCGACGCAGTCTCGACGATGTCCAGCGATTGCACCATCCCCCCGGCCTGCAGCGCACTTTCGACCCGCCGCCGCATCGGGCTGCCGATCGGGTGCAGGATCCACGTCAACGCGACCAGATCAGCCAGCTGCAATGTGCTCGCTGCCGCCATCGGGTGGCCAGCGCGGGCGATCACGCGCATCTGCTCACCGCCCTCGAACAACTCGATATTGAGGTCCTGGCTGTCGCTCTGATCCGGCAAGCGCCCCACCACCAGGTCGAAGTCACCACGCAGCAACGCCGGCAGCAAGGTATCGCTGGTACCCACTTCAAGCGAGATGCGCACCTTGGGGTGGTCGCGCTTGTAGGCCAGCACGGCCTTGGTCAGCAAGCCCGGCACCGGCCCCATTACGCTGCCGACCCGCACCAGCCCGGCGGCGCCACGCGCAAGCTCGGCGATCTGCGCCTGGGCGTGCTCGAACTCGTGCAGCGCACTTTGCGCGTAGCGAATCATCACCTCGCCGTACAGGGTTGGCTGCATGCCACGCGGCAGGCGCTCGAACAGGCGCACTTCAAGGCGCTCCTCGAGCTGTTGCAGCAGCAGGCTCGCAGCAGGCTGGGTGGTGTGCATGGCCGCAGCAGCGCGGCGCAGGTTACCGAACTCGCCCAAAGCGTTGAGCAGGGTTATCTGACGGCTGGAGATCTTCAGCGGGCCAAGACTGCGCGGCGCCTGCGAGGTGTCTGCTGGGGTCTGAGGCATATCAATTCTGATATCCATAGTTAGGAATTGGCGATTATGCCTGTATCGCTCGGCAACCTACAGTCAGGTCTCCAGAGGTAACCCAGAACAAGAGACCGCCATGAGCATACGCATTACCCACCTGAGCGTTCGCGACATTCGCTTCCCGACTTCGCTGTCACTGGACGGCTCCGATGCCATGAATAGCGCGCCTGACTACTCGGCCGCCTACGTCGTGCTGCACACCGATGCCGGCGAGCTCGAAGGCCACGGCTTGACCTTCACCATTGGCCGCGGCAACGAGATCTGCGCCGCTGCCGTGCAGTCGTTGGCGCCGCTGATCGTCGGCCAGACCCTGGAAGAGATCACCGCAGACATGGGTGGTTTCTGGCACCGCTTCACCGTGGGTGACAGCCAACTGCGCTGGCTGGGGCCGGAAAAAGGCGTCATCCACCTGGCCACTGCCGCCATCGTCAACGCCGTGTGGGACTTGTGGGCCAAACATGAAGGCAAGCCAGTGTGGAAGCTGCTGGCCGACATGAGCCCCGAGCAACTGGTCGCGTGCCTGGACTTCAGCTACGTCACCGACGTGCTCACCCCGGAAGAAGCCATCGCCCTGCTCCGCCGCCAGGTGCCGGGCAAGGCCCAACGCGAGGCGCAGATGCTTCGCGAAGGTTACCCCGGCTACACCACCGCGCCCGGCTGGCTCGGCTACAGCGAAGAGAAGATGCGCCGCCTGGCACGTGAAGCGGTCGAGGACGGCTGGACCCATATCAAGCAGAAGATCGGCGCCGACCTGGAAGAAGACATTCGCCGCGCCAGCATCCTGCGTGACGAGATCGGCTGGGAGCGGACCTTGATGATGGACGCCAACCAGGTCTGGGGCGTCGAGGAGTCTGTCAGCAACATGCGCCGGCTGGCAGCCTTTGCCCCGCTGTGGATCGAAGAACCAACCAGCCCCGATGACATTCTTGGCCATGCCACGATCCGCCAGCGCATCGCGCCGATTGGTGTCGCCACCGGCGAGCATTGCCACAACCGGGTGATGTTCAAGCAGATGTTCCAGGCCGGCGCGCTGGACTTCTGTCAGCTCGATGCAGCACGCCTGGGCGGCCTCAACGAGGTGCTGATCGTGCTGCTGATGGCTGCCAAGTACGACGTGCCGGTGTGCCCGCACGGCGGCGGTGTTGGCCTGTGCGAGTATGTGCAGAACATCGCGCTGTTCGACTACATCGCCGTTTCCGCCTCGCTGCACAACCGGGTGCTGGAGTACGTCGACCATCTGCATGAACACTTCATCGACCCCGTGGTGATCCGCCGCGGCCGCTACATGCCGCCGCAGCGCCCGGGCTACAGCATTGAAATGCACGCCGAGACCCTGGAACGTTACCAATATCCCGACGGCGCAGTCTGGCTGGACATCCAGCGTGGTTGATTGACCTACCGCAGCGCGACGCACCACCGCGGCGCGCTGTTACTTATAGCTTTCGGGGAAAAAACAATGACAATCCTCACACAACCGACAGCGGCTGCCGCGCCTGCTGTTGCGGCTGATCAGCGCCTGAACAGCCTGCTTTTGCGCAAACTGATGCCACTGCTGGTCATCGTCTATGTAATGAGTTTTCTCGACCGTACCAACATCGCCTTGGCCAAGGCCAGCATGGGCGTTGACCTCGGCTTGTCGGCTGCTGCGTATGGGCTGGGCGCGGGTCTGTTCTTCCTGACCTACGCCTTGGCCGAGGTGCCGAGCAACCTGATCATGCAACGGGTCGGCGCGCGCTTCTGGATTACACGCATCATGATCACCTGGGGCCTGCTGTCTGCCGGCATGGCTTTCGTCGAGGGTGAGACTTCGTTCTACGTCATGCGCCTGCTGCTGGGCGTCGCCGAGGCGGGGCTGTTTCCCGGCGTCATGCTCTACCTGACCTACTGGTTCGACCGCGAGCAACGCGCCCGCGCCACGGGCTATTTCCTGCTCGGCGTGTGCCTGGCCAACATCCTCAGCGGGCCGCTGGGCGGTGCCTTGCTGGAAATGGACGGCGTGCTCGGCTGGCATGGTTGGCAGTGGTTGTTCGTGCTTGAAGGCTTGCCCGCCGTAGCGCTGGCGTATGTCGTCTGGAAAAAGCTGCCCGATGGGCCGAGTTCGGCGCCGTGGTTATCGGCCGCTGATGCGCAGGACATCGAGCGCCGGCTGACGGCTGAACGTGCCGCTGCACCGCAGCAGAGCAAGCTGTCGCAGATGTTTCGCGACAAGCAGATCTGGCTGGCGATCGCCGTGTACTTTGTGCATCAGATCACTATCTACACCGTGATCTTCTTCCTGCCCGGGATCATCGGCACTTACGGCGCACTGTCGCCCTTGCAGATTGGCCTGCTCACGTCAGTGCCGTGGATCGCTGCTGCAATTGGCGCGGCAACCCTGCCACGCCTTGCCACTTCACCAAACCGTTGCCGCACGCTGCTGTTCTTCGGCCTGCTGACCATGGCCGCCGGGCTGCTGCTGGCTTCGGTAGCCAACTCGTTCATTGGCCTGATCGGGTTCTCGCTGACGGCATTGATGCTGTTCGTGGTGCAGTCGGTCATCTTCGTCTTCCCCTCCAGTCGCTTGAGCGGCAATGCGCTGGCTGCCGGGCTGGCATTTGTCACGACCTGCGGTTTGCTCGGGGGCTTTGTTGGGCCATCGGTGATGGGCTTGATCGAGCAAGCAACCGGCAGCACCCGCAATGGCTTGTGGATCATTGCTTCGATGCTGGTTCTGGCTGCGCTGCTCAGCATGCGCCTGCGCCAGGGTCAGGAGCAGTAACCGCCATTGGTCGGGGAACCGCCCTTTGCAAACGACTGCTACCCGCCCACAGCGCTCATAACTACTGAGGGTGGTGCAACGGCGTCACCCCTCACTCCTGTGCTTGGCCTGCCTGCTGGCAGGCCTTTTTTATTCAGCCGAGGGAATGATCATGCGCGAGCAAATGATAATGGGTGGCGGCAGTGTTGAAGACGATTGGCCAGAATTGGTCCCGGACCGCCCCGATGGGCAAGCAGACGACCCAGATGCTGACCCTAACCTGACTGACCCGGACGAGCGCCCTGGCGTCCCCGCCAGTGATCCTGAATCAGGCGCCTGACCTGGCCGTAGACTTCCAGCAGACAAAACAAAGCCGCTCCCAATCAGGAGCGGCTTTGCTCAGACAGCCCGACAGTAACTGCTGGCTACCGCTTGTTCAGGCAGTAGGCAGCATCGACTGGTTGGCACCGGCACTGGAGGCAGGTTTGCCACCCGATGGCCTCCAGCTCACTTCACTGATCCCGTATCGTTCGGCCATGGGCCTGCTGACCTTGCGAATCTTTTCACGACCAAACTTGGGAATAATGCCAATACCGGCGTCACAACTAGCCCAGTGCCAAGCCTCGGCGTTATCCATCCGATCCAGCCGGATGATGAAGCTGCGCGTTTTACCGTGCAGCTTGTAATCGACGATATAAAGCTCTGGGGTAGGCATCGCAGGGGGCCTCCTCTTCTCCATGGATGACAACTAGTGGAACCGGTGGGATCACGAAGATTCAAAATTTTGTCGAACAAAGCACATAAACGGTTTGCGGCGACCCCGCATGCGTTCAGGCACCAGCAGGGTCGAGCTGCAGCAGCAGGCCGAATCCACCCAGCAAGACCCAGAAAATCAGGAACAACCACGGCGTACGGATCGAAAACATCAGCGATTTGCGGTAACCACGATGGGTTGACTCAGACTCGCTGAACAACGGCCAATCATCGTATGCAAAGCCCATGCTTGGCTCGTTGTGCAACAGGTGACTTTGCTTGAAATGCCAGTGGTCGATGATGCCGTACGAGGCGCGAATTCCAGGCCAGGCGTTGAGTGAGCTGATGATGCCCAGCAATGCCAAAAACGCGGGCACAACCAGAGTAAAAAGCCTGCCCCAGCTGGGATTGCCGTTGGCCATGCAGGACGCATAGGCAATTACCAGAAAAGACTGGGCCGACAGATAAGCATCTGTGCGGTTGGCAAGAATCGTGGTCTCGAACTGGATTTCTCGGCGGTAGAACTCCAACCGCTCGCGGGGGGTTTCGAATGTTACCCCCTGCGGCGGCGGAACAAGATCCTCGCTGGTGACCGATGTGATGATGCGTTCCGTCATTACTACTCCTCTCAGCTGCTCGCAGCGGGTCCAAGCCGCCCATTGGTTACCGGGTCTGTGGCAACACCTGGGGTCAATACGACCTTGCGGCAGCGTTCTTGCTGTTCGTCGAACATCTCATAGCCGCGCACTGCATCTTCCAGGCTGAGGCGATGGGTGATGATTGCTTCGGGATTGAGCCGTCCTGCTTCGATATGTTCGAGCAGTTCAGGCAGGAAACGTTGTACGTGGGTTTGGCCCATCTTGAAGGTCAGGCCTTTGTCGAATGCATCACCGAACAAGAAGCCATGGATGAAGCCGGCATATACGCCGGGCACACTGACTACGCCACCACGGCGCACTGCTGCCATGCACTGGCGCAGCGCCTTGCCGTTGCTCCCTTCAAGCTTCAGCGCCGTCAGTACCGATTCAGCAGTACTGCCCTTGGCCTCAAAACCCACTGCATCAATGGCCGCGTCAACGCCGCGCATGCCTGCGGTCTGGCGAATGATGGTGTCAGCAGGATCGTCGTCATGATCAAAATCGATCGGAATCACGCCGTAGGCGCGCTTGGCGTAGTCAAGTCGATAGGCATGTTTGTCGACCATGAAAATCTGCTCGACCCCAAGCATGCGTGCGCACGCAGCACTCAGCAGTCCTACCGGACCTGCCCCATAAATAGCCAGGGAAGAACCCTGGCCAACTCCCGCATTGGTCACTGCCTGCCAGGCGGTGGGCAGAATGTCTGACAGGAACAGTACTTTGTCATCGCTCAGCGTGCCTGGCACCTTGAAAGGACCGACATTGGCCTTCGGCACCCGTACATACTCGGCCTGGCCGCCGGGAATGCCGCCATACAGGTGGCTATAGCCAAACAACGCCGCACCGGAGGGGATCAACTTCTTGTTGAGGATCGCCCCGCGTCCGGTATTGGTCGTCTCACAAGCGGCAAACAGGTCATTTTGGCAAAAGAAGCAGCTGCCGCAGGCAATCACGAACGGGATGACAACACGATCTCCACGCTGAACCGCGGTGACTTCGCTGCCAACGTCTTCAACAATCCCCATGAACTCATGGCCGAGAATATCGCCCTCTTCGAGCGCAGGTATCCTGCCGTGATACAGGTGCAGATCGGAGCCACAGATGGCAGTGGCGGTTACTCGCAGCAGAATGTCGTCCTTCTCTTGAATGCCAGGGTCAGCCACAGTATCAACCCGGACATCTCCAGCGCCGTGAAAGGTCAATGCGCGCATATTTGTCGCCTCCAAGTGCAGCTGCTTAGTAGTTACGAGCCGGCCCAAATGGGATCGGCTCCATCAACATTCGCTGCGACTGACCAGCGGCGCCAAATACCGCCCTGCAAGATTTCAGGCGTGAACGCTCCATTGAACCGAGTCGATACTGATCGGCAGCTCATCGATAGTGTGGATCAGGCCGCCCGCTATTGCCTCCTCAGCACTCAAGATGCGTGGTTTGGCCAGCAAATAGTGCTCTATATCCAATGGTTGCTCAGCGCCAGCCGTGCGCTCCGCAACTATTTGCGCGTAGAACTGCAAGTCGTAATCAAGGCTCATGGCGTACTCGGACATACGTGCGTGGTCGACTGAGCCGTGCAGCGTCCAGTGGAATGGGTGAAACAGAAACTTGCTCATGCGACAGGCCGTGCGCTGTTCACCCGCCAGAAACAGAATATTGCCCATCGATTCGACCGTGCCGAGGTTGTGCGTATGCACCAGTACCGGCAACGAGCGTAGAAAGTTGTACAGCGTGAAACCGTAACTGCAGTCACCGCCCATGGTGGCGATGTTCAACTGAAGTGTTTGCGCGCCTTGGTTGAGGGCTCGCGAACAGGTATTGATCAGGTTACCGCAGGTCGAAGATGTGATCGGGCCGGTGAAGTGAATGATGTGACGGGCCATGCGTGCCTCCGGAGGTGGCGGGCATTGGATGCCGGTGCATATATCAAGGTGGAATCGTCAAGCGCGGCAAAGTTCAAAATTGCTGGTGGCGCTGCGTACCAAGGCGCCCACTGGTCAACCCACGCTGAACCCTGACGCTCACGCAGAGGTCGCAGTAAAAGACCGATTCTGCACAAGGACTCCACCGTGAGCGACATTCGCATCGGCATATCCGGATGGCGTTATGGCCCCTGGCGCAAGGACTTCTACCCGGAAGGCCTGCGCCAGAAGGATGAACTCGCGTTTGCGTCACGAGCAGTCAACAGCATTGAAATCAACGGCTCTTTCTACGCGCTGCAAACCCCAGCACGATATGCGCAATGGCGCGATGAAACACCAGACGACTTCATCTTCTCGGTCAAGGCCCCGCGCTATATCACCCATACCCGCCGGCTCAAGGATATCGAAGAGCCGCTGGCGAATTTCTTCGCCTCCGGTCCACTGATGCTTGGTGACAAGCTTGGTCCGATGCTGTGGCAGTTCCCGGCCACGATGAAGTTCGATGAAGAACGCTTCAAGGCTTTCTTCGAGCAGCTCCCGCGCGATCGCCGGGCCGCCTGCCGCTGTGCCGAGCAGTGCGCCGAACGCCTGCGCGGCAATGGCGCGACCGCCATCACCGGTAATGTCCCCTTGCGTTACGCCATCGAGATCCGTCACGAGAGCTTCCTCTGCGCCGCCTTCATCAAACTGCTGCGCAAACACAACATTGCCCTGGTTGTCGCCGACAGCGCCGGCAAATGGCCCTATGTCGAAGACGTGACCGCAGATTTTGTCTATATGCGCCTGCATGGCGATGTCGAGCTGTACAGCAGCGGCTATACCGCACGCGCCCTGCGCCGTTGGCGCCAGCGCATCGAAGCCTGGAGCCAAGGTGGCCAGGCGCAAGACGCTCGTCTGGTGGTGCCCGGCGCACCGCGCAAGCGCGCCCAGCGCGACGTCTACTGCTACTTCGACAACGACCAGAAAGTCCATGCCCCTTATGACGCACGGCGTCTGTTATCCAAGCTCAAGCTCGATGGCGAACTGGTCACCGAGCCGGGCGTCGAACCGCAGGTGGATCTATGAACCAACCGCTACACGAAGCGCGCTGCAGCGTCGGCAGCGTTACTGCCGTACATGGCCTTAACGTGCTGACGATCAACGTGCACAAAGGTTTTACCTTCTTCAATCGGCGCTTCATCTTGCCCGAGCTGCGCGAAGCGGTGCGCAGCACCGGCGCCGATCTGGTGTTTCTGCAAGAAGTACATGGCACTCATCTGCAACATGCCGAGCGCCATCCGACCTGGCCAACCACGCCACAATACGAGTTTCTTGCCGACAGCATGTGGTCGCAGTTCGCCTACGGGCGCAATGCGGTGTATCCCCATGGCGACCACGGCAACGCGTTGCTGTCCAAATTCCCCATCGTCGAGCACCGAAATCTGGACGTCTCGATTGACGGTAATGAAGAGCGCGGCCTGCTCCACTGCCGCCTGCAGGTGCCTGGCCATGATCAGGTGCATGCGGTGTGTGTTCATCTGGGCCTGCGTGAGGCTCACCGCCAACGCCAGGTGCAGCTGTTGCTGGAATTGCTCGACAGCTTGCCGGCCAAAGCGCCGGTGATCGTCGCCGGCGACTTCAACGACTGGCGCCTCAAGGCCGACAGCGTGCTCAGCGAGCACCTGGTCGAGGCCTTTGGCGACCGCTTCGGCATACCGGCACGCAGCTTCCCGGCACGCCTGCCGCTGCTGCGGCTGGACCGCATCTACCTACGCAATGCCCTGCCACGCTCGGCGCAGGTGCTATCCAAATACCCATGGTCGCATCTGTCCGACCATGCCCCCCTGGCCGCGGAGATCAGCCTATGACGTTATCCTGGACTGAAGGCAACACTGTGCAGTTGCTGATCAATGGCGAGGAGTTTTACCCCCGTGTCTTCGAGGCAATGGGCCAAGCGCAGGAGGAAATCCTGCTCGAGACGTTCATCATCTTCGATGACAAGGTTGGCCAGCAGCTGCAGCGGGTGCTGATCGAGGCTGCCCAGCGCGGTGTGCGTGTCGAACTGGTGGCTGACGGCTACGGCACCGGCGAGCTGCCCGATGCGTTCATCGCAGCGATGACCGAAGCGGGTGTGCGCTTCCACGCCTTCGATCCGCAGCCGAAAGTGGCTGGCATGCGCACCAACCTGTTCCATCGCCTACACCGCAAGATCGTGGTGATCGACGCTGAGCGGGCGTTCATTGGCGGGATCAATTACAGCGCCGATCACCTGGGCGACTTCGGGCCGATGGCCAAGCAGGATTACGCGGTTGAAGTCACCGGTCCCGTGGTCGCCCAGGTGCACGCCTCGAGTATCAGGCTGATGAAGCCGGTGCTGGCCGAACCCAAGCGGGTCAAGCCGGTGACCGAGCCGGCGGGGTCGGTGCGCGCGGTGCTGGTCGAGCGTGACAACCGCAAGCACCGCAACGATATCGAAGAGCAGTATCTGCAGGCCATACGCGGTGCGCGCAAGCGCATCCTCATCGCCAATGCGTATTTCTTCCCCGGCTACAGGCTGTTGCGCGAGCTACGCAATGCGTCTCGCCGTGGCATCGAGGTAACGCTCATTCTGCAAGGGCAACCAGACATGCGCTGGGTGCGCGCGCTGTCGCGACTGCTCTACAACTACCTGCTGCGCGACAACGTGCGGATTCACGAATACTGCCAGCGCCCATTGCACGGCAAGGTTGCCCTGGTCGATGACGAATGGTCGACAGTCGGTTCCAGCAACCTGGACCCGCTGAGCCTTGCGTTCAATCTGGAAGCCAACCTGCTGATCAAGGATCGTGCGTTTAACCAGCAACTGTACGAGCACCTCAGCCAGCTGGCCGGCAATCACTGCAAGGCCGTCACCCTTGAGCGGATGATTCGTGGCTACTGGTGGCGAGCCCCATTGATTTTTGCCGGCTTCCACCTGACCCGATACTTCCCGCGGATTGCCGGGGTGCTGCCAGCCCATCGGCAACGCCTGAAATCGCTGCAACCTGAAGTCAGTACCCAAGGTGAACTGCGTGAGGGCAATACCTGATGGAACGGAAAACCTGGCTCACTTGGGGCAAGCGCCTGTTTACCCTGCTGTTCATGCTGATGATCCCGGTATTGCTGTACTACCTGGCGCGCAACCTCGACTGGAATGAAGTCCGTCAGTCGCTGCTGGCCTACAAGCCTGGCACGTTGATCGTCGGTTTGGGCCTGGCCCTGTGCAGTTATCTGGTGTTCGCCAGCTACGATCTGCTCGGGCGCGCCTACACCGGCCACAAGCTGCCTGCTCGGCAGGTGCTGCCGGTGGCCTTCGTCTGCTATGCGTTCAACCTCAACTTCACCACCTGGGTCGGCGGCGTTGCTCTGCGCTACCGCCTGTACGGGCGGCTGGGGCTGGATAACGCCACCATCACGCGCATCCTCACCTTGGGTTTGCTGACCAACTGGATGGGCTACATGCTGCTGGCCGGCAGCGTGTTTGCCATGCGCCTGGTCAAGCTGCCTGAGAGCTGGTCGGTGGGCGCCACCGGGCTGCAGCTCATCGGTGTGCTGATGATCGCCGTATCGGTCGGCTACGTGCTGGCCTGCGGTTACGCCAAACGCCGCACCTGGCATATCCGCAAGCACGAGATCACCCTGCCCTCGCTGCGCCTGGCGCTGTGTCAGGTTGCCTTGGGCGCCAGCAACTGGGCGCTGATGGCGGTGCTGATCTACTGGCTGCTGCCGGGTGATCAGTTCTATCCGTCCATTCTCGGTGTATTGCTGATCAGCTGTGTGGCGGGCGTGGTGGCGCACATCCCGGCCGGGCTCGGAGTGCTGGAAACGGTGTTCCTGGCCCTGCTGCAAGGCCAGCTCAGCCAGGGCAGCCTGGTCGCCGGACTACTCGGCTATCGCACCCTGTACTACCTGATACCGCTGGTGCTGGCGGTGATCGCTTATCTGATTCTGGAGAAACGCGCCAAGGCCCTGCGCCAGCAGGACAAGGCGCAATTGCACAAAACCTGAGCGTCAACAAAAGCGGCCGACCGTAAAGGCCAAGGCCCGGGAGACAAACCATGTGTATCCGTGCCTTGCTTTTACTCGGTGCATGCCTGGCCAGCAGTCATGTGCTGGCTGAGGCCTGCGACGTCGTGACCCGCTCCTCCAGCGAGGCAGTCAAGCCTGTCGAAGGCCACACCTGCTACAGCTACAGCAACATGCCCGCCGAGGCCATCGACTGGTCGTGCAGCAACGAGAGCAAGGAGATGCTCAGCACCGACAAGCGCAAAGTCGCCAAATGCGCCGAAGGCAGTGTCGGTAGCTGTATTGCCCAGTTGACCCAGGAAACCCTGGCCAATCCCAAGTCGATGGGCCGCGATGAACCCGCCACGCGGCCAGCGATCGGCAAGGAGGCCCGGGTGATCACTTACTACTACGACACGCCAAGCCTGGGCCAGGCGCGCACGGATTGCGAACGCAGCAACGGCATCTGGCAGACCCACTAGAGGCTGCCGGACACAGGTCGGCCCCAGCCTGGCTCGAAGCTGCTCAACCTGCAGCAGCCTCGAGCCACACCGGGGCCGATTTCAGTACGGCTCAGGGCGAGATGGGATCGCTGGCCGGGAAAGTCTCATCAAGGGCGTTGTCGACATTGCTCTCATTCGGTTGCGCAGTCTCGCCGCATTTGCAATCGCCCATGCGACAAGGCTCGCCATTGCGGTGACCGCTGGCGCAGGCTTCGCAGCAGTAGCCCTTGCCGTCTTGCAGCAGGGTATTGGCGTTGATCGTGCAAGCGCAGTCAAGGCATGCACAGCGTAGTTCGGTCATGATTTGCGGCTCCGGTTGGATGCTTCATCGTCTACAGGTGAGACCTCATCGGTCCATGGCTCGCCATCCAGCGGCGCTGAGCGCGCCAGCTCTGCTTCGTCGAGGCCAAAGCCGCCGCCGATTTCCTCGGCGTCTACTTCACGCAAGACTTGGTCGGCCGGGTCTCCACCATCACCTGGCTCGTGCGGGTCGCGAGCGCCGGTCTGATCGAACAAGGTGTCTGGGCTCAGGTCGTCCAAGGTCACGTTGTCTTCGTGCAGGCTCTCGGTCAGAGCCTCGCCACCGGTCATGCCGCTTTCGGCCACACGCTCTGGCGGGAAGTCATGTTCTACTTCAGCCAGTGAGCGCTCGTCGCCGGCCCTGCCCTGGCGCTCATCGTCGCGGTCGCTGAAGTCCAGCTCGTGCACACTGCCCATCCGATCCTGAATATCGTCGATCTCGGCAGGCGTGCGGGTTTTCGGGTCGTTAGGCTGAGCCATGTGCGCTCTCCATCAGGTGGGTTCATAAAGTCGACCACCCCGGTTCGCAGATGACTCAAATTTGTTTATGAGGTGCAGACCAAATCCTCGCAGCCGTTGATATCCCCCCGCCCGTCACAGATGGAACTCCCTGCGCCGCCCTCGCCTCCCAACTTCAGAGAGCCTGGGATTTGAACAGGAGCCCGAGATGAGCCAACCCCTGCAGGAATATCAACGCAAACGTGATTTCAACGCTACCCCCGAACCCGCCGGAAAGTCACGGCGCAGCAAAAAGCCACAGGCATTGCAGTACTGCATCCAGAAACACGATGCCAGCCACCTGCACTACGATTTCCGCCTGGAACTGGACGGCACCCTGAAGAGCTGGGCAATTCCCAAAGGCCCTTCACTGGACCCAAAAGTGCGCCGGCTCGCTGTGCATGTCGAAGACCATCCGCTGGATTACGCCGAGTTCGAAGGCAATATCCCCGACGGCCACTATGGCGCCGGCGACGTGATTGTCTGGGACCGTGGTGTGTGGGAGCCCGAAGGTGACGCACACGCTGCCTACGCCAAGGGCAAGCTGCGCTTCCGCCTGCAGGGCGAAAAACTCTCAGGCGTGTGGAATCTGTTTCGTACTCGTCTGGTAGGCAAGAAAGAACAATGGATGCTGGTCAAATCGCATGACGGCGATGCCCGTAGTGAAGACGAATACAGCATCGTCGAGGCTCTGCCTGACAGCGTGATCAGTGACCGCACACTGGTGCCGCGCAAAGCAGCAAAGTCTCCCGCCAAAACGGCCAGGAAAGCACCGCCTGCTGCCAAGCGCGGCGCCAGTAAAACCAAAGCCGAGCTACCTGAAAAACTGCAGCCTCAGCTGGCCACTCTTGTCGATGCCGCGCCTGCCGGCGATTGGCGCTACGAGGTCAAGTTCGACGGCTACCGGATCCTCGCCCGGATCGACGGCGATGATGTCCGCCTGTTTACTCGCAATGGCCACGACTGGAGCGCGAAGATGCCCCACCAGGTCGAGGCGCTGCGCACGCTCAAGCTGAAGCAAGCCTGGCTCGATGGTGAAATGGTGGTGGCCAACGAACAGGGCGCTGCAGACTTTCAGGCATTGCAGAATGCCTTCGATACGCAGAACGACGAGCAGATTACCTATTACCTGTTCGACCTGCTGTTCCTGGGTGGCGAAGACCTGCGTCAGGTGCCGCTGCAAGATCGCCGTGAGGCGTTGCGCCAGCTGCTTGAGCACAATAAGCGGGACTGTCTCAAGTACTCGGCCGACTTCGACGAGCCGGTCGAATCGCTGCTGCAGAGTGCCTGCAAGCTGGAACTTGAAGGGCTGATCGGCAAGCGAGCCGACAGCGTCTACTCGGGCCGACGCAGCAATGACTGGATCAAGCTCAAATGCCAGCTGCGCCAGGAGTTCGTGATCGTCGGCTATACCGATCCCAAAGGCAGCCGCAGCGGGTTTGGCGCCTTGCTGCTGGCCCTGCACGACAAGCCCAGCGGTGAGCTGCGCTATGCCGGCAAGGTGGGCACCGGCTTTACTGCAACGACGTTGGCCAGCATCCATGCACGCCTGAAACCTCTCGAAGTCGCCAAGCCGGCGCTCGCCAAACCTCCAACGGGCGCAGATGCGCGTGGCGTGCATTGGCTCAAACCGAAACTGCTGGCCGAAATCGCCTACGCACAGATCACCCGCGACGGCAGTGTGCGCCATGCGGTTTTCCACGGTCTGCGTGACGACAAACCGGCCAAGGCCATCGACCTGGAGCGTGCAATGCCAAAAGCCGCCGTTGCTGAGAAATCCCCTAACAAATCCAGCGATGAAGAAAACCTCGGTGAACTGCGCCTGACTCACCCCGACCGGGTGATCGACGCCAGCAGCGGCGCCACCAAGCGGCAGGTCGCCGAGTACTATGCCGCGGTCGCCGACTGGCTCATGCCGCAACTCAAGGACCGCCCAGTGGCACTGGTACGCGCACCGGATGGGCTGGAAGGCGAACTGTTCTTCCAGAAAAACGCCGGCCAGCTGCACCTACCCGGCGTGCTTGGCTACGACAAGGCCGAGGCTGGTCAGGCGGCCATGGTCATCAACAGGCCTGAGACCTTGCTTGGCGCGGTACAGATGAACACGCTCGAGCTGCACACCTGGAACGCCACCGACAAGGATTTCGACAAGCCAGACCGCTTCGTGCTCGACCTCGATCCTGATCCTGCGCTGCCTTGGAAAGCCATGTTGGAAGCCACCCAGCTGACCTTGACCCTGCTTGATGAGCTGGGTCTCAAAGTATTTCTCAAGACCAGCGGCGGCAAGGGCATCCACGTGGTGGTGCCGCTGACCCGCCGCGCCGGATGGGACGAGGTCAAAGACTTCAGCCATGCCCTGGTCAATTACCTGGCCAAGCTGTTCCCCGAGCGCCTGAGCGCCGTGTCCGGGCCAAAGAACCGCGTCGGGCGGATCTTTATCGACTACCTGCGCAATGGCAAAGGCGCCACCACTGCCTGCGCCTACAGCCTGCGCGCACGCGAAGGCCTGCCGGTGTCGGTACCGATCTGGCGTGAGGAGCTGACCGAGCTCAAAGGTGCCAACCAATGGACGATCAATAACCTGCACGAGCGTTTGGCTGAGGTTGAAGATCCATGGGCCGATATGGCCAAGACGCGCCAGTCAATTACCGCTGGCATGCGCAAAAAGATGGGGCTCAAGTGATGGTGGACTGGATCGACCTTCTGCAGTGGCCGGCCATGCTGCTTACCGTAATTGCCGCCTGGTGCATCGGTTCACGCCGACCCCATCGGCGGCGGATGGGTTTCTGCTGCTTTATCAGCAGTAATCTGTTGTGGGTGATCTGGGGCTGGTCGATCGAGGCCTGGGCGTTGATTGCACTGCAGTTCTGCCTGGGCGCGATGAACCTGCGCGGCTGGAAGAAAAACCTGCAGGCCGAAATGAGTCACTGACCGTACCCCTCGCCCATGCCCCTCAGGAGGCTTTGCGTGTGCGCTTGGTGGGTTTCTTTTCCGTAGTCTTGGCAGGTTCGGGCGCTTTCTTCTTGGCTGCACCGGGCTTGCCCCCGAGGCTGCGTTTGAGCAACTCGGTAAGGTCGATGATATCTGCGCTTTTCTCGCCCTTGCCGCCCTCGGCCTTCTCCACCACGGCGATCTTGCCCTTGCTCGCCTTCTCTTCGACCAGATCCATGATCGTCTGCCGGAACGCATCATGATATTGGTCCGGCGTCCACGGCCCGCTCATGTCTTCGACCAGGCGCTTGGCCATGTCCAGTTCACGCTTGTCGACCTTGATATCGGTTACGCTCTTGTCCAGCTCCAGCGTATCAAGGCCGCGCACTTCTTCTGGCCAGCGCAGGGTGATCATCACCAGTGCATCATCCAGCGGGCGCAACAGCGCCAGGTGCTGGCGGGTATGCAAGACCACCGTGGCCAACGCCACCTTGCCGGTGCTTTCCAGGGTTTCGCGCAGCAGCGCATAAACCTTGCCACCGCGCTTGTCCGGGCTCAGGTAGTACGGCGTATCAAAGTGCTGCAGGGGAATATCGCCGGCCTCGACAAACGAGAAGATATCGATCGTTTGGGTGGCCTCAGGGCGCGCCTTGCGGATCTCGTCTTCACTGATCACTACATATTGGCCTTTCTGGTACTCCACGCCTTTGACGATGTTGTCCTTGTCGATTTCCTTGCCGGTGACCTTGTTGATGCGCTTGTAGCCCACCGGCTCCATGCTGCGTTTGTCGAGCCAGTCGAAATCGACCCGCTCGGTACGCACGGCGGTATTGAGTGAAACGGGGATGTGCACGAGGCCAAAACTGATCGCGCCTTTCCAGATTGCCCGGGCCATGGTCAGCTCCTGAAATTGCTAGGGTTGCCCAGGCTGGAATGAGCGCAGCGCACCGCAGCGCTCGCAACATTGACATTCCAACCCGGCTTGTCGGTGATTGATCAGGGTCCGCCATTGGCAGCCCCGCAGCAGGCAGTAAAACTTCATCAGCCACCTCCACAGCCTGAACCACTTCAGGCCCTTAATATGAATGACTGCATGGCGAGATGAAGGTTTGATCGAGATGCCGCACGGCCTGGCCCAAGCGCTCTGAACCAATCATCAGGACCAAGCGTCAATCGCAAAAGACACTCAAGGTGCCCCGTCATGCCGCAAGCTCAAGTCCAGGCTGTACTCGATTATCTGAAGCAGCAACACCTGCTGCTGACCACTGCCGAGTCGTGCACCGCAGGGCGCATGGTTGCACTACTGGCCGAAAGCCCAGGCACCGGCGAGGTGCTCGAGAGCGGCTATGTGGTGTACTCGCCTGAAGCGAAAAAACGCCTGCTGGGGGTGAGCGATATCACCATCGAGCGCTATGGATTGACCAGTGAGGCGGTAGCTTGGGAAATGGCGATGGGCGCCCTGCGCGACAGCACCGCTACCGTTGCAATCGCCACCACCGGAGTTGCCGGGCCAGAAAGTGCCGACGGTATAGCGCCGGGAACATTGTGTTTTGCCTGGGCCTTCGCCGGCGAGCCGCTGGCGGTTTTCACCCGAACCCAGCGCTTTTTCGGAATTCGCACCGAGGTACTGCAACAGGGTGCGCTGTATGGATTGACACGCTTGAGCCATTACCACCAACGCTGGTTGCGCGGCGAACGGGCTTGATCCAGATCGGCTCAGGGCTGAGTGAGGTTGAGCTTGCTGACCGGCCAGGCGCCTTGACCTTCTGCAACGACCATTTCAACCACCTCGCGCAGCCCCTGGCGTTTATCTCGCCCGGCCAATCTCGCATGTTCGAGGCATTCCAGCTGCCGATCAGCACTGGTGCCTTCAGTCAAAATGCGCTGCGCCTGCATGAATGCCCGTTCGGCATCGACCGAGTCAGGCGGGTGCTGCCCGCGTAGCTGCGCCAGCCAAACCAAGGCGGATACCGCCTGTTGCTGTTCAAGCCCGATGAACTGCCCATGGCGACCATAACGCATGGCCCGCCAGTAGTTCTCTTGGGCAATCCAGTGAGTTTCGCGACTGGCCGGCGCCGGAGGGTAATGAGGCATGACGCAACACTCCACCAGATGGCGAAACAAACCCGCAATGCACAGCGCATCTTCCAGCCCGGGGCAACCATCACTGATACGCAGTTCTACAGTGGCAAAGCGCTGGGATGGCCGCAGCGCCCACCAGAATGCGCCATCGACAGCCAGCGAGCCTGTCCGCTGCAGCAACCCGCGATAGCGTTGATACGCAGTCCAGTCTGCCAGCGGCTCTGGCAGGCCCATATGTGGCCACTCGCCGCAAATCGCCCGGCGGTAGCTCATGTAACCGGTGTTCTCCCCGCTCCACAGTGGTGAAGAACTGCTCAGCAGCAGGAACATCGGCAACCAGTACACCACTTGGTTGATCAGCTGAATGCGATCGCAGCCAGGTGGCACGCCGACATGCACATGCAGTCCCGAGAGCAGACTACGCCGCGCCACGTGCTGGTAATCATCGAATAGTTGCCAGTATCGCGGGGTGGTCCTCGGACGCTGGCGTTGCCACTGCGCGCTGGGGTGACTGCCGGCACAATAGAGGGCAGCGCCCTCCTCGCCCAACGCCTCGTTCAGGCGCTGGCGGCTATCACCGAAAAACTGCTGGGCCTGGCGCACGTGATCGAATACCGGCGAGGCGACTTCGATCTGGCAGCGGAACATTTCTTCGGCGAAATACTGCCCCATGACTTCGCGGCAGAGATTACCCACCACTGGGGAAGGTGTAGCCAGCACCTTGCCGGTGGCTGTTTCTACCAGCAGGTACTCTTCTTCGATGCCGAAGGTACAAGGCTTGAACATACGCTCATCCGATTCGGGTAACGCTTAACGCAACTGCTGCAATCCGCTCGACCTGCTCATAACCTGGCTCACTCAACTGTTCGCCGAACACATCCGGATCAAGCTCGCGGTAGACCCAACTCCAGCGTGGCCCGGCCAAAAGTGCGCGTGCCGCTTCAAGCAATGGGTCACGGCCCGCGATCATGGCCACTCCGGTATACAGCAGCAGCGTGCCCCCGGGGCTGAGGCGCTCACAGCCTTGTTCGATGATCTGTAACGACAACTGCGCGCCGAGTGAGCCGCCGCCGTGGCGATACTGGCGCTGCTGGGTGTCGAGCATGTAAGGGGGATTGGCGACGATCAGGTCGAACGTGCCAGTGACACCGTCGAGAATATTGCTGCGCTGGACTGAAACATTGGTCAAACCTGCCAGGGCGGCATTAACGGTGGTGTAACGCAGCGCCAGCGGGTTGATGTCCACCGCACTGACCTGAGCGTGCTGGGCAGCCCTGGCGATCAACAGCGCGCCAATTCCGCTGCCGCAGCCAATATCTACTGCATGCTGCACGGGCGTTGTGCAGCGCTGCAGATGCTCGTGGATGACCAGGGCAAATCGGTAACTGTCCGGGCCAAAGAATACTGCATCGCTGGCCTCGGTCGGATAGGCAGAATGCACCAGGAGCAGATCTTCCAGAGTCGACCAGCGCACCTTGCTGCGCAGCGACTCGCCGTGCTCGTCCAATACCTGGGCTTCGGCCAGCTGCTGCAGTTGGTCCGCCGAAAAAAGCCCCGCAGCAAATGGCCTGCTCCAGCCAAAAACGTCGCGCAGTGTGCAAGCGCGCTGGGCCTCAGGTCGCGCATTGTTACGCGCATGAGTCGCTGGGCTGACGCAGGTAAACCGATAGCCGTCAGCACGCAGGTGCTTGCCTAATTGCAACAAGGCCTCGTCAGCCTGAGTCTGTTCTTCGCTGGCTGCAATCAATGAGCGTTCTCCTGGATAAGACCGGTAGCGCGAATGTACGCGCGGGTAGCTTCCAACCCCGCCGGCAAGGCATGCCGGTTACCTGCCATACGGGCGATGAGCGTTTCCAACGGTGCGGTCGAAGGCTTCCGCATACTGCTTGGCGCGTCGAGCTGCAGCCCAGTCTCCCAGCTTCCGGGGGCAACGCGGCGGATCCTCGGGCCTTGCCAGTCCGCGCTGATCCAGTCGTACCACAGCTGCTTTTCATAGGCACTGAACACGCCGAACATAGGTGCAGTGGGGCCCTCCATGACGCGCCAGAAGCGGCTCTCGGCCGGGTCCTGTCCGCGCACAACCCATTTTTGCGCTTGCAGCGCATCGAGGAAGCCGGCCATGCCGTCTGGTTCAGCCAGCCACTGATTGATGGTGCGGCCCTGCAGGCGGCAATGGTCGGAATGCATGAACTGGCCGAACAGGCGCTTGCGTTCCAGCGAGCTGATCAGTTCCTGTTCAAGATCGAAACTGGCGATAAGCGCGGTGGCAGATTCACCGAGCTCGTTCAGCCGATAACCCTGACGAACCCGTTGGTAGTAGGCCCCGGCGTCGCTTTCCGGCAACAACTGCAGCAGTGCCTGAATCGATTTGTGCGCGTGGCCGGTTGCAGCATTGTCGATGGTGACGTGCAGCTGGAAGTAGTGACCGTCGATGCCCAGCTCTGCCAGTTCATAGGTGGTGATCAACAGGTGCAGCGGTGGTTGCTCATAGCCCAGGTTGTAGCCAATAGCCTCCGCCTCGAAGGCATCGCCGTGCGCGCCCAGGGCCAGTTGAACGGTACCCTGCAGGTAACGCTCATCGACAAGTGGCAGCAGCTCCAGGCAGCCAAGGCGGCTGAGCAGGCGCTGATAGATCAGGACGTGGTTGCAACGCGGATCACCATCACCCAACTCTTCTAAAAAGGTGCGGATAAGGCCGTGATAGCGTGGGTCCTGCCAGTGCTGCAAAAAGCCATGCAGCCAGGCACCATCGACCGCTTTGGTCGGAGCCACTTGCTGGATGTACCACAGTGCCTGGGCGCGGTTGGCAAAATAACGGCGTGACCCGCCTTCGCGGCGCTGGGTCAGGTAAGTCGCGAACTCCGCAGCCACCTGAGCACTGTGGCGCACCGCCCAGTCGCTGAGCTGAGCCGGCGAAGCTGGCAGATCATCCTCCAGTTGCTCGGCGCGCTTGAGCTGCCGGGCAAGCCATTGCGCGCTGTCGACGCTGTGGCCGTGCAGGAGTGCCTGGTAGCGCTGTTCGAAGCTGTCTTCTGTGGTCAAGGCCGGAACCATGGGGGCGGCCTTGCGGGTCATCACCGTCATGACTCATTCCTCGTGCACTTATTGGTTTTTGTTGCCTTGCGGCATGGGCTCTGGCCCCGGCGCGGGTTGTGGAGCGGGTGTCTGGTGCTGCTGCATCTGCAGTGAGGGCTTGCTTTCATCGGCATCTTTGGCTGGGTGGCTGTCGTCGCGGTCGAAACAGCCGGTCAGTACCGCCAGGCTGCCGAGCAGGCAAACGGTAGGTGCTATAGACCGTGGGCGCATGATCTGTCTCCTTCAGCAACGCAGCGCCGGCGGGACCGGCGCTGCGTCATTTCACTTACGAACGTCCGCCCTTGCGGCCGGAATCACTGGACTCACCACCACCTGACTTCTGTCCGCCCTTACGGCCGGCTTCAGAAGCCTTTTCGCGATCATTAGCGAAGTTGCCCGGGTTTTTCGTTCCACCCTGGCTGCCGGTCTTGTTGGTGTCTTTCTTGTCCATGGTGCGTAACCTCTCGTAGCTACTGGGATGCACGGTGATGAGCCGCACATAGCTGGGAGTACAGCGATAACAGCGGATTCGCTTTATTTCCGAAAGGTTCGGACCAATGGCATTAAAAGCCCGATGAGGCGTTATTTAGCGCGCAACGCTTGAGCAGGTTGCTCGAGCTGGCGTTGCCGACGCCCTAGCCAGCCGCCGACCCCGGCCCAGCTCAAGGCAAGAGCTGCGCCGATCAGCATCGCCAGCTGCGGATGCTCGCCGAGGAGGTCCAGGCCGCGCTTGAGCCAACCACTCAAGGCGTCTCCTCCGCGATAGACCACCGTGTCGATAAAGCTCTTGGCCTTGTACTTGGCTTCGGCCGGTAGCACCGTAAAAAGCATCTCGCGACCGGGCCGCACCAGTGCGTACTCGCCAGCACGGCGTACGACCATCCCCCCTACAAACACGGCAAAGGTCGGCGCCAGGGCCAGCCAGACAAAGCCCAGGGCCATCAGCAGCGGTACGCCAACCAGCAGCACGCCGACACCCAACCGCCGGGCGAGCCTGCCAGTGATAAACAGCTGGGTGAGAATCGCCAGCGCCTGCACCACGCTGTCGATCAGACCGAACACCTGCGTCTGCTGAGTCCGATCAGTGAAGGTTTCACTAACAATGCGGGCCTGTTCGAAGTACAAAAAGGTGCTGACACTGGCAAGCAGCACCACGAACAGGGCAATGCCCAGTAGATAAGGCGAACGCAATACTGCCGTCGCCCCGGCAAACGGATTGCCACCCAGCGGCTTGTTCGGCGGCAGTTCAGCAGTCAGCTCCAGAGGATGCTGCGAACGCCAGTGCTGCAGGTAAGCGCTCGCGGCAATGCTGCCAAGCAGCAGCAGGCTGGCCAATAACAGCAATCCGCTGTGGCCCAAGGGTGCGACCAGCAAGGTTCCCAGCACTGGCCCAGCCAGACCCCCTGCGCTGGCTCCGGCAGCAAGCAAACCGAACAGGCGCTTGCCCTGCTCTGTGGAAAACAGGTCCGCCAGCACGCTCCAGGCCAGGGAAATCGCCAGCAGATTGAACACAGACAACCAGATGTAGAACGCACGGGCCGTCCACAGCGCCTGTTGGTCAACGGCAAACAGCCCCGCAAACAACACCAGATTGCTGACAAAGAAGCCGTAGGTCCACGGCAGAATGCGCTTGCGTTTGACTCGCGATGCCAGCCAGCCGAACAGCGGCAGGCAGACCAGCGTGGCGATGAAGGTGCCGGTGAACAGCCACTGCAGATTGTCGATGCCGCCGGCGATGCCCATGGTTTCGCGCACCGGGCGCAGCATGAAATAGCCGGTAAACAGCAGAAAGAACATCACCAGGCCGGCGGCCACTGCCGGCCCTTCGCCAGGTTGCAGGTTCAGGCTGTTGCCCAGCCGCTCACGCCAACGGCTCATGAGCCTAGCCAAACAGTTCTATCAGCGCGCGCTGTTGCGCCTCGCTCAGCAACTGACCATGACCGGCTTTGAGCTGGTCGATCTGGCGATCGGGGCGGCCGGTGGCGGGGATCACCGCCGTCACGGCCGGGTGGCTGATGGCGAACTTCAGAAACAGCTGCGCCCAACTGCTTGCGCCTACCTGTGCCGCCCAGTCTGGCAAGGCCATGTCCTTGACCCGGGCAAACAGGCGGCCATCGTCAAAGGCACGATTGATCAGCACCGCAACGCCCTTGTCCTGGCACAACGGCAACAATGCGCGAGCGGCCTCGGGCGCATTTACCGAGTAATTGATCTGGACAAAATCCAGTGGCTCCTTGCGCACGATCTGCGCGACCTGTTCATGGCTGCTGGACAGGTAATGGGTGATGCCGACATAGCGGGTCTTGCCCTGCGCCTTCAGTTCACGGGCATAAGGCAGCTGCCGCTGCCAGTCGCGCAGGTTGTGGATCTGCAGCAGGTCGACCCGATCGGTGCGCAGGCTGCGCAAGGTGCCCGCCCACTGCGCCTCGGCAGCGGCCTTGCTGTCAGCGGCAATTTTGGTGGCAAGGAAGCACTGGCGATGCCAGCCGCCCTCCTCCAGTAACTGGCCAAGAATGGCATCGGCACCGCCGTAATTAGGCGAGGTATCGATGATGCGCCCGCCGCCAGCAAAGAACGCCTGCAGAACCTGCTGGAGCCGCTGATACTCGGCACTCCCTGTTTCCACTTCGAAGCTGCCAGAGGTGCCGGCGCCAATCACCGGCAGCGCCTCGCCAGTACCGGGCACCTTGCGGGTCAGCAAGCTGTCGGCGGGAGCAGCCAGCAACCAGGGGCTGCTGGCCAGCAAGCCCAATGCTGCACCAGTGCGTAGGACATCACGACGCGCATACATGGAAAAGCCCCTGTCATAAGCCGGAAACTTTCAAGGCTAGCCGTGATGGCGCGAGCTGTCGGTGCATTCTGTATCTGGATGTTTGGCCGCTTGGCCAGGGTCAGCCGAGCAGCAGACGCACGTCCAGCCCCTGTTCAGTCATCGGCGGGCACCAGTAATAACCACCAGTCAACGGCCGGCTGAAGCGATAGAGGGCATCCACCACGCCGTCTTCCAGGCCGCTCATGCGCCGCAGCTGGACATCGAAAGCGTCGAACGAACGGTCAAGCGCTACAAACGCCAGGCCTGCGCCGCGGTCGTCAGCCCACGACACCGAACGACGCACCATGAACGCTTCCGGCGCGTAGCTTTCCTGGGCGGTACGTTTGACGTGAGCCGATTCCGGCGCATCGTCGAGCTCTTCGTTGTCTTCTAGACGGCGGCCAATTATGTCGTCCTGTTCGGTCTGAGGCAGCGACTTGAAGTAGCTCAGGTCATGCTTCCACAACTGGAACGCTGCGTAGCTCGAACCCGCCAGGCCGGGCTCAGCGTCGGCGACGATGGCAGCTTCGACCGCAGCGTCGTCACTTGGATTTTCAGTGCCGTCTTCGTAACCGGTAAGGTCTCGACCGCCCTGGTGCAGGAAGCCGTCGATGCTGTCGACCAGTTGCAGCGCCGGCGCCAGCTGCGCGATCAGTGCCTGGCTGCGCAGATACAGGTCACCACGTTCTTCGCCACGCAGCCACAGCCACAGCGCGTGCTGGGTGCTTGGGTTGTGTACCACCGCATCGAGCTCAGGGAACGCCTGCAAACCCGGAATTGCCCGGCCCAGCGCAGTCGCCATTGGCAGGCCGACGCCAGCAATCAGGCTGCGCCCGTCGACTTCGGCGAGCAGCGCATCCAGTACGCCAGGCAGGGCTTGTGCGCTGTGCAGGGTAAAAAACAGGTGACGGGCATGAACCGGCACCGGGGTGGCAAGCAGACCTTGCTGGAACGGCATGACGGGCGAATCCTCGGCAAAAGCGCGAATCCTACTGCGCTGATGGCTCGACCGCAACGCGGCCAGATCGCACAGCGCAGGCTGATTGCCATGGATCCGTTAACAAAACTTTACCAAGGCATGGCGTATTGCGATTACCTCTCATCGAAAGCCCACCTACACTGCTCGCAATCCATTGTTCGAGACTGCCGCCATGACCGCCTCACCCTTGCTCACCGCCATGCTGCCGATCGCCTTGGGGATCATCATGCTCGGCCTTGGCCTGTCGCTGACCCTCGCTGACTTTGCTCGGGTAGCCAAGTACCCCAAACCGGTGGTCATCGGCCTGGCGTGCCAGATCCTGCTGCTGCCATTGGTGTGCTTCATGATTGCCAATGGCTTTGGCCTGGAGTCGGCACTGGCGGTGGGCTTGATGCTGCTGGCAGCCTCGCCGGGCGGTACTACCGCCAACCTGTTCAGCCACCTGGCACACGGTGATGTCGCGCTGAATATCACCCTCACCGCGGTCAACTCACTCATCGCAATCCTGACCATGCCGCTGCTGGTCAACTTGTCGCTGAGCTGGTTCATGGCCTCCGATCAGGTCATTCCGCTGCAATTTGCCAAGGTCATGCAGGTGTTTGCCATCGTCCTGCTGCCGGTAGCGCTGGGGATGATGATCCGGCGCTGGGCGCCAACCTTTGCCGGGCGCATGGAGAAGCCGATGAAATTGGTGGCGGCGTTGTTCCTGGCCTTCACCATCGTTCTCGCGCTGACCAAGGATTGGCAGACGGTGCTCGAGTACGCGCCGGTAGTGGGTGCGGCGGCGTTGCTGTTCAACCTGCTGAGCCTGGGTGTCGGCTACTACCTGCCGCGCTTGCTGAACATCCCCAAGCGCCAGGCGATAGCGATCGGCATGGAAATCGGCATCCACAACGGCACCCTGGCGATTGCCTTGGCGCTGAGCCCGTCACTGCTGAACAACCCCACCATGGCGGTGCCGGCGGCAATCTACAGCCTGATCATGTTCTTTACCGCCGCGGGCTTTGGCTGGTGGGTCAGCCGTGGTCACCAGGCTGAAGGGATTAGCGAAGGACGGCGCGAAACGGTCGGTGATTGAGACGGTTATTTGAGCGCAGTTTTGCTGCGCTCACGCAATTGACGCCTGAGCACGCGCAGGGGCGGCGCATAAAAGAAGCCAAACGACACGCAGCCCTCGCGCCCCTTGACTGCGTGATGCAACCGATGCGCGCGGTGCAGCCGTTTCAGGTAGCGGTTGACCGGCCGCAGCCGGCGCGGCCAGTGCCGGTGAAACAGCCCGTCATGGGCCACTACATACAGCAGGCCGTAACCTGCCACACCCGCGCCAACCCACTGCAGCGGCGCATGCCCGGCCTTGCCCAGCGCTACCAGTGCTGCGGCAATCAACGCAAGGGCCGCAAGGTAGACATCATTGGTTTCCAGCACGCCCAACTGCGGCTGATGGTGCGAGCGGTGCAACCACCAGCCCCAGCCATGCATGATGTATTTATGCGCGAGCGTGCCGACGCCCTCCATGGTCACCAGGGTGCCGAGCAGGACGGCCAGATTGAACAGCATGGGAGAATCCGCAGTGAGTGGGCAAAGCAGCAAGGTTACCATTGCCCGCTGTAGGCTTCAGCCCGCCAGACGCAGAGAAACGTCGTTATGAAGCCATTGTCATGTTTCTGCCATTGACCCTCGCCGAGGTGTGGCGTAAGGTCCGCAGCGCAATTTCGCACCCTTACAGGAGTCCTGCATTGGACAGTAGCCCCAGTCGATTGCGACAGGTCCACACGGCGAGCTAGTCCGGCAGTGCTTTTGCCACTGTCTCGCCGTTAACGCCAGACGGTGGTTCATCGGTCCCGCTCGGGACGATGTTCTCCCTTTTGCTTTTTCCGCCCTCGCCCACGGCGAAGGTCCGGTGGCCCTGCGCATTCTGTTTTTCGTTCGCGTCGTCAAGGTACGACGCTGATACGGGCATGCTGCCCGTAGAAAGAGGTTTGCTATGGATTGGAAAATATTCTTGCTGCGCGTCAGCGTGGCACTGGTACTCGGTGCACTGATCGGTGCAGAACGCCAACTGCGCCAACGTCTAACCGGCCTGCGCACCAACGCGCTGGTCAGTACTGGCGCCTGTCTGTTTGTCCTTATGACCCAGGCAGTACCCGGTATGGCCGCCACCGATGCCTCGCGGATTGCGGCCTATGTGGTGTCCGGGATCGGCTTTCTCGGCGGCGGTGTGATCATGCGCGACGGCTTCAACGTGCGCGGGCTCAATACCGCAGCAACGCTATGGTGCACGGCAGCAATCGGCGTGCTGTGCAGCGTTGGGCTGTTGCTCGAGGCGACGCTGGGCAGCCTGGTGGTGCTGTGCGCCAACATCCTTCTGCGCGATATCGCCCAGCGCCTGGACCATCAGGAAGTACTGCCGGCCAGTGAGGTAGAGCAACGCTTCGAGGTGCGCATCGTCTGCCGCGGAGAAGATGAGATACAAGTGCGCAGCCTGATGCTGCACAGCCTGAGCGACCCAGGGCTGCGCCTGCAGTCGCTGCACAGTGAAGACCTGCCCGACTCGGTACGCCTGGAAGTACGCGCGCAGTTACTGGGCAACGCTCAGGCCGCTGCCCAGCTGGAACGTCTGGTCAGCCGGGTGAGTCTGGAAAAAGGCGTGAGCGCGGTGCGCTGGCAAGTTCGCGAGTCGGCAGCTGACTGAACGCTGATCAGCCCTGTGCCTGGGCCATGCAATAGCGGTCCCGGCCCTGGCGCTTGGCTTCGTAAAGCGCGGCGTCGGCTTCAGCTACAAGCGCTTGTGAACTGATCGGTTGCTGCGCCGGATGAGCCACCGCGATACCGGCGCTGGCCGACACTACGCCAAACGGGCTGCCGGCGTGCTCGATAGCCAACCGGCGCAACTGCTGCAATGTCTCCTGTACGATCAGGCCGGCCCCTTGGCCATCGGTGTCAGGCAGCAGCAGGGTGAACTCTTCACCGCCATAACGCACAGCGAGATCAGCCGGACGCTTCAGCGCCTGCCCCAGTACTTCCGCGACCCGCCGCAAACATTGGTCACCTGCCAGGTGGCCATATCGGTCGTTATAAGCCTTGAAGAAGTCCAGATCCATCATCACCAGCGCCACCGGATAGCCTTGCCGCCGCGCCCTGGCGATCTCGACATCCAATACGGCATCGAGCCGGCGCCGGTTGCCCAGCCCGGTCAGGCTGTCGGTCAGCGCCAGGTCCTTGAGCGTCTGGTGCGCCTGGTGCAAGGCGCGCTCGATGACAATACGCTCACGTAGCTGACGCAGCACCACCCAACCGAACAGCGAAAGCCCGAGCAGCAACACCAACAAGACGCCGATCGACTTGATCACATCCTGGCGCCATGCCGCCAGGATCGCATCGCGCGACAGGCCGGCCTGCACCACCAACGGGTAACTGGTCAGCGCACGGTAGGCATACAGCCTGGGTGTGCCGTCAACCACCGCTACAGTCTCGACCACGCCCTCGTTGGCATACGGCAGGTAGTCGCGAAACACTTCGCTGTCCGCCAGGCTGCTGCCCAGCACCTGCTCGACAAACGGCCTGCGCACCAGGATCGTACCGTCGCGCTTGGCCAGCACCAGCGCGCCGCTCTGGTCGATTTGGAAGTCGCCGTAGTAACGTACGAACCAGTCGACCTTGATCGTGCCCAACAGCACGCCGGCAAAGCTGCCATCGGGAAAATTCAGTCGGCGCGAAATGGGGATGATCAACTCTTCGGTAGAGCGGCTCTTGACCACCGAGCCGATCCTGATCTGCCGGCCCGTATGCTCACGGTGATAGATGAAGTAGTCGCGGTCGGCATTGTTGGCCTTCGGCGCTGTGACGGTGTGATCGGTTGCCAGCCAGGTGCCATCCGCGCCGTACACGAACAGGCCATGCAACTGCGGCATTATCTGTACTTGTTGGCGCAAGAGCGCGTGCAGCCGCGGCCGATCGAGGTTGGCGAAGCCATCACCCTCGAGGCGTTCAGCCAATGCCGCGGTAATCGCATCGACCTGCCGGATCGAGTCCTCGGCGTGCTGGGCACTGGCTCTGGCGAGGTTGACCACCGAGTTTTCAGCAACGGTGAAGGCTGCGCGATAGTCCCGCCAGAACCGCCAGGCCTCGGTCGCGACGAATACCAGCATGACCACGGCCATGAACGCCAGCACCAGGCGAAACATCGCCGCGGCGCGGCCTTCACCGTTGGCCGCGAAAAGGCCGTGCTCATCAGGCTTATGGGTAAAAGGCATGCAAATCCCTTTCGCTCGCTTGGCCTTTGACTATAGATCAGCGATGTTTGCGCGTACTCAGTTCGATCCAGGTCGGCGCATGGTCACTGGCCTTGGGCTCATTACGGACCCAGGCATCGACGCCCGCGTTTTTAAGGTACGGCGCCAGCTCGGCATTGAGCAACAGGTGGTCGATGCGCAGCCCGGCATTGCGTTCCCAATGCTTGCGAAAGTAATCCCAGAAGGTAAACACCTGCTCATCGGGGTATAGATGCCGCAGCGCATCTGTCCAGCCTTGGTTCAGCAGGTGTTGGTAGCAGTCCCGCGATTCGGGCTGGAGCAAGGCATCCTTGCGCCATGAGCGCGGGTCGTAAATGTCCTGGTCAGTTGGCACCACGTTGAAGTCGCCGGCGAGCACAGTCGGGTGGCCGCTGTCGAACAGCCCCTGGGCATGTTCGATCAGACGCTCGAACCACTCCAGTTTGTAATCGAACTTCGGCCCCGGCTGCGGATTGCCATTGGGCAGATACAGGCACGCCACCAGCACGCCGTGAACAGCGGCCTCGAGGTATCGGCTCTGCGGATCATGCTCCATGCCTGGCAAGCCGCGGCGCACCTCCAGCGGCTCGGCGCCGCGGGCCAGAATCGCCACGCCGTTCCACGACGGCTGGCCCTGAAACAGGCAGCTGTAACCTGCAGCTTCAATGGCCTGCAACGGAAACGTCTGATCTGGCGCCTTCAGCTCTTGCAAGCAGGCAATGTCCGGCTGCTCCCGCTCAAGCCAGGCGAGCAATGCCGGCAAACGGCTGCGGATGCCGTTGATATTGAAGGTGGCGATCTTCAGCGCTTTCATGTGTCAGGGTCGTTGACGTGGGCCTGCACAGCTTCCTGCAGGGCGTTGACATGGGCTTCGTCGGCCAGTTGTTTCAGCGCCAACCAGTCGTCCCAGTCCAGCCCGCCGTCATCGCGCAAGGCTTCAGCCGTGCGGATCAACTCGTGGTGATAGGCGTCGGGCGACTCGCGCCGGTAGCTGACGTCATCATATTGCGCGTACCAGGCCGCCAGTTCGGGAATGCTGCGTTCAATGCTCATTCGTTTACTCCTGCCTGAACCTTTGAATGTCTGAACCCTGCTCGCCGCGCATCGTTCCCATTAGTGCGCCAGCGGCACAACGACAACAAAAAAATTAAACCTTTGCTGCATGCCAATGCTCAACCTTAGGCGACATTGACGTCGCGCCAACGCAAAGGTGTGAGAAATGAACAATCTGTTCCTGAAACGAATCGGACTGTCCGTCGCCCTGGGCATGGCCTCTTTGCATGCAATGGCGGCAAGCTCCGACGACTTCGTTGACGCAGCTGCCGAGTCTGGCATCGCTGAAGTCGTGACCAGCAATCTGGCCTTGGAAAAAACCCAGAGCGCCGACATCAAGACCTTTGCCCAGCAGATGGTCGCAGACCATACCAAGGCTAATCAGAAGCTCGGCGACATCGCCAAAAAGCATGACATCAGCGTGCCTGACGAGGCCGCGATGACCGACAAGGTCAAGAAAGTCATCCTTGAATGGCGTGACGAGTCGTTCGACAAGTCGTATGTGAACAACCAGGTCGCTGCGCACGAAAAAGCCGTCGAGCTGTTCAAGAAAGAGGCTGCTTCAGGCGACAAGCCAGACCTGAAAGCCTTCGCTGGCGAGACCCTGCCGGCACTGGAGAAGCACCTGGAGCATGCCAAGCAGCTGCAGGCTAAATACGACAAGTAACCCGAATTGGCGAGGCTAAGTATTTATGAGTAACGACCCACTTCGTGACGAAGTTCTGACCCGTCTTTTGCACGCGCACCCGCAAGGCCTGGGCAAGGAAGTGCTGGATAACTATCGCGGCGAAAAAGTCGTGGCCGGCATGCTCAAGACGCTGCAGGACGACGGCTTGATCCATGATGGTAGCGTTGAGGTTGATGCCGAGCATCAGATCAGCGTGCAGTATCCGATCAAACTGTCCAGCGCCGGCGTCGAAGCCGCCAAACGGGTCGAAGCCTAATCGACTCGTCTGCTCCTGCACTTGGTGCAGGAGCAGCTCGCGCCGCCAAGGCGCGAGCTTCCCTTCTCGAATTCCTGCCTTAGTGCTTCTTCTCGATATCGCGCGGCGGAACTGCTGGGCCCTGTGGGTCTACCTGCGGATCGTCCAGGTCCGGCGAGTCCGGATCAAAACCCAGGTCGTTATTTTCAGTGGCCTCATCTGAAGAGTGCGGGCCCTTATTCGGTTGCTCGTGCTCGTGGCTTTTCTCGTTGGACATGCGCAGATCTCCCATGAATGTCTATGGAAGAACCCTGCACAGCGGTAAAGTTTGATTTATTACTTTAATCCGCGCCCACATCACCGCGCTGCAAACTGGCCAGAGCATCGCTGCGGCTGACCAGCTCTGCCTTTAGGAAATCGAGCTGGCGGGCCTGCTCGGCGCAAAGTTCGCGCTTCTGCTCCAGTTGCTGCGTCTGCCCTTCCAGCTGGCGACGCACTTCGTCACTGGCCCCCTGCGCCTGTGCCAGAATCGTGCGCAAACCCTGCACCTGGGCGTCGCGCTGCTCCAACTGATCATTGATGACCTTGAGTTCAGCGGCGGCCTGGCGAGCCTCGGCCTGCAGCCGCTCGTTGTCGCGATGCAGGCGAGTGGCCTCTTCCTGCCTGACGATCAAGCTCTGCTGCAACTGGCGCAGCTCTACCTGCAACTGCTGTACCTGCCCCTCGTGCCGGCGCTGCTCCTGCTCACGCTGCTCGCGGCTGGCGGTGCGGTAGTGCTCAAGTGCGTCGCGGGCGTGACGATGCTTGTCCTCGAGCGAAGTGATCTGTTCATCCTTGTCGGCCAGGCGTAACTGCTGCTCGCCGAGCGCCTGATTGAGGCTGGCGCTGCGCAACTGTTCGGTTTGCAACGTGCTCTGGGTGGACGCGAGCTTTTCCGACTCGGCCTGCAGGGCATTGGCCTGAATCTGGATTTGCTGCTGCGCCGCAGCGAGTGCCTGCTGGGCGATGCTCAGCTGAGCCTGGAGCTGATCACGCTGCTCGGTGAACTCGCTTTCAGCTGCTTCGATGCGAGCATCGCCCTCCTCTCGCAACTGATCCGCCAGTTGTTCGACCAGCCGCGCCAAAGGCTCACTCAGGTTACCGGCCGCCAATTGGGTGGCCGCAGGATGCTGGCTCTCAAGTTCCTTCAAATAACGGTGAATGGTGGTCTTGGAGCCGGTATTACCCATTTCGATACGTACCGCATCAATGCTCGGGCGCTCGCCTCGGGCAATCAAGGCCTGCCGCGCCTGCTGCACTACCGCCTTGTTTATTCCGCCCCGGGCCATGTCTGCTCCTACGATTTCGTAATGTGGTACGTACTATGTAATTACGTACCGATTATCTGCCTAGCGACGGGCTTTAACAAGCCGTTGCTAACATTCAATAATCACGGCTTATCGCATGTGAGGACCTTTAACCTGCGCTGCTCCGTGAGCGGACGCAGCCGAGCTGTACAAATAGTCGAAATCGCAGTTTTGCAGGGCGTACAGCCGTGAATAGCAAATCGCCACTAGTCATAAGGCTGTCATTCAACTGTCGTATTTTCAGGGGACTACTCAAGGCCGGGAAACGAACAGCAGTGATCCGCCTAACCCCCTCCTCCGCAAAGCTCCTGCCGCTGCTTCTACTGATGCTGTGCGCAGTCACTCTCGCCTTTCTCTGGGGGCTGCATGCAACCCAGAAGAATGCTGCGCGCCAACAGGCGCTTGCGGCCAAGGCCGCCGAACATCTGAACCTGGCCAGCGTCGTCGCACAGAGCCTGCGCCAGGTGGTTGATCGTGCTCAGGCTGTGGGTCGCAGCACGCTGCAAGACGTGACGAAGCCGGCTCAGGATCGCCTCAGCCTGGTGAAGATCCTGGCCTCAGACCCGCTGCTCAAACGCATGAGCCTTTACGACAGCAACGGCGCACGGGTCTTTTCCAGTGATGCTGACGAACCGCAACGCCTGCCCAGTGAGTGGCTGGACCAACTGAAAACCCATGTCGCGCGCTACGGCTTCAAACCCTTTCTGGCGCATGCGCTGCCCAATGCCAGCGACACGTCGGAGCGACGCGTGCCGTTTCTAGTGCCCCTGTCCAACCTGCCTGGCCGCCAGATCGACAGCGTACTGTTGGTGCAACTGGACATCGGCTACCTCGCCCTGCTGTTCCAGCACATCGATCTTGGCGCCAGTGGCTTCATGCGCTTGCTTCAGGATGACGGCCAGGAGCGCCTGCGTATCGACGGCAGCGGCGTGGTGGTGACCGGTGAGGCGCTGCTACCGGTGCCGCCAGCCAGTGGCGCAGACGCCGGCAGCCTCACTCAATTCGCCGCGGATGGCACCTATCAGAGCCTGTATCGACGAGCCGCAGATCGTGGTTTCAGCGTTGTCGTCAGTCAACGCCACGAAGAAATCCTCAAACCGAGCACAGCCAACTTCGCCCGCCAGTTCTGGCTGAACCTGTGCATGACCATCATGATCCTCGCCAGCCTGGCCTGGAGCCTGCGTTTACTGAGCAAGCGCCAGGAGGCGTTCAGCGCCCTGGAGCAGGCGCAGCAGGTCAACCAGGAACTGATCGAGCGCCTCGAAGAGGCTCATCGGCGCAGCAGCCACGCAGCAGCAACCGATCACCTCAGCGGCCTGCATAACCGTCGCCAGTTCGTCGAAGTCGCCAGCAAGACGCTGACCCGCCAGCGCGGCAAGCGCCGCTTGATGGCGATCCTGTTCATTGACATGGACCGCTTCAAGTCGATCAACGACTCGCTCGGCCACCGCATCGGCGACCTGCTGTTGCAGGCCGTCGCCGGGCGCATTCAGCGCATGCTGGAAGACGGCGATGAGGCTTCGCGCTTCGGCGGTGACGAGTTCGTCGTGCTGCTCGCTGGCGAGCGCAGTGAAGACCAGCTCGACAACTGGGTGCGCGCTCTGGTCGAAAAGCTCTCGGCCACCTACGCGCTGGATGGCCAGGAGGTCAACACCAGCCCCAGCGTCGGCGTCAGCATCTGCCCGCGCGACGGCCAGGACATCGACGCGCTGATCCGCAACGCCGACGCCGCCATGTACTCGGCCAAGCAGGCCGGGCGCGCGCAATATCGCTTTTTCGACCCGTCGCTGAATGTCAGCGACCTTCATGCGTTCAACCTTGAGCAGGCGTTTGGCAGTGCCCTGGCCGAGCGTCAGTTCGTTTTGCATTTCCAGCCGCAGATCCGGCTCGACAACCTGCAGGTGGTGGGTTACGAGGCCCTGGTGCGCTGGGATCACCCAGAATTCGGCCTGCTCTACCCTGACCGCTTCATTGGCCTCGCCGAGCGCAGCGGCTTCATCGTCGCGCTGGGTTGGGAGGTGCTGCGCATGGCCTGTGAGGAACTGGCCAGCTGGACCGCACGCGATCCGCACACACGGATCGCCGTCAACGTCTCGGCGCTGCAGCTGCGCCAGGCCGATTTCAGCGAGCGATTGTTGAATGAGCTGGACCAGCTCGGCGTCGCCGCGCAGCGCCTGGAACTGGAGATTACCGAGACCACCGTGCTCGATCCGGAAGGCACTGCGGTTGATCACTTGCAGCGCCTGCGCGCTGCGGGTATCGGCATCAGCCTGGACGACTTTGGCAGTGGTTACGCCGGCTTCGCCCATCTGCACGCGCTGCCCCTGAGCAAGTTGAAGATTGACCGGGCACTGATCGCGCCGCTGTGCAACAGCTACGATGACAGTCCGATCGTATCCTCGACCATCATCCTGGCCAAACGCCTGGGCCTGGAGGTGGTTGCCGAGGGTGTCGAAACCCGCGAACAGGTGGTCTGCCTGAAGCTCGCCGGCTGCGACATCGCCCAGGGCTACCACTTCAGTCGGCCGTTATCGCCTACGCAACTTCACGAGTATGCGCCCTTCAAGGCCATCGAAGAGCAGCTCTGCCTGGAGCACTGAGGCTGTACTGCCGCTTGACCAGCCCCCACGTTGGTCAGCAGCCTGCGGCTGGTTTATTGTGTGGGCTTCAGTTCACCACAATCCTGCCCCCCATGACCGACATCGAGCGCTACGTCCGCGCCGCCACGCGTGACAATACCCGGCGCAGTTACCAGGCCGCCGTCGAGCATTTCGAGGTGCGTTGGGGCGGTTTTCTGCCGGCCACCGCCGACAGTATCGCCCGCTACCTGGTCGAGCACGCTGAACAGCACGCGGTCAGTACGCTGCGCCAACGCCTGGCGGCCCTGAGCCAATGGCATATCAGCCAGGGCTTTCCCGATCCGACCAAGGCACCCTTGGTGCGGCAGGTCCTGCGCGGCATACGCTCCTTGCACCCGGCGCCGGCCAAACAGGCCGCGCCGCTGTTGCTGCAACATCTGCAGACCGCCGTCGCACGCTTTGAACAAGAAGCGCAGCTGGCGCGTGAACGAAATGACATGCCCGGCTTGTTACGTGCGCGCCGGGATGCGGCCTTGCTACTGCTCGGTTTTTGGCGTGGCTTGCGCGGCGATGAGCTGGCACGCCTGCGCGTCGAGCATATTCAGGCCCAGGCCGGTGTCGGCCTTACCCTGTACCTGCCGCGCAGCAAAGGCGACCGCGAGGCACTTGGCGTACAGCACCGCACCCCGGCGCTGAAAGCGTTGTGCCCGGTGACGGCTTACCTGCAATGGCTGGAAGTGGCGGGCATTGCCCATGGCCCGGTGTTTCGCAAGCTCGATCGCTGGGGCAACCTGGGCCAGGCGCCACTCAACAGCAACAGCCTGATTGCCGTGCTGCGTGGCATGCTCGAACGCGCCGGGGTGCCCGCCTCACTGTATAGCGGCCACTCACTGCGACGCGGTTTCGCCACCTGGGCCACAGCCAATGGCTGGGAGTTGAAGTCGTTGATGAGCTATATCGGCTGGAAGGACGCCAAATCCGCGCTGCGCTACATCGATGCAGCGCAGCGCTTTGGCGATCTGGCGGTGTTGCCCGCGGCGCAGGAGCGCTTGCTCATTCCTTGAACGGGTGGCGGGCAATCCCCGCCACTTCCGGGCGGATCATGTACAGGTCACCTGCATCCGGATAGTCGAGCAGCTGCGCCGGGGTCATGCCAAAGCGGGCGGTGGTGATGTACAGCGTGTCCAGCTCCGGGCCGCCAAAGCAGCAGCTGGTCGGCCGCGGCACCGGCATTACCACCTGGTCGCTGAGGTGACCGTGGCGGTCGTAGCGCAGCAGGCAACTGCCGTTGAACTGGCACACCCAGATGCCGCCTTCCTTATCTAGCGCAATGCCATCCGGGCGACCCAGCTCGGCCGGGGTTTCGGCAAACAGGCTGATCTCGCCCAGCACGCCACCGGCGAGATAATCAGCACGGTAGATCGAGCGCGCCACCGAATCGACGAAGAATAGCGTCTGGCCGTCTTGCGACCACGCCAAACCGTTGGGCAAGGACATCTCGCGATGGATCACTTCGGCATGCATTTCGTGATCGAAGCGGTACAGTGCGCCGGTCTTGCCGCTGGGGCCTTCATCCATCAGGCCGGTGACAAAGTGGCCCTGTGGATCACAGGCGCCGTCGTTGAAGCGGTAACTGGAGCGGTGATGCACGGGCGCCGAATACTGACGCACCTTGCCTTCGCCAAGGTCCAGCAGCGCAGCACTGGCATCCTCGGTGAAGATCAGATTGCCTTGGTCGGTCAGGGCCAGAGCGCCAATTTTCGCAGCGGATTCGTAAACCCGTTCGACATCGCCCTGCGGCGTCAGGCGGTTGATGCGTCCGCCGGAAATATCGACGAAATAGAGGACGCCGCTGTGCGCATCCCAGACCGGGCTTTCACCAAGATCGGCACGGGTACGGGCGACTTTGACTGGCGCGTAATGGCATTCCTTGATGCTACTCCAGCGCTCGGCGACTTCGCTGAGGCTGGCGGCTTCTACCCGGGCCAGATCGCGAGGATAGCTGACGCCGCTGTTCTCGCAGAAACGTGTAGCGGTGAACTGGCCGTTGCTGGCGCGCAGGATGTAGCCGGTGTCGCGGCACAGTTCACTGGCCAGGTAGAGCAGGCCTGGGGTCACCCATTCAGGCTTGAGGTCCTCACTGGGCTGGCTCACCCCCCACATGCGGGTCTTGGCCACAGGCGAAATCGCATTGACCAGGATGCCGTGGGCCAGGCCTTCCATGCTCAGTGCATTCATGATCCCGACCTGGGCCATCTTGCCTGCGGCATAAGCTACCAGCCCTGGCTGGGCATAGCGCTGGTACATGGCGCGGTCAGAGGTGGTCAGTACGACTCGCGGCGCCGCCGAGCGCTTGAGGTGCTTCCAGGCATGCTTGGCCAACCACACCGGCGCATGCACGCTGATGCCCAGAGCGCGTTCGAGAAATGCCTCCTGCTGGTCTTCGATGTCCTGATAGCCGACCCAGCCGGCATTGTGAATGAGGATGTCGAGCTGGCCGAACTGCTCGATGGCAAGCTCGATCAATTGCTGGCAACCCGCCTCATCGTCCAGCCGACCAATGTGGGCAACCACCTCGCCACCCTGGGCCTTGAGAGCCTGCAACGCTTCAGTTACCAGTGCCTGATCTTCGCCTTCGCCAGCGCGATCGGTGCCCAGGTCACTGATCACTACCCGTGCGCCCTGAGCCAGCAGTGCCTTGGCGTAATCCAGGCCAAGCCCCTGGCCTGCACCGGTAATAATCGCGACTTTATTTGTGAATGGCATCGACGAATCCCCCCGATTCTCATTCACAGACAATAACAATAAAAAAATCAATGACTTAATACTAAAAGCATGCAAACTTGATATCTAATAGATATCACCGAAACCCCGCAAGCGGATGACCGAGCCCCACCGGGTTACTCATATAGATAGCAACAGCCCGGGCGAGCAGGCTTCTGCGCCGCCCAAGCACACATTATGATGGCGCGCCTGCAGAAGTCCTGTGAGCACACGCCCCTGCACCAGTTCGCCTCGATGAAGGAAAGTAGAATGATCGAGACCCGTTTGCTCAGGCAGTTCATCGCCGTGGCCGAGGAGTTGCACTTTCACAAGGCAGCTATTCGTCTGCACATGGCGCAGCCGCCTTTGAGCCAAGCGATCAACCGCCTCGAGGACAAACTCGGCTTCAGCCTGTTTCTGCGCAACAAGCGCGGGGTCAAGCTGACCGCCGCTGGCATGGCATTTCTGGAAACCGCTTATCGCACCCTCAAGGAACTCGAGCAAGGCATCGAGTACGCCCGCAATGTCTCCGAGGGCGTGTGCGGCAAGCTGACCATCACGGCCATTTCGATTGCCTACTACGAGTCGCTGCTGAACTCGCTGCGGCGCTTTCGCGAAAGCTACCCGAACGTGCGCCTGACCATCCGTGAAATGCCGTCGGCGGCCCAGGCCGCCGCCTTGTTGGCCGGCGAAGCCGACATCGCCTTCATGCGCAAGCTGCCACTGCCGCCGGATATCATCGAATCACGCCTGATTCTCAATGAACAGATCGTGATGGCCTTGCCGGCCCATCACGAAAAGGCCCGCCACGCCAACGTCGACCTGCGCGAATTCGCCGAAGAAGACTTCGTGTTCACTCCGCAGGCATTGGGTAATGGCTACTACAGCCAGCTGATGGCGCTGTGCGAGTCGGCAGGCTTCTATCCCAAGGTGGTGCAGGAAGCGTCGCAGATTCACACCTTGATCGGTTTGGTCGCCTGTGGCTTCGGTGTAGCCCTGGTGCCGGAATCGATCGCCAACTCGACGCTGCGCGATCGGGTCCTGTTCCGCCCGATCAAGCCTGTTGGTGATCAGCCCAACGCCAGCATGGGCCTGTACATGAACTGGAACAACCAGAACGCTTCGCCGGCGCTGGGCAGTTTCATCTCGATGCTGGACCTTGGCGCACCGAAGTGTTTCAGCGACACCCTCCTCGACCTCGCGGCCCAGGAGAGCATCCTCAAGCGCGATCTACACCGATAGCTGGTTATGGCGCAGCCAGGCATCCAGTGCCAGTGCTGTTTCCAGGTTGTTACGGCGCAGCTGCGAGTTGAAATAGCCCTCGGCGTGATCCAGTTGCGTGATTAGCTGAGCTCGATCGATGACCGCGAACGCCGGACTGTCAGCCGTTGCCAGCAGCTGCCGGGTGCGCTCGCGCAGGAAGCGCTCGTAGGCGAGGTTTGCCGAGGTCGGATAAGGGCTTTTCTTGCGCGCCAGCACTGCCGGTGGCAGTAGATCAGCCGTCGCCTGTTTGAGCAGCCACTTTTCCTCGCCTCCTCTACCTTTTATCGACCACGGCACGTTGTGCACGTACTCGACCAGCTCATGATCGGTATACGGCACACGCACCTCAAGGCTGGCGGCCATGCTCAGGCGGTCCTTGCGGTCGAGCAGGATCGGCAGCCAGTGGTGCAGGTGCAGGTGGCTGATCTCGCGCATGCGCCGCTCGACAGCGTCGTCGCCCGGCAGATGCTGCACTTGATCCAGTGCCTGGCGATAGGCGCTGTCCTGATAGCCGGCAAAATCGCAGTGGCGGTTGAAGTCCGGGTTGATCAGTTCTGCCTGCAGCAGTTGCATCCGTGACAGCCACGGCATCCGCGCCGCAGCGATGGCCTGCGGATCGCGACACCAGGCATAACCGCCAAACACCTCGTCCGCGGCCTCGCCTGAGATCGCCACCGTCGAGTGGCCACGGATGGCTTTGAACAGCAGATACAGAGAGGTATCGACATCGCCAAAGGTCGCCGCTGAATCATTGGCCAGGTACACCGCCTGCCTGGCCTGATCGGCAACCAGCTCGCGGTTATCGATAAGGATGGTCTGGTGCTGGCTGCCGATATGCGCGGCGGCGGCCAAGGCATACGGCTCGTCGCGCTCCGGGCGGAAGGCATCGGCCTGGAACTGCTCGGCCTGGCCGACAAAATCCACCGAGAACGAATTGACCGTACCGCCCTGTTCGGCCTGCAACTTGCGCTGGGCCATCGCTGTGAGAATGGTCGAGTCAAGCCCGCCGGACAGCAACGAGCATACCGGTACGTCGGCATACAGCTGCTCGCCCAGCGCTTTACCCAACAGTTCGCGGGTGCGCTCAATGGTGCTTTGCAGGTCGTCCTGATGCTCACGTCGTTGTAACTGCCAATAGCGCTTGAGCTTGACCTGGCCGTTCGGCCGCCACGATAGCCGATGCCCCGGTGGCAGCTCGCGAATGCCGCGCAGCGCCGTGCGCGAGGTGCCCCGCGACAAGCTCAGGGCATCGACCAGCCCCACCACGTCGAGCTGTTTGCTGAAATCCGGATGGGCCAGAATCGCCTTGATCTCCGAGCCGAACAGCAGGCCCTGGCCATGTTCGGCGTAGTACAGCGGCTTGACCCCGAGGCGATCGCGTACCAGCAGGAAGTGCCCGTCCCGCTCGTCGAACACGGCAAAGGCGAACATTCCCGACAGCTGCTCGCTGCAATGCTCGCCCCATTCCAGGTACGCATGCAGCACCACTTCGGTGTCGCTGCGGGTCTGGAACTGATGCCCGGCCAGACGCAGCCGCTCGCGCAATTCGTTGTGGTTGTAGACCTCGCCGGTATACACCAGCGCCACTTGCTGGCCATTGCCGAAGCGGTAAGTCATCGGTTGTACGCCGCCAGCAAGGTCGATGATCGCCAACCGCCGGTGGCCGAGCAAGGCATGCCGGTGGCGCCAGCTGCCGCTGGCGTCCGGGCCGCGCAGGGCCAGGGTGTCGGTCATGGCCGCCAGCAGCGGCGCGTGTTGCTCCAGGTCGCGACTGAAGTCGACCCAGCCTGTAATTCCACACATGGTTGCCGCTCCTTATTGACCAGCCTCAGCGGCCGGCACCCGCCCGACCAGCGCTTGTAGGCGCTTGGCGATGTCCAGCAACTGCCGCTCGCTGTCGCGTCGGCCCATGATCTGCACCGACAGCGCTGCTTTGCCATCCGGGCTCAGGCAGATCGGCACGGTGATAGCCGGCAGGCCGCTAAAGCTGGCCAGCGGGGTGAAGCTGATCTTCTGTGAGTAGTCGGTGTCAGCAGGTGATGGGATGGTCGAGTCGCCGGGCTGCGGATCACGCCGGTCGAACGGCCGATTGGGGTCCATCGGGAATACCACGAAGTCCACCTGGGCGTTATCGAACCAGCTGTCGATGCCTGCGCGAACGCTGTCCATACGTTGCTGGATGGCGTTGTACTCTTCCTCGCTGACACCGGCACCGACGGCCAGCGCGCTCTGCGTCGACCAGTGCAGCTCGCAGTCGAACACCTGCTGCCACGCCGCAGAGGCCAGCCACGCATCACGGGCACAGAGTTGCCAGGCGTCGCCGCGGCACGCCCACAGTTCAGGCATGTCGACATCACTGTCGGCCATTTCAAGCTGCACCACGGCGCTGCGCGCCTGAGCCAGCATGGCGAGCATCTGCGCGCTGGTCAGGCCCGGCTCATGCACATGGCTGAGGAAACCGACCCGGTACTGCTGCTTGAGCGGCAGTTGCTCGCCGAGCAGACCATCGATGCCAAGCATCGGTAGCAGCAGGTCGAGGTCATCGGCGCTGCGGGCGACCCAGCCAAGGGCGTCCATGCGCGGAGACAGGGGGAATACGCCGGCCAGATTCCCGGCCTTGTGCGTCATGCGCAAGCCGACCATGCCGCAGTGCGACGCAGGCCAGCGGACCGAGCCGAGCACATCGGTGCCCAGCGAGATATCACACAGCCCAGCCGCCACCGACACCGCGGAACCTGTGCTCGAGCCCGAAGGGTCGATGCTCGGGTAAAGCGGGTTGCGGCAACCGCCACCAAAGGCGATGTTCAGTTCGGTGGTGGTCACCTTGCAGGTCAAGGCCACCCGTGGGTCCAGCCAGGTCAGTGCTTCGGCGCTGCGCGCTGGATAGTGACGGTAGCTGCGCAGGCCCAGTCGGGTCGGCAAACCCGCAACGTCAACGGTGTCCTTGACGCCCAGGCGGAACCACGGCGACTCGGCCGGGCGGGTGCTGACCAGGCAACGGTAGTGGCCGTCGGCATGCACCGCCCATTGCTCATACTGCGCTGCCCAATCGGCGGCCAGTGCTGGATTGGCCTGCAGTTGCGCATAGCGCTCACGCAGGGTCAGGGCCAGGTAATTGGGCACCTGTTGGCCAACTGCTGCGGGACCGCAGTTGGCCAGGTAGGCGTCGATAGCATTGTCGGTTTTAACGTATGACATCGGTGTATTCCTTGACAGTTGATGCCGCCGCCCAGGCTTGTGGCTTGCCTGTGGCAGACAGCGGTAAGTGATCGACGTGATGGATATGCAGCGGCCGCGGCGTGCCGGGCGTGAGCTGAGAAAACGCAGCCAGCACAGCCCCGCTGCTGACTGACGAATCGCCCAGCACTATGGTGTAGGCCTCGCCACGCAAACCGTCGCGTAGCGGCACACAGGCCAGGCTTGCGCAGCCCAGCAGCGTGCCCAGTTCGGCGCCTAGCCGGGCCAGGTCGAGGCGAACGCCATTGACCTTGATCAGGCTGCTGACCCGGCCCAACCACTGCACCCGGCGCGGGTCGAGGACCTGCACCAGGTCGTCACAACGGTGGCTTGGCGCTGCGCAGGCCTGGCCCTGCTCACGGGCAATGCGTGGGCTGGCGATTTCCAGGGGCGCGGGCTGGCCAGCGGGCGTCAGTAGCTGAACGTCGTCAAGCAAGGTCCACGGCTGCTCCGGCGTGCTACTGGCATCCAGTTCGCGGACGGCAATCGCGCCGGTTTCGGTCGAGCCGAGCACCTCGATGAAACGCACCTGCGCACCGGCAAACTGCTGGGCCACAGCCAGTGCGCCGGGTGGCAACATCGATGCACTGTGCACGATCAACAGCGGGCGCTGGCCAGCCAGGCGCTTGAGCAGCGCTGGCAGCAGTTTCCAGGTACTGGCAATGGCCAGGATCACGCACTGGCCGTGGCCAGCCAGCGTTGGCAGTTGTTGTTGTTCGAACGAGCACAGCTGTAGCGCCGCCCCATGTACGCGCGCACCGGTTTCGCCGAGGATCTGCCCGTAGCTGTGGCTGACCGGCGCAAAGCTGATGATCTCGCTGACCTGCGGCGCCCAGCGCTGATAGATCAGCCGCGCCTCTTGCTCCATTTGCGCGCGGCTGCGCAGCCATTGGCGCGGCGCGCCGCTGGAACCAGAAGTTTGGAACACCTGCTCGGCGCTCACTCGGCGGCCTGCAGGGTGAGCTGGTCTTCGACCTTCTGCGCAACGAAGCGCTGCATCTTGTCCAGAGTCTCGAACCAGAAGCGCACATCGTCGCTGAGGTAGTCCACCTCGATGCTGAAGCGGTCCTCGACGGCAGTAATCACCTCAACTGCCATCAGGCTGTCGAAGCGCTCACCGAGAAAGTCGCGAAAGCTGGCCTGGCTGTCGATGCCGAGGACCTCGGGGCCGAGCAGTTGGGCAAGAGTCTGGCGGATCTGGAGTTCGATGGAGGGGGTATTCACGAGCCGGTGCTTCCTTGTTGAGTGCTTGCGTTGATCAATGCCGCGCCCGCGCTGTAGAACACCTGTTCAGGCGCGATCGGGTCGAATTGCAGATAGATGAAAGCTGTGCTGTAGCGGCTGCGCAGCCCCGCATACAGGCCGTCGGCCAGGGTCTGCTGCGCGAGCATGTCGCGCTCGCTGGAGAGTGTGATGCGCACATGAAACTGCGCGGGCTGGCCGTCACGGTCCTGGCTGGGCAAAGGCATGCCGGCGCTGAACACGCAGTCCAGCGGCAGCGGCGCGAAGAACACCATGCAGTGCGCGGGGTCGGCGCCCAGGCTCTTGAGAACGCGGGTAAAACCCAGTGCAATGCGCTTGCGCTCGATCAGCGGCAGCGGCGCGCAGGCGACGGTAATGGTCGGCATGCTTGGTGTCCTTATGACAGTTGCAGGTTGGGCAAATGGCGGCGGCTGCCGTCGACGAATGCCTGCAGCAGACGGCCCAGGCAGGTCGACAGCGCATCACTACCCTCCAGATACAGCGGCGACCAGGCAAAGCCTTGCGCGGTGCTCACCTTGTCGAGGAAGAAGCGCAGGTGAGCGATGTCCACCGGCAGCTCGAATGCCAACGCCATGGCCACCGCCTGATAGGTGCTGAGCAGGTCGGGGATACGTTGACCGTGATTGGCGAAGCCACCCTGACGAACCTTGTGCGCCGCCAGCAGCACTGCCGCAGCCTGCTGCACGGGGTGGCCGAGATAGGCAAGGCAACTGAGCGCCTGCAAACCGGCGCGCAGCGATGACGCGCCCCGCGGATAGGCGCTGTAGGTCAGCCGCCCGCTGTCTTCATGCTGACAGGTGCCGACAAACCGCTGCAGGCCATCCAGCGCCACACCGCTGTTGTCTCCCAGCGACTGCAGGATGGCCACCGCAGCTGCGGTCGAGACCATATCCGAGCCGCGGCCTTCCCAGAAGCCAAAGCCGCCGTCCGGATTTTGCAACGAGGCCAGCCATTGGCCGATTGCCTGACGGGCCTGCGGCTGTCCGGCAAACGCCCCGGCTGCCAGTCCCCAGGCCGTGCAGCGCACCTCGGCACCGCGCCCGGGCATGTACATGATCCCGGCCTCGTTGGGCATCTGGCAGCCTTCGATCCAGCGCAACGCTGCATCACGCTGGCCGCTGTCGAGGCTGCCGCCGAGGATCCCGGCGGCGCTGGTCAGAACATCCGCCGCCGTGCTCGCTTCGCGGTAGGTATAGCCGCCACCCGGTGTGGCCAGGCTGGCGATATAGTCAGCGACTTCATCGGCCAGCCAGGCGACTGGCTGCCCGAGTGCCTTGAGTGAGCCCACTGCGCAGAACACCGCCCAGACATCCTCGCCGTCATATCCCTGCCAGCGGACAAAACCGCCTGCGCTGCTGCGCCGGGCAACGATCCAGTCGCTGCAACGCTGTGCGTCCAAAGGTAGTGCGTGCAACTCTGCCAGGCTTGCAGTGGCCCGGTAGGTTGCCCACAGGCACGCCGACTCGGCCGACTCGCTGAAGCGAAAGCCGCCGTCAGCCAGCTGCTGCGCCTGCAACCAGGCGATCAAACGCGTGCGGTCCCACGCAGGCGCCGGCAGCCCGGCTCGTTGCAGTGCGCGGGCGGCCATCACGCCATAAAAGCAGGCGCGGGTATCGGCGACATCGCGCTCGGCAAACTCAGCCGACCAGCTCAGGCCACCATTGGCGCATTGCAGACCCTCAAGCCAGCGGTACAGCGGTTCACGCTGCTGGACCTCGCCGTGGCAGACTTCGAGCAAGGTGCGCAATGTGTAATGCGTGGCCCAGGCATCTGCCGTCTGGCCCGGGCACATGGCGTAGGCGTCGCCATCGAACAAGGTGTGCAGCCATGCGGCAGTGGCGTCTGTGTCGCTGACTGGCGCCGCCAGATCCTTGAGGGTTTCGGTGCAATAGAACGTGGCCCAGGCATCGGACGGCATACCCTTGCTCCAGGCATAGCCGCCATCACGGTTGCGCCGTGACTGGATATACGCCTGCAGCTGCGGCACATCGGCACTGCCCAGGCGCTCGACCCAGGCCAGGCTGCGGATCGCAGCGTAGGTGCACCAGAGGTCAGCCTGATGATTGGCCAGGCCCTGCCCTTGCGGAAATTTCGGCAACACCGCGCTCATTGCGCACCGCCAACAAAGCGCAGATTGGTCTTTTTCCAGCTCTTTTGCGAAGCGCCGCTCTTGCTCAACACCGACAGGTTGTTGATGAACAGGATGCGGCTCCAGCGCAGGCGCATGTGAGCTTGCGAATGGGCCTGCAAGCGCGCCTCGATCGCCGCCTCCTGACCAGTGTCCCAGAGCACATCGCGCTCCAGGATCAGCGCGGCGCTGTCCTTGTCGCGGTCGACTTCGATCATGTAGCCCGTGGCGTCGCAGTTGCCGTAAACGACTTCCTCGACGGCGCGAATATCCAACGCCACGCCGCCGACTACCACGGCATCGTTGTCGCGGCCATTGATCAGCAGGCTCGGGCTGAGCTGGCCGGCCTCGCAGGCGCCGCTGATGGTCACGCTGTCACCGGTATCCAGGCGCAGCAAGGGCCGCGCATACAGGTTCAGCGGCGTTACCACCAGACGCCCGCTGAGACCTTGCGCCAGCGGCACCAGTTGGCCGTCCTCCAGCAGCAGTTCGAAGTAGTTGGTGGTGCAGGCCAGACGCATCTGTTGATCTTCGCCAACTGTCGCCAGGGTGCCGGTCTCGGTACTGCCGTAACTGGCATCGAATACCTCGCACTGCCACCAGCGCGCCAGGCGCTGGCGGAATGGCTGGGTGTTGACCTCGCCCAGCAGCATGATCGTCTGCACCGACAGGGCGAAGCCGTCGAGCATCTCCCGCTGTTTAAGGTAGCGAGTCAGCTGGACCAGCACGCCAGGGGCAATGAACAGCACGCTCGGCTGGTAGGTGGCGAAGGTCTTGCACACCCGCTCCCAGTCGGTGATACCGGTGGTAAACGGGTACAGGCGCACGTGGGAGACGTCCAGGTAGTCGCAGACGTTGGCAATCAGATCGCCGACCGGGACGATATCCGACGGCATAAGGTTGGCGACCCTGGAGCCTGGTCTGAGCACCGCGCGCCATTGGCTGGCGACGCTGATGGCATTCCAGATGATGTCTTGCTTCAGGCGCGGGGTTGGCGTCGGTTCGCCGGTGGTGCCGGTGGTAGCGTAATAGCGCGCTGCATCACTCAGGCCGACCGTGCAAAAATCCAGCGGAGTGGCCTTGAGGCTGGCCTTGGGCGTGACCGGCAACAGGGCGAAGGCTGCGCTGCTGAACGGGCCGATATCCGCGTAATAGCGGCTGTTGCGAGCTCGTTCCCAGGCGGCCTGCAATTTGCCGGTGTAAAAATTCTGACAAGGCATATTTCTGCCGAACTGGCGAAGCTCGCCCTCGGCTGCCGCTACGACTGAATGGTCGTTTTCCTTGTGAACCAACATCGCCCCGCCCCTCTCGAATAAGTTGCGCCGAGAATTGGCGAGTGCAGACCTTGAGTAAAATACTTTTGGCGAACCGGCGGTGATAGGTCGCAAGTATTAATAGCCTTGGAAATACAACGATTTAGCCCATATCAAGGGCTACCGCCTGCTCCCCGTCCCCGTACGCTCTGGGGCAACTGCGCATATCAGATTGAGACCTTTATTGTATTTCCCCCGAGCTGTCGTCGCTGCGCACTATCGCCGCTCCTTGCAGCAGGTGCAGGGCGAACGACGACACTCAGGGAGCGACACCGATCATGCTGACCCAAGCCGCCAACGTGCTCGACGGCCCACTGGCCTGGAGCCTCAATTCCTGGCGCGACCGCAGCGCTGCGCAGCAACCGCTGTATCACGACCAACCTGCCCTTGAGCAGGCGCTGGCGAGCTTGCGCCAGGCCCCCGTGCTGGTCAGTCGGCAGTCGATCAGCCTGCTTACGGGCTTGCTGGCCCAGGCCCAGCAGGGCCGTGCGTTTGTCTTGCAAGGCGGTGATTGCGCCGAAGACTTCACCCAGACCGATCAGGCCGCGCTGAATCGCTTTCTGCAGCTGATGCAGCAGATGAGCCAGCTGCTGACGCGGGGTGTACAGCGGCCAGTGATCAAGATCGGCCGCCTGGCCGGGCAATACGCCAAGCCACGTTCCAGTGATATCGAAACCCGTGATGGCCTGAGTCTGCCAGTGTATCGCGGCGATATCGTCAACCAGGCCGAGTTCCGCGCAGCAGCGCGGCGGGCAGATCCGCAGCGCTTGCTTGCAGCCTATGCTCACTCGGCCGCGACCTTGCGCGACATCCGCACCCTGCAGGGTTTCATGGACAGCGATGGCCTTTGCGATCAGGCGCTGTTCATCTCCCACGAAGCCTTGCTGCTGGAATACGAGCAGGCGTTGACCCGGCAACAGGACGATGGCTGCTGGTTCAACCAGTCCACCCACCTGCCGTGGATTGGCCTGCGCACCGCCCAGCCCGACGGCGCCCATGTCGAATACCTGCGTGGGGTGAGCAACCCGGTGGCGGTCAAGGTCGGCGCCGAAACCTCGGCCAGCGCACTGCTGCAGCTGATCGAACAGCTTAACCCGCACAACCAGCCGGGCCGGCTGACGCTGATCCACCGCATGGGGGCGGCGCTGCTGGAACAGCACCTCGGGCCGCTGATCGACGCAGTAGAGCACGCTGGCGCACGGGTGTTGTGGCTGTGCGACCCCATGCACGGCAATACCCGCACCCTGCCCTGCGGCACCAAGACCCGCGCCTTCGATGACATCCTGGCGGAAATAGAGACGGCCTTCGCCGTGCATGCCTGGCATGGCTCGGTCCTCGGCGGGCTGCACCTGGAACTGACCGCTGAACCCGTGACCGAGTGCCTCGGCGGCCCAGGCCACCTGCAGCCGGCGGATCTGCACCGCTGCTATCTGAGCAAGGTGGATCCACGCCTGAATGGCGAACAGGCGTTGGCCTTGGCCCAGCACTTGAGCCGGATGCCGCCATGCCGTTAGCCATATACGTGTTTTCGCTGTGCACCTTTGCCTTCGGCTTGTCTGAGTTCGTGGTCGCCGGTCTGGTTTCGGCAATGGCGGGCGATCTGAGCAGTTCAGTCGCTGCGGTGGGCGCGGCGATTGCGGCGTATGCGTTGGGTGCCGCCATCGGCGCACCGTTGCTGACTGCGGCGCTGGCGAGCTGGCGTGACCGCTCGCTGATGCTGCTGACGGTAGCAGTGCTGGGGGTGGGCAGCCTGCTGCTGGCAAGCGTTGAGCAGGTGTTGACCTTGCACCTGGTGCGCTTTGGGATTGGCCTCGCCCACGGCGTGTTCATGGCGCTAGCGGCCAGTGTCGCAGTCAAGCTGGTAGCACCCGCACAGGCTGGGCGGGCATTGTCGGTGGTATGGATGGGCTTGACGGTGTCGTTGGCACTCGGGGTACCGCTGGGCACGCTGCTGGGCAGCTTCTGGTCGTGGCGGGTGATATTTGTCGCGCTGGCGCTGCTCGGTTGTTTGAGCTTGATCGGCTTGCTGCGTTGGATGCCGGTTCAGGCCGGTGCGGCGGATGCTCAGCCTGGCGCGGGGCTGAGCGGCCTGCGGGCCGTGCTACTGCGGCCGTTGTTGTCCGTTGCCGCGGTGTCCATGCTGGTCAGCGTCGCGGTGTTCAGCTTTTTCAGTTACGTGTCGCCGTACCTGCTGGAGGTGAGCCAGGCCGGGCCACGCTTGTTGAGTGCGGGCATGCTGCTGTTTGGCGCGTGCACGATTGCTGGCAATCTGGTTGGCGGATATGCCGGCGACCGCTTTGCGATAAACCGCAGCCTGTTGCTGGCCCTGCTCATGCTGGTGGTCACACTGATGCTGCTGTATGTGTTCAGGCAGTCGCCATGGGCCGTGCTCGGCCTGGTCGGGGTGCTGGGGGCAGTGTTCTTCGCCATCGTCACACTGTCCACGTTGCGCCTGCTCAACCTGGCCAAAAGCGTGGCGCCGCACGCCAGCGGCGTGGCCTCGGGGTTGAACATTGCTGCGTTCAACCTCGGCACAGCGCTCGGCGGCGGGCTCGGTGGCCTTTTGATCGGTCAGCTCGGCCTGGCGTGGTTGCCGCTGGCAGGCGTTGGCGCCGGGCTGTTGGCAATTGCTGTGCTACTCAGCCAGACGCCTGCCGATGTGCCCTATGAAGCTGAAACTCAGCGCTGAGCCTTGGCGCACTGCCACAGCCGGGCAACATCGCTGGCGCGCGCCTGCAGCAGTGCCGGCGCCTCGCTGCACGCCTGAGCCAAGGTCATCGGCCCACTGGCCAGCGCAAACGCGGCATCGATGCCATGGGCGTACAGTTGCTGGTAACCCTCGCCCAGGGTGCCGGCCAGCACCACCACCGGCACACCATGACGTTTGGCAACCCTGGCCACGCCCATGGGCGTTTTGCCGCGCAAGGTCTGCGCGTCAAAGCGGCCTTCGCCAGTGATGACCAGATCGGCGCCCTGCACCAGTGCATCCAGCCCGGCCAGCTCGGCGACCACCTCCACTCCCGCGCGGAAACGCGCGTCCATGAATGCCTTGGCCGCAAAGCCCATGCCGCCGGCAGCGCCGCTACCGGGCGACTCCCTGAGGTCATTACCCAGCAGTTGCGCGCAGTGGTCGGCAAAATGGCCAAGGGCGAGATCCAGCGCTGTCACCTGCTCAGGGCTGGCGCCTTTTTGCGGACCAAAAATCGCCGAGGCGCCATTCGGACCACACAGTGGGTTGTCGACGTCTGCAGCGACTTCGACCTGCACCTGCGCCAGGCGCGGATCAAGCTCACTGGCGTCGATCCGGGCCAGTTGCGCCAAGGCCAGGCCGCCTTCGGCCAGCGCCTGGCCATCGGCGTCGAGCAAACGCAAGCCAAGGGCGCGGAGCATGCCGCTGCCGCCGTCGTTGGTGGCACTGCCGCCAATCGCCAGGACGATGCGTTGGGCCCCCGCGGTCAATGCCGCGCCGATCAATTCGCCGGTGCCCCAGGTGCTGCTGCGACAGGCGTCGCGCTGCTCGCCGGCGACCAACTGCAAGCCGCTGGCTTCGGCCATTTCGATGATTGCCGTGTGGCTCTCGGCGAGCCAGCCCCAACGGGCCTCGACCGTCTGCCCCAGCGGCCCGCGCACCGCTTGCCGGCGCAGCTCACCGTGGCTGGCCGCGACAATCGCCTGCAGCGTGCCTTCGCCGCCATCGGCCATCGGACACTCAACCAGTTCGGCCTCCGTCCACACCTCGGCCACCCCGCGCGCAATGGCCTGGGCGACGGCAGCAGCGTCGAGGCTGTCCTTGAACGAATCGGGGGCGATGACAATTTTCATGGGGATTCTCCTGATCCTGTTGCAGCGATGCTGACAGTTGCGTCATCCGCAGGCCTCGGTCAGATGCACAAAAGCCCGGCGCCGTTGTTTGGGCAAACGCCTTTGCCACTCAGCTCAGTCGGCGGGCAACAGCTGCAAGCCCAGATACAGGGTCAACATGCCGTCCAGCCGCTGTGGGTCGACTTCGCCCAGCTCGGCGATACGTTCCAGGCGATAGCGCAGGCTGTTGCGGTGGATGCCCAAGGCATCGGCACAGGCCTGGCTCTGGCCATCATGGGCGCACCAGGCGCGCAAGGTATTCAGCAACTGGCCGCTGGCGTCCTTGCTACGAATGCGCAGCAAGGGCTCGAGCAATTCATCCAGCGCGTCGTCGTTGCGGTGACGCCACAGCAGTGCTGGCAAGCGGTAGCGGGTCAGGTTCAGCAAGCGCTCGGCAGGCAGCACTTCGCGCCCGTAGGCAAGCAAATCACGCACCCGCCGGTAGCCGCGTCGCAATTGCTCAAGGCTTTGCGCTGCCGGGCCCACGGCCAGGCGCTGGACGTGCCAGCCATGGCGCTGCAACCGTTCGAGCAGACGCTGTTCATCCAGCGCGACCGCTGCCGGCCGACACCACAACAGCGACTGACGGGCCGGGCTGACGCACCAGCCATCCGGGTAACGGCTCATCAGCCAGGTGGCCAAGGCTTCTGCGGGCGGTCCGGACTCCAGCTCGAACAGGTACGGCACCCGTGCCAATTGAGGCTTGAGGCCAAGTTGCTGGGCCTCGTCGAGCAAACGCGTCGAATCACCACTACTGCCCAGCAACAATGCCAGCAAGTCATCACAGCGCTGGCGTCGCCATTGTTGCTCGACTTGCAGGTGACGCTGGGCCAGGAGCATTTCGGCGGTCATCCGCACCAGCTCGCCGTAGGTGCGCAATTGCTGCGGATCACCGGTCAGGCCGAGCACGCCGATCAAGCGGCCATCGAGCATCAGCGGCAGGTTGACGCCGGGCTGCACGCCCTTGAGGCACTTGGCCGCGTCATTATCGAGCTCGACGATCCGGCCATTGGCCAATACCAACTGGGCACCTTCATGGCGGGTGTTGATGCGCTCTGCTTCACCGCTGCCGAGGATCAGGCCCTGGCTGTCCATGACGTTGACGTTGCACGGCAGGATGGCCATCGCCCGGTCGACGATATCCTGCGCCAGGTCATGGTCCAGTTCGAACATTCAACGGTCCTTGCAGTGATAGGATTTGGGCCGCAGCACAGCGGCCAGCGCTGACACCAGTGCATAAGCACAAAGACAGCCGCGCTGCGCTCGCCGAGACTCGTCAGGCGAGCGCCGAAACAGGCGACGCGGTAACAATCATAACAACAGAGATCCCGATCATGGCACACAGCTCTGCCCCTGACCAAGGCCACGATAGCACCCGCAATGCGCTGTACCGGCGCATCACACTGCGGCTGATTCCATTCATTTTCATCTGCTACCTGTTCAACTACCTCGACCGCGTCAACGTTGGTTTTGCCAAGCTGCAGATGCTCGATGCACTGAAGTTCAGCGAAACCGTCTATGGCCTCGGCGCCGGGATTTTCTTCATCGGCTACGTGCTCTGCGGCCTGCCCAGCAACCTGGCGCTGAACCGCTTCGGGCCACGGCGCTGGATCGCCTTGATGATGATCGCCTGGGGCAGCCTGTCGACCTGCTTGATGTTCGTCACCACGCCGACCGAGTTCTACGCTCTGCGCCTGCTCACCGGCGCCGCCGAAGCCGGCTTCTTCCCGGGCGTGGTGCTGTACCTCTCGCGCTGGTTCCCCGCGGATCGACGCGGGCGGATCATGGCCCTGTTCATGTCGGCGATTCCGGTCTCGGGGCTGCTTGGCGGACCATTTTCGGGCTGGATTCTGCAGCACTTTGCCGCTGGCCAGCACGGTTTGGCCGGCTGGCAGTGGATGTTCCTGATCCAGGGCCTGCCGACGGTGGTGCTGGGCATGCTGGCGATCAAACTGCTCAGCGACGGTTACCAGAAAGCGCCGTGGCTCAGCCCGGCCGAGCGGCAGATCATCGAAACCGACCTTACCGCCGATGCAGCACGCAAGCCGGTCACCAGCGGTGACAGCGTGCTGTCGGTGCTGACCAATCCGCTGATCTGGACCTTTGGCTTCATCTACTTCTGCATCCAGAGCGGCGTGTACGCGATCAACTTCTGGCTGCCGTCGATCATCAAGAGCATGGGCTTTGACAACCCACTGCTGATTGGCTGGTTGAGCGCGATCCCGTACCTGTTGGCCGGCGTGTTCATGATTCTGGTAGGCCGTTCGGCTGACCTGCGCAACGAGCGCCGCTGGCACCTTGTGGTGCCGATGCTGATGGGCGCGATCGGCCTGCTGATCGCGGTCAACTTTGCCGGCCATCCGCCGATTGCCATTCTTGGTCTGTCGATCGCGACCATGGGCGCCCTCACTGGTTTGCCGATGTTCTGGCCGATGCCGACTGCCTTGCTCAGTGCTGCCACTGCGGTGGCTGGCCTGGCGATCATCAACTCGGTCGGGCAGATGGCGGGCTTCCTCAGCCCGTATCTGGTGGGCTTCATCAAGGATCAGACTGGTTCCACCGATGCTGCACTGTACTCGCTGGCCGGGCTGATCGTGATCGGCAGCCTGGTGGCCCTGCGCGTCACCCGTGCAGGCGCCTTGAGCAGCGCCCGCGCCGATTGAAACGGCTGACAGTTGCCGGGCCTGGCGCCCGGCAACACCTCACCGCCACAACTTTACTACCCCGCCCTCCTTGCCCAGCACCGGGTCCAGCTTCGGCAACGCCACCTTGGCAATCCGCGCTACCGCCTGCGCGTGGCCACGGGCGTTGGGCCGCTCGACCTCGTAGTCTTCCTGCCCCCGCGGGTAACCACCAACCACGACAAAGTCCTCACTGCAGGTCATGCAGCGATGGCCGGTGCCCGCCGGCAGCACCAGCACGTCTCCCGCTTTGACGCTGATGGTCTGCCCGGCGGTACCACCCAGGGTCAGCCGCGCTTCACCCTGCGCTACGCCAAGCACCTCGTGGGCGTTGGGATGGAAGTGGTGATAGGGAAACACCCCATCTCGCCATAACGCAGGCCACCCGTGCACCTCGAACAGCGCCTCAAAGGCCGCCGCTCGGTCCGTGCCGTGCGGCCACTGCATCGCATAAAGCAACACTGGCAACACGCTGTTTGGCGTCGAGCCGTCGTCGGCGAAACGTAGCTGGCGCGGCTCAACCGGCCGCGGCGCGATAGATTGCTGCTGGTCCATGATCTGCCCCTCACAGGCTTGTATTCTGTTGAGAAGCTTGAATGCCGTCAGGCGTTCCATTTCAAGCAGGCGCTCACTGCCTCAGGCTTTTGCGCTATGGTTGCAGTCTGACCGGCACTTCGAACCGGCCCACGACAATAACAGCACGGGGAGCGCCCATGACCGCGCCTGCCACCGACACCCGCGCCAGGGAACTGGCTGCGTTTATCGACTGCCACTTCGCCGAGCGCGGCCTCGCGCCGGAAGCGGTGATCGCCGAATCGTGGTTTCGCAGCATCAACCAGCACCACCTCGACCCAGGCCTGCGCCATGTCGACAATATCCTCAGCGCCGCCGAGATTCGCCAGCATCAGGCTCAGCACGAGGCCTACCTGAGCATCGCCGGGCAAGGCGTCAACGGCCTGGCCCGAAGGGTGGTCGATGCGGGCTTTGCCGTGCTGCTCAGCGATGCCGACGGCATTACTCTGGATGCGCGCCTGCCAGCCGATCACGACCGTTATTCACGCGCTGGGCTGATTGTCGGCGCGCGCTGGGACGAATCGATCGCTGGCACCAATGGCATCGGCACCGCGCTGGCGTCGGGGCAGGCGCTGACCATCCACCGCCAGGAGCATTTTCTTGCCGCCAACGCCCGCCTGAGCTGCTCGGTGTCACCGATCTTCGATGCGCAGAATCAGTTGCTTGGCTGCCTCAACGCAACCTGCCTGTTCAACGATGGGCCAAAACAGGCGCAGCACCTGACCCTGCACCTGGTTACGCTGTACGCGCGGCTGATCGAGAACACCCATTTCCGCCAACGTTACCGCGACCGTCTGACCCTGGCCCTCAAGCCTCGCGACGACATCACCGATCTGGCCAATGAGCAGCTATTGGCGCTGGATGAAGGCGGCCGGGTGATCGGCGCCAACCGGGCTGCATTCATGGCCCAGCCTGGCGGCCTGCTGGGCTTGCGCATCGAGCAGTTGCTGCCCGCGACTATCGATGAGCTGCTGATGCTCACCCGTGGCGGCGCTTGCGGCACCCAACTGCGCGAGCCTGGCAGCGAGCTGATCATCGAAGTCGGTTTGCGTGTGCCGGCCGGTTACGGGCTGCGCGCCAAGCCTGTGGCGCCGGCCCCAACTACAGCCCGCCACCCGACACTTGAGCAACTTGCCGGCGGCGACAGCCAGTTGCAGCAAAGCGTGCAGCGTCTGCGCAAGGTGCTGGACAAGGACATCTGTATCCTCATCACCGGTGAAACCGGCACCGGCAAAGAGGCCTTTGCCCGCGCCGTGCACCAGGCCAGTCGCCGTCAGGCCGGGCCGTTCGTTGCACTCAATTGCGCGGCGATCCCCGAGTCGTTGATTGAAAGCGAGCTGTTTGGCTACCGCAGCGGCAGCTTCACCGGCGCCAATCGCAAAGGCATGAAGGGCAAGCTGGAACTGGCCAATGGCGGCACGCTGTTCCTCGATGAGATCGGCGACATGCCTGCACACCTGCAAACCCGCTTGCTGCGGGTGCTGGCCGAGCGTGAGCTGCAACCCCTGGGGGCCGAAGCGCCAGTGGCGTTGGATATTCAGGTGGTGTCGGCGACTCACCAGGATCTGGCCAGCATGATTGCTGACAAACGCTTCCGTGAAGACCTCTTTTACCGTTTGTGCGGCATGCGCATGAGCCTGCCGGCGCTACGCCAGCGCAGCGATCGCGCCGAGTTGATCGAGCACCTGCTGCGACGGCTGCCCGAAGCGCAAGGGCTGCAGCTGGACGCCGAGGCTCACCGCTGCCTGCTGGGCCACCCTTGGCCTGGCAACGTGCGCCAATTGCTGAACGCGCTGCGCTACGCAGCCGCGCTGGCGGAGAATGGGGTGATAAGCCTGAATTGTCTGCCGGAGGAGCTGCTGGCGAGTGCGCCGCGGACGCCGGTCCTTGCACAGCCACTGCGCCTGGAGGCTCAGGTCGAGGATGCCGAAGCCCGGCATTTGCTCGATGTACTGCGGCGCGAGCGGTGGAATATCAGCGCGGCAGCAGACGCGGCGGGAATCTCCCGATCGACTCTGTACCGCAAGATGAAACGACACGCAATCGTGCCGCCGAATCAGGCTGACTGAGCGCAGCACTGGCCGCTGCACGAGCGTGCCGGCCAGTGCTGCCCCCCCATGTTACTCAGCCCTGGATATACACCACTTGTGTGCGCGTGTACTCATACAGCCCATGCTTGCCATCCGCCCCGCCCACCCCAGACTTGCGTGCTCCGGCGTGGAAACCCTGCATGGCCTCGAAGTTCTCGCGGTTGATGTAGGTTTCGCCAAAATCGATTTCGCGGCTGGCTTTAAGTGCGGCGTTCAGGTCGCGGGTATATAGCGACGAGGTCAGGCCGTATTCGCTGTCGTTGGCCAAGACAATCGCTTCATCCAGGTCGTCAATGATCTGGATCGGCAGGACCGGGCCGAAGATCTCCTTGCGCATGATCTCCATGTCCGCCGAACAGCCGGCCAGCACCGTCGGTTGATAGTGGAAGCCCGCACCAAGATCAGCCACCTGCCCGCCGGTAATTACCTGAGCGCCTTGCCCGACTGCCGTGCGCACCATCTGCGCGACCTTGTCCAGCCCGGCCTGATTGATCAATGGGCCCATGTCCAGGTCAGCCTGCAGCGACGGGTCGCCATAGCGCGTGGCGGCCATCGTCTGCGCGACCTTGTCGATGAAGGCATCCGCCACCGCGCGCTGCACATACACTCGCTCGGCGCAGTTGCACACCTGCCCGGTGTTGATCACCCGCGAGGCAACGATCGCGCGCACGGCCAGGTCCAAGTCGGCGTCGGCCAGCACGATAGCGGGCGCCTTGCCGCCCAGTTCGAGGTTGAGCTTGGTGATGTTTGGCGCTGCCGCAGCCATGATCCGCGCCCCGGTGGCGACACTGCCAGTGAAGCTGACCAGGTCAATGCCGGCATGACTGGTGAGGCTGTGGCCGACACTCGCACCTTTGCCGCCGACCACGTTGAACACCCCTGGCGGTAGATCGGTTTCGGCCACCAGCCGGGCAAACTCGTAGCAGTTGATCGGTGTCTCTTCGCTGGGTTTGATCACGATGGTGTTGCCGGTCAGCAGCGCCGGCGCCATCTTGCGCGCAATCAGGAAGAACGGGAAATTCCACGGCAGCACCCCCGCCACCACGCCCAGGGGTTTGCGCAGCAGGAAGATGTGCTCGTTGGCGCGATCACTGCTCAGCACCTCGCCCTCCAGGCGGCGCGCCCATTCGGCCATGTAGTCGAGGTAGTCGGCAGTGAAGTTGACCTCCACCAGGGCCAACGCCGGCACCTTGCCCTGCTCCTGGGTGACGATGCGCGCCAGGCGCTCGGCATTGGCCCGCACCTTGCTGGCAATCTGGCGCAAGTAACCGGCGCGCTCGATGGCAGGTTTTGCCGCCCAGCCTTTCTGCGCACGGCGCGCTGCGTCAATCGCGCGTTCGACCTGCTCAACGGGTGACTCCGGCACCGCCCCCAACAGCTCGCCGTTGGCCGGGTTGAACACCTCGATCAGTTGTTCGCTGGCTACAAAAGCGTTGTCGATATAGTTCTGGTACAGATTATCGGGCATCGTCATGTCACTCCTTGGAGGTATTGTCGGCAAGCGGCGTGGCGGCTGCGGGCTTGGCGCTGAAACGCTGCCAGACACTGCCTTCGCTTTGCAGGTCGTGGGCGCGCTTGATCAGGTATTGGTGCACCTGTTCGACCTGCTCAGGCTTGAGCGCTTCGGCGAACGAAGGCATACCGTCCGGGATGCGCCCGCCATAGAGAATGCCGAGGAACATCTGGTGTTTTTCCGCGGTGAGCTTGCGCAGGTCCGGCAGCACGCCGCCGCTGACCGCATGGATGCCATGGCACTGCGAGCAGTTGCCGTCGTAAAGCGCAGCACCGGCGGCTACGGTTTTTTCGTCAGCAGTGAGCGCTGGCGGTTTCGGCGTGTCGGCCGGCGGTGGGGGCTCACGCAGGGTGGCGTTGCCGCCGATCTTGTAAGTCAGCACCTGGGCGAACGGCTGCACGCCGGCGCGCAGCGACAAGGCCCCGGCAAAGGTCGAGAACGCCCCGCCCCAGCCGGCCATGAAGGTCACGTATTGCTCGCCATCTACCGAATACGTGATCGGCGCAGCCATCACGCCGCTGGCAGCCGGTGATTCCCAGAGCTTTTTGCCATCGTCGGCGGCGTAGGCGATCACCCGGCCATCGGCACTGCCCTCGAACACCAGGTTGCCCGCCGTGCTCAGGGTGCCGCCGTTGAAGATGGTGATATACGGCACTTCCCAGGCAGGTGCCTGCTTGACCGGGTCCCAGGCGATCAACTTGCCTGACCAGGTTTTGGCCATTTCCAGCAGGCCTTCCGGGCCTTCGGGCATCATCCCGGTGCGCAGGCCGAGCTGGTACACGCTCTTGAACGGGTGACGCTTGGGCGCTTCCGGGATGTGCTCGTAGTAGGCCGACATGATGTGCGCCGGGATGTACACCAGCCCGGTGTTGGGGTTGTAGGACATCGGGTGCCAGTCATGTGCGCCCCAAAATGCCGGGGTCACCAGCTTGCGCTTGCCGTCCTTCCAGTAGGCAGCTGCCTCATCATCGACGATTGGCCGGCCAGTCTTCATGTCGATGCCCTTGGCCCAGTTGACCGGCACAATGTTCTTCGCCGAGAGCAACTCGCCGGTGGCGCGGTCGAGTACATAGAAGAAGCCATTTTTCGGCGCCTGCATCAATACCTTGCGCTGTTTGCCGTTGATCGGCAGTTCGGCGAGGATCATGTGCTGGGTGGCCGTGAAGTCCCAGGCATCGCCCGGCGTGGTCTGGTAGTGCCAGGCGTACTCGCCGGTATCGGCATTGACCGCCACGATAGACGACAGGAACAGGTTGTCGCCCTTGGCCTGGCTGCGCCATTTCGGATCCCACAGCGAGCCGTTGCCGACGCCGATATAGAGCAGGTTCAGTTCTGGGTCATAGGCGAACGAATCCCACGCCGTGCCACCGCCGCCCTGCTCGACAAAGGCATCGCCATGCCAGGTCTTGCTGGCGATTTCCATCGCCTTGTCTTCAGGCGGCAGCTTGGGGTCGCCAGGCACGGTGAAGAAGCGCCAGGCCTGCTTGCCGGTTTCGGCATCATAGGCGGTGACGTAGCCACGCACGCCAAACTCGGCGCCGCCGTTGCCGATCACCACCTTGCCATTGACCACACGCGGCGCGCCGGTAATGGTGTAGCTGCGTTTGTCGTCGCTGCGGGTGTCGACCGACCATACGCGCTTGCCGGTCTTGGCATCGATGGCCTCCAGGCGGCCATCGAGCACGCCGACATAGACCTTGCCCTGCCACACGGCTACGCCACGGTTGACCGCATCGCAGCAGGCTTCACCGGCCCGATGGCGATCGGACTGCGGATCGTACTTCCACAGCAGCTTGCCGTTGCGTGCGTCCAGGGCATACACAACCGAAAATGGCCCGGTGGTGTACATCACGCCGTCGACCACGATAGGCGTGGCCTCGACGCCGCGGTCCAGATCGAGCTTGTAGCTCCAGGCCAGGCCCAGTTGATTGACGTTGCGGTCATTGATGGTGTTCAGCGGGCTGTAGCGCTGTTCATCGTAGGTACGGCCATGGCTCATCCAGTTGCCGGGCTCTTTGTCGGCGTCGATGATGCGCTTGCCATCGACCTCGGCGGCAAACGCCGGGGCCAGGCAAGCCAACGCCAGGACGGCGCAACGTGCGGTTCTCATCAAGGCACCCGGCATGGGCCGGCGGTGCGGACCTGATTGGGTCATCGGGGAATCTCCGTTCTTGTTATTGGCGACACCCAGGGAATGTGTCGTGAAGAACAGGAGCAACGGCTGTGCCAGCGCCAGAGATACCACTGAAAGCCCCGTCGTAGAGAGCTTTATCCACTGTCGATCGTAAGCCGGCGAGCTTAAGAGTCGCCGCAGTTTCGGCACACGTGGCGCAGGAATGGAACAGGTGTTTCAGCCCGAGAGAAGCTTCGATGGTAGGCTGCGAAGACGTCTCAGCAACAGACTCCCGATCAGCGCTGCAAGGACGAATGCCATCGCTAATGCGCGCAGCAAGTCCCCTTCTGCCAACGCGACCCCTGCGCTGCACAAGCCGCCAACGGTAAATACCAGCGTGTTATTCAGAGCGGCTGCCGTCCCTGCAATCTCAGGGTGTAGGCTCAACGCCCAGGTAGTCGCGGCCGGGCGCACAATCGTTGTACCGGCACTGCAGACCACCATCGACAGCATGATTGCGGTGACGGTCGGATTCAGCACGTACAGCCAGAGAAACAGCGACAACCCGGCGACGCCGATCAAAAGCAGCCCCAGTCTGATCTGTGCACTCACCTCGATGCGTTTGTTCAAGGCACTGGCGACCACGCCGCCAATGATATAAGCCGCACCGTAAGCAATGAATATCAGTGAAAAGGCGTAGTCGGTCATCCCCAGCAGATCCATGAACAGCAAGGGTGACGTGACAATGAAAGAGAAGTGGCAGGCAAATGCCATTGCGGACAGTCTCGTTAGGCGCGTGGCAATAAGCACAGGCAGGAAAAAAATCCCATTGCGTTGTGAGGGATTTCGCTAACTATCAGCTGCGTATAAACATCATGTTGAGTATTTGAAAATGCTGTTGGCGCTGCGCGACACAATGCCGCGCACATTTACAGGCAGGATCAGGCAACAACCCCGCTGTTTTGCCCTTTCAAACCCCACCGCTTGCCTGTAAAAAAGGTCATTCCCCTCCCCACTCAAGGACCTTCCCCATGCTCTATCGCCCTCTTGGCCAAAGCGGCCTGCAGGTTTCAGCCCTGACCCTGGGCAGCATGATGTTCGGCGAGCAGACCAGCGCCGAGGATTCGCTGCGGATCATCGACAAGGCCTGGGATCAGGGCGTCAACTTTGTCGATACCGCCGACGTCTACAACGGCGGGCGCTCGGAGCAGATCGTTGGCGAGGCGGTGGCGCGCAACCGGCAGGACTGGGTGGTTGCCTCCAAAGCGGGATTCGGTGCAGTGGACGGCTTGCCCAACCGCAGCGGGCTGTCGCGCAAACATCTGTTCAATGCCATCGAAGCCAGCCTGACGCGCATGGGCACCGATTACCTGGACGTCTACTACCTGCACCGCGAAGACCATAGCGCGCCGCTGGAAGAAACCGTGCGGGCCATCGGTGATCTGCTGCAACAGGGCAAGATCCGTTACTGGGGCGTGTCCAATTTCCGCGGCTGGCGCATCGCCGAGATCTGCAACGTGGCCGAGCGCCTGGGTGTGGCCAAGCCGGTTGTGAGCCAACCGCTGTACAACATCGTCAACCGCCAGGCCGAACCTGAGCAGTTGACTGCTGCGGGTTATCACGGGCTCGGCGTGGTGCCGTTCAGCCCATTGGCGCGGGGCGTGCTCAGCGGCAAGTACGCACCGGGTTCCGAGCCTGACGCCGGTAGCCGCGCCGGGCGCCAGGACAAGCGCATCATGGAAGTGGAGTGGCGTCAGGAGTCACTGACCATCGCGCGCAAGATCCAGGCCTACTGCGAGGGCAAAGGCGTCGGTATCGTCGAGTTCGCGATTGCCTGGGTGCTGAACAATCGGCTGGTCAGCTCGGCCATCGTCGGGCCGCGCACCGAAGCGCAGTGGGACACCTATGCCGGGGCACTGCAGGTGAAGATCACCGCCGAAGATGAAGCCTTCATCGATGCGCTGGTGACCCCAGGCCACGCCTCGACTCCAGGCTTCAACGATGTAGCCCACTTTGTCAGCGGCCGCCTGGCACGCTAACAAAGCCGCTAACTGGCCGCTGTCCCCCGTAGGAGCGGCCTTGTGTCGCGAAAGGGCTGCGTAGCGGCCCCATGATTATGCAGCACCGCAAATAGCCGGGCCCGCTGCGCGCGCCTTTCGCGACACAAGGCCGCTCCTACATGCCGCTTGACGACCCAAGCAGGTGGCTGATCGCGGTCTTGAGCTTCATCGGCCGCACCGGTTTGTGCATCAGGGTGTGGCCAAGCAGGCGCACCTGCTGCTTGAGCTCGTTGCTGTAATTGGCGGTGATCATCAGCACCGGTATGGCCCGGTCGCGGCAGGCGTTGATCGCCGCTACCGCCTCGATGCCGGTGCGGTCATGGTCCAGGTGATAATCGGCGATCAACAGGTCGACCCGCGCCCGTGGCAGGGCGACCTGACGCTGCAGGTCCGCTTCACTGGCCGCCGTGGTGACCTTGCAGCCCCACTGTTCGAGCAAGCTGCGCATGCCGGCGCAGATCGCCCCGTCGTTATCCAGCACCCAGATCCGCGCGCCCTGCAGCGATTGCAGGTGAGGCATGTCCTGCTGCAACGCTGAGCCTTTGCTCACAGGACGCTGGCAGCACGGGACTTCGACCGAGAATACCGAACCTTTGCCGGGCACCGAGCGCAGCTGGATGGGATGCCCGAGGATGCCGGCGATCTTGTCGACAATCGCCAGGCCCAGCCCCAGGCCGCGATCCTGGTCCGGCCGCTGCGCCTCGCCGCGCTTGAACTCCTGGAACACTTCGCGGCACTTGTCCGCTGCGATGCCGATGCCGGTATCCCACACCTCGATCAACACCTTGTCGCCGCGCCGCCTGCAACCGAGCACGATCCGCCCGCTGGGGGTGTAGCGCACGGCGTTGCTGAGCAGGTTGCGCAGGATCCGCGCCAATAGCTGCATATCACTGCGCACGCGCAAGCGGCTCGGCACGTAGTCAAGACGCAGGCCTTCGCTGGCGGCTACGGTAGCGTGCTCGGCCGCGAGGTTGTCGAGCAGGTCGCTCAGGGCAAAACTCGCGACATCGGCGCGGATCACCCCGGCGTCGAGCTTGGAGATATCCACCAGCGTGCCGAGCAGGCTCTCGACGCCATCCAGGGCGTTGCTGACGTTGTGGATCAACGGGCCTGCGCCAGGCTGTTCGAGCAAGGCACTGGTAAACAGCCGGGCGGCATTCAGCGGCTGCAACAGGTCATGGCTGACTGCGGCGAGAAATTTGGTTTTCGACAGCGTGGCCTGCTCGGCATCGGCCTTGGCATCGCGCAGGCTGGCTTCCATACGGCGGCGCTGGTCAATCTCGCGCAGCAGTTGGCGATTGAGGCTGGTCAGTTCGGCGGTGCGCTCGTGCACGCGCAGTTCCAGGTGCTGATAGGCCTGATGCAGCGCTTCGGCATGGGCGTAGCGCTCGGTGATATCGGTGAAGGTGTTGACGAAACCGCCTGTGGGCAATGGATGCGTACGAATTTCCAGCATGCGCCCGTCGAACAGACGCTGCTCCAACTCCGGCAGCGGCTGGTCGTGGTCGTCGCGGCTGGCGGGCGTCAGCAAGGCCAGCTCGCTGTCGGCAATCACGTCGGCAAACTGCCGATGGCTGGCAATCGGTGCCAGGCCACTGACCTCGAGAAAGCGTCGGTTCCACAGCTCCAGCACGCCCTCGGCGTTGACCATGGCCAGGCCCTGCGACAGGTTGTCGACCGCCCGCTGCAGCAGGAACGACTTATGCGCCAGGGCCTGCTCGCGGCGGTGGTTCTCACGCAGCTTGACCCGGGTGACGTCGGTGAAAAGCATCACCCGGCCACCATCGCGGGTCGGCCGTTCGCTGACCTGTAACCAGCGCTCGTTGCGCAGCCGATACAACGGTTGCTCGTCGCTGCTGGCACGGGGTTCTTCGCGCAGCAGGTTGTGCATCAGCCGTTTCACCTCGACCAGCTGCATACCGCTGGCCCCGCGCAATCGGCTGTTGGCCCAGAGCGCCTTGAAGCGCCGGTTGAACAGCACCACGCGCAGGTCGGCATCGAACAGCACGAACGCATCGGAAATACTCTCGATGGCATCCACCAGCCGCTGGTGGGCAGTTTCGGCGCGCTGATGCGCGTCGCTGAGCAACAGGTGGCTGGCCTTGAGTTCGACCAATACCTGGTTCAAGGCATCAGTGCGCTCGCGCACCTGCTCGGCCAACACCACCGAATGCTGGAACGCGGCAAAGGCATCGTCCGGTCGCGCCGCACCGGACTCCAGCCGCTCGATCAACGCTGCATTGATGCGCTTGAGCTTGTGGTTGTCGCGTTGCAGCTGGCTGATCTGCTCAGCCGGCGATGCGCTCGCGCGGCTGTCCGATGGCAACGCCGGTGAAGGTTTGGTTGATATGCATGCCATTGAACTGCTCCCCATAGGTGTTGAAGCCCAGCACCTGCTGGCTGCGCAACAACGCGCTGACCTCGGCCACAGCAGCGCCCTCGCTCTCCAGCTCGAGGCGGCGCAGTACGCAGTCGCAGCCGATGGTCAGCAGCAACGGCCCGAGGCGCTGGCGCAGGCCCTCGAACAACGATTGCAGGTTGGCCAGCAGCGGACCGGGGCGCATTGCGGTGAGGACGATGCCGTTCTCCACCGCGCAGTAGAAGCTCAGGCTGCCATCCTCATGTACCTGCTGAATGGCCCGCACGTAGTGGTTCTGGTTGATCCGCAGCGCCAGTGGGTGCGCCGCAAACAGCCGATGATCGAGCGCACCCACGGGTACACCGATCAACTGGGCGTATTCAGCGGCTGCGGGCTCGGCGTTTAGCTCATAGACCCGGCGTAACTGACGGTCGGCGCGGGTCACCACCAGTTTCTCGCTGCGCGGCTGAATGTGATCGGCGCTGAACACCTCGAACTCCAGCCAGGTATTGACCAGCAACAAAACCGCCGCACCGCTGTGGAAGGCACCGTTGTAATACACATGTGTGCGGCTGAGGTGATTGTCATCACCTGCCGAGCCGCCGAACTGCGGGATATCGCCCAGCGCCGCTGCCAAGGCAGCCAGCACCACCTCTTCCCGGCTGGACAGGCCGTCGAACAGGGTCAAGGCAAAGCTGTGCGCCTTGATCGGTGCCAGGCTGTTGCGTCGGCAGTCTTCGACCAGCTGGGCAACCAGCGCCTGCGCGTCGAGCAGGCTGAAACCGGGTACCGCTTCCACCAGGCCAGCGGCGATGGAGAAGTAGCGCCGGTCGAAACCGACCGCGGTGATACAACCGCGCGCATAGCCCTCCGGGGTCAGTTCGCCGGCGCTGGTGCAGCCGGCCAGCCCCACCGCCGGAAATTGCCCCTGTAGCGCAGCCGCCAATGCCGGCAGATCGTATTCGGCAGAGCAGAAAAACAGCACAAAGCCTAGCTCGGCATGCCGCAGTTGATCAGCCAGCTCACCGGCTGCCTGAGTAGCACAGGTAGCCCGCGACAGTGCGCTGAAGACGCCTTCGCTCATAAGTCGAATTCCGAGAGAGATACAGCCATGGCCGCAGGATAGGCAAGCCTGCGGCTCAGCCGAATGCTACTTGGGTAGGGGGTCGGGGTGGCATTGGTTGTACGCGGCCCTCGCGCTAAATACCAAGGGCTGCGGCCAGACGTTGCAGGCCGGCGATAAGCGCCAGATGCAGCGGATAGAACGCATAACCCCAGCGCCCGACCCGCGGTACCTGCCAGCGTTCCTGACGCGCCAGCCACAGGCCTATTGGCAACGACATTGCTGCTGTACTCAGGATGACCAGAGCGATGGGTTGCAACGGATGCGCACGTAACCAACTGTTGGTCACGTTGCCCGCCACCGCCAACGCACACGGCAGCAGCCAGCCGGCGCCGCCGTAGCGCCTGGCGATCAGTATCGCGGCGGGGAGCAGGACGCCAGGCAAGCCGTACATCAGGTGATCACTGAACAGCGCTGCAGTCAGCGCAGCGCTCAAGCCGAGCAGGCAGGCCAGCGCCTGTCGATGGTGTATTGCCCAAGCCAGCAACAACCCGAGCGTCAGGGTCGGGATCACGTTTAGCGTCTGCGAACCGGTGTCCAGCCAGCGGTACGGGCCTTCGGACAGCACGCCAAATACCAGCAGCCAACCGAGATAGCGCGCCGCGCAGCGGCTGGGCCACATAGCCGGGTCGCTGCGCCCGACGTTGATTGCCAACGCCAGGCAGAACAACGGAAATGCCAGCCGGCCGATGACGAACAAGCCGTCGGCAGCTGGCCATAGGTAACGCAGGTGGTCGGCGACCATGGTCACGATCGCCGTCCACTTGACCAAATCCAGCCCGGCCGAGCGCACGGTTATTGCCCGGACTCGCTGCTCACCATTGGCTGCAGGTACTTGGCGGTCCATGCCGCCAACGGCAGCGGCGGTTGTTGATGAATGATGCGGCGCCAGATCAGACCAAGGTCTTCCAGGTTGAACATCGAGTTGGCCGATGTGCCCGACCAGGCTGTTGGCGTGCCGACGCTCCACTGGCCAGTGCTGTCGCGGCTGGCCATCTGGAAGCGGAACGTGTAGTTGCCAGGAATGCCCATGCGCAGGTCGGTCACCACCAACGCATCACCGACCTCGTCGTAACGCAGCCAGTCTCCCGTGAACCAGCGCAGACGCGCGTGCAGTGGGTCATCACCAAGGCGCTTGGCTGCCTCGAGGTTGCGCGAATGGCGCAGCATTTCCGGCGGCTCGCGATCGAACACGCTGCTGACGCCCTCGAAGTAATGGCCGTCCGCGGTTTTCGCCATCACCCGCCAGACCAGACTGTTAAAGGCGATAGGCACGGCACGCACTTCGGTCACTGCTACGCCTTGCTGATCCAGAGCAGCCGCAAAGCGCTGCTCGGCATGCATACGCGCGCCCAGGCCAAAGCCGAGGTAGGCCGTACTGAACAGCAATGCGCCGGTCATCAGCGCAATCGCCCTGCCCTGCATGCCGCGAATCGCCGCGAACAGCACAGTAAACAGCAGCGGCAAGGTGTACACCGGATCAATGATGAACACCGCCGCCCAACTTTCCGGGATCAGTTGCAACGGCCAGAACAACTGGGTGCCGTACACGGTGAAGGCATCGAGTACCGGATGCGTGATCAGCACCAGCCAGAACGCGGCGAACAGCCTTGGCCAGCGATAGCCGCGCTCCGGCCAGTATTTATGGCCAAGCCAGGTCACCAACCAGGCCAACAACAGGGCCAGGCCGGTGAGCACGAACAGTGAATGCGAGAAACCACGGTGAAAGGTCATCTGCGACACCGGATCGGCATAGCGGATGATCACGTCGAGGTCTGGCAAGGTGCCCAGGGCGGCGCCGTAGAGCAATGCCCGGCGGCCTTGAATACGGCCTAGCACCGTGCCTTGCAGCGCTGCGCCGAGCACCGCTTGAGTGAGTGAGTCCAAGGGTCAGGTTTCCACAAAAAAGTCTGTTGGCAACCTACCTGCATCGCCGGTTATTGTGCAAACGCTATCGCCGCAGCGCAGCGTTTGCAGCGGGCTGGCAACTCAGCCATCTGTGAGCGGCGCGGGGCTCACAGCAACTGCCAGGTGTAGGCCAGAATCACCCGGTTTTCGTCGATATCGCTGCGATAATTCGAGCGCGCCACCGCGTTTCTGACACGAATCCCCAAACCCTTGAACACCCCGCTCTGCACCGCATAACCAATATCCAGATCGCGCTCGCGGTCCTTGCCCTCGAAGCCGCGGCCGGTATCGACATTGTTGCCGGTTATGTAGCGCACCGTCGCGGTCAGGCCAGGGATGCCCATGGCGGCGAAGTTGTAGTCATAGCGCGCTTGATAGGAGCGCTCATCGGTGTAGGCAAACTCATAGGTGGGCACCTCGTTGCCCAGCGGGGTGATATTGGCGAATACCCGTGGAAACGGGCTTTCGCCATAGATGCCCTGATAGCCGACGTGAAAGCTATGTCCGCCATGCCGGGCTGTCAGCAACGAGAAGAACGCCTGATTGTCGATCTGGCCAAGCAAGGCATCGCCGTCCTCGCGGGCAGTGAAATAACCCAGGTTGGCGCTGAGCACCCAGTCGCCGAACGGCTTGCTGTGCTTGAGGCCGACAAAGCCCTGCTGGTAGATGTCTTCGAGCTGGCCATACCACAGGCTGGCGCTGGTCTGCTTGTCGTTGAAGGCATAGTCACCGCCCAGGTAATTGAACGCGTCACTCGCGACCTGGCGCATCGGCACATGGCCAAGCATGGCGTTGAGCTTGTCATCCCCGCCTTCGTTGCGCAGGTGCGTCGAAGACAAATGCCCAGCCTGCACGGTCAGCCCGTTGATCTCGGCGGAGTTGAGGCTGACGCCCTGATAGGTGGGTGGCAGCAGGCGAATGTCGCTGAAGGTCAGCACCGGCAGATTCGGCTGCAGCTCGCCCACGCGCAGCTCGGTTTGCGATACGCGTGCTTTGAAGGTGCCAGCCAGGCGACTGTAATCGCTTGCCGCACGCCCGTCGCCATGCACTGGCAACAGTCCGCTGTTGACCCGGTCCGGACTGCTATCGAGGCGAATCCCGAGCAAGCCCAGTGCATCGACGCCGAAACCGATCGGGCCAGGGGTGTAGCCGGACTTGAAATCGAGGATGAAGCCCTGGGCCCACTCCTCGGCCTTGGACTGCTGGTTGGCGCCGACGATGTCAGAGAAATCCCGGCTGAAATAGTAGTTGCGAGCACTGAGGCTGGCTTTGGCGTCTTCGAAAAAGCTGCTTTCAGCAGCCAGCAGGGGTTGGCTGAGCAAGGTTATGCCCAGGGCGACACAGGCGTTAGGTTTCATCGCGAAGCTCTCTTGATCTTGTTTTTATGAATGGATCGCTACTACGGTTTTGCACTACGGATTTTCAGGGGTTACGGCGCAGGGCATCCCCCGCCTGCGGCCGCCGCAAACGCAGCAAGGCATGCGCACAGAGGCCGAACAGCAAGCCCCAGAACGCTGCCGACAAGCCCAGAAAGGCAACACCGGAGGCCGTCACCAGAAAGGTGAACAACCCGGCATCACGCTCGCTCGGTTCGGCCAGGCTGCGGGCCAGTGCCTCGCTGATCGCGCCATACAAGGCGAGTCCCGCCAGGGCGGCAATCAATGCAGCAGGAAAAGCGGCAAACAACGACATCAGGGTCGCGCCGGCGATGCCCAGCAGCAGATACAAGCCACTGCCGGCCAATGCCGCGATGTAGCGTCGACGCGGGTCTTCGTGAGCTTCGCGGCCGGTGCACAGGCTGGCCGTCACTGCGGCGAGGTTGAGTCCGTGGCAGCCGAACGGCGCCAACAGCATGCCGCCCAGGGCACTGGCACTGATCAACGGGCTTGCCGGCGTCTGGTAACCCGCATTGCGCAGCACGGCCATACCCGGCATGAACTGCCCGGTCAGGGCCACCAGCACCAGCGGCAAGGCCAGGCTGAACACTGCCGACAGGCTGAATTGCGGGGTGATCAACTGCGCGGTAGCAAACTCCAGGACCAACGCCTCACTGCGCAGCTGGCCGCTGAGCACTGTGATCAACGCGCCAACGGCCAACACCGCCGCCACCGCATAGCGGGGCTGCAAGCGCCGCATCAGCACATAAGTGATGAACATCGCCACGACCAGCGTCGGTTGCACCGGCAAGGCGCGAAACACTTCAACGCCAAAGCTGAACAGAATGCCGGCCTGCATGCCTGCCGCAATCGAGCCCGGCAGGCGTGCGATCAAGCCGTCGAACGCACCACTCAGGCCAATCAACAGCAAGATCAGATTGGCCACCAGATAGGCGCCGACCGCTTGCTCGAGACCAATCTGCGGCAGCGCAGTCACCAGCAGTGCCGAGCCTGGAATCGACCAGGCGATAACTACCGGCACCCGATAACGCAGGGTCAATACCGCGCCAAGCACGGCGCTGCCCATCGACACGGCCCACACCCACGACGACAACTGGCCGTGGGACAGGCCCGCAGCCTCGGCAGCATGGAAGATGATCACCAGCGGGCCGGCGTAGGAAATCATCGTCGCCAGCAGGCCGGCGACAATGGCAGACAACGAACAATCCTTGATCAGGTCTTTCATGGGACCTCTGGCCAGACCGGGGCCGGACGGGATGTCCGGCATGGGTTGTTCAAGCAACATCAAGTGAGGGCGATTACGCCTGCTGCAATGCCCGCGGCCGACCGCTGCGTTGCTCGGCCTCGCTGTCCGGCGCGCGCTGCAACTGGAAGTCGAAGCGCAGCTCGGCATAGCGCCCGCTCACGTCCCGCGTGCCGTCTTCGCGCATCTGCACTTCGCCGACCAGGCCGTCACGGGTGGCGTAGGCGAAGTCGTCCCACAGGTACTTGTCGCCAGCCAGGTTGATCTGCGTGGTCAGGTGCCGATAGCCCGGCGCCGAGATGAAGAAGTGGATGTGCGCCGGGCGTTGGCCATGCCGGCCGAGCAGGTCCAGGCACTCCTGGGTTGGGCCTTGCGGGTCACAGCCGTAACCCGATGGCACGATCGAGCGCGCGCGGTAATAGCCCTCGGCATCGGTGACGATGCGCCGACGCAGGTTGTATTCGGACTGGCTTTGGTCGAAGAACGAGTAAGTGCCACGGGTGTTGGCATGCCACAGGTCAACCGTGGCGCCGGGCACAGGCTGGCCAGCCGGATCGAGGACCTGGCCTTCGAGGAACATCACCGTGGCTACGCCCTCCTCGCTGCCATCGTCCATGCGCACCTGGCCCGCGGCAATCGGCGCGCCGGCGACATACAACGGCCCTTCGATGGTGCGCGGAGTGCCACCGGCAAGGCCGACGGCGGTGTCCTTGGCGTCCTGCAACAGGTCGAGGAAGTGCTCGATACCCAGGCCCGCGACCAGCAACCCGGCCTCACCACGACCGCCCAGGCGATTGAGGTAGTCAACGGCGTGCCAGAACTCGTTCTCGCTGATCTCAAGGTCCTCGATCAGGCGCGCGCTGTCCTGCAGGACGCGCAGGATGATCTGCTTGAGCCGAGGGCTGCCTTCATCGTTACCAAACCCTGCGGCTTGTTCGAAGAACTTGGTCAGTTCGTCAGTGTGGGAAATTTTCACGGTCATGTTTGCTTACCTCTAATAATTGTTCTTGGGTGAGTCAGGCTCGATCAACGGTCGTCGCTGTGGACTGACGAGGGATGCCGGCACAGGCCGGTCACTTCGATGGCCATATACGGGAACAGCGGCAACTGCATCAGGGTGTCGTGCAGCGCCTCGACACTGGGCACGTCGAACACGCTGTAGTTGGCGTAGTGCCCGGCAATGCGCCACAGGTGACGCCAAGTGCCGTCGCGTTGCAGGCGTTGGGCCAGCTGCTTTTCGTCAGTTTTGAGCTGGGCGGCCCGGGCCGGGTCCATGTCAACGGGCAGGTTCACGGTCATCTTCACGTGGAACAGCATGGGTTTCTCCTTGGGTAAGGTCGCAATCAGCGCCGGGCGAAACGCGCCAGGCGGGTTTCATCCAGGTTCAGGCCCAATCCGGGCGTGCGTGGTACATGCAGTTGGAAGTCGCTGTAGCGCAGCGGCTGCTCGACGATGTCTTCGGTCAGCAGCAGCGGCCCGAACAACTCGGTGCCCCAGGTCAGCTGGCGCAGGGTCAAAAAGGCGTGGGCCGAGGCCAGGGTGCCGACCGCGCCTTCGAGCATGGTGCCGCCGTACAGGGCGATACCGGCGGCTTCGGCGATCTGCGCGGTACGCAGCACGGCGCGGGGGCCGCCGTTTTTGGCGATCTTCAAAGCGAACACGCTGGCAGCGCCGTCGGCGGCGAGGCTGAAGGCGTCTTCCACGCTTTCGATCGACTCGTCGGCCATGATCGGCGCCGGGCTGCGCTGGTTAAGACGGACTTGCCCGCTGCGGTTGATCCGCGCTATTGGCTGCTCGATCAGGTCGATGCCGTTGTCGCCAAGCACCTGGCAGGCACGCAAGGCTTGCGACTCATCCCAGTACTGATTGACGTCGACGCGCACGCTGGCGCGCTCGCCCAGCTCACGCTTGATTGCCACCACATGGCGCAGGTCCTGCTCCAGCGGGTTGGCGCCGATCTTCAGCTTGAACAGCCGATGGCGGCGGATCTCCAGCATGTGCTCGGCTTCAGCGATGTCGCGGGCGGTGTCGCCACTGGCGAGGGTCCAGGCCACTTCGAGGCTGTCGCGCACCCGGCCACCGAGCAGCTCGCTGACCGCCAGGCCCAGGCGTTTGCCCTGCGCGTCGAGCAAGGCACTTTCGATGCCCGACTTGGCGAAGGTGTTGCCCTTGGCCAGCTTGTCCAGCTTGAGCATGGCGGCATTGATGTTGTCGGCTGGCAGGCCGACCAGCGCCGGGGCCAGGTGCGCGTCGATGTTGGCCTTGATCCCTTCCGGGCTCTCGTAGCCGTAGGCCAGGCCACCGATGGTGGTCGCTTCGCCAATGCCTTCGACGCCGTCGCTGCAGCGCAGGCGCAGCACCACCAAGGTCTGCTGCTGCATGGTGTGCATCGCCAGCTTGTGCGGGCGAATGGTCGGCAGGTCGACGATGATCGCCTCCAGCCGGTCGATAGTCGGGCTTGTCATGCAAGGCCTCCAGTTGCGTCAGTCAAAGGGTTACGCCTGCGCCAGCGCGGCCAGGCCGTGGCGCCGGCTGCTGGCCAGGTGCACGGCCATGGCCAGCGCGGCAACCGCGCCGGGGATGGCAAAGGCGATGAAGTTGAGTTGCAGCGGCAGGTTGATGCCCATCAGCGCGCCGCCCAGCAGCGGGCCGACGATGGCGCCGTTGCGGCCGATACCGGAGGCCCAACCAAGGCCGGTCGAGCGCATCGACAGGCCATAGAGCTGGGCCGCGCCGGCATACAGCAGGATTTGTGTGCCGATGGTGGTGGCGCCGGCAATGAAGATCAGCAGGTACAGCACGGGCATCGGGCTGTTCACCCCAAGCAGGCTGATCGACAGCGCCGCGGCGACAAAGAAAGCGATCTTGACCTTGACCAGGTTGTAGCGATCACCCAGCCAGCCGCCGAGAATTGCCCCGGCCATGCCGCCGAAGTTCAGTGCCAGCAGGAACGACAGGCTTGAACCCAGGCTATAGCCGGCGTTGGCCATCAGTTTCGGCAGCCACGAGCTGAGCGCGTAGACCATCAGCAGGCAGCAGAAAAACGCCAGCCACAGGGCCAGGGTGCGCACTGCCAGGCCGTCACGAAACAGCTCCAGCACCGAAGCGCCCTTGCCTTTGCGCTCGCTCGTCTGCAACACATCGTCGGCCTGCACGTCGCAGTCCGGATCAAGCCGTTTGAGCAGGGCACGGGCTTCGTCGCTACGGCCCTGGCGCACCAGAAAACCAATCGACTCGGGCAGGTAGTAGAGGATCACCGGCAACAGCAGCAACGGCAGCGCTGCGGCAAAGAACATCGACTCCCAACCAAAGCGCGGCAGCAAGAAGATGCCGACACCTGCCGAAAGCATGCCGCCCAGCGAGTAACCGCTGAACATGATCGCCACCAGCGTGCTGCGCAGGCGTTTGGGTGCGTACTCGTTCATCAACGCCACGGCATTGGGCATCAAGCCGCCGCAGCCGAGCCCGGCGATGAAGCGGTAGATGCCGAACTCGCTGGGGCTGCTGGCAAAGCCATTGAGGATGGTCGCGCCGGAGAACAACGCGAAACAGATGGCGATGCCCTTCTTGCGCCCGATCCGGTCCGCCAGGCTACCGAACAGCAGCGCACCGAACATCATGCCGAACAGCGCGTAGCTGCCCAGCGCGCCGGCTTGCAGCGGGGTCAGGCCCCACTCCTTCATGATCACCGGCAGCACTACGCCATAGATGAACAGGTCGTAGCCGTCGAATACCAGCAGCAGGCCGCACCAGGCCATGACCATCCAGTGGAACGGTGAAAAGCGCGCGTTATCAATGATCGGGTGAACATCCAGGGTTCGCATGGCATCGGTCTCTGTTGTTTTTGTTGTGAGAGGTAAACGCAGGCTGGGCGACTGTCAGCCGAGGTCGCCGCCGCCGACCGGCAGGGTCACGCCGGTGATGTAAGAGGCCTCGTCGGAGGCGAGAAAGAGGATCGCGTTGACCTGTTCGTCAATGCTCGCGTAGCGCTTCATCAGGCTGCTGTCCAAGGTCTGGGCAACGATCTGCTGGTACCAGGCCTTGTCCTGCTCGCTCTGCGCATCGCTGTTGCGCGGCACCCGCCGGGGTGGCGCTTCGGTGCCGCCGGGCGCAGTGGCGTTGACCCGAATGCCGCGCTCGGCGGTCTCGAAGGCCAGGCAGGCGGTGAGTGCGTTAACGCCGCCCTTGGCTGCGCCATAGGGCACGCGGTTGATGCTGCGGGTGGCAATCGACGACACGTTGACGATGGCGCCGGCGCCACGCTCGAGCATGTACGGCAGCGCTGCGTGGCAGCACCACAGGGTCGGAAACAGCGAACGGCGCACTTCGGCCTCGATCTGTTCCGGCTCATAGTGCTCGAACGGCTTGGCCCAAATGGTCCCGCCGACGTTGTTGACGAGGATGTCGATCCGGCCAAAGCGCTCGACCGCGCTGGCCATGACCCGGGCGCACTCGGCGTGCTGCTCGAGGTCGGCAATCAGCGTCAGCGTGCCCTCGCCGGCCAGTTCATGAACCAGCTCGGAACGGTCTACGGCTACCACTTGAGCGCCTTCGGCCTTGAGCCGCCAGCACACGCCGCGGCCAATGCCTTGGGCCGCGCCGGTGACCAGCGCGACCTTGCCTTGGAATCTGTTGCTCATCTCTGCTCTCCCCAGCGGCGCCTTCGTCTGCACGCGGCGACGCTGCTGCCATTGGCAATAAAAAAGAGGCCAGCCGCACCCGCACGATGCGGCCAGCCCCCAAGGAAACTCAGGCCGCGGCGGCGAACTTCTCGTAATAGAAGTTGGCCGGGGTGATGCCTTGTTCGCGGATGTACTGGCTGACCGCCTCGACCATCGGCGGCGGGCCGCACAGGTAAACGTCGACATCGCCGTTGTTCAGGTGCGCCGGTTCGATGTGCTGGGTGACGTAGCCCTTTTGCGGGTACTCACTGTCAGGGTTGGCAACGCAGGCGCTGTAGGTGAAGTTGCTGATGCGCGCAGCCAGCGCCTGCAGGCGGTCGAGCTCGACCAGGTCGAAATCGTTGGTCACGCCGTAGATCAGGTGCAGCGGATGCGCGCTGCCGACTTCGGCGATCTTTTCCAGCATCGCCGTGAACGGTGCCAGGCCGGTGCCGCCGGCCAGCAGCAACAACGGCCGCTGGATCGGGCGCAGGTAGAAGCTACCCAGCGGGCCGGCCAGGCTCATGCTGTCGCCGGCCTTGGCCAGACTGGTAAGGAAGCTGCTCATCAGGCCGCCGGGAACGTTGCGGATGAGGAAGCTGACCTCGCCATCCTTGGGCAACGAACTGAACGAATACGCGCGGCTCTGACCGCTGCCCGGCACCTGCAGGTTGACGTACTGGCCTGGCAAGAAGGCCAGGCTGCTCAGCGCTTCACCCTTGATCGACAGGGCAATGGTGCTGGCCGACAGCTGGCGCACATCGCTGATCTCGGCCTGGAAACTGCCCTGCTCGGCTTTGCACAGCTGCGAGGATGCCGGGATGCGCAGCACGCAGTCGGATTCGGCGCGCATCTGGCAGGTCAGCACGTAACCCTGGCTGATTTCTTCTGCGCTAAGGGCGTCTTCGATGAAGTCCTCACCCAGCGCATAGCTGCCCGCCTCGGCCTTGCACTTGCAGGTGCCGCAGGCGCCGTCACGGCAGTCCAGGGGGATGTTGATGCCTTGCCGATAGGCTGCATCGGCAACGGTTTCGTGGCCTTCGGCATTGATGAAGCGGGTGATTCCGTCTTCGAAATTGAGTGCGATCTGGAAGCTCATGTTGCACCTCGCGGACGAGCCTGCCCGCAGCGCGCTCTGCGGCACGCTGGTCAGTACTCGTCTTGACCAGAAGTCAGATGTGGTAGATGTCGATGACCTGGCGAACGTAGTCGTTCTTCAGCACCACTTTCTTGGCCTTGATCAGCGGCTGCGCGCCGCGCAGGTCAAGGGTGTAGAAGCTGCTGCCGAAGTAACTGTCGGTGGTCTTGTAGCGAAAGCTCAGGGTGTGCCAGTTGAAGCGCACCTGACACTGCTCGCCACTGTGCTCGACAATCTCGATATTGCTCAGGTTGTGCGAGGTGCGGGTATCCGGAACTGTGGCACTTGAGCGCTCGGTCTGGATGCGGAACACGCGGTCCTCCAGCCCTCCTCGGTTGCCGTACCAGATCAGGGAAATCTCGCTTTGCGGGTCTTCGGTGAGCTGGTCGTTGTCATCCCAGGATGGCATCCAGAAGGTCGCATCGCTGGCATACAGCTCCAGCCACTGCTCCCACTGGCCATCGTCGAGGTAGCGCGCTTCGCGGTAGAGGAAGTCGCGCACGGTGTCGTACAAAGCGCTCATCGCACGGCCTCCACTGGGATCAGCTGCGGCTCCTGCTCGAGTGCCTTGAGCATGGTTTCCTGCCAATACTTGTGCTGCAGCACGAACAGGCCTTCATCTTCGGTGCGCACGCCTGACAGCAATGGCTTGAGCTCGATCTCGCGGGCGGCCTCGTCGGCCCCTTCGACCCAATGCTCGGCGCCGCGCGACATATCGTTCCAGCCAGTGCCACCGCCGTAGCCGGTCTGGCACGAGCGGAACTCTTCGAGGTCATCCGGGGTGGCCATGCCACTGACGTTGAAGAAGTCTTCGTACTGGCGGATGCGCTTGGCGCGGGCCTCGCTGCTCTCGCCCTTGGGTGCGATGCAGTAGATGGTGATCTCGGTCTTGTTCACCGAAATTGGCCGGGCGATGCGGATCTGCGAGCTGAACTGGTCCATCAGGTACACGTTCGGGTACAGGCACAGGTTGCGCGAGTTCTCGATCATCCAGTCGGCACGGGCCTGGCCGAAATCTGCCGCCATTTGCTCGCGGCGCTCGTAGGCTGGGCGGTCTTCCGGGTTGGCCCAGCGCGTCCACAGCAGCAGGTGGCCATGGTCGAACGAGTAGAAGCCGCCGCCCTGTTTGGCCCAGGCACCGGCGCTCATGGTCTTGATCTCGGCAGCGCTTTCGCGTTGCTTGCGCTGGTTCTGGGTAGCGGCGTAGTTCCAGTGCACCGAGCTCACGTGGTAGCCGTCGGCGCCGTTTTCAGCGGTGAGCTTCCAGTTGCCTTCGTAGATGTAGGAGCTGGAGCCACGCAGCACTTCCAGGCCCTCGGGCGACTGGTCGACGATCATGTCGATGATCTTGGCCGATTCGCCCAAGTGCTCGAGCAGCGGTTTCACATCGGCATTGAGGCTGCCGAAGAGGAAGCCGCGGTACGACTCGAAGCGCGCCACCTTGGTCAGGTCGTGCGAGCCGTCGCAATTGAAGCTGGCTGGGTAACCGGCATTACTCGGGTCTTTGACTTTGAGCAGCTTGCCGCTGTTATTGAAGGTCCAGCCGTGGAATGGGCAGGTGTAGCTGGCACGGTTACCGCGTTTGTGCCGGCAGAGCATCGCCCCGCGGTGGCTGCAGGCATTGAGGAAGGCGTTCAACTGGCCGTCCTTGTTGCGCGCGATGAACACCGGCTGGCGGCCCATGGTCAGCGACAGGAAGTCGTTCTTTTCAGGGATCTGGCTTTCGTGGGCCAGGTAGATCCAGTTACCTTCGAAGATGTGTTTCATCTCCAGGTCAAACAGGCGCGGGTCGGTGAACATCTCCCGCTTACAGCGGTAGACGCCCGATTCCCGGTCGTCCTCGAGCATGGCATTGAGGTAGTCGAATCCCAGGAACATGGCCAGGGTCTCCATTGTTATTGTTCAGGCCAGGTCAGGTTAGGACGAGCGCGGCGGGGGCAATATCCGGATTGTGCAGAGTGCTATCCGTTTTCTGCAGGCTTGCTGGAGGGGGCTGAGGATGTGGCGCCAGGGCGGCGCCAGCGGAGGTTCAGGTGCGGCGCTTGAAGGTTTCCGAAGGCAATTCGGCGAATTGCTGGCGGTAGCTCTCGGCAAAGCGGCCCAGGTGCATGAAGCCGTAATCCATCGCCAGCTCGGTTACGCTGCGCACCGAGCAGCTCGGGTCAGCCAGACACTCGTGCAGGCGCTGCAGCTTGCGCTGGCGTACATACTGCTTGGGCGTGGTGCCCAGATGCCGATCGAACAGCGCATACAACGAGCGCAGGCTCATGCAGGCCTGCTCGGCCAACGCCTCCGCCGGCAGCTCAAGCTTGAGGTTGCGTTCGATGTAATCGAGGATGCGCTCCAGGCTGGCGCCCGGCGCGCCGAGGTTCTCCCGCTGGACATTGGTGCTCATCAAGGTCAGCAGCTTGCTGGCGACGATCTGGCTGTAGTGGCCCTGCACCCGCGGCAACGAGTCACTGACCTCCGCCTCATGGCAGACCATACCCAGCAGGTTGACGAAGCCGTCCAGCTCATCCAGCCGGTAATGATTGCGCAAAAACCGCACGCCACCGCTGGGCCGCTGCCAACGCTGCTCGTCGCAGATCGATTCGAGCAACCGGGTCGGCACTTTGAGGATGAATTTTTCGCAGTCTTCCGAGTAGGTCAGGTCGACCGGATCATCCGGGTTGATCAACAGCAATTCGCCCGGCACCAGGTGGTGCTCGCGCTGTGGCCCGCGCCACAGGCAATTGCCGTGCAGCAACACCTGCAGGTGGTAGATCGTTTCAAGCGCTGGCGAAGTAACCCGCACGCTGCCGCCATAACTGATGCGGCACAGGTCCAGCTCGGCCAGTTTGCGGTGGCTGAGGCTGGCTTGCGGATGGGTGGTGCGCGACAGGCCGATGCAGTGCTGGCCTACATGCCGGTTGACGTAATCGGAGACGGCATACGGATCAGCGTGGTGAAACACACTGCTACGCTCGCTCAACAGGCGGTTTTCCATAGGCAAGGCACTCGGCTCATTCTTGTTATCGTCGCCGCTTCCTACTGCCTCAACGGCGAGTGGTCGCGGTCGTACACGCTCAGTCTATCGGGCCGGTCGCCGGGTACAGCAGGCAAGCGACAACCGGTGGCTTGGCTACACACTACGCAATGCAAGGGCTGCCAGGCAATGCGACCTCAGTAACGGCCGGGCGAACAGCGCGCTCTTGCGGCCAACATTTGTCCGATTATCGAACGCAGGGGATAGGCGCAGGCTCTAGATCAGTCTTCGCCTAGGGTTGATAGCCCTTTTTACTGACACAGCTTGCAATCATCCGACTACACCGCTCGGTTACTTTCCTTACACCGCAATCGGCGCTTCTGCTAAAAACGCCTGCATGCCCTCTTCTCTTTTGCTTCACCTCAAACGTCGCTGGCTCAGCTGGCTGTGCATGGCCGTGCTCCTGATCGGCCTGCCGGCCGGCTGCAGCGTACTGCAACACAAGGAGCGCGAGCTGGTGTTTCGCATCGAGCCCGGCCAGGCCAGCTGGTTCCGTGGCTTGCCCGCAGGTGTGCAGGAACTCGACCTGCGCCCGCGCAGCTTCACCGCCAACCAGAGCCTGCATGCCTGGTGGTGGCCAGCCCAGCGCGCCGACGCACCGGCCATCCTCTACCTGCACGGCGTGCGCTGGAACCTCACCGGCCAGCTGTTTCGCATCGAGCAACTGCATGCCATGGGTTATTCGGTGCTGGCCGTGGACTACCGCGGTTTCGGCCAGAGCCGCGGCGACCTGCCGTCCGAGGCGACCGTCTATGAAGATGCGCAGGTGGCCTGGGAGCGCTTTGCCCAGCTGCAACCGGACCGCAACAAGCGGCTGATCTTCGGTCACTCGCTCGGCGGCGCGGTGGCTGTGGAGCTTGCGGCCGAGCTGAGCCGCCAGGCGCAAAAAGACGGCAGCCCGAGCGTCGCGCGCGGCTTGATCCTGGAATCGACCTTCACTTCGCTCGGCGATGTTGCGGCAGTGGTAGCCGATACCGCCCTGCCAGTGCGCTGGCTGCTGTCGCAAAAATTCGATTCGATCGACAAGATCGACCAGGTCGGCATGCCAGTACTGCTGGTGCACGGCCAGAACGACCGCTACGTGCCGCCACGCTTCAGCCAGCAATTGTACGAGGCCGCGCAGCAGCCCAAGACCCTGCTGCTGGTGCCTGGTGCCAGCCATAACAACAGCATGAGCCTGGCCGGTCCGCGTTATCGCCAGGCGATCAAGGCACTGCTCTAGCGCGGCCTATTGCACCGGCAGGAAGTTCATCAGCAACAAGCTCTGCGCGTAGTTCAAGCCAATCCGCCGGTAGCGTTCATCGAGCATCTGCGCCAACAGGTCGAGCCGGGCGACGATCTTGCCGAACTCGACCGCGAAGCTGAGGTTGCTGCCCTCTTCGGAAATCTCGTTGGAGAACAGCAACAGCACGCCATTGGCGTCCTGACGCTGGCTGAGCATCCAGGTGGCTTTTTCGATGTTGCGCGCGGCGTTGTTGACGAACAGCGGGTCGATCGCATCGGTCATGTAGAACTCGCTGCGTCCGCCGTGGGCGGTGATCAGCATACTGCCGATGGCATAGATGAAGGCGCCGACCCGATCGCCGCGGAATTCCGGGCTCAAGGCGTAGCTGAGGGCTGCCAGATCGCGCCGCTGACCAAGCTGCGGCAGCGGCTGGCGTTGCTCGATGGCCAGGCGGATCTGCCGCTCGGCGGTAGCGGCGTCAAGGTAGCCGGACTGCTTCCACTGGTTGGGATTGCGTGCGTACAGCTTGTTCATCAGCAGGTACAGGCTTTGCAGGTTGTCGCGCATCGCCAGGGTGGCCATGCGGTCGACGCTGGTCTGGAACAGCTCGCTGGGTTTGCCATCACTGAACTGGCTGACAATATCGCGGCCCCGTTGCTCGGTGCACGCGCACAGCAGGGTCAGGGCGCCGGCCAGCAGCAGGCGGGGGCAGGTTCGCAGTACGGGGACAAGCATCGGCACCGGGGTCTTGATCAACGACGGGGCCGGGGATCGGCTCTGCCTGACCAGACATAGAGCGCGAAATGGCGAAAAAGTGCAGTTGCGCAGGCCAGCCAGGCCTGCGCAACGGTATTGCAGGGGCTCAGCCGGTCACATGGCGTGACGCAGCAACTCGATCATTTGCGCATGCAACGCAGGGTCACCGCAGGCCACCACACAGCCGCCGTTCTGCGCCGAGCTGCCATCCCAGGCGGTGATCACCCCGCCCGCCCCTTCGATGATCGGCATCAACGCCTGCACGTCATACGGCTGCAGGCTGGCCTCGACGATCACATCGACAAAGCCACTGGCGAGCATGCAATAGGCGTAGCAGTCGCCGCCGTAGCGCATCAGCCGCGCCTGGCCGGCAACGGCTTCAAAGGCGGCCTTGCGCGCCTCGCTATCGAACATGTCCGGCGTGGTGCACATCAGGGTGGCTGAGGCCAAATCGCTGCAGGCACGGGTCTTCAGCGGCGTGCTGCCGAGCCAGGCTCCCTCTGGGGTACCGATGAAGCGCTCGCCGGTAAACGGCTGGTTCATCACCCCGACCACCGGCTTGGTGCCGTCGTTGAGCGCGATCAACGTGCCCCACAGCGGCAGCCCGGTGATGAAGGCGCGAGTGCCATCGATCGGGTCTAGCACCCAGGTCAGCGGGCTGCTGCCCACCGCCACGCCCTGCTCTTCACCAAGGATGCCGTGGCTTGGGTAGCGTTCCTGAATCAGCGAGCGCATGGCGTCTTCGGCGGCCTTGTCGGCCACGGTCACCGGGTCGTACAGGCGCCCGCCCTTGTCCTCGACCGCCAGGTTGGCGCGAAAATACGGCTGGATCGCAGCCGCAGCGGCCTGCGCCAACTGCTCGGCAAATGCACGGTATTCGCCGATCTGTTCAGCGTTCAAGGTCATGGTGGCGGGCCTCTGGCAACGATAGGGGTTGGCATCATACCCGAGCCTGCCGGGTGATGGCGTACCGCCTTGCGTGCGCCAGTGATGCTGGGGTTAAGGTAGTCTAGCGGCCAGACCGATTCCTCATTTGCCACGGGACACCCTCAGGATGCCATGTACCGTAACCGCTCTGGTACTCGCCGCCGGCCATAGCCGCCGGTTTGGCAGTGACAAACGCCAGCACCTGCTGAGCAGCGGCCGGACCCTGCTGCAGGCCAGCCTGCAACTGCCGTGCGCGCAGTTGGGCGAAGTCTGGCTGGCGCTGCGTGACGACGACCCTGCCCCGGTCGGCCTGGCTGATAACGTGCGCATCCTGCAATCGAGCAGCAGCCGGCTTGGCCTTGGCCACAGCATCGCTAGCAGCGTCGCGCAGATCAGTACCGCGTCCAATGCTCAGGGCTTGCTGGTGATGCTGGGTGACATGCCGTTCATCCAGCCCGCCACCCTCGCCGCGCTGCTGGCCAAGGCGGACCGTCGCCTGATCATCCGCCCGACGTATCAAGGCAAGCCCGGCCACCCGGTGCTGTTCGGTCGCGCCTGGTGGCCGCAGTTGTGCACCCTGACCGGCGATGAAGGCGCCCGCAGCGTGCTGCTGGGCAATCCGCAGGCGGTGCGCAATATTGAATTGGGCGATCCTGGAGTGTTGCTGGATATCGACCGGCCGGGTGATGTGCCGGATCTGGATGAATAGTAGGCTGCCGAGCGACTGCGGGTGGTTCGAGTACGTCGGGGCTGCTTTGCAGCCCTTTCTCGACACTAGGCCGCTCCTACAGGCACTGCGTCGTCCTTACGTGGCACGGTCGGTGTAGGAGCGGCCTTGTGTCGCGAAAGGGCCGCGCAGCGGCCCCGGCTATCTCAAGGCTGAAAGCGACCCTAGGCAGCCCGCCGCTCCTCCAGCAGCTTGATAAACATACTCAAGCTGCGCGACACAGTACCGCGCCGCCACACCAGCCAGGTCTGCAAGTACCGAAAGTCTTCCGACAACGGCCAAACGCTGACCGTGCTCAAGCCCGGCATGCTGTCGAGCATGCTGCGCGGCATCAACGCCAGGCCGGCACCAGCACTGACGCACGCAAGCATGCCGTGATAGGACTCCATCTCATGGATTTTGCCGGGCACGGCCTGATCCTGGACAAACCAGTTCTCGAAATGATGGCGGTACGAGCAGTTGGCGCGAAAGGCGTAGATGCTCTCGCCGTTGACGTCGCGGGCGCGGCTGATTGCGGCATGGTTGAGTGGCGCAATCACTACCATCTCTTCATCGAACACGGCCATGCCTTCCAGGGTTGGGTGCAAGACCGGGCCGTCGACGAAGGCTGCGACCAGTCGGCCGGACAGCACACCTTCGAGCATGGTCCCCGAGGGCCCGGTCGACAGGTCCAGATCGACCTTGGGAAAGCGCTGGTTATAACTGGCCAGCAAGGCCGGGATGCGCACGGCGGCGGTGCTTTCCAGCGAACCCAGGGCGAACGTGCCCTGCGGATCTTCGCCGGCCACGGTCAGCCGCGCTTCGTGGACCAGGTCGAGAATGCGCCGGGTGTACTCGAGAAAATTCCAGCCCGCCGGTGACAGGCGCAGGCGGCTTTTCTCGCGGATGAACAGCTCGACACCGAGGTCTTCCTCAAGCTGCTTGATCCGCGTGGTGAGGTTCGACGGCACGCGGTGAATCTGCTGGGCAGCGGCGCTAATGCTGCCGTGCTCTGCCACTGCCTTGAAAATTTCCAGTTGCACCAGATCCACAGTCATTCTCCAAACGTGAACGTTGCGCTCATTATTATTCAGTTTTCAATACGGTTGCACGCCACTAGTCTGAGCTTCGTCAACTTATAACAACGAGGACCTCCGCCATGAGCGAGATCAGCAGCCTGACCCACGCCATTTCTGTCGACCCGTTCAGCGGTGAGCAGATCGGCCACTATCCGTTCGACACCGACGCCGCACAGGAAGCGGCGCTGCAACGTGCCAAGGTTGGCTTCAACCAATGGCGCCAGGTGTCACTGGGGCAGCGCAGCGAGTATCTGAACGCCCTGGCCGATGCTCTGCAGGCCAATCACGAAGCATTGGCGGTGATGATCAGCCGCGAAATTGGCAAGCCGATCAGCCAGGCACGTGGCGAAGTGACCAAGTGCGTTGGCCTGTGCCAATGGTACGCCGAGCACGGCCCGGCGATGCTGGCTGCCGAGCCTACGCAAATTGCGACGGCACGTATCGAATACCGCCCACTGGGGCCGATTCTGGCCGTGATGCCGTGGAACTTCCCGCTCTGGCAAGTGCTGCGCGGCGCGGTCCCGGCACTGCTGGCGGGCAATACCTATGTGCTCAAGCATGCCCCGAACGTCATGGGCAGCGCCTATCTGCTGCTCGACGTGATCAACCAGGCTGGCCTGCCAGCAGGCATCTTCGAAGTGCTCAACGTCACCCCGGACGGCGTGACCCGGGCGATCAATGACCCGCGTATTGCCGCCGTGACCCTGACCGGCAGTGTCCGCGCCGGCATGGCGATTGGTGCTCAAGCCGGTGCTGCGCTGAAGAAATGCGTACTGGAACTGGGCGGTTCCGATCCGTTCATCGTACTGGCGGACGCCGACCTCGATGCAGCGGTCAAGGCAGCGGTGATCGGCCGCTATCAGAACACCGGCCAGGTCTGTGCAGCAGCCAAGCGCCTGATCGTCGAAGAAAGCATCGCCGAGGCGTTTACCGCGAAGTTCGTCGAAGCCACGCGTCAGCTCAAGGTCGGCAACCCGCTTGAGGCTGACACCTACATCGGCCCGATGGCCCGCTATGACCTGCGCGACGAGCTTGACGGCCAGGTGCAGGCAACCTTGGCTGAAGGCGCGGTGCTGCTGCTGGGTGGCAAGAAGGCTGAGGGCGTCGGCAACTTCTACGAGCCGACCGTATTTGCCGGCGTTACCCCGCAAATGACCGCGTTCAAGCAGGAGTTGTTTGGCCCGGTGGCAGCGATCATCAGCGCCCGTGACGCCGACCACGCCGTAGAACTGGCCAACGACAGCGAGTTTGGTCTGGCCTCGACCATCTACACCGCCAACCTCGAGCTGGCTGAGCGGATGACCTCGGCGTTGGATACCGGTGCGGTGTTCATCAACGGCTACTGCGCTTCTGACCCGCGGGTAGCGTTCGGCGGCGTGAAGAAGAGCGGCTTTGGCCGTGAGCTGTCGCACTTCGGTGTGCGCGAGTTCTGCAACGTGCAGACGGTGTGGCTGGATCGCAACTGACAGCAGCGTAAGCAAAAGGGGCAAGTCGCTTGTGCGGCTTGCCCCTTTTTTTGCCAGTTAGTTGTCGCGCACTTGGTCCTGCACCCAGTCGAGCATGCCACCCGGCACAATCAGCTCATGCCTGGCCCGCGAACAGGCGGTGTACAGCCCCGCGAGCATGCGCGCTCGCTCATTGCGGTTACCGGCGGCGGCAGGCGCAACCATCAGCTCTGGCGAGACCATGACCCGGGCGAACTCCATGTTCTTCACGTCGCGCACCCTGGCCAGGAACAACTTGGGCGCCTTGTCCCAGCGATAACGGCTCTTGGCCTTGGCGAAATCTTCCGGCGTGTAGCCCCTGCGCAGCAGGTTGGCCACAGCAGCAAAGGCCTTGTCGTCGCCCTTGTCCTGTTCCAGCGCCTGCCAGCTGGCATAGCGGAACAGCATATTGTGCCGCGGGCGCGTGCCGTAGCGGTACAACTCGATGCAGTCTTCGACAAACAGCTCGAACTCCTTGCGCGCACCTTTGAGCAAAACAAACGGTACGCCCTGATGGGTCAGGCGCTGGAACCAGCCGAACAGACCCCATTCGTCATCCACCAGCAGCGCCGTAGGTTGCTCGGGCACCGTCACCGTGTCGAAGAAACTGACCCGGGTATAGTGCTCGGCGCTGCCGGTAAAGGCCGCCTGCACTGCGGCCGGGTGGGCCAGGATCAGCGGGTTCAGCACGCCCTCCATGGCTGGCCCGGCACGCAGCGAGTGATCGATGCAGCGCTGGCGGATGAACTTGCCGTGGTGCGGGCTGAGGCCGTTGAGGTTCTGCAGGTCGTCGCCCAGGGTAATGATTGCCTGCGGGCTGCGGTCGAGCACGGCGAGCATGGGCGCCGACAGCTCGTGGGCTTCATCGACGATGACATGGCTGAACTGGCTGTCGATCACTTCCAGCGTCAGCGACAGCAGCTTGACCCGGTGATAATCGCGCACCGGCAGCTGAATCTCGCGCGCCGAGGGGCGGATCAGCTGTTGCCAGTACAGGCGCGCCTTTTCCAGCAGCACCTCCTGATCCAACGGCGAAAAGCCGTGGCCCATCCACGGCAAATGATGCAGTTCGATGGCGGTGTCTGCGCTGCGGCAGAAGCTGCGTACCGCCTTGATGCACAGGGCGACCACTTCGCGCGCCGCCAACGGGCCGATGTCCGGCACTGCCAGCCACTGTACGACTTGCGCCTCCTGCGGGCGCCACGACAGTTTGCTGCGGTAGACGTCGCGCAGGCGCCAGCCGTTGCTGGTCAGATCGCGGTCAAGAATCTCGTCGGCCAACTGGCCAAAAGTGCGCGCGGTAAACGCCGAGGCGTCCTTGATCCGCGCCTGCAGGGCGCGTAGCTGGCCTTCGGTCATGGCCAGCAGCAAGGTCCGCTGCGGGTCGAGCAAACGGGCGAACTGGTTGATCAGGAAGGTCTTGCCGGTGCCGGCAAACCCCTGCACCGCCACCGACTCGTCAACCCCCGAGAGAAACTCGCGCAGCAAGCGGTTCTGCTGGTCACTCAGGCGCAGATTGCTCGGCAACGACGGCAAGCTGACCGGTCGCAACGGCGTTACCTGCTCGCGATAGGCATCGGCAAAGGTAAAGCTCCAGCCACCTTCGCTGTCGCGCAGGTCGGCAACATCGACCGGCTGCTCGGCCGCCAGCAGGCCGATGCCGTTCTCGCCGAGCATGCCCAGGCCCATGGCGAACACTTCTGGGTCAAAACGGCTGGCGACCTGCTGCTGGAAGCGCGAAGGCGCCGCCGCTTCGACCTCATCGGCAATCCGCACGATCTCGGCAAAGCGCCGCTGCTGCGCTTCGACCGAAGGCGCACCCTGCTGGCGCGGCACATTCTGGATAAACAGCACCGCAGCGCTTTCCAGCAGGCTGGCCTGCACAAAGAACTCGCTGGCGTGTTGACTGGCCAGGCCGTCGGCCTGTTCGCTGGTCAGGGGCAGATAAAACATCAGGACCTCGGTACATTACTGCCGCGCACGATACCAGCAATGGCTCTGATCTGCAGAACTGTACCGGGCTACCTGGCCCGCTTCAGCGTCTCGCTGGGCAGCTCGGCAAACAGTTGCCGGTAACTTTCCGAGAAGCGCCCCAGGTGCCAGAACGACCACTGCATGGCCACCTCGGCCACGGTCGCCCCAGCGCCACGCAACAAGTCACGGCGGGCGCCGTTCAAGCGGCGCAGGCGCAGCCAGTGCGCCGGCGGCATGGCGGTGAAGGCCTTGAAGATCTGCTGCAACTGGCGCACAGACACCCCGGCAACTTCGGCCAGCTCGACGAGGTTGAGTGTTTCGTCGGGGCAATCGGCGGCCCAGTCGCTGACCCGGCGCATGACCGCGCGCGCCTCGCTACGCCGGCCATGGGCATCGCCCTGCAGGCGTTGGCTGGCATTGTCGAGAATGAACAGGCAATCCTCGAGCAGCTGTTCGCCCAACGCCCTGCCCTGCAATGGGCTATCAGCCTCGCCCAGCCGGGTCAGGGTCGCGCTCAGCCAGCTGCCGAACAGGTTGTTCTGCACCGAGTCCAGCGGGGTCATGAACAAGCCTTCCAGGCGGGCGACATCCAGCCCATGGCGCTGGAGAAAGTCGCGGCTGAACACCACCGCCACTTCCTGATAGTTCTCGGGCGTGATCCAGATATTGCGGCTGTCTTCATTGAGCAGGTACAGGCTGTTCTCACTGCGGTCAAAACAGAACGTCAACGACCCACTGGGCGCGCTGAAAAACTGCTCAACGCGGGTGTTCAGGCGTTCTTCGTAGACTTCGACGCCCTCAAGCTCCAGGCTGCGCAGTTGGCCATTGAACAACCCCGGCGACATTTGCCGGTATTGCTGCTGCCAGCCGGGCGTTGTGCGCACCTGTTCACTGACATCACTGGTCTGGAAAGCCTGAACTTGCAAGCCGTTGGCGCTGGTCACGCGGCATCCTGTATGCACTATTTTGGTGCATTTGCTGGCGAAAGAAGTGGATAGATCAACCCTGCGGGCTGCGCCCAAGATAGCCTCCAGCGCAGCGACTGGGAAGATCCCTTCGCGTGGCGCGATCAAAACCCAACCAAGAGGTCTGTATGAACGCCCCCTTCGATCAGCTTTCCACCTGGCTGAAAGAACACCGCATCACCGAAGTCGAATGCGTGATCAGTGACCTGACCGGCATCGCCCGCGGCAAGATTGCACCCACGGCCAAGTTCCTCCATGAGCGCGGCATGCGCCTGCCTGAAAGCGTGCTGCTGCAGACCGTCACCGGCGACTATGTCGACGACGACATCTACTACGACCTGCTCGACCCGGCCGACATCGACATGATCTGCCGCCCCGACCCGTCGGCGGTGTACCAGATCCCGTGGGCCATCGAACCCACCGCCATCGTCATCCACGACACCTTCGACAAACAAGGCAACCCGATCGAGCTGTCGCCGCGCAACGTTCTCAAAAAAGTCCTCAAGCTCTACGCCGACAAGGGCTGGCAGCCAATCGTCGCGCCGGAGATGGAGTTCTACCTGACCAAGCGCTGCGAAGACCCGGACTTGCCTCTGCAAGTGCCGATGGGCCGCTCCGGGCGCGCTGAAAGTGGCCGTCAGTCGTTCTCGATCGATGCCGCCAACGAATTCGACCCGCTGTTCGAGGACGTCTACGACTGGTGCGAGATCCAGTGCCTGGACCTCGACACGCTGATCCACGAAGACGGCCCGGCGCAGATGGAGATCAACTTCCGCCACGGCGACGCGCTGGACCTGGCCGACCAGATCACCGTGTTCAAACGGACCATGCGCGAGGCCGCGCTCAAGCACAACGTCGCCGCAACGTTCATGGCCAAGCCGATCACCGATGAGCCCGGCAGCGCCATGCACCTGCACCAGAGCGTGGTCGATATCGCCACCGGCAAGCCGATCTTCGCCAATGACGACGGCAGCATGAGCGAGCTGTTCCTGCACCACATCGGTGGCCTGCAGAAGTACATCCCCAAGGTGTTGCCGATGTTCGCGCCGAACGTCAACTCGTTCCGCCGCTTCCTGCCGGACACCTCGGCCCCGGTCAACGTCGAGTGGGGTGAAGAAAACCGCACCGCCGGACTGCGCGTACCGACCTCAAGCCCCGAGGCCATGCGCGTCGAGAACCGCCTGCCGGGCGCCGATGCCAACCCTTACCTGGCCATTGCTGCGAGTTTGCTCTGCGGCTACCTGGGCATGGTTGGCAAGATCGAGCCGAGCGCTGCAGTGCAAGGCCGCGCCTATGAGCGACGCAGCCTGCGCCTGCCGATCACCATCGAAGACGCGCTGCAGCACATGGAGGAATGCGAAATCATCCAGGACTACCTGGGCAAGCAGTTCGTCCAGGGTTATGTCGCGGTGAAGCGCGCCGAGCACGAGAACTTCAAACGGGTGATCAGTTCGTGGGAGCGCGAGTTCCTGATGATGAGTGTCTGATCATCTGCGGGGCGCCGAGCGCCCCGCCTTACGCAACATCACGACCCAGAATAAAACCAGAGAGGTGTCGACATGCGTCATTTGCAGTCCGTGATCCCCGCAGCATTCGCCCTGATGTTCGGCGCCGCCGCTCAGGCCCAGCCGAGCGTCAGCGTGTACAACTGGACCGACTATATAGGTGAAACCACCCTGGCCGACTTCCAGGCCAGCAGCGGCATCAAAGTGATCTATGACGTGTTCGACTCCAACGAAACCCTGGAGGGCAAGTTGCTCGCCGGGCGCACTGGCTACGACGTGGTGGTGCCGTCCAACCACTTCCTGGCCCGCCAGGCCAAGGCCGGCGCCTTCCTGCCGCTGGACCGCAGCAAGCTGCCGAACTTCAGCAACCTCGACCCCAAGCTGCTCAAGCAGCTGGAGCAGAACGACCCCGGCAATAAATACGCAGTGCCGTACCTGTGGGGCACCAACGGCATCGGCTACAACGTCGACAAGGTCAAGGCGGCGCTGGGCATCGACAAGATCGATTCGTGGGCAGTGCTGTTCGAGCCAGAAAACCTGAAGAAACTGCAAAAATGCGGCGTAGCCTTCATGGACTCGCCGGATGAACTGTTCCCGGCCATGCTCAACTACCTGGGCATGAACCCGCGCAGCGAAAACGAAGCCGATTACAAGAAGGCCGAAGCCAAGCTGGTGGAAATACGGCCGTACATTACCTACTTCCACTCTTCCAAGTACGTTTCCGACCTGGCCAATGGCGATGTCTGCATCGCTTTCGGTTACTCGGGCGACGTGTTCCAGGCGGCCAATCGTGCTGTTGAAGCGAAAAACGACGTAAAAATCGCCTACAGCATTCCCAAGGAAGGCAGCAATCTGTGGTTCGACCTGCTGGCCATTCCCAAGGACGCCAGCAACCCTGAACAGGCCCTGGCCTTCATCAATTACCTGCTCGACCCTGAGGTAATCGCCAAAGTCAGCACCACCGTCGGTTATGCCAACGCCAACCTCGCGGCCAAGGCGCACATGGATCCGGCGCTGGTCAACAATCCCGAGATCTACCCGCCGCAAGAGGTGCTCGACAAGCTCTATGTATCGAGCACACCGAGCCCGAAAATCATGCGGGTCATGACCCGTTCCTGGAGCAAGATCAAATCCAACCGCTGAGCCGAGCCTGTGCCATGTCATTAGAGAGCCAACACGCTGCCTCGTACTACGCCGCCACGGCGCGCAGCAGCGCGCCCTACCCTGCGCTGCAAGAACAACTGAGCGCCGACGTCTGCGTGGTCGGTGGCGGCCTGACCGGGGTCAATACTGCGCTGGAACTGGCCGAGCGCGGTTTGTCGGTGATCCTCCTCGAAGCCCGGCGCATCGGCTGGGGCGCGAGCGGGCGCAACGGTGGCCAGCTGATTCGCGGCATCGGCCATGATGTCAGCGGTTTTGCCCGCTATGTCGGCCAGGACGGCGTGCGATATCTGCAACAGGCCGGGATCGACTCGGTCGAGCTGGTGCGCCAGCGCATTACCCAGTACACCATCGACTGTGACCTGCGCTGGGGCTTCTGCGAGCTGGCCAACACGCGCGGCCAGTTTGCCGCGTTCAAGGACGAGCAAGCGCAACTGGCCGAGCTCGGTTACCGCCATGCCACGCGCTTGGTTGATGCGGCACACATCGGTGAAGTGGTCGCCAGCGAGCAGTACGCAGGCGGGCTGATCGACATGGGTTCAGGCCATCTGCACCCGCTCGACCTGGTCCAGGGTGAAGCGCGCGCTGCGGCAAAGTTGGGCGTGCGTATCTTTGAACAAAGCCCGGTGCTGCGCATCGAGCATGGCCCGAGCGTGACCCTGCACTGCGCCCACGGCAAGGTGCGCGCGCAGAGCCTTGTGCTTGGCTGCAATGCGCACCTGGACGAACTCGAGCCGCGCCTGAGCGGCAAGGTGCTGCCCGCTGGCAGCTACGTGGTGGCGACCGAGCGACTGCCTGAACAGGTGGCACAGGCGTTGATTCCGCAGAACATGGCTTTGTGTGACCAGAAGGTCGGCCTTGATTACTACCGCCTGACCGCCGACCACCGCCTGCTGTTTGGCGGTGCCTGCCATTATTCGGGCCGCGATCCGAAAGACATCGCCGCCTACATGCTGCCCAAGGTGCGCAAGGTGTTCCCGCAACTGGCCGATGTGCGCATCGACTATCAATGGGGCGGCATGATCGGCATCACCGCCAACCGCTTCCCGCAGGTGGGCCGCTTGAGCCAATACCCCAACGTCTACTATGCCCAGGGCTATTCGGGGCATGGCCTGAACGTGACGCACTGGACGGCCAAGCTGCTGGCCGAAGGCATCGCCGTCGGCCACAGCCAGGGCCTGGATGTTTTCAGTGCGGTGCCGCACCTGACCTTCCCGGGCGGCAAGGCCCTGCGCTCGCCGCTGCTGGCAGCGGGCATGCTCTGGCATCGGCTGCGCGAAGTACTGGGCTGAGCCCACGGATGCAGGCCCGCGCCGAATCGGCGCGGGGTTGAGCTGGGTCAGGCGAAGAAGCTGTAGAAGATCGCCGACAAGGTGATCAAACCGATCAAGGTAACGAACACATTGGACAGCTTGCCCGAGTACTTGCGCAGCGCCGGCACCTTGCGTACGGCGTACATCGGCATCAGAAACAGCAGGCAGGCAATCACCGGGCCGCCCATGCTTTCGATCAGGCGCAGGATGCTCGGGTTGAGGGTGGCGACCGCCCAGCACGTCAGCACCATGAACAGCGCGGTAACCCGCTCCAGACGCTTGGCCGGCCAGGCTTTGCCGCGCCCGCGCAGGCTCTTGACGATCATGCCCTGGAAGCCCTCGCTGGCGCCGATGTAGTGGCCGAGGAACGACTTGGTGATTGCCACCAGGGCAATCAGCGGTGCCACGAACGCGATCACCGGGGTCTGGAAGTGGTTGGCCAGGTACGACAACACCGAGATGTTCTGCTCCTTGGCGGCCGCCAGGTCGGCCGGGCTCAACGCCAGCACGCAACTGAAGCAGAAGAACATCACCGTCAGCACCATCATCACGTGCGCGGTTGCCAGCGTGCGGCCGCTCTTGCGGTCAGCGTCGGCGCCATAACGGTGCTTTTGGTCGACGGCGAAGGCCGAGATGATCGGCGAGTGGTTGAACGAGAAGACCATGACCGGGATCGCCAGCCACAACGTCAGCAGCAATTTGTTGACGCTGATGCCTTCACTGGCCTGGGCGAGGAAGGCGCCGTTCCAGTTCGGGATCAGGCTCAGGGCCAGCAGCAACAGCGAGGCGACGAAGGGATAGACCAGGATGCTCATGGCCTTAACGATCATCTGTTGGCCGCAGCGCACGATCACCATCAGACCGCAGATCAGCAGCAGCGACAGCAGCACCCGCGGCGGCGCCGTCACGTGCAACTGATGCTCGAGAAAACTGCTCAGGGTATTGGTCAGGGCAACGCTGTACACCAGCAGGATCGGGAAAATCGCCAGAAAGTACAGCAAGGTGATCAGCTTGCCGGCGCCGGTGCCGAAGTGCTCCTCGACCACCTCGGTGATGTCCTCGTTGCCGCTCTTGCGACCGGACAGGACAAAGCGGGTCAAGGCCCGATGTGCATAGAAGGTCATCGGCAACGCCAGCAGCGCGAGGATCATCAACGGCCAGAAGCCGCCGACCCCGGCGTTGATTGGCAGGAACAACGTCCCGGCGCCAATCGCCGTGCCATACAGGCCCAGGGCCCAGGTGGTGTCATGGCGGTTCCAGCGGGTTGCATCCACCGCCGCAGCCGCAACGGCCGAATCCGCACGAACAGTCGTGGTGCTATGTACATCGGTCATCAGATATCGCCTTGTAGTTATTTTTGTCGCTGATACAGCGGGTAGTGCCTTGGAGCTGAATGCCCGCTGCCTTGGCAGATGCGCATTCAGCCCCGTCGAGTACGGGTCAGCACTCGACGTACGCAACGGCGAGGCCGCCGCGTGAGGTTTCCTTGTAGTTGGCGTGCATGTCGGCGCCGGTGTCGCGCATGGTGCGAATCACCCGGTCGAGGGAGATGAAGTGCTCGCCGTCGCCGCGCAGGGCCATCTGCACAGCGTTGATGGCCTTGACGGCGGCAATCGCGTTGCGCTCGATGCAGGGGATCTGCACCAGCCCGCCGACCGGGTCGCAGGTCAGTCCGAGGTTGTGCTCAAGGGCAATTTCGGCGGCGTTTTCCAGCTGCGGTGCGGTCGCGCCGAGCACCTCGGCCAGGCCCGCGGCGGCCATTGAACAGGCCGAACCGACCTCCCCCTGGCAGCCCACTTCGGCGCCGGAAATAGACGCGTTTTTCTTGCACAGAATGCCCACTGCCGCCGCCGCCAGCAGAAACGCCACGACATCGTCGTCGCAGGCGCTGGGGTTGAACTTCATGTAGTAGTGCAACACGGCGGGGATGATGCCGGCGGCGCCGTTGGTAGGCGCGGTGACCATGCGCCCGCCAGCGGCGTTTTCTTCATTGACCGCCAGGGCAAACAGATTGACCCACTCCATCGCGCTCAAGGTCGAGCCGATCACGTTGGGCTTGCCGACTTCCTGCAGGCTGCGGTGCAGCCGCGCGGCACGGCGCTTGACGTTGAGCCCACCGGGCAGGATGCCGTCATTGCGCATGCCGTTGGCCACGCACTCGCGCATCGCGGCCCAGATTTTCAGCAGCCCAGCGCGGATGTCATCTTCACTGCGCCAGGCGCGCTCGTTGGCCATCATCAGTTGGCTGACGCTGAGGCCGTGCTGTTTGCACAGGCTGAGCAGTTCGGCAGCACTGGAAAACTCGTAAGGCAGCTTGACCTGCTCGGCGCTGCTCTGTGGCGCATCGATCTCGGCTTGCTCGACGATGAAGCCGCCACCGACCGAGTAATAGGTCTGGCTGAACAGGCAGCCCTGCTCGCCCTCGGCATTCAGCGTCATGGCATTGGGGTGGTAGGCCAGGCTTTCGTCCAGCAGGAGCATGTCGCGGCCATAATCGAAGTCGACCGGCTGGCGGCCGTCGAGCATCAGGCAGCGCTCCTGCAGCAGCTGGGCGATACGCGGCTCGATGCTGTGCGGATCGATCTGGTCGGGCCACTGCCCCATCAACCCCAACAGGCAGGCGCGATCAGTGGCATGGCCGACGCCGGTGGCGGACAGCGAACCATACAGGCGCACCTCGACCCGCTGTACCTGAGCCAGTAGCCCGCGCTCGCGCAGCGCCTGGGCGAAGGTTGCGGCGGCGCGCATCGGCCCTACGGTGTGGGAGCTGGAGGGGCCGATGCCAATCTTGAAAAGGTCGAAAACACTGATAGCCATGCTAATGCCTGACCGTGGCGGCCTTGAACACCTGCGCACGGCTCTCTGGAAAAATTGAACGGTGTTGCCAAGTTGGGCGATACTGCCGCGCCACCACGGCAATGACCAACGAAAGTTTCTAAGCTAGCCTTTAGCAGGACTAAACGATGAGAAGGCAAATTACTGGCCAGTTCTATGTCTGGCTGCATGTGTTTTCCTGTGCGGCGCGGCACTTGTCGTTCACCCGCTGCGCCGAGGAACTACACATCACGCCCGGCGCGGTCAGCCAACAGATGCGCCAGCTCGAAGAGCATCTGGGCTACCGTTTGTTCCTGCGCAAGGCCCGTGGTGTCGAGCTTTGCGCCGAAGGCCAGCGCCTGGCGCTGACGGTCGCCGAAGCCTACGGCAGCATCGAAGCGGAGTTGCTGCGGCTGGACGCCGGCGATATTCGTGGCACCTTGCGCCTGCGCTCTATCCCGTCATTTCTGGCCAAGTGGCTGACCCCGCGCCTGCCGCGCTTTCAACAGCGCTACCCGGACCTTGAGCTGCGGCTGGTGGCCGAAGACAGCAACCAGGCCCTGCACCCGGATGATTTCGACCTGGCAATCGACCTCAATGACGGCAGCTATCCGGGCATGCTGTCGACGCCGCTGCTCGACGAGCAGATATTCCCGGTGTGCTCACCTGCCCTGCTCCGTGGCCGGCCGCCGCTGCACGGGCCGGCTGACCTGGTGCATTACCCATTGCTGCACGACATGACCGCCTGGCGCGGCAGCTCGGAGTACGCTGAGTGGGAGTTCTATCTGCAGGGCATTGGTGCCGGTGAGTTGAATGTGCGCCGCGGGCACACCTTCAACCGCAATCACCTGACCATCGAAGCCGCCATTGCCGGGGTTGGCGTGGCGATAGCGCGGCGCACCTTGCTCAATGATGAGCTCGAGCGCGGCGCGCTGATCGTGCCGTTCGGCGTAGCGCTGGCCAACCACAAGCGCTACGTGCTGCATTACCCGCCCGGCGGCTTGAACCAGCCGGGCGCGCGTGCCGTGCATGACTGGCTGGTGGAAGAAGCGCAGGCGTTTCGCGCGCTCCACCCGCTGGCATTGGATGTGTGAGCCGGCTCAGTACGCCTGTTTGCCGGTGAACGCATTGAGCGTGCGCACCAGAATCACGAAGTCCAGCCACAACGACCAGTTGTTGATGTACTCGATGTCCGAGTCGACCCGCTGGATCATCTGGCCGATGTCCTTGGTTTCGCCCCTGAAGCCACGGACCTGGGCCAGCCCGGTCATCCCCGGCTTGATGTTGTGGCGGGCGAAGTAATCGACGATGTCTTGCGAATACAGCGTGTCGTGATGCAGCGCATGCGGCCGTGGGCCAACCAGCGACATTTCACCAGTCAGCACATTGAACAGCTGTGGCAACTCATCCAGGCTGGTACGCCGGATAAAGGCGCCGACCTTGGTAATCCGCGGGTCGTTTTTCTGCGCCTGCTTGACCACGCCGTTTTCCAGCGGGTGAATGTGCATGCTGCGAAATTTCCAGATGCGGAACGATTCGCCGGTCCAGCCCATGCGTTCCTGGCGGAAGAACACCGGCCCCGGGCTGTCGATCTTGATCGCCAGGGCGATCAGCAGCAGCACCGGCGAAGCACAGAGCAAGATCAACGCGGCCAGCACGCGGTCTTCCAGGTTCTTGAGGAACAGGCTCATGCCGGTCAGCGGGGTTTCCGACAGAGTCAGCACCGGGATCCCGGCGATTTCCCGCACGCTGTGGTTGATCAGCCGCAGCGAGAAGATATCGGGCACCCAGTTGACCGCAATGCACTTGTCGAGCAGCTTCAGATAGACGTCGTTGATGACCTCCGAGCCGCCCAGCGGCGTCACCAGATACACCGTGCGGATCGCATGCTTGGCTACCAGCCCATCGAGCTCGGAGATGTGCCCCAACACGGGCGGTTTGCCGTCACCGGCGACGCGGCTTTGCTCGTCGGGCTTGTCGATCCACACGCAGCCCACCACACGCTCGCCAAACCAGGGGTTGTTGCTGATCTTCAGGTAAAGAAAGTTGGCAAGATCGCCCGTGCCGATGATCAGCGCATTGTCGGTACGCAGCGCATTGGCCATGAAGCGCTTCTGCACTTCGCGCACTGTGTAGTGCAGGAACAGCTGCAGGAAATAGCCGCTGACGAACAGTTTGCCCACCAGCAAGCGTGAGTAGGTTTCGCTCTGCTTGGTCAGAAACGCCATCACCATCAAGAAACAGAACGTCGCCGACCACGCCTTGAACAAGCGAAACGCCTTGATCGACAGGCCGACGTTGCTGCGGTAGATACCGTAGTGGTCATAGATCACTGCCAGCGCACCGATCAGCAACAGCAGCATGATCACGTAGTCGGAAGTGATGTAGCCGAACTGATCAACGATCAGGTACCAGGCGATGCCAGTCACCGCGATACCGTCAAGCCCAGCCTGAATGGCGTTACTCACGCCACTTCTGCGCTGGAGCAAGGAACGACTGCTTCGGGGCTCGAAAACCATCATCAGACCTCATCAGATGTGAGCGCAGCGATACATCACTGCCTACAACTTTGGTATTAAAACCAACTGACTGAACACACTGCCAAGCCAATGCTGCACGCACGCCGACGATTGAATTCGGCGTAGTTCCGGGGGGGTTATGGGGCATTTGATATCACTGTAGCAGTACCACGGAGAGGCGACGGGGCGATTCATCGTGGCGACGGTTTTTGGCAGATTCGCAGTATCCGGCACCACCCTCAGCAGGTCGTTTCAGATGCGCTTCGGCGCGCTGCGCAGCGCGCTCGCGGCAGCTTTTCGGTAGCGCCACGCACGCAGCATGAACAGCGGATTGCCGATCACGTACCGCTTGAACAGACGCCTGGGCTCACGCAGCAAGCGGTAGGCCCACTCCCCTTTCAAGCGGCGCACCCAGTGCGGCGCGCGGGTGACTTTGCCTCCGAGAAAATCCAGGATGGCGCCGCCGCAGATGATCAGACATGGTCCAGTGACCGTAGCCAGTTGCGCGGCGATAGCCTCCTGTTTGGGCATGCCCATGCCCAGCACAATCAACTGCGGCTGATACTGCCTGGCGAGCTCAAGGTAATGTTCAGCGTTGGCAAACCCGTGCTCGACCGAGACCAGCTCGATTGCAAACTGCGCCTGACAGCGAGCACCGGTCTGGCTCACGAATGGCTCCTCGGTGCCCCACAGCGCAACCCGTTTGCCCCGGTACGCCGCGATCAGTTTGGGAATCAGGTCGGTCCCGTTCATGTTCAGGCCTGGCTCGAGTGCCAATTGGCGATACAGCAGGCCCATGCCGGCGCCATCGCGCAGCAGCAGGTCAGCCGCGCTCAGCGACGCACAATAGCCCTCGCTGGCAGCCACCAGATTCAGCGCATGAGCATTGACGAAGCCCAGCACCGTTGCCTGGTCGGGCGCCGCAAGGGTCGCAATCAGCTGTTGCTCGGCAGCCCCATCGACAACCACCAGCAGCTTGCCGAGGATAGCGTCCCAGCGTTGTTGCCATGGCCGCTCATTCATTGACTGTCATCCCGCTTCGAACGCACCCATTCCACCTGACGCTTGAGCAAAAAACCCACGTACAGGGGGATTTTTTTCGCTGCGTAGAATGGCGCATAGAGCAACACCGAGAACGGTATCAGCTCGCGTGAGAAGCGCGCCCAGGCCAGCACCACTGCTGCGCCCATCAGCACCAGCGCAAGGCTGCCGATGGCTGCGGCAAACGCCACGCCGAGCAGTGCGAAGGCCAGCCAACTGACGACGAAGATGGCCATCAGGGCCAATACCAACAAGGCCAATGGTGGCACCAGCAGGTCCAGCGCCATGGCCAACAACGGCCCGTTGCGTTGCAGCAAAGCGGCGCCCAGCAGCTTCGGCCCTTCTGCCAGCAACACGCCTAGATGGCCGTGTTCCCAGCGGGTGCGCTGGTTGCTGAGGCCGTCGTCGCTGGTGGGGAACAGGCTGGTGACCTGGGCCTGCGGGCAAAACAACGGCGGCTTGCCGTCACGGCAAAAATCCAGGCCCAGCTTCAGGTCTTCGACCAGGTGACCGGTGGCCAGATTGACCTTCGCCAGATCAGCCCAGGCGAAGGCCATGCCGGTGCCCATCAACTGGCATGGCAGCCCGATCCGGGCCCAGCCGCGTGGCCGCACCAGATTCTTTACTCGCCAGGCGAACTCGGCGACTTGCACCTTGAGCCCGGCCCCGGCAGGCGCGCACATCAGGTCAAGGGCCTGCACCGGGCGGCCGGTGGCGAGGCTGCAACGCGCCAGAGTTTCAATCGAGCCAGCACTCAACAGGCAGTCGGCGTCGATGATGATCACCACCTCCGGCGGCGCCGCGGCCAGCTGACGCACGCCGTAGTCCAGGGCATAGCCCTTCCCCCGCAGGTGCTGATGCTCGCGCTCGACCACCTCGGCGCCGGCCGCGCGGGCGAGTGCTGCGGTGCTGTCAGTACAATTGTCGGCGACTACCAGCAGGCGATCACTGTCGAGCAATTGCTGACGGATGCTGGCCAAGGTGGCGCTGATACCCCCTGACTCATTGTGCGCCGGCACCAGCACTGCCACCCGCGGCCTGGGGCCGGCAGCCAAAGGCACCGGCCGCGCCGGCAGGCACGCCAGCACGACCTGGGCAAACAGCACCAGGACCGGCAGCAGAATCAACAGCGCCAACAGCGCCAGCAACCAACTTGTCAGTGTGATCATGCGCCCGCCCTGAAATAGCTGGCCAATTTGGCCGCTTCGGTATCGATGTCGTGGCGCTCCAGCACCCGCTGATGGGCCGCATCGCCCATACGTTGCAGCACCTCGTCCGGTTGCCCAAGGCAGTCGGCCATCGCCGCTGCCAGCTCCTGTACTGCCCCTGCTGGGAACAGCCAGCCATTCTCGCCAGGACGCACCAGTTCAGGGATGCCCGCCACATAGGTGGTCAGCACCGGGCGGCGCAAGGCCATGGCTTCCATGATCACCACTGGCAGGCCTTCGGCAAAGCTGGGCAAGACCAGGGCGCGAGCGGCGAGTAGCTCCTCGCGAACCTGGCCGCTGCTGATCCAGCCAGTAATACGCACCTGCCCCTGCAGCCCATGGCGGGCAATCAGGGTCTCGAGCTCTGCGCGCATCTCGCCATCGCCGGCCAGCACCAACTCGAACGTCGTGCCTTGCGCGGCCAACTTTTGCGCCGCCTCAAGCAATAGCAACTGGCCCTTCTGCTCGCACAAGCGGCCGACACACACCAGCCGCGGCACTGCCGGAACCGGCACCGGCGGGCCTGCATGGAAGGCCGCTTCCAGCCCGCAGTGCACGACCTTGACCTTGTCCCAATGGGCGTGCGCCACCCAGCGATACAGCTGGCTGCGGCCGTAAGAGCTGACGGCGGCGACAAATGCCGCACGGCGGACCTTCTCACCGATATGCAGAAACTGCGGTTTGTCGAATTCCTCCGGGCCGTGCACGGTGAAGCTGTAGTGCGGCCCGCCCAAGGCATTTGCGAGCATCACCACCTCGGTCGAATTGGTGCCGAAGTGAGCGTGCACATGCTCGGCGCCGAAAGCCTGCAACCACTGCACCACGCGGCACGCCTCGGCCAGGTAGATCAGGTGATAAGGCCAGCTGCGGTCAGCCCGTCGGCCCATGCCCAGGGCCAGCCACAGCGCACTGAAAAACCGCCGCGGCTGAGCGCGCAGAACTTCAAGCAATGGCTTGAGCAGCCCTTTGACGCCGTCCTCAAGGACGTAGCGGGTCTTGCTCCGTTCAGCGATATCGTCGTTGTCCTGCAACTCGCCGTCCCAACCACGCAGGGCGATCCGCTGTACTTCAATGCCCTGGAGCTCCAGCGCGAGGATTTCGCGGCGAATGAAGCTGTGGCTGACCTTCGGGTACTGATTGATGAAATAAGCTATGCGCATAGGCAATCGATCAATCCCTGAATAATTAAATGAACCGCGCCTGCTACTGGCAGCTACCTAACGCCGAGGGCTCGCGGGCAGCCGCATCGGCCTCGCTGAGCACCTCGTCATAGAAGCCCAGCAACTCGCTAGCCTGGTCGCTGAAGACAATGATGTTGTCCTTGAATGGATTGCGGTGCCGATCGAAGCGTGGCTGATCATCGAGAATCGCCACGATTGCCTGGCGCAGGTAGGTCTCATCGCCGCTCAAGGGAATGATCGTGCCGTTGACCCCCTCGATGATGTCCTCGACCGTGCCGCCGGAGTGAGTACTGATCACCCAGACGTCGCGAACCAGCGCCTCGCGTACTGCCAGGCCGAAGGTTTCTTTGCATTGAGTGGGGAACAGCAGCACATCGATGCCCGAGAAGAACGCATCCATGGTGGCCTGAGTGTAACCAGGGATGATGCTCACCGTGCCGGGGATCTTGATGCTGTGCCGGTTGAACGAGCGAAAGCCCATGTTCAGCAGGTTGTCGACCACCTTCAACTCGTAGTCGGACCGGTCCAGGCCGCTGAAGGCGCGGATGATCACGTCGATGCCCTTGACCGTCGAATCACCGCCGACAAAGCCAAAGCGAATGGTCTGCCCCGGCTGCTTCTGGTAGCCGGCCGCCGGCGCCATGATGCCGTTGCGGTTGACCTGGATGTGCTCCGGATCGAAGCCGTTGGCAGCGTACAGGTCCTTGCAGAAGCGGCTCGGTGCAAGCAACAGGTTGGCTTGCTTGAGCGTGTCCGCCAGGAGCTTTTGCCGATGTTGGTTGAGCGCCGCGTCGTCGACGCAAGTGGCGCACACCGCCAGGTCAATGCTGGTCTGCCCGCAGTAACGGCCTTGATCGTTGATCATGAACTGGCGCCCGCAGATCCACCAGGCGTCATGCAAGGTCACCACAAATGGGATGCCGGCGCGTGCGCAGCAATCGGCCAGCTGCGCGCCGAGGCCCTGGATCGAATGCAGGTGCACCAGGTCCGGGGCGACGCTTTTGAGTACGGCCTCGAAGATCGGCACGGTGGAATGGTTCTCGAACATGTCCCGGTCGGATATCTGTTCCGACAAGCCCATACCCAGCACTGCCGCGCCCTGCGCCTCATAGCGATACAGGCTATAGCGTGGCACGTCGGTATCGGGGATGGCCGTGAACACGAACTGCTGCCAACGGCCGGTAGCGCCAGTCAGCCGCGACATCTGTTCGGCGATGACCGTGGCGCCACCAAAGCTGCGTGGCGCAAAAAAGATATTGGCCGAGAGCAGACGGCGCACACTCTTGCTGGGCGGCGCGGCAAACACTTGCCCCAGCTGCTCTGCGGTCTCTACCAGACACACCTGGCTCGCCCCTGCCTCGCGCATGGCCGTGGCCAGCGGCGGGCTTGCCGCCAGCGCCTGGTCACAGGCCAACAGGGCCTGGCGATGCTGGTTTACGGCGGCCAGCAGGCGGTTGATGGTGTCTTCGCTATGCCCGACAACATCGTCGCGTTGGCCATAAGCCACCGGGTCGAAGATCAGCTCGTCGCTGTCCCACCAACAGTTGGCCTGGAGCCGCTTGGCCTCGGCAAACAGCGGGGCCAGTTCGGCTGCGGCCGGTAGCTGGTGGAAGATCACCACCGAGCAGGTTTGCAAAGCAATCTGACAGGCGCCAGCATCGCGCCAGTCAAGCGAAACACAGTGATAACCCAGGTCTTGAAACATGCGTTGCAACTGCGCCGGGCGGCTTTTCGGCTGCTGGTCGGCGCTGAATTCGCTAAGCAGCAGAACATCCCGTGGGAACAGCTCGCTGGCAGCCACCGCCGGCGCGGCCAGCGGCACTTTGGTGCGGGTCGCCGCCGGGCTCTTCCAGAGCAGCCGCGGCCCTTGCTTGAGCAGCTCGCGAACGATCTTGCGCAAGGTCGGGTAGACACCCGCCTTGCGCAGGTAAGCTCGCAAGCGCTGATCTGCGCGCGGCTCGGTGGTCAGCAGGCGGATCAACTTGGCGACCTTGGTGCTGAAGGTTCGAGAACCGATCGCCGGCTCATCTTCAGGCAGCCTCAGTGCAGAGCCAAGCCGCTGCCGGTGGCTGTGCAACTGACGCTGGCCAACCCCGCCGGGAATGGCCGCCTCGATGCTGGCAAAGACCTGATCCAGCAGCGCGTGGCGGCGGCGATACATGGCCCGTTTCTTCGCAGCGATGTCGTCGGCCGAGCGTCGCGCCGCGGCCACAGGCAGGCTGTAGAAGTCCTGATGCGCGGAGGCTACCGCGCCATGCTCGAGCCAGATGACGTCGTAGTTGGCGGCCAGGTCTTCACCTTTGTCTGCCCCGAAATAGGCATGCCGGTGATGCCGGTAGGCGTCGGCCACGGCATAGATCCGCGTCACGCCAATGGTGCGTGCCAGGCTCTTGAGCGCTTCGATCAGGAAGCTTCTGGGGCGCATGCCTTCGAAGTCCTTGGTCAGGTCGCGATAGATTGCCAGCGAGCGTTCGCTGTCGATGCCTTTGTGGATGCCCTGCACCGCGCCGATTACCAGGTTCAACTGGCCGTCCATATGGCACAGAGTGAATGCCAGCGACGCGACCCGTAGATCCCCCTGGAACAGGTTGAGCACCAGTTCGCCTTCGCGTTTGAACCAGATCGGCCGGTCCAGCACCAAGCTGCAGCCCGGCGAATAGGCCGACAGGTCGCACAGTTGCAGCGACTCGTCGCGCCCCAGCAACAACAAGGTGGGCAGGTAGCGGCTGACCACCTCATAGTGCGAGGCCAGCACACTCAAGCGCAGCGGCGCCTTCCAGGACTTGCTGATGTAGGGCCATTGCACCACACCGATGCAGTCCACTCCGAGACGGGCCATGCGCTGCTTGCCAAGCACCGACGAGGTGCGCTGCATGAAGGCGCTCAGCTCAGGCCACTGCCTGGCCATCGCCAGTACCAGCTTGAATTTGTTGTTCAGTGCCCGCAGCGAGTAGCCCGGTTGCAACACGAGCACGCTTTTCGCTAACGATCTAACCATCATCGGCATCTCACTTGTACTCGATCAAACCCGACTTGCCGGCGGCAAACCTGTTCAGCAAAAACTTGACCTGGCCGAGCATCTCGGGGAATTTCGCCAGCACCAGAAACACCGCCTGCAGCCAGTTCTCGCGCGGTGAGCGAGCGCCGCGACGGGCCAGCCGCAGCGCTTGTAGTGGATAGATCAACAGCAGCAGCAACCACACTGGCCCAAGCACCAGGCTGAGCAGGATGATCAACAGCGGAATCAGCAGGCCCCACAGCCAGGCTCGGCGAGACTCGCGCCGCCAGTGCCGCTCGGGCGCCGCGCCATGCAACCAGGCGCCCTCGGCAAAGGCATAGCCGCCGCGCAAGGTGCGCTGCCACCACTGGCTGAAACGGGTCATGGCCGCGTCATGCAAGGTCATTTCCGCGTCCAGCCGCCATATCTTCCAGCCCCGCTTGCGCAGGCGTACGCACAGCTCCGGCTCTTCGCCGGCAATCAGCTCCGGGCGAAAGCCCGACACCGACAAAAATGCCTCGACGCGCATCAACGCATCGCCGCCGCAGGCCTTGGCCTGGCCGATCGGCGTGTCCCACTCAAGGTCACACAGCAGGTTGTACACCGAGTGCTCAGGGAAGCGCTCACGGCGCCGGCCGCAGACCACCGCGACATCGCCCTGGGCATCGAGAAAAGCCTGCGCGGCGGGCAACCAGCCACGGGCCACTTCACAGTCCCCGTCAACGAACTGCACGTAGCGCATCCCGGGCATCAGCCGCTGCAAGCAGGCGAAACCTTCGTTGCGCGCTCGCGCCGCGGTGAACGGTATGGATAGATCCAGCGCCAGCACTGCCACACCATGATCAGCAGCGCGTTGCAGCGAACCGTCGCTGGAGCCTGAATCGACATACACCACCTGCTCCGCTGACCCTGCAAGCGAGGCCAGGCAACGCTCCAGTCGCAAGCCCTCGTTCCGACCAATCACCACTACGCCGATACCTGTCACCATGAGCCTCACTCGCCAAACCGGAGCGCAACCGCGCGCACCTGCTCACTCTGCTGTCATCAATCCTGCGCCAACAATGCAGGTTTTTTCAGTTTGACGGTTGCTGGCACTCCGACCGCCAGGGCGTCATCCGGCACATCGATCAACACCACAGCGTTGCAACCGATCACCACGTTGTTGCCAATGCGGATGTTGCCCAGCACTTTTGCACCCGCACCGATATCGACGTTGTTACCGATGATCGGCGCAATCGGCTCGCTGACGTTCTTCAGGCCAACCACCACGCCGTTGCGAATTCGGCAGTCGTCACCAAATCGAGCATAGCCACTGATGACGATGCCGCCGAAGTGATCGATGACGAAATTGCGCCCGACCACGACTTCGCAAGGCAGCTCGATGCCGGTAATGATCTGGACAAACTTGAACAGCACTTTGTAAATCAGCGAAAACAACTTGCGTAGCAGCGCCGGGCGCACGCCGTAACGCCAGCGGCCAAAACGGTAGACCAGCATCACCCAGAAGCCCTGGGCGCCCCAGTCGCCGCCGTAGGCCTGCAAGTCAGCGCGAATATTGTCGAACATGGGCTCTCCTAGCGTGTCGGTTGGCTGGCCAGGCGCGTGGCAAGCAGCAGCTTCCAGGTTGCCACGTTGTGCTGCCAGCACGCCTTGATCGCTGGCCAGCCGCGGCCTTTGAGCAAGGCCTTGAGGGCCAGGACCAGATCGCCCACGCACACCAGCAGCATATGCAGGATCAGCCCCAAGACGCCGTGGTGCTTGCGAAAATAGAGCAGTTCGCTTTCGATCTGATAAGCCGAGATCTGCCGGCTGGCAGCCTCGAGCTTGGCCACTGACTTGGAGCTCTCGCCGCCGATGTGCACCACCGTCGTGTGCGGATAGAACACCACCTTCCAGCCAGCCTGCTTGACCCGCTTGCAGTGGTCGACTTCCTCGTAATAGAGGAAGTAACGCGGATCGAACAAGCCGACCTGATCAAGCACTTCCCGCCGTACCAGGTAGTAACAGCCCGGCAGCCAGTCACATTCGCGGACCGAATCATGGTCCCAGTTCATTTCATCGACCATCTTCACGCCCGGGAACAGGCGTTTGAGGCCGGTACGCGCAATGAACACGTTCAAGGGCGTGGGAAAGTAGCGGCAGCACGGCTGCAGGTCGCCCTCGCGTCCTTCCAGGCGCACGCCGAGCACGCCGCAGTCCGGGTGCTGGTCCATGTAGGCGATGGTTTTTTCAAGGGTGTCGCTGGCGACGAAGGCGTCGGTATTGAGCAGCAACGCATAGCGGCCCTGCAGGTGCTCGAGCAATTGATTGTTGGCGCGGCCAAAACCCACGTTGTCGCGATTGCTGACCAGCAGCGCCTCGGGACAGACCTCGGCCAGGCGTTCCAGCGAGTTGTCGACCGAGGCGTTGTCCACCACCAGATAGCTGGCCAGGGTTTCGCTGTCGGCGCGGCGCAGGGCATCGAACATCGGCTGCAACAAGGCGCCGGTGTTGAAGTTGACGACCATGACGTCGACCGGCTTGCTAGCCATTGTTGTTGTCTCCAAAGAAGTACTGGCGCCTGACCTCGGCCAGCATCGGTTCCAGTGCCGGGTCGTAGGCGCCCTCGCGCTTCTTGATCAGGTCGATCCAGGGGTAGGCATTACAGCGTTCCTCGACGCGCTGGATCATCTCGGCAGTGGTGCAGATGAACCTGGCCGGGTTACCACCCACCACCGTGCCGGGTGGCACGTCTTTGGTCACCACCGAGCCTGCCGCCACTACCGAGTCGGGGCCGATGGTCACCCGCGGCATGACGATGGCACCGTGACCGACAAAGCAGTTGTCCTTGATATCGATGAAGCCCACCGAATCGAGCTGTTTGCCATAGCACACCTCGATCAATGCCACCACGGCATCGTGGCCGATCAGGGTGCAGTCGGACAGGCCGACATTGCTGCCCAGGCGCAACAGCGCCGGGTCGGTGATGTTGCAGCCTGGGTTGATGTGGATATTGGTACCGACCGAATAAAACTTGCCCCAGCGCGCCATGTACGCGCCCCAGTCACGGGCATTGGGGTTGCAGATTTTTTTATAGGCTGCGCCACCGCGCCCGGTCGAGTACACAAACGACGTGATTGTGTTGCGTATCCATCCATACATGCTGCTTGCCTCGCCAATAAAGCAATCCCTGGACTGTTGCTGAGGCGTCTGCGGTCTCGTTTTGTCCTTGCGACCGTTTGCGCACCCAACCCGTTATCAACCGCAGTGAAGCAACTACTCGTTCAAACAACCGCACCGCTTGCTGCCCGGAGCCTGGCGTTGAGGTGATCGGCCAGGCGCAGGGCAAACTGGATCAGCGGCATGGTCGGGTTGGAGGCGCCGCCCTTGGCAAAAATACTGCTGCCGGCGACATACAGATTGTCGGTCGCGAACACCTTGCAGTCAGCATCCACCACGCCAAATTCAGGCGAAGCGGCCATGCGCGTGGTGCCCATGTGATGCGCATGCGGGGCCATCTTCAGTGGCACGCTGCTCTCGTAGACAAAATCGTTGAGCTTGACGAAGCCCAGGCCCATTTCGGCGAACTGCTTGGCCATCTCGGCGCCGATGCACTTGATGGTATGCCGGTCGTCTGCACTCACCACCCAATTGACATTGACCTTGGCCACGCCCAGCTCATCCTTCTCGTCGAGCAAGGAAATACGGCTTTGCCGGTTGGGAAACTGCTCGATCATGGTGCCGATGATGCCGTCGCCAGGACAACTGAACTTGGCGATGAACTCGACCTTGCTGGCCACGCCCATTTCACAGGCGAGGTTTTCCAGAAAGTGCTTCACCTCGGCAGTTCTGCCGTAGGTCTGTACATCGGCCAGCACCGCCGTGGAAACATTGCCCTTGCCTGCCTGGTACTCGGCAACGAAGGCGTCGGTGGTGTAGTACTGGCGCGACTCAGTATCCTCGCCGTCCTTGAGGATAAAGGTGCCCATATCGACATTCAGGTGCTCCATGAAGCAGCGTCCGACCGGGCCGTCCTTGCTGACCACGCCAGCGGCGCGCAGCGACTCGCTGTTGAGCAACTGCCGGGCGTTCTCGATCGCGCCAGTGGCGAGGATGAAGTGCCTGGCCTGCAACCGCGCGCGCTGGCCGTTGTAGTCGGACACCAGTACAGCCCCGACGCGGCCAGTATCCTGAGCGAATTCGATATCGACGCAGTTGCAGTTGATGAACACGTCCAGGCCAGGGGTGTCGTTGAGCGCTGCTGCGTATTTTTGCGCAAAGCGCGTGGGCGGGCTGAGCAGAAACCGGTCTGCTTCGAACTCGCCGCCCTTCAGCCCGGCATTCATGGTGTGAAATTCGGCGCCTGCGGGCAGATCGACGATGTCCATGGCAGCAGCAAGGTACTGCTCGATTTCCGCATAGGCGATTGGCCAGCCGGGCATTTCGCCGGGTGGTGCCACAGAGAAGTCCGATGCGGTGAAGGGGCGGCAGCGCCCTGCCCAATGGTTTGAGGTGCCGCCCAGATAGCGCAGACGGGTTTCTTCAGCGTACAGCTCAAGGCCGGTCGAGGTGCATTTGTAGAATGCCTGCGACTGCGGGGTGTATTCATGACCGCCCGCTTCGAGCAGCACCACCCGCCAACCGCCGGCGGCCAGGCGCAGGGCCAGGGTGATGCCGGCTGGGCCGGCACCGACGATGCACACGTCGTAATCATCGCGCAGCGTTTTGTCTGCCTGATAGTCCTTGATCATGCCGGCCCGTCCCGAAAATAGTCAGCAGGCAATACCCAGCCGTTTATCACCACGAACCCGGCCTTTTTCTCGGCAGGCTTTGCCACCGCGCTGGCACTCACGCCAAACATCGCCCCGCCGATCCCCAACACCACAAAACCCCGAAGAAAGCCTCTACGACCGGACAGCCGACTGCAAAATTCAAGCTTCCCCATAATTCCAAGACCTGTGCCCGTGGATTATTGACATCTTAGTAGCTGGCCCGACAAGCGTCAGAGCCAGGCGAAAAAATGCGTGACCGCAACGCCGAACAACGCCCCGACCGCCAGCATGGGCAGCACCACCAGCTCGCGCTTGAGGCTGAACATGCCCAGCTTGCAGTTGACGCAGACCACCAGGATCAAAGTCGGCAAGGTGTGCAGCGCGACCCCCCAGATCGCGTATTCGACGCCGCCCAGGGCCAGCAACAGCGGTAACAAGGCCCACAGCGAAACCAGCCGGATGATGTTGTCCATGGCCTGATACTTGGTCAGGCCGAGGGCCACCCAGAGCTGATGCGACATGGTGTAACGCAGGGTGAAGAACGACAACGACAGAATCGCCAGCATCGGGCCGGCTTCGGCATAGCGCTCGTCATACATCCAGCCGATCAGCAACGGGCTGGCAGTCAGCAGTACGCCGCAGGTAAACAGCATGGCCAGGTCGACCAGCAGCTTGAACCGGTAATACAGGCGCTTGAGCCGCTCCATGTCGCCTTCCCGGACTGCCTCGCTGAACGCGGGCAAGGCCACCGAGCCGCCCAGGCGCAACAGCCCGGTCTGGATCGCGCCCAGAATCAACACTGCAATCGAGTACACCCCCAGTTGCGCCACCGTCATGCTCGCGCCGAACCACATGCGGTCGCCGTACATCGCCAGCACACCGACCATCGACGACAACAGGATCCAGCGGCCGAACACGATCAGCTCCTGCAGTGCGTCGCGGTCCCACTGCAGGCGGTTGCCATGGCCATGCATCGCCAGGTGGCCAAGCAAGGTGCCTGCCAGCGCCGAAATCAACCCGGCCAGCACCAACGACCAGATCGAACGGGTGAAGTAACCAATCAGCAACATCGCCAGCAATCCGATGAACTGCGACGCCAGTTCGATCAAAACCACGCGCTTCTGTTGGAAAGTTCGCACCGCCACATCTATCTTGGTCGACTGAAAGCCCCAGATGATCGCCGACAGGCCAGTGGCAGCCAGCACCATCGGCAGCTCGGGGGCAGCGTAGGCCGACTCGGCAGGCCACAGGTCAGCCCGCTGGGCATACCAGGCGGCCAGTGCCAACAGCAGGGTCAGACCAAACAGCACGAAACCGCGCACGATCTGCACGGTCCAGGCGGTATTGAGAAACAGCGGATCGTCGCCGCGCGTGCTCTGGATGATGTTTTGCCGCAGACCGACGTCGGACAGCAAATGCAGGAGCATCGAAACCGTGCCGGCAATGACCATAACACCGAACATTTCCGGCAACAGCAGCCGCGCCATGATCAGGTTGCCGCCCAGCCGCATGCCCTGTGAAGCCAGCAGTGACACCAGGTTCCAGGCTCCGGCCCAGATTGCCCTGGAGCGCAGGCTCACGGCAGCGGACGCTTCAATCGACGGCATGACTTCAATCTCTGACTGAATGGCTAGAAGTCACTATAGTTTCAATTAGCCATGATGCGAGTCTCAATAATCCAGGGATAGGTGCCCTAGCCAATGCCAGAACATTTTCGTGCACTGATCGTTATTTTGTTCGTGGCCAGCGTGGTGTTTGTGATGGCGCGCAAACCGGCACTGGATATCATTCCGCCGGCGGACTTCAAGCGCCGCCGCAACCTCTGGTTTGGCCTGACCCTACTGGCGTTTTTTTCCTACAGCTTCTGGCTATATGCCGCCGCCACCGCAGTGATCCTGTATGTGGTGCGGCGCCGTGAACACAATGTGCTGGCACTGTTTTTCATCCTGCTGTTCCTGATCCCGCCGGCGTCGGTGGAAATACCCGGCTTCGGCGTGGTCAATTACCTGTTCGAGATGAACCACATCCGCCTGCTGTCGCTGTGCCTGCTGCTGCCCACCGCACTTGCCCTGAGCAGGCAAGGCGACACCCTGGCCTTCGGCCGCACCCTGCCGGACAAGCTGCTGGCGGCCAGCCTGATTCTGATGGGCCTGCTGTACCTGCGCGAAACCACCCTGACCGATACCTTGCGCCAGAGCTTCTATTTGTACACGGATGTGTTTCTGCCCTACTACGTTGCCAGCCGCGGCCTGAAGCAGATCAGCGACTTCAAGGATGCGCTGCTGGCGTTCGTGCTGGCGGCGTTTCTGCTGTCGTTGATTGCCGTGGCCGAGTTTTCCCGCCACTGGCTGCTATACAACGCGCTGACCGATGCCATGGGCACCCAGTGGGGCATGTCCGGCTACCTCAGCCGCGGCGGCTCGCTGCGGGCCAGTGCTACCACCGGCCAGGCGATTGCGCTGGGCTACGTGATCAGCGTGGCGATAGGCCTGTTCCTGTTCCTCAGTAGCTATGTACGCAGCCGTTTGCAGTGCCTGCTCGGCGCATTGCTGCTGGCGGCCGGGCTGATCGTGCCGCTGTCACGCGGGCCGTGGATCGGTGCGGTGGTCATTGTCGGCGTATTCATCGCCACCGGGCGCAACGCGGTCAAGCGCCTGAGCCTGCTGGCCATGGCCAGCGTGCTGGCGCTGCCGCTGCTGAGCGTGATGCCTGGCGGGGAAAAGGTGCTCGACCTGCTGCCGTTCATTGGCAACCTGGAAAAAGAGAACATCACCTACCGCGAGCGCCTGCTGGACAATTCATGGGTCGTGATCCAGCGCAATCCGCTGTTTGGCTCGTTCGACTTCCGCAATACCCCGGAAATGCAGTCGATGATCCAGGGCGAAGGCATCATCGACATCGTCAATACCTATATCAACCTGGCCCTGCGGGTCGGGCTGGTCGGGCTGACGTTGTTTGTCGGCTTCTTCGTCAGCATCCTGTTCGGCCTGCGCAAGGCGCTGCGCGCCTTCCCCGACCGCAACGAAGAAGGTCGCCTGCTCGGCCGCGCCCTGTTGGCGACGTTGCTGGGCATTTTGGTGATCATCTTCACCGTCAGCAGTATTACCGTGATCCCTGTCGTGTACTGGTCGATTGCCGGGGTAAGCGTGGCTTACATACAGATGGTGCGCCGTGCCCGCCAGGCCGAAGCCGGTAGCGCATTCGCCAGCCTTCAATCCAGGTAATGACAATGACCTCACTGCGTATGCGCCCCCTCATGCGGGCCTCGGCCCTGCTCGCTCTGGTGCTGCTGCCGCTGCCGGCGTGGACGGCAGAGTGGTCAGTCAGCGTCGACCAAAGCAATGGCCTGCCGAGCCTGACCCGTGGCGGCGGCCCGGTCATGGCGTCACGCTTCGACTTCTGGGGCGCGGACTGGAGCTGGACAGGCTTCTACACCGCGCTCAAGGTCAATGCGCCCTATGCCTACAGCCTGATGGGCAAGAGCAAGGACCTCGACTTTGATCTGACCGCGAGCATCGCCAAGCCGCAGGCACAGACCCTGAGCTGGGACATCACCCTTGACGCCCACAGCAGGAAAACCGACATCATGGGCGGCGGCATCGTGTTCAACTTCGACCCGGCGCTGATTGCCGGCGAGATGGGCAAGCCGGTGTTGCTGCCGGGCAACAGTGGCTGGTCGTGGGGCAACGATGCCCATGGCCGACGCATCGAGATGCGCTTCCAGCCCGCCTTGGCCAGAGTGTTCATGGAACGCGGCGACCCCAGTGAAATACGTGCGTTTTTCTATGAGGACCCGATTGTACCCGGTCGCCAGCAGATCAAGGCGACGCTCACGGTCAGCGGCGATATCGACATTGGCCAGACCACGGAAGAACGTTTTGGCCTGGCCGACCCGAACAGTTGGCCGGATGACCAGCTCGACTGGCGCACCGCTCCGGTCGATCTGTCATTTCTCAATGCCGGTGAGAAACCGGCCGGCAAGCGCGGCTTCGTCAAGGCGGACGGCGAGCAGTTGGCCTTTGCCGACAACACCCCTGTGCGCTTCTGGGGGACCAATCTGTCTGCCTATGCGCTGTACAACACCCCCGACGACGAGATCAAGCAACAGGCCAAGCGCCTGTCAGCGTTGGGCTTCAACCTGATCCGCCTGCACCATCACGATTCGCCCTGGGTCAGCCCGAATATCTTTGGCGATGTCAGCAAACTGCGCGATACCCAACAGCTCAATGCCGAATCGCTGCGCAAGCTCGACTGGTGGATCAAGTGCCTGAAGGACGAAGGCATCTACATCTGGCTGGACATGCACGTCGAACGGGTACTGACCATCAACGACCAGATCAGCGATTTCGCCGAGCTGGCCAAGGGCAAGAACTACATCGACCTCAAAGGCTATGCCTACGTCAACGCCTCGATCCAGCAAGCGATGAAGCGCTTTGCCGAGCAGTACGTCACCCATGTCAACGCCTACACCGGCATGGCCTACAAGGATGATCCGGCGATTGCTGCGCTGTTGCTGACCAATGAAAACGACATCGTCCAGCACTATGGCAACGCGCTGCTGCCGGACAAGGGCGTACCGCGCCACAGTCAGCGCTACATGGAGCTGGCCAAAGCCTTTGCCCAGCGCCACGACTTGCCGGCAGACCGCACCTGGCGTGCCTGGGAACCTGGCCCGTCGAAGCTGTTTCTCAACGACCTCGAGCACCAGTTCAACGTCAGCCTGATCGAGCACCTGCGCGGGCTCGGCGTGAAAGTGCCAATCGTCACCACCAGCAGTTGGGGCGGCAATGGCCTGAGTACGCTACCGGCGCTGACCTCTGGCGATATGATCGATGCCCACAGCTACGGTGCCAGCGGCCAGCTGGAAAAAAACCCGCTGACCAGCGACAACCTTGTTAACTGGCTGGCTGCGGCGCAGGTTGCCGGCCTGCCGATGAGCGTGACCGAGTGGAACGCCCAGCCGTTCCCCAGCCCCGATCGTCACTCGCTGCCGTTGTACATTGCCGGCACCGCCAGCCATCAGGGCTGGGACGCGATGATGCAGTACGCCTACAGCCAGCAGGCTTTCATTGCCCAGTGGATCCGCGCCGACAACTGGAACGCCTACAACGACCCTGGCCTGATGGCGACCATGCCCGCCGCCGCCCTGCTCTACCGGCGCGGTGATGTGCAGCCCGCGCAGACCCGCTACGTCTTTGCGCCCTCACCCGCCACCCTGTTCAACCGCCTGATCACCCCGGCCAACTCGGTCCTGCTGCGCAGCGCAATGGAAAAAGGCCAGTTGCAGATCGCCCTACCGGCCTCCCCCGAGCTGCCCTGGCTGCGGCCCAGCCCCATCGCTGCGGGCGCGCAGGTGCTGCAGGACCCGGACCAATCGTTGCTGGCAGCCGATGCCAGCGAGTCCAGCTCTGACACTGGCGAGCTCAAACGCAACTGGCAGCAAGGCGTGTATACCATCGACACCCCGCTGACCCAAGCGGCGACCGGCTGGTTGGGCGGGCGTTCGATGAGCCTTGCGCAACTGGGTCTCGACCTGCAAACGCCATACGCGAGCGTGGCCGTGCAAAGCCTGGATGGCAAACCGTTCAGCCAGTCACGCGAGCTGCTGATCTCGCTGGGCACCCGCGCGGTGCCGCGCCCGGATGACATGACGCCGTTTCACGTCGAGCCGCTGCAAGGTCGCGTCAGCATCAAGGCTGGGCCTGGTTTGAAGCTGTATACCGGCAAACAGCAGCAGTTACCCGTCAGCTACGAGGACGGGCGCTATGTGATCACTTTCGATGGCCAGCACATGAGTAATTGGCTGTTCTTGAAATAGCCATTTTTGCCACCTACCCTCTCAGAAGTCAGCTTTAGTCCGCGTTTGCTCGACCCGCCTTAGATGCACCTGTTTGACCCACCCAGGAGTGGACGGAACAACTACAGATTCCAGGAGAATTGGATGAAGTTTCTGGTTGTCGGCGGCGCAGGCTACATCGGTTCACATATGGTCAAGCACTTGCTGCTGGCGGGGCATCAAGTTGTGGTCGCCGACGTCATGCCGGCCCACAGTGGGGTCGTCTGGGTCAATCTGGACATCGCCGACCGGCTAGCACTGGATGCGCTGTTTACCTCTCATCGCTTCGATGCGGTGTTTCACTTCGCCTCGTTCATCCAGGTGGGCGAATCGGTCAGTGACCCCGGCAAGTATTATCAGAACAACGTCGCCGCGACGCTCTGCCTGCTCCAGGCGATGATGCAGGCAGACGTCAGGCAGCTGGTGTTCTCGTCGACCGCCGCAGTGTACGGCGATCCCCAGTATGTGCCGATCGACGAGGCCCATCCAAAGGCGCCGATCAACCCCTATGGACGCAGCAAATGGATGGTCGAGCAGATGCTCGAAGACTTCGATCGCGCCTACGGGCTGCGCTCGGTGTGCCTGCGCTACTTCAATGCGGCTGGGGCTGACCCCGATGGCATGCTGGGCGAGTGTCATGAGCCGGAAACTCATCTGATCCCATTGATCCTGCAGGCGGCCTCAGGTCGGCGCCCGGCAGTGACCGTGTTTGGCCGCGACTACAGTACCTCGGATGGCACCTGCATCCGCGACTATATCCATGTCAACGACCTCGCCTCGGCGCACGCCTTGGCGATCGACTACCTGCAGGCCGGTGGCGCCAGTACGGCGTTCAACCTGGGCAATGGCGAGGGCTTTTCCGTGGAGCAGGTGATAGCTGCCGCTCGCGGTGTCACGGGGCGGTCAATCAATGTCATCGAGGCAGGACGCCGCGCCGGCGACCCGCCGAGCCTGGTGGCCGACGCGAGTAAAGCACGACAGATCCTCGGCTGGCACACCCAGTACCCACTGCTTGATGACATCCTTGGCCATGCCTGGAACTGGGAGCAGCAATACCCCTGGCGCTAAACACCAAGGGTTGGTCAGGGTTGAACACTACTCAGTAGTAAGAGCGGGTCTGCGCTTCGGCCTTGTTCAGCACGGCACCAATAAGGTTGGCGGTGGCCAGGTGGTACAGGCAGTCTTCGATTTCCTTTTTGCTGTTGTTGCCGTTGGCGACCACCAGCAGCACGCAGTCGAACTTGGGCAGCACGGTGATTGCATCGTCGGAGCTGAGCAACGGCGGCAGGTCGAAGATGCAGATGCGTGACTCGTAACGCTCGCGCAGGTCATGGATCAGGTTGTTCACCTTGGGCGAGGACAGCACCTCGGTGGACAATGGCACCGGCTCACGGGTCGGCAGCACGACAAAGCGCGGCAGGGTCGGGTTGACCAGCACCTCCTCCAGCCCAGCCTGATTGTTCAGGTATTCGTTGAGCGCCTTGCCCATCGGCAAGCCCAGGCTGCTGCCGACCCGCGGCCGGCGCAGGTCGAAATCAACCAGCAGCGCAGTCTTGGTGGTGTGGTGGGCGATGCTCATGGCCAGGTTGATGGCCAGGACGGTCTTGCCGGCCTCAGGCGTTGGCGAAGTGATCGCCAAGGTCCGCCAGCCGTTCTCTTCCATGGTTTGCAGCACTTGCGTGCGCAACAGGTCGAAGGCCCAACTCATGTTCGAGTTCTTGTTGTAGGCGACGATTCGATGCCGCTCCAGGTGCTCCGCGCGCAGCGGCACCACTGTGGTGTTGACGTAATCGAACTGGCCCAAAGCCTCGGGCTGCTGCAGCACCGGTGCTGGTTGCGCGGCACTCGCTGTTACAGGATGAAGGTTGCTTCCAGTAGCCGGCGTACGTCTGTCCATCGCTGCTTTCCCTATTCAAACCGAGCCATAGCTTTATAAAGCAGAAGGTCCAATGGCATGTAGAACAGGTGGACCATGAGTAACATGATAGCCACCAGTGCCAGTGCAGCAAGCACCGCCAGTACTCGCCAGCGCCTGCGTTTGGCCAGTTCAGCCTGGGTGGCGATGAACGGCACCGCAACCAATACCCGCTTGCCGACCACACTTTCCAGTGCGCCAACACCGCGCACGCGCTGGTTGAGCATTTCCATCAGCATCACCAGTGCCGCGCCGCCAGCCGGTGCCAGTACCGCGCCGAGGGCGACGATCTTCTTGCGATTGGGCTTGACTGGTTTTTCCGGCAACAGCGGCGGCTCGAGCAGAACGAAGCGCTCGGCCTTGTTTTCCTGCTCCAGGCTTTCGGTGATTTTTGCGCCCATTTCCTTGGCGCGGATTTCCTCGTACTTCTTGCGGGCGTTGTCGTGGTCGCGCATCAACGTGACCAGGCCGCGTTCGACCTGCGGCGCCTCGAGAATCTCAGCCTCGTAGCCTTCGATCTTGGCCGAGAGCTGACGCTTTTGCTCAACCAGCGAGGCGATGCGCTGCTGCGCGGCGCCGATTTTGGTACGGGCGCGGGCAACCTCGAGGCTGACGCCCGAAGACGCTTTAGGACCGCCACCTGCCGCCTGCAGCGCATCGATCTTACGTTTGACGGCAATCACATCGGGGTGGGCTTCGGTGTACGTGGTCAGCAGGCGAGCGTATTCAGCCTTGAGGCTGGGCAGATCCTGCGGCAAGTCAGCTGCACCGCCGCGGCTGCCATCGGCTTTGCTGGTGACACCGGCGTTGGCGGCAGACAGCTCGACTTCAAGGTAGCGCAGCTCTTCCTGAGCTGCCTTGTAGTCACGATCGATCTCGCGGAATTCAAGCTCGGCGCGGGACAACATGCTCATACGCAACGCCTGGTTCTCAGGCAAGGTGTTGGCGTGCGCCTGTTTGAAGTCAGCCAGCTGATTTTCCAGGGTGGCCAGTTCAGCGCCCAGCTTGTTTGCCTCCTGGGTAAGGAATTCGGTGGTTTCAGTGGCGCGCTCGGTGCGCTGCTTGACGTTTTCATTGAGGAACAGCGTGACCAGCTCGTTGGCGACTTCCTGAGCCACCTCGGGACGCTTGTGCTCGAAAGAGACGTTGAAGGCTACAGTGGTTTCACCGCGGCCTTTGACGAAGGTGCTGAGGGTGTTGACCACGATCGTGTTGCGCATCTGATCGATCTTGTCCGACTCGCTGAACTGGCGGCCCTTGTCGGCAAACAATTGGTACTTGTCGATGATCCGCAGCAGATTGTCGCGGGTCATCACTCGCTGGCGAATCACCTCGATGCGCTCATCGGCGAAGCTGCTGTTGTTGGCCGAGACCAGTTCGGGCGAGATCTGCTGCGACTCGACCAGAATGGTGCCGGTGGACTGATACAACGGTGGCACGCTCAGCGCGATCGCCACGCTGATGGCCAGAATGACCACGATGGTCACCCCGAGCAGCAGCGCACGGTCCTTGATGATGGCGATGTAATCCTTGAGGGAAAGCTCGTATTCAGACTTCATAGTGGCCACCAGGCTGAACGTCAGAGGTCGGGGATTCGGTAAGTGAGAGTCAGGCCGACAATGGTGCCAACGGCGTCACCCAGGTCGTTCTGCTTGCGCTCGCGGTGCATCAAGGACAAGCGCACGTCCCAGAACTGCGAAAGCTCCCGGCTGGCCCACACGCCGTAGGTCTGCAAGGTATTCGGGGTCTGGCCCTTGCTGTCTTGCCAGGCCGCGTCGACGCCGACCCGGGTCAGCTCATCGACTGCATAACTCCAGCTTCCGCGCACGGCGTCGACTTCGGCAAAGCCGCCCTCGGCACTGGCCACCGTGCTGCGTTCGGCAGTCAACGTGGCGTCATGCCGTTCGCCGTTGTAGCGCAGCGATGCACCGCCTTCCCCGCGGCGCCCGCCGCCATCACCAGAGACCTGGTTGACGCCTACGCGCAGGGTGCCCTCGAGCCGCTCGGAGAACTGGTACTTGACCCCGACCACCGGCGCGTAGCTGTTGGAAGCGCTGGCGGTGGTGTCATCGTCAGGCTCGTAGCGCCTGGCGGTGATGCCGGTGAAGAACTGGGTCTGCGCACTCCAGGCGTAGGTCAGGGTCAGTTCGCTGGCCAGTTCGTCGTAGCCGGTAAGCGTGTTGATGTCGTAGCGGGCCCGGTTGTAGGTGGTTTCGTTTTCCAGGGTGGTCCGCTCGGTCAGCGCGCGGTTCCAGTTGCCGATCAGCGAATACAGCTTCTGGGTGCCGTCAGTGGTGACCACACCGGTTTCAAGCACTGTGCCGGAAAGTGTCGAGCTTTCGCTGTGCAGGCCATGCAAGCCAAAACCACCGGTTTCGGTCTCACGCTGCCAGCCAATACTCAGATTAGGGTCTTCGCGGTCATCGACCACCGACTTGTCGGATGAGCGCAGCACCGTCAGGCCCAGGCCGAAGCGCAGCTCATCGCGATCGTATTTGCCAACCAGGCTGTAATTGGGCGCAATGATGGTGCGCACCACGCTTTGCTCCTGGGAGCTGAGCAATAGCGGGTTGCTGTCGTATTCGACAGTGCTGGGCAATGTTGCCGAAGACTGCCAGACGGCAGCGTGGACCGAGGCCGAGTACGGCAACATGCAGATTGCCGTTACAACACCTGTTGCGCGAAGCAGCGGCACGGTCGATTTTGCGCTAACCAGCCCGCTCAAGGGACGACCAGCGTATCGCCAGCCTGAAGTTGGATATTGGTGGACAGATCACGCCCCGAAACCAAATCCTTGTAACGCACCGGCAAGACCCGCTCGGTATTGCCGACACGGCGGATCACCTTGATCGCGCTTTCATCGGCGAACTTGTCCAGGCCGCCGGACATGCTCAAGGCCTGCAGCACCGCTGTCGGCCCAGACATCTGTACCGGGCCGGGCTTCATCACCTTGCCTTGCACATAGACCAGGTTGCCGTTGACCTCAGTTACCACGACGCTGACGTTGGGGTCTGGCATGTACTTTTCGAGTTGGCGGGCGACACGGCTTGCCGCCGTGGTGACATCCAACCCAGCGACATCAACTCGGCCTGCCAGCGGGAAAGTGATGCTGCCGTCGGGCAGCACTTTGGTTTCCTGGCGCAGGCTGTTATCGCCCCACACCGAAACAGTGACCTTGTCGCCCGGACTCAGCAGATAAGGCGAACTCTTTTCATCGGCACTGACCGTACCGGACCAGACCGCAAGTACGCAGACCAGTGAACCTAACAAACGCACCATGGGGGTCCCTCCGGCCAGGCGGCCGTCAAAAGAGCACTGAATGAGAACTACGCACAACCTCTCGCTCTACTGCAAAGCTGCATTGCCACCGCTGCAGCGGCTCTGCGCTGCTTTACGGCCGTTGCCGCAATGCCCTGTCAATCACCCGGCGTTAGCGCCACTGGCATCTGGAATATAGCTAGGCTTTGAGAATTGACAAGCCGCTCCTAGCCAACCCTGCTGCTCTATCTTGATCGATCAGACCTGGCGCCCACCCACACAATTGAAAACCAGCCAAACGCTTGAAGCCGATCAGATTTTTCTTCTATTGGCGACGGCGACAAAACCCACAACTGCAAACGCAAACAACCATGCCGCTGTCGTCAGCGGGATGACGCTGTTCTGGCTTACATATGAATCAGCGGCACGAGCAGCACCGCTTAACAGCACCAGCAGGAAAATCGATTTGATAAACAGGGTCGAACGCATAATCCCCTCCAGAAAGAGGAAGAACAGATGAGTTGGGTGCAGATCGCATGGGGTGTTGAAATGAGCTTATGGGCACAATGATATTACGTCAATGATCCGACACCATAATAAAACTCAATCGGGGGGCACTGTTTTCGTCAAAAACACGACAACTGAAATATGCTGTTTTGCCTAATCAGCTAACAACGGTCAAAAGCGCCTATGTTCGCTAATCTCCGCGGTAAAAGCGGGGCGTGATGCCCGCTGTAACGCGAACATTTCGCGTCAATGGACCATTGCGCAGGCGCAATTCAGAGTTTAACTGGTTAGCAAACGCGGCGCGGTTATTCCGCTTGGCGATATATATTTTCTGCAGGTGTTTCATAAACGAGAAGGCAATGTAATCAATTGCATCTAACACGTGCCAAATAGACATCCACTTGCACAATTGCCAGGCAACGGGGTATTAGCCTGCTGGCAGCAGATCGAGAGTTCGGTCAAGTTCATCCCTATCGATAATAAAGCCGTCACCTTCTGGCTGACCGACGACAAACGCGAAATGTTGCCCATCGCGATCTGCCAAGTATTTGTAATAACTGACAAAACGGTTGGGTGGTTGCAGGGTCAGGATGGTTCCGCCCTCTCGCAATACGTTGACGCCGTGGACGAGCTGGCTGCCTTCGACACCCGCAACAATCCTGGCACCCGCGCACGCCGCCACAATGGTGGGCACATCGTTGCGCAGCGGGTCAATGACGCGAAAGCCATACTGAGTGCGCAGGTGCTCGGCAATCGCCAGTTCGTTGCGCAGCAGGCGCAGCTCGCCAGCGCCGCCGCGCAGCAAGAACACACCCGGATGCGGCGCATGGCTGACATGGGATAGCAACTTGTCGCCCATGGCGCGATAGCGTGCATGCCGGCTGCGGTTGTGGCTCTGGTCATCGAACAGGACCAGCTCGCGGAAGAAGGCCGTGTGCAGGCGCAGCGGGTTCATCCCCAACCAGGCTTCATAGGGCGGCGCCTGAGTGAACAGCGGCAAGCGTGCCGAGGGCGCAGTCGTTACCGGCACTCCCTCATCGCATGCCAGCGCATAGGTCACGCAGTCTTCCATCAGCCAGGTGCCAAACCACGAATTACCATTCTGCGTGCAGTAGATCGCTGCGCGCTCGATCTCGTGCTCCACCGTGATCCCGGGAAGGGTGCGCGGCTTGGCCGACAGCCACAGGCTGGCGTTGTCCTTGTACAGAACGCCATCGATAAGCCAGACATCCTTGAGCAAATAGCCCCGGGTGGGGCCATGTTCGACCTGGATGCCGCCGGCCATGGTCGGGCCGGGATGCACATAGGGGAAAAAACGCGACTCCCAGCCGGTTACCCGCTGCATTTGATCAGGCAGGCAAATTGCCGGTGGCGTGATGGTGCGCTCACCCGGGGCGATGTCCCAGCTCTTTAGCGCAAGGCTCTGCAGGGATCTGGCAGCTGACCGCGCCAACTTTTGCCGGGCAATGTTCCGATATGCGGCAAGCGTCCAGGTGTGCTGGCGCGAGGCTGGCTGGCCACTGAAATTCGAGATATTGCTTGGCATGAAGCCTCCTCCCACAGGACGGGTTCAACACAGGTTGGTGCGCCAATTCGTCCTGACTAGCGGCCGTTAGGTGGACACAACCCGCTCCATCGTGGGGGGCGATTGCAAGCTGGCATAGCGGCTGCGCAGGGTCTGCAAAAACCCTTCGCCATGGCCGTGGCCGCCGTACAGGTAGATCTTGTGCAGCCCGCCGAACACCATCTCGTGGTAGCGGCTGGCGACCTCGTCATCACTGGGCCCTTCGGGCAGCCCCAGGTGCAACGTCAATTTGTTGCCCTCGACCGCGAACAGGGGCGTATCCCAGAGAAACTGTGCGGCTCCCGTCTTGGGCAAGCGCACAAACATATAGGCATGATTACCCAGCGAATCGACATCCCCGCCCCGCCGCCGCTTCCACTTGAGCAGACCATCATCTGGACGCGCCAGGCACAGGCCAATGTCGTAATAGTCATAACCATTGGCCAACGCCCATTCGAGGGCCATGTAGGTGGTGATGGAATTGACCTCACGCAGCTTCTTGGCATCGCTGAATATCGCTTCGCAGTAACCAAAGCGCAGGGTGCTCCAGTAGCGCTTGCCGCCGCGAGTGATTTCGCAGCCAAGATGGCAGGCGACCACGTCGTCGCCCAGCGTGATCAGGTCCAGGCGGCCAACACCCTTGGCAATGCGAAACACCTCTTCAGTGGCAAACTGGGCAGCATGAATACCCTGGCGAGCAGTGGCGTACGGACGCAACAGCTCACGGTCAGCCATGGCGATCTCAGCATCGTCGAGAGTCTGGCGCATCTGGTACAGCGGCCGGTGCTTGCGAATGCTGCGGCGTAGTTCGCTGTCATAGCGGGCGGTGATGTCTTCCAGGGGACGACCCAGCGGCACCACGGCGCTCAGATAATGCGGCACCGACAACGCGCCGCTGGTGGGCATTTCGCTGATCACCACGGTTTGATCGGCGCCACCTGACCGCGCCACCGCGTACGTTTCGGCGACAGCGGCCTGGCCCTTGCCGGCAATCAACAGCTTGGCCATTTCGCGCTGCTGCTTTCTGCCGATGTAGAGGATCTGATAAGGGCTCTCTTGCTTGAGCCGAAAGCGGCTGACTTCCCAGCGCCAGACACAGGCACGGCTGAGCACATCACGTAACCGATTCGAGACATGCCGCATCTCGTAGCGCATTGAGGGAGAGATGAATTTTCGAGCAACTGCCTGCAGGTTCTCTTTCATGTCTTCTTCAATGTCCTTGGCAAAAGCCATCCAGGCAAAACGCAGGGTCATCATCAACGCGCAGGAAAACGCGCCTAACTTATTGAAAGTTAATGCAATAGCTGTATGACTTCGCACTCATAATTGGTAACAATTAAAGATGCAAGGTAGCCCCTTTGCAAGCGGCATTTTGACAGCATGGCGCATGCTTTTATGGCGTCAAATTTTATCTTTCAGGTTGTACTGACTGGGCTGCGTTGACGCGCTGCCAGCCACGCCTGCAGGGCGGCTGCGGGCATCGGCCGCGCCATCAGATACCCTTGCCCCTGATCGCAACCTGCGTTGCGCAGGAAGTCGTACTGCGCCTGGGTTTCGATCCCCTCACCGGTGATCCGGAAACCCAAGGCATGGCCCAGGTCGATAATTGCCCGGGCAACGGCTACCGCGTCATCATCGTCAGGCAGGTCCTTGATGAACGCACGATCGATCTTCAGGTGATCGATGGGCAGCGAGCGCAGATAGGCCAAGGATGAGTAGCCGGTACCGAAGTCATCGACTGCAGTCGCCACGCCCATTGCCTGCAGTTGCGCGAGCACGGCGCAGGCCTGTTGTTGGCTCTCCATCAACAGGCTTTCGGTAATTTCCACTTCCAGCAACTGCGCTGGCAGCCCATGACTGGCCAAAGCGCCGGCCAGGCTGCTGACGTAATCACTGCGCTCGATCTGCAGCGCCGCAACGTTGATGGCCAGCGGTCCTGGCAAGCAGTCTGTGTTGCGCCAGCTGGCCAACTGCGCGCAGGCCAGTTCCAACACGCGCTCGCCCAGCGGGATGATCAAACCGGTCTGCTCGGCCAAAGGCACGAACTCGCCCGGCGCCACCAGACCATGCACCGGATCACGCCAGCGCAGCAGCGCTTCGACGCCTTCTACCCGGCCGCTGAACAGATCGATCTTGGGCTGATACCACAACTCGAATTCATTGTCCTGCAAGGCGCGGCGCAGGTTGCGCTCCATCTCCAGACGCTGCTGCAGGCGTGCAGTCATGTCCGGATGGTAAGGGCGCCAGGCATTGCGGCCGTTTTCCTTGGCGACGTACATCGCGGTGTCGGCATGACGCAGCAGGCTGTCGACATCATTGCCCTGCTGCGGGCACCAGGCCAGGCCGATGCTACCGGTGACCAGCGCCGCGTTGCCGTTGAGATCGAAGGGCCGCTGCAACGCCCGCAGGATCCCCTGCACCTGCTGGCTGACCTGGCTCTGGCTGCCCTGCAGCATGAACACGAACTCATCACCGCCCATGCGGCAAACCCGATCGCCTTTGTTCAGCTCTTGCAGAAACCGCGCCGTAGCCTGTTGCAACAACAGGTCGCCCATCGCGTGGCCGAGGCTGTCGTTGACCTGCTTGAAGCCGTCGATGTCCAGCATCAATACAGCCAGGCCATGGCCTTGATTGATGGCAGCGGCCAACTGCTGCTGGAACAACACTCGGTTGGGCAGCCCGGTAATGGTGTCGTAGTGGGCCAGCCGCACAAGCTGCGCCTGCGACTCGCGCAGCTCGCGGTTACGCCGTTGCAGCAGACGCCGGCTACGGTTGAGCTGAGCAACGAACAAGCTGAACAAGCCGGTAAAACTCAGGGCGAACAGGAACAGCGGCGAAGTGAACAAGGCCAGCGCAGGCCAACCTTCGCGAGGTTCGGCGACCAATTGCCAACGGCCACCCGGCACCTCGACGGTCTGCGTCAGCAGCGGCTCCTTGAACAGCCCGGCATTGCCCCAGATCATGCCGCCTTCGGCACCTTTACCGTCGCTGCCGCGCACGGCCAGGTCAATCGGCAGTTCCGGGCCGATACCGGCGGCCTGCAGCAAACGGTCGATATCGGCAACGGTAGAGACATTGCCCCAGTAGAATTTGACCCCACGCTTGCCGTTGACGAACACCGGGCGCCGGTAAATCAGCGCTTCACCGCCCTGGTGGAGCTTGACCGGGCCGGCCAGTACAGGCTGTTGCCGTTGCCGGGCGAGCTCGAGCATGGCGTATTGGTCAGGCAGGGTATGGTAGTCCAGGCCAATGACGGACAGATTGCCCCCACGTGGGTGCACGTCATTGATCACATCGCCTGGGGCCAGGGCCACATGGCGCATGTACGGCACCGAGGCCAGCGCCTCACGCGCCATGCCTCGAAAGTGCTCGGCGCTGATCACGCCATCGGCCGTGATCAGCTGGGCGATGCCCTCGGTCTCGCCAAACGCAGCGCGCAACTGCGCCTCAAGAGCGACCCTCACCCCCGATAATTGTGTAGCCACATGCGCCACCTGCTCGAGCTCCTGGCGCTGCATGTCTATGCGGCCCAGCAAAACTGACAGACCAATACCGATCAAGGCAAAGCCTACCGGCAACAGGCGGTTGATACCGCGCCGCACCGGGTTGGCGGCGGGCACTGAGGGATCTTGGTCGAGGAAAGCACTGATCATGAATGCGCGGTCGCAGGTCGATTGATTGTGTATCGGCGCAGGTTGGGCAATGTTGAGCCAGACTGGTGTTTTTCCTCGTGCGGGCGCATGCTCGGACAGCTGAAGCGTTTCACCCATACACTAATCGTGAGGTGCAGTATTCATGGACAGTCTGCTCGATTCGTTGTTTCCAACCGCCGATGACATCCCCGAGGCCTGGCGCCTCGGGCCGCCGCTGGAGCAACGCGATTATCTGGTCAATGGCGAACTGCGCCAGTGGCCTGGCCCGCTGGCCACCGTGCGCAGCCCGATCTGGCTCAAGCATGGCGATGAAGAGCAGCAAGTCATCCTCGGCAGCGCACCGTTGCTGGACGCCGACACTGCACTGACGGCGCTGGACGCTGCAGTCCACGCTTACGACAAAGGCCGCGGTGCCTGGCCGACCATGCGTGTGGCCGAGCGGATCGAGCATGTGCAGGCGTTCCTTGACCGGATGCGCGAGCAACGCACGGCGGTGGTCAAGCTGCTGATGTGGGAAATCGGCAAGAACCTCAAGGATTCCGAGAAGGAGTTCGACCGCACCTGCGATTACATCGTCGATACCATCAATGCCCTGAAAGACCTCGACCGACGCTCCAGCCGCTTCGAGCTCGAGCAAGGCACGCTCGGCCAGATCCGGCGCGCGCCGCTGGGCGTAGCGTTGTGCATGGGGCCCTACAACTACCCGTTGAACGAGACCTTCACCACGCTGATCCCGGCGTTGATCATGGGCAATACCGTGGTGTTCAAACCGGCCAAGTTCGGCGTGCTTCTGATCAGGCCGCTGCTGGAAGCGTTCCGCGACAGCTTCCCGCCGGGGGTGATCAACGTGATCTACGGCCGCGGGCGAGAAACCGTCAGCGCGTTGATGGCCAGCGGCAAGGTCGATGTGTTCGCCTTTATCGGTACGCACAAGGCCGCCAGCGACCTGAAAAAACTCCACCCGCGCCCGCACCGCCTGCGCGCAGCGTTGGGCCTGGATGCCAAGAACCCAGGCATCGTGCTGCCCCAGGTCGACCTCGACAATGCAGTCGACGAAGCCGTCACCGGCGCGTTGTCGTTCAACGGCCAGCGTTGCACCGCGTTGAAGATCCTGTTCGTGCACGAGGATGTGGTCGACGCGTTCCTCGACAAGTTCCAGCGTAAACTGGCTGCCCTCAAGCCTGGCATGCCGTGGGCCCCGGGTGTGGCGCTGACGCCGCTGCCCGAGCACGGCAAGGTCGACTACCTCAACGCCCTAGTTGCCGATGCCACTGGCAAAGGTGCACGGGTGCTCAATGAAGGTGGTGGCCAGAGCCGCGGTTCGTTCTTCTTCCCTGCCCTGCTCTACCCGGTCAGCGCCGACATGCGCGTCTATCAAGAAGAGCAGTTTGGCCCGGTTGTACCGGTGGTGCCGTACCGCGACCTGGAGACGGTGATCGAGTACGTGCTCGACTCCGACTACGGTCAACAGCTCAGCCTGTTCGGCAATGACCCGGCCACCATTGGCAGCCTGGTCGATACCTTCGCCAATCAGGTTGGCCGGATCAACCTCAATGCGCAGTGCCAACGCGGGCCGGACACCTACCCTTTCAACGGGCGCAAGAACAGCGCTGAAGGCACCTTGTCGGTGCACGACGCACTGCGGGTATTCTCGATCCGTACCTTGGTAGCCACCAAGTTCCAGGAGGCCAACAAGGAGCTGATCAGCGAGATCATCCGTAATCGCCAGTCGAGCTTCCTGACCACCGATTACATCTTCTAGCCGCCTGCAAGGGGTCGGCCTCCAGCTTCAAGTTGAAAGCAGCCGCGCTTTGCTTGAAGCTTGGGGCTTGTAGCTGGGAGCTGCTCCACATGCGAATCATCGAAAAAAACGCCAGCCTGGTGCGAAGCCTGACCCTGGCCGAGGAAGAACTGCTGGCAGGCTTTGCTGCCGGCAGCCTGACCGGGCCGGCGGTGCTGCAGGCCAATCAGATGCTGATGAAGGTGCGCAGCGCCAACCAGTGGCTGGCCTGTGACTGTCGCAAGGACGCCTTGCCAGTGCTTAACATTGCCCTCAATGGCGATACTGGCAGGCTGGTCCTGCGCAATAATCCGGACACCCCCGAACATACCCCTGGCTGCCCGTTCAGCAAGGATGAGCGCGAGGCTGAACAGAGCCGCCACGAGAGCACACCGCCGCCCGCGTGGCTAGCGCCGGACACGCCGCTGGGCCTGATTGGCGACTTCCGCAAGGCCAGCGAGCAAGGCCCCGCCGGCCCGGTCAACGAGGCTGCCGAACGCCGGGCACAACAGCACCTACTGTCGCTGCTGCTGACCTGGATCGAAATCAGCGGCCTCAACGTCTATGCCAGCCACCTGAAAAAGGACCTCACCGCGCAGTTCGCCGAGCTGCGCAGCGTGGCCAGCCGTTACCCATTGCTCGAGCGCGTGCCGGCCAGCAACTATTTGGAAACGCGGCTGGACATGAAGCACATGATGATGCTCAAAGCACGCCTGCGTGAGGCGACGGTGTTCGGCAATCACCGTCGGCATGGCTTGCTGCTCGACTGCGTCGACCAGATCAAGGGGCGCAAGCTGTTCAATCCCCGCAGTGAGGATGGCTTCGACTTCCAGGGCCATCATCTGTACTGGGGTGGCAACCGCACCAGCGGTCCGCTGCTGGCCCTGGCGCTGTACTCGCCGGCCACTGCCGGGAGCAACTTCTATGAGTTGATCCACGTTGCCAGCGTGCCGGTGCTGTCACGCGCGCATCTGTTCCCGGTGTACCGCGACGAAGAACGTGAACCGCTCAAGGCGTTGGTGTCGCTGATCGACTGGATGGCCAGCAAAGGGGTCAAGGTGCTGATGCGCCGCCCGGTGATTGGAGGCCAGGTGATGGATGAGCTGGTGCTGACCTCGGATCAGGACCGGGTGTTGTCAGTGTCACTGCTGGAACAGCCGGTCGGGCCGGAGCCCGACACCGAGCACTTCAAGCGTTACGCCGACTTCAAAAGCCTGGAGACCTTCCGCAAGTTTGTCGCCGGGTTTTTCATGCGCGAGCGCTGAAACGGCCTGGCCCCGCGTGGGGCCAGGCCGCGCTGGAACAGCTCAGAACGCCGCGCGGAAGATTGCTTCGATTTCCGCCTGGCTGGCGGTGCGCGGGTTGGTCACGCCACAGGCGTCCTTCAACGCATTTTCAGCCAGCAGCGGCACGTCCTGCATACGCGCGCCGAGTTCTGCCAGGCCTGCAGGAATGCCAACCGCCACGGCCAGGTGCTCGATCGCCGAAATCGCTGCGCCAGCGCCTTGCTCTGCATCCAGCCCACACACCTTGATCCCCATCGCCTTGGCGACGTCGCGCAAACGCGGCGAGCTGACCTTGGCGTTGAAGCGCTGCACGTGCGGCAGCAGCACCGCATTGCACACGCCATGGGGCAAGTCATACAAGCCGCCGAGTTGGTGCGCCATGGCATGCACGAACCCCAACGACGCATTGTTGAAGGCCATGCCTGCCAGGAACTGCGCGTAGGCCATGTTCTCCCGCGCCTGCAGGTCGCTGCCATCGGCGACGGCCTGGCGCAGGTTGTCGCTGATCAGGCTGATGGCTTTTAGCGCGCAGGCGTCGGTAATCGGCGTGGCAGCGGTGGAAACGTAGGCTTCGATGGCGTGAGTCAGGGCATCCATGCCGGTGGCTGCAGTCAGGCCCTTGGGCATGGCAACCATCAGCGCCGGGTCGTTGACCGAGAGGATCGGCGTCACATTGCGGTCGACAATGGCCATTTTCACATGACGGGCTTCGTCGGTGATGATGCAGAAACGGGTCATTTCGCTGGCGGTGCCGGCGGTGGTGTTGATCGCAATCAGCGGCAGTTGCGGCTTGGTCGAGCGGTCAACCCCTTCGTAGTCACTGATCCGCCCACCATTGGTAGCGCACAGGGCGATGCCCTTGGCGCAGTCGTGGGGCGACCCGCCGCCCAGCGAGACGATGCAGTCGCAGTGTTCACGTTGCAACACGGCCAGGCCTGCTTCGACGTTGGCAATGGTTGGGTTGGGCCGCGCGCCGTCAAACACCACGGCATCGATATCACGCATGGCGAGCAGGCCGGCAATGCGCTCGGCAACGCCAGCCCGGGCCAGGCCCTGGTCGGTGACGATCAATGCCTTGCGCAGGCCGTAGCCAGCGATGGCAGTCATCGCTTCGTCCAGGCAATCAATGCCCATGATATTCACGGCGGGGATGAAAAAGGTGCTGCTCATGGGGGCGGATCCTCAAGGTCTGTCTACCTTGAGAATCTGCCCAATCGCGGCCCACAGTGTTGATCCATAGCAACGATCAATCCGCCAGGCAGACCGACTATCGGTCTAGCCGAGGAATAACCGATAGGCAGGGTTATCGGTCTCGTCCCAGTAGCGGTAACCCATCTCATCCAGCGCAGCCGGCAGGCCTGCCAGCTCCTCGTCGGGGACTTCCAGCGCGGCGAACACCCGCGCTTCGGCGGCACCATGGTTGCGGTAGTGGAACAGACTGATGTTCCAGCGTTTGCCCAGGCGCTCGAGGAAGCCCATCAACGCCCCTGGCCGCTCCGGGAACTCGAAGCGCAGCACCCGCTCATTGCTGCCTGGGGCAGCGTGCCCGCCGACGGTATGGCGCACATGCAGCTTGGCCAGTTCGTTGTCGGTCAGGTCGAGCACCTGATAGCCCTGCCCGCTCAAGCTGGCCAACAACTGCTCGCGAGGGTCAGTCAGCGGGTGGGTCTGCACGCCCACGAACAGGCGGGCTTCCTTGCCTGGGTAAAAGCGGTAGTTGAACTCAGTGATCTGGCGCTTGCCCAGCGCTTGGCAGAAGGCGCGGAAGCTGCCGGGCTGCTCGGGAATGGTCACGGCAATGATCGCCTCGCGCTGCTCACCCAGCTCGGCCCGCTCGGCAACATGGCGCAGGCGGTCGAAGTTGACGTTGGCGCCGGAGTCGATCGCCACCAGCGTTTGCCCTTTTGCGCCCTCGCGGGCGACGTATTTCTTGATCCCGGCCACGGCCAGCGCGCCGGATGGCTCGGTGATCGAGCGGGTGTCGTCATAGATGTCCTTGATTGCCGCACACAGCTCGTCGCTGCTGACGGTGATCACTTCATCGACAAAGTGCCGGCATAGCTCAAAGCAGTGCGCGCCGATCTGCGCCACCGCCACACCATCGGCAAAGGTGCCGACCTGGGGCAGGATCACCCGTTCGCCCGCCGCCAGTGCCGCTTGCAGGCAGTTGGAATCGTGCGGTTCGACGCCGATCACCTTGATCTCGGGGCGCAGGTATTTGACGTAGGCAGCAATGCCGGCGATCAGGCCACCGCCACCCACCGGCACGAAGATCGCATCCAGCGCGCCCGGCTGCTGGCGGAGGATTTCCATGGCTACGGTGCCTTGCCCGGCGATTACATCAGGGTCGTCGAACGGCGGCACGAAGGTCGCGCCATGCTCGTCGGCCAAGCGCAGCGCGTGGGCCAGCGCATGGGGGAAGCTTTCGCCATGCAACACCACATTACCGCCGCGCGAACGCACACCCTCGATCTTCAGGGTTGGCGTGGTGGTGGGCATGACGATAGTTGCCTGCAAACCCAGATGGGCAGCGGCCAGGGCGACGCCCTGAGCATGGTTGCCGGCAGAAGCGGTGATCACGCCGCGCTCGCGCTGGGCTGCGGTCAGGCGCGACAGGCGGGTGTAAGCGCCGCGGATCTTGAAGGAGAACGTCGGTTGCAGGTCTTCGCGCTTGAGCAGGACTTGGTTGCCAAGGCTGGCCGACAGCGCCGCAGCGCCTTGCAGTGGAGTTTCAATGGCCAGGTCATACACCGGCGCAGCAAGAATACGCCGCACTTGCTCGGTTAGCAGTTGCGCGGGCGTGAGACGCGGGTTGACGTTGAGATTGGTCATCGATGACTCCTGGTGGTTGCGGTATTGCCCAGGAGTCAGAGAAAACAAACCCGCCTCCAGGGCGGGTTAGGTGCACGTACGCGCTAGCCCGCCAATCCGATAATGGCGGTAATAATAATGTTCAGGGCGCGACGCTGCGGGAAGGTATTCATGGGTAAGGAACTTATCCTGTTGCGCTACAAGCCGTCAACACTTGGCTTGCTGCGCCGAGAGCGGCACATCGAAGACCTTGTCGAAGCCCCACTGGAACACGAACGCATAGACGAAGAAAAACGCGAACAGCGCCAGGTTGGTGAGCAATGCCGCCCACAGGCTGATATCCAGCCAGTACGCCACCAGTGGCAGCAACAACACAACCAGCCCGCCTTCAAAGCCCAGTGCGTGGAGGATGCGCCGCAGGACAGTGCGCTTGCGTTTGGCCTGGCGCGCCTCCCAGCGCTCGAACGCCCAGTTGAAGGCCATGTTCCAGCTCATCGCAACCCCGGACATAAGCACCGACAGCGCCGTCGAGTGGGCCATGCCGGCATCGAACATCAGCGCCAGGGCGGGGGCTACACAGGCCACGGCGATGACTTCGTAGCAGATGGCCTGAACGATCTTGCGGGCCTTGCCTTGCATGTACGACTCCTGGGAGAAACGGCCCGCAAACGGTACGCCGCTTGCCGGCGATGTTCAAGCCGCCGGCAAGCGTATGCGGAACTGCGCCCCGCCGAGCGCCGACTGGGCAACCGTAAGTGTGCCGCCCTGCCCCTCGATTGCCCGCCGGCTGATCGCCAGGCCCAGGCCAAAGCCGCCGCTATTGCGATCGCGGCTGCGGTCCAGCCGATAGAACGGCTGGAAGATCCGCTCGCGCTCCTCCTGCGGGATGCCGATGCCGTCGTCCTCAACCGTAAGCAGACAAGCGCCGTCCTCCAGGCGCAGGCGCAGCAGCAGCTTTTCGTCGCAATAACGCATGGCATTGCGTACTAGGTTTTGCACGGCGCGGGCGGTCAGGCGCGGGTCGAGGACAAAGCGCGGCAGGTTGGCGTCAGCTTTGACTTCCCACTGAACACCACGGCTATCAAGCTCCTCGGCAAAACCGCCAAGGACGCTGTCGACCAGCTCCAGCAGCGACACTTCCACCCGTTCGTTGGCCTGCCCGGCGGTTTGCAGCCGGCTGTAGGACAACAACTCAAGGACCAGCTCATCCAGCTCGCGAACGTGGCCGACCAGCTCCAGCAAGCGCTTGCGGTTGGCTGGCGGCACTTCGTCAAACAGCAACACCAGACCAAAATCCAGCCGGGTCAGCGGCGTGCGCAGTTCGTGCGAGACGGCATTGAGCAGTTCACGTTGTTCGTTGACGTGCCGCTCCAGGTCGCTGGCCATGGTGTCGAACACACCGGCCAGTTCACCGATGTTGGAGCGCGCAGATATCTGCGTGCGCGCGGTTAGTTGCCCTTCGCCGAGACGCCGCGCGGTTTTCTTGAGCCGCTGCAGATCCCGCCAGTGTGGCCACACCCAGCCCAACAGGCAGCCGAGCAAGGCGGCACCGATCAGCACGGTCACGCCCCAGGACAGCAGGTTGATGTCCACCGGATCGGGCGGGCTGTGCAGGCTTACCAGCCACTCGCTGTTCAGCGCCGCCATTGCCGTTCGGTAGTAACCCCAGTCGCCCAGGCGCACAACATGCAAGCCTGCCTGCAGGCGCTCGCGTTCGGGCGCCGTTAGCGCAGCCTGATCCCAGCGCAGCAGTTGCACCTGCAAAGGGCGGAAAATATCCGCCACTTCACGCTCGACAGCCGGCCATTGCTCAGCCGGTGCCTGCTGGAACTGGCGCACGATCAGGGTTTGCACGCCCCTGGCCTGGTCTTGATTGAAGGCCATGAAACGTTCATGGAAAGCACCGACGATGGCATCGGGGATCAACAACAACGCGCCGGCGTAGGCAACGATGATCAGCAGGTAAAGGCGTACCAGAATCTTCAGCATGGTGCCTTCAGTACTCCCATTCGCCGCGGCTGAACAGGTAACCCTTGCCCCACACGGTCTTGATTTTGCGCGCTTCGCCGGCGTTGTCGTCGAACCTGCGCCGCAGCTTGGAGATCGCCACGTCCACCGAGCGATCGGTGCCGTTGAACTCGATGCCCCGCAACTGTTGCAGGATGCGGTCGCGGCTGAGCACTTCACCGGCGTTGCGCGCCAGCACCACCAGCAGGTTGTACTCACCGCTGGACAGCTCGACTGCCTCGCCGCGCCAATTCACCGTGCGCTCGGCCAGATTGATAAGCAACCCGCCGACCTGGATCACATCGCTTTCCAGGTGCGGTTCATTGACGCTGCTGCGACGCAGCAAGGTGCGTACTCGGGCCAGCAGCACCCGCGGCTCGCAGGGCTTGCTGACATAATCGTCAGCGCCCATTTCCAGGCCCAGCACCTGGTCGTGGCTATCGTCGCGGGCAGTCAGCATGAGAATCGGCAGGCACTGTGATTCCTGGCGCAGCAAACGGCATACCTGCAAACCATCCAGGCCGGGCAGCATCAGGTCGAGGATGACCAGATCAGGCCGCTGCCGCCGGCATTCGTCCAGCACCTGATCGCCGCGAGCAATGACGGTGACGTGGAAATCGTTGCGCTGCAGGTAGCTGGCAATCAGTTCGGACAACGCGCTGTCGTCTTCAACCAGAAGAATGTTCGGCATAAGTAACTTGGCTGAGGGAAGTAAGCAATGAGGATATAGATCCTACGCAGCCGCAGCCGTTTTCCTTACACTTTTTCACATACGCCCTACAGTGCTTCACAGCTTATTAGTGGCCAGGTGCTTTAGCATAGCGCCGGTCATTATCGGAAAGCTGCGTATGTCTAACTATCCAACACTCCCCCTGCGCCATCTGGCGCCTTTGGCGCTGCTCGGTGTACTGCTCGCCGGCTGCGACAGCGCTGCCAAGCCAGACGACAAAGCGCCTCCGGCGCAGGTGCGGGTTGAGACCGTGCAGGTCCAGCCGCTGGCGATCACCAGCGAACTGAGCGGTCGCATCCTTGCCCCGCGCACCGCCGAAGTGCGTGCACGGGTGGCTGGCGTGGTGCTCAAGCGGGTTTATCGCGAGGGCAGCGACGTCAAACAGGGTGATGTGTTGTTCCTGATCGACCCGGCGCCGTTCAAGGCAGACCTCGACAGCGCCCGCGCCACCCTGGCCCGCGCCGAGGCGACCCGCTATCAAGCGCGCCTGCAGGATCAACGCTACGGCGAGCTGGTGGCCGACAAGGCCGTCAGCCGCCAGGAATACGACAACGCCCACGCCGCCTTGCTGCAAGCCGACGCCGAAGTTGCCCAGGCCAAAGCCGCGCTCGATCGCGCCCGGCTGAGCCTGGGTTATGCTACCGTCACCGCGCCGATTGCCGGGCGCATTGGCCGCGCGCTGGTCACCGAGGGCGCGCTGGTCGGCCAGAACGAAAGCACGCCGCTGGCGACGATCCAGCAATTGAACCCGATCCACGCCGACGTCACCCAGTCGACCCGCGAGCTGACCGCCCTGCGCCGGGCGCTGCGGGCCGGTGAGCTAAGCCAGGTCGGCGAGGATCAAGCCAAGGCCACCCTGATTCAGGATGACAGCAGTGCCTATCCGCTGCCGGGCAAGCTGCTGTTCTCGGACATCAGTGTCGACCCGAGCACCAACCAGATCACCCTGCGCAGCGAATTCCCCAACCCGGACCTCGACCTGCTGCCCGGCAGCTACGTGCGCGTGCGCCTGGAGCAGGCGGTACAACCCAAGGGCATCAGCGTGCCGCAGCGGGCCATCCTGCGTGACAGCGCAGGCGTGGCCAAAGTCATGCTGGTCGATCAGCAGGACCAGGTCGTTGCCCGCGAAGTGGTCCTGGGCAATGCCCAGGGCGATCGCTGGATCGTCAATGAAGGCCTGCAGCCTGGCGACCGCGTGGTAATCGAAGGCCTGCAACACATCAAGGCCGGCGATCAGGTGCGGGTTGACCCAAAAGCTGACGCCAACCCCATCGTCCAGCACAACGGCCAGTGAGGGCCTGATTCATGCCGCAGTTTTTCATTGACCGGCCGATTTTCGCCTGGGTCGTAGCGCTGTTCATCCTGCTTGCGGGGGCGCTGAGCATTCCCAAGCTGCCGGTGGCGCAGTATCCCAACGTGGCGCCGCCACAGATCGAGATCTATGCCGTCTACCCGGGTGCTTCCGCTGCAACCATGGACGAGAGCGTGGTCAGCCTGATCGAGCAGGAGCTCAACGGCGCCGACAACCTGCTCTATTTCAACTCGCAAAGCAGCCTGGGCAGCGCCACCATCACCGCCACCTTCGAGCCGGGGACTCAGCCGGACCTGGCTCAAGTCGATGTGCAGAACCGCCTCAAGGTGGTCGAGTCGCGCTTGCCGCGGCCGGTCACCCAGCAAGGTTTGCAAGTCGAAAAAGTCTCGACCGGTTTCCTGTTGCTGGCCACCCTCACCTCCGAGGACGGCAGCCTCGATGAAACTGCCCTCAGCGACATCCTTGCGCGCAACGTGATGAACGAGATCCGCCGCCTCAAGGGTGTTGGCAAGGCGCAGCTGTACGGCTCGGAACGGGCCATGCGGATCTGGATCGACCCGGCCAAGCTGATCGGCTTCAACCTCACGCCCAACGACGTCTCGGTGGCCATCGCCGCGCAGAATGCTCAGGTGGCACCCGGCAGCATTGGCGATCTGCCGAGCAGGCCAACCCAGGAAATCACTGCCAACGTGGTGGTCAAGGGCCAACTGAGCACGCCGCAGGAATTCGCCGACATCGTCCTGCGGGCCAACCCGGACGGTTCCAGCGTGACCGTCGGCGATGTCGCCCGGGTCGAGATCGGCGCGCAGGACTACCAGTTCGGCACGCGCCTTAACGGCAAACCGTCCACGGCCTTTGCCGTGCAGCTGTCGCCCGGCGCCAACGCCATGCAGACCGCGACCCTGGTTCGCGAAAAGATGGAGCAACTGGCGCCGCTGTTCCCGGCCGGGGTCAAGTACGACATCCCGTATGACACCTCGCCATTCGTCAAGGTCTCGATCCAGCAGGTCATCACGACCCTGTTCGAGGCGATGCTGCTGGTGTTTGCGGTGATGTTCCTGTTCCTGCAGAACATCCGCTACACGCTGATCCCGACCCTGGTGGTGCCGGTGGCGCTGATGGGGACCTTTGCCGTGATGATGGCGATGGGGTTCTCGATCAACGTGCTGACTTTGTTCGGCATGGTTCTGGCCATTGGCATCCTAGTCGACGACGCCATCGTGGTGGTGGAAAACGTCGAGCGGATCATGGCCGAGGAAGGCCTGCCGCCCAAGCAGGCAACACGCAAGGCGATGGGCCAGATCAGCGGCGCCATTGTCGGCATCACCCTGGTGCTGGTCGCGGTGTTTCTGCCGATGGCCTTCATGCAAGGCTCGGTGGGGGTGATCTACCAGCAGTTCTCGGTGTCGATGGCGGTGTCGATCCTGTTCTCGGCCTTCCTTGCCCTGAGCTTGACCCCTGCCCTGTGCGCGACCCTGCTCAAGCCGGTAGCCAAAGGTGGCGAGCACGCCAGCAAGGGCTTCTTTGGCTGGTTCAATCGCCGTTTCGAGCGCATGAGCGACGGTTACCAGCGCTGGGTGGTGCACGCGCTCAAGCGCAGCGGTCGCTATCTGCTGCTGTATGGCGTGTTGCTGGCGGTGCTGGGATATGGCTTCAGCCAGTTGCCGACGGCGTTTCTGCCGACCGAAGACCAGGGCTACACCATCACCGACATCCAACTGCCGCCGGGCGCCAGCCGCGCCCGCACCGAACAGGTGGCGGCGCAGATCGAGGCGCATAACAGCGGCGAGGCTGGAGTTGGCAATACCACGTTGATTCTTGGCTTCAGCTTCTCAGGCAGCGGGCAGAATGCCGCGTTGGCGTTCACCACGCTCAAGGACTGGTCCGAGCGCGGTGCTGCCGACAGCGCGCAAGCCATCGCGGACCGGGCCAATCAGGCGTTCAGCCAGATCAAGGACGCCGTGGCGTTCTCGGTGCTGCCGCCGCCCATCGACGGCCTCGGCGAGTCGACCGGCTTCGAGCTGCGCCTGCAGGACCGCGGCGGCCTTGGCCATGCGCAACTGATGGCCGCCCGTGACCAACTCCTGGCCGAGGCCGGCAAGAGCAAGCTGCTGGTCAACGTGCGTGAGTCGTCGCTGGCAGAAAGCCCGCAGATTCAGCTTGAAATCGACCGGCGTCAGGCCAACGCGCTGGGCATCTCGTTCGCTGATATCGGTTCAGTGCTGGATACCGCGGTGGGCTCAAGCTACGTCAACGACTTCCCCAACCAGGGCCGCATGCAACGGGTAGTGGTCCAGGCCGAAGGCGATCAGCGCAGCCAGGTCGAGGACTTGCTGAAGATCCACGTGCGCAATGACAGCGGCAAGATGGTGCCACTGGCAGCGTTCGTACAGGCCAAGTGGGTCACCGGGCCGGTGCAATTGACCCGCTATAACGGTTATCCGGCGGTTTCCATCAGCGGCGAGCCAGCGCCTGGTTACAGCTCAGGTGACGCCATGGACGAAATGCAGCGCCTGGTCGATCAATTGCCCGCCGGCACTGCGCTGGAGTGGACGGGGCTGTCGCTGCAGGAGCGCTTGTCCGGCAGCCAGGCACCGCTGTTGCTGGCCTTGTCGCTGCTGATCGTGTTCCTGTGCCTGGCGGCGCTGTACGAGAGCTGGTCGATCCCGACTGCGGTGCTGCTGGTGGTACCGCTAGGCGTGCTCGGTGCAGTGCTGGCAGTAACGCTGCGCGGCATGCCCAATGACGTGTTCTTCAAGGTTGGTTTGATCACCTTGATTGGCTTGTCGGCGAAGAACGCCATTCTGATCATCGAGTTCGCCAAGAGCCTGGTCGATCAGGGCCATGATCCGGTTGATGCCGCGGTACAGGCGGCAAGGCTGCGGCTGCGGCCGATCGTGATGACGTCGCTGGCGTTCATTCTCGGCGTGGTGCCGTTGGCGATTGCCAGCGGTGCGAGTTCGGCGAGCCAGCAGGCGATCGGTACCGGGGTGATTGGCGGCATGCTCAGCGCGACGCTGGCGGTGGTGTTTGTGCCGGTGTTCTTCGTGGTAGTGATGCGCTTGGCTGGGCGACGCAAGGCTGGCGTTGAGGCAAGCGAGCGCGGCTGACTGGACAAGCTGGGTGTGACATGGGAGGGTTTCTGGCTTGACTGCCAGGAGCCCTTTTTTATGTCTGCGCGATTGCCTGCCTGTTCTGTATTGATCCTTGCCGGTGGCCGGGGGGCGCGTATGGGCGGGCGCGATAAAGGGTTGCTGGAGTGGCGTGGGGAGCCGTTGGTGGCGCATGTGCAGCGGGTGGTGCGGCCGTTGACCGATGATGTGGTGATTTCCTGTAACCGAAATCAACAGCTGTACCGTGGGTATGCTGATCAGTTGGTGGCTGATGCCGAGGCGGATTATCCGGGGCCCTTGGCTGGGGTAATTGCGGGGTTGGCGGTGGCTCGGCATGACTGGGTGGTGGTGTTGGGGTGTGATGCGCCGTTGATTGACCGTCGCCTGATCGAGGATTTGCTTGAGCTTGCGGTTGGGCAGGATTTGCCGGCGATGGTGCGTCAGGGGGGGTATTGGCAGCCGATGTTTGCGGTTTTGCCTCGGCGGGTGTTGCCGTTGTTGCGGCGGGCTTGGCTGGAGGGGGAACGGAGTTTGCAGCGGGCTCTGGTGGGGGTTGGGGGGTGCTGTGGGTTGGACTGTGCTGTGGGGGATCCCAGGTTGTCGAATTTCAATACTCCGGAGTTGCTTGGGTCGTGATCTTTCGACTTTAGATGCTGGCTTAGGTTTATGCTCTAATATACTGATTTTTATCAGGTTTTGTTTTTTAGATGATGATTACTAGTTAGCCTTTCGTGGAGAACAGCTAATGGCCGTTTTCTGTGGTGGCTGTTAGGGCCCCTTTCGCCCTTACGGCGAGTCACTTTTTTGGCAAACGCCCCAAAAAAGTAACCAAAAAAGGGCTCGCTCCCACATACGGCCCCTGCGCT